>CAUQZC010000008.1:0-184846 GCA_963522565.1 uncultured Brevundimonas sp. | reverse complement strand
TCTAAAACCAAACTCCGGGCGAAGGCCCGGCGCCCCGCCAAGCCCTCCATCGGGCTCTCCGCACATCGCAGCTCCGGCGCGATGCCGCAGACGTTTGTGCGCCGCCTTATTTGCCCTTCGCGCTCCGGGTCGCTACATCCGCCCGAACCTCCCACGTCAAGACGAACCCGAAGGGCGAAACCGCACCTCATGGCGCAGCAATATATTTTCCAGATGCAGGGTCTGACCAAGACCTTCCCCGGCGGACGCAAGATCTTCGAGAACATCTGGCTCAGCTTCTACAACGACGCCAAGATCGGCGTCGTCGGCGTCAACGGCTCGGGTAAGTCGACCCTGCTGAAGATCATGGCCGGCCTGGACACCGAGTTCTCGGGCGAGGCCCGCGCCGCCGACGGCGTCAAGCGCGGCTATCTGGAGCAGGAGCCCCAGCTCGATCCGGCCCTGAACGTGCGCCAGAACGTCGAGGCCTGGTGCGAAGAGAAGCAGTGGGTCAACCGCTTCAATGAAGTCGCCGCCGAACTGGGCGAAAACTACACCGACGAACTGATGGAGGAGATGACCTCCCTTCAGGAAAAGATCGACGCCGGCGACGTCTGGGACATCGACAGCCGCATCGACCAGGCCATGGGCGCCCTGCGCTGCCCGCCCGACGACTGGGAAGTCACCAACCTGTCCGGCGGTGAAAAGCGCCGTGTGGCCCTGGCCCGCCTGCTGCTGTCCAAGCCGGACATGCTGCTGCTCGACGAACCGACCAACCACCTGGACGCTGAATCCGTCGCCTGGCTGCAGCACCACCTGGAAAACTTCCCCGGCTGCGTCATCCTGGTGACCCACGACCGCTACTTCCTGGACCTCGTCACCAAGTGGACGCTGGAGCTCGATCGCGGCAAGGGCCACCCGCACGAGGGCAACTATTCCTCGTGGCTGGAAGCCAAGACCAAGCGCGTCGTGCAGGAACAGTCGGAATCCGAAGCCCGCCAGCGCGCCCTCACCCGCGAACTGGAATGGGTCCGTTCGGGCGCCAAGGCCCGCCAGGCCAAGTCCAAGGCCCGCCTGGCCGCCTACGAGCGGATGGTCGAGGAACAGGAATCGATGCGCGGCGCCCAGACCCACGCCCACATCCAGATCCCGCCCGGGCCGCGCCTCGGGAACGTCGTTCTGGAAGTCGAGGGTCTGCAAAAGACCTATGGCGACAAGGTCCTGTTCGACAACCTGACCTTCAAACTGCCGCCCAACGGCATCGTCGGCGTCATCGGCCCGAACGGCGCCGGCAAGTCCACGATGTTCAAGCTGATCACCGGCCAGGAGCAACCCGACGGCGGCACGATCAAGGTCGGCGAAACCGTCAAACTGGCCTATGTCGATCAGTCTCGCGACGACCTGAAACCGGACGAAACCATCTGGCAGGCCATCTCGGGCGGTACCGACGTGATGATGGTCGGCAAGCGCGAGATCAACACCCGCGCCTATGTCGGAAGCTTCAACTTCAAGGGCGGCGACCAACAGAAGAAGGTCGGCCAACTGTCCGGCGGTGAGCGCAACCGCGTCCACCTGGCCAAGACCCTGGCCTCGGGCGGCAATCTGATCCTGCTCGACGAACCGACCAACGACCTGGACATCGAAACCCTGCAGAACCTCGAAGAGGCTCTGGAAGAGTTCGCGGGCTGCGCCGTGGTCATCTCCCACGACCGCTGGTTCCTGGACCGTCTGGCCACCCACATCCTCGCTTTCGAAGGCGACGGCCATGTGGAATGGTTCGAGGGCAACTTCGAAGCCTACGAACAGGACAAGATGCGCCGCCTGGGCGCCGACAGCATCATCCCCAAACGCATCCAGCACCAGAAGTTCGGTCGCTGATCAAACCATGATAGGATGCGGGACATGAGCGATCTTCTGTCCCGCATCACTATCGACGCGAACCAGTGCGGGGGCCGCCCCTGCATTCGCGGCATGCGCATCCGGGTTCAGGACGTGCTGGACATGCTTGCCGGCGGGGCGAGCCATGAAGAAACTGGCCGACTTTCCCTACCTCGAAGCCGACGATATCCAAGCCAGTTTGGCGTAAGCAACCTAACTAGACACTCTCATTAGGCCAGCAACCGTTCTCGACTAGTAGCATTTCATCTTCGCAACTCACGTCAAGCGAGTTGAAGCCAAAATGAGAAAATGTCGCCAACACCACTTCGAGAAGTAAGACGGAAGCCATATTTTTTCGAATAATTACAGAATAGGCTGCGCAGGCTTTCGAGTCGCACCAGATAGATTGAAGGCGACGCACCAGAAGCTCGGGAATGCGATCTACTATCGCCTCCATACTACGATATTCTGCGATGGAGTCATACCGACCTTCTATCGTAACACCTTTGTACGTTTTGCGGGTATATGGAGCATGCGGCCCACATTCGGCATAATCCAAAGCACTCTGAGATGCGATGGCGGCTCCTATCCTATCTAAATCGTTCTGCGTAATTTCCATGATCCATCCTTCACGATGGACAATCTGTTCTTGATTCGTGCTGCTTTGGCTAGGGAGGTTCTGTGACCCAACGCCCCGCCGTTCTCATCATGCAGCGGCATCTGGCCCCGCTTTCCGGCTTTCTGGAGAGCGCCTATGACGTCTATCGCTTCTGGGAAGGGCCGCCGGTCGAGGCCGCCCACGACATCCGGGCTCTGGTCGTCGCCGGGGAATATCCGCTCGACAAGGCCTTGATCGAGAAACTGCCCAACCTCGGCCTGATCGCCTGTTTCACCTCCGGCTATGACGGCATCGACATCGACTGGTGCCGGGCGCGCGGCCTGCCCGTCACCCATGCGCCGGGCGTCAATCACGAGGACGTCGCCGATCACGCCCTGGGTCTGATCCTGGCCGCCCGCCGCCAGATCGCCACCGGCGACCGTCAGGTCCGCTCAGGCGACTGGACGATCGAGACCCGCACCATCACCACCTCCATCAGCGGCCAGAAGCTGGGCGTCGTCGGTCTGGGTCATATCGGCAAGGCCGTCGCCCGACGGGCCGAGGCTTTCCGCATGGCCGTCAGCTGGTGGGGTCCGCGCCCGCATGAGGCCGAATGGCCGCGCGCGGATACGCTGCTGGCCTTGGCGAGGGCCAGCGACATTCTGGTGGTCGCGTGCAAGGCGGACGAGACCAATCGCGGCCTGATCTCGCGCGAGGTTCTCGACGCGCTCGGCCCAGACGGTCTGCTGGTCAATGTCTCGCGCGGCCAGGTGGTGGACGAGGACGCCCTGATCGCCGCCCTGAAGTCAGGGACGCTGGGCCAGGCCGCGCTGGATGTCTTCACCGAGGAGCCGACCGATCCGGCGCGCTGGGCCGATGTGCCCAACACCCTGCTGACGCCCCACACCGGCGGGGCCACGACAGCGGGGGTGCAGGGTATGCTGGTGCTTCTGATAGAGAACCTTCAGGCGCATTTTGCAGCAGAACCCTTGAAGACGCCCGTTTCTTAGCCGGATTTTGCTTGCATGATCATATAAGGATATCCTTATATGCCTTCATGAGCCTGTCCGCTGACCAAACTGTCGAAGCCCTCCGCGCCGCCGGGGAACCGACCCGCCTGCGCATCCTGTC
Organism: uncultured Brevundimonas sp.; assembly: GCA_963522565.1. Lineage (GTDB taxonomy): Bacteria > Pseudomonadota > Alphaproteobacteria > Caulobacterales > Caulobacteraceae > Brevundimonas. The sequence goes on along the minus strand of CAUQZC010000008.1, from coordinate 181,260 downwards.
GCTGCTGGCCGCAGAAGAGCTTTCGGTCATGGAGATGTCACGCATCCTGGACCAGAGCCAGCCGCGCGTGTCGCGCCACCTGAAGCTGATGACCGACGCCGGCCTGATCGAACGCTTTCCCGACGGCGCCCGCGTCTATTACCGCCTGTCGCACGACGCCCAGGCGCGCCGGCTGATCGACACCGTTCTGGACATCCTGGCGGAGGATGCCGGCGAGGCTGATCACCGCCGCCTGGACGAGGTCCGCAAGGATCGCGAGGAAGCCGCCGTCAGCTATTTCGAACAGGTCGCGCCCCAGTGGGACCGCCTGCGCTCGCTCTACGTCAGCGAGAGCGCCGTCGAGGCGGCGCTGGAAAAGGCCGTGGGCCCCGGCCCCTTCGAACGCGTCGTCGATCTGGGCACCGGCTCGGGCCGGATGCTGACCCTGTTCGGCAAGAAGGCCAAGATGTCGGTCGGGCTGGATCTCAGTCAGAACATGCTGAACATCGCCCGCGCCAATGTCTCCAAGGCGGGCGTGGAGCAGGTCGAACTGCGCCACGGCGACATCTTCGCCACCCGCCTGCCCGCCGCCAGCGCGGACCTGGTGATCGTGCATCAGGTGCTGCACTACCTGTCCGACCCGTCCGCCGCCGTCGCCGAGGCCTGCCGTCTGGTCAGTCCGGGCGGCCGCCTGGTCATCATCGACTTCGCCCCGCACGACTTCGAACACATGCGTGAGGCGCACCAGCATCGCCGACTGGGCTTCGCCGACAGCGAGATCAACGGCTGGCTGCTTGACGGCGGCCTGACGCCATCGGCCCCCATCGCCCTGCCCCACGACGCAGAGGGCCTGACCGTGACCATCTGGACGGCGGAACGCCGCGTCCAGGACAGAAAGACCGCCTGATGGCATCGCTTGCTGAAGCCCGCGCCCTGCTGCTCTCCCCTTTGGGCCCCGTCGCCCGTGCGGGCTCGAACCGTGACGAGGTGCGCGTCTCGTTCGAGTTCTTTCCGCCCAAATCGGATGAGGCCGAGGCCAATCTGTGGAAGGCGATCCGCCGTCTTGAACCGCTGAACCCCGCCTTCGTCTCGGTGACCTACGGCGCCGGCGGCTCAACCCGTGAGCGCACGCACCGCACGGTCCAGCGCATCATTGCCGAAACCAGCCTTCGCCCCGCCGCCCACCTGACCTGCGTCGAGGCCAGCCGGGAAGAGGTCGATGAGGTCATCGAAGGCTACAAGACCATCGGCGTCGATCACATCGTGGCCCTGCGCGGCGATCCACCCGGCGCGTCCGGCATCGGCGGCGCCTATCGCCCCCGCGCCGACGGCTACGCCAACGCCACCGAACTGACCGCCGCCATCAGCCGCGTCGGCGGTTTCGACATCACCGTCGGCGCCTATCCCGAGCGCCACCCCGAAAGCCCCTCCATCGACCACGACATCGAGGTGCTGAAGGCCAAGGTCGACGCGGGCGCCACCCGCGCCGTCAGCCAGTTCTTCTTCGACATCGACGCCTTCCTGCGGTTCCGCGACCGGGTGCGGGCGGCGGGCGTCACCATTCCGCTGATCCCCGGCGTCATGCCGGTGTCCAACTTCAACGGCCTGAAGCGGATGTGCGGATCGTGCGGCACGTCGGTGCCGGACTGGCTGGCCGGACATTTTGATGGGCTGGATGATGACCCTGAGACCCGCAAGCTGCTGGCCGCCTCGGTCGCCGCCGAAACCTGCGCCCGCCTGCAGGAAGAGGGCTTTTCCGACTTCCACTTCTACACCCTGAACCGCGCCGATCTGGTCTATGCGATCTGTCGCGTGCTGGGCGTCCGCGAAACGGCGGTGGCGCAATGACCGCCCCCCTCACCCGCGCAGAACGCATCGCTGCCCTGCATCAGGCGGCCACGGAGCGCATCCTCGTTCTCGACGGCAGTTGGGGCGTCATGATCCAGCGTCGCGGTCTGGACGAAGCCGATTTCCGCGCCGATCGGTTCGTCGCCGCCAACGGCTATGACGAGAAGCACCAGATGAAGGGGAACAACGACATCCTCTGCATCACCCGGCCCGATATCATCGCCGAGCTGCACGACCAGTATTTCGCCGCCGGCGCCGACATCTCCGAAACCAACACCTTCTCCGGCACCACCATCGCCCAGGAAGACTACGCCCTGGACGCGCAGGCGGTGTGGGACATCAATCTGGAAGGCGCCAAACTGGCCCGCGCCGCCGCCGACCGCTGGACGGCCAGGGAGCCGCACAAGCCCCGCTTCGCCGCCGGCTCCATCGGCCCGCTGAACAAGATGCTGTCCATGTCGTCTGACGTGAACGATCCCGGCGCCCGCAGCGTGACCTTCGACCAGGTCTATGAGGCCTATCGCCATCAGGTGAAGGCGCTGAACGAAGGCGGCGTGGACCTGTATCTGATCGAGACCATCACCGACACGCTGAATTGCAAGGCCTGCATTAAGGCGATCAAGGATCTGGAGGACGAGGGGTTGGAGCCCCTGCCCATCTGGATTTCCGGCACCATCACCGACCGTTCGGGCCGCACCCTGTCGGGCCAGACGGCCGAGGCGTTCTGGAACAGCGTGCGCCACGCCAAGCCGTTCGCCGTCGGCTTCAACTGCGCCCTGGGCGCCGACCTGATGCGGCCCTTCATCGCCGAACTGAGCCGCGTCGCCGACACCTTGGTCGCCGCCTACCCCAACGCCGGCCTGCCCAACGCCATGGGCCAGTACGACGAACAGCCTCACGAGACCGCCCACTTCATCGAGGAATGGGCAGCCTCGGGCCTGGTCAACATCGTCGGCGGCTGCTGCGGCACGACGCCGGACCACACCCGTCACGTCGCCGAGGAAGTCGCGCCGCTGAAGCCCCGCGCGATCCCGGAACGGCCGGTGGCCTTGCGCCTGTCCGGCCTCGAACCGTTCGAGTTGGTGGCCTGAGGATAAGACGATGACCGATAAGATGGCCGAGCTGTTCAAAGACCCCGAACACGCCAGAACCTATGCCGAGCGTCCAAAAAAGATCGTTCCGGGCTTCGACGGCCTGCATCGCATCATGGCCCAACTGATCGCCGAGGCCTCGCCCGCGAACACGCTCGTGGTCGGCGGCGGCGGCGGTCTGGAACTCAAGACCCTGATCGACGCCCTGCCAGAAGGCCAGTTCTGCGCCGTCGATCCGTCCGCCGAAATGGTCGCTCAGGGCAAGGCTTATCTTGGCGATCCGGCCTGTGTGGAGTGGATTGAAGGCTATGTTTTCGATGCGCCGGAAACACGCTTTGACGCCGCGACCTGTATGCTGACCCTGCATTTCGTGCCCGATGACGGCGCCAAGCTGGACACTCTCAAGGCCATCCACGGCCGCCTGAAGCCTGGCGCGCCCTTCGTCATGGCCCACATCAGCGTCGACAAGAACGACCCGTCGTCGGATCGCCAGTTCGACCGCTATATCCGCTTCTCCAGCGACAGCGGCCTTGACCCGGAAATGCTGGCCAAGGCGCATGATCGTGTCCGCAACCAGCTCAACTGCGTCGGCCCTGCGCGCGACGAGGCGCTGTTGCGTGAAGCCGGGTTTGGCAAGGTCGAAGCGGTGTTTCAGGGTCTGTCGTGGCACGGCTGGGTGGCCTACGCCTGATGCGTCCCGTCTTCATCAACGTCGGCGAGCGGACCAACGTCACCGGCTCGGCCAAATTCCGCAAGCTGGTGGTCGAGGGGAACTATTCCGCCGCCCTTGATGTCGCCCGACAGCAGGTCGAGGCCGGCGCCCAGATCATCGACGTCAACATGGACGAAGGCCTGCTGGACGGCGTCGTCGCCATGCGGACCTTCCTGAACCTGATCGCGGCCGAGCCCGACATCGCCCGTGTGCCGATCATGATCGACAGCTCCAAATGGGAGGTGATCGAGGCGGGCCTGAAGTGCGTCCAGGGCAAGCCCATCGTCAATTCGATCAGCATGAAGGAGGGCGAACAGACATTCCGCGACCATGCGATCAAATGTCTGCGCTACGGCGCCGCCATCGTCGTCATGGCCTTCGACGAGGCGGGTCAGGCCGACACCGCCGCCCGCAAGATCGAAATCTGCACCCGCGCCTACAATATCCTGGTCAATGAGGTCGGCTTCCCGCCCGAAGACATCATCTTCGACCCCAACATCTTCGCCGTGGCGACGGGGATAGAGGAGCACGACAACTACGCCGTCGACTTCATCGAGGCGACGCGCGAGATCAAGCGCACCCTGCCCTACGCCCGCATCTCGGGCGGGGTATCGAATGTGTCGTTCAGCTTCCGCGGCAACGAGCCGGTGCGCCGGGCGATCCACAGCGTCTTCCTGTACCACGCCATCAACGCCGGCATGGACATGGGGATCGTCAACGCCGGAGACCTGCCGGTCTATGACGACATCGACGCCGAACTGCGCGAGGCGGTCGAGGATGTGATCCTGAACCGGCCGCAGCGGACCAATGTCTCGAACACCGAGCGGCTGGTGGACATGGCGCCCCGCTACAAGGGCGAGAAGGGTCAGGCCCGCGTCGTCGATCTGAAATGGCGCGAACAGCCGGTCGGCAAGCGGATCGAACACGCCTTGGTCAACGGCATCACGGAGTTCATCGAGGCCGACACCGAAGAGGCCCGCCTGGCTTCCGAACGCCCGCTGCACGTGATCGAAGGTCCGCTGATGGACGGGATGAACGTGGTCGGCGACCTGTTCGGCTCGGGCAAGATGTTCCTGCCGCAGGTGGTGAAGTCCGCCCGCGTGATGAAACAGGCCGTCGCCTGGCTGGAACCCTTCATGGAGGCCGAGAAGGAAGGCAAGCCGCGCGAACAGGCGGGCCGTATCCTGATGGCCACCGTCAAGGGCGACGTCCACGACATCGGCAAGAACATCGTCGGCGTCGTGCTGCAATGTAACAACTACGAGGTCATCGACCTTGGCGTCATGGTCCCGGCCGACCGCATCCTGGACGAAGCAAAGGCCCACAACGTCGACATTATCGGCCTGTCGGGCCTGATCACGCCGTCGCTGGACGAGATGGTCTTTGTCGCAGCCGAGATGGAGCGGCGCGGTTTCGACATACCCCTGCTGATCGGGGGCGCCACCACCAGCCGCACCCATACGGCGGTCAAGATCGAACCGGCCTATCGCCGGGGCTCGACCACCTATGTGGTGGATGCGTCACGCGCCGTCAGCGTGGTGTCGGGCCTGTTGTCCAAGACCGACAAGGCCAGAAACGAACAAGCGACGCGCGACGAATACATTCGCATCCGCGAGCAGTACGCCCGTGGCCAGGAGGTCAAGGCCCGCGCGACCCTGCCACAGGCGCGCGAGAACCGGTTCCGCGTCGATCCGTCCCAACCCCTGCCCGGCGCGCCCTCCTTCATCGGCGTGAAAGCGTTCGACGCCTGGAACCTGCAGGACTTGGCCGACCACATCGACTGGACGCCCTTCTTCGCTAGTTGGGAGCTGATCGGCCGCTATCCTCTGATCCTTGAGGACGAGATCGTCGGCGAGGCCGCACGCGACCTGTTCAACGACGCCCAGGCGATGCTGAAGCGCATCGTCGAGGAGAAGTGGTTCACGGCCAAGGCCGTCGTCGGTTTCTGGCCCGCCCGCGCCGTCGGCGACGACATCGCTGTGTTCTCGGACGAAAGCCGCTCGCAGGAAATCGCCCGCTTCCACACCCTGCGCCAGCAGATCAAGAAGTCGAACGGTAAGCCGAACCTGGCCCTGTCCGACTTCATCGCCGAGGATGGCGAAGACTATATCGGCGCATTCGCCGTCACGGCCGGTCATGGCGAACTGGAGATCGCCAAACGTTTCAAGGACGCCGGAGACGACTATTCCTCCATCATGGCCACCGCCCTGGCCGACCGCCTGGCCGAGGCCTTCGCCGAACGCCTGCACAAGGAAGTCCGCACCCAGCTGTGGGGCTACAAGGCCGACGAGGACACCAGCATCGACGACCTGATCGCCGAACACTATCAGGGCATCCGCCCCGCCCCAGGCTATCCGGCCCAACCCGACCATACGGAAAAGGCCACCCTGTTCCGCCTGTTGAACGCGGGCGAAAACGCCGGCATAGCCCTGACTGAAAGCTTTGCCATGACGCCCCCGGCGTCAGTCTCGGGCCTGTATTTCGGTCACCCCGGCAGTCACTATTTCGGCGTCGGCAAGATCGACCGGGATCAGGTCGAAGACTACGCGCGTCGCAAGGGCATGGCTGTCCCTGAGGTCGAACGCTGGCTGGCCCCGATCCTCAACTACGACCCTTACGCCACACCACGCGAAACGGCGGCCTGAGCGCAAGCCCAGACCGCCGTTCGCCGTCAGGTCGTATCAGTTGGCCGCAGGCTCTTCCAGACCGACATCCGCCGGCGTGGCCGGCGGCGTCGTGATGTTGTTGCGGATGCGACGCGCCGCGTGTTCGCAACGCCCCGGCAGGCCGTAGAAAAGCCCGAACGACTGGCTGCGCGCCGCCTCGTTCTGACTGGCCAGCAACGGCGCCCACTGCGCCTTGGCCGCTGCCGCCGCCTGTTGCGCCGCCGCCTTGACCGCCGCTGTCTGGCGCGGTTCAGCCGCCGTCAGCGCGCTACGAAAATCCTGGGCCTCCAGACGTCCGAGACGAACCAGCTCTGCGTCTTCCGCCGAACGGTTCGTCAGGGTGTCGCCCAGATCAGCATGACCCGTGACTAGGGCATCGCACCAGGCCACCAGCGGATAATCCTGCGTCGGAGCGCCGCGCGGCAGCGTGTGCGAATAAGCAATGGCCTCGCGCATCTTCAACGCATCCGCGCTTTCGTTCGAACGGTTCGTGACGATCGGACCATCCTGATCTTGCGAAACAGCAGACCCTGCCGCCAACAGCGACAACACAACGATACCGGGAACCAGAGCTTTCAGCATGATCTTCCTTGAGCGGCGCCGCGATCAAAGCGGCGATGATCAACGCTCGCCCGCCGAAATGGTTTTAATACGGCGACGCTGACATGAAAAAGGCGGCGGAGCGTTGCTCCACCGCCTCAGTTTCGTATCGAAGACCGGTCTTAGAACTTGGCGGTCAAACCGACGTAGTAACGACGACCCAACACGTCATAGGTCGACGGGTCCGTGTTGGCCTGAACGCCCGGATCAAAGACGTTGGGCTGTTCGTCGGACAGGTTGTTGACACCTGCGCGCAGAATGACGGCGTCGTTGATCGACCACGAACCGTTCAGGTCGAAGTAGTTGATGGCGGGCAGAACATCGGTCGTGTTGATAACCGTGATTTCGCCCACACGACGCCAGCGAGCGCCCAGCGAGAACGGACCGTTAGCCCAAGTGACCGAGCTCAGGGCCTTCCACTCGGGGAAGGTGTTGCCGAACGAGCTGTCGATCGTGCCGGTGCGGTCGGTGAAGACGCCGCCTTCGACGACATTGTCTTCGTAGTTCTCCAGCCAGCTGATGACGGTGTTGAACTTCAGGCGCCCCCAATCGCCACCGCCGACGTCGGCGATGTTGACGGCCAGGTCAGCCTGGAAGTCGACCCCCGACGTTCTGATCATGCCCAGGTTGGCCTGGTTCTCGATCGCACCCACGATGTTGCCCGACAGCGCGTCACGGCGGAACAACTGGCAATAGCTGTTGGCGTTGTCGAACGTCGGATTTTCACCCGTGGCGTTGAAGCAGCCCGCCAGCGAATCAGGGGCGTCGATCGAGCCGATCGCATCCGTAATTTCGATGCTGTAGTAGTCGATCGAGGCCGACAGACCCGACAGCCAGGGCGACTGGAAGCGCGACTGGTAAACCAAGCCCGCCGACCAGCTGTCCGACGTTTCCTCGTGCAGGTTGGGGTTACCGCCCGTACGGCTTTCGACCTGATTGTTAGAGTAGGTGTAACGGTCGATGGCGGCGGACGAGATGCCCTGCGCCAGGCAGAGCGCACGCACCGCAGATGCGTTCGAACCCAAGCGGTAGCTGCTGCGGATATCGCAGGGGTCGCCGCCCGTACCGCCAGCCGACGGCGCACCGATGTTCGGGAAGTCGGTGCTGGCGGTGGCGAACAGTTCGCCGATCGATGGCGCACGCACAGAGCGGCTGTAGCCGCCGCGAGCGCGCAGACCGCCAGCGACTGTCCAGTCCAATTCGGCGCGGTAAGCCTGGGTGCCGCCTGCCGTCGAGTAGTCGGCGTAACGATAGCCCAGGTTCAGGTCCAGTTGTTCAACGAAGGGTAGATCGGACAACAGCGGGACCAAGGCTTCGATAAACAGTTCCTTGGAGTTCGTGCCCCCGCTCAACGAAGGCGTCGGGTTGAAGCCCGCGATTTCAGAACCGCCGATGTTGCCGCCATCAGGTTGACCATTGGCGCCGAGGTGAGGCGTGACGGCGTTCTGCTGGGCCAGAGAGGAATCAGCGCCGAAGGCGAAGTCGTCTTGGCGGTACTGAGCGCCCAGAGCGACTCGCACTTCACCAGCCGGCAGGTCGAACGCCTTACCCTGCAGCGAGGCCTCGACGACCCGTTGTTCGGTCACGGTCGAGTTACGCGCCGAACGGCCGATGTAGCTGATGCACTCGGCAGACAGGTTGGTCACGCCGAACGGATCGAAACCGCCGGCGCACAGGCTGACGCCGCCGTCCGCCGCATCCAGCAGACGTTGGACCGAAGAGCGCGACGCGTTGCCGGTTTGGGTCGTGGTGTTCGAAACGCGGCCATACGATCCATAGACGTCATACGTCCAATCGCTGCTGGGCACGCGACCGCGCACACCAGCGGTCAGTTGGTAGATGTTGTACTCTTCAACCGAGTGACGCCCGCCCAGCGAGGTAAAACGCTTGTTCAGCAGGAAAGAGCTATTCGGATTGACGCGCGAGTCCAGAACGGCGCGCAGGTCCGCCGTGATGAACGGGTTGGTCGCCGGAACGCGGAAGCCAGTGCCGTTTGCGGCGGGGCTGGCCGCCAGTTCGGTGTCGGCCGTGTACTGGGTGAACAGCGCATTGGCGTACACTTCGGCGTTGTCGTTGATCTTGTAACGAGCGGCCGAATAGACGTTGTAGCGTTCCAGCGGCAGCTGCAGATAGTTCAGCGGGCCGGTGTTGAACGTATAGTTGGCGCCCGGAGCGGTATACTCTGCGCCTGCACCTGCCGGATTCTTGACGTTCAGCTTGCCCGCGTAAGCGAACAGCGTGCCATCGTCATTGAAGCCGAACTGGCCCGTTTCATTCACGCCGGCATTGCCGAAATATCTGGCAAGCACCGCCTGGCTGGGCAGGTTATTGGAATCGAAGATGGTCGAGCCCAGCGGCGACGTGCCCGACGGGCCGGAAACGGCAGCGAACTCGCGAGCCGCGTTGTAGATCACCGAGCGGGTCGAACGACCCAGCGAAAGGACCACATTGCCGCGATCGTCGTCGAAGTTGCCGCCGACGGTGACCGAATAGCTTTCGGTCTTGCCGTCGCTGCGATCAGTTTCACCATATTGCGCGTCGAACTGAACGCCCTGGAAGTTGTCGTCCAGAATGAAGTTGGCCACGCCGGCCAGAGCGTCGGAGCCGTAGGCCGCCGAGGCGCCGCCCGAGATGACTTCAATATTCTTGATCAGGGCGGTCGGGATCAGGTTGACGTCGACCGAGCCGTCAGAGTTGGACGGCACAACGCGACGGCCGTTCATCAGAACCAGCGTGCGGTTCGAACCCAGGTTGCGCAGGTTGATGTTGGCCTGGCCGCCATTCGACGGATTGTTCGAGGTCGAGGAGATCGACGGCGTGAACTGCGGCAGATCGTTGATCAGGCTGTCGATGGTGACCGAACCGGTGGCCTGGAAGTCTTCGGCCGCCACGGTGACGATCGGGCTAGTCGAGCGATAGTCCTGACGGGCGATGCGCGAACCAGTAACAACGATGTCGCCCACTTCCGTCGATTGGTCGGTCGTCTGCGCGAACGACGGCGAGGCCGCCATCGCCATAGCCGCACCACCGATGATGGAAGTCGCCAACAGGCTGCGACGGAAATTCTTATTGCTCAAGGCTAGTTCTCCAAGGTTCAGCGCTGAGTCATCAACACAATGACCGCCTCAACCATAAGCCACCCCCCACCGAACGGTTGGGACGACCTGAACCCATACCAATGCGGGCGGCAAGTCTAGCACCCTGACCGGCGCTAAACACATTTGAAACACGCATGTCGCAAATACGCCACAGCAGGGACAGAGGGCCGACAAAAGCGGACAAACGTGATCTAAATCCACTGCGGACCAACAACCCCATATTTATAAAGGATTTTCATGAAACGCGTCAGATTGCATATCAACGCAGCAGCGATAATGCTGGTAATATTCGGGGCCGGAATAACGCCCTCATTTGCATTGGCCCAGGCAACGTCTCAAATATCGGGACCAGAATTGCTAAGTTCAATCACGCGGTGTCGCTCAATCGTCTCTGATTCTGAACGGCTATTATGTTTTGACGCCGCAGCTGGCTCTCTTGCTGCCGCTGGAGATGTGGCAGTCGTGCGCCGCGATGACGTTCAGCAGGATCAACGAAGGCTGTTCGGCTTCAATGTAGCCATTTCCAATCCATTCAATCCGAATGGACGAGCTGACGAGATTCAGTCCATTTCGGCGATGATGACCAATGCGCGTGATTTAGGGCGCGGCGAATGGATCATCACGCTGGACGATGGCTCTATTTGGCGAAAAACTGACAGCGTGGTTCCTATTTTCTCGACCCGCCGGGAAAACTCCGTGACCGTGCGCCGTGCTGCACTCGGCAGCTATATGATGAAGGTCGGCGATACGCCGCCGTTCCGCGTAAAGCGCGAATAGTCAGCCGACGAAAATCACCGCTCTACCGCAACCCTGCTCAGGTGGGGCGCAGGCTCGGGTGTGCAGGAAGCGGTAATGAGTTGCGCCGCCATGAGACACAGGATCGCTGCGGCGATAGGCTGGAGCCGATTGGAGACACTTGACACGATCGAACGGCCCATAATGAGCACTCCTCAAGGGGTTGCCGAACCCCTGCCGCAAACCCCGAGCCAGAAATGGAGTGAGCGCCCATGATTCCCTATGTGCGTCAGATGGACTTCGCCTATGGGCGGCCCGATCAGGTTTCGCCTTTGGTTCAGCGTGTCGTTGCGGACAATCCCGGACCGTTCACCTTCACCGGCACGGGGACCTATATTGTCGGCAGGCCAGAGGATGGCTCTGTCGTGTCGGTGATCGATCCCGGTCCGGCGGACGCCGCGCATCTGGCGGCTTTGCTCGCAACCGTCGAGGGGCGAACGGTCAGCCATGTGTTCGTCACCCACACTCACCGAGATCACGCGCCCCTGGCCCGTCCTTTCGCTCTGGCGACCGGCGCCGTCATCTTGGCGGCTAGACCGCCCTTGCGCGAAACCTACGCCTCTGGCGCACTGGACGAGGATGATGACGCCGACTTCGCGCCCGATATCATCCTGACCGGGGGGGAGATCATCAAGGGCGACAGCTGGACGATGGAGGCTGTGTTCACGCCGGGTCATGCGTCAAACCACATGGCCTTCGCTCTTCGGGAAGAGAACGCCCTGTTCAGCGGCGATCATGTCATGGGCTGGTCAACCACTGTGGTCGCACCGCCAGACGGGAACATGCGTGACTATCTGAACAGTCTCGATGCTGTGGCGGCGCGAAACTTTGCGACCTTGTGGCCGACGCACGGCCCCCCCATCACGGAAGTCGCTCCTTTTCTGAAAGCGTATCGGGCGCACCGGCTGGACCGCGAGGTGCAGATACTGGCGCGGCTCCGGGCGGGCGACCGGCGCATCAGCGACATGGTGCCTGCGCTTTACGCTGGGGTGGATAAGCGCCTTTGGCCCGCCGCGTCGCTTTCGGTGCTGTCGCACCTGGTGAAGCTGGTCGAAGACGGTGTCGCGGTCGCCATACCGGAGCCTTCGCTTGCGGCCGAATTCAGTCCGATCTAACGGATTTCAGCCTCAAGGGCCGCGGTTATCTTGGCGGCCAGACGGCACGCCGCGCCGCCGTCAGGCCGCCCATCACGCGCAGCGATCCGAATATCTGTACGACCCGGACGGATTCGGATGACGGCGTCATAGGCGAAACCAAACCATGCCCCCTCGTGCACGCCCTCGACTTGAAAAGTGGTGGCGCGCGTTACGGGGAAGCCCGCATCGACCAGCGCTGAACTGGCCTGTTGAGCCAGCACCTGACTGGGGACGGCGCGCGCGGAGGAGCAGGCCGCCGCATCCGTGGCCTTGGAATGACGGTGCAGATCGGCCGCCTGACCAAAGGCGGGCGGTTCTTCCACGTTGGTCGACACGTCGCGCGGGGTGTTCTTCGATAACTGGTTCTGCTGCCACAGGAAGCCGCCGACCGTCGCGCCGGACAGGATCAGGGCGATGACGGCGTACACGCCTCTGCCCTTCAAATCCCGCAGCGCCAGCACCAGCGCGACCAAGGCCCCGGCCAACCCCACCCAGGCCAGCGCTCGCGCCATCGTCCAGGTCAGCAGGTCATAGCTGACCGACAGGTCCAGACCGCCGAACCGCGTCGCCGCGATCGCCGCCACCACCAGAACCCCCGGCGCAGCTGCAAGAGCGGCCAGCCAGGGCAGAATGGCGGGAACGGGCTTTCTGGACGGCATCTGGACCTATGGCGATCAGGCGGAAGTCGTAGTTTCCGGCAGACGGTAGTCCTTCATCCGCTCGCGCAGAAGCTTCTTGTCGATCTTACCTGTGGCGCCCAGCGGAATTTCGTCCACCGCGACCACATCATCCGGCATCCACCATTTGGCGATCTTGCCCTGCAGGAAGTCCAGATGCTCCTGCTTTTCCAGCACCTCGCCCTCTTTCAGCTTGAGCAGCAGGACGGGGCGTTCATCCCATTTCTTGTGGGCGGCGCCGATGACGGCGGCCAGTTCGACCTTGGGATGGCCGACGGCGATGTTCTCGATCTCGATGGAGCTGATCCATTCGCCGCCCGACTTGATCACGTCCTTCGATCGGTCGGTGATCTGCATGAAGCCCAGTTCGTCGACCGTGGCGACATCACCGGTGTCGAAGAAGCCGTCGTGGTCCAGGATCGCATCGTCCTGGCGATAGTAGGCGCGCGCCACGGTCGGTCCCTTGACCATCAGGTGACCGAAGGTGCGTCCGTCGTGCGGCAGAACCTGACCAGCGTCGTTCTTCAACTCCAGCTCGACGCCCAACGGCGGCGTGCCTTGTTTGACGCGATATCTGATCTGCTCGTCATAGGGCAGGCTGGCCGTCTCTGGGGTCATGTTGGACAGGGTGCCGATGGGCGAGGTTTCGGTCATGCCCCAGCCCTGCAGAACCTCAATGCCGAACTCGTCATTGAAGGCCCGGATCAGGCTTTCGGGCACGGCGGCGCCGCCGATCAGCACACGGTTCACGGTCGAGAGCTTCAGATTGTGCTCGCGCATATGGGCCAGCAGCCCCTGCCAGACGGTCGGCACGGCGGCGGAGAAGGTGACCTTTTCGGTCTCAAGCAGTTCGTAGATCGAGGCGCCGTCCATCTTGGGTCCCGGCATGACCAGCTTGGCGCCCGACGCCGGCCCGACGAAGGCGATGCCCCAGGCGTTGGCGTGGAACATCGGCACCACCGGCAGGATCACCTCGGTCGTCTTGGCTCCGACCACGGTGGACTGCATGGCCATGAAAGTGTGCAGGAAGTTGGAGCGGTGCGAGTACAGCACCCCCTTGGGATTGCCCGTGGTGCCCGAGGTGTAGCAGAGGCCGCAGGCGGTGCTTTCCTCAAAGTCGCCCCAGACGGCATCCGCCGACTGTCCCGCCACAACCCGTTCATAGGCCTCGGCCTTGGGCAGTTTCGTCTGAGGCATATGGGCCTCGTCCGTCATGACGATGACCCGCTCAACCTTCGGAATGTGCGGCAGGATGGCTTCCAGCAGAGGCACGAAGGTCAGGTCGACGAAGATGATGCGGTCTTCGGCATGATTGATGATGTAAACGAGCTGCTCGGGGAACAGGCGCGGGTTCAGGGTGTGGCACACGGCGCCGATGCCCATGACGCCGTACCAGGTCTCGATATGACGGTCGTTGTTCCAGGCCAGGGTCGCAACGCGGTCGCCCGGCTTGATCCCCCAGCCCTTCAAGGCGCTGGAGACGCGCTTGGCGCGGTCGTGAATCTGTCCATAGGTGGTGCGGGTGATCGGTCCCTCGACCGACCGGGTCACCACCTCACGGTCGCCATGCCAGTTTTTGGCGTGGTCGATGATCTTGTCGACCGTCAGCGGCCAGTCCTGCATCAAGCCCAGCATCTTAACTATCCTGTCCCTTGGGTGCGCCTGCTGTACCTGCGGCGCTTGGGGTCGACGCTATATTTGTTATCGACGTTAAGCAACGTGACCAAAGGTAAGCTTCCGCGCGACCGATCGTCTCCGGTGGCGCGGACAGGCGTCCCGTTCTAGAAGCCCGTCCATGGCAATTCTGATCGCGATCACGGGGGGCTCCGGCTCCGGAAAATCCACCCTGGCCGAGGCTCTGGTCTCGACGCTGCCGACGGGATCAGCCGTGCTGGTGCGTGAGGATTCCTATTATCGAGACGCCGCCTCCGTGCCGGATTTCAACGCCGACACCTTCGATTTCGATGATGTATCCGCCCGCGATCACGACCTGATGATCGCCGACCTGAAGGCGCTCAAGGACGGTCGCGACATCGTCGCCCCCGTCTATTCCTTCATCCACCACGGGCGTGAGCCTGAGGGCGAATCGATTTCCGCCGCAGAGGTGGTGGTGGTCGAGGGCATTCACCTGCTCTGCACGCCCGAACTGACCCAGTTGTTCGACCTGCGCGTCTTCGTCGACACCCCCGCCGACATCCGCTTCATCCGCCGCCTGCTTCGCGATCAGGCAGAACGCGGGCGCTCAGCCGATTCCGTCGTGTCGCAGTATCTTGCGACTGTGCGCCCTGGTCATGAACGCCTGACAGAACCTTCGCGTGTCCATGCCGACTTCATCGTCGCCGATGCGACGGCGGCGGTGCGTCTGGAAGACCCGCAGGCTGTCGTGCGCCTGGCCGCGCCGGTGCTGGCGCATCCGCTGTTGCAGGGCTTTATGGGACGCTGAGCCTCGTTTTCTTCTGCAAAGACAACAAGGAAGCTCAGAGCCAATCAACTAAGCCGATCGACATCTGGTTGATCGATCTCTCCGCTCGTCATTGCGGCGCTGAACGAAGTGAAGAACCCGGAACCCAGGTCCGCAGTCATGCCGCTGGACGCATTCGACGTCCGATACCGCCCCCTGAGTTGACTGCTCCGCCCCCCCTGGGTTCCGGGTTCGTCCTACGGACGCCCCGGAATGACGGCTTTAAAGTGAATGTCGATTTGGCTTACGGCCACAGCCGCTCCGACGCCCAACTATCCCCTGCCCGCACGAAGCGCAGACGGTCGTGCAGGCGGAACGGACGGTCGCGCCAGAACTCCACCGACTGGGGCGTGACGCGCCAGCCGGTCCACCGCTCAGGCCGGTCGACCTCGCGCCCTTCGAACCGCGCTGTCTCGCGCGCCACGGCGGCCTCCAGTGTGTGACGCGCATCCAGAGGCTGCGACTGTTCCGAAGCCCAGGCGCCGATCCGGCTTTCGCGGGCGCGGCTGGCGAAATAGGCGTCCGCCTCCTCGACCATAACCGGCTCGACCGAACCGCGCACCCGCACCTGACGGCGAAGCGACTTCCAGTGGAATGTCAGGGCCGCCACCGGGCGGGCGGCAAGCTCCAGCCCCTTGGCGCTTTCGCGATTGGAGTAGAAGCTGAAACCCCGCTGATCCACGTCCTTCAGCAAGACGATACGCGCATCCGGCAGTCCGTCCGCATCCACGGTCGACAGTGTCATGGCGTTGGAATCATTGACCTCATGCGCGCCTGCATCGGCCAACCAATCGATGAACAGGCCGATCGGCTCGGGTCGGGCGAAGATGCTCTCATCATTATTGGCGGCCAAGGCTGCGGCATAGTCGCGGGCATAGTCTTCGCGCGACGGGCTAGGCGGGATCACAGGAGCAGTCATGCCGCCTGATTACGCCGCAAGCGCGCCGCTGCAAATGATCGAGATCAAGTCACAGCCCCCAAAAAACAAATCACAGTTAACCCGCTCTTGACCATGAAGAGCGAACGGTAGGGGCATGAACGCCATCCGTTCCCGTTCCGAGGCTGTTTCCGTTCGCGAGGCCCTGTCGATCCTGGGCCTGCACGGCGCCGTGGACGCAGCCTCTCTCAGCGCCACATTCCGCGCCGCCGTGAAATCGGCCCGTCCCGATCAGCCGGGCGGCGACGATGAACGCTTCCGGCGTGTGATCGCCGCCTATCGCCTGATCCAGGCCAGCGGCGGCGCCCTGCCCGCCCTTGAGGCGCCCAGGATCAAGCCTGCCCCCGCCCCTGTCCTGGCCATCACCCCGATGCAGGCGATCAATGGCGGGCAGATCGAGCTGCGGCTGGGCGCCCGCACCGTGCGAGTGAAGGCGCCCGCCGGCCTGCGCACCGGCGAACACCTGCGCCTGCGTGGCGGCGGCGAGGATGGCGCGGACCTCTATCTGCCTGTCCTGATTCGACCAGCGGATGGACTATCCGTACTGGGCGACGACCTCTTCATGACCGCCTCCACCAGTCCACGCACCCTGAGCGAGGGCGGACGCGTCGAGATCGAGACCCATATGGGCGTCCGCTCAGCCTGGATCATGCCCGATGCGCCGGCGCCGGTGCGCCTGCGTCTGCGCGGCCTCGGCCTGCCTGCGCGTGGGCCCAGATCAGCGGGCAACCTGTTCGTCACCCTGACCCCCTGTGAAGATGCGCCCTCGGCGGCGGAGGATCTGCTGCTGCGCTTCAACCGCGTGTGGGCGCCGCAAAGACTGGCCGCCTGAGCGACATTTCGGCATGTTTCGCGCCTGTCGCCGCGCCATCAGCGGTTCCGTCTGAAACGATCATGCTCTAAGTCGACGCCATGTCGCACAATACCTTCGGCCATCTGTTTCGCGTGACCACCTGGGGCGAGAGCCACGGCCCGGCCATCGGCTGCGTCGTCGACGGCTGCCCGCCCCTGATCCCCCTGACCGAAGCCGACCTTCAGCCCTGGCTGGACCAACGCAAGCCCGGCGGCTCGCGCTTCGTGACCCAGCGCCAGGAAAGCGACACGGCGCGCATCCTGTCCGGCGTTTTTGATGACGGCGACGGCCCGGTGACCACCGGCACGCCCATCTCAATCATGATCCAGAACGAGGACCAGCGATCCAAGGACTATGGCGAGATCGCCCGCGCCTATCGCCCCGGTCACGCCGATTACGCCTATCAGGCCAAATACGGCGTGCGCGATTATCGCGGCGGCGGCCGTTCCTCGGCACGTGAGACCGCCAGCCGCGTGGCGGCCGGCGCCGTGGCGCGCAAACTGCTGGGCGACAGCATCGGGATCCGCGCGGGCGTGGTCCAGATCGGCCCGCACAGGATCGCCGACGACCAGATCGACTTTGACGCCGTACACGCAAATCCGCTGTTTGCCGCCTCCGCCGCCGTCGTGCCGGAATGGGAGGCCTATCTGGACGGGATCCGCAAAGCCGGTTCCTCCATCGGCGCCGTCGTTGCGCTTGAGGTTACGGGCGTTCCCGCAGGCTGGGGCGCGCCGCTTTATGGCAAGCTGGATTCCGAGATTGCCGCCGCCCTCATGTCCATCAATGCAGCCAAAGGCGTTGAGATCGGCGCAGGCTTCGGCGCGGCCGAACTGTCAGGCGAGGAGAACGCCGACGAGATGCGTCTGGACCTGAACAAGCAGCCCGTCTTCCTGTCCAACAAGGCGGGCGGCGTGCTGGGCGGCATCTCGACGGGCCAGCCGGTGACGGCCCGGGTGGCGTTCAAGCCGACCTCCTCCATCCTTACCACGCGTCAGACCATCACCCGCGATGGTCAGGAAACCGATCTGCGCACCAAGGGCCGCCATGATCCTTGCGTCGCCCTGCGCGCCGTGCCGGTGGTCGAGGCCATGGCCGCCTGCGTCCTGGCCGACGCCTTCCTGAGACATCGCGCCCAGATCGGCTGATCAACCTCTGCCTGAACCTATCTTGCGGATGTCGGCGGCCTGCGACCGGCGGACGGGCGTGCGTTGGACGACAGGGGTCGAGACTCTTTCTTCCTGCCGCATCAGGGCCATCAGGCCCGCCAGTCCTGTCGTCATCACGATCATGGATCGACTCCTGCAACTGCGAACCGTTTGCAGGTTTGCGCATGTTTCGGCTGCATGCAAGAGGGGGAGGGTCGGTGGCGTAAAACTCAGGAGATCAACCGTGCGTGAAGACGGCAAGCTGGACTATTTGGAACTGCCTGCGACCGACCTGGCCCAGACCAGGGATTTCTACGCCCAGGCCTTCGGCTGGACGTTCGTCGATTACGGCCCGACCTATGCGGCATTCGATCAGGGCCTGGAAGGGGGTTTTGACGCCGATGCTGAACGCACCAGAACGCCGCTGCCCGTCCTCTACGCCCACGACCTTGAGGCCATGCAGGCCAAGGTCGAGGCGGCGGGCGGCAAGGTGCTGAGGCCGATCTACAGCTTCCCCGGCGGACGCCGGTTCCACTTCGCCGATCCGGCCGGAACCGAGCTGGCCGTCTGGTCGGAAAACTAAAGGGTCTACCGGGGATCTACCGACTGGCCGATCTGTTCGGCCAGCGCCCGGTCCGCCCCCTCGACGCTGGCGACCCAGACGTGGATTTCGCGCGGGGCAGCCTGGCGTTGGAACAGGTGCTCCAGCGCCAGACGGCGGCCGTCTTCGGTCACCACGATGGAAGCGCGCCCCGAGGCGTTGACCTGTTCGCCGTCATAGATCGGGAACTGCGACGACGGCCCGGCATAGATCATCAGCAGCGTCTGGCCCCCGCGGCGCACGGAATAGACGGCGCCGTCGGTCCCGGCAGGTGCACGCACGAGCCCCAGACCGTCCGGCAGATCAACGGTGAACGGCAGAGCCGCGATTTCCGCCGACGTCAGAATGCGGGCGGCGGGCGCGGGCGCTGGAACGGGCGCTGACGGCGCCGTAATGGGACGAGTTTGCGCTGGTGCGGGTGCAGCGACAGGCGCAACCGTCGTGGGACGAGGCGTCGCAACAGATGCTGGCGGCGCGATGACCGGACGAACGGGCTCCGACACGGGGACAGCCGTCGCTGGGCGCACCGTTGCGGCCGAAGATCTTGCAGGCGCTGACGGCCCCTGCGCCTGAACGGGCGTCGGCGCCGCAGGACGGGCGACGGCGGACGGCGGCAAGCTGTTCAAGTCATGGGTCAGCGAAGCCGCGGGGGCTGGAGCAGACGCAGCCGGTCGTGGCGCAACCTCAGCAGCGGGCGCAATTGGACGCGGCGTGGGCGATGTCGCGGGCGAAGACGGGGCAGGTGTCGCAGGAGCGACAGGCGCAGCAACCGAAGACGGCGGCAGGCTGTTCAGATCGCGCGTCAGGTCCGATCCCGGACGCGAGGCGGGCGGGGTCGTCTGCCCGGACAACAGGACGGCGGCGGCGAGTGCGATCATCGACATGCATTGACCCTTACGCTCACACGCGCGGACGGCAAAGCCAGATCAGGCCTTGGGCATCTGCACCCAGAACACAGCCCCCTGCCCCAAGGCCGACTCGACGCCGATCGCGCCCTGCTGCAACTCCACCAGGCGCTTGGCCAGGGCCAGACCGACGCCATGCCCTTCGATGCTGGAACGCTCCAGACCCAGCCGGTTGAACGGTTCGAACAGTTGAGCCTGTTTCTCAAGGCTGAGGCCCGGGCCGAAGTCCGCCACCTCGATCCGCACACAATCCCCCGCACGCGCCGCGCGAAGAATGATCCGACCGCCAGACGCCCCATATTTCAAGGCATTCGACATCAGATTATCGATGACCTGAGCCAGGCGCTGGGAATCGGCCAGAACCGTCAGGCCGTCCCCTTCGACCTCGACGTCAATGGTCAGACCCTGCGCTTCGGGACGCAGCAGCGCGGCGCGGCGCGTATCCTCCAACAGGCCCGCCACATCCGTCGGGCGTGCATCCACCTTGATCGCGCCCGCCTCGGCGCGGGCTACATCCAACAGGTCGTGAGCCAGGGCCTCAACCTGCCGTGCCGTGCGGACCAGCATCTCCGCCATTTCGGCCTGCTGAGGCGTGACCTCGCCCAACCGGCCGTCTTTCCAGAGTTCGCCGATGCCGATAATTCCGGCGACGGGGCTCTTGATCTCATGGGCGACATTGGCGAGCAGCCGGGACTTGGCCTCGGACGACCGTTCGGCCCGTGCCTGTCCAATCCTGGCGTGCGCCGCCAGCCTGTTGCGGTCTTCCAACAGTGACGCGAGCAGGATCATGGGCGCATAGCCGATCAGCACCAGCAACTGCGCCGCCATGACCTGATCCGGCACAGGCGCGTCCGACAGGAGGGGGCCTGAACCTCGCATTGCTGATCCCACCGCCAGAACAGCGACGATCAACAGGCCGCTCACCGCCCCGATCACACCCAGGCGCGCCGCAGCCAGCATAAGCAAGGGCAGAAGCACGAAGCTGAACGTCAGGCGCCCATCATAGATGGCGGTATAGACCAGCCCGATGGCCAGCATGAGGACGCCGAACTCGACCAGACGCAGGGGTCGCATCAGGCGGGCGACGCTTGCCCGCGTAAGGGCCAGCCCGAAACAGCCCAGAATGGCGATCCCCATCGCATGGCCGAACCACCAGATCTGGAAGCTTTCCAGGAATTCGCCCTGCCCCGTCAGCGCAATCATGCCAGAGATGAACAGCCCCGCAGGAATCGGGGCGATCAGGGCTGCAGCGAATACGAACCGCCCCGTCATGGTGACGCTGGACATGTTCTGGCCTGGCGCGATGCGGCGGCTCAGGATCACTCCCAGCGTGATTTCAAGAACATTGGCGAAGGTGAACAACACCGAATAGCCCGGCGCATTTCCGGCCAGAATCTCGCCAACCAGAATGCTGACCGTCAGGACCGCGAGGAAGGCAGCGTCTTCCTTGCGGCTGTGGCTGTTCCTCAACCAGATGGCGATGGCGACGCCGCCTGCCCCCCACAACCCCGCGACCATGCCGGAAGAGCGCGTAAACAAGATCGACGCCACAACCAGAATGGCGACCGCCAGCCCGGTCCCGATCAATGTCAGCGGATGTTCAAATGCGCGGACCGCCTCTCGGCCGTCCTCCTTGACCACCCGACGCATCTCGACCGCGTCGGCAGTCTTGCGCAGGGCAGGTTTTTCGATGTCGAGCACACGGCTCATAGCGATAATCTCGGACGAAAACTAAGGCCCGGAGACTATGCACAGGGTTCCTAATATCCCCTGAAACTAAGGTTTCAGCACCAGGTTGAAGGCGGCCACCGCATAGGCTGCGCCCTTCGGATGATTCCACACCCCGCCGCTGACAGCGATGAAGTCCGCGCCTGCCTTGGCGACCTCCGATGCATTGTCCACAGTGATGCCGCCGATGGCGACGCAGGGGATTTCAACCGTCTCCTGCCATACGGTTAGAAGGGTCAGAGGCGGTCGATGCACCGTATGCTTGGTGTCAGTCGGATAGAAGGCGCCGAAGGCCACATAATCCGCTCCGTCCTCAGCGGCGTCCCAGGCCAGATCGCGGTCATCGTGACAGGTTACGCCGATCATGGCGTCCGGCCCCAGAATGCGCCGCGCCTCGGCCAGGGAACCGTCTTCCTGGCCGATGTGAACCCCGTCACAGCCCGTCGCCTTGGCCAGATCAGGTCGGTCGTTCAGCAGGACCGCCACCTCATGGCGCCGTGCGATGGGGGCCAGCAACTCGACCGCCGCGCGGATCGTCGCATCGTCCGCAGGTTTCAACCTGATCTGCAGCGCCGCCACATCACCGGCAGCCAAGGCCTGGTCCAGCGTCTGCGCAAAGCCGTGCAGATCGGGAATCGTCGGCGGCGTGATCAAATACAGTCGGCAGGGCGGACGCTCGGGGGCGGTGGGAGTTCTGGCCATGCGCGTCCTTCCCCCTCCCGCGGCGATCCGTCAACGGCCCACCCCTGAGAACGACTTGCAATCGCCTTTAAGGATGCTATAGCGAACCATTCTCAGTCAGTGGATCGCGTAGAACCTTCGTGTACGTCTGCAACTGCAATGGCCTTCGCAAGCGTGATGTCGCCCAGTCGATCGAGGCGGGCGCGTGCCGCCCGCGCGATATTTTCGCCAGCCATCAATGCCAGGCCCAGTGCGCCAAATGCGTATGCGAAATGCGTCAGATGATCCAGGACAGCCGCGAAGCATTCGCACTCGCAGCCGAGTAGTCGGCGGCGCGTATCGCGGGCGAAAATCACTCGCACTATCAATGTACTGATAAAAACTCGCAAATAACCAATGCGGGTTTTACTGTGGTATTGCCTCGCTCAACAGACGGCGAACGCGCCGTGGCGAGACCAAGGACCATGGCCATGAAGGGCGACCCCGCAATCATCCGCACGCTGAACGCAGTGCTGACCAACGAACTGACCGCAGTGAATCAGTATTTCCTGCATGCTCGCATGTTCGAAAGCTGGGGCCTGGCCCACCTGGGCAACGTCATCTACGAAGAATCGATCGGCGAGATGAAGCACGCCGACATGCTGATCAAACGCATCCTCTTCCTGGACGGCCTGCCCAACCTGCAGGACCTGCACAAGCTGAAGGTTGGTGAAGACCCCATCGAATGCCTGGGCGCCGACCTGCAGCTGGAACTGGACAGCCGGGCCACGACGGCCGCCGCCGTGACCCAGTGCGAGGAAACCCGCGACTATGTCAGCCGCGACCTGTTGATGAAGATCCTGGCCGACACCGAGGAGCACATCGACTTCCTCGAAAACCAGCACAAGCTGATCGAGCTGATGGGCGCCCAGAACTATCTGCAGTCGGCCATGAAGGAAATCGTCACCGACGGCGCCGCAACCGGCGCCTGAGGGAACCCCGATCCGCTCCGGCCATTTGCTTTCACAGGACATTCCTGGGGTTAAGCTGGAGCGGACCATGACTGACATCGACGAAGCCATCGACGACGTACGCGATGCGGCGACGGACTTTCTGAACAGCGAGGGCCGCAGCGCCAGCCATGTCGTCGCCGGCATCATCGTCACGGCAGGCTTCGCCCTTCTGGCCACCGCCATCGCCTCGGGCGCATTAAAGCCGAAGCGTTCGCTGAAACAGGTTCGCGATCGTGACCTGCCTGTCGCTGAAAAACCGCAGGGAGCCTTCAGCCTGATCCTGCCCGCCGTCTTTTCCGCCACCACCCTGTCGGCGGTCAGGGTCTGGAACGCTCCGCCTGCGCGCGAGCGCACGATCGCCATGGGCCTTTGGGCCGCCGCCCAGACCGTAAACGCCGTCTGGCTTGGGCTTCGCCCTGCATCGATGTGGAAGCAGGTCTTTGCGGCCATGTCTTCCGCAGGTCTGGCCGCCGCCTTCGCCCACGAGGCGCGCAAGCTGAATGAGGGCGCCGGCAAGATGGCGGCCCCCACCGGCGCGGGCGTCCGGGTCGGCAACTATATTCACAGAAAAGCCAGCCAGGTCGGCGATCGGCTCCGCACCCTGCATTAAGCGCCCGTATTGTGCTTTTGCGGGGCTTCCTTTACGGGTCGCGCCCTTCGCCATGCTCCGGACCGGCTGCGTGAGCGCAACCCCAATTCCGATGTGACCCCATGAAGATCAACGGCAACACCATCAAGCCCGGCATGGTCCTGCAGCACAATGGCGGCCTGTGGGTCGTCACCAAGGCCAGCCACGTCAAGCCCGGCAAGGGCGGCGCCTTCGCCAACGTCGAGGCCAAGAACCTCGAAACCGGCAACAAGCTGAACGAACGGTTCCGTTCGGAAGACAAGGTCGAGCGCGTGACGCTTGAGCAGCGCGACTATTCCTATCTGTTCGACAATGGCGACAGCCTGGTCTTCATGGACGATGAGTCCTACGAGCAGATCGAACTGCAGAAGGACTGGGTCGGCGAAGACCGCATCCCCTACCTGCAGGAAGGCATGAAGGTGGTCATCGAATCGCACGAAGGCCGCCCGATCGGCCTGGAGCTGCCGGATCAGGTGGTGCTGGAAGTCGCCGAGACCGAGCCGACGGTGAAGGGCCAGACGGCTTCTTCCTCCTACAAGCCCGCCACCGCCTCGAACGGCGTGCGCATCATGATCCCGCCCTATATGTCGGCGGGCGAGCGCATCGTCGTCGACACGGCGACCGGCGAATACGTCCGCCGCGCGGACTGACGATCCGGGTGAGCAAGGGGCGAGCCGAGGCTGAACCTTTCGCTCACTCCTTGCTCACCAGCAGTTTTCACCGACGCCGCCCAGACGTCGCCCCTTGAACTTCTCCGTCTGTCCGGGCTGACGCCTTGAAGGACTTTCGGACCAGGAGATTCCCCCATGGCTCTCGCCTCCGCCCTTCTTCAGGTCATGACCGATGCGGTCCGCAAGACCGCCCGCCCCATGATGCGCGACTTCGGCGAAGTCTCCCAGCTTCAGGTCTCGCGCAAAGGCCCCGGTGATTTCGTCACCGCCGCCGACCTGCGGGCCGAGGACACCCTGTTCGAACTGCTGATGAAGGCCCGCCCCGGATACGGCTTCCTGGGCGAAGAACGCGGCATGGTCGAAGGCACCGACAAGTCCCATACCTGGATCGTCGACCCCATCGACGGCACCACCAACTTCATGCACGCCCTGCCCCACTTCGCCATCACGGTGGGCTTGGAGCGCCGCGCGCCCGACGGCTCGTCCGAGATCGTCGCCGGCGTCACCTACAATCCCGTCATGAACGAGCTGTTCTGGGCCGAAAAGGGCAAGGGATGCTATCTGAACGACCAGCGCATCCGCGTCGCGGGCCGTCGCGACTTGTCCGAAAGCCTGATCGCCACCGGCCTGCCCTTCATAGGCAAGTCGGGCCACGCCCAGGCCATCAAGGACATCCACGCCGTGGGCCAGCGCGTCGCGGGCATCCGCCGCCTCGGCTCCGCCGCCCTGGACTTCGCCTGGGTCGCGGCAGGCCGCTATGACGCCTATTATGAGCGCAACCTGAAGCCCTGGGACGTGGCGGCGGGCATCCTGTTCGTCACCGAGGCGGGCGGCCGCGTCACCACCATCGACAACGACGGCGACCCCAAGACGGGCTCGACCATCCTGGCCGCCAACACCGAACTGCACCCGCAGCTTCGCAAGGTGCTGCAGGGCGCGTAAAGCCGCGCACAAGCCTCCGCCTCCTCAGCGTCGGGAGGCGGAGCGCGCACGGACTGTCACGCCCGCGTCGCGTCCCGGCCCTATCCAGCGGCCATGTTCCGCGCCATCCTGACCGCCCTGATCCTGTTCACAGGAGCGCCCGCCGTGGCCCAGCCCTTGATCATCGCCCACCGGGGCGCATCGGGCGAACGGCCCGAACACACCCGTTCGGCCTATGAACTGGCCATCGAACAGGGAGCGGATGTGATCGAGCCCGATCTGGTGATGTCCAAAGACGGCGTCTTCATCGACCGACATGAAAACGAAATCGGCGGCACGACAGATGTGGCCAGCCGCCCGGAATTCGCCGACCGCAGGACGACCCGGACCATCGACGGCGTCGTGACCGTCGGCTGGTTCACCGAAGACTTCACTCTGGCCGAACTGAAGACCCTGCGCGCCCGCGAGCGCCTTCCGCAGGTTCGCCCCGGCAATGTCGCCTACGACGGCCGCGACCCGATCCTCACCTTCGACGAGGTGGTTCAGATCGCACGCGAAGCCTCGGCCCGCACCGGACGCTCCATCGCCGTGGCGCCGGAACTGAAACACCCGAGCTATTTCGCCGGGATCGGCCTGTCGATGGAAGACGCTTTCGTTGCAGAACTGGAGCGGCTGAACCTGACGGGCGCCGATGCGCCCATCATCATTCAATGTTTCGAGGTTGGGCCGCTGGAACGGCTGTCGCGCCGCATCAGGGCGCCGCTGGCCCAACTGGTCGGCGCGAGCGGCACGCCCGAGGATCGGCCCGACCTGACCTATGCCCAGATGGTCACGCCTCAAGGCTTGAAGACCATCGCCGCCTACGCTTCATGGGTGGCGCCGGAGGTGACGCTGGTCATCCCCCGCGACGCGCAGGGCCATTCGACCGCGCCATCGTCCTTGGTCAGCGACGCCCATGCCGCAGGCCTGAAAGTCGTCGTCTGGACCCTGAGGGCGGAAAACTTCTTCCTGCCGCTGGAATACCGATCTGGCGGCCTGCCCGGCGCCCATGGCGACATGGCGAACTATGTCCACGCGCTGTCAGAGACTGGCGTGGACGCCATCTTCAGCGACTTCCCCGCACTGGCGCGCAAAGGGCTGCTGTAGGTTTAATCGACATTCAGCCCAAACCGCCATTCCGGGGCGTCCGTAGGACGAACTCGGAATCCAGGAGGCTCGCAATCCGGCGTCGAATACGTCCAGCAACGGCGCCGCAGCCCTGGGTTCCGGGTTCTTCGCTTCGCTCAGCCCCGGAATGACGATCCAAGGTCAACCTGAACCGACGATGACGGATGAGCCCTACGTCCCCCGGAACTGCAGCTCCGCCAGACGCGCATACAGGCCGCCCTGCGCCACCAGTTGGTCGTGCGTGCCTTCCTCGACCACGCGGCCATCGTCCATGACGACGATGCGATCGGCGCGCAGGACGGTCGCCAGACGGTGGGCGATGACCAGGGTGGTGCGCTCCTCCATCGCCTGATCCAGCGCCTGCTGCACCAGACGCTCGCTTTCGGCGTCGAGGGCGCTGGTGGCCTCGTCCAGCAGCAGGATCGGCGCATCGCGGACCAGGGCGCGTGCGATGGCCAGACGCTGGCGCTGACCGCCAGACAGGCTCTTGCCGCGTTCGCCCAGCGGCGTGTCGAAGCCTTCCGGCAGGGCGTCGATAAAGGCCAACGCCTGGGCCTTCTCTGCGACGATCCGGGCTTCGTCCAGCGTCGTCTCCTCACGCCCGAACTGGATGTTCTCCAAAGCCGAGCCTGAGAACAGCGGCGTCTCCTGCGACACCCAGGCGAAACGGTTTCGCACCGCGACCGGATCAGCCTCGCGCACATCCACGCCGTCGACCGACACCAGCCCCGTCTGCGGATCATAGAAGCGCAGCAGCAGACGGAAGACCGTCGACTTGCCCGCGCCCGACGGCCCGACGAGCGCCACTGTCTCGCCTGGACGCACGGTCAGGCTGAAGCCCTTCAACGCAGGCAGGTCGGGCCGTCCCGGATAGGAGAATCCGACCGCCGACATCGACACCTCCCCGCGCGGGGGTTGAGGCAGGGCGGTGGCGTGGGCGGGTGGTGCGATGCCCGGCGCCGCGCGCATCAGCTCTTCGATCCGCTCCATGGCGCCCGCCGCCTTCTGCACGTCGCCCCAGCTTTCGCCCAGCGCCCCGACCGCGCCCGCCGCGAACACCGACAACAGCACGAACTGCAGCAGGGCGCCGGGCGACATCACCCCTGCGACCACATCCTGCGCGCCCAGCCACAGCACCAGGGTCACGCCGCCGAACATGACGACGATGATCAGGGCCGTCATCCAGGCCCGCGCGGCCATGCGGGTCAGGGACGCCGCGAAGGCATCCTCCACCGCCGCGCCGAAGCGATTGATGGCGCTGCGTTCACGACCGAAGGCCTGAACCGTCTCGATGGCGTCCACGCTTTCACCGGCGAAGCCGACGGCGTTTGCGAAACGGTCCTGCGACTTGACCGTCAGCTTGCGCACCCGCCGCCCGAAAATAAAGATCGGCCCCAACAGGAACGGCACGATCAGCAGCACCAGGCCGGTCAGCTTGGGGCTGACGAAGAACAGCAGGGCCACGCCCCCGATCAACGTCAGGAAGTTGCGCAGCGCATAGGACACTGATGTGGTCATCAGCGTCTCGACCAGGGCGATGTCCGTGGTCAGGCGCGACAGCACCTCGCCGGTGCGCATATGGGCGTAGAAGGACGGGTCCAGCGTCAGGATGCGCCCGAACAGACCCTTGCGCAGGTCCGCGATCACCCGCTCCCCCGTGCGGGTGACGTAATAATAGCGCGCCGCCGTGGCCAGCCCCAGGAACAGGGCGTTGCCCCCTAGCAGCAGAAACCAGATGTTCAGGTTCGCGCCGCCCGCCTCGAACCCGTGGTCGATGGCCCCACGCGCCAGCGCCGTCAGCCCCAGCGACGCCGCGGTCGACAGCAGCAGCCAGAACACCGCCGTCAGGGCATGGCCCTTGTGGCGCAGAGCATAGGGAATCAGTCGCGCGAGCGGGCGGATGTCACGACGCTTGGCGCGTTTTTCGCCCGCTTCTGACATTTGTTCGGCCAGCAGGGCGCCCGCACTGGGGCGGCCTTCCAGTTCGGCTCTGGCGGAATGATGGGATGCGGCGGGGGGAAGATCGGTCATTGCGCCTGCCTCTTGCCCCGGAACGCCCCCCGGTGTAAACGCCGCCGCTCATTCCCGCCCTGATCGGCGGGTTTCTCATTTCATGCGCACGGACGGTCGGCATCGTCACCGCGCCAGAGACCGGACGACCATCATGAAGCCCGATACGCACCCCGACTACCACTTCATCACCGTCGTGATGACCGATGGCAGCACCTACCAGACCCGTTCGACCTACGGTAAGGAAGGCGACAAGCTGGCCCTCGACATCGATCCGTCGACGCACCCGGCCTGGACCGGCGGCAACGCCCACCTGCTGGACCGCGGCGGCCGCGTTTCGCGCTTCAACAACAAGTTCGCCGGCTTCATCAAGAAGTAAGACCCGACGCTGCGGCATACTGCAGCATTATGGTCACGAAGAGCGTCGGTCGCAGGACCGGCGCTTTTTGTTTGTCTGGAACACCGATAACATATGGGCGTTCGGGGTAAGGCAAAGCAAAGCATCGATCCACGGGGGTCGAACTGATCGAGAAGCAGACGGGTTATGAATAGACGGGAAATGGGTCTGGGCGTCGCGACTGCGGCCATGGCCCTTGGCTCTACGGCGCGCGCGCAACAAGTGTATGTGCAGCGCACACCAGAGGCGACCGCCTTCTACAACAGCTTCAACGACCAGATCAGCCGCCTGCCCCAGGCCCAGCAGCCCGATGTGCGCGCCTTCTATGAAATGAACGGCTGGCGTCCGGTATGGAACGCAGAACGCATCCGCGCCCTGAACGCCGTGGCCCAGCGCTCGGAGCGTCACGGGCTGGCGTCGGGCGACTTCTTCGATTTCGTCGGACTGGCGGCCGATCCGGCCTCTTCCGACCTGCGGACCACGGCGGCGGCGCTGGGCTATGGCCGTGCGCTGGCGCTGGGCAAGGTGCGGCCCGAGACGGTCGAGGACCTGTGGGAGATGCAGAAGAACCGCGTCGACCTGCCGCGCGGCCTCTCTGACGCCCTGAGCCGCAACATTCTGCTGGACTGGTTCGAAGGTCTGGCGCCGACCGACATCGGCTATCAGAACCTGTCCGCCGGATATGTCCGCTATCGGCGTCTGGCGGCCCAGGGCGGCTGGCCCGCCTTCCCCGCCGGTCCGACCATCGAACCGAACGCCAGCGACCGTCGCATCCCCGCCCTGATCGACCGCCTGGTCGCCGAGGGTGATCTGACGTCCGCGGACGGCGCCCGCCTGAAGGCCCAGGGCCTGACCTACAGTTCGGAACTGCAAAAGGCGGTCGAAGGCTTCCAGGTTCGCCATGGCCTTGGCGCAGACGGCCGCGTCGGCCCCGGCACCCAGCGTTCGCTGTCGGCGACGGCTGAAAACCGCGCCCGCCAGATCGCCCTGAACCTGGAACGCCGCCGCTGGCTGAAGCGCGATGTCGCGCCCGAGCGGATCGAGGTCAACACCGCCGCCGCCATCATGGTCTATTGGAAGGACGGCAAGCCGGTCCACTCCAACCGCGTGGTCGTGGGATCGGCCGACAACCAGACGCCCAGCCTTGAAAAGCCGTTCGCCTCGGTCGTGGCCAATCCGCCCTGGTATGTGCCCGCCGGCATCGCGCGCCGCGAAATCCTGCCCAAGGGACCAGGCTACCTGGCCGCCAACGACATGTATGTGCAGAACGGCACGGTCATCCAGCGCGCGGGTCCCCGCTCGGCCCTTGGCTATGTGAAGTTCGAACTGCGCGACAGCTACGCCATCTTCCTGCACGACACCCCGTCCAAGGGCGCATTCAACCTGTCCATGCGCCAGCGAAGCCACGGCTGCGTCCGGGTTCAGGATGCGGTGGAGTTCGCACGCCTGCTGCTGTCGCCCGACCCGATCAAGCTGAACCAGTTCGACGCCGCTCAGGACAGCCGTGAGACGACCCGTGTCACCACCGGCCGCGAAATCTCGGTGCGCCTGCTGTATTGGACCGCCTTCGTGGACGGTCAGGGCCGCGTGGCCTTCCGCGAGGACGGCTATGGCCGCGACGACAAGCTGGCCCAGGCGCTGGGCATCGCCGTCAGCCTGCCCAAGCCCATCGACGACGGCGGCCGCCGCGACGCCAGCGACGTCGGGCCGTAAGGGCGCTGCCTAGAAGGCAATCGACACTCAACTCCAAACCGTCCTTCCGGGGCGTCCGTAGGACGAACCCGGAACCCAGGAGGCTCGCAATCCGGCGCAGAATACGCCAGCAACAACGCCGCAACTCTGGGTTCCGGGTTCTTCGCTTCGCTCAGCCCCGGAATGACGATTGAACCCGGCATTCCCCCTTCCCCTGCGGGAGGGGACGGGGTCTGATCAGACCTTGAACGCCGCTTCCAACATGCCCAACTGGCTCAGCACCGGGTTCTCAGGCGTCTCGTCCTGACCGTCGAGATACATGCGCCGATCCAGATAGAGGGCCCGGTCGAAGAGTTTCTCGGAACGCACCACATATTCGATCAGCGCGATGGGCAGTTCAGCGTGGCTGGGCTCCGCCTCTACCTTGCGGTCATTCAGGCGATAGCGTGGCGCGCACGCCGCCTCGGCGGTCATGTCGTCTTCGCGCACGGCCCGCTGCACCAGCAGCCAGGACGCAATCTGCATCAGGCGCGTGGTCAGCTTCATGCTCTCGGCGGCATAGGCCAGGGCCGCAGCCCGCGACAGTATCTTGGAATCACGCCGCCCTTCGCCGTCCAGATAGGCGGCGGTCTCCTCGACCAGCTCCATGCCTTCGCGGAAGGTGCGGTCGAACAGTTCGGAACGGGCGAAGTCACGCACGGTTCGTCCGCGCTCCAGCGCCGCCGCCGAGGTCTGTGCCGAATGCGGGGTCGTATCAGACATCATCATCGGATCTAGGATTGGTCCTGAAATGGGCCCATGGCGGCGCCGGTGGCATCGCACCTGCAACCGTCATGCCATGATTTACCTTAATGGGCGATTCAAGAGCCGAAGTTGAACAGGGCGTCCGCCGCGTTCTTCTTGGATTGCTTGGCCTCCATGGCCGCCTGACTGCGCGCGATTTCACGGTGCAGCGCCTCGATCCGCGCCTGCAGATCTCCCACCGAAACCAGATCCAGATCTTCCCGTGACAATGCAGTCAGGGCCTCGCCGCGCTGGGGCCGGGGTTCGATATCTTCAAACATGGCGTCCCTTTCTGTCTCTGCTGCACTGGCCGGACACGGCCTCAAACCCATATGAGAGCGCCCGGACACGGACGAATGCAAGCGGAGCCCCACCATGCGCATCATCACCATCCAAGGCGGGTCAGGCCCGGCGGAGGCCCTGCGCCTGGCCGAACGCCCCGATCCCACGCCGGGACCGGGCCAGGTCGTGATCCGCGTCCATGCCGCCGGGGTCAACCGTCCCGATCTGCTGCAACGCATCGGCGCCTATCCCCCGCCCCCCGGCGCATCCGATGTCATGGGCCTTGAGGTCGCCGGCGAGGTCGAGGCGGTCGGTGAAGGCGTCGACCACTGGCGGACCGGCGACCGGGTGTTCGCCCTGCTGGGCGGCGGCGGCTATGCGG
Source organism: uncultured Brevundimonas sp. (assembly GCA_963522565.1). GTDB lineage: Bacteria > Pseudomonadota > Alphaproteobacteria > Caulobacterales > Caulobacteraceae > Brevundimonas. The sequence continues at coordinate 149,422 of CAUQZC010000008.1, read as the reverse complement.
ACAGGGCGGTCGTAGACGCCCGCCACGTCCTGCCGATCCCCGCAGACCTGGACTATGTCCAGGCGGCGGCCCTGCCCGAGACGGTCTTCACCGTCTTCGCCAATGTGTTCGAGGCGGGCGGATTAAAGGCGGGCGAGACCCTGCTGATCCACGGCGCGACCAGCGGCATCGGGGTCACCGCCATCCAGATGGCCAAGGCGGCAGGCGCCAGGGTCATCGCCACCTCTCGCGGAGCCGAAAAGGCCGCCGCCGCCAAGGCGCTGGGCGCCGATCTCAGCCTGGACGCCAGAACCGATGATCTGGCCGGCGCCATCGCCGAGGCTGGCGGCGCGGACGTTGTGTTGGACATGGTGGGACGCGATTACGCCGAACTGAACCTCAGGGCCCTGAAGACCGGAGGCCGTTGGGTGATGATCGCCACCCTGACGGGGGCGTTGGCCGAGGTGGATCTGATGCGGATCATGGTCAAACGCCTGACCCTGACGGGTTCGACCCTGCGCGCGCGACCTGCCGACGAGAAGGCCCGCCTGACCGCCGCTGTTGAAGCGGCCGCCCTGCCCTGGATCGCATCGGGCGCAGTCAGGCCGCCGATCCACGCGACCTTCCCGCTGGAGAACGCCGCCGACGCTCACCGCGCACTGGAAGCGGGCGATCACGTCGGCAAGATCGTCCTGACGGCCTGAAACCGTCCGCCCCGGAGCCGAACGTCCGGCTCCGGGGCATATTTGCTCGCGACCTAGCGACGACCGACCGGGCGCAACGACGAGATGCTGCGGTAGAAGTTCCCGTCCAGACGGCTCACGTCACGATCTATGACGCGGCAGCGGCCCCGGAAGTTGGCGTCCGTGCAGACTTCCCACCGACCCTGAACCCGGATCGAGACGATGCGGTCGTTGAAGGGCGTGCGGCCCAGGTTGGTGTCCTCATCGACAAACTCACGCGACGAGCCACGGAAGTTGGCGTTGTCGTAGACTGTGATCGCGGTCCGGCCCCAACCGCCGTTGCCGCCGCCCCAGCCGCCGCCGTTTCCGCCGCCGACCCATTGACCGCGTTGCGGACCACAGACCAGCAGTCCATTGTCGTTGCTGATGTCCGCACGCCCGCAACGGCTGATGTTCAGGGTGCTGGTGCGTTCGTTGCGGCGCGTGTCGCGGCAGGTCGCGGTCAGTTGGTCGCCGCGCACCGAGATAGCGTTGCAGCTGCCGGTGTAGCTGCCCTGGGGCGTGCGGCCATTGCCCCAACCGCCGCCATTGTCTCCACCTTGGCCGGGACGACCGGGACGACCGGGACCGCGATCCTCATATTCGCCGCGCGTGCGGCCGCAAACCAGAAGGCCGTTCATGTTGACGATCTCATCACCGCTGCAGCGCGCCAATTCGATCGAGGTGCCGCGGATCTGGCCCCGCTCGTCACGGCAGTCGGCATAGAGCCGTCCCTGATTGGTGTAAGAGTCGGAACAGGTCTGGGCGTAGCTGCCGCGCGGCGCGACCCGCTGCGTTGAAAAATCCTGGCCCGAAGCCATGGCGGCGACCATGGCGGCTCCCAACAGAATAGACATTGTATTCTTCCTCTCCTGAATGAGGCGGCGCCTCCTGTTGACCGAACTAGGCCGCCGAACATGAACCTTCGCTGTATAGCATTGTCGGTCAGCGTTTTCTTTTCACGCGAATAGGCCTATATCGAAACCATAAGCGCCCGGTCGAAAGGCCGGGCGCCGTCGTATCCAACGCCTGCCGACGGCCCCTTCGGCTGCAAAATTCATACCGGGACGAACGCCCCATGAGCGACATTCTGATGCCCAAGGCCACTGCGGTCTGGCTGGTCGACAACACCTCTCTCAGCTTTGAGCAGATCGCGGATTTCTGCGGCCTGCACCCGCTGGAAGTGCGCGGCATCGCCGACGGCGACGTGGCGCGCGACATTCGCGGCGTTGATCCCGTCACCGGCGGTCAACTGACTCGCGAAGAGCTGGACAAGGCCCAGGCCGACGAAAACTATCGGATGAAGGCTATCGTCAGCCGGCACGCCGAACTGCTGAAGTCGACCAAGCCTGCGCCGAAATACACGCCTGTCTCGCGTCGCCAGGACCGCCCGGACGCCATCGCCTGGTTCGTGCGCAACCATCCGGAAGTCGCCGACGCCCAGATCGCAAAACTGCTGGGCACCACCAAGTCCACGATCGAAAGCGTGCGCAACCGCACGCACTGGAACTCGGCCAACATCAAGCCCGTCGACCCGGTGACACTGGGTCTGGTCGGCCAGCTGGTTCTGGACGAAGTGGTCAAGAAGGCCGCTGACAAGAAGGCCAAGGACGACCTCAAGAACGGCGGCGGCACAATCCAGGCCGTCGTTGAAGAGGCCGAGCCCGACTTCGTCCCCGAAGCCCGCGAACGCCCCAGCGCCGAACCCACCGCCGAGTCGGTCTTCGGCAAGCGCGACTGATCTTCGCTAAACAGCGACTAAAACAAAACGGCCCCGGAGATCGCGCTCCGGGGCCGTCGTCATTTTCGGGAGGTCGTGAGCGGCGCTAGGTCGCTCGCGCCTCCAGACTGGTGATTTCTTCCTTCAGCCTAAGCTTCTTCTGCTTGAGCTCCCTGACCTGCAGCGGGTCCACGGACGGGCGGGTCAAGACCTTCTGGATCGTCTGATCCAGAACGCGATGACGATTACCCAGTTCGCGAATACGAGCCTCGATGGTCATGGCTTGCGCCTCCGTTGGTTAGGGACCACTAGAGTGAGCGCCCGGATCGGCAGGCTGTGGAATCACATTCCAGTGACAGCCCGCTTCGCCGGACCCCACGGAGACTGCCCCCCAAAATGGTCGATGTTGTGAACGGAGCCATACAAACCCCGCTCTCGCGAATAGTGGTCGGGATTTCAGGGGCTTCCGGCGTGATTTACGGCGCGCGCGTGCTGGATGCGCTGAAAGACCTGGGCGTCGAGAGCCATCTGGTCGTGACAAAAGCCGCCCTGCTCACTTTGTCGCAGGAGACCGAAATGTCCCCCGACGACCTGACCGGCAAGGCGGACGTGGTTTACAAACTGGGAGACGTCGGCGCGACCATCGCCTCCGGCTCCTTCCGCACCCTGGGCATGATAGTCGCGCCTTGTTCGGTGAAGACCATGAGCGAGATCGCCACGGGCGTGACCTCGTCCCTGCTGACCCGCGCGGCGGACGTGACGCTGAAGGAACGTCGCACGCTGGTTCTGATGGTGCGCGAGACGCCGCTGCATCTTGGCCACCTGCGCACCATGACGACCCTGACCGAAATGGGCGCCGTCATCGCCCCGCCCCTGCCCGCCCTCTATGCAAGGCCCGCCTCCATCATGGAGATGGTGGATCAGTCGGTCGGACGCGCGCTGGATCTGTTCGGTCTGGACTGGTCGGCGGTGAAGCGTTGGGATGGGCTGAAATAATGTCGCTCTGGGATTGGGCGGTCGCCGCCTATGCCGCGCCGGATGTGGCCGACGCCTGCCTGGCGCTGCAGGATCATCACGAACAGAACGTCCCTCTGCTGCTGTGGTCGGCCTGGGCCGCCGTCACCGGCCGTCGCCCGGACGAGGAGACGATCGAGGCCGCCTGCGACACCGCCCGCGCCTGGGACGGTGTTGTGGTCGCGCCCTTGCGCGCCGTGCGCCGCACCCTGAAGGCGCCCGTTTCAGACATCGACGACGGCCCGCGTGAGAGCGTGCGCAACCACATCAAGGCGTTGGAGCTTGAGGCCGAGAAGCATCTGCTTGAGGCGCTGGAGGCGCTGACGCCGTCGCCGTCAGGCGCGCCGCGTCCCGCCGTCGACGGGCTGGCCGCCACGACGCGGGTCTGGTCGCGCATCACGCCGCGTCCGGCGCTGATCCGTCTGGCCGACGCCCTTCCGGCCTGAAATTCGCTGGCGTATAAGGCCGTGGGGACACTGCGATGAACGACGACATTCCAGACATCAGCGAAGAGGAAGCGGCGCTGCAAGCCCGCGTCAAACTGCTGCGCCAGGAGCATGCCGACCTTGACGCCTCCATTGAGGCCCTGGGCTTGGCCGCCATCCCCGACCAGCTGATGATCGCCCGTCTCAAGCGCAAGAAACTGGCCCTGAAAGACGAGATCGTGAAGATCGAAGACCGCATCCTGCCGGACATCATCGCCTGACCCTCGTCATTTGCGACCCTGCCCCGCCCATTCAGGGTCCAAAAGTCGCCCCATGAGGCGGGCATAAGCCCGGCCTCCCCGCCGGGTGTCCGCAGCCTCCTATCGCGCCGCGCCCCTGCTCAACGCTCGAAAAGCGCCAGACGCCGGAGACGCCGCCGAATGCGACGCCTGCTTCCGACCGCCCCCTTGTCGAGGGCGAAATCCCTGCTGATCCATACGGGTCAGACCGCCGCACTGGCTACGGTCGCCGTACTGGCCGCCGCCGCCGCGCCGGCTGTGACGGCATCGCCGATCACGGTCGACGACGCCTATGCCCCGGTCGCGCCCCCGGTCATGGCCCAGGTCGAGACAGTCGGCCCCGTCATGCGCCAGATCGCGTTTGAGGCGCCGGTGCGCGGTTACGCGGTCAACTCCGACTTCGGCATTCGCAAACTGGCCATTGAAGCCCGCGCCCGCGCCCATAAGGGCGTCGATATCGCCGCACCGCAGGGCACTTCCGTTTTCACGGCCGCTGAGGGCGAAGTGATCCGCACCGGCTATGACGCGGGCGGATACGGCAACTTCGTCGAGATCGCCCACCCCAACGGCATGACCACCCTGTACGGCCACCTCAGCCGCATCGACGTCGCCACCGGCGACAAGGTCGCGCCGGAACATCGCATCGGTCTGGTCGGCTCCACCGGCTATTCCACCGGCCCCCATCTGCATTTCGAAGTCCGCCGCAATGGCGATCAGGTGAACCCTGCCCGCGTCATGGGCAGCAGTTTCCAGGTCGCGGTGAAAACCGCGGCCTGATTCCCTTCACGCTGGCGTCGTCTCCCGAACCTTTGCTAGGCTCGACCCACGAAACGGGGAGACGGCATGACGGCGGCATTGACGCTGGATGGAGTGACGAAACGCTATGGCGATTTCGAAGCCGTCCGGGACCTGAGCTTCGCGGTTCCCAAGGGGTCCATCTGCGGCTTCCTGGGGCCCAACGGCGCGGGCAAGACCTCGACCCTGCGCATGATCCTGGGCCTGCAGCCCGCGACCAGCGGCCGGATCGACATTCTGGGCGCCGCCGACGGGCGTCTGGTGCGCGACCGCATCGGCTTTCTTCCTGAGGAACGCGGCCTCTACAAAAAAATGACCCCGGTCGAGGCCGTGGCCTTCTTCGGCGCCCTGAAGGGCCTGCCCATGGCCGAAGGCAAGAAGCGCGCGAAGATGATGCTGGAACAGCAGGGTCTGGGCGCGTCGCAAAAGAAGAAGATGAAAGAACTGTCCAAGGGCATGGCCCAGAAGGTGCAACTGATCGCCTCGGTCGTGCATCGGCCAGAGTTCGTCATTCTGGACGAGCCGTTCTCGGGTCTGGACCCCATGAACCAGCAGGGGTTGGAGGAAATGATCCGAGGGCTGGCCGCCGATGGCGCGACGGTCCTGTTCTCCACCCATGTGATGCAGCATGCGGAACGTCTGTGCGACAAGGTCGTGCTGCTGGCGCGCGGCCGCAAGGCGTTCGAGGGGACGGTGGACGAGGCTCGCGCCACTTCGCCCCGTTTCCTTGATCTGGAGGGCGACATCACCGCTGACGCCGCCGCCGTCCTGCCCGGCGTGGCGGGGGTCGAAACCCTGCCTGGCGGTCAGTTGAAGGTCGCCCTTCTGCCCGGCGCTGCGGGTCAAGAGACGCTGAAGGCCGCCTTCCTAAGCGGTCTGGACGTGCGCCGCTTCGCCCTGAAAGAGCCGACCCTGCATGACGCCTTCATCGGCCTGACCGGCGACCACCCGGATCAGCCCGCCGTTCGGGAGATCGCCCAATGAAGCGCACCCTGCTGATCGCCCGACGCGAATATGTCGCCTATGCCAAGACCGTCGGCTTCTGGCTGTCGCTTCTGGCCTTCCCTCTGTTCGCGGTGCTGGGCGGGGGCATCCCCCTGCTGATCCGCTCGGCTGAACCGATCAAGGCTGTCGCCATCGTCGAGGAAGGCCCTCAGGCCTCAGGTCTCGCCGCCGTCGTCCAGTCCGCGCTCAAGGCCGAGCAGGACCGCATGAAGCAACGCGCACAGGACGCCGCCGCCAAGGGGCAGGCGGGCGCCGGACGCGCCGTCGCCTCTTTAGCCGGCCCCAAGATCAAGCTGGTTCCCGCCCCCGCCGCCATTGCCGACACGCCCGCCGGAGCGACGCGTGACAAAGCGATTCGCCATGCCTTGGACAAGGCCGCCTCCGAGGACCAGCGTCTGGACGCCGTCGTCTTCCTGACCCGCCAGGACGGCCGTCCCGCCGCCCAGGTCTGGACCGGACGCGCCAATGATTCCGACGTCGGCGACTTCGTCCGCAGCGCTCTTCGCACCGGCTATCGCGAGCAGATGCTGGTTTCCGCTGGCGTCGCGCCCGCGCTGGTCGACCAGATCGAATCCTTCCGCCCTGACGTGAAGGCCTTCTCGCCCAACGCCGCCAGCGGGGGCGAGGTGTCGATGCGCGACCGCCTTCCTTCCTTCATCGGCCTGGGCGCCGGGTTCCTGCTGTGGTCGCTGGTCCTGACCGGGGCCTCCATCCTGCTGAACAGCGTGATGGAGGAAAAGTCGAACCGCATCCTTGAGGTGCTGCTGTCTTCCGCCTCGGCCACCGAAATCCTGACCGGCAAGGTGCTGGGCGTTGCCTTCCTGACCCTGACCGTGTTGGCCGCCTGGGGCGGGCTGGGCGGCTTCGTCCTGTTATCCGCTGCGCCCCAGACCGCCGTACAGGTGGGCCAGGTGCTGCTGCATCAGGGTCTGGTCTTCTATTTCATCGCCTATATGGTCGGCGGATATCTGATGTACGCCGTGCTGTTCGCCGCCATCGGCGCCTTCTGCGAGACTCCCCGCGACGCCCAGACGCTGATGGGGCCGATCATGATGGTGCTGATCGTGCCGATCATGGTCATGCAGATGGCCCTGACCAGCCCGGACGCCCCGGTGGTGAAGGTCCTGTCTTGGATCCCCTTCTTCACCCCGTTCCTGATGAGCGCCCGCGCGCCAAGCGATCCACCGTTGATCGAGATCATCCTGACCCTGATCGGCATGTTCGCCACCGCCGCCCTGATGGTCTGGATCGCCGGTCGCGCGTTCCGCGCAGGCGCGCTGTCGGATGTGAAGCTGAGCTGGAAATCCTTCGGGCGGGCGATCACCGGGCGAGGGTGATTCTCCATCTCTCCTCCCTGTCGCGCAGCGATGGGGAGGTGGCGCGGCGCCTGCGCCGTGACGGAGGGATCGGCGCCGCACCGCCTAGGGGCAATCGACATTCAGTACGCCGACCGCCTAATTCGTCATTCCGGGGTTAAGCGGAGCGAAGAACCCGGAACCCAATGGTGCACGCTTCGCTGAAGGCGTTCGACGCCATATGCGCGTTTCCTGGCTTCCGGGTTCGTCCTTCGGACGCCCCGGAATGACGACTAGAAGCTGAAAGAAGCGGAACTTCCAGCCCCTCCACCACGCTTCGCGCGGTCGCTCTCCCCGCTGCGCCGGGAGGAATAGAAAAAGGCCGCTCCGTTTCGGAAGCGGCCTTAAATCTTTCGGCTTAACGCCTGACGGTCTTACCGGCCGCCAGCGCCACCCGGGACGCGCGGCTTCGGCGCGGGCAGCAGGCCCTCGCGTTGAGCGCGCTTGCGAGCCAGCTTACGGGCGCGACGGACGGCTTCAGCCTTTTGGCGAGCGCGTTTTTCCGACGGCTTTTCGTAATGCACGTGGCGCTTCATTTCACGGAAGCTGCCTTCGCGCTGCATCTTCTTCTTCAGGGCTTTGAGCGCTTGATCGACGTTATTATCGCGAACGAAAATCTGTACCAGGTTGAACTCTCCTTTGGCCGCCCGCCGCGTCCTGTGAGGGAGACGGGCGAACAAAATAAAATCGTCTTCCGAAAGCGAGGCTCTTCGGATGAAGGCGCGCTGATACACGACCCGCCCTGCCCTGTCCAGTTCAACGCGACCATTCTTGAAGGCTCGAAACCCCCGCGCGACAGGCGTATGATTGCGTCATGACACAGAACCCTGATTGGGCCGACCGCACCGAACAGACCGTGCTGGACGCCGCCATCGCCCGTGCGCCCGCCCTGGGCTGGAACGCGCGACTGGTGCGCGAGGCGTGCGAGGCCAGCGGACTGTCCCTTGGCGACGAAGAACTGCTGCTGCCCAACGGCGCGCGTGATCTGGCCGTCCTGCTCTCGCGCCGTCACGATGCGCGCGCCCTGGAGGCCCTGAACAGGATCGACGCCAAGTCCTTGAAGATTCGCGAACGAATCGCCCGTGCCGTGTCCGAGCGCATGGAGGCGGGCGCCATTGACCTTGAGGCCACACGTCGCTGCGCCGCCTTCCTGGCCCTGCCCGTCAACGCCGACCTGGGCCTGAAACTGGCCTGGGAAAGCGCCGACCACCTGTGGCGCTGGGCCGGTGACGAGGCCACCGACTGGAACCACTATTCCAAGCGCACCATCCTGTCGGGCATCCTGATTCCCGCCCTGACCATGCGCTGGTTCGACGGCCGTGAGGCGGCGGAAGAATTCGTCGCCCGCCGCATCGAAAACGTCATGGCTTTCGAAAAATGGAAAGCCGGCAAGGATTTCGACGCCCCGTTCAGGAAGGTGTCGGAGGCGCTGAGTCGGATGCGGTATGGGGCGAAGGCGTAAGCTCGCCCTCCTCCCGTCATCCTCGGGCTTGACCCGAGGATCAGGTGGTCCGCCGCATGTGGGAATGGGCAAGGCAAAGCGGAACCGCGCCCGATCCTCGGGTCAAGCCCGAGGATGACGGAGTTCAGGTCGAACCCAGCACCCGGTTCACATGCGCCATCTTGCGACCCGGCCGCGCTTCGGCCTTGCCGTACAGGTGCAGGCGTTCGTCCGCCTTGCCTGCCAAATCGCGCCACCGTTCGATCTCGTCGCCGAGCAGGTTGGTCATCTCGACGCGGGCGTGGGCGGCCGTGGGGCCAAGCGGCCAGCCCGTCACCGCGCGGATATGCTGTTCGAACTGGTCGCAGACGCAGCCGTCCTGGGTCCAGTGGCCGGTGTTGTGGACGCGCGGCGCGATTTCATTGACCAGCAGGACGCCATCTCCCCCAGAAACGGGAATATCGAAGAGTTCGACCCCCAGAACGCCCACATAATCCAGCCCGTCCAGGATCGCCTCGGCGATAGCGCGGGCGCGGAGCTGAGTTTTCTCGTCCACCGTCGCAGGCGCCAGGGTGGTGCGCAGGACGCCGCCTTCGTGGCTGTTCTCGCCCAGCGGATAGACCGCCATATGGCCGTCCCAGTCGCGCGCGGCGATGACAGACAGTTCGCGGACGAAACTGGCCTTGGCCTCCAGAATCGCCGGACGACCGCCTAGGCTCTCCAGCGCCTGCGCCGCATCGGCGATGTCGCGGATCCAGACCTGTCCCTTGCCGTCATAACCTTCGCGACGGGTCTTCAGCAGGGCCGGCACGCCAAGCACCGTCAGTCCGTCGATCAGGTCGGACAGAGTGTCCACCACCGCGAACTGCACAGTCGGCGCGCCGACGGCGTTCAGGAAGGTCTTCTCGTCCACCCGGTCCTGAGACACCCGCAGCGCCGTCGGCCCCGGCGCGACCAGGGCGCCTGCCTCCGCCAGTCGTTCGATGGAGGCGGCTGGGACGTTTTCGAACTCGAAAGTCACCACGTCGGCGGCGCGGCCCAACGCCGTCAGCGCCTCGGGATCGTCATAGGCGGCGACGATCTGACCAGCCGACACCCGACCCGCCGGGCTGTCGCCCTCAGGGTCCAGGATGACGACGTCAAAACCGAGGCGCGAGGCCGCCTGGCTCAGCATCCGGCCCAGTTGGCCTCCGCCGATGATGCCGAGGGTCGAACCGGGGGGAAGCGGAAGGCTGGGCACGTCAGTCCTCGACGGATTCGGCGACGGATTCGGTCTGGGCGGTGCGGAAGGCGGCCAGACGTTCGGCCAGCGCCGCGTCCGACAGAGCCAGGATCTGCGCCGCCAATATGCCTGCGTTCGCCGCCCCCGCCTCGCCGATAGCCAGGGTCGCGACCGGCACGCCCGCAGGCATCTGGACGATGGACAACAGACTATCCATGCCCTTCAGGGCCTTGGACTTCACCGGCACGCCCAGCACGGGCAGTTCGGTCATGGAGGCGGCCATGCCTGGCAGGTGGGCGGCGCCGCCTGCGCCTGCGATGACGACCTTGTATCCAGCAGCCTTGGCGTCCGTCGCGAACTGGACCAGACGTTCCGGCGTGCGGTGCGCGCTGACGACCTTGGCGTCCCAGGCCACGCCCAGCTGGTCCAGCTTTTCAGCGGCCAGCTTCATCGTCGGCCAGTCGGACCGGCTGCCCATGATGATCGCCACCGGCGTTGCGGAAGTCGCCATGTCTGTAAGGCCCCTCGCGGAAAGGCCGCCCGTTACAGCACGCAAGCTGGCGCCGCAACCGAACAGAGGCTTACCAACGCCATTTCCATCTGTTCTGAAGCTGGTTTCCGCGTCGCGCCACCTTCAATGTCGAGGGATCAAGCTCTAACATCGCCTGATTGCGCGCCCGATTCTGCCGCGCGCCCCGGAGCTATCCGCCGCCTTGACCGACGTGGCCGATCACGACCTGAACGCCGAGTTGGCCCGGTTGCGCGCCGAGTTGGAGATGTGGAAGCAGCGCGCGGCTGCGGCCGAGGCCCTGGCCGACCACGACGTCCTGACCCCGGCCCTGAACCGGCGGGGCTTCATCGACGCCATGTCGCGCACCATGGCCTATTGCCAGCGCCACGGCGTGCCCGCCGTATTGCTGTATCTGGACATGGACGGATTCAAGGGGGTCAACGACACCCTGGGCCACGCTGCGGGCGATGCGGCGCTGATCGCCGTGGCCGAGCTGTTCCTGCGCAACCTGCGCGAATCGGACGCCGTCGGTCGTCTGGGCGGCGACGAGTTCGGCCTTCTGATGCTGAACGCCGGACTTGAAGAGGGACGCGCCAAGGCCCGTCAGCTGGACGAGGCGCTCAAGAACGAAGGCTTCGTCTGGGGCGGCCAGAAGACGGAACTGGGCGGTTCGTTCGGGGTGCGCGACTTTGACGGCCATACAGACCCCGAAGTCTGGCTGACCGAGGCCGACGCCGCCATGTGGGTCCGCAAGAAGGGGCGGTAAGGCCCCTTCCCGCCTTGGAATCCTTACAGCGGCAACCGCAGCTGGATTCCGCCCGTATGGCTGTCGGCGTGGTCGCCGAACCGCCCACGATAGCCGACCGTCACCTTCACCGGCCCGACCGCGCCCTCGATGCCCGCAGACGCCAGGAACTGACCGCCGAACGGATCATCGATCTCGCGCGACAGGACCTTGGCCGGGTTGTTGAAGATGCCGACGCGGACCGGATCGGAACTGTCGTCCAGCGTATCCCGATAGCCGCCCTCGGCGAACAGGCCGAACCCGCTCATCTCGGCTTCGGCACGCAGGGACACCTCGCCCGTCAGGGCCTTCACCGTGCGATCACCGTATTGATATTGGGCCGCGACGCCCTGTTCGTAATAGCCGTCCACGTCGCTGGCGACATAGGCCAGGGCCGCGCGCGGCGACAGGGCGAAGCCGCCCATATCGAACCACATCCCGCCTTGCAGACGGGCGCCGGTGCTGACCGCGCGCGTGTCTGCGGTGTGGACGATCGGCGCCAGGCTGGTGGCGCGCTTGATGTCGTTGATGTTGTCGCGCGCCACGCCGACGGCAGCATTGACGAAGACGTTCTCCGAGCGCCACCCGCCGTAGATATCCATGCCGAAGCTTTCGACCGAGAACTTGAACGCATCGCTGTCGACGTCGGCCTTCTGGGCCGAGCCCGCCATGCCGAACCGCCACGACGCCGACGGCCCCGCCTCCAGCGCGATCCGCCCGCCCCAGCCGTCCGAGGTCGACGGCCGCACCGAACCACGCGCGTCGATCTTGGTGTTGTTGTAGTTGGCCGAGGTGGTGATCGAAACGCCCTGCTCCCAAGCCGCGCGGCCCGACAGGGCTTCGCTGGCCGCCTCCAGCGCCTCTTCGCGGTGGCGATAGGTCGTCTCGCCCTGCAGCGTCGATTGGGCGCCGATGTCGGCGTAGTAGAGATAGTCCGTCGCCAGCTTGGCGATCAGAACATGCCCGGTGGCGGTCGGGTGAACCCCGTCGAAATAGAAATAGCTGGACGGGTTGGCGCAGACGGTCACGCCGTTGAAGCACGGCGCCGTGACATTGCTGATCCCGAACCGGGCTGGATCGGCGACGATCGTGTCCCCAATCTTGAACAGGTCCATCAGGATGATGTTCGATCCCGGTCGTACCGCCGCGACTGCTTTCAGCCCGGTTTGCAGCGCGGTGTTGAAGGTCGTCGCCGAATAGTCAGCCAAGGGCGCAGCGGGAGTGCCCGCAAACTGCGGCGTAATGCTCAGCTTGGGCAGGTTGGACACCAGAACCGTACCTGCGCCCGCTCCTGTCACACTGCCCACCAAGCTGTTGACATTAGCCGCTGCGCCGGTCGCCACCGGCGTCATGAACGCGACAGGACTAGCCGATGCGCCCGCTAGAGGTAGGGCTTGAAAAATGTCGTTGGCGCCGCCCAGTACGGTCACCAAATCGTCCGATCCGAACTTTCCGCCCGCCGCCGTATAGCGCGTCAACTGATTCAGCATGCCGAACGGCACGCCGGACAAGCCATCGGTGCGCGACCCGCCGAACGCATAGTTGATGCTGCCCGTGACCGAGCCGTTGAAGTTGGCGGCGTTAAAGCCCAGCCGCTCGGTCCAGACCTGGCCGCTGGAGAACCGGCCCTGATAATAGGGCGGCGAGGGCGGCTGCGTGCCGCCCGAAATCAGATACAGATTGCCGTTGTCGCTCAGGCTGTCGCCGAAAACGACCAGGCGGCTGTAGGTCTGGGCTGAAGCCGACCCGGCGAATGCGCAGGCGGCCAAGGCAAGGGCGGCGACGGCGCCGCCTGTGAGATAACGCGACATATGTTCCTCCCGCGGCCGTCATGATCGCGACCGTTCAACGAGAGGATGCGCCAGCCAGCGCCAAGCGCAAGAGGCCGTTACGTCAGTATTCGGAAGATGTCGACGACTGTGACGCCACAACCGCAGCCGCCGCGCCCGATTCAATGCCCCGACTTTAATGACCCGATTTCAATGCAATGTGCGGAACTTCAGCGTCCCCGGCACGGACTTCAGCTCACGGAGGGCTTCTGGATCATAGTCGTGATCCACGTCGGTGATGACATAGCCGGTGCGTTCATCGGTCTTCAGATGCTGGCCCAGGATGTTCAGGCCCGCCGAAGCCAGGGCGCGGTTCAGTTCAGCCAGCACGCCCGGCTGGTTTCTGTGGATGTGCAGGATGCGGTGCGCGCCCGACACGTCGGCCAGCTGCACATTCGGCAGGTTGACGCTGAACGTCGTGTCGCCCCGGTTCAGATAGCCCAGCAGCCGCTCGGCCGCGAACTCGGCGATGGCTTCCTGCGCCTCCTCCGTCGAACCGCCGATGTGGGGCGTGAGGATCATGTTCTTCAGCCCCTGCAGCGGGCTTTCAAACGGATCGGCGTTGGTGCGTGGTTCTTCGGGGAAGACGTCCACGGCGGCGCCCGCCACCCGACCCGAGCCGATGGCCTGCGACAGGGCGCCGACATCGACCACATGGCCGCGCGACAGGTTCAGGAACAGCGCGCCTTCCTTCATCTTGGAGAACTGGGCCGCGCCGAAGATGGCGGTGTTGTCCTTGCGCCCGTCGACGTGCAGCGTCACCACGTCGCTTTCGGCCAGCAGGGCGTCCAGCGAACGCATTCGCCGTGCATTGCCCAGCGCCAGCCGCTCCGACAGATCATAGAACAGGACCCGCATCCCCAGGTTCTCGGCCAGCACCGACAGTTGGCTGCCGATGGCGCCATAGCCGACGATGCCCAGCGTCTTGCCGCGCAGTTCCTTCGATCCGGTCGCCGACTTGTTCCATTGGCCGACGTGCATGGCCGCCGACTTGTCCGGCACATCGCGCATCAGGACGATCATCAGGCCGATGGCCAGTTCGACCACCGAACGGGTGTTGGAATAGGGTGCGTTGAACACCGCCACCCCATGGTCGGACGCCGCATCCAGATCGATCTGATTGGTGCCGATGCAGAAGGCGGCGATGGCCATCAGCTTGTCCGCCTCCTCCAGCACCCGGCGCGACACGGTCGTCTTGGAGCGGATGCCCAGCACGTGCACGCCCTTGATCGCCTCGATCAGATCGTCCTCGTCCAGCGCGCCCTTCTGGGTCTCGACCGAATAACCCGCCTCCTCCAGCCGTTCGACGGCGGCGGGGTGGATGTTCTCCAGCAACAGCATCTTCATGCGGCTGCGCGGGAAGGACCAGCGTCCGACCAGGCCCTCGGCGTGCAGCACCTCGTCCAGAGACGCCGCTTCCGCGTCCGCAACCTCGACCACCGGCGCACGGCGCACGACCTCGGTGAAGGCGTAGAAGGCGTCGGCTGCACCGGCCAGCTTGACCTCGGCGTCGTTCCAGCCGTCGCCGATCATGACCACGCGGCCCGACAGGGTCAGATCATGGATGACCTTGGGCTTTCCGCCCGCCTCGGCCAGCGGGTTGGCCTGATCGACGCCGATCACCCTCCCGGCGTCGTCATAGATCAGGTCGTTGCACAGCACCCGGTCCGCCGACACGCCCAGATCCTCGGCCACCGGCGCGATCACCTCGCGGAAGCCGCCGGACAGGATGACCACCTTGCCCTTGTGCTGGTGGAAGAAATTCAGGTTGCGACGCACCGACGCCGTCAGGTGATCCGAGACGCGTTGCGCCAGGCTTGCGACATGTTCGCGCGTCAGCGGCAGCAAGGCCAGTCGCTGACGCAACGCCTCGCCAAAACCGATCTGCCCGCCCATCGCCTGATCGGTAAGAGCCGCGATCTCGGCCCGCGTTTTCGCCGCCTCGGGCGAGTCCGCCAGGGCGATGTCGGCCAGGGCTTCAAGGGTCTCGAAATCAACCAGAGTCGAATCGAAGTCGAAGATCAGGGTGGGGCGCGCGCTCATGCGCGGCGTCTTAGCCCCCTTCGCGGTCGCAGCAAAGCCAAGTCGTGCTGATGATCGGCGTCAGTTTCGCTTAAACCTTGCCGCCCGCCCCGGTTTTCACGCGACGGGCGGCAAGAATTTAGCGGAAGCGGGCGATGCGGCGCACGTGGCTGTCAGGACGACGGCTTTCCAGAACCGCAGCCCCCACCACCGCAGCCAGGGTCGCCACGGCCAGCAACGCTCCGCCTTCACGCGGATGGTCCCGTGCATAATCCACGGCTTCGTCGGCATAGTGACGCGCGGTCCGGCCATGTTTCTTGGCCGCCTTCTTGGCGTCCTTGCGCGCCGAGCGGAACCAACCATCGGCCCGGTCGCGCACGTCGTCCACGGCGTCATAGGCACGGTCACGCGCGCCGCGTGAAAACTCGCCCGCCCGGTCGCCGAAATCCTCTGCGCCATGGCGGAAGGCGTCGACGGCGTCCTCGAACCGATGGCGCAGGGCGTCCGTGTCCACCCAACCGCGCGGATCAATGCGGGTCTTGATGCGCTGATAACGTGTCGGGCCGCTGCGCTGCGTCAGATAGACGGCGGCTGCGGCGCCGATGACAATCAGGGCCAGACCGCCTGCGGTGACGCCGGGGTGTTTGCGGACTTCGTCCAGGGCGCTGAAATTACGAACCATAGGAATAGTGAACCTCTTCATCGAGGCCGTCGTCCGTCAGGTCATGAAGCCCATCGTCGAACGGCTGACAGGCGGAACGGCGGTCCCGCATCACTGAAGGAGCGAACTGCGTCAAAAGTGGTTCCGCACCTTGCGGCAAAGCTGCATAAAATTGACGCAACAGTCCGCCGTCTCGCGCCCCCTTATCAATCGCCATCCGGGCGCCTACATAGCCCCGATCCCGAAATGACGAACCCCAAGGACACCGCCGTGACCGATCACGCGCCTCACAACGCCGTTTCAGACGACCTGGCCGCCGCCTTCCAGATCGAGGGCTGGCCCGTGCGCGGCCGCCTGGTCCGCCTGGGCGCCGCCATCGACAAGATCCTGGCCGCCCACGCCTATCCCGAGCCGGTCGCCGCCCTGCTGGGCGAGGCCTGCGCCCTGGCGGCCCTGATCGGCTCCAGCCTGAAGTTCGACGGCCGCCTGATGGTTCAGGCCCAGGGCGACGGCCCCGTGCGCTATGTCGTCGCCGACTATGGCGCCGACGGCACGCTGCGCGGCTATTGCCGTTATGACGCCGATGAAGTCGCCGAGGCCTCCAAGGGCTTTGCGCGTCCCGGCGCCCAGACCCTGCTGGGCAAGGGCGTCTTCGTCATGACCCTGGACCGCGGTCCCGACTTCGAACGCACCCAGGGCATCACCCCCATCGAGGGCGAAAGCCTGTCGCTGTGCGCCGAACACTATTTTGAACAGTCCGAGCAGGTGCCGACCAAGGTGCGTCTGGCGGTCGGCTCGGTCCAGACCGCGTCGGGGTCGCAATGGCGCGCGGGCGGGGCCATGATCCAGATCATCGCCGGCGACGAAACGCGCGGTTCGACCGAAGAGGTCTGGGACCGCACCCGCGCCCTGTTCGGCACCCTGGCCGACGACGAACTGATCGATCCGACCATTTCGCCGGAAACCCTGCTGTTCCGCCTGTTCCACGAGGATGGCGTGCGACTGGAAGGGGCCAAGGCCCTGACCGCCGTCTGCCGCTGCTCCAAGGATCGGATCGCCGCTGTCCTCGCCTCGTTCGACCCGGCCGAGCGCGCCGACATGGTCGAGGAGGACGGCCAGATCCGCGTCACCTGCGAATACTGCGCCACCGTCTATGAACTGACCCCCGACGAAGTCGTGGCGGAACAGATCTGAGCCGTTCCCATGCTGGTCTGACGTCGCGACACGTCAGACCAGCATGAAGATCACATTGCCGAAGTTGTGCATCACGATCGGCAGCAACAGGCTTCCGGTCTTTTCCTTCAGCCAGACCAGCAGCAGGGCTGACACGCCAGTCGTCGCCATCAGCACCGGCTCGAAGCTGAAGCCCCCATCAGAATATCCCAGCGCGTGCGCCAGACCGAAGGCGACGGATGACACCACCGCGCCCCAACCCATCTGCGCGCCCAGCACCCGCACAGGCTTGCCGAACGCCTCGTTCAACATCAGCAGCAGTACGCCGCGATAGAACAGTTCCTCGTCAAATCCCGGCATGGTCATCTGGAAGGCCAGACTGTCGATGTCGAAGCCCTCGCCGGGGAAATACAGCGCCAGTCCCAGAAACAGCGCCGCCAATAGGCCCGACAGGATCAACGCGCCCGGCAGTCCCTTGCGGTCCTGTCTCAGCGTCAGTCCCACCCGCTTCCAGCCCAGAACCGGCAGGCTGGCGACAGCCAACGACAGGACGACAGCCATCGTCTTGCCTTCCCAGTTCCAATTGGATGGCCAGAAGCTCAGCGGGATATGGCCGTATCCGCGCGTCAGCAGGGCGTCATAGACCACCATCAGCGCCAGTGCGGCGACGAACCAGCTCCAACCGATCCGCCCTCTTGCCAGCAGCGGTCCCACCAGAGCGACCGCCCCGACTGCGCCGACCCAGGCCAGCGTCGCAAGAATTGCATCAGGCATACGCCCTCTCCTCCATGTTCTTCATCATGGAGGCCCCGGCCGCGCCGGTCAGATGCACATTGCTGAAATTTAACGGAAACCCGCGCCGTTCAGCGCCGGATCAGCCTTCCAGGTCCAGCGAATAGCCTGCAGAGCGCACGGTGCGGATCGGGTTGGCGCTTTCGTCGGCGATGGCCAGGGCCTTGCGCAGGCGGCCGACGTGGACGTCCACGGTGCGCGCCTCGACATAGACGTCCGAACCCCAGACGGCGTCCAGCAGTTGTTCGCGGCTGAACACCCGGCCCGGATGCTGCATGAAGTGGTCCAGCAGGCGGAACTCGGTCGGGCCCAGGTGAACTTCCTTGCCGTCGCGCTTCACGCGGTGCGACACGCGGTCGATGATGATGTCGCCATGGTTCAGGCGGTCGTCGGCCAGACCCGGACGGATGCGGCGCAGCACCGCGCGGATGCGGGCGATCAGTTCGACCATCGAAAACGGCTTGGTCAGATAGTCGTCGGCCCCGGTGTCCAGGCCCCGAACCCGGTCGCTTTCCTCGCCGCGCGCCGTCAGCATGATGATCGGCAGGTTGCGGGTCTCGGCCTTGCCCCGGATGCGGCGGCAGACCTCGATGCCCGACAGCTTGGGCAGCATCCAGTCCAGAAGCACCAGGTCGGGCTGGCGCTCGTCGATCTGGAGCATCCCCTCTTCGCCGTCGGCGGCGACGGTGACATCGTAGCCTTCCTTCTCGAGATTATACTGAAGAAGGGTCGCCAGCGCGTCCTCGTCTTCCATCACAAGGATATAGGGCTGCACGTCGGGTCTCCGGGTTCGGGTCAGTGCGTTTGAAGGTTGGGCGTGGGATCGGAATCCTCGGCCGTCGGCTGGGCGCGCGGTCGTTCGCCCAGGATGTCGTCGCCCGTGATCTCGTAGTGGACGGTTTCGGCGATATTGGTCGCGTGGTCCCCGATCCGCTCAAGGTTCTTGGCCATGAACAGCAGATGGGTGCAGGCGCCGATCGTGCGCGGATCGCCCATCATGTAGGTCAGCAGTTCGCGGAACAGGGCGTTGTAGTGCTCATCGACCTCATCGTCCGTCTGCCAGACGGCGACGGCGCGATCCAGTTCAGACGCGGTGTAGGCGTCCAGCACATCGCGCAGACGGGTCGAAACCAGCCGCCCCATCCGCTCGATGGAACGGGTCAGGGGCTGCATCGGCTCGCTGTCGGCCAGGATCAGGGCGCGCTTGGCGATGTTCTTGGCCAGATCGCCGGTGCGCTCCAGATCGGTGGCGATCTTCATGGCGCCCAGGGTGCGGCGCAGGTCGCTGGCGACTGGCTGGCGCAGCGCGATCAGGCGAATGGCCTTCTTCTCGACGTCGCGATGCAGCGCGTCCAGCTTCAGGTCGCGCTCCACCACCGCGCGGGCCAAAGCGACATCGCGACGGGCGACGGAATCGATGGCGTCCGCGACCTGGGCCTCGGCCAGACCACCCATGCGGGCGATCTCCGCCGTGATCTGGTTCAGTTCGTCGCCGTAAGCCTTGACCGTGTGCTGGTTCATTAGCCGAAGCGTCCCGTGATGTAGTCCAGGGTGCGGCGTTCGCGCGGGTTCTGGAAGATGTCTTCCGTATCCCCGGTCTCGACCAGCCGGCCCATGTGGAAGAAGGCGGTGCGTTGCGACACCCGTGCGGCCTGGGCCATCGAGTGGGTGACGATGACGATGCAGAACCGCTCGCGTAGTTCGTCGATCAGTTCCTCGATCCGCGCCGTGGCTATGGGGTCCAGGGCCGAGCAGGGCTCGTCCATCAGGATGACTTCGGGGTTCACCGCGATGGCGCGGGCGATGACCAGGCGCTGCTGCTGACCGCCCGACAGGCCCATGGCTGAGGATTGCAGCCGATCGGCGACCTCTTCCCACAGACCGGCGCGTTTCAGGGCGCTTTCGACCACCCCGTCCATCTCCGACTTGGACGACACCAGACCGTGGATTTTCGGGCCGTAGGCGACGTTTTCGTAGATCGACTTCGGGAAGGGGTTCGGACGCTGGAACACCATGCCGACGCGCGCGCGCAGAAGCACCGGGTCGATGGAGCGGTCGTTGATGTCCTCGTCGTCCATCGCGATCCGGCCCGTCACCTTACAGCCCGCAATGGTGTCGTTCATGCGGTTCATGGTCCGCAGGAAAGTCGACTTGCCGCAGCCCGACGGGCCGATGAAGGCCGTCACCGTCTTGTCAGGGATGTCCAGGGACACATCGTACAGGGCCTGTTTCTCGCCATAGAAGACCGAGACGTCGCGGGCCGTGATCTTGATCGGACCAGCCGGCGGAGTATTGACCAAGGTCGTCGTCGTGGCGGGCGCGCCTTCTTGCGCGCGCGGCTCTGTCTGCGGCGTCTGTGTCTCGGACACGGCTTGAGGCAGGACGTGGCCGCCCATGCGCGGCGTCTGGGTCGGATCGGCCGGACCAGCGCCCGTCTGATCTTCGGCGGAGCGGAAAATACGGAATTTCATTCTCTTACCACCGGCGCTCGAAGCGCCGCCTCAGGATGATGGCCGCCGCGTTCATCACGATCATGAAGGCCAGAAGCACCATGATCGCGGCGGCGGTGCGTTCATGGAACGCCCGCTCCGAGGCGTTTTCCCAGATATAGATCAGCGACGGCAGGGCCCCGACGGGCTCGTCGATCGCGTGCGGCACGCCCGGCACGAAGCTGACCATGCCGATCAGCAGCAGGGGCGCGGTTTCGCCCAGGGCGTGGGCCATCGAGATGATGGCGCCGGTCATGACGCCGGGCATGGCCAGCGGCAGGACATGGCTGAACACGGTCTGCGTCTTTGAGGCGCCCATGGCCAGGGCGGCCTCGCGGATCGAAGGCGGCACCGCCTTCAGCGAGGAGCGAGTGGCGATGATCAGGGTCGGCAGGGCCATCAGGGCCAGCACCAGGCCGCCGACGATCGGACTGGCGCGCGGCAGGTGCATCCAGTTGATGAACAGGGCCAGACCCAACAGGCCGTAAACAATCGAGGGCACGGCGGCCAGATTGTTGATGTTGACCTCAATGATGTCGGTCCAGCGGTTCTTGGGCGCGAACTCCTCCAGCCAGACCGCGGCGCCGACGCCCAGCGGAATGGCGATCAGGGCGGTGACCAGCAGCATCAGGGCCGAACCGACCACGGCGCCCAGCACCCCGGCCAGCTCCGGCTGGGTCGAGTCGCCATTGGTGAACAGGGCGGTGTTGAAGTGCGAGCCGACGACGCCTTCGCGCTGCATCCGCTCCAGCCAGTCGATCTGCTGGTTGGACAGACGTCGCTGGTCCTCCGGCGTCTCCTTGGAGATTTCCCCCTTCAGATACAGGTCCGCGTCGTCCGACAGCGGCGCGGCGATCGGCACCGTCTCGCCGATCACGTCCGACCGTTTGGCCACCAGATCGGCGGCGACGAACTTCATCTCGGACGAGAACAGCCGCTTCATCTGCGCGGCCTTGCTGCCCGCCTCGTCGTCTTGAATTCCCCAACGCGCCAACTGCTGCTCGGCGGCCAACTGCTCGAAGTTGGTTCCCTGCGGATAGGCGCGGTCCACGCGCGCCGGGTCCAGATAGACCGGCACGGTGACGGTGTGGGTGTAGAAGGCCGTATGCCCCTGCTCGACGATGCGCGCCAGCAGGATCACCAGAAAGACGACAGCCGCGCCGATGGCCAGGCGGCCATACAGTTTGAACCGGGTCTCGCGGGCATGGCGGCGCTTCAGGCCTGAGCGAAGGCGCTCCAGCCGGGCGTCAGCGGCCGCGCCGATCTGTTCGGGGGTCGCGTCAGTCATACTGTTCTCGGTAGGTCTGGACGATGCGCTGGGCGATGATGTTCAGCAGCAGGGTGACCAGGAACAGGGTCAGCCCCAGACCAAAGGCCGACAGGGTCTTGGCGCTGTTGAACTCCTGGTCGCCGGTCAGCAGGGTCACGATCTGCACGGTCACCGTGGTCACCGTATCCAGCGGATTGAGCGTCAGATTGGCCGCTAGGCCCGCCGCCATGGTCACGATCATGGTCTCGCCGATGGCGCGCGACACCGCCAGCAGCAGGGCGCCTGCGATGCCTGGCAGGGCGGCGGGCAACAGAACGCGCTTCACCGTCTCGGACTTGGTGGCGCCCATGGCGAATGAGCCGTCGCGCAGGCTTTGCGGCACGGCGTTCAGGATATCGTCGGACAGGGATGAAACGAACGGGATCAGCATGATGCCCATCACGGCGCCGGCGGTCAGCGCCATCTGGTTCTGCACCAGCGCCAGATACTGCCCCAGGCCATCCAGCGGGCCGCCCATCAGAAACAGGCCGATCTCGTTGAAGAAGACCCGCAGCGCCGGGCCTACGGTCAGGGCGGCGAAGAAGCCGTAGACCACGGTCGGAACCCCGGCCAGGATCTCCAGCACCGGCTTGATGATCGAGCGCGTGTTCCGGCCCGCATATTCGGACAGATAGATGGCCGACATCAGGCCGATGGGCGCGGCGACGCACATGGCGATGATCATGATCAGGAAGGTGCCTGCGAACAGCGGCACGGCCCCGAACGCGCCCGTCGATCCGACCTGATCGGCGCGGATGGCGATCTGCGGGCTCCATTTCGCGCCGAACAGGAACTCGAAGACCGGCACCTTCTCGAAGAAGCGGAAACTGTCGAAGGCCAGCGAAGCGATGATGCCCACCGTCGTCAGGATGGCGACCACCGAACAGACGAACAACGCCCCCCAGATCCAACCTTCGACGCGATTTCTGGCGCGGGTCTGGGGACGAATCTGCGTGGAGACGAACAGGCCGCCCAGAATGGCCGCCAGCAGGGCCGCAATGCCCGAACCCCACTTTAGGGTGCGCTCGATGCTGACCATGCGGCGCGCCTCGATCGGCAGCTGTTCAGCCAGCGAGCGTTCCCATATCTGCAGAGCGGGCTGGCCATGGCCGACGCGCTGGGCGTCGGCGAAGAAGGCCTGACGCCGGAAGGGCTCAAGCGCCCTGACGGAATCAGGCGTGTCCGCCGCGATCAGCTGGCGCTCCAGCGGGGCCGAGAAGACGCCGGACAGGATGACGACCACCAGGGCCGGAACCGCCACCCAGATCAGGGCGTAGGCGCCGTGCTGGCCGGGACGTGAATGCGGGCGGGCCCCGATGGCGCGACGGCGCGCAAGTTCACGACCACCCACATAGGCGGCCGCGCCGAGCGCGATGATGACCAGTAGATAGATCCAGATCATTCGGTGTCCGAAAGGAGCGAAGGCGAATCGGCAAAGCGGCCCACGACAGCGGGAGCGATGCGGCGCGAGTTCTGCCTGTTAATGGTCAGCGGATTACGACGGGTCCGTGACAGTTCGATTACAGCGACGGTCCGCCGCTGCAGGCCGTTATTCAGCCAGCCCTGTCGGACGAACATCCCGGCGCTCGACCACCATTGGAAACCAGGCGGTGAAGGCGGCCCCCATGCCAGGCGCGCTTTCAACCAGCAGGCCGCCCTGATGGCGGTTGACGATATGTTTCACGATGGCCAGCCCCAGACCCGTGCCCAGCCGCTCGCCGCTTTTCTGGCCTTCGACACGATAGAATCGCTCGGTCAGGCGCGGCAGGTGTTCGCGCGCCATGCCGGGTCCATGGTCGCGCACGGTGACGGCGGCGTACAAGACGCCCGCAGCACGATCCGGCGACACCAGCGGCAAGCGCGTGGCGCCAGCCATGCGCGCCGCACCCGCCTCGTCGAAGCTCAGGTCTGAAACGACATTGATTTCAACCACCCCGCCCGGAGACGAATATTTGACGGCGTTATCGAGCAGGTTCTGCACCACCTGCACGATCTCGTCGCGATCGCCGCTGATCGAGGCCCTCGCCTCGCCCTGATCCAGAACGACCGAGATGGCCTTTTCCTTCACCAGAACACTGACCGCATCGACCACGTCGGCGGCGGCCCGATCCAGATCGACGCGGCCCGATGGCGGTATATGCTCATTCAGTTCAATGCGGCTCAGCGACAGCAGGTCCGCCACCAGCCGCGTCATCCGGTCCGCCTGGGCCGCCATGATGTCCAGGAAGCGGTCGCGCGCCACGGCGTCATCGCGCGCATGGCCCTTCAACGTCTCGATGAAGCCGCTCAACGACGCCAGCGGCGTGCGCAACTCGTGGCTGGCGTTGGCCAGGAAGTCCACGCGCATCATCTCGGTGCGCCGCGCATCCGTTTCGTCGCGCAGAATCACCAGCGCCAGCGGCTCGCCGCCCGGCGGCTGTTCCAGCGGCCGGGTCCAGGCGCGCCAGCGCCGGTCGCGCTGACCGCCGGTCGCATAGTCCGTAATACGGGAGACGCCGCCAAACAGGGCTTCGTCAACCGCCTCCAGCACGCCAGGCTCCCGGATCTGCTGCACCAGCAGCGCGCCCTGTCGCTGAATGCGCATCAACTCGCGCGCCGCATGGTTGGCCATGATGATGCGCCGCCCGGCGATGTCGTCCGGCTCGCCGCCGCTGATGATCAGGACGGGATCATCCAGCGCCTCGAACACCCGATCCAGCAGGTCGCCGCCGATCAGGTTGGGTTGAAGTTCGACCCGTCCATTGTCAGGCGTCGGCGCCATAGGCGCGGGCGCCGACGGCATGTTCAGCAGCCAGGCCGACACGGCGATCAGAACTGCGCCCCCGATCAGCCAGACGGCCAGTTCAGGATGAACAAAGGCCAGCCCGATCATCACCCCCAATGAAATCGTGACACTGGCGCCCACGGTCCACAAGCGGGACGTGAAGGTCGGTGCGACCGGAGACGGAGAGATTTCGTAGGGCATGTCGAGGCAATCTGCGGCGGAAGCCGTCCAAATCCAATCCTTGCACGGATTCTGTGACGGCGTTCCGACAACGCCCGCACAAACAACACTCATGGCGCGAAACGCGGTTCACCCACGGTTTCTTTAGAAGTTGCGGTCAAGCTGGCTTCAAAGGGGGGTGTCATGGTCCGGCTATTCAACTGCATTGTCCATGCGCATGACTGGCGGATCACCATACTGGCCGCCGTCATCTGTCTTGTCGGCATCGGCGGAGCCATTCGCCTGATTGAGCGGGCGAGGATCGCAGAGGGAGGCCGCCGGGGCCGATTGGCCATCGCGTCCGGCCTGACCGCCGCCCTGTCGGCCTGGGCCACCCATTTCGTGGCCATGCAGGGCTTCATCGCCGGCGTTCCCATCACTTACGACACGCCGCTGACGGTCATTTCGCTGATTACGGCCGTCGTCACCGTGACCTTCGCCGCCTGCATCCTGATCGCCGGCTTTGGCCGTCTGTGGCGCTCCCTTAGCGTGCTGATCGCCATCTCCGGCATAGGGGCCATGCACTATACCGGAATGGCGGCTCTCCAGGTCCCCGCCCACATCACCTGGGAGCCTTGGCTGGTCGCAGCCTCAATCTTATGCAGCCTGCTGATCGCCGGCCTTTCCGGGTTCTTTTACAAGCGCGCGGGCACGGCCCACCTGATCATCGCCGCATCCGGCGGAGCGCTTTCGATTATCGTGCTGCATTTCTTCGGGATGGCGGCCATCAACATCATTCCCGACCCGTCGTTCGCCGTCCACGACGGCCTGTCGCCCGCCACCATGCAGGTTGTCGTCACCGCCATCGCCATCACGGTCGGCGGCATCGCCGCCAGCCTGGCCTATATGGCCTATTCGTCACGCGCAGGCGCCTTGCGTCGTATCCGCGAGGCGGTGGACGCGATGCCGGACGGTCTCAGTTTCTATGACGTCGATGACCGGCTGGTGTTGTGGAACTCTCGCTATGCGGAGGTGAACCCCGAGATGGCGCCCTACCTCCATGTCGGCGCCGCCTATAGAGATCTCTTGATGGTCGGCATCAACGAGGGCCGTTACATCGACGCCGTCGGCCGTGAAGAGGCGTGGATCGGCGACCGCCTAGCCGCCCGCCGCCAGGTATCCAGCAGTATTGAGCAACAGACATCGAACGGCCGCTGGCTTCGCATTCAGGACCGCCGCACTTCCGAAGGCGGCACCGTCACGGTCTGCAATGACATCACCACCCTGAAACACGACGCCCAATCCCTGGCCGAGGCCCGTGACGCCGCCGAAGAGGCCAATATCGCCAAGAGCCAGTTCCTGGCCAACATGAGCCACGAAATCCGCACGCCCCTGAATGGGGTGATTGGCCTGGCCCAGGCCCTGGCCAAGACCGAACTGACGCCGGCACAGCGCGAAATGCTGGACCTGATGCAGTCGTCGGGTCAGACGCTCCAGACCCTGCTGGGCGACATTCTCGATCTGGCGCGGGTCGAATCGGGCAAGCTTGAGCTGACGAAAGACGCCTTCCACCTGGCCGCGGCCGCACGCGAGGCCGCCCAGCTCTATGCCGAGATCGCCCGCGAAAAGAAACTGGGCTTCCATGTCGACATCGACATCGATGAGCAGTTGTGGGTCCGCGGCGACGTCGTGCGCCTGAAACAGGTATTGACCAACCTGATCTCCAACGCCGTCAAGTTCACCACCGAGGGCTTCGTCGGCCTGACCGTCCAGCGTGGCCCGGACCAGGACGGCCTGCCGACTGTGCGTTTCACCGTAGAGGACACGGGCATCGGTTTCGACGCGGCGACCCGCACACGTCTGTTCCAGCGTTTCGAACAGGCGGACGGCGCCATCACGCGGCGTTTCGGCGGTTCAGGCCTGGGCCTGTCCATTTGCCGCCATCTGGCCGAGATGATGGGGGGCGCACTGGATTGCGAAAGCGAGCCGGGCGGCGGGTCGGCCTTCATCCTGACCATGCCGCTGGATCAATGCGAAGCGCCCGTTCGCAAGGAGACTGCGCCCGCCTTGCTTGAGGACGGCCCCGACAGCGCCCGCCGCCGCGTCCTCGTCGCCGACGACCACCCGGTCAACCGCCGCGTCATCGAACTGATTCTGGCCCAGGCCAATGTCGAGACCGTGATGGCCGAGAACGGTGTCGAGGCGCTGGACGCCTTCCGCGCCGGCCATTTCGACCTGGTCCTGATGGATATGCAGATGCCCGTCATGGACGGCCTGACCGCCACCCAGGAGATTCGCCTGCTGGAGCTGACGGAGAGCCGCTCCCGCACCCCCATCATCATGTTGACCGCCAACGCCATGCCGGAACATGTCGCGGCAGGACGCGCGGCGGGCGTGGATCACCATCTGGCCAAGCCGTTCAACGCGGCGGAACTGCTGGCCCTGACCGCCGATCCGTCCGTTCTGGTCAAGGATCATGTCGCCGCCGCCTGACAGCCGAGCCTTAATGCGGTTGCGCCTCGTGTCTGATGCGTGTAATAGCCCGCGCTCTTGAATTCGAGGGTTCATGACCCCCGCCGCGCGGGCCCTTTCGTCAGCGCGGCGTTTCCGTTGTTTGTTGAGGCAGCCAGATGGCCGAGATCATTCTGAACGTTGACGTTCGTCAAGGCACCGGCACCGGCGGCGCGCGCGCCGTTCGTCGTGCAGGCGCCGTGCCGGGCATCCTGTACGGCGGCGAGCAAGCCCCCGTCGCTATTTCGGTGAACGAGAAGGACTTCAGAAAGTCGCTCTACACCGGCAAGCTGCTGGGCCACCTGGTCACGCTGAAGTACGGCGAAGAGACCCAGCCGGTCATCGCCAAGGACATCCAGTTCGACCCCGTGTCGGACCGTCCGGTCCACTTCGACCTGATGCGCGTCGACGCCAAGGGCGAGATCAAGATTTCGGTCCCCGTTCACTTCAAGAACGCTGACGAGGCTCCGTTCTCGCGCCAGGGCGGTTCGCTGGAAGTCGTTCGTCACGAAGTCGAAATCGCCGTTCGAGCCGACAAGATTCCGGAAGAACTGGTTGTCGACCTGACCAATTCGCAAATCGGCGACACCATCCGCATGTCGGACATCAAGCTGCCCAAGGGCGCTTCGGCCACCATCACCGACCGCGATTTCGTGATCGCCACGGTCAAGGTCTCCTCGGCTGCTCAGTCGGAAGCGGCTGACGAAGCGGCGGCGGCTGAAGCCTAAGCCTTCGCGTCATCGACAGGATTTGGCCCCGCCCGGTTCGCCTGGCGGGGCTTTTCTTTGCCCGCCGCAACCGGCAAGAGGACGCCATGATCATCATCGCTGGGCTCGGCAATCCGGGCGGCAAATACGAAAAGAACCGTCACAACATCGGCTTCATGGCCGCTGACGAGATCGCACGCCGCTGGCGCTTCGGTCCTCAGCGCGCCAAGTTCCAGTCGGTCATTGCCGAAGGCGAGGTCGAAGGCGCCAAGGTTCTCTTGATGAAGCCCCAGACCTATATGAACGAAAGTGGACGCGCCGTGGGCGAGGCCGCGCGCTTCTACAAGATCAAACCCAGCGAGATCATCGTCTTCCACGACGAGATCGATCTGGCGCCGGGCCGCTTCCGCATGAAGACCGGCGGCGGCGCGGCGGGTCAGAACGGCATCCGCAGCCTGATCAGCCATCTGGGCGCCGACTTCCGCCGCGGCCGCATGGGCATCGGCCACCCGGGCGAGAAGGAACTGGTCATGCCCCACGTCCTGGGTGATTTTCACAAGGCCGAACAGCCGTGGCTGGACGCCCTGCTGCAAGCCTGCGCCGACGCCCTGCCCTTCGCCATCGGCGGCGATGACGAACGCTATCAGGGCGAGGTCATGCGCCTGGCCCCCGCGCCAAAGTTCAGCCCCCGTCAGGCGGCGCGCGGAGAGCTTTAACTCCCCCTCTGTCCACCGTTCGCAAAACCGCCTACACGCGACCCGTGATCCGTTCCCAGGCCGACAATTGGTCGCTTGCTCAATCCCTCGCCTTCCTGGCGGCGGTGTTTGCGCTGGCGCTCGGCACGCTGTTGCCGTTCGCGGCTCTGGCGGCGGTCCAACCGGGCCACGCCATCGTCATCTGCTCGGCCGAAGGACCGCAGACGATCCAGAGCGGCGGCGTCGATGGTCCGGCCGGCAAACATGTGGGGGCCAAATGCGCGGCCTGCGTCATGCCGCTGGCCTCGGCTCTTCCCTGTCCGCCCGCGCCGCAGCCCGTGCGGATCATCCGCAAGGTCGAGACGGTCCATTACACGCCCGTCAGCGTCAGCCCGCCTCCCCCGGCCCGCGCCCCGCCGCGCCCGCCGTCAACCGCACCGCCCGTCGCCTGAAACCAGACCATCCGTAGTCGGCCCGCAAGGTTTCGGCCTGACCGACTGCGTCCGATTCTTCTGATTTCAGGACCCTTCCCATGTCTCTCAAGACCGCTGCGGCGCCCTGCGCCCTGCTGCTGGCCGCTGCCGCCAGCCCCGCCTTCGCCTTCTCCGCCGCTGCGGAAGCCGACCCTGCCGTTCTGGACAGCGTGATCGTCACCGGACGACGCAACGCCGAAGACCCCGCCGTCGTCGCCGACGCCCGCGCCCTGCTCAGCCGCACGCCTGGCGCGGTCGCCGTCGTCTCATCCGAAAGCTATGAGAACCGCTTCGCCCAGGGGTTTTCCGACACCCTTCGCAATGTGCCGGGCGTTTTGGCTCAGAAGCGGTTCGGCGAGGAAAGCCGGCTGTCGATTCGGGGCTCTGGCATCGCCCAGGGCTTTCACCAGCGCGGCGTCCTGTTCGCACAGGACGGCGTGCCCTTCGCTGATGCGGACGGCTTTTCCGATTTTCAGGGCATAGACGCGCTCAGCGCCCGCTATATCGAGGTCTATAAGGGGGCCAACACCCTGCGCTTCGGCGGCGCCCAGTTGGGCGGGGCGGTCAATCTGGTCACGTCCAACGGCCGCACAGCCGCCTTCGAAAACCTGTATCAGCTTGAAGGCGGGTCGTTCGGCGCCGTCCGGGGCCATGTCGAACTGGCGCGGAAGTACGGCGACTGGGACGGTTTCGTCGCCGTCACCGGCCTGAAAAGCGACGGCTACCGCCAGCACAGCGACCAGAGCCAGGGCCGCCTTACCCTGAACCTGGGCCGGTCCTTCGGCGAAGATCGTGAGGTGCGGCTGATCGTCCAGGCCGCCGACATCCAGCAGTCGGTCCCCAGCGCCCTGTCGCTAAAGGATGCGCTGGAAACCCCTCGCCTGACCTCAGGCAACAGCATCGCCAATGACAACGCCCGCGATCAGACGCTGAAGCGGATCACGCTTCAAACCCGCTGGCGCTTCAACGATTCGACGCTGTTCGAGGGCGCGATCTGGGGTTGGGAGAAATCGCTTTACCACCCGATCTTCCAGGTCGTGGATCAGGAAAGCCAGACGCGCGGCGCCTTTGGCCGCATCGACTGGAACGGAAATGCGCTGGGCTTCAAGGCCGACGCCTTCTACGGCTTCAGCTATCGCGACGGCGATCTGGACGCCCTGCGCTACGTCAATGTGCGCGGGGATCGCGGCGCCCTGACCGTCAACGGCCGCCAGCAGGCCACGGCTCTGGACGTCTTCGCCGAAGGACGACTGTGGGTGCAGGACCATCTGGCCCTGGTGGCGGGTGGTTCCTATGGCCGGGCGACGCGCGACTATCAGGACCGACTGACGCCGACCAATGACGCGGACCGCACCTATGACTGGTTCTCGCCCCGTCTGGGCCTGTTGTGGCAGGCGGATGATGGCGCGCAAATCTATGCCAATGTCACCCGCTCTGTCGAACCGCCGACCTATGGGGCGCTGGTCCAGGCGCCGCTGACCGGCTTCACCCCGGTGCAGGTTCAGGACGCCTGGACCGGAGAAATCGGCGCACGCGGCCGACGCGGTTCGCTTGCCTGGGACGTCGCCGTCTATCGCAGCGCCATCAAGGGCGAGATGCTGAACTTCATCGTCGGCCCTGACATCCCGGCCGCCACCTTCAACGCCGACAGGACCCTCCATCAGGGATTAGAGGCGGGATTGGACTGGCGCCTGCCGTTCGAACTGGCGAACGGCGACCTGCTGCTGCGCCAGACCTATGCCTGGAGCGATTTCCATTTCGACGGCGATGCGCGCTGGGGCGACAACCGACTGCCGGTCGTGCCGGAACACGCCTATCGGGCCGAACTGACCTGGCGCCATCCGTCGGGCGTCTTCCTGACCCCGTCGGTCGAATGGCGGATCAGCCGACCCTATGTCGACTACGCCAACAGTCTGAAATCGCCTGATTATGCGATCTTCGGACTAAATGCCGGATGGGAGGTCGCGCGGGGCCTGACCGTCTTCGCAGACGCCCGCAACCTGACCGACAAACACTATATCGGCGAGTTCTCGGCCATCACCGACGCCCGCCTCGCCTCCAGCGCCGTCTTCTATCCCGGCGAGGGACGCGCCCTCTTCGTCGGCCTGAGAATGGCCTACTGATCGGGGATCGTCATTCCCCTTTCCATCCTCTATCCCAGCCGGGACCACGCCATCTGGCGGCCCGGCTGAGGACTTCCCTGAAAGGACTATCCGACATGAAACGCATCGCAACCCTCAGCGCCCTGCCCGCCCTGATGCTCATCGCGGCCTGCAGCCCGGAGCCTGTCCGCTCCGCCGCCGACGAGGCCAAGCCCGCAGCCGAGGTCACCGTATCCGACGCCTGGTGCCGCCCGTCGCCGAACGGCGCGCAGGCGGGGGCCTGCTATGTCACCCTGATCTCCGAAGCCGATGACAAGCTGATGGGCGGCAAGACCCCGCGCGCCAGCGAGCTTCAGGTCCACGAGATGAAGGCCGAAGACGGCGTCATGAAGATGAACCAGATCCTGACGGGCATGGACCTGAAACAGGGTCAGGCCGTCATGCTGGCCCCCGGCGGCGCTCACCTGATGCTCATGGGGCTGACCGCGCCTCTGGTCGCGGGCGAGACGGTTCCCCTGACGCTGGAGTTCGCCGCCGCCCCCGCCGTGACCGTCGAGGCCGTGGTACGCCAGCCCGGCGCCAGAGGCGTCGAGCACGGCGGTCATTGAGCCATATTGAAGCGCGAGCCTGACAAACGGGTCGGAACCCGCTAAAGGCTCGCGCCTCAAGAGGATACCCATGGCCCTTAAAGTCGCGATCGTCGGCCTGCCCAATGTCGGCAAGTCCACCCTGTTCAACGCCCTGACCAAGACGGCGGCGGCCCAGGCCGCCAACTATCCGTTCTGCACCATCGAGCCGAACACCGGCGACGTGGCCGTGCCCGAGGCGCGTCTGAACGCCTTGGCCGAGATTGCAGGGTCCAAGGAAATCATTCCCGCCCGCATCACCTTCGTCGATGTCGCCGGCCTGGTGCGCGGCGCGTCCAAGGGCGAAGGCCTGGGCAACCAGTTCCTGGCCAACATCCGCGACTGCGACGCCGTGGCCTTCGTGGCCCGCTGCTTCGTCGACGACGACATCACCCACGTCGAAAACCGCATCGACCCCATCGCTGATCTGGAGATCATCGAGACGGAACTGATGCTGGCCGACATGGAAAGCCTGGAGCGCCGTCGCCCGCAGTTGGAAAAACGCGCCAAGGGCGGCGACAAGGAGTCCGGCCTGACGCTGAAGCTGGTCGATCTGGCCCTGGCTCAACTGAACGCCGGCAAGCCCGCCCGCACCGCCGAGGTGTCCAAGGAAGACATCAAGGCCTGGCATATGCTGCAGTTGCTGACAGCCTTGCCTGCGCTCTATGTGGCCAATGTCGAAGAGGGTTCGGCCGACAAGGGCAACGACCTGTCCGACAAGGTCGCGGCCCGTGCGGCTCAGGACAACGCCAACTCGGTCGTGATCTCGGCCCAGATCGAATCCGAGATCGCCGTGCTGGACGACGAGGAGCAGAAAGAGTTCCTTGAAACCCTGGGCCTCGAAGAACCCGGCCTGAACCGCCTGATCCGCGAGGCCTACAAGCTCTTGGGTCTGCAGACCTATTTCACGGTCGGCCCGAAGGAAGCCCGCGCCTGGACCATCCCTGTCGGCGCCACCGGCCCGCAGGCCGCAGGCGTGATCCACACCGACTTCGAAAAAGGCTTCATCCGCGCCGAAACCATCGCCTTCGAGGACTTCGTGGCGCTGCGCGGCGAAGCCAAGGCCCGTGAAGCCGGCAAGCTGCGCGCGGAAGGCAAGTCCTATGTCGTCAAGGACGGGGACGTGATGAACTTCCTGTTCAACTGACTTTCGCAGGGCGTCGTCCGGGACGGCACGACGCCTCAAGCTTCCCCTTGACCCTGCACGCAATAGGCGACAAGCGTGCATCGTGCGATCTGCACGGGGGTGAAGTCGGGCATGTCATCTTTGCGAATTCTGAGCGCTGCAGTCGCGGCGCTCTTTGTCTTGCCGCACGCGGCCTCCGCCCAGACACAGCGGCGGGAATCCACCCCCTTCATAATCCATGAGGCGATCACGGCCGGTCCTGAGATCGGGGTCGAAGCGACTGCGCCTCGCGGTCAGGCCTTGATCGTGCAGCACGCCACCTCGATCCGCGCGGCCAGGCTGGATGCGGACACTCCCTCCCTCGCCGGTTTTCGCAAGACCAAGACCTTCGCGGCGGGATCGTCGATGTTCGGCGTCTATTCGGCGACGGGCTGGGCCTATTGCGCCGTCGCTGAAACAACGGCCTCATGGTGGGCGGGCGATGAGTTCGTCTGCTACGAAGACGCCGACAATGACGGTCGGTTCGAAACCGCCATGCACTCCGGCGCGCCGTTCCTCGGGGTGCCGTTGTTTGTCTTCCAGTTGGGCCGCAAACAGTCGCTGCCCCAACCGGCCCCCTATACGATCATCGCGACAGAAGACGGCCCTGCGGTCGATTATGTCATCACCGCCGAGGTTCAGCGTCCCCGGACGCGCGACGCCTCACCCCCCGCTGTCACGGCCGTCACCCTGAAGGGCGGCTTCCGCCAGGGCGTCAACTCAGTACCGACCGCCATCGGCGGCTGGAGCCAGAGCGCGCGGTTCGAACCGGGCAAGACCGCTCTCATCAATCTGATGGGGGCCGAGATCGAGATTCTCGACGTCAGCGAAGACAACACCGTTCGCTTCCGCGTCCTCAAACCCACGCCCACCCAGGTGCAGCGCATCACCATGGGCGTCACGACCCGCACCACCGTCGTGCCGATTTTCATTCCAGGTTGATCATGTCGTTGATGTCTTTCACGGCCCTCGCCGCTGCGCTCAGCCTGCAGGCCGCCGCTCCGCCTTCCGCCCCTGCCGGATCGCCTGAACCCGCCGCACAAGACGCCCCTTCCGAGGTGCGCAGCATCGGCGCGCGGATCTGGGCCGGCTTATCGGACGAAGCCAAGGCCCAGGTTGACGAAATCCTCAGCAAGCCCGCCCCGCAGGCGGTTCTGACCATTGAGGCGCCCGCGCCTGCCGATGCGGACTTCCGGCTTCTGGATCATGGCGACGTCCTCAGCCGACAGGTGGCGCGGCCTGCCGCCTTTGCGACCATCGAAACACCCGCCCGCAACATACGCAAATACGGACCGGCAGGCGCTGTTCTGTGGGCCGGGATCAACGGCGACGGCGACTGGTGGTGCTGGCGCAATGGCGAGCGCTATCCCAACTGGACGACGCCGTCCGACATCTACTGCTATCGCGACACCGACAACGACGGCCGTTTCGATGTCGCCAAAAAGAACGATACGCCAGAGGACAGTCTGGGCCTCAGCCGGTTTCAGTTCACCGACCTTGGCCGCGACGAACGCCTGACGGACACGATTTCCTATCGGCTGGGCGGACATGAGGATTTCGCCGAGAAGGTCGTGATCCGCTACGACGGCCCAGGAAGCGCGCGGATCGGCTCAGACGGCCAGTTGGTGGACGGTGTGGTCGAATTCCAGTTGTTGACCGGCCCCGGCGTCATGCGCCCCGCTCCGACCGGCAATATTCTGGTCCAGCCCGCTCAGACGGAACCCAGCGACGGCCTGGACGTCGTCGCACCCTTGATGGTCCAACTCGATAAGGACGGTCGCGGTCGCTACTCCGACGCGCGCGGGATCATCATCGAGGTCGATCGCGTCGGCGTTGACGGAAAGGCGCGGGCGAAACTGGTGTCCGCCCTTCCGCCCGGTCGCACCCTGTTGCTCACTCCCCCGACGCGGGAGGAGTTCCTGACGCTGATGATGGCGATGCATCTTCGGGGGCCTCGCTAGGATCTGTCGATGGGTCTGACGGCGGCGTGTCAGCGTCGTCACCGCTCTTGAGCACCTTCGCCAGCGGATTCGACTCGTCCGGCGGGCGCGGCGAACCGGGGCAGCGCGCCAGCTTCAAGGACGCCCGGTTCTGATCCAGATAGACCAGGTTCAGCACGTCCCCGCTGGACGACATATGCAGCCGTTCGGTCACCGCCCGTCCGTTCGCGACACAGGACAGGGTCGCCACATAGCCGCTGCCCGTCTCCTGGATCGAGGCGATGTCGCAACTGTTCTGATAGGCCTCGAACCGCATCGGCGTGATGCGTATGGGCCTGTTCTCTCCGTCCGGCTGACTGCACCAATTCAGGTTGGCCGCCCACACACCGACGAAACTGCGCGGACCTCGGGTCGCCAGCAATGACGGCCCCTTGGTCTGGAGGGGCTGCATCGCCTCGGGCGTGCGAAGCGGCTCGGCCGGTTCTGTCGGCGGATTGACGTCGCCATTGCCGCAGGCGCTCAAAAAACCGGCGGCTGCAAGTATCGGTAACAACGTCGTTTTCATTCCTGCTGAACGTCAAAGCCCAGCTTGGGTTCAAAGTCGCACATCAAGTGCGGTTGATTCTGATAATCGTTCGCAGTACCACCCGCGTAGATCACCCACCGGGGCCATAATGCGCAACCTTCTCCTCCTCACCACCGCCGCCACCGCCTTCAGCGCCGCCCTGGGCGCCCCGCCCGCTTTTGCCGAGGATGCGGCCAAGACTGCACCGACCCAGCTCGATCCCATCACGGTCATCGCCACCCGCACCGAGCGCCGCGTTGATTCGGTTCCCGCCACCGTCACCGTCATCACCAGCGCCCAGATCGACGCCCTGCTGAGCACCGACATCAAGGATCTGGTTCGCTATGAGCCGGGCGTCAGCGTCCAGACCGCCCCTTCGCGATTTTCGGCGACCAGCGGCGCTGGCCGCGACGGCAATGCGGGCTTCACCATCCGCGGCATGGGCGGCAATCGCGTCCTGATGGTCAGCGACGGCGTGCGCCTGCCCGACAGCTTCGCCTTCGGCGGCCAGAACGTGGGGCGCGGCGGCTATAACGACCTGGACTTCATCAAGTCGGTCGAAATCCTGCGCGGTCCGGCCTCGGCCCTGTACGGCTCGGACGGGGTTGCGGGCGCGGTCAGCTTCACGACCAAGGACCCGGTCGACTTCCTGGATGCGGGCCGCGACTTCGGCGCCCGCGCACGGGTCGGCTATAACTCGGCCGATGAAGGGTGGTCCGAAAGCATCGCCCTGGCAGGCCGTTCGGGCGCCTTCTCGGGCCTCGTGGCCTATTCACGCCGCGACTTCCGCGAGACCGAAAACAAGGGTGACGCGACCGGAGAGGCCATCCCGACCGGCGCGACGCTGCCGGACTATTCGCTGCGCACCCTGCCCAATCCGCAGGACTTCGCCTCCAACGCCGTGTTGGGCAAGCTGGTGTGGCAGGCGACGCCGAACCACATCCTGCGCCTGACCTATGACCATTATGACCTCGACATGGACGGCCAGTCGCTCAGCGGCCGCACCGCCGTCGCGACCAGCCGTACTCCCCGCATCCAGGCCATCACGGCCAGCGACGAAACCCGCCGCGACCGCATCAGCGCCGACTGGCGGTTCAGCGACGTCCTGGGTCTGGATCAGGGCCAGGTGTCCGCCTACTGGCAGGACTCGACCAACAAACAATACACCTTCGAACAGCGCGTCACCGTCGCCAACGTCAATGCCGACCGCTCGCGCACCGTCACCTTCGACAACACCGCCTGGGGCCTGGCCGCGCACGGCACGCGCAGCCTGGATCTGGGCGGGGTGGGCAACCGCATCACGGCGGGCGCCGACTATTCGCACACCCGTCAGGAAGGCGTCCGCGACGGTCTTCCTGCCTTCTCCGGCTCGGAAAGCTTCCCCGTCCGCGCCTTCCCCAACACCGACTATGCGCTGGCGGGCGCCTATGTTCAGGATGAAATCCAGCTGGGCCGCCTCAGCATCATCCCGGCCGTCCGTTATGACTGGTACGAACTGACGCCCAAGCCCGACGCCCTCTACACCGGCGTGGCCAAAGGCCAGAGCGATGACCACTTCTCGCCCAAGCTGGGCCTGCTGTGGCAGGCGGACGACCATTTCAGCCTGTTCGCCAACTACGCCTCGGGCTTCAAGGCGCCCTCGCCCATGCAGGTGAACAACTTCTTCGCCAACGCTGTCGCCAACTACACCTCGATCCCCAACCCCGATCTGAAGCCGGAAACCAGCACCAGCTATGAGGCCGGGATGCGGTTCCGCAACATCGCAGCCTTCGGCGGCGCCCTGTCCCTGTCCGGCACGGCCTTCCACGCGGAATACGAAAACTTCATCGACCAGATTCAGGTGGCGGGCGACTTCTCCCCCGCCAACCCGGCGGTCTATCAGTACGTCAATCTGACGGGTGTGAAGATCTGGGGTCTGGAAGGGCGCGGCGAGGTTCGCTGGGACAATGGCTTCAGCGTCCAGGCCTCCGCCGCCTTCGCTGACGGCGAGCAGACCACCAATGGCGCCAAGACCGATCTGGCCACCGTCGATCCGATCAAGCTGGTCGGCGGCCTGAACTATGCCGATCCATCGGGCCGCTTCGGCGGTTCGGCCATCGTCACCTGGTCCGCCGCAAAGCCCGCAGGCGACTACGCCGGCAGCCTGAACTGCGGGCGGGCCTGTTATCTGGGCGACAGCTTCACCCTGCTGGACCTGACGGCTTACTGGAACGTCACGGACGCAGTCACGGCCCGGGCGGGCGTCTTCAACGTCTTTGACGAGACCTACGCCTGGTGGAGCGACATGCGCGGCGTGGCGGCCTCCTCGGCCATCAAGGACGCCTACACCCAGCCGGGCCGCAACTTCGGCCTGTCCCTGTCCCTTCGCCTGTGATCGCCATGCCCGCCAACAAGACCAAGAAGAACCGCCCCATGCGCGCCATCCTGATCGCCGCCGCCCTGCTGACCTCGGCTGCGCCCGCCGCCCTGGCCCAGCAGGCCGCTGCGCCCGCCGCAGCCGCGACGTCGCCCGCCAACGCCTTCGAACGGGATCGCCAGTCGATCCTGGCCCAGGCCGGCCAGTACCGCGTCCATTTCGACATGCGCGAAAACGTCAGCTTCCACGCCGACTATGACCCGCTGGAGGAGAAGCTGTCCGGCGGCAGCGAGATCGTGCGCGTCGTCTATGACCATGGCGACCGCATCAGCCTGCAGCACATTCTGGTCATGGAGCATGAAGGCCAGTCGATCGTGGTCAAGCATTGGCGTCAGGACTGGGCCTATCAGCCCCAGACGGTGCTGACCTACGCCGGGCCGAACCAGTGGACCCTGACGCCTGTTCCGACAGACCAGCGCACCGGCGCATGGTCGCAGACGGTATGGCAGACCGACGATTCACCTCGCTATGGCGGCGTCGGACGCTGGACCTATGACAACGGCCTGTCGGTCTGGACTTCGGATGCGACGCTGCGGCCTCTGGCCCGTCGCGATGCGGTCAGGAATCCGATCTACGACCGTTATGTCGGCACGAACCGCCACGCCCTGACGCCTGCCGGCTGGGTTCACATCCAGGACAATATGAAGCTTTCGGGTCGGAACGGCGGCGAACCCGTCGCCATCGTGCAGGAAGACGTGATCAACACCTATGATCGCTCGACCAACTTCTCGACCAAACCGGGCGACGACTACTGGGCCAAGACCCAAGGCTTCTGGGCCGCCGTCCGCGACGCGTGGGACGCCGCCATCTCGGCTGGAAACGGCGTCCATGTCGCAGAGGTGGGCGACACAGGCTCGGTCACCGGCACGCCCCTGATGGGTCTGGCGGACAAGGTGTCCAACGGCGAGCTGACCGAGGCCGCCGCCATCGCCCAAGGTCGCGCCATCATCGCCCAGGCCACGGCGCGCTAGGTTCAACGACATTCAGCGACCGATCTCCTAATTCGTCATTCCGGGGCTGAGGCGGAGCGAAGAACCCGGACCCGAAGAGCGGCGCATAGCAGCCAACCTAGGGCTACGATCACTTGGCTGAAGGCGTTCGGCGCCGAATGCACGCCTTGTGGGTCCGGGTTCGTCCTTTGGACGCCCCGGAATGACGGTTCGCTACTGAATGTCGATTGGCCTTAACGCGTTTCGCAGCCCTATTCCCCCCTTTGAGGACTGCGGAATCTCGACGCCGAAGGCGCGGCCCCTTCGGCGTCGATTGATTCAGTGTCGCTGATCCGCCGTCGCGTTGCGGATGGTGTTGAACTCCGCCGTCGGTCGCCATGCAGGCCAGCTTGTGCTGTCCGCCACCGTCAGGCCCAACCGATACAGAAGATCCAGGTTCTGAAGCGCGGCGGTGAAATCATAGTCCGCGCGCCATTCGTCCGACAACTGATGATAATATCGCTCCATCTGCCCTTCGTAATAGGGTTTGCCTGCCGCGATCCCGCCCTTGACGAAGTCGCGTCCCGTCCAGGGCATCAGGGCTGGAACCCCGCCCGCAGCGAAATTGAAATGGTCAGAACGGTAATAGAAACCCTCTTCGGGGTATCCGTCGCCGGTCACCACCCGCCCTTGAACGGCGGCGAACCGGGCCAGTATGTCCTCCAGTTCCGACTTGCCCACGCCGAACAGGGCCACATCCCGTGTCGCGGGCGTGAACGGCAGCATGTCGATGTTGATGTTGGCCGCCGTCCTCGCCAACGGATAGATGGGGTCAGCGGCATAGGCTTCTGATCCCAGCAAGCCCTGCTCCTCCGCCGTCACATGCAGGAAGACCACGGTGCGTTCGGGCGCCGGGCCGGTCTTGAACGCCCGCGCCATCTCGATCAGGCCCGCCGTGCCTGACGCGTTGTCCCAGGCGCCATTGAAGATGTCGTCGCCATTCGCGTCCGGCTGGGACGCCTTGCCGACGTGGTCCCAGTGGGCGGAATAGATAACGTATTCGTCCGGCCGCTGCGTGCCGGGAATCTTGGCCAGCAGATTGTTGGAATGGATCACCTCGGTCGTCTCGGCGATATCGACACTGATACGGGCGTTCATGTCGAAGCCCCCGTCGAGACCTCCCGTCTGCGCTCGCGCCAGCACATCGGCGAAACCGGCGCCCGCGATGGCCGTCGCCGTCCGCACGTTCATCGCCCCGGTGAACCGCGCATCCCTGGCGCCCTTGATCGTCATCTGCGGGCGGGTTGCGCCGCCCACAGAGCGCCGCCAGCGCCCGTCCTCGGTCTGCAGGGTGATGACGCCGACCGCCCCGCGCGCCAGCGCCTCCTGCGTCTTGTGCGTGGACGAGCCGTAGAAGTTCGGGTCTTCGCCCATCACGGCGGGCTGACCGCGCAGCACCACCACCACCTTGCCGGTCAGATCAGTCGATCCATAGTCATCCCAGCCCCGCTCGGGCGCCACGACGCCGTACCCGGCGAAGACCAATGGCGCATTGGCGATCTTGAGCACGGGATCGGCCGCCCCCGCGCGCAGGGTGATGTCTTCGCGCGACACCAGCGGGTGCGAAACGCCGTCCGGCCCCGTCCATGCCGCTGTGGGCGCCCGCTCAGGCCGGAACCGCACCAGATCAACCGGCTGCAGCCACGAACCGTCACGCCCTCCCGGCGCCAGCCCCATGGCCTCATATTGGCGCTGCAGATAGGCCAGCGTCAGACGTTCGCCGATCAGGCCGGGAAACCGCCCCTCCAACTCATCCGACGCCAGATATTTGATGTGGTCCGACAGGGTCTGCGCGCTGAACTGCGGACGGGCCGCAGACGCCGTCGCGAAGGCGTCCGCATGGCCGACCGGCGAAACTGCGGGCGCGGAGGCGCAGGCGGCCAGCACCAAGGCGGCGATGGCGATAAGGGGCGAACGACGAAGGATCATGAAACAGACTCTGAACGCGGGATGGCAAAAGGGGCCGGATCAGGCCCGGCCCCTCCATTTGGCGGTGGACTCAGCGCCGGTGGGCGTCGGTTTGCGAACGCACGGGACCGAACTCCGAACCCGGCTTCCACATGGGCCAGTCGCGGTCGTTCGCCAGGGCGCGACCGACATCATAGAAGACCTGCAGATCCTCGATCATGCCGCTGTAGTCCCAGTCCGGCGACCATTCGTCCGCCGCCTGGTGATAGCGTTTGGCGCCATATTCAGCCCGCGCCGCCTCACGCTGGGCGATCGGCGCGTCGCGGAAGTCGCCCCGGCTGCCGGCATAGGCCATCGGCACCCCCCGCTTGGCCAGCGGGAAGTGGTCGGAGCGGTAATAGGTGCCCGCCGCATTCTCATGGTCAGGGACCAGGGTGCGGCCCTGCGGCTGGATCGCCGCCGCCAGCCGCTCGTCAAAGTCCGACTGGCCATAGCCGGTGACGCCCAGACCCGTGACCCGGCCATAGACGTTCATCGAGTCCATGTTGAACCCGCCAACCGTCTTGGCCAGCGGATAGACGGGGTTGGCGGCGTAATACTCCGAACCCAGCAGTCCGCTTTCCTCACCCGTAAAACTGATCATGACGACCGAGCGTTCGGTGGGGGGCGAGGCGCCGAACATACGCGCCAGTTCCAGCAGGCCAGCGGTGCCCGAAGCGTTGTCCACCGCGCCGTTGAAGATGCGGTCGCCGGTGGCGTCCGGCTCGCCCATGCCGATGTGATCCCAGTGGGCGGTGTAGAGGACCGTCTCATCCGGGTGGGTCGTACCCGGCAGGCGGGCGATGACATTGTGCGAGGTGATGCGGTCGGTCTTGACGTCGAACTCGGTCGAGAACCCGGCCCCCGGCAGAGCCACCGGCTGGAAGTCGCGGCTGCGCGCCTGGACCTTCAGAGCCTCGAAATCCAGACCGGCGCGGCGGAACAGATCGACGGCCACGTCACGCTGGACCCAGCCCTCCATCGGCACGCGCTCGGCGGCGGCGTTCTGGCGCAGGATGTCGAACTGGGCCACGCCCCATGAGTTGGCCACCGTCTGCCAGCCATAGGAGGCGGGTGCGGTCTCATGGACGATCAGCACGCCCGCCGCGCCCTGACGCGCCGCCTCTTCGTACTTGTAGGTCCAGCGGCCGTAATAGGTCATGGCCTTGCCGCCGAAGGTGTTCAGCGACGGGTCTTCGAAATCGGCGTCATTGACCAGCACGACCAGAATCTTGCCGCGCAGATCCTGACCCTTGAAGTCGTCCCAGTTCCGCTCGGGCGCCTTGATGCCGTAACCGACGAACACCAGCGGCGCATCCTTCAGGCTGACGTGCTCGGCCGGGCGGCGGGTCGAAATCGCCACCTCGCGCCCCTGGGTCAACGGCAGGGTCCAGTCACCCAGTTTCAGCGAGGCTTGGATGTTGGACTGGACGAAGCGGTTCAGGATCACGTCCTGCGTCCACTGACCGTTCGGCCCGCCCGGCTGCATCCCGGCTGCGGCATATTGCTGGCTCAGATAGGCGATCACCTTGGCCTCGGCCGGAGTGGCGATGCCGCGCCCCTCGAAACTGTCGTCGGACAAGACACGAATGTCCTCAGAGATGCGCGCCGCGTCAAAGGCGGCCTGGCGATGCACCGCCGCCGGATTGGGCGCCGTGGCGCAGGCGGACAAGGCTGCACCCGCCATCAGGACGACAGCAAGAGAAGTGACGATACGCATAAAGACAGGCCCCACAGCCATGAATGAGGCCGTGACCCTAGAGCATGATCGTTTTGGACGGAACCGCTACGCGGTTCCGACAGAAGCGTGAATCATGCTCTCGCTTAATATCTGGAGCCTGATTCACCGCATCGACGGAATCGCGCAGCGATTCCATCTCAGCGGATCAGGCTCTAGGGGGCCTGCCCCACGCTGTCGATTCCAGACCGAGCGCATTTCGACGCAAACAAAAACCCGCCGGAGCTTACTCCGGCGGGTCTGAGCAACTCGTCTGTCAGCGGACCTTAGTGGGCCACGCCTTTCCAGATGCGGCGGTAGCTGGCGTAGGTGACGCCCGCAAAGATCAGCAGGAAGATGATCACGCCGAAACCGGCCTGCTTGCGCTCGACCATCTTCGGCTCGGACGTCCAGGCGATGAAGGCCGCGACATCCTTGGCGTACTGATCCACCGTCTGGGGCGAACCGTCGTCATAGGTCACCTGGCCGTTCTGAAGCGGCGGCGGCATGGCGATGAAGCCGCCGGGCGGCACATGCTTGGGATCACCCGTCCAGAACGGTGCAAGGTCGCCCGCCATATAGGGGTTGTAGTGCTGACCGTCGCGGATGGTCAGGCCGGCAGGCGGAGCCTTGTAGCCCGACAGCAGCGAATAGATGTAGTCGGCGCCGCCGTGGCGGGCCTTGGCCATCACCGACAGATCGGGCGGCGCGGCGCCGCCGTTGCCCGCCGCCGCCGCCGTGGCGTTCGGATAGGGGTTGCGGAACCTGTCGGCCGGCGTGCCGTCACGCTGGATGGCCTCGCCCGTCTCGCTGTCGATGTCGGCGATCTGGATTTCCTTGGCCAGCGCCTTCACGACCGGGTTGTCGTTCGGGTTCGGATATTTCGGATTCCAGAACGGACCATGAGCATCGCCCAGGTTCCGGTAGTGCATGAGGTTCATGCTGTGACAGGCGGCGCAGACCTCGTGATAGACCTTATAGCCGCGCTGCAGCTGGCCCTGGTCATAGGTCCCGAACGGTCCGTCGAAGCTGAACCCGCCCGAGTGCGGATGGGCGGCGCCCCCTGCGGCCAGGGCCGGAGCCGCAGCCATCAGACCGAGCGCAACTGCGGCCGAGGCGATGATGGTCTTGATCGACACGGTCTTCATTCCAATCGTCATGACGCTCAGCCCTTCTGCTCGGCGGCGTCCGCACCGGTCAGGACCGGCTCGGAGATCGTGGCAGGGATCGGCAACGGCGTCTCCTTCAGACCCACCACCGGCATGATCACGAAGAAGAACACGAAGTAGTAGAGCGTGAACAGACGCGTCAGCCACAGGTAGGAGTTCAACTGGCCGTCAAAGACGTTGAAGCTGGGCATGCCCGGAATGACCGGGGCGTCCGGCAGTTGACCGCCGCACCAACCCAGACCCACGCCCACCAGCAGGAAGATCACGAAGAAGACCTTCATCGTCGGGCGATAACGCATCGAGCGCACCTTGGACGTATCCAGCCACGGCAGGACGAACAGCACGCCGATCGCGGCGAACATGGCCACCACGCCGCCGAACTTGTCGGGGATGGCGCGCAGGATCGCGTAGAAGGGCAGCATGTACCATTCGGGCACGATGTGCGCGGGCGTCTGCAGCGGGTTGGCCGGGATGTAGTTGTCGGCGTGGCCCAGGGCGTTCGGCTGATAGAAGACGAAGATCGCGAACAGGATCAGGAACAGGATGATGGCGAACCCGTCCTTGACCGTGAAATACGGATGGAAGGGCAAGGTGTCCTTGGCCTGACGGTCCTTGGGGATCAGGATGCCGACCGGGTTGTTCTGACCCGCCGCGTGCAGCGCCCAAAGGTGCAGGACGACGCAGCCCAGGATGGCGAACGGCAGCAGATAGTGCAGCGAGAAGAAGCGGTTCAGCGTCGCATTGTCGATCGCCGGGCCGCCGCGTAGCCAGATCAGGATCGGCTCGCCGACGCCGGGGATGGCGCCGATCAGGTTGGTGATGACCTCGGCGCCCCAGAACGACATCTGGCCCCAGGGCAGGACGTAGCCCAGGAAGGCGGTGGCGATCATCAGGAAGAAGATCACGCAGCCGATGATCCAGATCATCTCGCGCGGCGCCTTGTATGAGCCATAGTACAGGCCCCGCAGCATGTGCAGGTACACCGCGATGAAGAACATCGACGCGCCGTTGGCGTGGACATAGCGGATCAGCCAGCCGCCATTCACGTCACGCATGATGCGCTCGACCGAGGCGAAGGCCAAGTCGACGTGCGGCGTATAGTGCATGGCCAGGACAATGCCGGTGATGATCTGCGTCATCAGGCACAGGGCCAGGATGCCGCCGAAGGTCCACCAGTAGTTCAGGTTGCGCGGCGTCGGCAGCGACATGTAGTCGGCGCCGAAGCGGATAATGGGCAGACGGGTGTCCAGCCACTTTTCAACGCCCGTTTTCGGGACGTAGGTGCTCTCGTGATCGCTCATGATCCTCCCCTGGCCCTCAACCGATCTTAACGCGGGTGTCGGACAAATAATCGTAGTTCGGCACGACC
This sequence comes from uncultured Brevundimonas sp., assembly GCA_963522565.1. Classification (GTDB taxonomy): domain Bacteria; phylum Pseudomonadota; class Alphaproteobacteria; order Caulobacterales; family Caulobacteraceae; genus Brevundimonas. Next base: position 104,561 of record CAUQZC010000008.1, on the reverse strand, counting down.
AGGTTCAGGGGCGCCGGCCCCTTTCTGATCCGGCCGGACGCATCATAGTGCGAACCATGGCAGGGGCAGAACCAGCCGCCGTAGTCGCCGGCGCCGAAGGTCGGCACGCACCCCAGGTGCGTGCACGAGCCGACGACCACCAGATATTTCTCGTGACCCGGCTTGGTGCGCTCGGCGTCCGTCTGGGGTTCCTTCAGGTCGGGCGCATGGTCATCGGCGATGACGCGCTGCAGCTCGGCCGGGGTGCGATAGCGCACGAACACCGGCTTGCCCTGCCACTTGATGACGACCTGCTGGCCTTCCTGCACCTTGGTCAGATCGAACTCGATCGAGGCCAGGGCCAGGGTGTCGGCAGCCGGGTTCATCTGGTTGATCAGCGGCCAGGCGATCATCGCGCCAGCACCCACCGCCGCGGCGCCCGCCGCGATGTGAATAAAGTCGCGGCGATTAGGATCACCGCCTTCAGGGCTTTCAGTATGCACGACCGATTCGGCCACGTTTCACCTCTCGAACGCCGTTGAACAGACCTGGGGGCCCACCCTCGCCACGGCACGAACAAAGAACGAAGCCGGAAATTCCCTACGGCTGTTCGACCTACGCCCCCTCGGCGCAAGCTGCTGACGTTTCTTGCGAAACGCTCGCAAAACAGACCGCGACAAACCCCCTGGCCGCGCGTATGTCAGGCCTTAGAATGCGTCTCGCCCTTTTTCAACCTGACATTCCTCAGAACGTCGGAGCCTGCATCCGATTGTCGGCCTGTTTCGGCGTCGATCTGCATGTGATCGAGCCCACGGGCTTCCGTTTCGACGACCGCGCCATGAAGCGGGCGGCGCTCGACTATGGCCCGCTTTCGCACATGACGCGTCACGCGGACTGGGAGGCTTTCCAGCAGAATCGCGCGCCCGGACGGCTGGTGCTGTTCACGACAAAGGGCGCCGCGCCCCTGCCTGACTTCATCTTCCGGCCTGATGATGTTCTGTTGTTCGGCAAGGAGACGGCGGGCGCGCCCGACTATGTCCACGCCGCCGCCGAGGCCCGCGTCGTCATCCCCCTTCGGCCCGAGGCGCGGTCGCTGAACCTGTCGGTCACCGCCGGAATCGCCCTGTGGGAAGGCCTCAGGCAGACCGGGCAGGTTGGCTGAACGCCCCAGCCGGTCTAGGAGCGCGTCATGAGCGACGCTTCCTTCTCCGATCCGCTGGACCTGAAAAAGGTCGAGACCCGCGCCTGGTTCGAGCACCTGCGTGATCAGATTCACGCCGCCTTCGAGGCGCTGGAGGACGCAGCCCCCGCCGATCTGTTCCCCGGCCAGCCCGGTCGTTTCGTCCGCACCCCCTGGGATCGCGCCGAGGGCGGCGGCGGCGTCATGGGCATGATGCATGGCCGTCTGTTCGAGAAGGTCGGGGTTCATGTCTCGACCGTCCACGGAGCCTTCCCCGCCGACTACGCCAGGACTGTGCCCGGCGCCGACGAGGACCCGCGCTTTTTCGCCACAGGCATAAGTCTGATCTGCCACCCGGTCAGTCCGCGCGTTCCCGCCGTTCACATGAACACCCGCTTCATCGCCACGACCAAGGCCTGGTTCGGCGGCGGCGGCGACCTGACGCCCGTGCTGGATGCGGATCGGCGTCAGGATCACCCCGACACCCTGGCCTTCCACGCCGCCATGAAGACCGCCTGCGACACGCACGACCCGGACTGGCACGCCAAATACAAGGCCTGGTGCGACGACTACTTCTATCTGCCGCACCGCAAGGAGCCGCGCGGCACCGGCGGCGTCTTCTATGATCACCACGACAGCGGCGATTACGAAAAGGACTTCGCCTTCACCCGCGACGTGGGTCTGGCCTTCCTGGACATCTATCCCAGGATCGTCGCTGGCCGCATGGCCGAGCCCTGGACGCCCGAGGAGCGCGACGAGCAACTGATCCGTCGCGGCCGCTATGTGGAGTTCAACCTGCTCTACGACCGCGGCACCATGTTCGGCCTGAAGACAGGCGGCAACGTCGAGTCGATCCTCAGCTCCATGCCGCCCATGGTGAAGTGGCCTTAGGCGCAGCCCTCTCCCCGCCGACCTCTTAAGTCGTCATTCCGGGGCTGAGCACAGCGAAGAACCCGGAACCCAGGGCCACGACTGCGCTGTGAGACGCATTCCAAGCAGGGTGAGATATGCAGGGTGCGGCCCTCCTGGGTTCCGGGTTCGTCCTGCGGACGCCCCGGAAGGACGTTTCTGAGCTGATTGCGCCCTGATCCTCAGGTCAGCCCCATGAGGACGGAGCGTGACGAGAGCTACCCCACCGCCTCCACAAACGCATCGCCCGCCTTGCTGCGATACCGCTCAGTGTGCCTCAGCAGCCGGAACGGCCGCTCCGGCAGGGTGAAGTCCGCCGTCACCAGCCGCCCCGCCGCCACGGACGCATAGGCCACGCTTTCCGACAGGGCGGTCGCTCCCGCCCCCGCCTCCGCCGCCGCCAGCACCGCCTCGTTCGACGGCAGGGTCATGGCGATGGACAACGTCTGCGGATCGACGCCCGCCCGCCGCAGCGCCCCCTCCAGGGTCGAACGCGTGCCGGAACCGGCTTCCCGCAGCACCCAGGCCTGGGTCGCCAGCGTCGCCGCCGTCAGCCGCCGCACCCCCGCCCACGGATGGTCCGGCGTCACCAGCACCGCCAGCCGGTCCGACCCCACCACCGTCTGATCCAGCATCGGCTGGTCGATCTCGCCCTCGACCAGACCAAGCTCCGCCGCCCCGCTCAGCACCGCCTCCGCCGCCTCGCGCGTATTGCCGATGGCCACGTCCAGCTCCACCCCCGGATAGGCCGCATGAAAGGCCGCCAGCCGACGCGGCAGCCAGGCGCTGGCGATGGTCTGGCTGGCGAAGAGGGTCAGGCGCCCGCGCCTCAGGGCGCTCATGTCCGCCAGCGCCGCCTCCGCCGCCGCCGCGCGGGCCAGCACCGCCCTGGCTTCCGGCAGGAAGGCGCGCCCGGTCTGGTTCAGCACCACGCCCCGCCCGACCCGGTCGAACAGATGCACGTCATGTTCGGCCTCCAGCGCCGCGATGGCGTTCGACACCGCCGACTGCGTCAGGTTCAGCGCCCGCGCCGCCGCCGTGACGTGCTCACGCTCAGCCACCGCGACAAAGATCCGCAGGCGTTCCAGGGTCACGATTGATCTCCAAATCGGATTGAAACGACCATAACTATCCGTTGGACCCGTGTCGATGCGCGGGGCATCAGCACGGGGATGAAGTCCGCCGCCCTGCCCTCACCCGCATCCACGCCGCGTCTCGAAGCTGCGGCGGCGTTCGGGCGTTCGATCCGGCCCGGCCTGCTGCTGACCCTGCTGGTGACGCTGGCGGCCATCGGCCTGACCAGCATCGAGCGCGACCTGATCGGCCATGTCTGGCTGGCGCCTCTAGTCCTGGCCATCCTGCTGGGCGCGGCGGTCCGCACGGCCTGGACGCCGGACGCGCGGTTCAAGGCCGGCGTCGATTTCAGCGCCAAGACCCTGCTGGAGATCGCCGTCGTCCTGCTGGGCGCCTCGGTCAGCGCGGCGACCCTGTCGGCGCTGGGCCTGCCGTTCGTCTTCGGCATCTTCGCTCTGGTGGCCCTGGCCATTCTCGTCGGCTTCGGCGTCGGCCGGGCCTTGGGCCTGAACAGCCGCATGGCCCTGCTGGTCGCGTGCGGCAACGCCATCTGCGGCAACTCGGCCATCGCCGCCGTCGCCCCCGTCATCAACGCCGATGGCGAAGAGGTCGCCGCCTCCATCGCCTTCACCGCCGTTCTGGGCGTGATCGTGGTGCTGGCCCTGCCCCTGCTGGGCGGGCTGATCCATATGACCGAACTTCAGTACGGCGCCCTGGCGGGCCTGACCGTCTATGCCGTGCCGCAGGTTCTGGCCGCCGCCGCCCCCTTCGGCGCCGCCGCCACCCAGACCGGAACCGTGGTCAAGCTCGTGCGCGTGCTGATGCTGGGTCCGGTCGTTCTGGCCCTGTCCCTGATCGCGGGCCGCAGGACGCCCGGAGCCAAGGGCCCCGGCCTGCATCGCCTGCTGCCCTGGTTCATCATCGGCTTCCTGGTGATGATCGGCCTGCGTTCCTTTGACCTGATCCCGCAGGCGGCCCTGACGCCCCTGTCCGCCGCCTCGGGTCTGCTGACCGTCGTCGCCATGGCGGCCCTGGGCCTTCAGACCGACATCCGGGCCGTGGCCCGCGCGGGCGGCAAGGTCATCGCGGCCGTCATCCTGTCGCTGGGCGCGCTGGTTCTGCTCAGCCTGGGACTGATCCGGCTGCTGGGGCTTTGATCACGGGGTTCTCGCCCACACGGTCCTCCTGCACCCCGTTCAGCCTGCCTCGGTGCGGGGCGATCCGCGCCACGACCAGCGCCGTCAGCCCGCCGATGATGGTGGCGATCAGCCGGTGCTCGGCATTGGCCAGCACACCGCCGTAGCCCAGCGACACCAGCAGAACCACAGTCGCCGTAATCGCCCCGGTCAGGGTGGCGAAATGCGCCTGCTGCAGGGCGAATGAGGCGAAGGCCGTCACCGCCGTCGCCGCGATCAGCCACGGATGGGCCGACCCGACCTGAATGGCGAACGCTGTCGCGGCGGCGCAGCCCAGCAGCGTCCCCAGCACCCGTTGCACGCCGCGCGTCTGGGTCTCCATCAGACCGGGCTTGAGCACGATCATGGCCGTCATCGGCGCCCAGGCCCAGTTCTGCAGGTCCACCGCCCAGGCCACGCCCATGCTGATGCCGACAGCAGCGGCGGCCCGCGCCATGTGGCTGATCAACAGCGTGTTTCCGGGCGGCGGCGGCGCGGGCGTGCTGGGCAGACGCGCCGCCGCCTTGGGGAATATCCACGCCAGCAGCACGACAAGACCGATCTGCACCGCGCTGCCGACCAGCACCCCCACGCCGCGCAGCAGGGCCTGATCCAGAGGTCCCGCGTAATAGCCCGCGATCAGCATGGCCGTGACGCCCTGCAGCACCACCCACCAGACATCTTCTTCAAACAGGGCGATGGCCGCACAGACCGCCGCCCCGATGCAGCCCAGCGCCAGCAGCAGCCACGGAACCTGCCCCGCCAGCGTCCCGACCAGGGCGGCGATCATCAGACCCAGCGCCGTGCCGATCATCGCGCCCCAGCGACGCCCGATCAGGTCCCGCGACGCGGCCAGACCGACCACCAGCGCCGCGCCCGCCGCGATGGCGCCCTCAGTCGGCAGGCCCAACAGCAAGCCCCCGCCCAGCAGGATCGGCATGGCCGGCATGCACAGGGCCGCCTCGCGCCAGTAGAAAGGACGCCAGTGACGCAAGGTCCGCTTGGCGACAACCGAAAGCCGCATGTCAGATGCCGCTGCCCTGATCCTCGACCGGCGGCGGTGTCAGAAGCAGGAAGGCCCGGATCCATGCCGTCAGCACGGCCCGGTCATTGGGCCGTTTCAGACTCTCGACCGCCTCGTCCGCGATGGGATGCGGGATGCGCTCGCCCCGCCGTCCCTCGATCAGGGCCGCGGCGTACTCGGGCTGGAACTCGGGATGGCACTGGAACGAGATCGCGTCCTCGCCCCAGGCCAGACCGGCGTAGGGGGTGAAGGCGCTGGAGGCCAGAACCCGCGCATCGGGCGACACCGCCACCACCTGATCCTGATGCGAAACCGGGATGGCGATGGTGCGGGCGCGCGGATGCATCCACGGCTCGACCGCCTGCACATCGTAGCGATGAAGGCCCACGCCCCAGCCCTTGTGCGACTTCTCGACCACCCCGCCGAAGGCATGGGCCAGCACCTGATGGCCAAAGCAGATGCCCACCAGACGGGTCCGCCCCCGCGCCGTCCTCAGCCAGTCGACCAACTGCGGAATCCACGGCAGGTCGTCATAGACGCCCGCCGCCGATCCGGTAACGATGGCGCCCTGAAACGCAGACGGATCATCCGGAAGATGCCCCGCCTGAACATTGAACCGCGTCGTCGGCACGCCCTCGCCCAGCAAGGCGCGGAACCGTGCGGGATAGTCGTCGAAGTCGTCCTTCAGGTGTTCCGGCGGATGGCCGGTCTCCAGGATCGCGATACGGGTCATGGCCTCACCCTAATGCGCCGCATCAGAAGGTCCAGACCTCAGAGCGCCCGCCTGCATCGCCCAACGCCTTGGCCGCCCAGCTGCAGATTTCATCCGCCGCCGCCTCGGCCCCGGCGGGCGGATTGACCACCACCATGGCGCAGCCGTTCATCTTCATCGGATTGGTCAAGGGCCTCAAACGCGCCTCGGCCGCCAGCGTCGGCCCCGCCTTGCCCTGAAGCCTGCGGATGAAGGCGTCGAAGGTCTCCATATCCTTCAGCGGGGTCCAGATCGCCACCGTCGCCGACGGGTCGCGCCGCACGATGGCGACCGCCGTCTCGGCCGAGCGGATATAGTCGTCGGGCTTCTCGAACGGCGGGTCGATCAGCACCAGCGGACCGCGCGCCTTCGCCGCCTCGCCCGTCACGGCCTCATAGCCGTCGCCCTCGCGCGCCTCGGCGTTCGTGCGCCCCGCCAGCGCCTCGGCCAGCATGTGGCGCACCGGCGGGTTCAGTTCGAACCCGACATAACGCCCGCCCTCGCTCAGGACGTCCGCGATCAGCAGTGGCGACCCCGGATAGAAGCGCGCGCCGCCATCGGGGTTCAGTCTGGCCACCTCCGCCGCCAGCGCATCCATCAGGGGGGTGCGCCCCTCAGCCGTCATCAGTTTCGCCACCCCCGCCTCGGCCTCCTTGGACCGCGCGCCGTCGCCCGACAGGTCGTAAAGACCCGCCCCGGCATGGGTGTCGAACACCGTGACCGGCCCGGCCTTCTGGCGCGTCTTCAGCAGCCACAACACCAGGGCGTGCTTGACCAGATCAGCAAAGTTTCCGGCGTGAAAGCTGTGGCGATAGTTCATGCCGCCTCGTCTCCCGCCCGACGCCTGGGGTCAAGCGGAACTCGCAGTCGATATGCGGCGTTCGTCGGTGATCTTCAGCAAACGGCTGAAAGACGAACAATAAGGGAGATGCGGCTGATGGCCGATGGATCGCACGCCTTCGACATCGCCGCCGAAGTTCCAAAGGGCCTCAGCTACTGCAGCGATGAGTTCGCGGGCCTGACCCGCCGCCGCGCTGGCAGGGGCTGGTCCTATCGCGACGCAAAGGACCGCGTGGTCACCGACGCCAGGATCCTGGCCCGCATCCGCGCCCTGGCCATCCCGCCCGCCTGGACCGATGTCTGGATCTGCCCCAAGGCCAACGGCCATATCCAGGCGACAGGCCGCGACGCGAAAGGCCGCAAACAATACCGCTATCACGCCGACTGGAGCACGGCGCGGTCCGAGAACAAGTTCGACCGCCTGCCCGCCTTCTGCCGCGCCCTGCCCAAACTCCATGCGCAGGTCGAGCATGACCTGGGCCTGCGCGGCGTCTGCAAACCGAAGGTTCTGGCCACCGCCGTCCGCCTGCTGGAGTTGACCCTGATCCGCGTCGGCAATGCCGAATACGCCCGCCAGAACCGCAGCTACGGCCTGACCACCCTGCACAAGCGCCATCTGGAGATGGACGGCGCCGCCCTGACCTTCGAGTTTCGCGGCAAGAGCGGCAAGGACCACTGCGTCAGCGTCAAGGACCGCCGCCTGGCCCGTGTCGTGCGCGCGCTTGACGATCTGCCGGGCCAGCAGCTGTTCAAATACCACACGCCGGACAAAGGGCTTTGCCCCATCACCTCCGACGACGTGAACGCCTATATCCGCGCCGCCATGGGGGAACAGTTCTCGGCCAAGGATTTCCGCACCTGGGCCGGCACCGTCTCCGCGGCCCGCGCCCTGCGCCTGGCCGATGCGCCTGCCTCGCCCGCCGACGCCCGGCGAAAGATCACCCTGTGCATGAAGTCGGTGTCCGGCCTCCTGGGCAACACCCCTGCCGTCTGCCGCACTTCCTATGTGCATCCACGCGTGGTGGACTTGTTTGAAGCAGGTCTATTGGCTGACCATCTTCCCGGACCTGACGCCAAATCCTTTGAACCCAAGCTGATAAAGCTTCTGACGCAGGCCTGAGACGCCGTTTCTCAGAATATGGGTGCAGCGCTTCTATCAGTGGAGGTCAGAAAAACCCATTTGAACGATAGGAATTAATCCCCTCATCTCCGACTGCGCCGTTTCGCGCAGGAGGGGACCCATGACGATCACGCCCACGCCGACAGTAAGCCGACTATTATCCGCTGCCGCCGTCGCAGCGTGCATCGCCGCTCCGACACTTGTCGCGCCGTCCTTCGCCCACGCGGAAGACGATCCCCAGCCGCAGTCCAACCGATCCAACGCCGCAACTGGCGTCGCCAGCGTCGGCGACATCGTCGTCACCGCCCGTCGCCGCGACGAGCGAGCGCAGGACGTGCCCATCGCCCTGACCGTGGTGAACGAAGAGCTTCTGGATCGCACCGGCGCCTACAACGTCGGCCAGGTGACCCAGCTGGCGCCCAGCGTTCAGCTGCTGACCTCCAACCCGCGCAACACCGCCATCACCATTCGCGGTCTGGGCGCCAGCTACGGCCTGGCCAATGACGGCCTCGAACAGGGCGTCGGCATCTATGTCGATCAGGTCTATTACGGCCGCCCGGCCACCGCGACGCTGGACTTCGTAGACCTGGACAGGATCGAGATCCTGCGCGGCCCGCAAGGCACCCTGTTCGGCAAGAACACCACCGCCGGCGCCCTGAACATCACCACCCAGTCGCCGTCCTTCACGCCCGAAGGGCGCGCCGAGCTGAGTTTTGGCGACTACGGCTTCCTTCAGGCCAAGGCCACCTTCTCCGGCCCCATCATCGACGACAAGGTGGCGGCGCGGTTCTCTATCGTGTCCACCCGCCGCGACGGTTCGCTGGACAACGCCACTGTCGGCGGCAAGCAGAATTCTCAAGACGCAATCAGCCTGCGCGGCCAGCTTCTGTTCCAGCCGACGGACCAGTTGCGCGTGCGCCTGTTCGCAGACTACGCCGACCTGACGCCCGACTGCTGCACCCAGGTCTTCGTCACCGTCGGCCAGACGCTGAAGCCTGCGGCCCAGCAGTTCCCGGCCCTGGCCGCCGGTCGTGGCTACACACCCGCCAGCACCAACCCCTATGACCGCATAGCCGACGTCGACAGCGCCATTCAGGCCGACCAGATCCACCGCGGCGTCTCGGCCATCGTCGACTATGATTTCGGCTGGGCCAGCTTGACCTCGGTGTCTGCATGGCGGGCCTGGGACTGGGGCCCCAAGAACGACCGCGACTACACTGCGCTGGACATCACCCGACAGTCGGCCAACCCGTCATGGCAGGATCAGTGGAGCCAGGAACTGCGCCTGTCCTCAAACGGTTCGAACCGCATCGACTGGACCATCGGCCTGTACGCCTTCCATCAGGCGGTCGAGACGCACGGCGTGACCGAGTACGGCAAGGATGCCGTCTACTGGTTGATCGGCCCCAATCTGCCGAACGTGCCCGACGCCCTGCTGGACGGGTACAAGGTGTTCAACGACAGCCGGATCGAGACGGATTCCTACGCCGTCTTCGGCCAGCTGACCTGGAACGTCACCGAACGGCTGCACCTGACGCCGGGCCTGCGCTACACCAAGGAAGACAAGTCCGGCTGGTATCAGGCCGCGACCACGGGGGGTCTGGCCACCACGGACGCCGCCCTGATCACCCGCCGCCTCGGCATCGCCCGCCCGCAGGCCTATGACGCCAGCCTGTCGGACGACGACCTGTCCGGCCAGGTGTCGCTGTCCTACGACTTCAGCGACGACGTCCTGACCTACGCCAGCGTCGCGCGGGGCTATAAGTCGGGCGGCATCAACATGGCCGGCATCCCCAATCTGCCGAATGGCCAGCCGTCCCTGACCAACGCCGTGGTCAAGCCCGAGGTCGTCACCACCTGGGAGCTGGGCCTGAAGACCCAGGCCTTCGACCGCCGCGTCACCGCCAATCTGGCGGCCTATCGGACAGACGTGGAGGATTATCAGGCCAATGTGGTCGACAGCGGCCCCGGCGCCCTGCGCGGCTATCTGGCCAACGCCGACAAGGTGGTCATTCAGGGTGTCGAACTGGACGCCTTCGCCCGCCCGAACCAGAACCTGGACCTCTACGCCAACGCCGCCTGGACAGACGCGAAGTACGACGCCTTCACCAACGGTCCCTGCCCGCTGGAGCTGATCGGTTCGACCACCGTCGCCTGCGACCTGTCAGGCAAGAAGCTGCCCGGCGTCTCACCCTGGGCGGCCTCGGCCGGGGCGGAACTGCACGGCCAGGGCGGCTTCCTGGGCCTGCCGGGCGAGTTCTATGGCGGCGCCGACGCCAGCTATCGCTCCTCCTACAACTCGGACGCCTCGGTCTCGCGCTACACCCGGATCGACAGCTATGCGATCCTGAACCTGCGCGCCGGGTTCCGCGCCGAGAACGGTTGGGAGGCCTTCGTCTGGGTCAAGAACGCGCTGGACGAGAATTATCTCCAGTTCGTCAGCGTCCAGTCCGGCAACTCTGGCCTTGTCATCGGCAACCCTGGCGACCCGCGCACAGTCGGGATCACCTTGCGGGCCAGATACTGAGACCGCGCGCAGTCAGTCGATCAAAACCCGGCGAAAACAACGCCCTCGCCTGAACTCGACCCAATCGACGCACGCCCTTGCGCGGCGCGCATAGAATGGCGGGATGGATCACGCCCATCCCGCCCCATTGCACTTTATTGCACATTGCACTGTTTTCGATGGTGCAGTGCAATTCAGACCGCCGCTCAGGCCGTCTTGTCCCAGTTCAGAACCACCTTGCCCGACTGCCCCGACTTCATGGCTTCGAAGCCTTCGCGGTAGTCGGCGTAGTCCAGCCGATGCGTGATCAGCGGGCTCAGGTCCAGACCCGCCTTCAGCAGGCCCAGCATCTTGCGCCAGGTGGTGAACATCTCGCGCCCATAGACGCCCTTGATCGTCAGGGCCTTCAGGATGATCGCGCCCCAGTCCGTCTCCATCGGCTTGGACGGAATGCCCAGCATCGCCATGCCCCCACCCATGATCAGGGTGTCCACGCATTGTTTGAAGGCGACGGGCGAACCCGACATCTCCAGCGCCACGTCGAAGCCGACCTTCAGGCCCAGCTCGTGCATGACGTCCTTCAGGTCTTCCTTGGTGGTGTTCACCGCGCGGATTCCGGGGGCCACCTTCTGCGCCAGCTCCAGGCGGAAGTCGTTGATGTCGGTCAGAACCACCGTCCGCGCCCCCGCATGACGCGCCACGGCGGCGGCCATCATGCCGATGGGACCGGCGCCCGTGACCAGCACGTCCTCGCCCAGCAGGTCGAATTGCTGGGCGGTGTGAACCGCATTGCCGAACGGGTCCAGGATCGAGCCGATCTCATAGGGTACGTCGTCAGGCAGTTCGATGACGTTGAAGGCCGGAGCCACCACGAACTCGGCGAAGGCGCCCTGGCGGTTCACGCCGATGCCCATGGTCGCCGGGTCCAGGTGGAAGTGACCGGCGCGGGCGGCCTCGGAGTTCAGGTCGATGACGTGCCCCTCGGCCGAGACGCGCTGGCCGATCTTCAGGCGACGATCCACGTCCTTGCCGATGGCGACGATCTCGCCGGCGAACTCGTGGCCGGTGATCATCGGTGTCGGGACGTTTCTCTGGGACCACTCGTCCCAGTTCCAGATGTGGATGTCCGTGCCGCAGACGGCGGTGCGATGCACCTTGATCAGCACATCCTCCGGCCCCGCCACGGGGATCGGCGCGTCGATCAGCTCAAGGCCGATGCCGGGCGCAGTCTTGGCCAGGGCTTTCATGGTGTCGGTCATAATCTCAACTCCCTATGCAGAAGCCCGTCATCCTAGGCCTCGTGCCTAGGATCCAGACTCCCGGTGCCTATCGCGACCCCACGTCCACGACGGCGTTTCTGGATCCTCGCCACAAGGGCGAGGATGACGACGATTTGAGGGCGTCAGATGACGCCCAGTTCGCGACCGGCCCGGGTGAAGGCCGCAACCGTCTGGTCGATCTGTTCGAACGTATGGGCCGCCGACATCTGGGTGCGGATGCGCGCCGCCCCGCGCGGCACCACGGGGAAGGAGAACCCGATCACATAGACGCCCAGCTCCAGCGCCCGCGCCGCGAAATCCTGCGCCAGCTTGGCGTCGCCCAGCATGACCGGGATGATCGGATGTTCGCCGTCCAGCAGGGTGAAGCCCGCGTCGGCCATGGCGCCGCGATAACGATGGGCGTTAGCCGACAGGCGGGTGCGCAGGGCGTCGCCCTCTTCCCCTTGCGCGATGCGGATGGCCTCAAGGCTCGATCCGCAGACGGCCGGCGCCAGGGCGTTGGAGAACAGATAGGGCCGCGCGCGTTGCTTCAGCAGTTCGACCACCGACTTCCTGGCGCAGATGAAGCCGCCCATGGCCCCGCCCAGCGCCTTGCCGAAGGTGCCGGTGACGAAGTCGACCTCGACCCCGTGATGCGCGAACGAGCCCCGTCCCTGCGGGCCCAGGAAGCCCGTCGCATGGCAGTCGTCGACCATGATCAAAGCATTGTATTTATCCGCCAAGGCACGGATTTCATTCAGCTTGGCGATATAACCGTCCATCGAGAAGGCGCCGTCCGTGGCGATGATGATTTCGCGCGCCCCGGCCTCGCGCGCCTCTTTCAGGCGGCTCTCCAACTCGTCCATGTCGGAGTTGGCGAACCGATAGCGTTTGGCCTTGCACAGACGCACGCCGTCAATGATTGATGCGTGGTTCAGGCTGTCGGAGACAATGGCGTCATTCTCGCCGAACAGAGGCTCGAAAATCCCGCCGTTGGCGTCGAAGGCGGCGGCGAACAGGATGGCGTCCTCGAAGCCGAGATAGCCGGCGATGGCCGCTTCCAGCTCCTTGTGGATTTCCAGCGTGCCGCAGATGAATCGGACAGAGGCCGTGCCCGCCCCCCATTTCGCCTGCGCCGCCATCCCGGCCTGAGCCACGCGCTCATCGCCCGCCAGGCCAAGATAGTTGTTGGCGCAGAAGTTCAGCACGTCCCGCCCGGCGACCTGGATCACCGGCCCCTGACGCGAGGCGATCACACGCTCAGGCTTGGTCAGGCCCTGGGCGTCGATGTCGTTCAATTCACCGGCGACGCGGTCATAGAAGGATTGGGTCATGACATCCGCCCTACGCGCAAATCGCGCACGTTTCCACCTTCAATCAGGTCGCAGGTTGGACGGCTGACGCACTGCGGATCGGGCTGACGCGAATCTTGCCGCCGCAGGGCTGGAAGGCGAAGCCAAGGCTGATCGCGGCGGTGTCGCCCGGCGCCGTGGCGCGCAGGGTCGCCACCTGGGGACAGGTCTTCTGACCCGCCGCCTCGTTCGGCACCACGTTCCACGCCACCTCGAAATAGGCCTTGGCCTGGGGCGCCAGGTCGACCGGCGTCGGCGCCTGCCCCTGACGGAAATAGCTGCCGGGGCTCTGGTCCGCCCGCACCGAGTTCACCGCCTGTCCGCGGCCGTCCAGCAGGGTCACACCCGGATAGCCGGTCAGGGTGCAGGCGCTGGCGCCCACGTTCTGCAGACTGAAGTTCCGCACCCGGTTGCCCGCCCCCGCATCGCCGTCTTCCACCGCCATCTTCAACTGCGGCCCCTTGCAGGGTGCGGACGCAGGCAGCACCCCGCCCTGCGCCGGGATCGGTTTCAGATCCGGCTTCGGCTGCACCGGCGTGATCCCGGTCGCCAGATCAGGCGCCGGCGCGGTCAGGGGCCGCGCGCACTGCTCCAGCACCGAGACAGCGACCTCTTCGTTGGGCGACAGCAGGCTCAGGGTCGCCACCTCGCGCCCGTCGCGGCTGGTGGTCCACCATTCCACGCCCGAGCCGATGTATCGCGCGCCACTCGCCGCCTGGACGTTGCGCAGCACATAGTCCTGCCCCTTGTAGGTCATCTGGGCCGAGGTCTTGTCGGGATAGCGCGCCTCGATGGTCACGCCGCTGTCGCAGGCGTAGCGGACGGCCAACGCCTCGGACGGGGCCTGCGCCTGCCCTTCATCGGGGGCTGTGGGCTGGTCCGGCGCCGCCTGCTGGCAGGCGCTGACCCCGATCAGGGCGGTGATGGCGGCGCAGGCGGTCAGTCGTTGCAGCATGATCAGGCTCTCCCCTTTGGCCCTAAACGGCGTCGCCGCCGAAAGGCTCCGCTTCGATCGTCGCGGCTCAATGCGCCTCTTTGGGCGTCTCCATCAGCTCGATCAGAACACCGCCCATGTCGCGGGGATGCAGGAAGACCACCGGCGTCCCATGCGCCCCGATGCGCGGCTCGCCCGTGCCCAGGATCGTCACGCCCTTGGCGCGCATCTCGGCGATGGCGGCGTGGATGTCGGCGACCTCGAAACAGACGTGATGCTGGCCGCCCTTGGGGTTCTTGGCCAGGAAACCCATGATCGGGCTGGTCTCGTCATAGGGTTCGATCAGCTCGATCTGGGCCGTCGGCGTATCGACGAAACAGACCTTCACCCCCTGGGCGGGCAGGTCGAACGGCTCGCCGATCTTCGTGGCGCCCAGCACGTCGCGATACAGCCGGATCGAATCCGCGATGGACGGCGTCGCCACGCCGACATGGTTCAGGGCGCCGATCATGGCTTGTCCTCACTCTTCGCTTTGGCGGGCGCAGGCTGGGCGTAGCCCAGCCGCTGGTTCAGCTTCTCGATCAGATCGACCGCCGTGTCGGCGATGGCCGAGCCGGGCGGATAGACGGCGGCCGCGCCCATATCCAGCAGGGGCTGCACGTCGGACGGCGGAATGACGCCGCCGACCACGATCATGATGTCCGGCCGACCCAGCTTTTCCAGCTCGGCCTTCAGCTCCGGGACCAGCGTCAGGTGCCCGGCCGCCAGCGATGACGCGCCCACCGCATGAACGCCCTTGTCGACCGCGTCTTTCGCCGCCTCGGCCGGCGTCTGGAACAGGCTGCCCGCCGTCACGTCGAAGCCCAGATCGCCGTATCCGGTCGCGACGACCTTCTGGCCTCGGTCGTGCCCGTCCTGGCCCAGTTTGGCGATCAGGATGCGCGGCGGGCCGCCGTCGTTCTCGACAAAGGTCGCCACCATCTCGCGGGCGCGGGCGAAGCGGGCGTCGGTCCCCGCCTCCTTGGCGTAGACGCCAGACACGGTCTGGACCGTCGCCACATGGCGGCCGAAGGCGGCCTCCAGCGCGTCGGAAATCTCGCCCACCGTCGCCTTGGCCCGCGCGGCCTGCACCGCCAGCTCCAGCAGGTTCGCATTCCCCCGCGCGCCGTTGGTCAGGGCCTCCAGCGCCGCATCGGTCGCCATCTGGTCCCGCTCGGCCCGCAGCCGCTTCAACTTGTCGATCTGGGCGGCCAGAACCGCCGCATTGTCGACCTTCAGCATCGGAATGTCGTCGACGACGGGGTTCAGATATTTGTTCACCCCCACCACCGTCTGCTGGCCGGTGTCGATCCGGGCCTGGGTCCTGGCGGCGGACTCCTCGATCCGCAGCTTGGGAATGCCGGCTTCGATGGCCTTGGCCATGCCGCCCAGGGCCTCGACCTCGGCCATATGGGCGCGGGCCCGTTCGGCCAGTTCGTGGGTCAAACGCTCGACGTAGTAGCTGCCGCCCCAAGGATCGATGACCTTGGTCAGCCCCGTCTCCTGCTGCAGCAGTATCTGCGTATTGCGCGCGATCCGGGCCGAGAAGTCAGTCGGCAGGGCCAGGGCCTCGTCCAGCGCATTGGTGTGCAGGCTCTGCGTCTGCCCCCCCGCCGCCGCCATGGCCTCGACCATGGTGCGGGGCACATTGTTGAACACGTCCTGGGCCGCCAGCGACCAACCCGAGGTCTGACAGTGCGCCCGCAGCGACAGCGACTTGGGATCGACCCCGCCTTCCTTGCGCACCGCCTCGGCCCACAGCAGGCGGCCCGCCCGCATCTTGGCCACCTCCATGAAATAGTTCATGCCGATGGCCCAGAAGAAGCTCAGACGCGGCGCGAACCGGTCGATGGGCATTCCGGCCGCTATGCCTGCGCGCAGATATTCGATCCCGTCCGCCAGCGTGTAGGCCAGCTCGATATCCGCAGAGGCCCCCGCCTCCTGCATATGATAGCCGGAGATGGAGATGCTGTTGAACTTGGGTGCTTCCTGCGCCGTCCAGGCGAAGATGTCGGCGATGATCCGCATCGAGGGTTCGGGCGGATAGATGTAGGTGTTCCGAACCATGAACTCCTTCAGAATGTCGTTCTGAATGGTTCCGGTCAGCTTGGCGTGCGGCACGCCCTGTTCTTCCGCCGCAACGACATACAGGGCCAGGATCGGCAGAACCGCCCCGTTCATCGTCATCGACACCGACATCTGGTCCAGCGGTATGCCGTCGAACAGGGTCCGCATGTCATAGATGCTGTCGATGGCCACGCCCGCCATGCCGACGTCGCCCTTCACCCGAGGGTGGTCCGAGTCATAGCCCCGGTGCGTCGCCAGATCGAAGGCGATGGACAGGCCCTTCTGCCCCGCCGCCAGATTGCGGCGATAGAAGGCGTTCGACTCCTCGGCGGTCGAGAAGCCGGCGTATTGCCGGATGGTCCACGGGTTGCCCGCATACATGGTCGGATACGGCCCGCGCACGAACGGCGCGAACCCCGGCAGGCCGTGAAGCTGATCCAACCCCTCCAGCGCCTGCGGCCCATAGGCGGTTTCGACCGTCAGACCCTCTGGCGTCCGCCACGGGTCGCGCACAGGCCCGTGCCCAGTCGCGCCGAGTTCCAGATCGATCTTGCTGAAATCAGGAAAACTCATTGGGCCGCCTCCTCGAAGGCTTCGGCGAAGCGGATGGGCGCCAGGGGCTCGACCCCACCCGTCGTGCCGGGGCTACGCGAAGCGGAGAACCCGGAACCCAGGGGTTCGAAATGCTGTCCTGGGTTCCGGGTTCGCTCTTCAAGCGCCCCGGAAGGACGATCAGCTTCCACGGGCGCCTGACGCGGCTCAGGATCGACGAACTTCGTCACGCCGATGATCTGGGCGGCGCCGTTCTTCAGGGCCGCTTCACGCATGGCGCGCGCCCGGGCGATGCGGGGCTGGATCACCCCGCCCTTCAGCGCCTCGATGACCCCGCCTTCGGCCTCAATTGTCTGGAACTCGGTCCAGCCCGCCAGTGCGAGATCATGCGTCCGCGCGTCCAGATACCAGCTCCCCGCCGCCGGATCATCGACCCGGCCCAGGTTGGCCTCCTCCATCAGCACCAGCTGGGTGTTGCGGGCCTGCCTGCGCGCAAAGGCGTCGGGCCGACCGGCCGCGCGGGTGAATCCGTCCAGCACCACCACATCCGCCCCGCCGACCGCGCCCGCGAACCCCGCCGCCGTCAGCCGCAGCAGGTTGGGCCACGGATCGCGCGCCGACAGCATCCGCCGCGACGACCGCGCCTCGACTGCCGCTGGCGTCTCGGCGCCGAACGCGCGCGACAGACTGGCCCAGATCAGACGCATGGCCCGAACCTTGGCCAGGGCGTCGAAATACTCCTGATCGACCAACAGGCCGACGACCACGCCCTTCAGCGCCGCCTGAATCGACAGACCCGCCGCGACCGCCGCCTTCACATAGGCGACCGCGCTGGACGCCGCGAAGGCCAGCTCCTGCGCCGCCGATCCGCCCGCCTCATGCGCCACACGCCCGCTGGCCAGGAACAGGCTGGCGTCGGGATAGACACCGGCATGGCGCACAGCCGCCTTGGCCGCCGCGTCCAGATCATCGTCGATCCCACGCGGCGATCCGCCCGCCTCTGCAAAGGCCGAGATCGGGTCAAGATGGAATCGCAGCATGGCGCGCGGCGAACCCTTGGCCACAGCCGCCAGCGCCTCCGCCGCCTCGACGCCCGCGAACCCGGCGTCCAGCGCCACGGGCGCCAGCTCCAACGCCACGCCGTTCAGCGCCCGCTCCAGCGTCGCCGCATCCGCCAGCACCCCGCCGCTCAGCAGCACCGAGGCAGCGCCTTCCTGAAGATCGGTCAGGACGGCGGCGTTGACCGCCTCGGCGTCGTCGCCTTCGACCTGCGTGCGCAGATCCCACGCCCGGCCCTCGGCGTCCGACGGACGGGGCGCGTTGATCGACTGAACCCCCGTCGCTCCGGCGTACAACGGCCGCGTCACCAGATGGTCCGCATCCAGATGCAGCAGCGACTCGATGGGCCGGTCCTTCAGCGCCTTCTGGGCGGACTCGCGCCACTCCAGCGGGGTGGGAATGGGGAAGGTCATGCGCGACGCCCGTTCCCCAAATACCCCGTCATCCTCGGGCTTGACCCGAGGACCGGGCGCCGGACAAACTCTGCGCCCCAAGTCACCGCACAGGCAGCGGACCGTCCGATCCTCGGGTCAAGCCCGAGGATGACGGAGAGGGAAAACGCAACCATCACCCGAACTCCACCAGCACGTCGTCGGCCGCCACCGGATCGCCGTCCTTGGCGCCGACGGCCTTCACCACCCCGTCGCGTTCGGCCTTCAGGATGTTCTGCATCTTCATGGCCTCGATGATGGCCACCGTCTCGCCGGTCTTGACCTCCTGACCGACCACGACCGGGATCGAAACCACCAGACCCGGCATCGGCGATAGCACCATCTTTGAGGTGTCCGCCGCGACCTTCTCCGGCAGCCGCGCATACAGTTCCGCGACATGGGGCCTCAGCACCCGCACCCGCGCCCGGGCCGCGCGGTGGCGGATGTCGAAGCCATCGGCGACGCGTTTGACCTCGGCGGTGAAGGGCTCGCCGTCCAGTTCGGCCTTGAACTGGGCCAGGCCCGGCCGCCAGTCGATGTCCGACAGGCGGATGTCGCCCCCGCCCGTCAGGGTCAGGATCATCTCCTCGTCCTCGTCATAGGACAGGCCGACGCCGTGCGGCGTCCCCGCCCCTGGACCCTGCTCGATCATCACGATCCAGTCTGTGCGGTCCGACGGGTCGCCGTCCTGTTCGGCGATCACCTCGTGCATGGCCAGGGCCGAGGCGATCAGGATGCGCTCCTGGTCCTGCGTCGGCTTCAGGCCGTGGAAACCGTCCGGGAATTCGTCCTTGATATAGCTGGTCGACAGTTCGCCCGACCTGAACCGATCCTGATCCATCACCGCCGCCAGGAAGGGGACGTTGTGCCCAAGGCCAGACAGGTGGGTGTCCTCCAGCGCACGCGCCATGCCCTCGACCGCCGCCTCGCGCGTCTCGCCCCAGGCGCACAGTTTGGCGATCATGGGGTCGTAGAACATGCTGATCTCGTCGCCCTCGCGGACACCGGAATCGTTGCGGACGATGTAATCGCCCTGATCGCCCTCCTCCGGCTGCTCATAGCGGACCAGACGCCCGATCGAGGGCAGGAAGCCGCGATAGGGATCCTCGGCGTAGATGCGGCTCTCGATGGCCCAGCCGTCGATCTTCAGGTCCTTCTGTTCGAAGGCCAGCATCTCGCCCCAGGCCGAACGGATCATCTGTTCGACCAGATCGACCCCGGTGATCAGCTCCGTCACCGGATGCTCGACCTGCAGCCGGGTGTTCATCTCCAGGAAGTAGAAGCTCTTGTCCTGCCCCGCGACGAACTCGACCGTGCCGGCTGAATCATAGTTCACCGCCTTGGCCAGGGCGACGGCCTGCGCCCCCATGGCGGCTCGGGTGGCCTCGTCCAGCAGGGGCGACGGCGCCTCCTCGATGACCTTCTGATTGCGGCGCTGGATCGAGCATTCGCGCTCGAACAGGTGGACCACATGGCCGTGCTTGTCGCCCAGCACCTGGATCTCGATGTGGCGCGGATCGACGATGAACTTCTCCAGGAAGACCCGGTCGTCGCCGAAGGCGTTCAGCGCCTCGGCCTTCACCGCCGCGAACCCCTCGGCCATGTCAGCGTCGGAATGGGCCACGCGGATGCCCTTGCCGCCGCCGCCGGCCGAGGCCTTGATCATGATCGGATAGCCGATCTGATTGGCGATCCTGACCGCCTCGTCCGGCGTCTCGATCAGCCCCATATGGCCCGGCACGGTCGAGACCCCCGCCTCGGCGGCCAGCTTCTTGGAGCTGATCTTGTCGCCCATGGCCTCGATGGCCTCGGGGTTCGGGCCGATGAAGGCGATACCCTCGTCGCGCAGTCGCCGCGCAAACCCGGCGTTCTCCGACAGGAAGCCAAAGCCCGGATGCACGGCTTGCGCCCCCGTCTGGCGCACCGCCTCGACGATCTTGTCGGCCAGCAAGTAGGACTGCGCCGCCGGCGCCGGCCCGATCAGCACCGCCTCGTCGGCCATCTCGACCGCCAACGACCCGGCGTCGGCCTCCGAATAGACCTGCACCGTCTGGATGCCCATCTTGCGGCAGGTCTTGATGATCCGAACCGCGATCTCGCCCCGGTTGGCGATGAGGATTTTGGAGAACATGGTCAGTTCCTTGGAAGTCTGACGACTAAGCATGACAGGCGAGCGGCGACGATCAGTCTCGCGGTGGTGGTTGGTATTCGAGACGGTTGAGTTGACCTACGCCGGACAAGCGCAAGGCTGCCAACGGTGATCCCCACTCAACGCTGCGCACATAAAGACCTTCCGCACGCTTCAGTCCGCCGCAGAACTCGTTGACCATCGCAGCGATGTAAACGCTGTCCCACAAGGCGGCATCCGCTTGAATAGTTGCGGCCCAGCGGTCCGCGTTCTGATCAAGCCATGTAAACCCTGGGCTGTGGCAGGCAGCCCAGCCATCTACCGCGAACATTGACAGAAGGGCGGCGTGAACCATCGCAACCTGATCCTCGTGTCGGATCTCCGTTGATCCAAAACGTGCTTGGGTTCCGAACTCGCGATCCAGGCAGTCAAGGTCCAACGCTGCTCCCGTTGCGGACTCGCTACTTACGCGACCGACGTACGATGATGCGTTTTCGTTTGCCGCTCGTGCCGACCAATCACACCGCCCATCATACAACGGAAGCAATCGCTCTCGCGTCAAAGACGGCGGGACTTCAGGACTTTTCACAGCCGAGGCACTGGCTGAAGACACGGAAAGAACCATGCCTCCACACACCCCGATCATGAGGATGACTAAGCGGGCCACAACCATCACAGAGGAATATTGTCGTGCTTCTTCCAGGGGTTCTCCTGGACCTTGTTCTTCAGCGTCCGCAGGGCCTTCACCAGCCGCCGCCGTGTGCCATGCGGCATGATGACGTCGTCGATATAGCCCAGACCCGCCGCCACGAAGGGATTGGCGAAGCGGTCCTTGTATTCAGCCTCGCGCGCGGCCAGGGCGGCCGGGTCGCCGGCCTCCTTGCGGAAGATGATCTCGACCGCGCCCTTGGCGCCCATGACCGCGATCTCGGCGGTGGGCCAGGCGTAGTTGACGTCGCCGCGCAGGTGTTTGGAGCTCATCACGTCATAGGCGCCGCCATAGGCCTTGCGCGTGATCAGGGTCAGTTTCGGCACGGTCGCCTCGGCATAGGCGAACAGCAGCTTGGCCCCGTGTTTGATCAGGGCGCCGTATTCCTGCTTGGTCCCCGGCATGAAGCCCGGCACGTCCACCAGCGTCACCAATGGAATGTCGAAGGCGTCGCAGAAGCGCACGAACCGCGCGGCCTTGCGGCTTGAATCGATGTCCAGCACGCCCGCCAGCACCTGGGGCTGGTTGGCGACGATCCCGACCGTCTGGCCGTCCAGCCGCCCGAAGCCGGTGATGATGTTCTTGGCGAAGTCGGCCCCGATCTCGAAGAAGTCGGCCTCGTCGACCACCTTCAGGATCAGCTCCTTCATGTCATAGGGCTGGTTCGGATTGGCCGGGATCAGAGTGTCCAGCGACGGCTCGTCGCGATCCGGCTCGTCATAGCTCTCGCGCACCGGCGGCTTTTCGCGGTTCGACAGGGGCAGGAAGCCGATCAGGCGACGCACCTCCGACAGGGCCTCCAGATCGTTCTCGAACGCCCCGTCCGCCACGCCCGACTTGCCGGCGTGGACGCGGGCGCCGCCCAGATCCTCGTGGCTGACCACCTCGTTGGTGACGGTCTTCACCACATCGGGGCCGGTCACATACATGTAGGAGGTGTCCTTCACCATGAAGATGAAGTCGGTGATGGCGGGCGAATAGACGTCGCCGCCCGCACACGGCCCCATGATCACGCTGATCTGGGGAATGACGCCGCTGGCCAGGGTGTTCTGCAAGAAGATGTCGGCGTATCCGGCCAGGCTCTCGACCCCCTCCTGAATTCGCGCGCCGCCTGCGTCGAACAGGCCGATGATCGGCGCGCCGGTCGTCAGGGCCATCTTCTGCAGCTTGACGATCTTGGCCGCATGGGCGCCCGAGAGCGAACCGCCGAAGACGGTGAAGTCCTTGGAGAAGACATAGACCAGCCGCCCGCCGATGGTCCCGCGCCCCGTCACCACCCCGTCGCCGGGGATGCGCTGGTCCTGCATGCCGAAGTCGTGGCTGCGGTGCTCGACGAACATGTCGGTCTCCTCGAAGGAGCCCTCGTCCAGCAGCACGTCGATGCGTTCGCGCGCCGTCAGCTTGCCCTTGGCGTGCTGGGCGGCGATACGCTTTTCGCCGCCGCCCTGCTTCGCGGCGGCGCGACGACGCTCCAGTTCTTCAAGGATGGCTTGAGTCATGATGGATTTACGCCTCTTGTTCGTGAAGGAAGGCGTGGCGCCTTCATTGCAAACATGCAAACGCAACTTTGCAAAAAGTGTGGAACTGCGCCGACTTGCAAAGGATTTTCTGATGATTTGCAAAACTGCAAATGGCTGAGAAGCTTTTTCTCGGCGCTAAACTTCGCAAGCTGCGCGAGGCGCGCGGCTGGACGCTGGAGGCCTGCGCCGAACGCCTGGGCCTGTCGCCGTCCTATCTGTCGCAGCTTGAGACGAACCAGCGCCCGGCGACCGCGCGGGTTCTGATCGCCCTGACGCGCGCCTTCCATGTGGACGCCAGCCTGTTCGATCTGGAGGGCGACGCGCGTCTGCTGGCCGACCTGCGCGAGGCCACCACCGATATCGCCGGTCAGGCGGAGCCGCCCACCGCCGCCGAGCTGAAGCAGGCCATCGCCAACACCCCGCGTCTGGCCCGCCAATTCCTGGCCCTGCACCAGACCTTCCGCCGCCTGGACGAGCGGGTGAAGGCGCTGGACGACACCCTGGGCCGCGACGAACACGGCGCCAGCGTCGCCCTGCTGCCCTATGAAGAGGTGCGCGACTTCTTCCACTATCGCGACAACTACATCGACGCCCTGGACACGGCGGCCGAGGCGCTGGCGGCGACGCTTGTGCAGGACGGCCAGATCGAACGGGCGCTGGAGACCGCGCTGGCTGACACGCACGGGGTGCGGGTCGTCTATGTGGCCGGACAGGAGGCCCTGCGTCGCTATGATCCGACCAGCCGCGTCCTGACGCTGGACGCCTGGCAGCCGGGCGCCAGCCGGTCGTTCCAGTTGGCGCACCAGCTGTCCCTGCTGTCCTTCCGCGATCTGATCGAGGCCGAGCTGGATCAGGCCGCCTTCCGCACAGACGCCGCCCGCGCCGTGGCCCGCGTCGGCCTGGCCAATTATGCGGCGGGCGCGTTGCTGTTGCCCTACCGCGCCTTCTTGGAGGCGGCGCGGGAGGAGAAGCATGACATCGACCGGCTGCGCACCCGGTTTCAGGTCAGTTTCGAACAGGTCTGCCACCGGCTCTCGACGCTGCAACGGCCCGGCTGGCGCGGCGTGCCCTTCTATTTCGCCCGCGTGGACATGGCCGGCAACATCACCAAGCGCCACAGCGCCACCCGTTTCCAGTTCGCCCGCTTCGGCGGCGCCTGCCCGCTGTGGAACGTCCACGAGGCCTTCGCCGCGCCCGACCGGATCGGGGTGCAGCTGGCCGAGATGCCGGACGGCTCGCGCTACATCTCCATCGCCCGCAGCGTGTCCAAGCCCAGCGGCTCCTACCTGGCCAACGACCGCCGCTACGCCCTGTCGCTGGGATGCGAGGTCGAACACGCGGGCGCCCTGGTCTATGCCGCCGGCCTCGATCTGAACGGCCCCGCCGCCCGGATCGGCGTCAGCTGCCGCATCTGCGAGCGCACCGACTGCACCCAGCGCGCCTTCCCGCCGCTGGACCGCGCACTGCACGTGCCGGAGAACGAGCGCGGCGTCGTGCCCTATGTGCTGGATGGCCCGCGCCCGGACCGCTATTGATCGGGGCATGACCTCACACGATCAAATCGGCGTCGCCATCGTCGGCTACGGCCTGGCGGGCCAGACCTTCCACGCACCGCTGATTTCCGCAACGCCGGGATTGGTCCTGCGCGCCGTCGTCTCCTCGCGGCCCGAGGCTGTTCACGCCGACCTGCCCGATGTCGAAGTCCTGCCCGATCTGGACGCGGCCCTGGCCCGCGAAGACATCGGCCTGATCGTCGTCGCCACGCCCGACGCCCTGCACGCTGAACAGGCCATTGCGGCGCTGAGGGCGGGCCGCAACGTCGTGGTGGACAAGCCCTTCGCCCAGACCTTGGAACAGGCCGAACAGGTCGCCGCCGTCGCCGCGCAATCCAAGGGCGTCATCAGCGTCTTCCAGAACCGGCGTTGGGACGCCGATTTCCTGACCCTGAAACGACTGATCGCGGACGGCGAACTGGGCGAGATCGCCGTGTTCGAAAGCCATTACGACCGCTTCCGGCCACAGGTCGCCGACCGCTGGAAGGACAGGCGCGACGGCGGCGTCTGGGCCGACCTTGGCCCGCATCTGATCGACCAGGCGGTCCAGTTGTTCGGCGCGCCGCAGTCGGTGCTGGCCGACATGACGCGCCAGCGCCCCGGCGCCCCGGCGACCGACTGGTTCCATGTCGTCCTGCAGTACGAGCGGCTGCGCGTCATCCTGCAGGCCAGCCATATCGCCGCCGACGCCAGCCTGCGCTACGCCGTCCACGGCACAGGCGGCAGCTTCATCAAGCGCGGGCTGGATGCTCAGGAAGGCCAGTCCAAGTCCGGCCTGCGTCCTGACGCCGCTGACTGGGGCGTCGACCCCAATCCCGGCGAACTGATCCGCCAGATCGAGGGCGAAACCGTGCGCCAGACCGTGACGTCCGAACGGGGCGACTATGTCCGCTTCTACGCCGGCGTCCGCGACGCCATCACCAAGGGGGCACAGCCGCCCGTGACGCTGGATCAGGCCCTGGCCGTCATGCGGATCATAGACGCCGGTGAACGCAGCGCGGCGGACGGACGGCGGATCGAACTCTAGGCATCTCCCTTTTGTTCGGGCGAGACGGACCCTACAGCGAGTTCATGTCGCCGCCTCATTCGCGCCTCAATCCGCTACACATGTAGCGCTACGAATGTAGCGGACATGGAGAGCGCCGTGATCGAGTCCCTGCCCCGACGAGAACGCGAAGTCTTCGAGACCCTGTGCCGACTGGAAACAGCCACCACCGCAGGCGTCCGCGCGGCTCTGTCCAATCCGATCAGCGATTCCGCCATCCGCACGCTGCTGACCCGGCTTGAGACCAAGGGGTTGGTCGAACGCGCCAATGGCGCCGAAGGCGTATGCTACAGCCCCGTGCCGCGCACCGAGGCCGTGGCGGCGGGCGCCCTTCAACGCATGGTCGACACCTTTTTCGCCGGGTCCGCCGCCAGCGCCGCCACCGCGCTTCTGGGCATGGGCGCCAAGATCACCGCCGATGAGGCTGAAGCGCTGGAGCGCGCCATCGACGAAGCTTTGGGCCGCAAGTCATGATCGCCGCGGTCTTCGTCTCCATGCTCGTGAAGTCCAGCCTGATCACGGGCGCGGGTCTGGCCTGTTCGCACCTGCTGACACGCCGCCCGGCCGAGCGGGTGGACATTCTACGGGCCACGGTCTGCCTGCTGCTGGCTTTGCCGGTCATCACCGCCCTGTTCCCGGCGTTGAATCTGGCGCTTCTGCCGCCTGTCGCCCCTGAGCCCAGCCTGCCCTTGCCCATGTGGCAGGGCGAGGTCACGCCCCTGCCCGGCGTTGCTGTGTCCGGCAGTCTGCCCTGGCCCTCCCCCCTGCATATTGCCGCCGCCGTCTGGCTGCTGGGCGTGGCGGTGATCGCCGGACGGCTGGTGCTGGGCGTCGCGACGCTGGACCGCTGGACGCGCCACGGACGGCCTGTCCAATGCCTGACATGGCTCAGCCATCTGGAGCGTCTGGCGCGCGGGGCTGTCCCGACGCTGGTCTCGACCGACCGCGCCGCAAGCCCGCTCAGCTGGGGCGCCGCACCCGGCGTCATTCTGATCGACCCGACCAGCCTCGCAGAGCGTCAGGCCGCGCCCGCCATCCTGGCCCATGAACTGGCGCACCTGCAGCGGCACGACTGGGTGTTTCTGGTCCTGTCACGCCTGACCCTGGCCCTGTTCTGGTTCAACCCGCTGGTCTGGCGTCTGCACGCCGACCTGTCCGCCCGCTCGGAAGAAGCCGCTGACGCCGCCGCCCTTCAGACCATCGACCGCCATCTCTACGCCAAGGCCCTGGTTCGTCTGGCCGCCCATCCTTCACCCCGCGCCACGACCGCTCAGGCTTCGACAGCCATGGCGGCGGACGCCAAGTCTCTGAAAAAGAGGATCGCCTGCATCATGTCCGATACGTCCGCTCGCCGCCGCCCAATGACCGTCGCCCTGACGGTCGCCGCTCTCGCCGTCGTCGCCACGCCCCTGGCGGCGCTGGAGATCAGTCGACAGGCCTGGGTCGAGGCCGCTCCGCCTGCGCCTCCCGCTCCGCCCGTTCCACGGACGCCGCCGACGCCTCCAGCGCACCTGACACTTGCCGCCCTGCCGCCCCCGTCACCTGTACCGCCCGCACCGCCTGCGCCAATGACCTGGGCCGCACCGCCCGCACCACCCGCCCCGCCAGCGCCGCCCGCGCCGCCTGTCCCCCCGGCCCCGCCTGCTCCTCCGGCTCCCGGCGCTCACGGCTACACCTACAGTTACGTGCATAAGGCGGACATCGACGAGGCTTCAGAAGCCCGCGACCAGGTCCGTCGTGAAGAGGATCAAGCCCGCCGCGAGGCCGATCAGACTCGTCGCGACGCCGATGCCGCGCGCATCAGGGCGGACGCCATCCGTGTCGACGCCGAAGCCCGCCGTCATGAGGCCGCACGGGTCCGCGCCGAAGCCGAACAGCAGCGCGGTCTGGCCGCCGCCGCCCGGATCACCGCGGTGCAGGCGGCGGCTGCGGGAGAGCGCGCCCGCATCGAAGCTTCGCATCAGATGGTCCAGGCCCGCCTCAACATGCGCAACGGGGCGATCCATATGCGAAACAGCGCCGACGAAATGCGCCGCGAGGCTGTGCGCCTGCAAAGCCCCGCCTACCGCGCCGAACAGATCGCCAAGAATCGCGCGCGTGGGAACGTCGTGACCGACGCCCAGCTGATCGAACTGTCCCGGACACTGCCAGCCCGCGCGGCTGAAATGCAGCGCAATGCCGACACGCTGGAACAACGCGGCCGCGCCCCGGCATGATCCTGATGCGCCGGGCCTGAAACGCGGGTCAGACCCGGCGCAGTTCGACGTGCAAAGCCTCGGCAAGATCGCCGCGTCCGGCGACCGTCACCCCGCCCTTCAGGCCCAGCCAGCCTGCCATCCGCTTCAGCTCATGCGCCAGCCGCGCGGGCGTCTCGACGTCCGCCTCAGGCTCTCGCCAGGCCGCCTGCACCCGCAGTTCGCCTGCCTGTCGGTCGGCCTTAAGATCGACCCGCGCCGTCAGGCTTTCATCCTGCAGGAAGGGCAGCACATAATAGCCGTGCACCCGCTTGTGCGCGGGCGTGTAGATCTCCAGCCGCACCTTCAGGCCGAACAGCCGCTCGGTCCGGTCGCGATGCCAGATCAGATTGTCGAACGGCGACAACAGGGCCTGCGCCGTGATCCGGCGCGGCCTGCGCGCATCCGGGACCAGATAAGCCCCCTGCCGCCAGTCCTTGACCGTCACCGGCGTCAACTCGCCCGCCTCGACCAGCTCGCCCAATCGCGCCCGCGCGTCGTCGGCCGGCAGGCGGAAATAGTCGCGAAGGTCGGCCAATGTCGCCACCCCCATCGCCCGCGCCGAAATCATCATCAGGCGCCGCTGCGCCTCATCATGGTCCGGCGTCGGCGTGTCAAGCACGGCGCCCGGCAGCGTCCGCTCCGTCAGGTCATAGACCCGCTCGAAATTGCGTCGTGTCTTCGTCGTGATGAAGCCGGACCAGAACAGCCATTCCAGCGCCCGCTTGCCGTCCGACCATGACCACCAGCCGGGCGCGCCGCGCGGCCCCTCGGCAAAGTCGGCGCCCGTCACCGGCCCGCGCCGTTCGATCTCGGCCAACACCTGATCAATATAGTTGCGCCGTTCACGTCCGAACCGGGCCAGCCCCGTCCATAATGCGCCGTCCCGCGCCCGCTCCATGCGCCACCGCAACAGCGGCTGGGTCTCCATCGGCATCAGCGACGCTTCATGCCCCCAGTATTCGAACAGCGATGGTTTCGTTCCCCAGGCCTCTGCTTCCAGATGTGCGCGCGGATAGTCGCCCAGACGCGAGAACAGCGGCAGATAATGGGTGCGGCTGACCACATTGACGCTGTCGATCTGGATCACGCCCAGCCGCCCGGCCAGATCGCGCACCTGCCTGCGCCCCGCCGTCGGCGGATGGCCTCGGGCGAACCCCTGCGCCGCCAGGGCGATGCGGCGCGCGGTCTGAAGACTGAGGGGTTCGGTCATGGGCGCTCCGATCACATCGCACGGCTGAGGCGCGCCGCCTCCGCACTTACGCTGGGTCGCCGACAAGGCTAGACCATGATGGTTTCGGACGGAATCGTTTCGCTGTTCCAGCAGAAGCATGAACTGCATCCACAGAGGCCTGATCCCGCCCAACCGATCAGGCGCCAAGGCTCGCCCATGAAAGACAAAGCGCAGATCAGGCCCGCACGACGCAAGGGCGCCGCCAACACCATCGGCGACGTGGCCCGCCACGCAGGCGTTTCGGCCATGACCGTCTCGCGCGTCATCAACGACGGCCCCAATGTGCGTGACGCCACCCGTCAGCGCGTGATCGAGGCGATCCGCGAGCTTGACTATGCCCCCAATCTCGCCGCCCGCAGTCTGGCCAGCGCCCAGACGTTGAAGATCGGCCTGCTCTACAACAACCCGTCCGCCGCCTATCTCAGCGAAGTGCTGCTGGGCGGCCTGGACCAGTCCAGCAAGGCGGGGGCCCAGTTGGTGGTCGAGAAATGCGAAGCGGACGCCGAGGCTCAGGCTCTGGACCGCCTGCTGGCCAGCGGCGTGGACGGAGTGCTTCTGCCCGCCCCGCTGTGTGATTCCCCCGCCATCCTGCAATGGCTGGCCTACGCCGGTCTGCCGGGCGTGGCCATCGCCTCCAGCCAGCCTGACGACAGCCTCTCGGCCATCGGCATCGACGACGCCGCCGCCGCCCGCGCCATGACCCTGCACCTGCTGGATCTGGGCCACCGGCGCATTGGCTTTGTTCAGGGGCCGCCCGATCACGCCTCGGCCGCCCAGCGGCGGCTGGGCTGGCTGCAAGCCCTGTCTGAGCGCGACATCGCCACCGACGACAGCCTGATTGTTCAAGGCCGCTACACCTATCATTCCGGGCTGGATGCAGCCGACCAACTGCTGTCGCTGGACCCACCGCCAACCGCGATCTTCGCCAGCAATGACGACATGGCCGCCGCCGCCATCGCCGTGGCCCACAGACGGGACCTGGACGTGCCGCGCGACCTGACCGTGGTGGGGTTTGACGACACGGCCCTGGCCACCACGGTCTGGCCGCCCCTGACCACCATACGCCAGCCGGTGTCGGACATGTCGCGTCAGGCCGTCTCCATTCTGATCGACCTGATCCGTCGCCGCACCGACCTGCCCTTACCCCTGGCGCGTGAACTTCTGGACTTCACCCTGATCCAGCGCCAGTCGGACGGCCCCCCGCCTGGGGCCTGACAAGACGCCTGACCGATCCCCGGCGGCTTTTGCATCCATACCCCTGAAACGACTGAAGGCGGGGTTTCCCCCGCCTTCATCAAGCTTGCCGTTGTCCAGGTATTGGCGAGAGCCCGATCAATGGCCCGCAGCGCTTGCCGGAGCATCGGTGTTCAGGGCGCGGGTGCGGGCGCAGGCCAGGGCGAACGCCACCAGCACCAGATAACCCGTCACCGGCACGAAGAAGGCCGGACTGACGGCGCCCGCCTTGTCGGCGATGAAGCCGGCGATCGGCGGCAGGATGGCACCGCCGATGATGCCGAAGACCAGCAGGCCTGAGGTGGCCGAGGCCGAGGCGCTGGAACGCTCCAGCGTCAGGCTGAAGATGGTCGGGAACATGATCGAGTTGAAGAAGCCGATGCCCAGGGCGGCATAGGCGGCGGTCGCGCCATGCGTCTGGGTGACCACGACGGCCAGGCAGGCGGCGACAATGGTGCAGATCGACAGCAGGACGCCGGCGCGAACGCGGGTCAGCAGCGCACTGCCGACGAAACGGCCGACCATGGCCGCGCCCCAGTAGTACCAGCCGACCATGTGACCGGCCTCATGCTCAGCCAGCCCCAGACCTTCGGCCGAGTGCAGGAAGGGGATCAGCAGAGTGCCGATGGTCACTTCAGCCCCGACATAGAAGAAGATGGCGACGGCGCCGAACACGGCCCACGGCGACTTGAAGGCGGTGAAGGGCGACACCACGCCCGTCGACTGCTTGCCCTCGACAGCGGCGTCGATGCGTTTGCGCGCGGTCCAGATGAAGATGGCGACCAGGGCGAAGAAGGCGCCCACGGCCAGGAAGGCGAAGTCGATGGAGCGCAGCGACTCGCCGCGCGTCGAAGCCGTCACCACCGCATCAGCGGCGAACACGCCGCCCGTCAGCAGGATGGTCGAACCGATGACCGGACCCAGGGTCGCGCCCAGAGAGTTGAAGGCCTGTGAGAAGGTCAGGCGAAGCGCCGCCGTCTTGGGCGCACCCAGCGAGGCCGAAAGCGGATTGGCCGCGACCTGCAGCAGGGTCACGCCCGAAGCGATGACGAATAGCGACAGCAGGACCAGCGGATAGACGTCGATGATGGTCGCCAGCGGCACCAGCAGACAGCCCAGCACCATGGTGCCCAGCGCCGCGATGATGGCGCGGCTGTAGCCCAGCTTGGACAGCAGCCAGGCGGCGGGCAGCGAGGCCAGACCGTAGGCGATGAACCAGGCCGAGGCCGTCAGCATGGCTTCCGCCAGACTGAGGTCGAACACGCGACGCACGGCGGCGATCAGCGGATCGATCAGCGAAGTGACGAAACCCCAGGCGAAGAACAGGCTGGTGACATAGGCGAACGCCAGGCCCGTGCCCTTGCCGCCGACGGATGTATTCATGATCGTCCCCCTACGAACTGCATCGTGACGTGCAGTTTCCTTGCACCGGCCCATGGCTTCGGCCGCTTCATTGAACATAAATTATTCATAGAGACAACGCGGCCGACACGCTGATTTGGACACTGTAGCAATCCGTGATGTTAGCGGTCACGACTTGCGTCGTTACATCAATCGGATCGGTATTGTGGTGCGGGCGGCCGGAATCGAACCGGCATGGGCGTACGCCCGACGGATTTTCATACCACTTCGGCTTTCGCCGCCACCCTTGGGTGTTCGTGGTCTGGACTATCCCTTCGCCATGACCCGAAGGTTTTAGGCGCCGCCCGTCTAGTCTCTACACCTTCCCGTCAGGGATGACGGGCTTGGCTCGGGATCGCCATTTGACAGGGTTCCCCGAATTTGAGCGGTTCTACGTCCGGGATTTCCCCCGGCGCACTCAATCCTTCAGCTTAAGTCCGTTGCGTCTACCAGTTCCGCCACGCCCGCAGGCCGAAACGGCTCTATAGCGGCCTGGGCGCAGAGAGCCAATGCCGTGCGAGGCGACAACCGCAGCCAAGGTTGAAATCGCGCCAGCCCGCAACCGCCGGGTTTGGCCGTCGCTGGATCAGCGCACGCCAGGCGCCGCAGCAGCAGCCTGACGAAGGGCCCGGAAATCAACATCCGAATCGGCGATCAGCCAGACCAATCCAGCCCAGGCGGCGACATTCTGGCTCAGTTGCGCCGGGTCTATCTTGTCCAGGGTGTCATTGGCGGTGTGGTGCAGGTCGAAATAGCGCGTGCCGTCCTGCGCCAGACCAAAGAAGGGCACGCCCAGCGGCCCCAGAGGCCCGACATCGACGCCGCCGTCCGTCTCCACCTGCGACGAGGCCAGGACGCCGATCGGATAGAGGACGCGGTTGGCCGCCTTCTGGAAATCCGAGCCTTGCGCGCCAGCAGGCAACCGCAGGGCGTAAACACGATCCGCGCCGAAATCGCTCTCACCGGCGATCACGTGTTTCTCCACCGCCGCGCCCTGATTTCGGGCGTAGACCCCGCCGCCATTGCCGGTTTCGCGCGTGGGCTGGGCGACTTCTTCAGAGCCGTACAGGACGACCCGGATGGTGCGGGCGGCGCGCTGGCCGCTGGCGGCGATGGCCTTGGCGGCGGCTATGGTGATGGCCCCGCCCGCCGCGTCGTCAATGGCGCCCGTACCCTGATCCCAGCTGTCCATGTGCGAGCCCAGGACGATGATCTCCTCCGGCCGCGTCGCGCCCGGCAGCTCGCCGATCACATTCTGGCTGTGGGTCTGATAGGTGCGGGCCGTGGACGACAGACGCAGCCGCACCGGCTCGCCCAACGCGACCAGACGGCTGACCTGATCAGCGTCCGGCGACGACAGGGCGAAGGACGGCACGGTGGCCTTGCCGTCGACATACTGGGTGGTGCCGGTGTGCGGCAGGCGGTTGTCGTCGGACCCCACCGAGCGCAGGATGAAGGCCGCCGCTCCCTTGGCCGCCGCGACACCCGGTCCGGCGCCGCGCACCCGCGTCTGCGGCCCGTAGCCCGAGCCGTCCTGCATGGGGTGCATCTGCCCCAGATCGACATAGACGATCTTGCCCGTGACGGCGGCGTCAGGCGCAGCCCGCAACTCATCAAGGGTGGTGAAGCGGATCACGTCCGCCTCGATCCCGCCGCGTGGCGTGGCGGGCGAATGGCCCAGGGCGGCGACGGCCAGCGGCTGCGGATGGGCGCCGACGATGGCGCCGGAGTCTTCACCCCGCTCCCATCCCACCAGCGGGAACTCTTCGATGCGGACGTTCTGGAAGCCCTGGCCGCGCAGATAGTCGGCGGCCCAGGCGGCGGCCTGCTGCTCGGCGCGCGAACCGGCCGGACGCGGGCCGAACCGGGTGGTGATCTGGGTGACGTAATCCAGCGCCACATTGGACGTCAGCGCCGCGTCGCGAATGGCGGCGGCCTGGGCCTCGGTTCTTGCGTCCTGGGAAACGGCCGGCGCGGCGACAAGGCCAAGCGCCAGCGCGCTGACGGTCAACAGACGAAGGGACATCAGCAGCTCCGGAATCAGACCCGTTTCAAAACCGGCCCGACCCTAGTCCCGCCTCCCCCTGCCCGAAAAGGCCGTTATGCCGCCGAAGGATCAGTATTCTGGAAATAGGGCTCGACCACGCCCTGCAGCTTGACGGTCAGGGCCTTGCCCTTGCGGTCCACGCGGTTGCCCAGGGCCAGACGGACCCAGCCCTCGGAAACGCAGTATTCCTCGACGTTGGTCTTTTCCTCGCCCTTGAATCGGATGCCGACGCCGCGTTGCAGCACGTCTGCGTCGTGGTGCGGGCTGGACGGATCAACCGAAAGGCGGTCGGGAGGCGTGTCGGACATGAGGCGGCTCGGATCTTGGAAAGGCGCGGTGATAGCCGCCCTCGCGCCATCTGCCAACCGCCGCAACAGTCTGCAGCGGTTCTGTCCTGCTTACTGAACCGTCTGGCGCGGCGCGGCGGCTGGCTGGCTCGGCGCGGTCGGTGGGGGCGTCGCCGCTGGACGGGCCGCCGGGCGTCTCACCGGCGGTCGGGCGGCCGGACGTGCAGCGACGGGCGCCGCCTCCGCCTTGGCTTCTGCCGCGGGGGTTGCGGCGGGTCGTGCTGCGGCGGCGGCAGGCTGAACTGCTGGCGTCGGCGCGGGCGCCGGGGTTGCGGCTTCGGCGGCGACGGCGCGAGCGGCCATCTGCTGGGCCTGATAGCGGGCGGCGAGCTTCTCGGTCAGCTCCTTGGCCTGGACCGGGGTCATCTGGGCCATGACGGCGGCCAGGGTGCGTGGACGCATGGCGGCGGCGACGGGCAGACGCACCCGGTCCTCCAGCGTGGCCATGACCGGGGCGGCGTCCTTGGGCCGCATGGCGGAATAGACCTGGACCAGGCGGTCGGTTTCTTCCTTCTCACGCTCCCCCACCTGCCCCACAAGCTGGCGCATCTCGGCTTTCAGGGCTTCCATGGCCTGGATCTTGGCGTCCAGCTTCTGTTCGGCGGCGACCATCAGCGGCAATGTGGTGGCGAAGTCCTGATCCCGCGCATCCAGCTGCGTGCGGCGCTGCGACAGGGACTGGATGATTTTCAGCTCGGCAGGCGAAATGCCCGCCTGCTGGGCCAGTTGCTCCGGCGACAGGGCGCAGGTGCCGGGCAACGCCGGTTTGCCCGCGACATTGGCCACCGAGGCGCCAGGCAGGGTGTCCTCGGCCCAGGCCTTGGCCCCCTGAAACAGTTCGGGCGCCGCGCCGACGGCGCGCACCGCCACCACCCCGCCGATGGCGATGGCGATAAGCGGCAGAAGGCGGGGCATGCGGGCCATTCAACAGTTTCCGAAAATCAGGCGGCGAACAGGTCGTCGTCGAGATTACGACGCGCGGCGTTGAGGCTTTGTTTGGCGGCTTGGTTAGCGGACTTGCCCGCGCTCAACGCCTGGACGATGGCGGCGACATTGTCACGGCCCGCCGGCGGCGCAGCGCGGCGGGCGGCGGCGGGCGTCGCAATCCCTTGAATACGCTCAGCCAATGCGGCCATGCGGCGGGCGCGGGCTTCGTCTTCCGTCGGTTCGGCGACGGGCGGAACGACCTGACGAAGGGTTAGCGGTTCAATGTGCTGCGGCGCCTCTTCACGTTTCGGCACCCCGACAGGCGCGCGCGCGATCAGGGATTCCAGTTGCGCCTTCACCTCGCGGGCCTTGATGATTCGGTCGTGCAGCAGGTCCGTCTCCTGCCCCGAGGCGCGCAGCGTCGCCAGCGCCGCCTCGGCCCGGCCCGCCGCCGCGTTCAATTCGCTGACCGCATTGGCGAAAGCCAGCTGCCCCGCGCGCAGGGCCGTCAGCTTGCGCTCCAGCTTGACGCCATAGCCGATGGCCGCGACCAGCAACAGCATCAGAACCCCGTCCATGATCATGCCGGTCATCAACGCGGTCCTCTCATGCGGGCGGCGATCTCAGGATTCACCGGCGCCTCGATTCGAATGGCGATATGCTGGCCCTTGCGGCCCATTCGGCCGGTGGTCAGCGGGATGGAGCCCGCCCGAATCGAAACCTCCGAGTCAGGCGTGGCGTTCAGCATCATGGTGTCGCCGACCTTAAGGTCCAACACTTTCGACAAGGGCAGCTGCTGTTCGTCCAGAACGGCCCGGACCTCGGTGTCCGTGGTCCATATCTCGGTGGCCAGGTGGCCTTCCCAGATGTTGTCGCGGCCGAACTTTTCGCCCATGAACTGCTGCAGCAGCATCTTGCGGATCGGCTCCAGCGTCGCATAGGGCAGCAGCAGTTCGATCCGCCCGCCGCGATCCTCCATGTCGATCCGCAGTTTGATCAGGATGGCGGCGTTGGCCGTGCGCGCGATGGCGGCGAAGCGCGGGTTCGTCTCCAGCCGGTCCAGATTGAAATGCACCGGCGTCAGCGGCTCGAACGCCTGACGCGCATCATTCAGCACCACCTCGACCATCCGCTGCACCAACGCCCGTTCAATCGTGGTGTAGGGCCGCCCCTCGATCCGCAGCGCGGCCGTGCCGCGACGCCCGCCCAGCAGCACGTCGACGATCGAATAGATCAGGTTGGAATCGACCGTCAGCAGGCCGTAGTTGTCCAGTTCCTCAGCCCGGAACACCGCCAGGATCGCCGGCAGGGGGATCGAGTTCAGATAGTCGCCGAACCGGATCGACGAGATGTTGTCCAGCGACACCTCGACGTTGTCGGAGGTGAAGTTGCGCAGGGACGTCGTCATCAACCGCACCAGGCGGTCGAACACGATCTCCAGCATCGGCAGCCGCTCATAGCTGACCAGGGCGGAGTTGATGATGGCGCGGATGCCGGAACGCTCAGAACCGTCGTCATCGCCAAGGTCGAAGCCCAAAAGGCTGTCGATCTCATCCTGGTTCAGGACGCGCTCGGACAGGGGTTCTTCAAGACCCCCGCTCAGGTCGCCGAATGGGTCTGTCGCAGCCATCGGATCGGTCATGCCTACTGGACCAGCATTTCTTCGATCAGCACGGCGTCCACCTTGCCGGGCGCGGCGATCAGGTTGACGCGGCGCAGAATCTCGGCGCGCAGTTGATAGGTGCCCGCCGATCCGCTCAGGTCTTCGGGACGCAATTCGCGCATGAAACTGGTGAACATGTCCTGCAGGCGCGGCATTTCAGACTGCAGGCGCGTGGCCACGCGGGCGTCCTTCATCTCCAGCGTCAGCTTCAGCTTCAGGAAGGTCGGACGACCGTCCGCCGACTGAATATTCATCACCATGTCCGGCAGGGTGTAGAAGGTCACCCCGTCAGGGCCGGCTGAGATCTTGCC
This sequence comes from uncultured Brevundimonas sp., assembly GCA_963522565.1. Taxonomy (GTDB): domain Bacteria; phylum Pseudomonadota; class Alphaproteobacteria; order Caulobacterales; family Caulobacteraceae; genus Brevundimonas. The sequence continues at coordinate 67,958 of CAUQZC010000008.1, read as the reverse complement.
CAGCGACGGATCCCCCTCGCCGTCCTTCTTGTCGGACGCGCCATGACCGCCCTCAGCCGGGGCCGGGGCTTCAGGCCCCTCGCCGTGCGCCTCGGCAGGCTTGGGCTTCATCATGAAGAAAGCGGCGGCCCCGCCGCCGCCCAGCACCAGCAGCGCCGCCGGAATGATGATCAGAAGCAGCGGCGGCTTCTTTTTCTTGGGCGCGGCTTCGCCGTCTACGCCCTCGCCTTCCGCGATCGCAGGCAGATTGGCGGCGTCCCCGGCGGCGTCGCCCTTCTTCTTGCCCAGCTTGAACATGCGGTTGATGGCCCCGACGAATACAGGGGTCAGGATCAGCCCAGTTTGGTTAACGCCGCGTTTACAATGGGCAGGTTTTGCCGGGCGCCGAGGGCCTCGATCCCCCTCAAACCCCCATTCCGCTTGGATTAACCCTGTTGGCACGTCCGTTGCGAGGATGAGAGCGAAGGAGCTCGCCCACCGTGGAAAACGCCGCCTATATCGGACTGTCCCGCCAGATGACGCTGCGCCGCGAGCTCGACCTCGTGGCAAACAACATCGCCAATGCGGACACCACCGGCTTCAAGGTCGAACAGCTTCTGGTCGGCGCCGAGATCGGCCAACGCGCCCGCAACGACTCGATCCGACCCAGCGCCAGCTTCGTTCTGGACAACGGCGTGGGCCGCGATTTCGGCCAGGGCGCGATGAAGACGACGGGCCGCCCGCTGGACTTCGCGCTGGAGGGCGACGGCGCCTTCTTCGTGGTTCAGGACGCGAACGGTCAGGCCTATACTCGCGACGGCGCCTTCACGATGGACCCGGAGGGGCGCCTGACCACCAAACAGGGCCTGCCGGTCATGGGCGGCGGAGCGGAAATCGTCCTCGACCCGGAGCTGGGCCAGCCCAGCGTCGGCCAAGACGGCAGCATCACCCAGAACGGACGGATCACCGGCCGGATGTCCTCGGTCCGTTTCGACGCCCTGGGCGTGCTGGAGAAGGGTGGAGACGGCCTCTACCGCAACCGTTCCAACGTCCAGCCGACCGAGACCACGGATGTGCCGATCCTGCAGGGCATGCTGGAATCCTCGAACGTCAATCCTCTGACTGAGATCACCAATCTGGTCGAAATCAGCCGCGCCTACGAGAGCGTCAGCCGGATGGTTGAGAACACCAATGACCTGAGCCGTCGCGCCGTCGAGCGCCTCGGCAAGGCCGCTTAAGGGAGCCCCGGAACATGCGCGCTCTTCGCACCGCAGCCTCGGGCATGGCCGCCCAACAGCTGAACGTGGAAGTCATTTCCAACAACATCGCCAACATGAACACGGTGGGCTTCAAGAAGCAGCGCGCCGAGTTTCAGGACCTACTCTACCACAACGTCGAACGCATGGGCGCACAGTCGTCGGCCTCGGGCACCGTGGTCCCGACCGGCATTCAGATCGGGGCCGGCGTCAAGGCGGGCGCGGTTTACCGCATGACCGAACAGGGCACGCCCCAGGCCACCGGCAACCAGTACGACATGGCCATCGACGGCAAGGGCTATTTCCAGATCACCCTGCCTTCGGGCGAGATCGGATACACCCGCGCGGGCAACCTGCAGGTCAGCCCCGAAGGCCAGATCGTCACCGACGACGGCTATCTGCTGGAACCGGCCATCACCGTGCCGCAAGACACGCTGAAGGTCTCGATCTCCAAGAGCGGCCTGGTTCAGGTGACGCAGGACGGTCAAGCGGCGCCGACCACCGTGGGTCAGATCGAACTGGCCAACTTCTTCAACGAGGCAGGTCTCGAAGCCATCGGCGACAATCTGCTGCTGGAGACCGCCGCGTCCGGCCCGCCCATCGTCGGCACGCCCGGCGCGGTCGGCTTCGGCCAGATCATGCAGTTCTACACCGAAGCCTCCAACGTCGATGCGGTGACCGAGATCAGCGCCCTGATCGTGGCCCAGCGCGCCTATGAGATGAACTCCAAGGTCATCAGCGCCGCCGACCAGATGCTGTCCGTCGCCGCCCAGGTGAAGAGCTAGACCATGACCCTGATCCGCTCCTTCCTGATCGCGTCCGCCGTCAGCGCCCTGTCCGCAGGCGCCGCCCTGGCTGGTCCCGTCACCCTCAAGGCCAACCCCGTCAACGCCGATGGCCGGGTCACCCTGGGCGACATCTTCGACGGGGCGGACGCCGCCGCCAATGTCGTGGTGGCCCAGCGCTCCGGCCCGTCGATCGTCATGGAGGCCAGTCAGCTTCAGGCCATCGCCGCCCGTTCCGGCCTGACCTGGGACAATCCGAACGGCCTGCGTCGCGTCGCCATCCGGCGCGCCGAAGGCTCCGCCGCGACTGCCGCAGAGGTGGCCGCAGCGCCTGGGGCCGCCGATGTGCAGCCGGGCTTCGCCCCGCCCGCTCGCGCCGCCTACCGCCCGTCCGCCGCCCAGCAGATCATCGACCGCAATGACATGGTGCGCGTCACCTATCAGGTCGGCGGCGTGAGCCTGAGCGTCATGGGCAAGGCCATGCGCAACGCCGCCGTGGGCGAGCCGGTCGCCATCCTGAACACAGCCTCCAACCGCGTCATCGACGCGGTCGCCGTCGGTCCCGGCCAGGCCATCGCGGGTCCTTCCGCCGATCAGGTCCGCGCCAACCCGCAACAGCTCGCCGCCCGCTGAGGCCCCCCGTCCTAGGAATGACAGCCATGCGCAAGATTCTGATCATCGCCGCCGCCTTCGCCCCCCTGGCCGCCTGCTCCACCGTTGCGGAAACGGTGCGCGGGCCTGAACTGGCGCCCATCGGCTATCCCGCCGCCCTGGTGCCGGTGCAGCAGGCCTATATGCCCGCGCCGGGCGCGCGCGACGCCACACCCGCCAGCGCCAACAGCCTGTGGCGCGTCGGCGCCCGCACCTTCTTCGGCGACCAGCGCGCCCGTCATGTCGGAGACATCCTGACGGTCCAGATTTCGATCGACGACCAGGCCCAGACCCGCAACTCGACCCAGCGCGCCCGCACCAACAGCGCGTCTGGCGGCGTCACCCACTTCTTCGGGCTGGAGAACAGCCTGGGCCGCGCCTTCCCCGGCGGTTTCGATCCCGCCAACATGGTCGGCACCGAAGGCGCCGCCAACGCGGCAGGCAGCGGCAGCGTCAACCGATCGGAAAAGGTCAATCTGACGATCGCTGCCGTCGTCACCGACGTGCTGTCCAACGGCAATCTGGTCATCCAGGGTCGGCAGGAAGTGCGCACCAACCGCGAGGTCCGCGAACTGACCGTCGCCGGCATCGTGCGGCCGGAAGACATCTCCTCGGCCAACGCCATCAACCATACCCAGATCGCCGAAGCCCGCATCTCCTATGGCGGCCGCGGCGACATCAGCCGGATGCAGGTCACGCCTGCCGCACAGTCGCTGGTCGAACGGTTCAGCCCCTTCTGACGGCTGCGACTGAAGGGCCACAGTTCAACGCCGGCGTCGCTTTGGCGTGAACCCCTGACGGAGACCCGCGTTTGCCAATCAGACGCGAGTTTCCGCATGTTCAAGATTCTGATCCCAACCATCGCCGCCATCGCTCTGGCCGCCTTCGTCGCAGAGCCGCAGACGCTTGCCCCCGCAGCGCCTGAAGTCGCGACCATGAAATGGCGTCTCAGCTATGAGGACCAGGCCGCCAAACTGACCTACGGCGTCGACAACTCGGATCAACTGACGCTGATGCTGATCTGTGCGCCGGGAGAAAACACGGTCCTCGCCTATGGCTATGTCCAGCCTGACAGTCCGCGCCTGACGCCCGCCTCGACAGGCCCGACGCCGATTGATCCGCTGAGCGGCGGGGATGCATCCGAAAGCGTGATTGCACTGAATGATCCGGTGCTGGGCGCGCTGGGCCGCACCGGCGTCCTGCGCGTGGTCGGAGAGACCGGCGCCGCCACGATTTCCGCCACCCAGCAGGAGCGTCATCTGGCGACGGACTTTCTTGCCTATTGCGGTTCTGCGCGCGTCTGACGACAGTGCGGCCTGGCGCGGCCTGGCGCGTCTTCGGTTGAGTCCCGCCCCATGAGCCTTGTTCTGTCGGCCGTCCTGGCCCTGGCGTTGCAAAATCCGCCGCCTGCCGCCTGGACCTGGACCCTGTATGGCAATGACGCCCCGCTGGTCCTGGCCGAAGAAGTGCCGGACACCGACCGCCTGCGCACGACGCTGACGTGCCAGCCCGGCTCTGGCGCGGTGACGCTGGACCTCTATGAAACCCCCGCCGTCGCCGGCTTCGCCCGCATCACCGCCGCAAACGCCGCCGCGACCAGCGAGGCCCGCGCCGCGCGGGGGCGCATGGAGACGACCCTGCGCGTCGATCATCCCGTCTTCGCCGCCTTCGTCACCACCGGACGCATCACCATCACGGTCGGCGACAGCCAGACCGTCGTCACCGTCCAACCTGCACACCTCGCCAAGCTGCGCCGCTTCACCGACCGCTGCGCTGGATAAGGAGCCTGACCCTGCGCCCGCTCAAACTGATCCCATCGCTGCTGGCCCTGTCGGCGCTGGCGGCCTGCGCCACCCCTGCGCCGATCACCTCATTGTCGCCCGGAGCGCCAGCCTCTGCGCCCGTGCCGATCGCCAACCATGACTGGTTCTTCGACCGCGACCGTGAGGTGCTGACCCTGGCCTACGGCGTGGCCAACAGCGACGACCTGAAGCTGCAGTTGGTCTGCCAGACGGGCTCCGGCGCGCTGGACCTGGCCGCGGTGTTCGACCGGCCTTCGCGGGTGCTGCTGCTGGAATCAGGCGGCGACACCGAACGCTATCCCGCCCGTTCGGAACCCGCAGGCATCCACGAAGGTCAGTACGTCACCGCCAGCGCCAAGACCAAAGACCCCGTCTTCCAGCGTTTCCGCCGCCTGGGCTGGATCGCCCTGTGGGAAGGCGACGCGCGCGAAACCATGGTGGCCCAACCGGCCAGCCAGGCCACGGTCGAACGGTTTTTCGCCGCCTGCGGCTGACCGTCACGACTTGACGCGCCCGTCCGGCTCGGATTGCCTGTGCGGCCAATCGCGGAGGGCGTCATGAAGATTTCTCATCTGGCCATCTTGGCCGTGCTGGCGGCGGCGTCGCCTGTCGTCGTCATGGCCCAGACGTCGTCACCCGCCGCCGCGCCCGCGACCGGCCAAGCCGACGCCGCGCTGAACGCGGTCATCGCTGACTACGAGACCTATCTGAAGTCCGTCGATCCCTTCTCGGCGTCCAGCGAGGGCGATATCGAGGCCATGGCGCGCGTGCCGGACCTGTCGCGTGAGTTCGAACTGGCCCAGCGCGAACCGATGATGCAGTTGTTCCACCGGCTGCTGGCCATCGACCCGGCAGGTCTTTCCCACGGCGCCGCCATCAACCACGCCTTCCTGCTGTTCACCCTGAACCGCGCCATAGAAGGTCTGGACTATGACACCGGCGCCCTGGCCTTCAACAGCGAGGGCGGTCCGGGCACATGGGCGCTTTATGTCGGCGGTTCGACACGGCTGAACTCGGTCGCCGAGGCCGAGGCCTATATCCAACGAATCCGCGCCTTCGGGACCATCTACGCCCAGACGACCGACAACGCCCGACGCGGCCTGACGACCGGCCTGACCCAGGCGAAGTCCGTGACCGCCAGCGCCATCGAACTGGCCCGCAATGATGTCGCCATCAAGCCCGAGGCCGAGCCGCTTCTGGCCCCCTTCGCCACCCTGCCTGCCAACGTCTCCCAGGCCGACAAGACCCGACTGCAGGCCGCAGGCGTCGCCGCCGTCGCCTCGGTCATCGCGCCCGCCCGTCGCGCCTGGCTGGATTTCCTCGAAAACGAATACCTGCCCCGTGCCCCCGAAGCGCCCGGCATCGGCAACCGTCCGGGCGGCAAGGCGATCTATTCCTACCTGGTCCGCCTCAACACCACGACTGAACTGTCGCCTGATCAGGTCCACCAGATCGGTCTGGACGAGGTGGCCCGCATCCGCGCCCGCATGGAGGTCGAGATGCGGGCGGCGGGCTGGACCGGAGATTTCGCCGGTTTCCTGAACTTCCTGCGCACAGACCCGCAGTTTTACGCCAGCACGCGCGAGGAGTTGCTGGAGAAGGCGTCGGAAATGGCCAAGCGCGCCGACGGCGGCCTGCCGCCGCTGTTCGCCACCCTGCCCCGCCTGCCCTATGACGTGCAGCCGGTCCCGGCCCAGATCGAGGAAAACTACACCACCGGCCGCTACAACTCCGGCTCGATGCAGAACGGCATTCCCGGCCACTACATCGTCAATACGTCCAAGCTGGACCAGCGGCCTCTGTACGAACTGCCCGCCCTGACGCTGCACGAAGCCGTTCCCGGCCACCACCTGCAGATCGCCCTGCAACAGGAAGGCGGCGGCCAACCCTATTTCCGGCGCCAGGCCAATGTCACCGCCTTCACCGAGGGTTGGGGGCTCTATTCCGAATATCTGGGCGAGGAGATGGGCTTCTACCGCACCCCCTACGAGCGGTTCGGCCGTCTGTCCTATGAGATGTGGCGCGCGTGTCGTCTGGTCGCCGACACCGGCCTGCACTGGCTGGACTGGTCAGAGGAGCAGGCCCGCGCCTGTTTTCGCGACAACTCCGCCCTGGCCCCGCACAATATCGAGACCGAGCTTCAGCGCTACATCGGCTGGCCCGGTCAGGCCACCGCCTACAAGATCGGGGAAATCCGCCTGCGGGAAATCCGTGAAAGGGCCGAGCGCGAACTGGGGCCGAAGTTCAACATCCGCACCTTCCACGACGCCCTGCTGGTCGAAGGCCCCCTGCCGCTGGCCCTTCTGGACCACCGCATGGACGCCTGGATCGCGGAGCAGAAGGCGAAACCCTGAACCCTAAGCCCAGTCGGGCGTCGGCAATCCCCTGGACCGCAGGAAATCAGGGTTGAACAGCTTGGTCGCATAGCGAGCGCCGGGGTCGCACAGACAGGTGACAATGGTCTTGCCCGGCCCGATCTCGCGCGCCAGCCGCACGGCGCCCGCGATGTTCACCCCGGCCGATCCGCCCAGCGACAGGCCTTCATGCTTCACCAGATCAAACAGGATCGGCAGGAACTCCGCGTCCTCGATCCGATAGGCGTGGTCGGGCCTGAACCCTTCCAGATTGCCGGTGATCCGCGCCACGCCGATGCCCTCGGTGATGGACGAGCCCTCGCCCGTCATCTCGCCCTTGTTGAACCAGTTGAACATGGCCGCGCCCGCCGGATCGGCCAGGGCGATGGTCACGTCGGGCTTCTGCTCGCGCAGATAGGCCGAAACCCCGGCGATGGTGCCGCCCGACCCAACCGCCGAAACGAAGGCGTCGACCTTGCCCGCCGTCTGGGTCCAGATTTCCGGGGCGGTGGTCCGATAGTGGGCGTCGCGGTTGGCGGTGTTGTCGAACTGGTTGGACCAGATGGCGCCGTCCGGTTCGCTCTCGTTCAACTCCTCGGCCAGACGCCCGGAATAGTGAACGAAATGGTTCGGGCTGGAAAAGGGCGCCGCATCAACCTCGACCAGACGCGCGCCCAGCGAACGGATGGCCGACTTCTTTTCTTCGGACTGGGTGCGCGGAATGACGATGACGACCGGATGGCCCAGCGCCGCCCCGACCATGGCCAGGCCGATCCCGGTGTTGCCCGCCGTGCCTTCCACAATCGTCCCGCCGGGCCGCAAGACGCCCGACGCCCGGGCCGTCTGCACGATGGACAGGGCTGCCCGATCCTTGATCGAACCGCCGGGATTCATGAATTCGGCCTTGCCTAGAATCTCGCATCCCGTCTCGTCGGACAGGTGGTTCAGGCGCACCAGCGGCGTATTGCCGATCAGGTCGATGACAGAGGGCGTGACAGACACGTTGCAGCTTTCAGGCAGGGTCGAACGAGAGAAAGGGTGTCAGGCCGCAGCTTGACGCTTGCCTAAGTGGATGCCGCACTCGACCTTGTCCATGCCTGACCAGCGTCCGGCGCGCGCATCTTCACCCTCTTCGACGGCGCGGGTGCAGGGCCAACAGCCGATGGAAAGGTAGCCCTGCTCCACCAACGGGTGACGCGGCAGGTCATGTTCGACCAGCCAGGCCTCGACATCATCACTGTCCCAGTCGGCGAGCGGATTGATCCGCAGCACCCCGTCCAGCACCTCGAACGGCTTCAACGCCGCCCGCGTCGAGGCCTGATAGCGTTTGCGCCCGGTGATCAAGGCGTTGAACCCCGCCGTCGCCCGCGCGAGGGGCCGCACCTTCCTCAGATCGCAGCAGGCGTCGGCGTCTGTCCGCCACAGGTCGTCGCGGGCGTCCATCGCGGCCTTCTCGCCCGCATCCGGCGTGACCAGCCGCACATCGGTCAGGCCGAGAGTCTTGGTCAGTTGGGTGCGATAGGACAGGGTTTGCAGGAAATGCTGGCCGGTTTCGAGAAAGACCACCGGCACAGCCTTGTCCTCGCCGGCGATGATGTCCAGCAAGGCGGCTGACTCTGCGCCGAAGGACGAGATGGCGCCGACCCGCAGGCCCAGCGCCGGGTCCAGCGCCGCCTTCACGATCTCCGACGCGTGCTTGCCCGCCGTCTCGCGGTTCAGCCGCTCGGCCAGCGCGTCCAGATCGCGGTCGTTGGACGCTGCACGCCGACGCTGCCAGATGGTCGGCGCGGGATCGACGGCAGGCTGGTAGGACGCGCTGAACGCCTGATCCATCCGGTTCCAGGCCGAGGCGTCGGCGCCGGGCGCCAGTTCGACCGCGTCGAAGCCCGAGCGCCGCAGATGCCGCGCCTGGTCCGGCAGGACCTTGCCCGCCGCGATCAATCGCCCGGAGTAGCCCCGCTCGCGCAGAACCGCCGCCAGCGAGAAGCCTCGGCCGTCGCGAAAGGCGTCGAACTCCAGAACCAGCGTGTCTTCATTGGCGGCGGCCGCCTCGACCTCCTCAAGAGGCGTGGTCACCGACAGGCGCACCCCGTTCTGAATGCCCTCAAGCCGTTGCATCGAGCGTCTCATAGATGGCGTCGCGGAAGGGATCGGGACCGACGCGGCGCACCGTGTCGATGAATCGCTCGCCCTCGGCGCGGATTTGCAGATAGCGATCCAGGGTCCGATGGATCGCCGGCGCGACCTCGTCGGCGGGCAGGCTCTTGCCCACGATATCGCCCAGGGCCGCCTGTTCGTCGGGCGAGCCGCCGACGGTGATCTGGTAGTATTCCTCGCCCTTCCGATCGACGCCCAGCACGCCGATGTGGCCGACGTGGTGGTGGCCGCAGGCGTTGATGCAGCCGCTCATATTGATGCGGACCGGCCCCAGCTTCTCCTGATAGTCCAGATCAGCCAATCGCTTTGACAGCGCCTGGGCCACCGGGATCGAGCGGGCGTTGGCCAGGCTGCAGTAGTCCAGCCCCGGGCAGGCGATCACGTCGGTCGCCAGATCGGCGTTGCCCGTCGCCAGCCCCGCTTCCCGCAGCGTCCGCCACACCGCCGGAACATAATCCAGCTTCACATGCGGCAGGACCAGATTCTGTTCATAGGCGGCGCGGATTTCGTCGAACGAATAGCGCTCCGCCAGATCGGCGGCGACGTCCATCTGATCCGCCGTGATGTCGCCCGGCACGCCGCCGACAGGTTTCAGCGACACCACCACCGAAGCGTAGCCTGAGCGGCGGTGACGGCGCACATTGTTCCTCGCAAACCGGGCGAAGTCTGGATCGGCCAGCAGGGCGCGGTCGAACGGCGCACTGGTTTTCTTCAGGTCTTCGAACGGCGGCGGGGCGAAATAGGTCTGGATGCGCGCCAGCTCATCGTCGGGGATTCGCAAATCCTCACGGCGCAGGGTGGCGTAGTGTTTGTCGACCTCCTCGCGGAAGGCGTCGATGCCCAGGGAGGCGACCAGAATCTTGATCCGCGCCTTGTGGATGTTGTCGCGCCGACCCAGCAGGTTCCAGGCCCGCAGGATGGCGGTCAGATAGGCCAGCAGGTCCGCCGCAGGCACCGCAGCGGCGATCTCCTGACCGATGTGGGGCAGACGCCCCTGCCCGCCGCCGACGAAGACGCGGAAGGCGGTTCCGCCGTCTTCGCCTTTCACGATCTGGAGGCCGACGTCGTGGGTGCGGATCGCCGCCCGGTCCTTCTCGGCCCCGATCACCGCGATCTTGAACTTGCGCGGCAGGAACGAGAACTCGGGGTGGATGGTCGACCACTGCCGGATGATCTCGCACCAGGGACGCGGATCCTCGATCTCGTCGTCGGCGGCGCCGGCGAAGACGTCGGTCGTGGTGTTGCGGATGCAGTTGCCGCTGGTCTGGATGGCGTGCATTTCGACATCGGCCAGATCGCTGAGGATCGCCGGCAGGTCGGTCAGGGCCGGCCAGTTGTACTGGATATTGCACCGGGTGGTGAAGTGCCCGTAGCCCTTGTCATAGGTCCGGGCGATATGGCCCAGCTGACGCAGCTGACGACTGCTCATCACGCCGTAAGGGATGGCGACCCGCAACATATAGGCGTGAAGCTGCAAATAGACGCCGTTCATCAGCCGCAGCGGCTTGAACTCGTCCTCGGTCAGAGCGCCGGACGCGCGGCGCGCCACCTGATCGGAAAACTCCTCGACCCGTTCGCGCACCAGGGCGCGATCGAACTCGTCGTAGCGATACATCAGCCCACGCCTCCCGCCACGCTGTGGCCCACCGTCGGTCCGGCCGAGCGGATGCGCTCCTTGAGCCGGTCGCGGCCCGAGGGCGCGCGCTCCGTCACCTCGAACAGATAGGGATTCACGAAGACGTCCGGCCGCCCGGCGACATCAGCCAGCACGACCTCGGCCGTCGTCTCGTCCAGCACCGAAGCCTGATCGATGTGCTCGACCGGCTGATTGTCGACACCCGCATAGATGACGCGGCCATCCGACAGGCGGTTTGCGGTGACGATCTTCACGCCGCCGCCTCCGTCCGCGTGTCGACCGAAGCTGAGAACGCCGCCGTTTCGCCGACGAACAGGAGGGCCGGACCGGTCAGGTCGGCGCCGCGTACCAGGGCGCCCAGCCCGTCCAGTCGCCCGGTCAGAACCCGCTCGTCAGGGCGGCTGCCGTTCTCGACAACGGCGACGGGTGTCGAGGGCGAGCGACCCGCCGCAATCAGGCGCGCAGCCGTCTCTTCTGCCCGATCCGACCCCATATAGATGGCCAGAGTGTGGTTCGGTCCGGCCAGCTTCGTCCAGTCGGCGTCAACGCCGCCCGGCTTGGCCTGCGCCGTCACGAAGGTCACGGCCTGGGCGTGATCGCGGTGCGTCAGGGGAATGCCCGCCGAGGCCGCGCAGGCCAGAGCCGCCGTCACCCCGGGCACGACGAAGACCCGAACACCTGCCGCCCGCATGGCCTCCAGCTCCTCGCCCCCGCGACCGAAGACGAAGGGATCGCCGCCCTTTAGCCGCACGACACGGTGCCCAGCGCGAGCCTCTGCGATCATCAGGGCTTCGATCTGATCCTGGGGCACGGAATGGTCGCCGCGCGCCTTGCCGACATACAGACGTCTGGCGTCGCGCCGCGCCCGCTCCAGCACCGCCTCGGGCACCAGACGGTCGTGGATGATGACGTCTGCGTCCTGCAACACCCGCAGCGCCTTCAGCGTCAGCAGTTCGGGATCGCCCGGCCCCGCGCCGACGATATGAACCACGCCCTGTTCCGGCACCGCCACGTTCAGCAGGCGCAGCATCTCGCGCCGCGCCTCGGCCGTGCGCCCCTCGGCCGCCAGGGTCGCGGCGGGTCCACGAAACGCCTTTTCCCAGAACCGGCGCCGCGCCATGAAGTCCGGCACGCTGGCCTTGACCGTGCCGCGCAACTCTCGCGCCAGCCGCGCCACATTGGCCAATCCGGCAGGGAGCGCATTCTCGATGGCGGTGCGGACATCGCGGGCCAGGATCGGCGCCGATCCACCCGTCGCCACGCCGACGACGACCTCGTCGCGATCGATCAGGGCCGGAGTCTGGAAATCGCTGAGGCCTGGCTGGTCCACCACATTGACCTGCGCGCCGGCCGCCCGCGCCAGGGCGCCGATCCGGCGCACCTGATCCAGATCGCCCAGGGCGATGAACACCAGACGCGCGTCCGCCAGATCACCCGCTTCCGGCGCCCGCAGTTTCGGTGTCGGCGCGCCCTGGGGCGTCTCGATGGCGTCCGGCGCGCCGTCGGGTGCGAACCACAGTATTTTCGCCGGGCTGTTCAGGAACAGTCGCAGCTTGGCCAGCGCAGGCTCCCCTGCGCCGATGATCACGATTTTTGCGGCCTCCAGCGGAATGGAGGCGAGAAAGACACGCATCTTGCTTCTCAAGGCCGTCAGGGCGGAAAAAGTGACGACGGCAGGCCACAGACCTTCGACTTCATCGCCCAGCGCCGCAAACCAGATTGCCTTTGTCTCGCTGATAGGATTTCTAACGGCGATGGCCCGTCCCCTGCTCCCGCTCAACGCCCTGCGCGCCTTCGAGGCCGCCGCCCGGCACCTGAACTTCTCGCGCGCCGCCGACGAACTGTCGGTGACGCCGGGCGCCGTCAGCCAGCAGATCCGCCTGCTTGAGGACATTGTCGGCGGCCCGCTGTTCGTGCGCGAGGCGCGGGGCCTGCAACTGACCGACCTGGGCCGATCCTCCGTGCCGCTGCTGCGCGAGGGGTTCGAGCGGCTGATGGACGCCTCGGCCCTGTTGCGCGAACCGCCACGCCGTAAACAGGTGTCGATCAGCGTCGCGCCCGGCTTCGCCTCCAAATGGCTGATGCCGCGCATGGACGACTTCCACACCGCCCACCCCGAGATCGAGCTGTGGATTTCCGCCGACATGGAGCCCGCCGACCTGACCGAGGGCAAGGTCGATCTGGCCATCCGCTACGGCCCCGGCGACTATCCCGGCCTGACCGTGGATCGGCTGATGACCGAAACGGTCCTGCCCGTCTGCGCCCCGTCGCTCATGGACGGAGACAGGCCGATCCGCAAACCCGCCGACCTGATCGGCCACACCCTGCTGCACGACATGTCCAACGACGGCGACCCCAGCCGGCCCGACTGGGCCATGTGGCTGAAGGCGCGGGGCGTGCGCCATCCCGATCCGCGTCGCGGCTCGCGCTTCAACCAGTCGGGCCTGCTGATCGAGGCCGCCATATCGGGGCGCGGCGTGGCCCTGGCCAAGCGCACCCTGGCCCAGGCCGATCTGGCGTCCGGTCGTCTGGTCGCGCCCTTCCCCGACGGCTCCGAGGCGGTCGGCTTCGCCTATTATGTGGTCCAGCCCCGCGACCGCCCGCCCTCGCCCAGCACCACCGCCTTCGTCGGCTGGCTGAAGAAACAGGCGGTGGATCACGACAATACGATGGGGCAGCTTTAGGGAGACCGGAATGGCTGAAGGCAAGGCGCCGCGACTGGCGGTTCTGATCGACGCGGAAAACGCCTCGTCCCGGATCGCCGACCTGTTGTTCACCGAAATCGCCACCCTGGGCGAGGCCTCGGCCCGACGGGTGTATGGCGACTTCTCAAGCCCGCAGATCGCCGGATGGACGAAGGTGCTGGCCCGTTTCGCCATCCAGCCCCAGCAGAATTTCGCCAACACCAAGGGCAAGAATTCCGGCGACATCGCTCTGGTCATCGACGCGATGGACCTGCTGCATTCAGGGCGGTTCGACGGGTTCTGCCTAGTGTCGTCCGATTCGGACTTCACCCGCCTGGCCGCCCGCATCCGCGAGGAAGGCGTCGATGTCTATGGTTTCGGCGAGAAGAAGACGCCCGAAAGCTTCCGTCAGGCCTGCACCCGCTTCATCTACACCGAAAACCTGAGCGTCCCGCCCGAAACGGATAATGACGCCGCCAAGTCGGCGGCCGCCGTCGAAGCCCCGACCAAGCTCAAACCTTCAGAGGCCGGACGGCTGATCGCCTCCCTGATCCCCGACATGGACGAAGACGGCGACGGCTGGGTTCAGGCCAGCGCCATCGGCAGCCGCCTTCGCAACGCCTACCCTGACTTCGACCAGCGGACATACGGCTTCGCCAAACTGTCCGATCTGATCCGCGCGACGGGCCGTTTCGATGTCCAAGCCGGTCCCGGCGTCATGCGCATCCGGCTGCAACCCACCCGCCCGCAAATCCAGCGCTCCAAAAAGTGAAGGCCGGTCGCGCGATGGCGACCGGCCCTCAATATCTGCCCAGACAGATCAGGTTCAGGCTTCGGACGCCGCCTTCGACGCCGCAACTTCACCCGCCGCACCGTTGACGGGCGCGTCGCTTGCGCCCGACTGCTCCACTGGTGTGCGCAAGGCGCCGGTCAGGCCGTTCAGATCGGCGCCCGACAGGCCGACCTCCGCCAGCAGTTGATCGACCAGCGGGGCCTGCGCGCGATAGCGCAGGGCGCTGTTGACCACCTGATCCGACAGATTGCCGCCGCCCGAGGCATTGGCGCCGCCGACGCCGCCAGCCGTCGCACCGCCATTCAGCCCCTCGACCTGCACGATCTTGATCGAGTCGATATTCTCCATCGGCTTGACGGATTCGGCGATGATCCGGTCCAGGTTCTCCAGCAGCTTCAGCTTGATCTGCAGCGCCACCTGTTCAGGCGACAGCAGGTTGGCCGCCGTGTTCAGAGCGTTCTGACCCGCAGCCTCGACCTCGTAGTGAACCCGCGAGGCTTCCGCCGCGACACGCACGGCCTGGGCCTGGGCCTCGGCCTCGATCGTCGTCCTGTCGGCCTGACCCCGCGCCTGTTCGCGCATGGCCTCGGCCTGGTCGGCGGCGGCGATCTTCTCGGCTTCTGCGGCGACGCGAATGGCGATGGCGTCGCGTTCGGCTTCCTTGGACGCCTCGATCAGTTCGATGATCTTCTGACGGTCAGCAGCCTCGCGGTCGCGCACCGTCTTGACCTGCTCCTCGGCCTGCACGGCCAGGGCCAGGGCCTTGTCGGCCTCGGCCTTGGCTTCTGATTGAGCGCGGGACTTCTCGGCGACGGCGATGTCGCGGTCCTGTTCGGACAGTTCGATGGCCTTGGCCTTTTCGATGTCCTGGGTCTCGATCGCACGCGCCTTGGAGATTTCCCGCTCGGCGACTTCCTGCTCCATGGCGATGCGTTGCTGAGCGACCAGGCGGTCGGCTTCGATGCGCGCCTGGTCGATCTGCTGCTGCGAGGTGATCTTGGCGCCCTCGGCCTCACGCAGCCTTTCAGCCTCTTGACGCGCCACGTCGGCGGACTGTTCGGCGCGACGGTTGGCGATCTCGCGCTCCTGCTCCAACTGGGCGTATTCCTCATCGCGGGCGATCTCCAGATTGCGCCGCTGGGCCTCAAGGTTCTTGGTGCGGATCTGGACCTGGGTGTCCTGTTCGATGTCGTTGCGCAGCTTCTTGCGCAGTTCGATCTCCTGCGTCAGCCGGGTAAGACCCTCGGCGTCAAAGGCGTTCGACGGGTTGAAATGCTCCATCGCCGTCTGGTCCAGCCCCGTAAGCGACACCGTTTCCAGCTCAAGACCGTTCTTCAGCAGGTCTTCCGACGACACCTGCTGCACCTTCTGGACGAAGTGGGTGCGCTGCTCGTGCAGTTCGGTCATGGTCAGTTCGGCCGCGACCGAGCGCAGGGCGTCGACAAACTTGCCTTCGACCAGTTCCTTCAACTCCATCGGATTCATCGTGCGCAGGCCCAGGGTCTGGGCGGCCGAGGCGATGGCGTCGGCGCTGGGCTGCACCCGCACATAGAACTCGGCCAGCACGTCCACGCGCATCCGGTCCTTGGTGATCAGGGCCTGTTCGTTCGAGCGCTGAACCGCCAGACGCAAGGTGTTCATATTGACCGAAATGGTCTCATGCAGCACCGGCAGAACCAGGGCGCCGCCGTTCATCACCACCTTCTCGCCGCCGAATCCGGTCCGCACGAAGGCGGTTTCCTTGGAGGCGCGCTTGTACAGGCGCGCAAAGATCAGCCCCAAGATCAGCAGGGCGACCAGCCCCACGCCGGCAATGATGGCGATCTCGATCAACGAATTCATTTAACAGCCCCTGGTGAGAAAAGTCGTTCAGACCGTCGCGTCGCGAAGCGAAGCGCTGGTGTTGTGGATGGCGAAATATTTGGCGCCCGCATATCGGACCAGCAGCACGCTGGCCCCTTGCGCGAACTGGTCGGCCAGATTGTCCGGCTCAACCATGACGTAGTGGACCTGTCCGTGCTGGTCGCGCACCCGCGCCTGCGCCGCGTTCCCCTGGCTGGCGTCGCCGGTGACGATGACAGCCACCCGTCCGACAAGACTGTCACGCGACACCGCCGTCGTCTCATCGCGCGGCATGATCCGGGCGACGACACGGCCGAAGACCCGCGTGACCGGCAGCGCCACGGCGAAGGCGGCGGGCGCCATCATAAACCACGGCCCCGTTCGTCCCAGCACCGCCTGCACGATCTGCTGTCCGACCAGCCCGGTCAGGCCGAAGCCGAACAGAAAGACCACGATCAGCATCAGCAGCGGCAGGCGCCCGACATTGATCCAGGACAGCAGGGACGGCGTCTCGACATTCAGGTCGCCGTCCAGCCCGTCCAGCCCCTCGCCCAGCGCCAGACCGCCGCCCAGACCGACCGCCTCGGCCGCGCCGATCAGCAGCATCAGGACCAGGGCTGCAACGAACGGGACATTGTCGGGCGAAAGCAGAAAGCTCCACATCGACGCGGTCAGCCCTGATCGCTGGTGCGCGCCTTGACGGCGGCCAGACGTTCCTCAACCCGGTTTCGCCGCGCCAGATTATCCAGTTCCGCCAGCCTGGCGCCCTGCTCACGATCCACGCCGCCCAGTCCCGGCGCACCTTCGCGCGCCATCAGACGATCAAAGGCGCCGGTCGCATTCTCGACCCGGCGCGTGACGCTGGGTCCGCCATCCGGGGTGACTGCGGCGCCCGCCTCCTGTGCGCTGCGGGCGCGTGCCAGCAGCATGGACTGGAACGCCTCTTCCATCTCGCGGCGCTTGGCCTGCAGGGCGGCGACATAGCCTTCCAGCTCGACCTCGCGCCTGGCGGCGTCGGCGACCGTGGCCTCCAGCACCGGAATCTGCGCCTCCACGTCCAGTTGATGTTCGACGGCGGCGCGGGCCAGGTCGTCGCGGCCTTCGCGCAGGGCCAGTTCGGTCTGGCCGGACAGTTCTTCGTGACGGCTGCTCTGTTCAGTCAGCCGCTTGTTGGCCAAATGCTTGCTGGCGATGGTGCGGCCCAGTTCGGCGCGCACATCGTCCACCGCCTTGTCGATCTCGCGCAGAGTCTGCTGGATGACCGCATCCGGCATCGCGCCTTCGATCGCGTCGATCAACGCATGCGCGCTGCCAGAGACGATGCGGCCGACGCGTGCGCCCAAGGTGTCCGCCATGATCCTATCCTTCCGTTAGCGCGCGGCCTGAGCCGCAGAAACAATCCGCATCAAGTCCGACAGGCCAGCCAGCCTGCGCGTGATCACAGCAGGGTCATAGGCTGGTGCCGTCGGCGTCACCGCCCAGCGCAGCAGTTGCTCGGTCATCCGCGCGGCGCAATCCACCAGACGCGCTTCATGCCGCGCCAGGTCGCCGGTCGCCGCCCCCGGTCGAGGCGTCGCCAGCGCAAGGGCCAGGAATTCCTCCGCCGTCGTCATCAGGCCGACCGCCACCTCGGAATGGCAATCCAGATCCTGTTCGATGACCCGGACAGACCGCACCGCCGCCGCCAGATGTTCGTGACTGATCGCCAGCGCGACAGGGAAGGAATCGACCGGCTCGGCGCGATGCCGGGCCTGACGGATCAGGCCGCGAATCTTGTCGCTGGCCGTGACGGCGCCTTCGATTTCCAGCTCCGCCAGAAAGCTGGTGTCGTCCTCCGACAATCGAACGCTGAGGGGCGTAGTGAGCGAAGCCATGACGATGGCGTAGCACAACGTAACACGTTCGTAAACATCTAACGCCGATCTACATCCACCGTGCGACGCACCGCCGCAACCGTCAATCGGTTTAAAACTCAACCCATCACCCCACGCGGCGGATCGCCGCCAAGGCCAGGATGACGCCGGCGAAACAGACAGGGGCGGCGAAGAACAGGCTGTGAAAGCCGACACCGAAGCCTTCCAGCAACACCAGCGAGCCAGAGGCGCCGTCGCCTGCGGCGTCCAGATTGATCAGACCAGATCCTTGCCCCGATCCTCTGCGGATGGCGGCACATTAGTCATCCGCGCCATTCGATGGAGCTAGACGCCCCTGCCCAAGGCCGTAAATGGCGAAGACGGCCACCGCCAGAATCCACTCCGGCGTCAGGCTCAGCAGCGATGTCGCCCCGACCCAGCCTTCACGACTGAACAACGGATTTCAGCAATTCCCTTGAACAGGCTGACGGCCTGATCGCCGATCTGGGCGCGGTGCACACCTGTCACCGCTCCCGTTGAGATGAGGGTTCCGGCCTTCAGCGAGCGCCCTCGGCGCGCGCAGTGCTCCAGCAGGAAACGTACCGATTCCAGCGCACCGCCCGCCAGCGATTGGGCGCCGCCCGTGCCGACGCTGGCGCCATTGATCACGGTCTCGACCTCGACCTGATCCAGGCGCTCGCGCCAGTTTTCCAGTTCCGGCCCCACGATCAGACCGCCGTTGTTGCCGAAGTCAGATGCGCTGACCGTCGGTCCCAGATCATTGATCGACCCCAAAGGGCTGCCCGCCAATTCGACGCCGACGAAGAACTTGTCGACGGCCTGAGCAGCCTCGTCGACGGTCCAGTCCATCTTGGCCGAATCTGCGTCGGCGCCGAGACGAGCGATGAACTCGGATTCGACCGCAGCAAAACCACCTTCGATCACTGGCAGGGACACCACGGCGTCAGCAGACGCTGGCCAGACATTTCCAGCGAAGATCGCGCCTGCCGTTCGGTGCGCTCCCAATCTTTCCTGTTGCGCCGGCGGCACCCCGCCGACTTTCCAACCGACGACCTCATCGGGAAACAGACCGATGGCGATGTCCTGAATGGCGTAGGCCTGCGCCAGGGTTTCAGGGATTCGTCCGGGATAATCCCGGATGTGCCGCATCTCAAGACGCGCAGACACGAACGGGCGCGCTATCGCTTCAGCCTGGACCGTAACATCGGAATCTTCGATGCCAGAGGCGCTCATGGGTGTGTCTCGCGAGAGAGGAAGGCAGATAGTCCGCCGCTGATGCGCGGCGGCGGATTGAATATCCGCCGCTATTCATCAGGCCCGGACGGCCCGCGACGCATCGACGCCCAGAGCCGTCAGGGACGCCGCCGCGATATGTTCAGCGTTCAGCCCGGCCCTGGCGTACATGGCCACCGGCGAATCCTGATCCTGGAAGATATCCGGCAGGTTCAGGGTGCGAACCTTCAGGCCGCGATCCAGCGCGCCCTTCCCGGCCAGAAGTTGCAGCACAAAGGCGCCGAAGCCGCCCATGGCCCCTTCCTCCACGGTGATCAGGCACTCGTGCTCGCGCGCCAGGCGCAGGATCAGATCGGCGTCCAGCGGCTTGGCGAAACGGGCGTCCGCCACCGTCGCCGACACGCCCTTGGCGGCCAGCAGGTCCGCCGCCTTCAGCGATTCCTGCAACCGCGTGCCCAGCGACAGGATGGCGACCGAGGTTCCCTCGCGCACGATCCGGCCCTTGCCGATCTCCAGCGGGGCGGCCAGGTCCGGAATCTCTACGCCCACGCCGTCGCCACGCGGATAGCGGAAGGCGCTGGGTCGGTCCTCGATGGCTAGGGAGGTCGAGATCATCGCCGCCAGTTCGGCCTCGTCCGCCGCCGCCATCAGCACCATGCCGGGCAGCGCGCCCATGAAGCCGATGTCGAACGAACCGGCGTGGGTCGAACCGTCGGCCCCCACCAGACCGGCCCGGTCCATGGCGAACCGCACCGGCAGGGACTGGATGGCCACGTCATGGACCACCTGATCATAACCGCGTTGCAGGAAGGTGGAGTAGATGGCGCAGACCGGCTTCATCCCGTCCGCCGCCAGGCCGGCGGCGAAGGTCACCGCATGCTGTTCGGCGATGCCGACGTCATAGGTCCGCTCGGGGAAGGCCTGACCGAAAAGGTCAAGGCCCGTGCCAGAAGGCATGGCCGCCGTGATCGCCACCACCGACGGGTCGATCCGGGCGTGTTTGATCAGTTCCGTGCCGAACACCTTGGTGTAGCTGGGCGTGTTCGAGATCGGCTTGGCCTGTTTGCCCGAAACCACGTCGAACTTGACCACGGCGTGCAGTTTGTCGGCGCTGGACTCGGCGGGCGCATAGCCCTTGCCCTTCTGCGTCACGACATGGACCAGCACGGGTCGATCCTCGATGGCCGCCGCCTTCTTCAGGATCGGCACCAGATTATCCATGTCGTGCCCGTCGATCGGACCGACGTAATAGAAGCCCAGCTCTTCAAAGAAGGTGCCGCCGGTGACCATGCCGCGCGCATATTCTTCGGCCTTCTTGGCCGCCTTGCGGAAGGGGCGCGGCAGGTGCTGGGCCACTGTTTTGCCCAGGCGGCGGACGTTCTGATAGGCGCCGCCCGACACCAGGCCGGCCAGATAGGCGCTCATCCCGCCGACCGGCGGGGCGATGGACATGTCGTTGTCGTTCAGGATGACCATCAGTTGGCCGCTGGTGGCCTCGGCGGCGTTGTTCATCGCCTCATAGGCCATGCCGGCGGACATGGAGCCGTCGCCGATCACGGCTACGACCCGGTTCTTCTCGCCCTTCTGATCGCGCGCGGCGGCGAAGCCCAGGGCGGCGCTGATCGAAGTCGAGGCGTGGGCCGCGCCGAACGGATCATATTCGCTCTCGCTGCGCTTGGTGAAGCCGGACAGGCCGCCGCCCTGGCGCAGGGTGCGGATGCGGTCGCGCCGTCCGGTCAAGATCTTGTGCGGATAGCACTGATGGCCGACGTCCCAGATCAGAATGTCCTTGGGCGTCTCGAACACATGGTGAAGCGCCGTGGTCAGCTCCACCACCCCCAGCCCCGCGCCCAGATGCCCGCCCGTCACCGACACAGCATCGATCGTCTCGATCCGCACCTCGTTCGCCAGCTGCTTCAGCTGGGCGATATCGAAGCCCCGCATGTCGGCGGGAATCTTGACGGTGTCGAGCAGGGGGGTGTCGGGCATCAGCGGAACCTTGAAGGTCTTCTTGTCGTAACCCGCGTCCACGGGTCAGGTTTCCTATCAGGACCGACGCTTTAATACAAAGTCCACGCTCGCCTTGAGGATTTCGGCGTCATGGCCGAACGGCTCCAGATGCGACCGCGCCTGATCGGCCAGGTGCGCGACCCGTTGTCGCGCCGCCTCGACGCCCAGCAGGGTGACGAAGTTGGTCTTGCCCAGAGCCGCGTCCTTGCCGCCCGCCGCCTTGCCCATTTCCTCGGCCGATCCTTCGACGTCCAGCAGGTCGTCGACGATCTGATAGGCCAGGCCAACGTCGTGCGAGAAGCTGATCAGGGCGTGCTGATGCTGGGCCGAGGCGTCGGCGATGATCAGAGGGATTTCGAAGGCATAGGCGAACAGGGCGCCGGTCTTCAGGCGCTGCATCCGCGCGACCCCGCCCAGATCGTCGCGCACGCCCAGAAGGTCGATCATCTGACCACCCGCCATGCCCCGCGCGCCAGAGGCCAGCGACAGACGCGCCGCCAGTTCGCAGCGCACGGCCGCGTCCTCATGCGTGTCCTCATGCAGGATGATGTCGAAGGCCGCCGTCTGCAGCGCATCTCCCGCCAGCACCGCTGTCGCCTCGTCATAGGCGCGGTGGACGGTCGGGCGGCCCCGACGCATATCGTCATCGTCCATGCACGGCAGGTCGTCATGCACCAGACTATAGGCATGAACGCATTCCAGAGCGCAGGCGGCGCGCAGCACCGAGCGTTCGTCGATGTCGAACAGGCGCGCCGCCTCCAGCGCAAAGAACGGACGCAGCCGCTTGCCCGGCCCCAGCGCCGCATAGCGCATGGCTTCGGTCAGTCGCGATTCAGGCCCCTCGGCGCGCGGCAGCAACTGGTCCAGCGCCACCGTCACCAGATCGGCTACCTCGGCGACCCGGTCTATCACGGCCTGCTCGGGCGAATTCGCGGCGATCAGATAGGTCAAGACATCCGTCCGATCATTCGAATGAAGCCGGCTCGGCGCCCTTGGCCTGACCGTCCGGCCCGACCACGATCTTTTCGACACGCAACTGCGCCGCCTTGAGGCGCGCCTCGCAATGGGCCTTCAGCTTTGCGCCCTCTTCATAAAGGGCGATGGATTCCTCCAGCGGCGCCTGACCCGATTCCAGGCGCGAGACGATGGTTTCCAGACGCTGCAGGGCGTCTTCGAAGCTGAGATCGGCGGGGATGGCGGCGGCGTTGTCGGTCATGGCGGCGGACCCTAAAGACCCCGCCGCTCTGCTTCAACGGTTGATGCGACTATCGCTTCTCGTAGCGACGCTGCGACCAGTATTTGAAGCCCTGGTTATGAACCAGCTTCCAGCCGCCGGCCTTCAACCGCGCACCAACCATGTGGTTGAAATAGCCATGGGCGAAGACCAGCACGTCCTCGCCGCTTTCTGCGCGCGCGATCAGCTTCCGCGCCGCCTGTTCGGCCCGCGCCTCGGCCTCGACGCGGGTTTCCTGGCCGCCGTGGTTGTTGAAGGCGTGCCACCAGAAACGCGACACCACGCCCCACCAGCGCGGCGACAGCTTGAACCAGTTCGGGAACGGCGGCGGCGGCAGCGGCGCCTCGATGAACATGACGTCCGTCACCACCTCGCGTCCGGCGGCGGCGGCGGCGGCGGTCTCCTGCGCGCGCAGACGGGTCGAGGCGTAGATGACCCCTGCCCCCTGCGCCGTCGTCAGCAGGGCGTCAGGCGGCGTCTGACCGGCCAGCAGGCCGCCGATCTCATACCGGGCCCACCAGTCCCCATACTCGCGGGCCGTGATCATGCATTTGCGCGACAGGGCCGGTTCGCCGTGACGGGTCAGGATGATCGCGCCCGGCCGCACGGCGGCGCGCACGCCGGACGACGCGGTCGACTTTTGCTGCGACACGGAAGGTTCGGTCGAATCGAGGGACAGGGCGGGAACAGACATGACAAACGGACGAACCTTCATTCTCAAGGCTTTAGGCGTCCTCAGTCCTCCCCCAGCGTGGCGATGCTCGCGGCCGCGATGCGACCTGATCCGCCAAGGTGGTAACCGCCCTCGCGCCCCGACACAACCTCGCCTTAACACCGGCATTGCACAGCCGTGTGAACAGACAGGCGGCACGGTCGCGCGCGACGCCATCTGGCGCTAAGGGCCAAGCATGACCGAGCCCGTGATCCGCCCCGCCCGCCTCGACGACGCCGCCGCCCTCGGGGCGCTGGGCCGCCAGACCTTCATCGACACCTTCGTCACCGGCTTCGGCATCCCCTACCCCAAGGCTGATCTGGAAGGTTTTCTGAACGCCAGTTTCGATCTGGCGCCGATGCAGAAGAAACTGGTCGAACCGGGCTGCGCCTGGTGGGTGGCCGATCAGGAGGGCGAACTGCTGGCCTTCGCCAACACCGGCCCCAACAGCCTGCCCCATCGCGACGCACAGCCAACCCACATGGAGTTGCGCCGCCTCTATGTCGCCAAGACCGCCCAAGGCCTGGGCCTGGGCTCCCGGCTGCTGACTTTGGCGCTTGACTGGATGCAGGCCGAGACCGACGGCCCGCTATGGATCGGCGTCTGGAGCGGCAATCTGAAGGCCCAGAAACTGTATGGCGCCCATGGCTTCCAGAAGGCCGGAGAATACCGCTACCCCGTCGGCGACTGGTTCGATGACGAGGTCATCTTGCGGCGCCCCTGATCAGGGTTCACTCTCAGCCCATGCTCCTGCCCTTCTTCTCCGCCCTGCGTGACGCCAAGGTTCCGGTGTCGATGAAGGAATGGCTCCATCTGATGGAGGCCATGGACCGCGATGTCGCAGGACGTCAGGTCGAGGCCTTCTACCACCTGTCGCGCGCCGTTCTGGTCAAGGACGAGAAACACTACGACCGCTTCGATCAGGTGTTCGGCACGGTGTTCAAGGGGATCGAGACGGTCGGCGCGGGCGAGGACCTGACCACCGAAATCCCCGAAGACTGGCTGCGGCTGCTGAACGAAAAATACCTGTCCGACGAGGAAAAAGCCCAGATCGAGGCTCTGGGCGGGTTCGACAAGCTGATGGAGACGCTGAAAGAACGTCTGGAAGAGCAGAAGGAACGCCACTCAGGAGGCTCAAAATGGATCGGCACGGGCGGAACCAGCCCCTTCGGCCACGGGGGGTATAACCCCGAAGGCGTTCGGATCGGCGGGCCGGGCAAACACGGGCGCGCCGTCAAGGTGTGGGAGAAACGCGAGTTCAGGAACCTGGACGACACGGTCGAACTGGGCACCCGCAACATCAAGGTCGCCCTGCGCCGCCTGCGCCATTTCGCGCGTCAGGGGGCGGCGGACGAACTGGACATCGACGGCACCATCGACGGCACGGCGCGTCAGGGCTGGCTCGACATCCAGATGCGGCCCGAGCGCCGCAATACGATCAAGGTCCTGCTGTTCCTGGACATCGGCGGCTCGATGGACGGCCACATCAAGATGGTCGAGGAGCTGTTCTCGGCGGCCAAGACCGAGTTCAAGAACCTGGAGTTCTTCTACTTCCACAACTGCCTCTACGAAGGCGTGTGGAAGGACAACCGCCGCCGCCATACTGAGCGCACCCCCACCTGGGACGTGCTGAACAAATATCCCGGCGACTGGCGCGCCATCTTCGTCGGTGACGCCACCATGTCGCCCTATGAAGTCACAATGCCCGGCGGCTCGGTCGAGCATTGGAACGAAGAAGCCGGAGCCGTCTGGATGAAGCGCGCCCGCCAGCAATGGGAAAAGTCGGTGTGGCTGAACCCCGTCGCCGAACGCTACTGGAACTACACCGCCTCGGTCGGCCTGCTGAACGAGATCATGGATCACCGCATGTATCCGCTGACCCTGGAGGGCCTCGACAAGGCCATGCGGGCTCTGACAAGGTGAGTTGAAGCCGGGGGGGCTTGCTGTCGGAAGGGATTATCGAATGATCGCCACCGCCTTCGCCACGCTGTTCGTCCTGCAGCAGCCCGCCTCGGCCATCGTGTGGGAAACGCCCGCGCCCGAACCCGCTGTAGAAACGCCCGCCCCCGCGCCGCAGCACAATGTGCCCGATTGGGGCGTCGCCGATCCCTTCGGATTTGAGCGCGCTCGCTGCAATCCCGTCATCCGTGGAAACAAGCCGCTGGAGGTCTGTCAGGCCGAGGTGCGCACCCAACTGGCCCTGGCCCTAGGCGACAATCTGCCTGACGCCCTGCGTCCTGTCGGCATGGCCGATAACTGTCAGATGCGCAGGAATGAGGCCGACGGCTCCGCCTACGCCGTCCTGTGCGCCACGCCGCCCCGCCCGGCCATCGCCTCACCAACACCGCAGGAAATGGACTGCCGCAGCCGCCCCGACCGCGGCGGCGGCTTCACCTCCGAATGTCGGCCCGTCAATGCGCCCGATGAGAAAGGCGTGTCGATCAAACTGTGGGGCAATGACTGACCGGACGCAAAAACGCCGCCCGCTCTCGCAGACGGCGCTTCAACGGATCAGGACTCGGTTCAATCAATATTCAGCCGGCCGAAATCCTAGATCGTCATTCCGGGACTGAGCGTATTGGGCGCCGGATTGCGGGCCTCCTGGCGTCCCGGCTCGTCCTACGGACGCCCCGGAATGACGGTTTGGGATTAAGTGTCGATCGCCCTAGCGCTTACTTGCCGCGAAGGGCGTCCTTCGCGCCGCCTACAGCGTTCTGGACCTTGCCGGCGACCTGATCGGCCTTGCCTTCCGCTTCCAGCTTGCGATCGCCCGTGACCTTGCCCGCAGCTTCCTTGATCTTGCCGCCGATGTTCTTTGCGGCGCCTTCGATACGGTCGTGATCAGCCATCTGAAATCTCCTGCTTCAGGCGCCGTCGGAATGACGCCGCGTTCGAGAAGAAAACGGAATGGACCACCCTCCGTTCCGTAAGGCTCAGCTTGCGCGACGCAGCCATGCCGCCAGCGCCCAGGCGTGGGAATCATGGCGCAGCCGCGACAGGGCGAAGGTCGGGTCCAGCCAGACCAGAGTATGATCATCCTCGCACCGGGCGTCCGGATTCTCGCCTGTGACCTTCACGGTCCAGAAGCCGCCGACGCTCTTGATCGGCTCATTGGTCGAGCGGCGGAAATACTGGGTCGCCTCGGTGATGCGGTTTTCCGGCATGATGTTCAGCCCCGTCTCCTCGGCGAACTCTCGCACCAGGGCCTGGACCTCGCTCTCTTCGACATCCACGCCGCCGCCCGGAAGATCAAAATAGGCGCCGCCAGCGCGCTCGACCCGGACGCAGGCGATCAGCCCGTCGCGCGCGGCGATCCCGAACGCGGTGGCCCGATGGCGGTATTCAAGAACAGGATTACGAACGCCGAACTGCAACATGAACTCAAATATTCTTAAAGGTCGAACACCAGCTGGGCGCGAACACCCTTATGCGCCGCATCATATTCGACGCCAGAGCGCAGGCCAGACGCCATGGCGGAAATGATCTTGCCGCCCAGCCCCGTGCCCTTTGGCTTGCCCAGGCCCAGACCCGGCCCGTCATCCTCGACCGTCAGAACGGCCCGTCCCTCGCCATCAGGCTTCATATGGATGCGGATTTCGCCGCCCTGCCCTGGGGCATAGGCGTATTTGACGGCGTTGGTCACCAGCTCGGTCACGATCACGCCCAGAGACACCGCCTGATCGGTCGAGACCGACAGAGGCGCTGCATCCAGGACCAGACGCGGCGACCCATCATCAGGTCCGATGGATTTGGACAGCTCGCCCATCAACCCATGCAGATATTCATCCATGGCGACGCGCGACATGTCGCCCGACGTGTAGAGCCTGCGATGAACATGGGCCACGGCCTCGATCCGCGCCTGGGATTCCCGCAGCGCGTCCTTGGCGCCCTGATCCGAGATATGACGCATCTGCAGCGACATGAAGCTGGACACCAGTTGCAGCGAGTTGCCGACGCGGTGGTTCACTTCGCGCAACATGGCCTCGGCCCGGTCGCGCGCCAGCCGGATTTCCTCCTGAGCGCGGTCGTTGTCGCGTTGCAGGCGGCGTCGCACGACCGCATCCTCAAGCGCCGAACGCAGCAAGGCTGTGAAATCCTCCGACACATCCTTGATCACATAATCCGCCGCTCCGGCCCGCAGAGCCGCGACCGCCAGCCGCCCCTCCTGCGCACCGGTCACATAGACGACCGGCGGCGGTGCGTTCAGCGCCATGATCTCCGGCAGCACGTCCATGCCGTCACGCTCGGGCATATAATGGTCCAGCGCGCAGACATCGTATTCATTCTGCTTGAGCAGCTTCAGGCCTTCGTCTCCGTCGAAGGCGCAGGTGACAAGATAGCCTTTGCGGCTCAGCTCCTTTTCGACCAGCCGGGACAGACCCCGGTCATCGTCGATGTAGAGCAGGCGGATGGCGCCAAGATTCTCGATCACTCCATCTCCGGGGCCTGGATCACCGACAGGAACAGACCCAGTTGGCGGATCGCTCCGCCAAAGGATTCATAGTCAACCGGCTTGGTGATGTAGACATTGCAGCCCAGATCGTAGCAGCGCTGGATCTCCGTCTTGTCGTCGGTCGTGGTCAGAACAACGACGGGCGCACGGCGCAGACGCTCATTGCCCTTGACCTTCTCCAGAATATCAGTGCCCGACATGTCCGGAAGATTCAGATCAAGAAGGATCAGCAAGGGACCATTGGTCAGCACCTCTTCGCTGAACAGGTAATCCAGCGCCGCACCGCCCTCGTCGAAATGCTGGATTTCGTTGTTGATGTTGGCGCGCCGAATGTTCTTTTCAATCAGCTTGGCGTGGCCGTGGTCGTCTTCGACCATGACGATTTTCACAGGATGCGTCACTGCGCGGCTCCAAGTTCTGACATATTCAGTCGTTTGGGGAATTTCAGAATAAAAGTCGACCCCTTGCCAAGTTCGGATTCAACGTCAATGGCGCCGCCCATACGGCGAACACTATTGCGCACGAAGGCCAGACCCAGTCCTTCGCCATTGCGGTCCTGTTTGCCGGAACGTCTGAACAGCTCGAATATCCGCTCGTGGTCACGAGGGTTGATGCCGCGACCGTTATCCGCAATGCGATAGACGATATAATTTCCAGGTTCTTCTTGGCCGGAGACGATTATCTCGCCCGGTCGGTCCGGATCCAGATATTTAACAGCGTTATCAATCAAATTACCGAGAACCTGTTCCATGAACAGTCGGTCGTTCTCGATGCTCGGCAAGGGCTGGATCGTGATCTTGGCGCCGGCGGCCTCGGTCTGATGGTGGACGCTGTCGGCGATCGCCTGCGCCATCGCGGTCATGTCCAGCGTCTCGGACAACAGATTACGGCGACCTTCGCGCGACAGTTTCAGAATGGCGTTGATCAGTCGGTCCATCTTCTCGGTGGAAGCGCGGATGAAGCCGATGGCTTCAGGCATGTCCTCACGAACCGCCAGCACCACCGCCCTGTCGACTTCGCAATCCTTCTCGGCCTCGGCGATGGCCGCGTCGATGATCTGGCCCGCCTGCTCCAGCTCGGAGGTGTAGCCCATGACATTGACCAGGGGCGCCCGCAGGTCGTGGCTGACGATATAGGCGAAGCGCTGGATTTCCTCGTTGGCGCGCGACAGGTCGGCGGTCCGCTCCTGCACCGTCGCCTCCAGTCCCACATTCAATGCATCAACCTCTGCGCGTGCATCCTGGATTTCGGCGACGTAGCGGCGCACCATCCAAGCCGACAATATCGCCAGGATCACAACCAAAAGCGCCGCCAGCGCATCCATGACAACCGTCGCCACGCCCGAACGCTGCGACGCCTTGGAGCGTTCGGCGATCCGCACGGACTTGGTCTGGTCAAACTGCTCCACCGTGACGCGCAACTCATCCATGATGCGTTTGCCTTCGCCCGAGCGCACCGACTGGATGGCCTGACCGATGCGTCCGCCGCGCGCCATGCCCAGGGTGGCATCCATTTCGGCGAACTTGTCATCCGCCAGCATGTGCATGCGCGCCACATAGACCTTGAGCTCGGGTTCCTTGGCCGCCGCCTCTTCCAGAAAGGCCAGCGCCGGCGTCAAATCCTGACGAGCGTCTTCATAAGGTTTCAGGAACTCGCTGCGCCCCGTCAGCAAAAAACCGCGCTGAGCAGTTTCAGCGCCCAGCACCGCGATGATCACCGTGCGCGACGCCCTGCGCATCGACTGGGCGTACTCGATGGCGCCATTCACCTTGGCCGTGCGCTGGAGCATTACGAAAGTGCCGACATTGACGACCAGCAGCAGCGCGAAAGCCAGGGTCAGCAGGGCTGTGATCGAACGAACCAGTGACGGCGTGCGCAGGAAATCGCCGAACCGCGACAAGCTTAGACTTGAACTGGATGTCATGACGCCGAGCATTAGCGACGCCGGAAGGAAGGTCAAACTCTGGTTGCGCGATCACATGGTGGTTCATTGATCTAAAACCGCCTCCTCTCCCAGCACGCTGCATGAGGCGGGGCCGGAAGTAAGACGGTTTCAAAAGATCGCGCAATCACATCGCAATCCAGAATTAGCAATTACGGCAAAGCGGTGTCATCATCCCCAAGATGCACTACATCACAATTAGAGATTGCATAATGCCGTGGGTAAATAGGACTTCTCGCTTCATCATTATCAGCGCTGCGCTTTGCCTATCAAGCGAAGCCATTGCGCAAACGTCTCAGCAACCTGCGTCACCTCCTACCCCCGCAACAACCCCCGTCCCGCCCGCTATTGGCGTTGATGACAGAAGGGTCTGGGAGAAGACCGTTCGCGAATATGACCTAGGCTTGCGTTCACCAGTCAGCGTCAATGCGCGTCAAGAACATCGCGAACAGGTCAGACGCGCCCAACGACTGGGAACCATGATCAACGAAGGTCACTGCCAAGACGCCTATCTTGCAGCTGTGCGCGAGAACGACACGCGAATGGCTCAGCGTATCGCGGATCTTTGCCGCAAAGAAAGCTGACACTCCTCAGACCTGCCCCAGCGTCCTCAGCCTGGCCTTCGGATGAATCTCGTTCTGGCTCATCACCACGGTCTGGCCGCGGAAGCGTTCGATGATCGACCGGACATAGGGGCGGGTCTGCGGGCCGGTCAGCAGCACCGGATTCTCGCCCATCATCGCCACCCGCTCGAAGGTGTCGCGCACCGCGCGGATGAAGTCCTGCAGCCGTGACGGCGCCATGGCCAACTGCTTGTCCTCGCCGCCGCCGATCAGGCTCTCGGCAAAGGCGGCCTCCCATTCCGGCGACAGGGTCACGATGGGCAGGGCGCCGTCGCCGCCCTGATGCTGCCAGCATAGCTGGCGCGCCAGACGCGCGCGCACGTGTTCGACCAAGGTGGTGACGCTGCTGGAATGGGGCGCGGCCTCGGCCAGGCCTTCCAGAATGGCGGGCAGGTCGCGGATCGACACCTTCTCGCGCAACAACACCTGCAGCACACGTTGCAGGGTGGTGACTGTGATCACGCCGGGCACCAGCTCCTCGACCAGCTTCTTCTCTTCCGGCCCCAGTTCCTTCAGCAGCTTCTGCACCTCGCCATAGGACAGCAGGTCCGCCATATTCTCCTTCAGTATCTCGGTCAGGTGCGTGGTCAGCACCGTCGACGGATCGACCAGCGTATAGCCGTGGAAGGTGGCCTCCTCGCGCAGGCTTTCCTCGATCCAGGTGGCCGGCAGGCCGAAGGTCGGCTCCTTCATATGCTCGCCCGGCAGTTCGACCTGACGCCCTGCCGGGTCCATCGCCATCAGATGTCCCAGACGCACCTCCCCCGCCCCGGCGTCCATCTCCTTGATGCGGATGGCGTAGCCCTGGGTCGGCAGGCGCATATTGTCCAGAATGCGCACCTGCGGCATCACGAAGCCGTATTCCTGGGCCAGCGACCGACGCAGCGCCTTGATCTGATCGGTCAGGCGACGCCCTTCCAGGTCATTGATCAGGCTCAGCAGCGAATAGCCCAGCTCGATCTTGACCTCGTCTATGGTCAGGACATTCGAGATCGGCTCATCGACTTCGGGCTGAGGCTTGGCGGCCTCGATCTCGGCCTCGGTCGGCTTGGGCTTCAGCCGCTCGCGTCCCAGCCGCCACGCCATATAGCCCGAACCCAGCGCCAGGGCCGCAAACGGGATCAGCGGCATTCCGGGGATCAGGCCGATCAGGCCCGCCGCGCCCGACACCACGCCCAGCGACACCGGGTTGGTGGCCAGTTGCGTCACCAGCGCCTTGTCGGCGGTGCCCTCGACACCAGCCTTTGACACCAGAAAGCCCGCGGCGATCGAGATGATTATGGCCGGAACCTGGGTCACCAGACCATCGCCCACCGTCAGCTGCACATAGGTGCTCGCGGCCTCCGCGGCGGGCATCCCGTGCTGCAGGGTGCCGATCAGCATCCCGCCGATGACGTTGATGAAGGTGATGATCAGGCCCGCCACGGCGTCGCCGCGCACGAATTTCGAGGCGCCGTCCATGGCGCCGAAGAAGGTGGATTCCTGCTCCAGCTCCTTGCGCCTGATCTTGGCCTGGTCCTCGGTGATCAACCCCGACGACAGATCGGCGTCGATGGCCATCTGTTTGCCGGGCATGGAGTCCAGGGTGAAGCGGGCGGACACTTCCGCGATCCGGGTCGACCCCTTGGTGATGACGACAAAGTTCACCACCAGAATGATGGCGAAGATGATCACTCCGATGACGAAGTTGCCGCCCATCATCAGTTGCCCGAAGGCGTTGATGACCTGACCGGCCGCGTCATGCCCCTCCTGACCATGCGTAAGGATCAGACGTGTCGAGGCCAGGTTCAGGCCCAGCCGGAACAGCGTCGAGACCAGCAGCACCGTCGGGAAGATGGCGAAGTCCAGCGGCCGCTTCATCATCACGGCCGTCATCAGGATCAGCACGGACGAGACCAGCGAAATCGCCAGCAGCAGGTCCAGCAGCATCTTCGGGACCGGCAGGATCAGCAGCATGATCACGCCGATCACGCCGACCGCCATCAGCACTTCGCCGCGGTTCAGCCAGCCCAGAACATCGCGCCCGGTCGGACGGGCCATCCCGTCCTTCATCATCACCGGCGTGTCAGTCACGGCCCAGCACCTTCAGCGCGCGTCGCGCCGCGTCGGCGATGACGGCGTCGCGCTCATCGTCGCTCGCCGCGACGGCGCCGACGAAATAGGCCGCCATGATGATCGGTGCGCCGGTCGGCGGCGTCAGCAGGCCGATGTCGTTGGTGACCCCGTTTGCGCCGCTCCCGGTCTTGTGCGCCACCATCCATCCCTGGGGCGCGGCCGCCTTCAGACGATTGGGCCCGGTGGGCGAGGCGATCAGCCAGCTCTTCAGCAGGGCGTCATGCTCGGGCGTCAGCCGCTTGCTGGACGACATCAACGCAATATTGGCCAGCGTCTGCTCAGGCAGGCAGGTGTCGCGCGGGTCGTTGGGCAGGGCGGTGTTCAGGTCCGGCTCCAGGCGCGAAATCAGGGTGGTGGTGTCGCCGAATGTCGGCCACCACGAACGCCATACGGCGATTCCGCCCATTTCCCGGATCAGGATGTTGGCTGCTGGATTATCGCTGACCTCGACCGCCGCCTGCATCAACTGACGAAGGGTCAGGCTGCGCCCGACGGCCTTTTCTGTGACCGGGGCGTGGGGGATCATGTCGGCGGCGGTGATCCGCACCGCGCGGTCCAGCTGTTCCTCATCGCGCTGTATGCGCTCAAAGGTCGCCGCCGCCAGGAAGACCTTGAAGGTCGAACAGAAGGCGAACCGCTCCTGCGATCGCCACAGCAGCCGCCGCCCGCTGCCGACGTCCAGCGCGACGAAGCCCAGCCGCCCGCCGTGCCGCGCCTCAAGATCGGATAGGAAGAAGTCCTGCGTCTGCTCGTCCTTCTCGGGCTTCTTGCGCTCCGAATAGCACCCCGCCAGCGTCAGCGCGCCTGCGCCGACGATCAGCGACCTGCGATCGAAGCCCTTCACCATATCAGGCCGCGTAGCCCGAGGCCGAAACACCGCTCTGCGGCGCCGGGATGGCCGTGCCTTCGTCCGCGTATTCGTTCAGCTTGTTGCGCAGGGTGCGGATGGAGATGCCCAGGATGTTGGCCGCGTGGGTGCGATTGCCCAGGCAGTGATTCAGGGTGTCCAGGATAAGCGTCTTTTCCATCGCCGCCACGGTCTGACCGACAAAGCTGCGGGTCACCGCATCCGCCGCCTGGGCCGCCCGCGCCGCGACCCCGCCGCCATAGGCGCTCTCGCGCCCGGCCGGGACCGCATGGCCTGTCATGCCGGACGAGGAGGGGTTCAGCGGCTGACCGTCCGGCAGGCGGATGGCGTCCACGTCGATCTCCGCCCCGGTCGCCAGCAGCACCGCGCGGTGCATGGCGTTCTCCAGCTCGCGCACATTGCCCGGCCAGCGGTGGGCGGCGATGGCCTGACGCGCCCGGATCGAGATCGGACGCTCCGGCACGCCGTTGGCGGCGGCGTATTTCTTGACGAAGTGATCGGCCAGCACGCCGATGTCGCCGGGCCGTTCGCGCAGGGACGGCAGGCGCAGGTTCACGACGTTCAGCCGGTACAGCAGGTCTTCGCGGAACACCCCTTCCGCCACAGCCTTGGACAGGTCGCGGTTGGAGGTGGCGATGATGCGGATATTGACGGGCACGGGCTTGGAGCCGCCGACGCGGTCGATCACCCGTTCCTGGATGGCGCGCAGCAGCTTGGCCTGCAGCCGGGCGTCCATCTCGCTGATTTCGTCCAGCAGCAGGGTGCCGCCGTCGGCCTCCTCAAACTTGCCGATCCGGCGGGCGATCGCCCCGGTGAAGGCGCCCTTCTCATGGCCGAACAGTTCGGATTCCAGCAGATTGTCGGGAATGGCGGCGCAGTTGACGCTGATGAAGGGGCGTTCCTTGCGGCGCGAGTTCTCGTGCAGATACCGGGCCATCACCTCCTTGCCGACGCCGCTTTCGCCGGTGACCAGGATCGATGCCTCGGAGCGCGCGACCTGATCAGCCAGTTGCAGCACAGCCTTCATCGACGGATCGGCCGAGATCATCGGCTTTTCATCGTCCGCCACCGCCGACAGGACGGCGGCGATCAGGTCGGCGCCAGGCGGCAGGGGAATGAACTCCTTGGCCCCTGCACGGATGGCGGCGGCGGCTTCGCGCGCATCAGCGTCGACGCCGAAGGCAACCACCGGCACCGTGATCCGCTCGGCCTCGTTGGCCGCAATCAGGGCTGCGATGTCCAGCTGATAGTCGACCATCAACAGGTCGGCCCCCTGCCCGCGACGCAGCTGCTCGGTCGCCTGATCCGCCCGTTCGACGTGATTGACCTTGGCGCCGTGCGCCATGGCCATCTTCACCGCCGAAGCCAGTTGTCCGCTTAATCTGCCAACCACCAGAAGACGCATTGTTCTTCTCCTTTAATCCCTGTTTCGAACGCGTCGCCCCGATCAGGCGCCGCCGTCCTCCGCCTTGACGATTTCCGTCATGGTGACGCCCAGCCGGTCCTCGACGACGACGACCTCGCCGCGCGCGACCAGACGGTTGTTGACGAAGATGTCGATCGCCTCGCCGACCTTGCGGTCCAGCTCCAGCACCGATCCCCGGTTCAGTTTCAGCAGTTGGGCCACCGACATGTGCGACTTGCCCAGAACCGCCGAAATGTTGACGGGCACGTCAAAGACGGTGGCCAGATCGGCGGCGGTCTTCTCACCACCCTCTTCCAGGGTGGCCAGATCGGTCGAGGCGGCGAACTCCTCAAGAGCCAGGTCGTCGGACGCCATCAGAATTCGCTCCGGTCGGCTGAAAGGGTCTCGCCATGGCCGGCTTCGGCGGCCAGGGCGGCGTTCAGGGCTTCGGCGACACGGTCGGCCGATCCCTGCGGATCATGTTCGGCGCGCCCGTCCGCCCATTCCAGCTGGAAGGCGGACGGCGCCATGCCGGGTTCGTCGCGGAAGGCGACCACGCCGGTGAAGCCGCTGTCGGCGCAGGCCTGTTCGATCTGGGCGCGCGCCGTCTCATCCAGGCCCGAACCGCGCATCACCAGGCGCGGCGAGGCGTCGATTTCCTGGGCCAGCATCTCCAGCGCCGCCTTCAACGGCGCACTTGGGAACTTGGCCAGGGCCGCGCCGCCGATGGCCCGCGCCGCCGCCACGGCCAGATCAGCCGACTGTTCACGATGCGCCTGGGCGACGCTTTTCAGCATCGTCATGGCCTGGGCGGTGGACTGGGCGATATGGCTCAAGGCCATGGCGCGGATGTGTTCGACTTCGCTCAGCGCCTGTTCGCGGGCCTCCAGCCGCGCCTGCGCCACCAGGGCGTCGACCTCGGCGGGCATGAAGCTGCGCTTGGGCGCCTTCCACGCGCCGGGATGCACGACGCCGCCATCGGCGTCGAACTCGGTGTCGAAGAAGAAGGGGCGGGCTGCGCCAGCGATGGGGGCCATGTCAGTAAATCAACTCGTCATCGGCGCCCTGGCCGGCCAGCATGATCTCGCCGCGCGTGGCCAGATCTTTGGCGACCTGCACCATGGCCATCTGGGCGGCGTCCACGTCCTTCAGACGCACCGGCCCCATGGATTCCATGTCTTCGCGCATGATCTTGGATGCGCGCTCTGACATGTTGGAGAAGAACATCTCGCGCAGACCGTCCGACGCGCCCTTCAGCGCCAGGCCCAGCTGGTCCTTCTCGACGCTCCGCAGCAGGGTCTGCACCCCGCCGGGGTCCAGCTTGGACAGGTCCTCGAACACGAACATCAGGGCCCGGATGCGTTCGGCGGACTCGCGGCTGCGCTCCTCCAGCGCGCCGATGAAGCGGCTTTCGGTCTGGCGGTCGAAGTTGTTGAAGATGTCGGCCATCATCTCGTGGCTGTCGCGCTTGGAGGTGCGGGCCAGATTCGACATGAACTCGTTGCGCAGGGTCTGTTCGATCTTGTCCAGTATCTCGCGCTGCACCGGCTCCATGCGCAGCATCCGCTGCACGCACTCCAGGGCGAAATCCTCGGGCAGGCTGGTCAGCACCCGCGCGGCGTGGTCCGAGCGCACCTTGGACAGGATCACAGCCACCGTCTGCGGATATTCGTTCTTCAGATAGTTGGCGAGGACCGCCTCGTTCACATTGCCCAGCTTGTCCCACATGGTCCGTCCGGCAGGACCGCGGATTTCCTCCATCAGGCCGTCGACGCGATCCTTGGGCAGGAAGGCCGACAGCATCCGCTGCGTCTGGTCATAGCTGCCCATGACCGAACCTGAGCCGGACAGGCCCGACACGAACTCCAGCATCAGGCTCTCGACCACCTCGGCGCTGACGGTGCCCAGCAGCGACATGGCCTGAGAAACTTCCTTGACCTCTTCATCGTCCAGCCGCTCCCACAGCGCCGTGTGCTCCTCGCCCAGCGCCAGCAGGATCACGGCCGCCTTTTCAGGCCCCGTCAGCTTCGCGGCGTCCTCGACCGCAGCCTTCTTGTTGACCAGCTTCGCCATCAGCCTTCGGACACCCAGCCACGCAGGATGCTCGTCGCCTCGTCAGGATGGCTCTGGACGAAATCGGCGACCTTCTTGACCGAAGACGCCTTCACCTGCCCCTCGATCCGGGCGATGTCGATCTTGTGGTCCATCTCGCTGTGCGGCCCCAGATGCGCGAGTTGCGGCTGGCCGTCCGGGCCGACCAGGGTGGTCTGCAGCGCCGTCACCGGCACGCCCCCGCCCGCCAGGGCCGGCAGGTTCGAACCACCCGCCACCGTCTTCAGCAGCGGGCGCAGGACGAAGAAGATCAAAAGCCCGGCCGTCAACAGCAGCACCAGCAGCTCGATCCCGCGCATGATGTCGTTCTTGGAGAAGTTGAACATCGACGACGCCCCGTCCAGCCCTCCGCCCAGCGCGGGCTCGCGGTTGAAGCGGACGTTCAGGACCTCGATCTTGTCGCCGCGCGCTTCATCCACACCAGCGGCGGCGCCCACCAGCGACTTGATCTGGGCGATCTCCTCAGGGGTGCGGGGCGCATAGGTCGGCTCGCCCTTGCCGTTGGCAGGCGGCGTCCAGCGTCCATCGACGGCGACCGAGACGGACAACTTCTTGACCTCGCCCGGCTCACGCGTGGTCGTCGTGGTGGTGCTGGAGTTCTGGTAGTTGGTGATCTCGGCGTTCTGGCTGGAACGCTCGCCCATCTGCGTCGGATCGCCCGCCCCGCCTGGCATGTTTGTGGCGGCGGAGACTGCGCCGTCGGGCTGGGCCTGATTGTTCTGCGACAGCGAGCCGTTCGTCGACGTCGACAGGATGACCTGGCCGTCGGGATCGTACTTCTGTTCCTGGGTGGTCGAGCGGCTGCGGTCGATGTCGGCCGAGACCTGAACCCGCGCGGCGCCCACGCCGACCACGCCCTCGACGATGTCCTTGATGCGCGACTGAAGCTGGGCCTCGGTCGTGTTCTTGGTCTCCATGGCCGAGGCGGACGAGAACTCATCGCCCTCGTTGCCCGCCGCCAGGGTGCGGTTGTTCTGATCCGCGACCGTAACGCGCTCGGGCTTCAGGTTCGGCACGGACGAGGCCACCAGATTGCGGATCGCCCGCACCTGATCGCCCGACAGATCGCGCCCGCCCAACCCCACCAGCACGGCGGCCGTCGGGTCAGAAGCGGCGGTCGAGAACATCTCGCGGCGCGGCAGGGTGATGTGGACGCGGGCGGCGGTGATGCCGCGCATCGACATGATGGTGCGCGACAGTTCGCCCTGCAGGGCGCGCTGTTCGTTCAACTGCTGCTGGAACTCGGTCTGGCCCAGCACCGACTGGTTGTCGAAGATTTCGTAGCCGACCGACCCCGTGGTCACCAGGCCCTTGCCCGCCACCAGCATCCGCGCCTCGCCGACCTGGTCGCGGTTGACCATGATGGTCGAGCCGTCGCCCTTGGACGAATATTTGATATTGGCCTGTTGCAGGGCGGCGGTGATCTCGCCCGCTTCACGCAGATCAAGGTTCGAGTACAGCAGGGCGTCGGGCGACTGGCCCATACGCAGCATGACGGCGACCAGCACGGCGGCGACGCCCGCGGCGACGCCTAGAACCGCAGCCAGACGACCGATCCCGAACTTCTGCAACGCTTCGGTAAAACCGCCCACGCGTCCCGCCCCAACCACACGCGCGATCAACGCAATCCCGCTAGGCAGAAAATGCCGCCCATATGGTAAACGCTGCGTTAAGACAGGTTACGCTTTGACCTCGATCCACCCGGCCGAACGACGACCGGGTGGATGCACCAAGGCGCCTTGATAGACGTCAGGCTGCCTGTTTCAGCTTCACTTCGGCCGCCGCTGCGATGCGGGCCTCGGCGATGGCGTCGGCGATTTCGTGGGTCGGGCGGTTTTCGACCGCCGAACGCTCCAGAATCTCGTCGAAGGTTTCGATCAGGCGCGACAGCTTCTTCTCGACCCAGGCCGGGTCGAAGGCGCCCTTGGTCTGACGGGCGTTCATTTCCGCCGCCACATTGATGATGCCGCCGCCGTTGACGACATAGTCGGGCGCGTAGAGCACGCCGCGCGCGAACAGGATGCGGCCGATTTCCGGCGTGGCCAGTTGGTTGTTGGCGGCGCCGACCACAGCCTTGGCGGTGATCCGGTCCAGGGTCTGCGGGTTCAGCGTCGCACCCAGCGCACAAGGCGCATAGATGTCGGCCTTGACGTCATAGATGGCGTCCGGGGCCACGATCTCGGCGCCGGTGCGGGCGGCGACTTCGGCCAGGGTGGCGGTGTTGACGTCGGTCATCACCAGCTTGGCGCCCGCAGCCGCCAGCTTGTCAGCCAAGTATCCGCCGACATGGCCCACGCCCTGCATGGCGATGGTCAGGCCGGTCAGGTCGTCCTGCTTGAACAGACGACGCGCGACCGCAAGGGTCGAACGATAGACGCCCTCAGCCGTCACCGGACTGGGATCGCCCGAGGCTTCGGGTCCATCCTTCAGCCCCAGAACCCGCGTCGTCTCCTTGCGCGCCTGGGCGATGTCGGCGACCGACACGCCCACGTCCTCGGCGGCGTAATAAATCCCGCCCAGCGTATCGACGGCCCGGCCGAAGGCGCGAAACAGCTCAGGCGTTTTCTGGGTGCGGCTGTCGCCGATGATCACCGACTTGCCGCCGCCCATCTCCAGATCGGCAACCGCATTCTTGTAGCTCATGCCCCTGGACAGACGCAGCACGTCCTCCAGCGCCTCGGCCGAGGACGCATAGTTCCACATCCGCGTGCCGCCAACGGCCGGGCCGCGCGCGGTCGAGTGGACGGCGACAATCGCCTTCAGGCCGGTCTTCTCATCAAAGAAGGCGTGGACGCCCTCATGGTTCGCGAACGACGGTGAATCGAACAGTGTCATGCCCATATCCGGGCCTCCCAGGGTAATATTATTCTTGCCCAGACATTAGGCCGCCTACCCCTAGGCTTCAAGCACGACAATTTCGCGGCTCAGGCCTGCATCGAAGGACTTAACCCGTATTGCAGCGCAGCAATGCACGAAATTTTCCGTATATCAGCGTTCGACGCTCAGACCGACCGATCAGCGCGCCTTCTTCTCCAGTTCCGGCAGCACTGGCGACGCCCCAGACGGCAGCGCCGCCTGCGGATCACGCAGGAAGGCGACTACGTCGCGATAGACTGCTTCGGCCTCCAGATCGCGGTTCAGCAGGTGCCAGGCGTCAGGGTAGAACGCCGTGCGCAGGGTCGAACTTGCCGGGACCTGATCCAGGGCGCGCCGCATCGGCCCCTTCTCGACCACTTCGTCATGAGCACCGTACATCAGGATCGACGGCACGGGAGACAGCCCCACCTTCGCGGATGCGCTTTCCATCAGATCGACCAGACCATAGATGGTGTCGAACCGTGTCGACAGCAGGCTCTCGGGGTCGCGTCCGTTGCGATAAAGCTCCAGCCAGTTGGACGACGCCACGATCCGATTGGCGATGAAGGACGGCGGCTCGACCGCCTTCGATCCCGCCATGCGAGCGGCGATTTGCAAGGCCGTGGTGTTCAGCCACCCTTGCGCCGACCAGCCCCAGACACCCGGCGACAGAAAAACCACGCGGTCCGCGTCGGGCGCGCGATCCGATCCGAACGCCGCCGCCGCCACCGATCCGCCCATGCTCTCGCCCACGACGGCGATAACCGCATGGGGATGGTGCGCGCGGGCCATGGCCACGGTTTCGCGCAGGTCATCGGTCATGCGCGCCTCGCCCGCCCATTCGCCGCGCCCCGGCGACTGGCCGAAACCGCGCTGGTCATAGGCCCAGGTCTCGATCCCCTGCTCGGCCCACCACGGCCCCGCCAGCCGGAAAGAGGCCGCATGGTCGTTCATGCCATGCAGAGCCACGATCACCGCCCACGGCTGCTGGTCCCCAGTCCCCTCGCCCCTAGGCGACCATCGCATCAGCGGCAAGCGCGCCCCGTCCGACATCACCAGCGCCCGATCCTCGACGTGGGGTCCGACAAACCCGGCTGGCGGCGTCAACGGCGCCTGAATATGCGGCGTGGCGCAAGCGGACAGGGTCAGGGCGGCGGCGATCCCTGCCGCCGCCAAGGCGCGCATCTTCAAGCCAGAATCCCCCGCACCCGTTCTCTCAGATACGGAACCACTTCCGCCTCGAACCACGGATTTTTTCTCAGCCAGGCCGTATTCCGCCATGACGGATGCGGCAGCACCAGCACATCCGGCGCATACTCGCGCCACGCACGCACAGTCTCGGTCATGTTCCGCTTCGTCCGGCCTTCCAGCGCCCATTCCTGCGCATAGCTCCCGACCAGCAGCGTCAGTTCCATCCGCGGAAGCGCCGCCATCAACCGGGGCCGCCAAAGGTCGGCGCATCGAGGCGGCGGGGGATAGTCGCCGCCCGCTTTTCCGTTCTTGGCGGGCGCCGTTCCCGGATAGCAGAACGCCTGCGCCGCCACCCCAATGCGGTGATCGGCGTAAAAGGTCTCGTAATCCACGCCCATCCAGCCGCGCAGACGGTCGCCGGACGGATCGGTGAACGGCAGGCCGCTCTCGTGCACCCGTCGTCCCGGCGCCTGACCACAGATCAGCAGCCGCGTCTCAGGGAACACCCGCACCACGGGGCGCGGCGTATGCGCAAGCACGCCTGCGCAGGCGCGGCAGGCGCGTATGTCGCCCAGAACCTCTTGAAGGTCAGTCGTCATCGCCCTCGACGACAGGCGGACGGCGGCTCAGGGCCAGGGCCGTCTCCTCCTGCGTGGGCTGACGCAGGCGCGTCACCCCGCGGAAGTTGTCCGGATCGACCGGCTTGCCCTTCTTGGTGATGGTCAGTTGGCCCTGACGCATCAGATGCAGCGCGATGGCGCGCACCTTGGGCAGCATCCGCTGCCACTGCTCCGGCTGTAGCTCTTTGGCCACTTCCGCGGGCTCGATGCTCTTGCCGGGGCCGATTGCGGCCAGTTTGTTCAAAATTGCGGTTTCGATCGGATCGCTCATTGGGCCTATATGCTGCACTGCACGACCAGAAGTAAGGCCGAGTCTCTCATGCCGAAGAAAATCACCGTCACCGAGGGCGAATTCGCCGGCTGGCAGACCTATGACCTGCACGACACCTTCGACGTGGTGGTCGGCCCCTTCTACAGCAAGCCCGCGCCGGACGGTCACATGGTCTGCGCCTTCCGCGCAGAGCAGAAGCACATGAATGCGGGCGGCCGGATGCACGGCGGCTGTCTGATGACCTTCGCCGACATCGCCATGTTCCAGATCGCCTATCAGGAGATGGAGGGCGCCTCGGGCGTCACAGTCCAACTGGACTCGACCTTCATCGACGGCGGCTATGTCGGGGAACTGATCGAGGCCAGCGGCCAGGTCACCAAGGCCGGCAAGAGCCTGATCTTCGTGCGCGGCCAGATCAACACCGGGGACCGGCTGCTGATGACCTTCTCCGGCGTCATCCGCAAGTTCACCCCGCGCTGAGGGTCCCACCATGGCGGACAGGACATGGCGGCGGCTGACCGTTCCTGGACGACTGGCGCTTCTGATCGCCCTAATGGCGACATCGGCCTGCTATCCGCCGGTCATCAAGACACACAGTCGACCCGACCCCGCCCAAATCCTGACCTGGGTGCGCGAGCGTGAAGCCGGAACCGCTGTCCGCTTCGACGGCGAAGTGGTCGAGCTTGGGAACGCCGTAACGACCGGCGACTTCGTCTGCAGTCAAAGGCTCGATCCCGCCTGCGTGCCCGCCGCCGCCTTCATCTCGGTCGAGACACGACAGGCCAGACCCGTTCCCCTATGGCAGGTGGCCATCGCCGTTCCCTTCATGCCGCTCGCTCTGGCCAGCTTCGCCATTGACGAAAGCGCCAATGCGCTGGGCGCCGGCCCACGCATCTACAGCCCCTATTGGTCGGCCTCGTCCACGACCAACCCGTGCATCCGGTTCGTCACGCCGCAGAAGGATGGAGCCTGGCCGCATGATTCCCAGATCAGGGCCGACCTGTATCGGCGTCGTCTCGACCTGGATGGGGCCTGCCTCGCCACCCTTGCCGATCCCTATTCCGTCGGTTTCCAGCTCGGCCCGGACCGCGCCCGGCGCCTGTATTTTCTCGCACAGGCGCGCCTGCGGTTCGAAGCCTTCGCCTGCGTCCAGGACCGCCCGGCCGAAGCGGCGACGGCCCCTCGTGTGATCGTTCCAGACTCCATCATGACGGAGAGCCGCGAAAAGCCCTGGCCGGACGAACTTCGCGCCGTCTTCGCGTCAGCCGACACCTATGCGGTCACGCCGGACCTGACCCAGGCCTGCGCACCCAACGGCGGGGTTCGCTCCGACCGGACCATTGCTCAACGCCGAGTGATCGAGGCCTGGCCGCTGCCGACGCCGTTGCAGATCACGGGCCTCGACGGCGCTGAGATGACCTTTATGCCGCCCTCACGCTGATCCCCCTCACCGGCGCGCTGAGAACCCATAGGGCGCGGCGGGCGGGGCGCAGTTCTTCTGCTGGCCGACGCCTTTCAGGAAGGCGCGGCGGATCAGACCGGCGCGGATGGCGGACTGGACTTCGCGGCTGTGTTGCGCCGCGCCGCTCAGGCGGCGAACCCAGCTGCGGAAGGGAATGAAGTCGGTCGCTGTGTCACGCACGGCGTCCAGTGCGGCGCCCGCCGCCTGTTGATCCAATGCCTCGCCATCACCCGTGGTCGGCACATCGATGTCCGGCCCCAGCGCCTCGTCCAGACGCGCGATCTCGGCGCCGATGGCGGAACAGCGCCCCATGCCCGACACCGCATAGGGCGCACCCCGCGCCTGCAGCAGAACCTCCGGGATCTCCTCGCGCTTCAGGTTCAGGTCTTCCAGCGGCGCCTGCACCGCATCACCGACCCCGGCATTGAACGTCTGGGTTCCGCTGGACAGCGACGCGCCCGCATTACAGGCCGTCAACAGGCCGCACGCGGCCACGAGAGCAATAGGTCTGAGCATCCGTCCTCCGATAGACTGCTGTCCGGGGCTAATCGACATCCAACCCCAAACCGTCATTCCGGGGCGTCCATAGGATGAACCCGGAAACCAGGCGGTTCGCAATCCGGCGCCGAATAGGATCAGCAACGGCGCAGCACCCCTGGGTTCCGGGTTCTTCGCTTCGCTCAGTCCCGGAATGACGATCTAAGATTTCGACCGACTGACGTCGATTGCTCCTAGTCAAGCTTGGCGGAGGCAAATGGTTCCCCGTCAAGGATGCTGGCGCATCCCAGGCCA
Source organism: uncultured Brevundimonas sp. (assembly GCA_963522565.1). Lineage (GTDB taxonomy): Bacteria > Pseudomonadota > Alphaproteobacteria > Caulobacterales > Caulobacteraceae > Brevundimonas. Next base: position 24,246 of record CAUQZC010000008.1, on the reverse strand, counting down.
GCGACAACGCCCCGCCCGCCCCGGTCCAGAGGTGGGCGGCGACAGACCTATTTCCTGCGCGCGGGCATCTCGCGTCCGCCCTGATGAAGCACCAGCCCCTCGACCTCGCCCGCCGTGTTGCGGGTGAAGGTGATCTGGGCGTCGATGGCCTCGACGAAGAAGGCGTCCGCCGTTTCCGGCGTCAGGGTGACCGGATTCTGCCCCGTGGCCTGCGCCGTCAGCACGCTGCCCGTCGCCTGCAGGGTCAGGGCGAAGCCGGGCGCGATCTCATAAACCCCCACATAGGCCGCCAGCAGATCCGCCGACACCGCCGCCGCCTGACGCTCACCGGCCAGGGTCACCGTCCCTCCACGCGCCAGGGTCATCAGTTCGCCGCCCAGCTTCAACGGCGCCGCCCCGTTCAGATTGCCCAGCACCACCACCGTCATGTGGTTCGACGTGTCATAGGCCAGATAGGTGTTGAACCCGTCGATGGCGCCGGAATGGCTGATGATCGTGTCCTCGCCCTGCCTGGCGACCTCCAAACCCATGGCGTAGTTGTTGCGATAGGGGGTCGTCAGGGCCGCCAGAGACTGCGGTTTCAGCACACGCCCGCCGAACAGCCCCTGCTCCCACTTCAACAGATCATGCGTTGTGGAATAGAGGCCGCCCGCCCCCTGCGGCACGCTCATGTCCACATAGGCCGCGTTGATCACGCCCTCGCGGCCAGGCGTATAGCCCGCAGCCCGGCGCGGCAGGATGACGTCATGCGTGTCATATCCGCTGTCACTCATGCCCAACGGCTGAAACAGATTCCGCCCCACGAAATCGGCATAGGTCTGGCCGCTGACCTGCTCGATGATCGCTGTCAGCACCACATAGCCTGAGTTGGAATAGGCCCACTGGGCGCCCGGCTGAAACGCCAGCGGCCGATCCCGAAACCGCGCCATCAGAGCCTGCGCCGTCGTCGGCAGGGTTTTCTGCGCCTCGAAATCCTCCAGCCGCGTATAGTCGGCCAGACCTGCTGTGTGCGTCAGCAGATGGCGCACCGTCATCCGGTCCCATGCGGCGGGCGCATCGCGCAGATAAGTCTTCACCGGCGCATCCAGATCGACCAGCCCGCGCTCGTTCAACAGCATGATGGCCACGGCGGTGAATTGTTTGCTGACCGACCCCAGCCGAAACCTGGTGGCGCTGTCGTTGGGGATCGACCATTCGCGATTGGCCAGCCCATAGCCCCGGTCCAGCAGAATCTGGCCGTCGCGCGCCACCAGGACCGAACCAGAAAACTCATACTTGTCCGACGCTGCTCGGACGACCTGATCCATTCGCCCCGCATCCTGCGCCAATGCGGACGTGGCGGTGATGGCGAACAGACAGACACCGGCGGCGGCCAGACGCAGACCGCCGCAAAGAACAGACTTGAACACTATGGAACCCCTGACAGGCGTGACGTTCACGCTATGAGGGATAGAGGCGCCGGGCCACGCCGACGGATGCGGCGGCCGATCTTATCTTTCTGTAATGAAAGCGCCGTCCGCCGGGGCGTCGCCCCGGCATCAACTATTGATTAACCTTGATCAAGCGCCCGCCCTGGACGCTGGCCGCGCCCGACACGCCTCCATCCAGCGCGCCAGATTCTGAAACTCCGCAGGCGGGCGGTATTTGATCAGTCGCCCGAACTCCAGCCCGACCAGGGCCACGATATCGGCGATGCTGAACCGGTCGGCGATGAACGCTCGCTCGGCCAGATGCCGGTCCAGGGTCTTCATGAACTTCTCGGCGGCGCCCAGATTATATTGCGCCACCTCGGGCTGAGGGGCCTCCAGCGCCGCCAGCGCCGGATGGCTGAACCGCACGCCCGTCATCATCGGATTGGCCAGATAGATTTCGCAGCGCCGCATCCACATCTCGATCACCGCCTGCTCGCGCGGATCGACGCCGAACAGGTTCGGCTCAGGATAGAGCGCCTCCAGATAGCGGGCGATGGCGATGGATTCCGAGATTGTCATCCCGTCGTCCAGCTCCAGCGCTGGCACGTGCGGCGCGCCCACCTTGTTCCGGTATTCAGGCTGGTAGTGGGCGCCTGACAACAGATCCAGTTCGACGATCTCGATATCCTCGATCCCCTTCTCGGCCATGACCCAGAGGACGCGACGCGGATTGGGCGCGCGGTGCGAGGTGTAGAGCTTCATCAGAACGTCTCCGTTGCTTTTAGAAACGCTACTGTCCAAACACCGCCGCTGGCAAGGCGCCGACGACGGCGGCGCTCATCAATGTGGCCAGGAAGCCCGCGAACAGCGCCTTCCAGATCAGGCTCAGCACCTCCTCGCGGCGGTCCGGCATCAACACCGACAGGCCCGTCACCGTAATGCCGACCGAGCCGATGTTGGCGAAGCCGCACAGGGCGTAGGTCATCAGCATCCGCGTGCGCTCGCTCATGTCGCCCAGCGGAATCTTGCCCAGTTCGATGAAGGCCTTGAACTCCGTCAGGGTCAGTTTGACGCCCAGAAGCTTGCCCGCCTGGCCGGCCTCCCTGGCGTCGACGCCAGCCAGCCAGGCCAGGGGCGAGAACAGGACGCCCAGAATGCGCTCAACCGTCAGCGGTTCGCCGAACACGACGAAACCGCTCAGCATCACATTGACCAGGGCCACCAGGGCCACGAACACGATCAGCACGGCCGAGATGTTCAGCACCACCATCAGGCCGTCGGACGTGCCCTTTGAGATGGCGTCGATGGCGCTGTCGTATTTCAGGGCCGAGTCATAGCTGATCGCCTGCGCCGCCTCCTTGTCGGTCTCCGGCACGATGATCCGCGCCAGCAGCACCCCGGCGGGCGCCGATACGATGGAGGCGACCAGCACATGGCCGGCTGCGTTGGGCAGGACATGGGCCAGGATGGTCGCATAGGCCACCATGGTCGAACCGGCCACAGTCGCCAGACCCACGGTCATCATCAGGAAGATTTCAGACCGGCTCAGCTTGTCCAGATAGGCCTTGATGACGATCGGGCTTTCGATGGTGCCCAGGAAGATATTGGCCGCCACCGCCAGGGCCGACGCCCCGCCCAGACCCATGGTCCGCTGAAACAGGAAGCCGAAGCCCCGGATCAGCCACTTCAATATCTTCCAGTGCCACAACAGCGCCGACAGGGCCGAAATCACCAGGATCAGCGGCAGCACATTGAAGGCGAAGACGAACAGCACATTCTGGTCCGCCACCGCATAGGGCTGCTGGCCGCCGCCCAGATAGCCGAAGACGAATTGCGTCCCCTCGGCCGTCGCCTTGGCCAGGCCGTCGATGGCGTTGGTGACTGACTCCAGCACCACGTGCGAACCTGGAATGCCGAACAGCACCAGCACCAGCCCGGCCTGAACCAGAATGGCCCCGATCGCGAGCTTCCACGGAAAAGCCCGCCGGTTTTCCGAGATCGCCCAGCAGACGGCGACGAAGACGACCAGACCGAACAGGCTCTGGAGGTTCAGAAGACTGAACATCTAACATATCCCTTGCCGAGGCCCACGCCCGGCTGATCGGGCCTTCAACGGCGCCAGACCCGCGCTGGCAAGGGGATTCAACCGGCGGCGATATAGGTTCTCAGACTTTCCGCTTCCTGAGCATGTTCGGCGATCTGGCATTTGACCACGTCGCCGATGGAGATCACCCCCGCCAGACGACTGTCTGTCAGCACCGGCAGGTGCCGGATGCGACGGTCGGTCATGCGCGCCATCAGGGCCGACATCTGTTCAGAGGCTTCGGCGTATATGACCTTTTCAGTCATGTAGTTGCTGACCGCGCGGGTCAAGGCCCCCGCTCCGTCGGCCGCCACCGCCTTGACGACGTCACGCTCTGAAAACACCCCTGCGACACGGTCCCCGTCACAGACGACCAGCGCTCCGACCCGTTTCTGATCCAACTCCTGGCAGGCCTCTGCGACCGTCACATCGGGCGTGACGGAGAAAACGGCGCTTCCCTTGGTCTTGAGGATTTCGGCGACAAACATCGCGGCTCCTTCTCTCTGCTTGAAAGAGACGACCGCAGGGCCGGAATGGCGACAGGGCCGCTCGGCTGGGATGATCGCTCAGGCGGCGGACGAAATCAAACCGCCCGCCCCGCGGCGGATCAGTCGGCCTCTTCCTCGATCAGCACGCCGCGCCGGAACAGCCGCCCCAGCGGGCCGATGGCCAGAATGCCGACCACGAAGCCGACCGCATGGGCCTCCCACGCGATCTGCGCCCCCTCGGCGCCGGGCATATAGCCGACCACGCCGGTGAAGAGATTGACCGCCATCCAGGCCAGGGACATGGCGATGACCCGCTTGTCGAACAGCGGGCGCACCCGCCCCTGCGCACCCAGCAGCCGCGTCGAAGCCCCGATCAAACCAAAGACCGCGCCCGAAGCCCCGACCATTGAATCCGTTGATCCCCAATGGATCAGCCCATAGCCCAGCGCCGCCAAAACCCCGCACGACACATAGAACAGAAGAAAGACGCTAGGACCGATCCGGTCGCCGAACAGACGCGCGACCGGCGCCCCAAACGCCACCGCCGCGACCGCGTTCATCAGGGCGTGGGTCCAGTTGGCGTGAAGCAGCATCGAGGTCAGCAATCCGCTCCACCGCCCGCGCTCCAGATCCACCGGCGCAAAGGCCATGCTGGCCCCCATGTCGGGCAATTGCTGCTGGAAAAAGAACAGCACAGGCATGGAAACCGCGATCAGCAACACCGGAACCGGCGCATTGAACATGGGCTCACGCGGCTGAGGTGTGTCGAATCTGCTGTTTTGTCGGGCCATATCGATCAAATGCGCGGCGAACCCCCGATACATCAAGCGGTTCTTAATAACCTTAACGCAGGTTGTGGGCTGGGTCCTTTTCTCGGCCCCAGTTAGACCCGTGGGTTAGGAGACGTCAGAATGCCCGCCAAGAGGCTGATTCCGACCGCAGCAGTGCTGATCGCCATTCTGTCTCCGACAGCGGCCTTGGCCCAGATGAACGGCTCAGCCGGCGCTTCCAGCTTCCAGCAGGGGTACGGGGGCGCGCGCAATGCGACCTCGACCCAGACCACCGGCTCGACACGCGACGTGAACGGCAACCGCCTGATCGTCGACGGCATCATCCAGTCCGGCGCTTCGTCCTATTCGCGCGAATCGGGCGGCGCGGCCTCGGCCTTCGCGGGTGCGGGCGGCGGATCGCGCAACGGCGCGACCCTCGGCGGCTCCACGGCCATCGGCAACCAATTGAACGTCGTGGTTCAGGGCCGCAACAACGTGGTCATCGTGAACTCGAAACAGACCAACACCGGCGCCATCAACGCAGGCACGAGCCTGAACGGAAACATCGACCTGCCATGATCCGCCGCACCCTTCTTCGCAGCGTCGCCGGCGCCGCCGCATCCGCCCTGCTGCTGGCGGGCTGTGTCAGTCCCACCGCCGGCCCGTCGGGCCTGTACGCCACGCCCATCGGCAATGCGCCGGTCACGGCCAACCCGACGCCCTATTCGGCGGCCCTTTACTGCCTGGCCGACTATGCGCGCCGCTACAACCTGCCCTCGCCGCGCATGGCCGTGGGTCGGATCAGCGACTACACAGGCACAGTCTCGGCCGATGGCGGTCGCCAGATCACCGGCGGCGCCTCCTTGATGGCCAACTCAGCCCTGGCCAAGGCCGGCGCCCGGATCGTCGAACGCTACGACACCTCGGTGTCCGAGCTTGAGCTGCGCTACGCCAACAACAAGCTGATCGGCGACAACGCACCGGGCGCCCAGGGCCCCGAGGACACCCAGTACCGCCGCATCCTGGCCGGACAGGTTCCCGGCTCCGACTTCTACGTCGTCGGCGGCATCACCGAGGTGAACTACAACATCCGTTCGGCCGGTTTCGACGCCGCCCAGGGCGAGGTGGACAGCAGACGCCCCGGCTCAGCCCTGATCAACGGCCGCATCTATGTGATGAACATCGCCATGGACCTGCGGCTGGTCCAGACCTCCACGCTGGAGGTGGTCGACGTCGTCTCCTATCAGAAGCAGATCATCGGCCGCGAAATCTCGGCGGGGGTGTTCGACTTCCTCAGCGGCAACGTCTTCGACATCTCGGCCGGAACCGGCGGCATGGAGCCGACCCAGTTGGCGGTCCGCGCCCTGGTCGAACGCGCGACGGTCGAGTTCATGGCCAATCTGTACGGCGCGCCAGGCCCTGAAATCTGCCTGAACCCCGCCAATGACCCGCTGCGTGACTCCACGGTCGGACCGACCGGCGGCTTCTATCCGGCTTACCCAACCACGGACACCAACAATGGCCAGACTCGCGCCGATCCGTCTCGCTGGCATGATCGCCGCGACGGCGACGTTCGCCGCTCTCACTGATCCAGCGAGCGCACAGGCCGTTCCCACCTGCCCGCCGGAAACGGGTTCGGCCTGCACGAACAACCAGACCCAGAACGACCGGGTCATCGCCGAGGTGAACCTCGACGTGTCTGTCGGCCAACTGAACGTGTCCAACGGCGCAGGCGGCAATGTGGTGACGGGCGGCATCCGCGACACTGCGGGCGCCCTGATCTCGCGACAGACCCTGACCGCCCCCGTGACGGCCCAGACCAACGCCAACCTCAACGGCGTGACCGAGGGCTTCATCAACTCGGCCACCCAGGCGACCGGCAACTACACTCAGGTCTATACCGAGAAGGCGGCCTTCGACGTCAACGCGACCCAGACGGCGACCGGCGACAACGTCAGCGCCCGCACCAATCTTCATGGCCCGACAGCCCACATCCTGAAGGGCGGCGAGGTCACATCCGCCGCCAACGCCAACAGCGCCCTGATCGGCGGCCCCTCCGCCGTCCTGACCGGCACGGTGAACCAGCAGAGCCAGACCACCGTCTTCGCCGAGACGGTCGCCGATGTTCAATACATCCCCGCCCCTATGGCCTTTGGTTCTCAGGCGGCGGCCAACGCTGTCCAGACCAACACCACGGGCGCCTCGCACCAGGACATCGCGGTCAATCAGGTCAACAGTCCCTCGACGGTGGAGGCCCGCACCGACATCTACGTCGACAACGGCTGGAACCTGGCCGCCCGCGCCCAGGCCAACGCCAACCGCGCCGCGCTTTATAATGCGGGCGGCTCCATGCTGGCCCGCACCAACCAGACCAACGACGGCCGCGTCGTCGCCGACGCCCGCGCCCAGACCAATCTTCAAGGTCAGACCGCCGTCCACGCCCGCGCCGTCGCCAATGAAGTCATCGCCGGCAACAACGACATCTACCTGAAGCTGGACAACACCCAGATCAACTCGGGCGGCGTCCAGGCCAACGCGACCTATACGGGCGTCAAGGGTTACGACAGCTATGTCAGCTCAGACGCTGTCGGCAACAGCGTCACCGGCTACGCCTGCTCCAACTGCGGCGGAGAGGTCAACTTCAATAACAACCAGGTCAACAACGGTGCGGTGACGGCGGCCACCAACGTCAACATCGCCCAGCCGAACCGCAACGTCGCCGTCGGCGCCAACGCCATCGGCAACTCCGCGACCTTCTTCATCTCCGGATCGGGCAACTAGGTCCAGTCGGCATTCAGCCTCTGACCGTCATTCCGGGGCTTCCGAAGGACGAACCCGAAACCCAGGAAGCGTGCATCCGGCGTCGAACGCCTCCAGCGAAGAGATTGCACCCCTGGGTTCCAGGTTCTTCGCTCCCTTAGGGCCGTAATCCGCGACAATCGCCCTTGCGTCACAATGGACGCAGGGGCGATCCGCCTTGCTCCGCGCCCTCCCCTGCCCTAGTGCGCATTCATCGCCTCGTCTGAGGTTGCAGATTCTGGAGCGGCTCATGCGTTCTGCGCGTCATCTTCTACTTGTTGCGGCGTCCAGCGTCGCTCTGGCCACGGGACTGGCGGCTGGGGCCGGCGCCAGCCACGCCTTCGCCCAGTCGACGCGCGCCCCCGCCGCCTCTTCCGCAGCCGCAATCCAGCCGTCCTCGCCCTGGGCCCACGCCGCCAGCGACATTCCCGCCGACGGCGCCGTCCGCTTCGGCCAAATGTCCAACGGGATGCGCTACGCCCTGCTGAAGAACGCCACCCCGCCCAATCAGGCCTCGTTCCGCCTGCGCATCGCGGCCGGTTCGCTGATGGAGCGCGACGACCAGAAGGGTCTGGCCCACTTCATGGAGCACATGGCCTTCAACGGCACCAAGAACATCCCCGAGACCGAGATGCTGCGCATCCTGGAACGGCTGGGCCTGGCCTTCGGCGCCGACACCAACGCCTTCACCAGTTTCGACCAGACCGCCTATACGCTGGAGTTGCCCAACACCCAGGACGAGACGGTCGACACCTCGCTGCATGTGATGCGCGAAATGATGTCCGACGCCCTGATGAACGAGGCTGACATCGACAGCGAACGGGGCGTCATCGTCGGCGAGGAGCGCAGCCGCAACTCGCCGCAACTGCGCGTGCTGAAGACTCAACTGGGCCTGCTGGCGCCCGGCCAGCGCCTGTCGCAACGCCTGCCGATCGGCGACCTGGACATCATCCGCACCGCGCCGCGACAGCTGTTCGTCGACTTCTACGACGCCTATTATCGCCCCTCGCGCGCCACCTTCATCGCCGTCGGGGACTTCGACCTGGACGCGATGGAGGGCAAGATCCGAAACGCCTTCGCCTCCTGGACGCCCAAGGCGCCGGACGGTCCCCAGCCCGACCTGGGCGTGGTCGCCCCGCGCCAGCCGGAAACCAGCATCATCGTCGAGCCGGGCATCCAGTCCTCGATCCAGTTGAACTGGATCAAGACGCCCGACCTGTCGCCCGACACCGCCGCCAAGCGTTCCGAGGCCCTGCGCCGCAACCTGGGTCTGGCCGTGCTGAACCGCCGTCTGGGCGAGATGGCGCGCGAGGACAACCCGCCCTTCGTCGGCGCGGGCGCCAGCTATCAACCCCTGTTCCGCAGCCTGGACGTCGGAACCCTGTCCGTCGCCTTCAACCCCGGCGACTGGAAGCGCGCGCTGGACGCCGCCGAACATGAAAGCCGCCGTCTGGCCCAGTTCGGCGTCACCGAGGCGGAGCTTCAGCGCGAGATCACCGACACCCGCACCCGTCTGCAGAACGCCGTGGCCACCGCCGCCACCCGCTCTACCCCGGCTCTGGCCAACGGCCTCTTGGGCGCCGTCAACGACGACCGCGTGTTCAACTCGCCCCAGACCTCGCTTGACCTGTTCGAACAGGCCGTGCGCGGCCTGACCGCCGATCAGGTCAACGCCGCCGTTCGCCCGGTCTTCGAAGGCCAGGGCCCGCTGCTGCTCTTCTCAAGCCCGGTCGAGGTCGAGGGCGGAGAGGCCGCCGTCACCGCCGCGCTCCAGGCGTCGCGTCAGGTCCCGGTCACCGCCCGCGCCGAACAGGCCGCGCTGGAATGGCCCTACACCAACTTCGGAACCGCCGCTGTCCCGACGTCGCGCACCGAGGTCGCCGATCTGGGCGTCACCCTTGTCCGTTTCCCGAACGGCACCCTGCTGAACATCAAGCCGACCAAGTTCCGCGAGAACCAGATCGTCATCAGCGCCTCGACGGGCATCGGCGAACTGGGCCTGCCCGCTGATCGCCTCTCGCCCCTGTCGATGGCCTCCACCGTGATGGGGCCGGGCGGCACCGGCAAGCTCAGCGTCGATGAACTGACCCGGGTGCTCAGCGGCAAGGTCTATAGCTCCGATGTCGCACAGGGCGGCGATTCCTACACATTCACCGGCGCCACCCGCCCTGAAGACCTGCAGTTGCAAATGCAGATTCTGGCCGCCTATCTGACCGATCCCGGCCTTCGCGCCGCGCCGTTCGAGCAGATCAAGGCCATGTTCCCGCAAATCCTGGCGCAACTGGACGCCACGCCCGCGGGCGTCTTCCGGCGCGACGGCTCGGGCCTGCTGGCTTCGGGCGACAAGCGCGAGACCACGCCGACGGCCGCCGAAGTCGCCGCCATGAAGATCGAGGACATCCGCGCCGGGGTCCATGCCGCCCTGGCCCACGGCCCGGTCGAGATCACCGTCGTCGGCGACGTGGACGTGGATCAGGTGATCGCCGCTGTCGGCTCGACCTTTGCGGCCCTGCCGGATCGCGGCCCGGCGCCGACGCCCCTGCCTGGTTCGACGGTTCGCCGCTTCCCGGCGCCGACCGCAACCCCCGTTCGTCTGACCCACAGCGGCCCGGCGGAACAGGCTCTGGCCTTCATCGCCTGGCCGACCGTCGACCAGATCAACGACCGCACCACCGCGCGTCAGCTGGGCATCCTGTCCGACGTTCTGCAACTGCGCCTGAACGAAGACATCCGCGAGAAACAGGGTCTGGCCTATTCGCCGGGCTCCAACTCAACCACCTCGGAGGTCTTCCCCGGCTACGGCTATATGTCCGTCTCGGCCGAAATCTCGCCCGAGAACCTGGGCAAGCTGTTCACGGCCATCGACGCCATCGCCGCCGATCTGCGTGACACGCCGGTCAGCGAGGATGAACTGAACCGCGCCCGCCGCCCGGCGGTCGAGCGTCTGCGCCGCAGCATGGCCGACAACACCTACTGGCTGGTCCAATTGTCCGAGGCCCAGTCCAACCCCGCCTCTCTGGACCAGATCCGCAGCCAGATCGCCACGGTCGAGGCGGTCACGCCTGCCGACCTGCAACGCCTGGCCAATGCCTATCTGAAACCCACGACCGCCTGGCGCGCCGAGGTCGTCTCCGACAAGGCGACGCCTCAGTAAGGCTCAGGTCCAAAGAAAAAGCCCCGGTTCGATCGTGAACCGGGGCCAGTCTTCAGGATCATCGACGGAGAGCCGATGGTCTTATCGTCTCATTCCGCGCCTGATCGGCGTATGAACAGGGCGGTCAGGCTCCCGTTCAGAACACCCGGCCGCCGACGCCGCCGTCCAGGGTGATCGTGCCGGTGATGACGCCGGCGCTCTGAACCTGTTCCTCGCGGTATTCGGTGTATTCCTCCTCACGATACATCGTCAGGATCTTCACGCCCGCCCCATAGCGGCGCAGCAGCGAACGCTCGTTGCAGTCGCGCTCCGGCTTTTCGGGACGGCAGACCAGTTGGCCGCCCTCGCCGAACCACAGGGCTTCATGCTTGCGGCAGGTCAGGGTGTTGCCGTTATCGAAGCTGATATTGCCGTCATAGTCGGCGATCGTGGCCTGCAGCCACGTTCCCGCCAGGCAGCGGTACAGTTCGCCGTTGTAGTCTTCACCGATCTCGCGATCCGGCCGCACCTGCGACGCAGGGTGTGGAATCTGGCGGTCGTCGATGCACACGGCCTGAATCACCACGCGCTTCATCGAACGACGGAAGGCGCTGTAGGGCGTGCGCACGGTCTGGGCGATCATGCCCTCGACGGCCAGTCCCTGAATCGTCGTCGGATAGGGTTGATCGACCGACACATAGGCCGAGCCGCCGCCCCCGCCCAGGCCGTTCGACCCCATCCAGCTATGGGCATTCACGCCGCTGCGCGAACCCGCCCGCAAATAGTTGGAGCTGGTGTTGGAACTCGAATTCGAGTTCGAATTGCTGCTGTTGTTGACGTTCACATTGACGTTGATGTTCTGGTTCTGGTTCCAGTTATTGTTCTGGTTCCAATTATTATTGTTATTCCAGTTGTTATTGTTGTTCCAGCCGCCGCCGTGACCGGGCCAGCCGGGACCGCCCGGTCCACCTGGGCCGCCCGGCCCGCCTGGACCTCCCGGACCTCCCGGACCTCCTGGCCCGCCGGGATTGCATCCGCCGCCGTTTCCGCCGCCGCAACCATTACCGCCGCCGCCGCATCCTGAACCGCCGCCACTGCCGCCGCCGCCGCAGCCGGGCGGCGGCGGCGGGGTGCAGCCGCTTGTGCATTGCGCGAACGCCGCGCCTGCTGTCGCCGACAGGAACACGCCTGCCGCCAGGCCCAGCATCCAACTTCTCATCCGCAGCCGCATTGGCGGGACTCCTGAACGAAATTCTCGTCGATCCGGCGAGCGCCGACCGATCCAGCCTTCACCAAAACATCAAAAGCCTTTCGTTTCCGTTGATGCGGAGGGGCCTTCGGGATGGCGCCATGCCGCATCTGTCTGCTAGACCGAGCGCATAATGATCGTCCGCGTCTCCATTCGCCTGATTTCGATTAGCCGCCCGGCGTAGCGCTTCTGGGCCATCTGGCCCCGTGCACGCCGGGATCGACCGCCCCCCCAAGGGACTGCCCCCAAGGGACTGCCCCCAAGGGACTGCCCAGGGCGAATGAAACAGCGAACGCTCACCCTTCGACGCCGAGACTTTCTTCATGGCCGACGCCACCGACTCCAATGCCCCCTCCGCCCGCGACTATCGCGACACCGTCTTCCTGCCCGAGACGCCCTTCCCCATGCGCGGCGGCCTGCCCCAGAAGGAGCCGCTCATCCTGGAGCAGTGGGGCGATCTGTACGGAACCCTGCGCGCCGAGCGGCAGAGGCAGAACGCCCCCCTCTACGTTCTTCACGACGGCCCGCCCTACGCCAACGGCGACATCCACATCGGCCATGCGCTGAACAAGACGCTGAAGGACTTCGTGGTCCGCAGCCGGTTCCTCCTGGGCTACGATGTCGATTACGTCCCCGGCTGGGACTGCCACGGCCTGCCGATCGAATGGAAGATCGAGGAGCAGTTCCGCGCCAAGGGTCGTCGCAAGGACGAGGTGTCCAAGGACGAATTCCGCGCGGCCTGCCGCGAGTACGCCGGCAAATACATCGACCTTCAGCGCGACCAGTTCAAACGCCTGGGCGTCACCGGCGACTTCGCCAATCGCTACGCCACCATGGACTTCACGTCCGAGGCGACCATCGTCGCCGAGTTCCACAAGTTCAAGAACTCAGGCCAGCTGTATCGCGGCTCCAAGCCCGTCATGTGGTCGCCGGTCGAACGCACCGCCCTGGCCGACGCCGAGATCGAATACCACGACCACGTCAGCCCGACGATCTGGGTCAAATTCCCGGTCACGGCCATGTCCGACGACCATCCCGACGACCTCCTGGCTTTCCGGTCCAGCACCCCGTCCATCGTCATCTGGACGACCACGCCCTGGACCATCCCGGCCAACCGCGCCATCTCCTACGGCCCCGAGATCGCCTATGGCCTGTATGAGGTCACGGCGATGGAAGAGGGTCTTGAATTCGCGCCCTGGGCCAAGCCCGGCGACCGCCTGATCCTGGCCGACAAGCTGGCCGAGGATGTGTTCAAAGCCGCCAGGATCGCCGCCTGGACCCGCGTTTACGACATCAATCCGTCGGGTCTGGAAACCGCCCACCCGCTGGCCGCGCTGGACAGCGGCTACGGCTTCTCCGTGCCCCTGTTGGCCGGCGATCACGTCACCGACGACGCCGGCACCGGCTTCGTCCACACCGCGCCGGGCCACGGCGCCGACGACTTCGAGGTCTGGAAGGCCCACGGTCATCACGAGGTGCCCGACACCGTCGACCCCGACGGCGCCTACTACCCCTCCGTCCCCCTGTTCGCGGGCCTGAAGGTGCTGGAGACCGAGGGCAAGAAGACCGGCAAGTTCGGTCCCGCCAACGGCGCGGTGATGGACAAGCTGATCGAGGCCGGCAACCTCCTGGCGCGCGGCCGGATGGAGCATTCCTATCCGCACAGCTGGCGCTCCAAGGCCCCGATCATCTTCCGCAACACCCCCCAGTGGTTCATCCGCATGGATGAACCACTCTCTTCCAAGACTCTGGGGTTCATCCGCATGGATGACCCTTTGAAGTCCGGCGACACCCTGCGCGAGACGGCGCTGAACGCCATCGACGACACCGCCTTCCACCCGGCGGCGGGAAAGAACCGCATCCGCTCGATGGTCGAGGGCCGTCCCGACTGGCTGGTCAGCCGCCAGCGCGCCTGGGGCACGCCTCTGGCGATGTTCGTCGACAAACAGACGGGCCAGCCCCTGCATGACCCCGAGGTCGACGCCCGCATCGTCAAGGCCATCGCCGAACACGGCGCCGACATCTGGTTCACCGCCCCCGACAGCGACTTCCTGGGCGCCCACGACCCGGCCCGCTACGAAAAGGTCGAGGACATCCTGGACGTCTGGTTCGACTCGGGCTCGACCCACGCCTTCACCCTGGACCCGCGCCTGCCGGAAAACGGCTACACCGGCGACCGCCCGGCCCACTGGCCCGCCGACCTCTACCTGGAAGGCTCCGACCAGCATCGCGGCTGGTTCCAGTCGTCCCTGCTGGAGGGTTGCGGCACACGCGGCCGCGCCCCGTTCAAGGCGGTCCTGACCCACGGCTTCACCCTCGACGAAAAGGGGGAGAAGATGTCCAAGTCCAAGGGCAACACCACCGACCCCCTGACCATCATCAAGGAGAGCGGCGCCGACATCCTGCGTCTGTGGGTCAGTCTGGTCGACTATTCCGAGGACCAGCGGATCGGCAAACAGATCCTCCAGACCACGGTCGACGCCTATCGCAAGCTGCGAAACACCGTCCGCTATCTGCTGGGCGGCCTGGCCGGTTTCGACGAGGCCGAGCGCCTGCCGCTGGACCAGATGCCGCCGCTGGAGCGCTTCGTCCTGCACCGCCTGCACGAACTCGACGCCCAGGTCCGTGCGGCCTACGCCGAATACCGCTTCCAGGACGTCGTCCGTCCGGTGCTGGAGTTCTGCGCCGGCGACCTGTCGGCCCTCTATTTCGACATCCGCAAGGACGCCCTCTATTGCGACCGCCCCGACAGCCTTCGCCGTCGCGCCGCCCGCACCGTGATGGACGAGGTCTTCATGCGCCTGACCGCCTGGCTGGCGCCGCTGACCCCCTTCACCATGGAAGAGGCCTGGACCACTCGCTTCCCAGACGCCGGAACCAACTGCGCCCGCGTCATCCCGGAGACCCCCGCCGAGTGGAGCAACCCGGCCGAGGCCGAACGCTGGGCCGCGATCAACACGGTGCTGGAGGTCGTCAATGAATCGCTGGAAGCCGCTCGCCGCGAGAAGCGGATCGGCGGCGCCCTGGACGCCTGGCCCGTTGTCATCGGCCCCGCCTCGGCCTTCGCCCCGTTCGCTGGACTGGACGCGGCTGAAATCTTCCGCACCTCGGGCGCTGACTTGGTCGAGGGCGGCGAGGCGGTCACGGTCGAGGTCAAGCTGGCCGACCACCCCAAATGCGCCCGCTCCTGGCGGCGCGTCCCCGACGTCGGCTCCGACCCCGCCTACCCCGACCTCTCGGCCCGCGACGCCGACGCGGTGAGGTTCTGGGACCAGACACACGCCTGACGGCGTCCTTCTCCGTTCACGGGAGAAGGCGGCGCTGGCAGCGAAACGGATGAGGGGTCGGTCACGCGATGACCGGCCCCTTATTCAATTCCTACCCTTTCGTCATTCCGGGCGCAGGGCCGCTTGGCCCGACGCCCCGGAATGACGAAAGTGGGGGTCCGAGTGACGGGTTTTCGCCTCCAACCCGCACAATGACGCTGCTCAATCCCAGCCTTTCCAACGCTCTGACCTGCGCCAAACCCAATCAACGCGCCTGACCGCCGCCATCCCCTATGCTGACACCGTCCCGTCGCCCGGAGGGCTCGTAAGGCCTGCGACCTTGCGGCGGCGGGAGCGGATGGAGCGGGAGTGGTGGTGAAATCCCACCATGCCGAAGGCGTCTTATCGGCTGGGCATGGCTCAGCGTCTGAAGCGTCGTCGGAGGGTCGAGGGGGATACTCGGCTGCACCTGGACGGCTCTCGCAGGAGCCGCCAGCCCACGTCACCCTCGGGCTTGACCCGGGGGCGCAGGCTTCGGGGTTAGGCGATAAGACCGCCACCATTCAGCGCCCCGAGCTTGCAGGCCAACCCTTCGCGCGGGGCGTCAAACCTTCGTCGAAACGGTAACCACTAAACCAAACTCCGGGCGAAGGCCCGGCGCCTCGCCAAGCCCTCCATCGGGCCTTCCCTAACTTCGCCGCGAAAGCAGCGGAGCCAAGGGCGATTCAGGGTCAATCGCGACATATCGTCGCCTTGCCAAGACCCGACCCCGCCCCCAACTGCAAAGCCATATCCAACCGCCCCTCGCGTCTACAGGAGCTGCGATGCAGCATGCCGACAGCCTGATCCTCACATTGGTCGGCGGCTTCGTCCTGGCCTTTGCATTCGGCATGTTGGCTCATCGGCTGCGGTTGTCCCCCCTCGTCGGCTATCTGGTCGCTGGCGTCGTCGTCGGCCCCTTCACCGGGGGGTTCGTCGCCGATGTCACCCTGGCGCCCCAGTTGGCCGAGATCGGCGTCATTCTGCTGATGTTCGGAGTCGGGCTGCATTTTTCGCCCAAGGACCTGATGCAGGTGCGCAGGATCGCCCTTCCCGGCGCCCTGGTCCAGATTTCGGCCGCCACACTGCTGGGCTGGCTGTTGGGCCGGTTCGTGCTGGGGCTGACAGACCGCGAGGCCCTGCTGATGGGGTTCGCCCTGTCGGTCGCCTCGACGGTCGTGCTGCTGCGCGCCCTGGAGGAACGCAAACAGGTCAAGAACGAGGTCGGGCGCATCGCCGTCGGCTGGCTGATCGTCGAGGATCTGGTCATCGTCATCGCCCTGGTCATGCTGCCCATGCTGATCGTCCCGGCAGGGAGCCAGACGGACATCGCCGTCATGGGCGTCAACATCGGCTGGACTCTGCTGAAGGTCATCCTGTTCGTCGCTGTCATGCTGGTGGTCGGCGGCCGGGTCATGCCCTGGCTGCTGGTCCGCATCGCCCACACGAAATCGCGCGAGCTGTTCACCCTGGGCGTTCTGGCCATCGCCCTGGGCATCGCCTGGGTCGCCTATTGGCTGTTCCACTCCTTCGCCCTGGGCGCCTTCCTGGCCGGTCTGGTGATGAACGCCTCGCCGCTGGGCCACAACGCCGCCGAACGCTCCCTGCCGCTGCGCGACGCCTTCGCGGTTCTGTTCTTCGTCTCGGTGGGAATGCTGTTCGATCCGATGATCGTGGTGCGCCAGCCGTGGGGCGTTCTGGGGGTTCTGGGCATCGTCATCATCGGCAAGTCGCTGGCCGCCCTGGTCATCACCAAGGCGTTCAAGCTGGACCGTCCCACCGGCTTCACCGTCGCCGCCGCCCTGGCCCAGGTGGGCGAGTTCTCCTTCATCCTGGCCGCGCTCGGCGTCACCATGGGCGCCATGAGCCGCGGCACCCACGATCTGATCCTGGCCGCCTCCCTGCTGTCGATCTCGCTCAATCCATTCGTCTTCCTGCTGGCCGACCGGCTGGGCGGCAGGCCAAGGCCCCCGGCCTCGCTCGCGACCACTCCCCCTGGCAAGCCGATCGGCGCGGACGGACCAGTGACCGATGCGGTGAGCCCCGCCGCCTGACGGCCTATTCACGACCGACCCGCGCGAGGCTATCATCCAAGTCATGGACATGACCGCTTCTGAATCCGCAACAGTTCACTACGGCGACGGCGAATTCGCCGTGCTCAAGCCGGGACGTTTCGTCCGCTGCGCCGTCACCGACCGGCCCATCCCGCTGGAGTTGCTGCGCTACTGGAGCCCAACGCGGCAGGAGGCCTACTACAGCCCCGCCGAGTTCATCACACGGATGCAACAGGCCGCCGCATGATCCCCGGACGCCGCGCCCTGCTGATCGGCGTCGGCGCAACACTGGTCACGCCCGACCTTCTGGGCGGTCCGGCCCAGGCCCAGGGGCCGCTGCAGATGACGCTGAACGGCGCCTGGCGTCAGGGCGGCTTCGTCTATGGCCGCACCGCGCCGCGCGCCCTGATCTTCGTCGACGGCGAGGCCCTGACCACCGCCTCGATCAATGGCCTGTTCGTCATCGGTTTCGACCGCGACGCCACGGGCAATGTGGTGATCGAGGCCCGCGCCAACGGCCAGTCGGTGCGCCGTGCCATCACGGTCGCCCCCCACGTCTTCCCCTCGACCAGCATCAACGGCCTGCCGCCGTCCACGGTCGACCCGACCGATCCGGCTTTGCTGGCGTTGATCCGCGAACAGGTCGCCCTGAAAACCGAAGGCTTCGCCAGCCGCGTGGACAGCGACGACTTCAAGAACGGCTTCGTCTGGCCGCTGGAGACCTATCGCATCACCAGCCAGTGGGGCTCGCAGCGGGTGCTGAACGGCACGCCCGCCCGTCCCCACTACGGCGTGGACATGGCCGCCCCCACGGGAACCGTCATCCGCGCCCCCGCCGACGGCAAGATCAGCTTCAGCCGCTCGGGCATGCATTTCGAAGGCGGAATGACCCTGATCGACCACGGCCAGGGCCTGATCACCTGCTATCTGCATCAGTCGCGGCTGGACGTGACCACGGGTCAGTTGGTCAAGCGCGGCGACGCCATCGGCCGCATCGGCATGACCGGCCGCGCCACCGGCCCGCATCTGTGCTGGCGCATGAAATGGCGTGACCGCAACATGGACCCATCGCTGATGGTCGGCGCCCGCGCCCCAGACCGGCTGGCCTGAATCCACAAGGCCTCAGCCTTCGTCGAGCGCGGCATAGACGCTGTCGGGCCAACGCTTGTGGACCCAGAACCAGTCGACGGGACGCTCGCGCACCCGATCCTCGACAAAGCTGTTCGCAGCCTGGATTCCCGCCAGAACGTCCGCCGCCTTGTCCTCGCTGTGGCTGAGGGTGATCGGCTCATGCGCGGTCACCCGGAACCGCGCCTTGGGCAGGCGCACCACCGACAGCGGCTGCATGACCGTGTCGAACTTCAGAGCCATGCGCGCCGCCCCGGGGGATGCGTTCACCGGCTGACCAAAGAACTGCACCTCCGGCCCCTGATTGTATTTCTGATCGACCAGCAGGGCGATGGAATCCCCGCGCTTCATCCCCGCCATCAGGTCGCGCGTCCCGTCGCCCTTGGGCGCGAACAGGCGCACGCCGTACCGCTCCCGGTTCTGGCGGATCAGGGCGTCGACATAGGGATTGTTCGCCGCCCGATAGGTCACCTGGCACGGCAGGCCGGACGCCATGATGACCGCCGCCATCACTTCGAAATTGGCCAGATGGCCCGAGATCAGCACCGCCGGCTTGCCGCTGTCGCGCAGCGCGTGCAGCCGCTCCATGCCGACCACCTCCACCCGTCCGCCTTCCGGCGTCAGTTGGTCCATCACCGCCACCTCTGCGAAGGTGCGGCCTGTGCCCTCCCACTGGTCGACCGCCAGCTTGTCGTGCTCTGCGGCGGGCATGTCGGGAAAGGCGATGCGCAGGTTTCGCATCACCGTCCTGTGGGTGCTCGTCCACGGTCCAAGCGTGCGCAGCAGCCAGCCGCCCAGGGCCGAGGCCCGCTGGACGCCCAGCAGGCGCAAAAATCCGACCAGCGCCTGATAGGCGACCGCCTCCAGGCGCCAGACCAGATCCTGTCGGATGTCCTTCACCCCGTCGCGTTTCGGGCCGTTCTCACCAGGCAATCGTCAATCCACCGTCCACCACAAGGGTCTGGCCGGTCACATAGGCCGACGCAGGACTGCACAGATAGACCGCCGTGCCCGCGATTTCATCCGGCTGGCCGATCCTTTTCAGCGGCGCAGGCTCTGTCACCGTCTTCAGCAGCTCGGGATTCTCCCACAGGTATTTGGCGAAGTCGGTCTGAACCAGCCCTGGCGCGATGCAGTTGACGCGCACGTTCGACGGTCCCCACTCCACCGCCAGATTGCGCACCAGCTGCATGTCGGCGGCCTTGGAGACATTGTAGGCGCCGATCAGGGCGTTTCCACGAAGCCCGCCGATGGACGAGATCACAAGGACCGCCCCGTCTTTCCGCTCCACCATCTGCGGCGCGACCATCTGGATCAGCCAGTGGTTCGAGATGACGTTATTCTGCAGGATCTTCTCGAACTGCTCGTCGGCGATCCCCCCCATCGGCCCGGCGTAGGGGTTGGTCGCGGCGTTGCAGACCAGGATGTCGATCTGACCGAAGGCGCGGTTCGTCTCGTCGACCAGCTGCTGCAGCTCTTCTTTCGAGGCGATGTTGGCGGGCACGGCGATGGCGCGGCCTTCACCATATCGGGCGTTGATCTCGGCGGCGACCTCGTCGCACGGTCCGGCCTTGCGCGAGGAAATGACGACCCTGGCGCCATGTTCGGCCATCCGTTCGGCGATGGCCTTGCCAATTCCGCGCGACGATCCGGTGATGATCGCGACCTTGCCGGTCAGATCGAACAGTTCCATTTTCCCATCCCCAGGTTTGCTGCGGGTTATTTATCCGCCCGCTCTAGCCGAAAGTCTCTGGCCGAAAGTCTGTGATACCCTGATACTCACGCGATTCCAGCCGGGAGTGGCCAAAGCCAGCCGATGCGCACCCTAACGACAGGCTTCCTGTACTTCGCCTATCTTTTCCTCGGCCTGACCGTGGGCGCCTTCCTGTGGCGTGCGGGTCTTGGCGCGGGTGCGGGCGTGGCTGGAGCCCTGGGAGCGCTGGGCCTGCTGGGCGCCTTCCACGGCATTGTGACGGGCATTTCCGAACGCCGCATCCTGAAAAGGGAAATCCATCAGGTCCGCGAGGCGCACCGGCTGCTGGCCGATGCGATGGAGTCGACCCAAGGCGCCCTGACCGAACTGGCCCAGGCCATCGAGAGCGGCGCTCTGACCGGCGCCGACGAACTGACCGGCGAAGTGCGGATGCTGGAAAGCCTGGTCCAGCAGATGAGCGAAAGCATCGACCAGCGTCTGGCCGCCGCCCCGACCATCGGCCTGGACACCTTCGAAGGTCGTCGTCAGGCCCAGTCCAACGTCCTGCTGCAGACCATCCACGAGGCCCTGGCCGAGAACCGCGCCGACCTCTACCTGCAGCCGGTCGTCTCCCTGCCCCAGCGCCGGACCATCTTCTACGAAAGCTTCACCCGCCTGCGCGACGCGTCGGACCGCGTCATGATGCCGGCGGAATATCTGTCGCTGGCCGAGGGCGAGGGTCTGGTTCCCGCCATCGACAATCTGCTGCTGTTCCGCTGCGCCCAGATCGTGCGCCGTCTGGCCCGTCAGGACCGCAAGGTCGGCGTCTTCTGCAATGTGGCCCTCAGTTCGCTGGGCGACGACGCCTTCTTCCCGCGCTTCCTCGACTTCCTCAGCGAGAACCGCGACCTGAACCAGGCCCTGATCTTCGAACTGGGTCAGGCCACTTTCGATGCGCGCGGCGCCATCGAGGCCCGCAACATGGCCCGGCTGGCTGATCTTGGATATCGCTTCTCGCTGGACAAGGTGCAGACGCTGGATCTCGATTTCGCCGACCTGCAGCGTTCGGACGTCAAGTTCATCAAGGTCTCGGCCGATCTGCTGATCGAACAGCTTCTGGATCTGGACGGCGGCGCGCCGCTTCAATCCATGCCCGACATCCAGGCCGCCGACTTCGCCGCCCTGACCCGTCGCTACGGGGTCGAAGTCATCGCCGAAAAGGTCGAGACGGAACGTCAGGTCGTCGACATCCTCGAACTGGACGTCGCCATGGGCCAGGGCCACCTGTTCGGGGAACCCCGCGCCATCAAGGAACAGGTTCTGGCCGAAACGGACCCGCCCGCCGAGTTCCTGCGCTCCACCCTGCGCAGCGCCGAGCAGCGTCGGCGAGTGAGCTAGACCCCAGGCATGTGGAAGACCCCAGCTGTACTGGCGTCATTGGGTCTGGTCGGTTCAAGCTGCTCATCACAACCCGCCTTCCTCAAGGATGACCAAACGACCGTCCTCTCTTGCGAGTTCGATCAGATCAAGGAAATCGGCATCGCCACGACCGACCAGGGTCGTTCGCTGACGCTTTTTCTGGCGGATATCGAGCCAATCCGTCTGACATTCAGGCGCGGCTCCCCCTTCGAGGACTATTATCAGGGCGATGCGGTCAAGGTCTGGATCGACCCCGAGGTCCACATTCATTTTCATGACGGACGGCGAATTGGCCCCTGCAGCTAAGCCGGTTTGCAGCCTTCGCCACAACCGCTAAGGACGGCTCCATGACCCTCCCTCACGCCCTGCCTCACCTCGGCGACGTCGCCGCCGACTATGACATACTGCTCTGTGACGTGTGGGGCGTGCTCCACAATGGCCGCGAAAGCTGGGCTGGCCCATGCGAAGCGCTGGCCCGGTTCAACCGCGAGGGCGGCCATGTGGTGCTGATCTCCAACTCGCCCCGTCCCGCCTCGGACGTGATCGGGCAACTGGACGGCCTGGGCGTGCCGCGCGAAAGCTGGAAGGCCTTTGTCACCTCGGGCGACGCCACCCGCGCCGAACTGGCTAAACGCGCGCCCGGCCCGGCCTGGATTGTCGGCCCCGAACGTGATGCGCCGCTATATGAGGGACTGGGTCTGGAGCGCGCATCCAGCGCCGCCGAAGCCGCCTTTATCTCCGTCACCGGCCCCGTCGATGACACGACCGAGACGCCCGAGGACTATCGTACGCGGTTCGCCGTCGGCGCTGAACGCGGGCTGGAGCTGATCTGCGCCAACCCCGACCGCGTCGTGCAACGCGGTGACAAACTGATCTACTGCGGCGGCGCTTTGGCCGACCTGTATGAATCCCAGGGCGGCCGCGTCGTCATGGCGGGAAAGCCTTTCGCCCCCATCTATGATCTGGCGATCAAGGAAGCCGAAACGCTGCTGGGCCGCCCAGTGGACCGCTCGCGCGTCCTGTGCATCGGCGACGGGGTCGTCACCGACGTCAGGGGCGCCAACACCCAGGCCCTGGACTGCCTGTTCATCGCCCAGGGCATCCACGGCGATCAGGCCAAGGGCGATGACGGCGCGCTCGACCCTGTCCGCGCGGGCGCCTTGCTGAAGGCCGAAACCACCTATGCCCGATACGCCGCGTTGGAACTGAACTGGTAAGGCTCGCCATTTTGCCGCACCGCCGCTAAAGCCTGCCTATGGTCGATTTCGTTCAGCAACATCCCTCCGGCGGCTATATCCTGGAGGAACTTCACGTCGGCATGGCCGCCGAGAAGATCGTCACCGCGACCGAGCAACGCATTCAGTTGTTCGCCGAGGCGTCCGACGACTTCAATCCGGTCCATCTGGACGAAGCCTTCGCCTCCAAGACCGCCTATCGCGGACGGATCGCCCACGGCCTGCTCAGCGCCTCGTTCGGGTCGGCGGTGGTCGGCACCATCCTGCCGGGCGCGGGCTCCATCTATATTTCGCAGACCCTGTCCTTCCACCAGCCGGTGCGGATCGACGATGAAGTCCGCATCGTCATCACGGTGATCGAGGTCGAGCCGGACAGCGCGCGGGTGAAGCTGAGCTGCGAGGGCTTCGTCAACGACGTCATGATCATGGACGGCGTCGCCGTCGTCCGCGTGCCGCGCCGCCGCAAACCGTCCCAACGCTGAGATGCAGATCGTCCGCGACTGGCGCGGCCTGCCCGACGCCGTGAAGGGTGCAGCGGTTGCGGTCGGCGCCTTTGACGGCGTTCACCGGGGTCATCAGACCGTCATCGCGGGCGCCAGGGCCGCCGCCGAACGTCTGGGCGCGCCGCTGGGCGTGGTCAGCTTCGCCCCCCACCCGCGCCGCTGGTTCCAGCCCGACGCGGCCCCCTTCGGCCTGATGACCACCGACCAGATGGCCGAGGCCCTGGCGTCCCTGGGCGTGGACATCCTGTATCTTCTCCCCTTCGACGCAGAGATGGCCGGAATGAGCGATTCCGGCTTCGCCGAACGTGTGCTGGCCCAGGGTCTGGGCGTTCGCCACGCGGGCGTCGGCTTCGACTTCACCTTCGGCAAGGGGCGTTCGGGGTCGCCCGAGGCCTTGCGGACCTATGGCGAACGTCTGGGCTTCACGGTGTCGGTCGCTGAACGGCTGGATGACGCCGACGGCCTGAAGCTGTCGTCCAGCGCCGTGCGGGAGGCCTTGAAGGCGGGCGACATGGCCCGCGCCGCCGCCATCCTGGGCCGCCCCTTCGCCATTCGCGGCGAAGTGATCCACGGCGACAAGCGCGGCCGCACCATCGGCGTGCCGACCGCAAACATCGAACTGAACGGCTATATGCGCCCCGCCTACGGGGTTTACGCCGTCCGAACCCGCCTGACGGACGGACGAGTGATCGACGGCGTCGCCAGCCTGGGCGTGCGGCCCATGTATGCGCTGGAGACGCCGCTGCTTGAGGTCTGGCTGTTCAACTTCAACGAAGAAATCTACGGCCAGACCGTCGACACCCAGTTGATCGCCTGGCTGCGCGGCGAAGAGAAGTTCGACGGCCTTGAAGCGCTAAAGGTCCAGATCGAAGCGGACGCGACGGCGGCGCGGGCGGCGTTGGCTGTTCAAGGATCGTCGTCCTAGGCGCAAGGCTTGATCGATATTCAGTTGGCCCACCACTCAAATCGTCATTC
>CAUQZC010000007.1:0-186415 GCA_963522565.1 uncultured Brevundimonas sp. | reverse complement strand
CCGCGACCTCCGGCGTGACAGGCCGGCACTCTAACCAACTGAGCTACACCCGCGTTTCCCAGCCGAAGCAGCAGTGCGCCCCGGCGAGGGGCGTCGTTTAGGCGGGCTGACCCATCGCGTCAAGCGACCTTTTGTGAGAAAGAGGGGCGAGGCTTGAAAGGCTGTTGAAACAGCGGCTTCGGGAAGGGCCCAGGCATCGGTTTGCGCCTCAGTCGGGCGGCGGCTTAAGGCGCTGGTGAGGTCGTGACATGGGCGGGCAGCTCGTAGTGAACGCCCACGCCTGGACCAAGCGGCAGATCAAAGGCCACCCATCCTGCTACCATGATCAGCCCTGCGATCAGGAAGGCCCCGGCGTAGGGCAGCATGGTCGCCATCAGAGAGCCCAGGCCGAACTTGGGATCCCATCTCTGGGCGAAGGTCAGAATCAGCGGGAAATAGCTCATCAGCGGCGTGGCGATGTTGGTGACGGAATCACCCATCCGGTAGGCGGCGGTCGTCATTTCCGGCGAAATCCCCAGCAGCATGAACATGGGTACGACGACGGGCGCGAGCGCCGACCACTTGGCCGAGGCCGAGCCGATGAACAGGTCGAAGAAGCAGGAGATCAGAACGACGCAGATCAGCAGCAGCGGGGCGGGCAGCGACAGGGTCTGGAAGCCGGCGGCGGCGTTCACTGCCAGAATCGGTCCCAGGCCGGACCAGTTGAACATCGCCACAAAGTGGGCGGCGAAGAAGGCCAGGACGATATAGGGGGCCAGTTGCTCGATGCCCTCGCGCATCATTCGCACCAAGTCGTGATGGGACTGGATGGATCGCGCGCCGACACCATAGGCGCCGCCCGTGATGAAGAAGGTGGCGGCGAAGAAGGCGACCAGAGAGCGATAGAGCGGGTTGAAACGCTGTTCCGGCTCTGCGGTGGGATCGACGAAGGGCGAGTTGGGCAGGAAGGTGATGAGGGTCCACAGCGCGATCATGCCGAGCAGAGCCAGACCGGCGAACTTCAGGCCCCGCTTCTCGTCGGCGGTGAGAGGTTGTTTTTCCGAAGTGGCGGGCGCCGCAACCCCGGCCGATGGCGTCCACTTGCCCAGGCGCGGTTCGATGACGCGGTCGGTCAAGAACCAGACAATGGGGGTGAAGACGAAGACGACCCCGACGATGAAGAACCAGTTGCCCGCAATATTCACCGAATAGGACGGGTCGATCAGCTGCGCCGCAGGTTCGGTGATGCCGAGAATCAGCGCGTCGCTGGCGCCCGGAAACAGGTTTCCCGCGTAGCCGCCTGACACCGCGGCGAAGCCTGCGGCCAGGCCGGCGAGAGGATGACGACCCGCTGCAGCGAAGATGACGGCGGCCAGCGGGATGACCACGACATAGGAGGCGTCCGACGCATGGTGGGACACCATGCCTGTTATGACGATGACCGGCGTGAGGATCGACCTGGGCGCATTCAGCAGCGCCCCCCGGATGGCGGTGGCGAACATGCCGGTCCGCTCAGCGACCGAGGCGCCGTAGATGATGGTTATGACAATGCCGAGGGGAGGGAAGTCCGCCAGGGTTCGGGGCATGCCGATGATCAGCCGCTCCAGATTTGCGGGTGAAAGCAGACTTTGCGCCACCAGCGCCTCGCCGGTCACCGGATTGATCGCCGACCAGCCCAGCCCGGCCCCGACCATGCTGAGCACGATCAGTCCCAGGATCAGCCACAGAAACAGAAAGACAGGGTCGGGCAGTTTATTCCCGATACGTTCGACCGCATTCAGGGCCCGGCTGGCGACGCTCATCAAGATGACTTTCTGTTACGGATCGGGGCCTTCAGTAGGACTTGGAGAGGGGGGAAGGCGCAACCATTGCGGCTGCGACAAATGGCGCTGCGGCCGCGCTAGGGATTTGCGAGCCATTCTCAATAAAAAAGCAAGTGGTTACGGGGTTTGAACCCCGGCGACGATGGGTCTAAGAAGCGCCGAATCCGCCTCTCCCCGGCGGACGAGGTTCTTTCGCATGAACGCATTTTTGCTCGAATATCTGCCCGTGCTGATCTTCGCCGCCATCGCTGCGGTGATTGGCATCCTCTTCATCGCCCTGCCTCTGCTGCTGGCGCCGAAGAGCCCCGATAGTGAGAAGCTGTCGGCCTATGAGTGCGGGTTCAACGCATTCGACGATGCTCGCATGAAGTTCGACGTGCGATTCTATCTGGTGTCGATCCTGTTCATCATTTTCGACCTGGAGGTCGCCTTCCTGTTCCCGTGGGCCGTGTCGATGTTCGACCTGTCGCACGCTGGAATGGTCTTCGCCTTCTGGTCGATGATGGCCTTCCTGGGCGTTCTGACCATCGGCTTCATCTACGAATGGAAGAAGGGAGCCCTGGAATGGGAGTAGTCACCACTTCCGTGGCTTCGGGGGCGGGAGCGCCGTCGCTGGTCACCGCCGCTGGCGCGCCGCTGGTCGCTGCCGGATCGGCCGCCCGTTCGACCGTCGAAGGTTACGACCCCAAGGTCCACGACAAGTTCTTCGAGGCCGTGAACATGGAGCTGGGCGAGCGGGGCTATCTGGTCGCCGCCGCCGATGACGTGATCAACTGGGCGCGCACGGGCTCGCTGATGTGGATGACGTTTGGTCTGGCCTGTTGCGCCGTTGAGATGATCCAGATGTCGATGCCGCGTTTCGACGTCGAGCGTTTCGGCATGGCGCCGCGCGGCAGCCCGCGTCAGTCGGATCTGATGATCGTCGCCGGCACCCTGACCAACAAGATGGCCCCCGCCATCCGCAAGGTCTATGACCAGATGCCCGATCCGCGCTACGTCGTGTCGATGGGCAGCTGCGCCAATGGCGGCGGCTATTATCACTATAGCTACAGCGTCGTGCGCGGCTGCGACCGCGTGGTTCCGGTGGACATCTACGTCCCGGGCTGCCCGCCGACGGCCGAGGCGTTGTTGTATGGCCTGCTGCAGTTGCAGAAGAAGATCCGTCGCACGGGGACGATCGACCGATGAGCTCCTTGGTTGTTCAAGCTCAGCACGAGGCCGCTCTGACCCCGCTGGGCGCCGAAATGGTCGGCGCTCTGGGCGTCGAGGCGCAGGTCGCATTCGGCGAACTGACGCTGGTCGCCCAGCGCGAGCGGATCGTTGAGGTCATGACGGCGCTGCGGGACCAGTTCGGGTTCCAGCAGTTGCTGGACGTCTGCGGCGTCGATTACCCGGATCGTGAAGAGCGGTTCGAGGTTGTCTATCATCTTCTGTCGCTGACCCGGAATGCGCGCGTGCGCGTCAAGGTGACGACGGATGAGGTGCAGCCGGTTCCAACGGTGATCGAGGTCTATCCGTCCGCAAACTGGTTCGAACGCGAGGCGTTCGACATGTACGGCGTGCTGTTCTCAGGCCACCCGGACATGCGCCGTCTGCTGACCGACTATGGTTTCGAAGGGCACCCCCTTCGCAAGGACTTCCCGATGACCGGTTATGTCGAGGTCCGCTACGATGAGGAGCAGCGCCGCGTGGTCTATGAACCCGTCAAGCTGACCCAGGAGTTCCGCACGTTCGACTTCCTGTCGCCGTGGGAAGGCGCTGAGTATCCCGCTCCGGTCCTGCCGGGCGACGAAAAAGCCGGAGGCAATGTCTGATGGCTGACGGAGCCCACACCCCCGCATCACTGGGCGGCACGGACGTTTTCGACGACGTGACCGACATCCGCACGGCACACGCGCGTGAGATGGAAGACCGCAAGTTCACTATCAACTTCGGCCCGCAACACCCGGCAGCGCACGGCGTGCTGCGCCTGGTGCTGGAGTTGGATGGTGAAATCGTCGAACGTGTCGATCCGCACATCGGTCTGCTGCACCGCGGCACCGAAAAGCTGATGGAGGCGCGCACCTATCTGCAGAACGTGCCGTATCTGGATCGCCTAGACTATGTCTCGCCGATGAACCAGGAACACGCCTTCTGCCTGGCCATCGAAAAATTGCTCGGCGTCGAGGTCCCCTATCGCGCCCAGTTGATCCGGGTTCTGTATTCGGAAATCGGCCGGATCGGGAACCACCTGCTGAACGCGACCATGCAGGCCATGGACGTGGGCGCCCTGACCCCGCCGCTGTGGGGTCACGAAGAGCGTGAAAAGCTGATGGTGTTCTATGAGCGGGCCTGCGGCGCCCGTCTGCACGCCAACTATTTCCGTCCCGGCGGTGTCCATCAGGACCTGCCGATGGACCTGATCGACGACATCGGGCGCTGGTGCCAGGAGTTCCCGAAGGCCCTGGCCGATATCGATAGCCTGGTCACCGAGAACCGCATCTTCAAGCAGCGCAACGTCGATATCGGCGTCGTGAGCAAGGAAGAGGCCCTGGCCTGGGGCTTCAGCGGCGTGATGTTGCGCGGTTCGAACATCGCCTGGGACCTGCGCAAGTCGCAGCCCTATGAATGCTATGCCGAACTGGAGTTCGACATCGCCGTCGGCAAGAACGGCGACTGCTGGGACCGCTATCTGGTCCGCGTCGAAGAGATGAAGCAGTCCGTGCGGATCATGGAGCAGTGCATCCATAAGCTTCGCAACTGCCCCGGCGAGCCGGTGATGATCGAGGACAACAAGATCGTTCCGCCGCGTCGTGGCGAAATGAAGCGGTCGATGGAATCCCTGATCCACCACTTCAAGCTCTACACCGAGGGCTTCAAGACGCCGGAAGGCGAAGTCTATGCTTCGGTCGAAGCGCCCAAGGGCGAGTTCGGCATCTATCTGGTCTCGGACGGCACCAACAAGCCGTATCGGGTCAAGATCTCGGCGCCGGGCTTCCGTCACCTGGCGCAGATGGGGCCGATGAATCGCGGACACCAACTGGCCGATGTTTCGGCCATCCTGGGTTCGCTCGACATCGTGTTCGGCGAGGTGGACCGATGAGCCGCGAAGCCGTGGTGCAGGCCCAGCTCGACGCCTACAACGCCCAGGATCTGGCGACCTTCGTCACCTTCTTCGACGAGGGGATCACCATTTCCGACCTGAATGGCGAACCCAACCTTAAGGGCCTGGACGCCTATCGCGAGCGTCACGAGGGCATGTTCGCCCAGTTCCCGCAAAACCGTGCGGAACTGCTGTCGCGGATCGTTGTCGGGAATACTGTAATCGACCATGAGCGTGTGTTCCGGTCGCCCGATGCAGCGCCTTTCGAGGTGGCCGCAATCTATTCGTTCGCCGGCGACAAGATCGCTCGCGTTGATTTTGTGAAGGCCTAGCGGATGTCCGTTCGTCGTCTCGCCAAGGAACAGCCTGCCTCGTTCGCCTTCTCGGAGGCGACGATGACCAAGGCCGAGTGGTGGATCAAGAAATACCCGGAATCGCGCCGTCAGTCGGCGGTGATCCCGGTTCTGTGGCTGGTGCAGAAGCAGGAAGGCTGGGTTTCCGAACCCGCCATCCGCGCCATCGCCGAACTGTTGGACATGGCCTATATCCGGGTGCTGGAGGTCGCGACCTTCTACACCATGTTCATGCTGGAGCCGGTCGGCAAGACCGCATTGATCCAGGTTTGCGGCACCACGCCGTGCGCGTTGCGCGGCGCCAATGAGCTGATGAAGGTCTGCAAGGAGAAGATCGGTCCCAAGGATCATCTGTCGGCGGACGGTCGCTTCACCTGGCAGGAAGTCGAATGCCTGGGAGCCTGCTCGAATGCGCCGATGGCCCAGATCAACGACTATTATTATGAAGACCTGACGCCGGAGACGATGGCCCAGATCATCGACGACTTCGCCGCCGGCAAGACGCCGAAGCCGGGTTCGTATGCAGGCCGTCACACGTCGGCGCCGATGGGCGGGGCCAAGACCCTGCTTGATCCCAAGCTGTATGACGGTTCGGCCGCCAAGCCGATCAAAAAGCTGCCGAACAGCGATCCGGCGCCGGTCGAAAAGGCGCCTGCGTGATGGCGCGTCCTGATCTCTCAACCGAGGAAGGCCGCGCGGCCTACCGCAAGGAGCTGCGCGGCGTTGGTCGCCCGTTGCGTCTGGGCGGCCTGGGTCTGGTCGTCGCCGCCGCCCTGCTGATCCTGGCGTCCCGTAACGGGATGTTCGGCATCGGCGAATGGGCTGTCACTGTTTCTTACGGGATGCTGGCCGCTGGCTGGGCGTTGGTTCTCGCCGCCGTGTTCATGCGCACCCGTCATCACAGACGTCGTCTGGTGGAAGGACTCTGAGGACTATGGTCGGAATCCTCGAAGACAAAGATCGCATCTTCACCAACCTGTATGGCTTCCATGATTGGGGCGTTGAGGGGGCGAAGTCGCGCGGCGCGTGGAACGCCACCAAGGACATGCTGGACCTTGGCCGCGACTGGATCATCAACAACGTCAAGGCCTCGGGCCTGCGCGGCCGTGGCGGCGCCGGTTTCTCGACCGGCCTGAAGTGGTCGTTCATGCCCAAGGAAGTGAAGGATCGTCCTCACTATCTGGTCATCAACGCCGACGAATCCGAGCCCGCGACCTGCAAGGACCGCGAGATCATGCGTCATGATCCGCACCTGTTGATCGAAGGCGCGCTGATCGCCAGCTTCGCGATGCAGGCTCACGCCTGCTACATCTATCTGCGCGGCGAATACGTGCTGGAGCGCGAGCGGATGGAAGCCGCCGTCAAGCAGGCCTATGAGGCTAGGTTGATCGGCAAGGACAACGTCCACGGCTGGGACTTCGACGTCTATATCCACCACGGCGGCGGGGCCTATATCTGCGGCGAAGAGACGGCGCTGCTGGAGTCGCTGGAAGGCAAGAAGGGCCAGCCGCGCCTGAAGCCGCCGTTCCCGGCAGGTGCTGGTCTCTATGGCTGCCCGACCACGGTGAACAACGTCGAGTCGATCGCCGTCGTCGGCACCATCTTGCGTCGCGGCGCCGACTGGTTCGCCAGCTTTGGCCGTCCGAACAACACCGGCACCAAGCTGATGTCCCTGTCCGGCCATGTGAACACGCCCTGCGTGGTCGAAGAGGCCATGTCGATCCCGCTGCGCCAGCTGATCGAGGATCACGGCGGCGGCGTGCGCGGCGGCTGGAGCAATCTGAAGGCCATCATCCCCGGCGGCGCGTCCTGCCCGGTCATCACGCGCGAACAGGCCGAGACGGTCCTGATGGACTTCGATTCCATGCGCGAAATGCGCTCGTCCCTGGGAACGGCGGGCGTTACGGTGATGGATCAGTCGACGGACATCGTGAAGGCGATCGCCCGCATCAGCTACTTCTTCAAGCACGAGAGCTGCGGCCAATGCACGCCGTGCCGCGAAGGCACCGGCTGGATGTGGCGCGTGCTGGAGCGGATGGCCGTGGGCGAGGCCGATCCGTCGGAGATCGACCTGCTGCTGGATGTGGCGGGGCAGGTCGAGGGGCACACCATCTGCGCCCTGGGCGACGCCGCCGCATGGCCGGTTCAGGGCCTGATCCGTCACTTCCGTCACGAGATCGAGGAGCGCATCGCCAACTACCGCAGCCGCCGTGCGAACTTCGCCGGTCACGCGATCGCTGCGGAGTAATGATGCGCCTTTTGCCCGTCATCATCATCGGAGCCCTGGCTCTCGCCGCTTGCGGCGAACGCGCGGCTGCGCCGAAGCCGGTTGAAACCGCTCCGGCGGCGGTGAAGACGCCTGAAGCCGCAGCGCCGACAGTGCTGACCGAAGCTGATCTGCGCCGGGTCTGCCGCGCCGGACTGGCCGCTGTTCACGGACAGCAACCGGTGGCGATCGATGTCGATGGCGTGGAGGACGGCGTGGTCCACACCTCGTGGCGCGCGCCGGTCGACGGCGGGCGGATGCGCGCCGACTGCCGCGTGCAGACTGATCGGGTTGAGTGGAAACCGCTCGACCTTCCGGATGAGACGCTCGTCCGCTGGATGGACCAGCCCGACGATCCGGTGATCCGCTACGTCATCAATGGCGGGGCGATCACCATCACACAGACGCTCCCTGATGGGACGACGGAACAGGCCGATCTGGCCGTTCCCGCTGAAGAAGAGGCCCGCTGATGCCAGTCGCCAAGGTCAACGGCGTCGAAACCGAGTTCGAGCCCGGCATGACCGTGCTCCAGGTCGCCGAGCGTGCGGGGCAGGAAATCCCGCGCTTCTGCTACCACGAACGCCTGTCCATCGCCGGCAACTGCCGCATGTGCCTGGTCGAGGTGAAGCCCGGACCGCCCAAGCCCCAGGCTTCGTGCGCGCTTCCGGCCGCCGACGGCCAGGAAATCTTCACCGACACGCCGATGGTCAAGAAGGCGCGCGAAGGGGTGATGGAGTTCCTGCTCATCAACCACCCGCTGGACTGCCCGATTTGCGACCAGGGCGGCGAATGCGACCTGCAGGACCAGTCGGTCGGCTATGGCCGCGACGGCTCGCGCTATTCGGAGAACAAGCGTGCGGTCGAAGAAAAACACATGGGGCCGACGATCAAAACCTTCATGACGCGCTGCATCCAATGCACGCGTTGCGTCCGCTTCATCACCGAAGTCGCAGGCGTGCCGGACATCGGCATGATCTCGCGCGGTGAAGATGCCGAAATCACGACCTATCTGGAAAAGTCGGTCGCCTCGGAACTGTCCGGCAACGTCAACGACCTGTGCCCGGTCGGCGCCCTGACGCACCGTCCGTGGCAGTACCACTATCGACCGTGGGAACTGAAGAAGACCGAAACCATCGACGTCATGGACGCCCTGGGATCGAACATCCGCGCCGACTATCGCGGGGCCGAGGTCATGCGCGTGCTGCCGCGCGTCAATGAGGCCGTCAACGAAGAGTGGCTGTCGGACAAGAGCCGCTACGTGGTCGACGGCCTGACCGCGCGTCGTCTGGACCGCCCGTGGATCCGCGAGAACGGCAAGCTGCGCGCCGCCACATGGAACGAGGCGCTGGACGCCGTCGCCGCCAAGCTGAAGGCGGCTCCGGCCGACCGCATCGGCGTGATCGCCGGCGACCTGCAGGACGCCGAGTCGATGAAGGCCACGCTGGACCTGTTCCGCGCCCTGGGCTCAAACAACACCGACTGCCGCCAGGACGGCGCCGCTCTGGGCTATGGTCCGCGCGAAGGCTGGCTGTTCAATACCGGCCTGGAAGGCATCGAAAAGGCCGACGCCGTCCTGATCGTCGGCGCCAATCCGCGCACCGAGGCGCCGCTTCTGAACGCCCGCCTGCGCAAGGCCTGGCTGAAAGGGGACATGGAGATCGGTCTGATCGGCGAGCAGGCCGACCTGACGTTTGACTACGCCTATCTGGGCGCGGGTTCGAAGACGCTCGGCAAACTGCCCAAGTCGGCGATGGACTTCCTGACCAAGGCCGAACGCCCGGCGATCATCGTCGGCGCCGGCGCGCTGCGCGGGGAGGGCGGTGCGGCTGTCCTGAACGCCCTGGGCGCACTGGCCAAAAAGGTCGGCGTGGTCGCTGAAGGCTGGAACGGCTTCAACGTCCTGCACCACGCCGCGTCGCGCGTCGCCGGTCTGGACATGGGCTTCGTGCCGGCCCAAACCAGCGAAAATGGGGGCGGCCTGAAGGTCGCTGACATGCTGAAGCCCGACGCGCTGGACGTGCTGTTCCTGCTGGGCGCCGACGAGGTCGATGCGACCGGATCGAACGCTTTCCGGGTCTATCTGGGCAGCCACGGGGATCGCGGCGCGCACGGCGCCGACGTCATCCTGCCGGGCGCCGCCTACACCGAGAAGTCGGGCCTGTACGTCAACACCGAAGGCCGGGTGCAGATGGCCGAACGCGTCGTCTTCCCGAAGGGCGAAGCCAAGGAAGACTGGGCCATCATCCGCGCCCTGTCGGCGCGCGTAGATCAGACCCTGCCTTACGACACGCTGGAGCAACTGCGCGACAAGCTGATGGGCGACCATCCGACCTTCGGCCGGATCGATTATCTGCCGGCGCCGGTTTCGTTCGATGTGGCCTCGCTGGGCGCCAAGGGCGACCTGGGCGACACCGTCTTCGGCTCGGCAGTGACGGACCCCTATCTTTCCAATCCGATAGCGCGCGCCAGCGCGACGATGGCCGAACTGTCCGCTTTGCGGATCGCCCCGGTCGCGATGGCGGCGGAGTAAACCATGGACCCCGTTTCTTTCTGGGCCACGCCCGTCGGCTGGACGCTGATTACGGTCGGCCAGATTCTTCTGATCACCGTCGGCGTCCTGATTGGCGTCGCCTTCCTGCTGCTGGCCGACCGCAAGGTCTGGGCTTCGGTGCAGATGCGCAAAGGGCCGAACGTCGTCGGCCCCTTCGGCCTGCTGCAATCCTTCGCGGACATGATCAAGTTCGTGCTGAAGGAGGTCGTGATCCCGGCTGGCGCCGACAAGGCGGTCTTCATCATCGCCCCGATCATCACCGTCATCCTGG
Source organism: uncultured Brevundimonas sp. (assembly GCA_963522565.1). Classification (GTDB taxonomy): domain Bacteria; phylum Pseudomonadota; class Alphaproteobacteria; order Caulobacterales; family Caulobacteraceae; genus Brevundimonas. Next base: position 176,090 of record CAUQZC010000007.1, on the reverse strand, counting down.
CCTTCATGGCCTGGGCGGTTATTCCGTTCGCCCCTGGCTGGGTGGTGTCGGATCTGAACGTCGGCATCCTGTACATCTTCGCCGTTTCGTCGCTGGGCGTGTACGGCATCATCATGGGCGGTTGGGCTTCGAACTCGAAGTATCCGTTCCTGGGTTCGCTGCGTTCTGCGGCTCAGATGGTGTCCTATGAAGTCTCGCTGGGCCTGATCATCATCAACGTCATCCTTCTGGCTGGCACGATGAACCTGTCCAAGATCGTGGAAGCCCAGAGCGGTTATTTCTGGAACTGGTTCGCCTTTGGCGGCGGCGCCGGAACCTGGCCTCTGGTGGTCATTCTGTTCCCGATGTCGATCATCTTCTTCGTCTCGGCCCTGGCCGAGACGAACCGTCCGCCCTTTGACCTGCCGGAGTCAGAGTCGGATCTGGTCGCTGGTTATCAGGTGGAATACAGCTCGACCCCGTATCTGCTGTTCATGATGGGCGAGTACGTCAACATCGTCTTCATGTCGGCGATGATCACCCTGTTGTTCTTCGGCGGCTGGAATCCTGGCTTCCTGTCGCAGTCTTTCCTTGAGGGGCTGCCCGCCTGGATCGCCTACGCGATCTATCTGCTGACCTTCGTCACCAAGACGGTGTTCTGGTTCCTGTGCATCTCGTTGGTGAAGGCCTTCGTGCCCCGCTATCGTTATGACCAACTGATGCGACTGGGCTGGAAGGTCTTCCTGCCGACATCGCTGGTCGCGGTCGTGATCGTTTCGGCCTGGCGCGTGTTCGTGGTGGGGGCATGATGAAGGTCTTCGTCATTTCCATCGGCCTTCTGGGCGTGACGGCGGCATGCGCGCCCGACACGCGCATGCCCGAGTCCAGCTATCAGTGGCAGCGCCGTCAGGAGCGGATCGAACAGGATTTCCGCGCCAGCCAGCCTGCAACCCCGACGACGCCTGCCCCTAAGGATAAGCCCTGATGTTCACTCGTATCGTCCAGGCAGCCAAGGGCGCGATGATGCTGGACGCCATCGGCGCCATCGGCCTTTCGCTGAAGTACATGGCGCGGCCCAAGATGACCGTGAACTATCCGTTCGAACGGAACCCGCAGTCGCCGCGCTTCCGTGGCGAACACGCGCTGCGCCGTTACGCCAATGGTGAAGAACGCTGCATCGCCTGCAAGCTGTGCGAAGCCATCTGCCCGGCCCAGGCCATCACCATCGAGGCCGAACCCCGCGCCGACGGCAGCCGCCGCACTACGCGCTATGACATCGACATGGTGAAATGCATCTACTGCGGCCTGTGCCAGGAGGCCTGCCCGGTGGATGCGATTGTCGAAGGACCCAACTCGGAATTCGCCGTCGAAACGCGCGAGGAGCTGCTCTACGACAAGCAACGCCTGCTTGATAACGGCGACCGCTGGGAACGGCAGATCGCCAAGAATCTGGAACTCGACGCGCCTTACCGCTAAGGCGCATCTCGCATAACGGGTCGCCGATTCCAGACGGGGTCGCGGCCGATACGAAAGGGGCTTCGTCCCGACATGCTGCAAAGCATAGCCTTCTTCCTGCTGGCGGCGGTGGCCACGGTTTCCGGCCTTCTGGTCGTGACCGCGCGCAACCCGGTGCACAGCGTGCTCTGGCTTATCCTGGCCTTCTTCTCGTCGGCGGGACTGTTCGTCCTTTTGGGCGCCGAGTTCCTGGCGATGCTGCTGGTCGTCGTCTACGTCGGCGCGGTCGCGGTTCTGTTCCTGTTCGTCGTCATGATGCTGGACGTCGACTTCGTGAAACTGCGCGAGGGATATGCCCGCTACCTGCCGTTCGGCGCGATCATCTCGGGTGTGCTGCTGGCGGAAATGATCATGGTGTCGGTAGCCGTGGTTCAGGGCGGCGCAACGAACGGACGCACCGGCCCGGTCGAGCCTTCGCTCGATGTGACGAACGTCCAGGCGATCGGCCGGGTACTCTACACGGACTACATCTACTTCTTCCAGGCTGCGGGCATCGTGCTGCTGATCGCCATGATCGGCGCCATCACCCTGACCCTGCGCCACAAGCCGCATATCAAGCGCCAGAACATCGGCGATCAGGTCAACCGCGACCGCAAGAAGTCGGTCGAGGTCAAGTCAGCCCAGACCGGGCAGGGCGTCAGCGCCGAGGAGCTTTTCTGATGGTCATTGGATTGACCCACTATCTGACGGTCGCCGCCATCCTGTTCACCATCGGGGTGTTCGGCATCTTCGTGAACCGCAAGAACGTCATCATCATCCTGATGTCGATCGAACTGATCCTGCTGGCCGTGAACATCAACTTCGTCGCCTTCTCGACCTATCTGAACGACATCAGCGGACAGATCATGGCGATGTTCGTCCTGACCGTCGCCGCGGCCGAGGCCGCCGTCGGCCTGGCGATCCTGGTGACCTTCTTCCGTAACCGCGGCGACATCGCCGTGGACGACGCCTCCGTGATGAAGGGCTGAGCGTGACCTTCCATACTCTCGTCATTCTCGGGATCTTCGCCCCGCTGCTGGGCGCGGCCATCGCCGGCTTCTTCGGACGCCGGATCGGCAACATCCCGTCGCAGGCCGTCACGACCGGCCTGCTGTTCTTCTCGTGCGCCGTCGCCTGGACGGTGTTCGGCCAGTGGACCTGGGGCCATATGGAGCCCTTCACCATTCGCCTGGCGCCCTTCATCAACGTGGGCGATTTCCAGTCGGCCTGGTCGATCCGCATCGACGCCTTGTCGGCGACCATGCTGATCGTTGTCACCAGCGTGTCGTCGCTGGTTCACCTGTATTCCTGGGGCTACATGGCCGAGGACGACAGCCGGCCGCGCTTCTTCGCCTATCTGTCGCTGTTCACCTTCATGATGCTGGCGCTGGTGACGGCCGCCGACTTCATGCAGATCTTCTTCGGCTGGGAAGGCGTGGGCCTGGCGTCCTATCTGCTGATCGGCTTCTGGTTCAAGAAGCCGACGGCCAGCGCCGCCGCCATCAAGGCCTTCGTCGTCAACCGCGTCGGCGACTTCGGTTTCGTCCTGGGGATCATGACGATCTTCTGGATGTACGGCACCATCAACTTCGCCGAACTGTTCCCGTTGATCGCCACCAAGGCCGGCACGACGTGGGAGTTCCTGGGCGTCCATTGGTCCGCGCTGGATCTGGCCGGCTTCCTGCTGTTCATCGGCGCCATGGGCAAGTCGGCCCAGTTCTTCCTGCACACCTGGCTGCCGGACGCGATGGAAGGCCCGACGCCCGTGTCGGCGCTGATCCACGCCGCGACCATGGTGACGGCCGGCGTCTATATGGTCTGCCTGCTAAGCCCGATCTATGAATATGCGCCGGGCGCGTCGCAGATCATCGCCATCATCGGCGCGATCACGGCCCTGTTCGCCGCGACGGTCGGCCTGACGCAGAACGACATCAAGCGGGTCATCGCCTATTCGACCTGTTCGCAGCTGGGCTACATGTTCTTCGCGGCGGGCGTCGGGGCCTATCAGGCCGCCATGTTCCACCTGTTCACCCACGCCTTCTTCAAGGCCCTGCTGTTCCTGGGCGCCGGTTCGGTGATCCACGGGATGCACCATGAACAGGACATGCGGAAGATGGGCGGGCTGTGGAAGCTGCTGCCAGTCACCTATGCGGTGATGACCATCGGCACCATCGCCATCACCGGCCTGGGCATCCCCGGCGTCGGCGGGTTCGCCGGCTTCTACTCCAAGGACTCGATCATCGAGAGCGCCTATGCTTCGGCGGCCTCGGGTCACTCGGCCATCGGCCTGTTCGCCTTCTTCGTCGGCATCATCGCCGCCGGTTTGACGGCCTACTATTCGTGGCGTCTGGTCTTCATGACTTTCCACAACAAGCCTGTGTGGAAGGAAGAGGGGGCGCATCACGCCGACGATCACGCCACGGACGCGCAGCTTGAGACGCATTCCGAGCCGCTGCCCGACGATCATGGCCACGCCGTCGCCCATGCTTATGCGCATGACGACCATGCCCACGACGACCACGGTCACCATGGCCCGCTGCAGCCGCATGAAAGCCCGCCGGTCATGCTGATCCCGCTGATCCTGCTGTCGGTCGGCGCTGTTGCTGCAGGTTTCGTCTTCGCGCCGCACTTCATCGGCCACCACGAGGACGAGTTCTGGCGCGGCGCCATCTTCACCGGCGAACACAACCACGTCCTGCACGAGAGCCATTCGGTCCCGACCTGGGTGAAGTGGTCGCCGCTGATCCTGACGCTGATCGGCACCGCCTTCGCCTACTGGATCTATGTCGCTCGCGAAGGCATGGGCCGCCGCATGGCTGAACGGAACGGCGTCGTGTACCGCTTCCTCTACAACAAGTGGTATTTCGACGAGCTGTATGACTTCGTCTTCGTGCGCGGCTTCCGCGCCATCGGGAACTTCTTCTGGAAGATCTGCGACGTGAAGATCATCGACGGCCTCGGCCCGAACGGCGCTGCCTGGGCGTCTCTCAAATCCGCCGCGCGACTGGGCAAGATCCAGTCCGGCTATGTCTATCACTATGCCTTCGTGATGCTGCTCGGGGTGGCTGGTCTGCTCACCTTCGCCATCCTCGCGTGGGGAGCCTGAGCCCGTGCCCTACATCCTGAGCCTCGTCACATTCCTGCCGCTGGTCGGCGCACTGGTCATCCTTGGCGTCAGACTGGCGTCCAGGAACCAGGACGCCGCTGCGCCTGCGGCCCGCTGGATCGCCCTGATCACGACCCTGGTCGTGCTGGGCGTGTCTGTTGCGCTGGTCGCCGGGTTCGATCCGTCGAACACCAACTATCAGTTCGTCGAGTTCGCGCCCTGGTTCGCAGGCGCCAGCTATCATCTGGGCGTTGACGGGGTTTCGATCCTGTTCGTCCTGCTGACGGCCTTCCTGATGCCGATCTGCATCCTGGCCAGCTGGAAGTCGATCGAGACGCGCGTCGTCGAATATATGGCGGCCTTCCTGATCCTGGAGACGCTGGTCATTGGCGTCTTTACCTCGCTGGACCTGTTCCTGTTCTATATTTTCTTCGAAGGCACTCTGGTGCCGATGTTCCTGATCATCGGCATCTGGGGCGGTCAGAACCGGATCTACGCGGCCTACAAGTTCTTCCTCTACACCCTGCTGGGGTCGGTGCTGATGCTGCTGGCCATGCTGTGGATGGCGCACACCGCCGGAACCACCAGCATCCCGGAACTGAAGAAGTTCGCCTTCAGCCCCGCCGTTCAGCCGATCCTTTGGCTGGCCTTCTTCGCTTCATTTGCGGTGAAGATGCCGATGTGGCCGGTGCACACCTGGCTGCCTGACGCCCACGTTCAGGCGCCGACGGCCGGTTCGGTCATTCTGGCTGGCATTCTGCTGAAACTGGGCGGGTACGGCTTCATCCTGTTCAACGTGCCGATGTTCCCGCAGGCGTCGGAGATGTTCCGCCCGCTGGTCTTCACCCTGTCGGTGATCGCCATCGTCTATACGTCGCTGGTCGCCTGGCGTCAGACGGACATCAAGAAGCTGATCGCCTATTCATCGGTCGCCCACATGGGCTTCGTCACCCTGGGCATCTTCTCGGGCAACGACGTGGGCATGCAAGGCGCCGTGTTCCAGATGATCAGCCACGGTCTGATTTCGGGCGCGCTGTTCCTGTGCGTCGGCGTTGTTTACGACCGGATGCACACCCGCGAGATCGCGTTCTACGGCGGCCTGACGGCGCGGATGCCGTGGTTTGCAGCCATCTTCCTGATGTTCACCATGGCCAATGTCGGCCTGCCGGGCACCTCTGGCTTCATCGGCGAAGTGCTGACCATGACGGGCGCCTATCACGCCTCGACCTGGGCGGCGCTGGTGGCGGCCTCTGGCGTCATCTTCTCGGCGGTCTATGCCCTGACCCTGTATCGCGCGGTCATGTTCGGCGAGATCACCAATCCGAAGCTTCAGACCATCACCGATATCGACAAGCGCGAACTGCTGCTGTTCGTGCCGCTGATCATCGGCACCATCTGGCTGGGGGTCTATCCGGCCGCCGTCCTCGATTACACCGGGCCTGCCGTTGAGGCCCTGACCAGCGCCTATCGCGCCGCGATCGGCGGGTGAGACCATAATGCCTGATCTGTCCTCCGCCCTGCATCTCGCCGCCTCGGAGCTGACCCTTGCGGTCGGCGCTCTGGTTCTGCTGATGGTCGGCGCCTTCATCGGCGACAAGAGCGCCCGATTGGTGTCGATCCTGTCGACCCTGCTGCTGATTGCCGCCGCCGTCATCGCCGTCACCGGCCCCTGGGGCTCGGCCTTCAACGGCGCCTATATCGCTGATCCGTTGGCCATCTACGGCAAGAGCGTCATCTATCTGTCGGCTGCCGTGGCCATCATCCTCGGCGACGGCTGGATGAAGCGTACGCGCATCGCCAAGTTCGAGTACCCGGTCCTGATCGTGCTGGCCTCAGTCGGCATGGGCATGATGGCGTCCTCGGGAGACCTGATCTCGATGTATGTCGGGATCGAGCTGCACTCGCTGGCTCTGTACGTGCTGGCCGCCTATCACCGTGACGACGTCAAGGCGTCGGAAGCGGGGCTGAAGTATTTCGTTCTGGGTGCCCTGTCGTCGGGTCTGCTGCTGTACGGCGCCAGCCTGATTTACGGCTTCGCCGGGTCGATGCGGTTCGATGACATCGCCGCGTTCGCCGTGGACCATCCCTCTACGGGCCTGCTGTTCGGTCTGGTCTTCCTGATCTGCGGTCTGGCGTTCAAGGTTTCGGCGGCGCCGTTCCACATGTGGACGCCCGACGTTTATGAAGGTGCGCCAACCCCTGTCGTCGCCCTGTTCTCGACGGCGCCCAAGGTTGCGGCCATGGTCCTGATCGCGCGCGCTCTGGAAGGCGGGTTCGCTGAATCCCACGCCCAGTGGTCGCAGGTTCTGATCGCCATCTCGCTGATCAGCTTCGTCGTCGGCGCCTTCGGGGGGCTGGCGCAGAAGGACATCCAGCGTCTGCTGGCCTATTCGTCGATCGCCAACATCGGTTACGCCCTGTTGGGCATCGCGGCAGGCACCAGCCAGGGCCTGCAGGCCATGCTGATGTTCATGACGCTGTACGTCATCGACCAACTGGGCTTCTTCGCCATACTGCTCAGCCTGTCCAAGTCGGGCCGTCCGATCCGCCGCATCGCCGATCTGGCCGGATTGAAGAAGGATCGTCCGCTGACGGCTGTGGCCCTGACCATTCTATCGCTGTCGGTGCTGGGCATGCCGCCGTTCTCGGGCTTCTGGGGCAAGTATTATGTGTTCGGCGCCGCCGCGAACGCAGGCCTGTGGCCCGTCGCCGCTGCTGGTCTGGTCGCGTCGGTTGTCGCCGCCTTCTACTATCTGCGCATCATCAAGCTGATGTGGTTCGACGCGCCTGTGGATGATGTGCCGACCGACAAGGCTCCGGCTGAAGCCAAGTGGATCGGCTGGGCCTGTGCGGCCTTCGCCTTCCCCCTGGTGATCGTGGGTCTGACCTGGCTGGAGCCGCTGACCAAGGCTGCGAGCGCCGGTTTCGGGAACGGGTAGGGCGTTGACGCCCGCTCCCCTGGTGATCCACGACGAGATCGACTCGACCAACGCCGAGGCGCGCCGCCTTGCCGAGGCCGGAGAGACGGGGCCGCGCTGGATCGTGGCGCGCCGCCAGACCGCCGGTCGTGGGCGGCGTGGTCGCAAGTGGGACACTGAACAGGGCAACCTGGCCGCCACACTGCTGATCACCACGCCCAAGTCGGCGGCGGAGGCGGCTCAGGCCACCTTCGTGGCGGCGCTGGCGGTGGCGGATTTGCTGGATGTGTTCGTGTCGCCGACGCTGGTCACGATCAAATGGCCGAACGACGTGCTGCTGGATGGGGTCAAGGCCTCCGGCATTCTGGTCGAATCGGGCGTCCACGAAAACGGCGATCTATGGCTGGCCGTCGGCATTGGCGTGAACCTGGCTCATGCGCCGGAAGGGACGGAGCGAGGCGCCGCCGCTGTTGCTGACAGCCTGAGAGCTGACCTGACCTATGTGCCACCGATCGAAGCCGCAGCCGAGATTTTGGCCGAGACTTTCGCTGTCTGGTGGGGACGTTGGCAGACGTTGGGCTTCGAACCCGTGTTGGACGCCTGGACCAGCCGCCTCACCGGGCTTAGCGGGCCGTGCGTGGCGCGGTTGGACAATGAAACCCTGGAGGGGATTGCCGAAGGGGTGGGGCCGGATGGCGCGCTGCGCTTGCGTCTGGCCGATGGCTCGGTGCGTCTGATCTCGGCAGGCGACGTGTTCTTCGGCGCCCACTCAGGCAAGGCGTCCTGAGATGCTGCTGGCGATTGAACAGGGCAACACCAATACGCTTTTCGCGGTCCATGATGGATCGGAATGGATCGCTCAATGGCGCGCGGCGACCGAGGCGACGCGCACGGCCGATGAGTACGCCGTCTGGCTGAACCAACTGATGCTGATGAAGGGGCTGGAGGTCGCAGGCCTGACCGGCTGCATCATTTCCAGCGTGGTTCCTCAGTCGATCTTCAACCTGCGCAATCTGGCGCGGCGTTATCTGAACATCGAACCGCTGGTGATTGGCGAGAACGTCAATCTGGGCATCGAAGTCCGCATCGCCAAGCCGAGCGAGGCGGGTGCGGACCGGCTGGTCAACGCCATCGGCGCCAAGCTCGTGTATCCAGGCGATCTGATTGTGATCGACAGCGGCACGGCGACAACCTTCGATATCGTTGGGGTCGACGGCGCATTCGAGGGCGGCCTGATCGCGCCCGGCATCAACCTGTCGCTGCAGGCCCTGCACGAGGCGGCCGCCAAACTGCCGCGCATCGCCATTCAGCGCCCGGAACACGTCATCGGAAGGGGAACGGTCGAGGCCATGCAGTCGGGCGTCTTCTGGGGCTATACCTCCCTGATCGAGGGGCTGGTCTCACGCATCAAGGCCGAGTGGGGCAAGCCCATGACCGTCATCGGAACCGGCGGCGTGGCCAGCCTGTTCGAGGGCGCGACCGACAGCATTGATCATTTTGATCCTGACCTGACCATCCGTGGTCTTCTAGAAATCTGGCGTCGCAACGCCCATTTGACTGACTGAATGAAAAAGCAAACCCAAGACGAACTCGTTTTCCTGCCGCTGGGCGGCTCGGACGAGGTCGGTATGAACCTGAACGCCTATGGCTACGGGCCCGAAAACAATCGCGAGTGGCTGATTGTCGATGTCGGCGTCACCTTTGGCGATCTGTCGACGCCCGGCGTGGACGTGATCGTGCCGGACCCGACCTATCTGGAAGGCGAGAATATTCGCGGCATCGTGCTGACCCACGCGCACGAGGACCATATCGGCGCGCTGGGCTGGTTGTGGCCGCGCATTAGGGCGCCGGTCTATGCAACGCCCTTCACCGCCTATCTGATCCGCGACAAGCTGCGCGAGCGCGGCCTGCTGGATGAGGTTGAGCTGATCGAAATTCCGCTGGGCGGTTCGGTGCAACTGGGTCCGTTCGGCGTGACCTTCGTCACTATGACCCACTCGATCGCCGAGCCGAACGGCCTGGCTATCGACACGCCCCTAGGGCTGGTGTTCCACACCGGCGACTGGAAGATCGACGACCAGCCGGTCATCGGCTCCAAAACCGACGCCCCCGCGATCCGCGCCCTGGGCGACAAGGGCGTGCTGGCGATGGTCTGCGACTCGACCAACGTTTTCGTGCCGGGCGTCGCTGGGTCGGAAGGCGACGTGGCGGTGGCGATCACCAAACTGATATCGACCCTGAAGGGCAGGGTGGCGGTCGGCTGCTTCGCCTCCAACGTCGCGCGCATGGACAGCGTCATTCGCGCCGCAGAAGCCAATGGACGCCGCGTCGCCCTGGCCGGACGGTCGATGCACCGCATCACGGCGGCGGCCAAGCATGTCGGCATGTTGCAGGATGTGAAGCCCTTCCTGTCCGACGAGGAAGCCCGCGTCTGGCCAGCCGATCAGATCTTGTATCTGTGCACCGGCAGCCAGGGCGAAGCGCGCGCCGCTCTGTCGCGTGTGGCGGACGGTACGCATCCGACAGTCAAACTGGGCCTTGGCGACCACTGCATCTTCTCGTCGCGCCAGATTCCCGGCAACGAACTGGCCATTGGTCGTCTGCAGGACCGTCTCGCGGACCGGGGCGTGCGTCTCTACACCGAGAAGGATAGCCCCGGCATTCACGTGTCCGGCCACCCGTGCCGCGACGAACTGAAACAGATGTATGAATGGGCGCGGCCGAAGATCGCGGTGCCGACCCATGGCGTGCGCCGCTTCCTGTTGGAACACGCCAATCTGGCCAAGGACATGGGTGTCAAGGAAGCCGTGACGCCGCGCAACGGCGACATGGTGCGTCTGGCGCCTGGTCCCGCCGCCATCGTCGATGAGGTGCCGAACGGCCGACTGTATGTCGACGGCGGCATGCTGGTGACGGAACAGGGGGAGGCGCTCAAGGAGCGTCGCCACGCCTCGACCAACGGCGTGCTGATCGTCAGCTTCTGCCTGGACAAGCGCGGACGGATCGTCAGCGACATCGACATCCGCAGCGTGGGACTGCCGGGCGATCTGGAGAAGCCCTTGGGCGATGTTCTGGACGACCTGGCCGAGCGCGTCGAACAGGTGGTCACCAGCCTGAAGGGCGAGGCGCTGGAAGATGAAATGGTCATCGAACAGGCGGTCGGCCGCGTGTTGAAGAAGGCCAGCCAGCGCATCTGGGATCGTCGCCCGATCGTGGAGACCATCGTCCTGCGTCTGTGAGGGATCAGCGCACGCGCGCTTGATTTCTCAACATCAGACCCAGGATCAGCGCCACGGCTGAAGCGAGCAAGAGGGCGATCGATCCGATCACCCTGTAGGCGACCGCGCCCAGGATGGCCCCACCCGCCAGACCCAGCCAAAGCAGCAGATAGGGGAGCCATGCCCAGCGTGGCCCCCCGAACAGGGCGGCGGTGATCTTCTGGCCGATCTTCACCAGGGCGCCGGTCATATAGGTCAGGGCGACGCGTGTTTCGCCGTTCTCCTCCAGAACCATGTTCAGTGCCCCCATGGACAGGGCTGACAGCAGAGCAGCGAGAAAGGGTTGGCGCAACAGGCTGGCGCAGGCAGCGGCGAACAGCAGGGCGCTGACAGAGACAATCACCGCCAGCCGCCCGTGCCGGGGCCACCGGGCCAGACTGGACCCGCCGATGACGCCCATCAGGAAGGCCCCGATCAGCGCGAGCGCGGTCCAGGCGGCCTGGGTGTGCTGGGCGAAACCCACGGCCATGCGCGTGGAATTTCCGCTCATGAACGACACGAAGAAACCGCCCGACTGAATGAAGGCGACAGCATCCACAAAGCCCGCAAGAGCGGCGGCGGCGACCGCGAAGGCCTGTATGCGTTTAGGATAGCTGATCACGGCGCCATGCTAGCCAGTCGTCCCTCATTCACCAAGCGGGATGGGGTTGGAAACCCGCATCGCTATGCGCTAGAGCAGGGCATGGCTGAGCAACTTTTTCTGCTGAATCCTGATTGGCACGATGATCAGGGCGGTCCCTGGTTCTGTCCGCCCGGCGCCTATATCGAGGGCGTGCTGGCCTTCTATCCGCATCTGCGCGATGCGTTGGACGTGGTCTATCTGGATTATCCGCGGCCGCGCGCAGCCGTGATCGAACAGGTCGGAGACGCGAACCAGAGTTGTCCCATCCTAGTGCTAGACGGCGAACTGGACTGGCCCGAGGCTGAGATCAGCGAAGCGACGGGCCGTCGTTTTCTGCAGGACCACGCCATCGCTCCATATCTGGCCGCCCGTTACGGCGTCGGCCGACCGCATCCCTAAAGGTTCGTCATGCCCATCGGCATCTTCACTATGATCGGTATCTACGTCGTCGTCTGGTGGACGGTGCTGTTCGGCGTGCTGCCTTTGGGCATGGCGAAAGAATCCCCCGAACCGCCGACTGACGGCGCTCAGTGGGGGGCCCCCAAGACGCCGAACCTGAAGAAGAAATTCATCACCACCACCTGGGTGGCGGCCCTGGTCTGGGTCTTCGTCATGGTGCTGATCTATACGGGCTGGCTGCCACTGCCCGATTTCTCGCGGGCGCCGGCCGTCTAAAAGAAGCGGCGGCCTAGCTTTCGCCCCGGTCCAACGGCTAAAGCCTTGAGACTGTTTCGACGCCTAGGATTCCCGATCATGCGCCTGTCGCGCTTTTTCCTGCCCACGCTGAAGGAAGCCCCTTCGGACGCCCAGATTGTTTCGCACCAGTTGATGCTGCGCGCGGGGATGATCAAACAGGAGGCCGCCGGCATCTACGCCTGGCTGCCGCTGGGCCTGAAGGTGCTGCGCAAGATCGAGCAGATCGTGCGCGAGGAGCAGATGCGGGCCGGGGCGGTCGAACTGCTGATGCCGACGCTGCAACTGGCCGATCTTTGGCGGGAATCGGGGCGTTATGACGCCTATGGCCCCGAGATGCTGCGCATCACCGATCGGCATGAGCGCGAACTGCTGTACGGACCGACCAACGAGGAGATGATCACCGACATCTTCCGCGCCTATGTGAAGTCCTACAAGTCACTGCCGCTGAACCTGTTTCACATTCAGTGGAAGTTCCGCGACGAGCGTCGCCCGCGCTTTGGGGTGATGCGTGGCCGCGAATTCCTGATGAAGGACGCCTATTCCTTTGATCTCGACGAAGCGTCGGCTCGCACGGCCTACAATCGTATGTTTACGGCCTATCTGAACACCTTCGCCCGTATCGGGCTGAAGGCGGTGCCGATGCGGGCCGACACCGGCCCCATCGGCGGCGACCTGAGCCACGAGTTCATCGTCCTGGCTGAAACGGGCGAGAGCGAAGTCTTCTGCGACCGCAAACTGGTCGAGATGCCCGCGCCCGGTGACGATTTCAGCCCGGAGGCGGTTCAAGCCGTGTTCGACGAGCGCACCGCCCTCTACGCCGCCACCGAAGAGATGCACGACCAGGCCCAGTTTGAGGCGCAAACCGCAGAAGGCGACCGCCTGTCGGCGCGCGGCATCGAGGTCGGCCATATCTTCTATTTCGGCACGAAGTACTCAGTCCCTATGAAGGCCAAGGTCGCCGGACCGGACGGTCAGGACACCGAAGTGCACATGGGCAGCTATGGCGTCGGGGTGTCACGCCTGCTGGGCGCCATCATCGAGGCCAGCCACGACGAGGGCGGCATCATCTGGCCGGACTCCGTGGCGCCCTTCGATGTGGTCGTCATCAATCTGCGCGCAAACGACGCGGCCGTCTCGGCTGCCTGCGAAGATGCGGTCGCGCAGTTGGAAGCCCTGGGCAAGGACGTGTTATACGACGACACCGACGAGCGTCCGGGCGGCAAGTTCGCCACCGCTGACCTGATCGGGGTGCCGTGGCAGTTGACCATCGGTCCCAAGGGACTGGCTGATGGCGTGGTTGAGCTGAAGCGCCGCGCCACCGGCGAAAAGGTTTCTGTGCCGCTGGCTGAAGCCATCGAAAGGTTGACTGCTTGAACCTGCCGTCTCGTCCTTCCGGCCCATTCTCGTCCTGGGAGATCGGGCTCGCCCTTCGTTACTTGCGCGCCAAACGCAAGGAGGGCGGGGTCGCCCTGATCGCCATCATCAGCTTCATCGGCATTCTGCTGGCGGTGATGGCGCTGATCGTGGTGCTGAGCATCATGTCCGGCTTCAGGAATGAGCTGCTGGGACGGATGCTGTCCTTCAACGGGCATATGTATGTCCAGGGCAGCGTCCTGACCTCGCTGGACCGGGACGAGGCGTTGAAGCGGATCGCGGCCGTGCCGGGCGTCGTCAGCGTCGCGCCGCTGAACGAGGCGCAGAGCCTCGTTCGTGTCGGCAGCTACACAACGGGCGCTGTCGTGCGGGGTGTGCGGCCGCAAGACCTGGCGGACACAAAGTTCGTGTTCGACAGTCTGACGCCTGCCGAACGGGACGGCTTCGGGAAGGGCGCCTATGGCGGCGACCGCATTCTGATCGGCGCCTCATTGGCGAATTCCATGGGCGTGCGGGTCGGCGATCCGATCACCCTTTATTCCCCGACTGGCGCCGACAGCGCCTTCGGCAATCTGGGCGGACTGGAAAAGACCTATTACATCGGCGGCCTGTTCCGCTCAGGCGCGGCTGACTACGACCGTGCTTTCATGTTCATGCCGCTGGAGCAGCAGCAGCTGTTCTTTGGCAAGGAAGGCGTCTGGGACGTCATCGAGATCAAGGTCGCCAATGCCGACAAGGTGGGCGACATGACCGCAGCGGTGCGTGACGCCGCTGGACCCGGAGCCATCGTCACCGACTGGCGCGAACGCCAGGCCGCCTTCTATGGCGCGCTTAAGGTCGAGCGGGTGGCCATGAGCATCATCCTGGGCATGGTGGTGGCCATTGCTGCGCTGAACATCATTTCCGGCATCGTCATGCTGGTGAAGAACAAGACCAAGGACATCGCCATCCTGCGCACCATCGGCGCCAGCCCGTCGTCCATCCTGCGCGTGTTCTTCATGGCCGGGTCGATGATCGGCATCGCCGGGACGATCGCAGGTTTGATCCTGGGGCTGTTGTTCTGTCTGAACATCGGGGCGATCCAGCACGCGCTGGAATGGGTGTTCCAGACCAAGTTGTTCAATTCGGACGTCTATATGCTGGACGCCATTCCGGCCGAGGTCGATCCGGTGGACGTGATCTGGATCACGGTCTGGGCGACCTTCATGTCCTGCTTCGCCAGCCTGATCCCGTCGTGGCTGGCTACTCGGATCGATCCGATTGAGGCGCTGCGTTATGAGTAAGGCCCCTATCCTGTCCGTGCGCGGTCTGACGCGCACCTATGAGACGGCGCGCGGCGGGTTGACGGTGCTGAAAGGCGTCGATCTGGACGTGTTCCCCGGCGAGATCGTGGGTCTGATCGGGCCGTCCGGTTCGGGCAAGTCGTCGTTGCTGCATGCGGCCGGCCTGCTGGAGCGGCCAACGGCGGGCACGGTGACGATAGACGGCGAAGCGGTCGGCGATCTGGACGAACGCGCGCGCACACGCCTTCGTCTCAGCCGGATCGGATTTGTCTATCAGTTCCACCACCTGCTGCCGGAATTCGATGCACGCGACAATGTCGCGTTGCCCATGCGGATCGCCGGTGTTTCACAGGCCGACGCTCGCAAACGAGCGGAAGAGACCTTGGCGATCCTGGGCCTGGGTGAGCGGATGACGCACCAGCCCGCGCAGCTTTCGGGGGGCGAACAACAACGCGTGGCCATCGGCCGCGCCTTGGCGAATGGCCCCCGTTTGCTTCTGGCGGATGAACCGACCGGAAATCTGGATCCGACGACCAGTCAGTCCGTGTTTGAATCTCTGCGCAGCCTGGCCAAGACGACGGGTGTCGCGGCGCTGATCGCGACGCATAACATGGAGCTGGCAGGCCATATGGACCGGGTATTCGCCCTTAAGGACGGCCATCTGGAAGAACGTGCGGCAGAAAGTCAGGCCTACTGAAGTCCAGGCGCCGCCGCTCAGTGCCGGGTCGAGCCTGAACGGCTGGGCGGGAAGGCGTCGATCGTCCCTAAAAGTCCGTGGCCGTATCCGCCGACAATCACCTCCGCCTGACGCAAAGCCAGCCAGGTCAGGAAGGTGGGCAGGGTGGTCAGGTCCGAGTCTGCGTGGCCCAGTTCCTGTCGCAGCCAAGCCCGCTCTTCCTTGGCCAAAGTCGGCGCCAAAAGAGCGGGCGCTCGATAGGTTCGCTGGAGTATGGAGCGACGCGACAGAAGCCGCACGTCGACCTCGCAGGGGCTGTCCTCCAGCATTCTCTTAAAATGGTCCAGATATCGCCCGCCGCCCTCAAGACCATACATCACGTAGTTGGCGTCGCAGAGGATGACGCCGGCCAGTCCCAAGGTCCTGGCATGGCCTTTGCGTAAATCCCTTAGGGCGGGCCAAAGACGACCGGCTCCGAAATCCTGCTCTACGCGCGTGATAATTATTGCGGCTTCCAGCATGCCGGCACGGCGCCCATCCAGTGACTTCATCATCACGTGATGGCTGGACTAACCGCGTTGCCTGATCAATTGCGTGGGACTACGAGGTTTCGCTGATCGGCCGGCATTGTATTTTGTGTTCATGGAAAGTTTGGAACTCTCGCCGCCTAACTCAGCGAAATCGAATAGCCGCCTTGGCAAACCCGAAGACATGGCGGCAGAGCAGTCAGCGGACCAGATCGCGCAGAGCGCCGACCTGTCCCATGAAATACTGGTAATCGACGACGACCCCGCGATTCTGGCCATGACCCTGCTCACATTCCGTGAGGCCGGTTTTCAAGCGGTCGGGTTCACCGATCCGTTGGACGCGCTGATGTGGGCTTCGGACGCCGATCCCACATGTATTGTGGTCGATCTGAAGCTGCCCGGTATCGAAGGATTGGATCTGGTCGGCGCATTCTGCGCCTTTGGCCGTCATGCTGTCATTCTGGTCAGCGCCTATGTCGATGTGCTGACGACCGTGGACGCAATGCGTCTGGGTGTAGACAATGTCCTGACCAAGCCCACGTCGCCTGACCACCTGTTGGGGGCGGTGCGACGCGCTCTGGACATTCTGGCTTCGATCCCACGCCAGGACGCCCTGACCTTTACGCGTCGGGAGCGACAGGTCGCCGAATATCTCGTGGCGGGCCTCACGACCAAACAGATCGCGCAGATCCTGTCGTTGAGCCCGCGGACCGTAGAGTTCTTCCGGGCGAGCCTGCTGCGTAAAACCCAGTCGCCGAACTCAGCGGCTTTGGCCTCGGCCTTGACACGCATTGGGTTCACTCCGCCAAACGCTTGACGGGAACAAAATCAGAACATAGAACAATCCCGGAACACAGAGTTGATCTGGGGATAAGCTGATGCCGCGTTTGATGAGGGATATGCTGTCGCTTGCGTCCTGCGGCGGCTTCGTCTGGATGGTCTGGCAGGCGGCCCTGATGGCCATGCCCGTCTGACGCTCCAGCAAGTCTGGTCGTTTGACGTTCGGCTTGGCGACGCCATATCGGCCAGGCCGTTGGCGTAGGCGCCGAGTCGGCGTCTGATCGGCCACAGACGAAGGAGCGAACAGTGAGTGCAGCAGAGGGTCAGGGTTTCGTCCATCTGCGGGTCCGCTCGGCCTATTCGCTGCTGGAAGGCGCGATCAAGGCGGGCAAGATCGGCAAGATGGCGGCGGACGCCGGAATGCCGGCCGTCGCCGTCGCGGACCGGGCCAATCTGTTCGGCGCCTTGGAGTTCAGCCAGGCCACCAAGGATTCCGGTGTTCAACCCATTGTCGCCTGCGCCCTGCCTGTGTTCGGCATAGGGGGGCAGATCAACGCACGCTGGGCCAAGACGCCCACCATTGTTCTGTTGGCCCAGAACGAGGCGGGCTGGTTGAATCTGTGCGCGCTATCGTCGTCAGCCTATTTGGACTCAGGCGAAATGGCCGAGCCGGGGGTGAGCTGGCGCCAGATCGTGGAGCGTTCCGAAGGTCTGTTGCTGCTGTCGGGCGGCCCCGACGGTCCGGTCGATCCTCTGTTGGTTCAAGGCAAGAAGGCCGAGGCGGTTGAGGTGCTGGAAGCCATGAAAATGGCGTTTGGCGACCGCTTTTATGTCGAGCTGCAACGTCACGGACTGGATGATGAACGGCGCGCTGAGCCGGGACTGGTCGAATGGGCCTACGCCAACGATGTGCCGCTGGTCGCGACCAACGACGTCTATTACGCCAAGGCGTCGCAGGCGAAGTCGCACGACGCCCTGTTGTGCATCGCCGACGGCGCCTTCACCGGGCAGGAAGATCGGCGACGGATCACAAGTGAGCACTGGTTCAAGTCCGCAGAGGCGATGCGCGAACTGTTTGCCGACCTGCCTGAAGCCTGCGACAACACCATCGACATCGCGCGACGCTGCGCTTTTCTGGTCAAGACGCATGCACCGATCCTGCCGCGTTTTGATACCGGGGCAGGGCGATCCGAGGCCGATGAACTGGCGCATCAGGCGCGCGAAGGCTTGAAGGTCCGCCTGACCGAGGTCGACGCCGCTGTTCCCGAAGAGGAATACTGGACCCGCCTGGAGTGGGAGGTCGGGATCATCCAGCAGATGGGGTTCCCGGGCTACTTCCTGATTGTTTCGGACTTCATCAAATGGGCCAAGGAGCATGGCATCCCGGTGGGGCCGGGGCGGGGGTCCGGCGCCGGTTCTCTGGTCGCCTGGTCCCTGACGATCACCGATCTTGACCCGCTGCGGTTCGGCCTGCTGTTTGAGCGGTTCCTAAACCCCGAGCGGGTCTCCATGCCCGACTTCGACATCGACTTCTGCCAGGAGCGGCGGGAAGAGGTGATCGACTATGTGCAGGCGCACTACGGCAAGGATCGTGTGGCGCAGATCATCACCTTCGGCACCCTGCAGGCGCGGGCTGTGCTGCGCGACGTGGGGCGGGTGCTCCAGATGCCGCTGGGCCAGGTGGACCGGCTCTGCAAGATGGTGCCGAACAACCCGGCCAATCCGGTCACCCTGGCACAGGCCATTGAGCTGGAGCCGCGCCTGAAAGAGGCGCGCGACGCTGAGGCGGCTGTGAAGACCCTGCTGGAGACGGCGCTGGAGCTGGAGGGGCTTTACCGCAACGCCTCGACGCACGCGGCGGGCATCGTCATCGGCGACCGGCCGTTGACGGAACTGGTGCCGCTGTATCAGGACCCGCGCTCCACCATTCCAGCCAGCCAGTTCAACATGAAGTGGGTTGAACCCGCCGGGTTGGTGAAGTTCGATTTCCTGGGTCTGAAAACCCTGACCACCCTGGATCGCGCCCACGGCTATCTGTCGCGTCGCGGGCTGGCGCCGACCTGGAACCAGCTGCCTCTGGATGACGCCAAGACCTATGAGCTGATGGCTTCAGGCCAGACGGTCGGGGTGTTCCAATTGGAATCGCAAGGGATGCGCGACACTCTGCGCAAGATGCGATGCAGCTCGATTGAGGAGATCACCGCCCTGATCTCCCTTTATCGGCCGGGTCCGATGGAGATGATCGACACCTATATCGACCGCAAATTCGGTCGGGCTGAGGTCGACTATCTGCATCCTTCGCTTACGGAGGTGCTGACCGAAACCTACGGCGTCATCATCTATCAGGAACAGGTGATGAAGATCGCCCAGATTCTGGCGGGCTACAGCCTGGGCGAAGCCGACCTTCTGCGCCGCGCGATGGGCAAGAAGAAGAAGGAGGAAATGGATTTCCAGCGCCTTCGCTTCGTCAAGGGCGCGCTTGAGAAGGGCGTCCCTGAGGCCCAGTCCGGCTCCATCTTCGATCTGGTGGCCAAGTTCGCGGGCTACGGCTTCAACAAGTCGCACGCGGCCGCCTATGCGCTGATCTCATTCCAGACGGGCTGGTTGAAAGCCAATCATCCGGTTGAGTTCTTCGCCGCATCCATGAGTCTTGATCTGTCGAACACTGACAAGCTGGCGGTCTTCTATCAGGACGCGCGGCGGTTCGAGGTGCCGGTGCTGGCTCCGGACATCAACCGTTCGTCAGCCGACTTCGACGTGGCCTGGGACGATGACAAGGGCTCGGTGCTTTATGCGCTGGGCGCGATCCGCAACGTGGGCCTTGAGGCCATGAAGCACGTCATCGAGGTGCGCGAGACGGGCGGGCGTTTCCCGGACATCTTCGACTTTCTCGAACGGGTGGACCCGCGCAGCGTCAACAAACGGGCGCTGGAAGGCCTGGCCAAGGCAGGCGCGTTCGACAGCATCCATCCCAATCGCCGCCAATTGGTGGAGCAGGCTGACATCCTGATGGCGTATTGCCAGAGCGTGGCGGCGGAACGGGCTTCGTCGCAGGTGTCCTTGTTCGGCGGCGATCAGGCGCATGCCGCGCGTCCGCGTCTGAAGAACGTCGACCCGTGGGTCGGGCCAGAACGACTTGATCATGAACTGGCCGCCGTTGGCTTCTATCTGTCAGGCCATCCGTTGGACGAGATGACAACAGCGCTGAAACGCAAGCGTGTCACCTTTGTCGCGGAGGCCATTCCGCTGGCTGAAACGGGGCACGAAGCCTTCCAGATGGCGGGCATGGTGCGACGCAGACAGGAACGAGCCAGCGCACGCACCGGAGAGAAGTTCGCGTTCGTCACCTTTTCGGACCCGACCGGCGAATTTGAATGTTTGTTTCCGCCAGAACAGCTTCGCAAATGCCGAGAGGTGTTGGAGCCTGGGGCGTCGGTCATGGTGCGCGTGCGCGCCAAGTCGTCAGACGGAGAGGTGCGCTTCTTCGGCGATGACGCTTCGCGGATGGAAAACCTTCTGGACGACGCCAACATCGGCCTTCGCATCCATGTCTCAGCTCGAACCGCTGACGCCGAGGCCCTGAAAGGTCGGCTGGAACGGGCGCGTTCGGGCGCCATAGGCAAGGGCGGAGAAATATCTCTGATGATCGGCGGCCTGGAGCAGGGGCGGGAGGTGGAGATCAAACTTCCGGGCCGGTATCGGCTGGATGGCGCCTTGCGGGGTGCGATCAAGTCCGCGCCGGGCGTGGTCATGCTGGAAGACGCATAGGCGGCCTGCAGCCGACAGCTTATGGCCAAGCTGTTGATTTTTTGGAACCTCACGGCTGTGTGATGGGTTTGTTCAGTCCATAGGGAGACTGTTGCAATGAAATATCTCGCCATCGCCAGCGTCGCTTCAATGGCGCTTCTCGCAGCTTGCAACCAGGGTGGAGACAGCGCCCGACAGAATGCCAGCGAAGCGGTTAACGCCACGCAGGACGCCGCTTCCGGCGTCGTCGGTCAGACCTCGGCCATGACCATGGGCGCCAACACTGTGGACGGCTTCGTCACGGGCTTGGGCACAGGCAATATGTATGAGCTTGAATCGGCCAGGATCGCCGCCGCCAAATCGACCAACGCGGACGTGAAGGCGCTCGCCGCCATGATCACTAAAGATCACACCGCCGCAGCCGAGAAGCTGGGCGCCGCCGTCGCCGCCGCGGGTCCGAACGTGACAATCCCGACCACGCTGGATGAGCGTCGCAAGGGTCTGATTGACAATCTGAACGCCGCTACGCCCGCCGACTTCGACAAGGTCTATCTAAATCAGCAGGTCGCCGCTCACAATGAAACCCTGACTCTGCTTAACGGCTTCGCCGGCAATACAGAAGCGCCGGCCCTGTCGACTCTGGCCCGCGAGCTGGTTGCGCCCGTCACCCAGCACCGCGACCGCGCTCAGGCGCTGCTGGATGCGATGAAGTAGGGTCACGCTTTACCGCTGATCAGGGAAAGGCGGTCGCGAAAGAGGCCGCCTTTCTGCTGTGCGCGATGCAGCGCTTGCTATTTGGGGCTATCCCGCCTACATGGCCCCCGCATTTCGCAACGCGGGTGAGGCGCGATTCGGGGAGAAATCCCGATAACGCACCATTCCGAGGGTCATCTGACCTTTAATCCCCCGCGCCACGTTTGATCGGAAAAAGGACTAAACGATCATGGCTTTGCCAGAATTCTCGATGCGCACCCTGCTTGAAGCAGGCGCTCACTTCGGTCACCAGACGCACCGCTGGAACCCGAAGATGGACCGCTACATCTTCGGCTCGCGCTCGAACATCCACATCATCGACCTGTCGCAGACGATGCCCCTGTTCCACCAGGCTCTGGTGGCCGTGCGCGACGTCGCCGCCAAGGGCGGTCGCGTTCTGTTCGTCGGCACCAAGCGCCAGGCCTCGGAGCCGGTTGCTGAAGCCGCCAAGCGCTGCGCCCAATACTACATGAACAACCGTTGGCTGGGCGGCACGCTGACCAACTGGCGCACCGTTTCGGGCTCGATCGCTCGTCTGCGTGAACTGGAAGGCATCCTCGAGAACGGCGGCGAAGGCCGCGTCAAGAAGGAACTGCTGACGCTGCAGCGTGAGAAGGACAAGCTGGAACTGTCGCTGGGCGGCATCAAGGACATGGGTTCGATCCCGGACATCATGTTCGTGATCGACACCAACAAGGAAGCGATCGCGATCCAGGAAGCTCGCAAGCTGAACATCCCGATCATCGCCATCCTCGACACCAACTCCGACCCGGACGGCATCACCTATCCGGTCCCCGGCAACGATGACGCCGCGCGCGCCATCCAGACCTATTGCGACCTGATCGCCGACGCCGTTCTGGACGGTCTGGCGGCCGGCGCTTCGGCCTCGGGCATCGACCTGGGCGCTTCGGAAGCCCCGGTTGAGCCGATGCTGCGCGAAGCCTCGGCTCCGGTCGCTGCTGACGCCGCTCCGGCTGGCGCGGAAGGCGCTGCTGCTGAGCTGGAAGCGGCTGCTGAGCCGGCCGTCGAAGCTGAGAAGGCTGAGGGCTGACTGCTCTCCGGTCTTCGAAATGAAGGCCGTGCGTTGAACTGACACACGGCCGGGCTAAACCAGCCCGGCCGTTCCCACATCGAAATCCCCCCAAGGAGAAGAACATGGCCGAGATCACTGCCGCCCTCGTGAAGGAACTTCGCGAGCGTTCGGGCGTCGGCATGATGGACTGCAAGAAGGCGCTGGTCGAAAATGACGGCAACATCGAAGCAGCAATCGACTGGCTGCGCGCCAAGGGCCTGTCTAAGGCCGCCAAGAAGGCTGACCGCGTCGCCGCTGAAGGCCTGGTCGCTGTCGCATCGAAGGAAGACGGCAAGGGCGAAGTCGCCGCCGCCATCGAATTCAACGCCGAAACTGACTTCGTTGCGCGCAACGAACTGTTCCAGAACGCCGCCAAGTCGTTCGCCCAACTGGGCCTGGAGCACCACACGGTCGAAGCCCTGCACGGCGCCGAGCTGGAAGCAGGCAAGACGGTTCAGGACGAAGTGACGAACATGATCGCCACCATCGGCGAGAACATGCAACTGCGCCGCGCCGCCCGCCTGTCGGTCGACGAAGGCGTGGTGTCCACCTATGTCCACAATGCTGTTTCGCCGGGCGTCGGCCGCATCGGCGTTCTGGTCGCCCTGCACGGCGAAGGCGACAAGGCCGCCTTGCGCGAACTGGGCCGCAAGATCGCCATGCACGTCGCCGCCACCGCGCCGCTGTCGTTGAACACCGACGACCTTGACCCTGCTGCGATCGAGAAGGAACGCGCCGTTCTGATCGAAAAGGCCAAGGAAGAAGGCCGCCCGGAAAACATGATCGAAAAGATCGTGGAAGGTCAGATCAACAAGTTCCAGAAGGACGTGGTGCTGTCCAAGCAGCCGTTCGTCATGGACCCGGACGTGACGATCGAGCAGTTGGTCGCCAACTCGGCCAAGGAACTGGGCTCTTCCAACCTGCACCTGGCCGGATTCGTCCGCCTGGCGCTGGGTGAAGGCGTCGAGAAGGTGGAAGGCCCCGACTTCGCATCGGAAGTCGCCTCCATGATGGGCGGCGCCTAAGCCTCTATCCCCTCATTCGTGAGGGATTTGCATCAGAAGGGCGCGTTCGGCTTTGATGGCCGGCGCGCCCTTCGTCTATAAGAAGTCGCCTGATTCAATGGCGCCGCAGTAAATCGGAACCTCCGCATGCCCGACGCCCCCGCTAACTTCCGCTACAAACGCGTGCTGCTGAAGGTTTCTGGTGAAGTCCTGATGGGCGACCAATCCTTCGGCGTCGACATGGCGACCGTGGATACGGTGGCCAAGGCGGTGGCGCAGGTGGCGGCCGATGGCGTTGAAATCTGCCTGGTCATCGGCGGCGGCAACATCTTCCGCGGCCTGTCCAAGGCGGCGGCGGGCATGGAGCGCGCCCAGGCCGACTATATGGGCATGCTGGCCACCATCATGAACGCCCTGGCGATGCAGTCGGCGCTGGAGAAGATCGGGGTTTCAACCCGTGTGCAGAGCGCCATTCCGATGGCCGCCATCGCTGAACCCTACATTCGCCGCCGCGCGTTGCGGCACCTGGAAAAGGGGCGGGTGGTGATTTTCGCCGCCGGCGTCGGCGCACCCTTCTTCACGACCGACTCAGGCGCGGCTTTGCGCGCCGCTGAAATGGGATGCGACGCTTTGCTGAAGGGCACCAGCGTTGACGGCGTATATACCGCCGACCCCAAGAAGGACCCGACCGCCACCCGCTACGACACCCTGACCTATCAGGAAGTGCTGGCCAAGGATCTGCGGGTCATGGACGCCTCCGCCATCGCCATGATGCGCGACACGGGCATTCCAATCGTGGTCTTCTCGATCCGGGAAGACGATTCACTTCGCCGGACCCTGACTGGCGAAGGCACGTTCACGGTGATCAAGGACGCCGCCTGAGCGGTCCTGGACACCTGACAGAGACAAGAGAGACCTAGACGATGGCCAAGCCTGAACTGAAGACCTACCGCGATCGCATGGACAAGTCGGTCGCCGCCCTGAAGGAAGAATTCAGCGGTCTGCGCACCGGCCGCGCCAATGCCGGACTGCTGGAGCCTGTTCGTGTCGAGGCCTATGGCTCGGCTTCGCCGCTGACGGCGGTCGCCGCAGTCAGCGTGCCGGAATCGCGTATGATCTCGGTGAACGTCTGGGACAAGTCGATGGTGGTGGCCGTCGAAAAGGCGATCCGCAATGCAAACCTGGGCCTGAACCCCATCGTTGACGGCCAGACCCTGCGCATCCCCGTGCCGCCGCTGACGGAAGAGCGCCGCAAGGATCTGGTCAAGCTGGCCGGCAAGTATGCCGAGCAGCAGAAGATCGCCGTGCGCAACGTCCGTCGGGACGCCAATGATGATTTCAAGAAGGCCGAGAAGGCTGGTGAAATCAGTCAGGACGAGCAGAAAAAACTGGAGACCGATGTCCAGAAAGAAACGGACGCGGCCATCAAACGCATCGACGAAGCCTTGAAGACCAAGGAACAAGAGATCATGCAGGTCTAAGGCGGACCGGCGTGGCGCGGAAGGAAACTTACAGCAGATGACGGCCGCGCCCACAGGTTCGGAGACCGCAGGCATGGGCGTCGATGGCCCGCGCCCGCATGGTCCACGCCATGTCGCGATCATCATGGACGGCAACGGCCGATGGGCGAAGGCGCGCGGCCTGCCGCGTGCAATCGGCCATCGCGAAGGGGTCCAGGCTCTAAAACGCACCATCCAGGCCGCGCCTGACTATGGCATCGAATGCCTGACGGTGTTCGGCTTCTCGACCGAAAACTGGAGCCGCCCTGAGGACGAGGTGTCCGATCTGATGGGTCTGGTCCGCACCTATCTGGCCAGCGATCTGGCGCGGCTGGAAAAGGCAGGGGTGCGTCTGCGCATTCTGGGACGTCGTGAAGGCTTGCCGGCCGACATTGTCGCCATCATCAACAAGGCCGAGGCCCAGACAGCGCATAATACGCGGTTCCTGTTGCAGGTCGCCTTCAACTATGGCGGTCGGACCGATCTGGTGGACGCTGCGCGTCGCCACTCGGAAAAGCTGCTGGCTGGCGAAACGATCGAGCCGATCAGCGAACAGACATTTGAGAGGGAGCTGGCGACCGCTGGTTCGCCGCCTCTGGACCTGATCATTCGAACATCGGGCGAGAAACGGCTGTCGAACTTCCTGTTGTGGGAAGCCGCCTATGCCGAACTGGTTTTCCAAGACGTGCTGTGGCCCGACTATGGCCCGAAGGCGCTGGGCGAGGCGCTGGCGGCCTTTGGCGAACGTGATCGCCGCTATGGTGGGCGAGACGCAGTGTCAGCGTTGGCGGCCGGCTGATGGCGGTCAAGGGGCGTGACATTGTGTTGCGAGCGGCTTCGGCTGTCGTGCTTGCGCCTGCGGCGGTGGCGGCGACCTGGGCTGGGGGCGTGTGGTTCCTGGGTTTGATGGTCGCGGCCTGCATCGTTCTGGCCTTTGAATGGGCGGCGATGAGTGCGCCGCACGCGCGTCGCGTGATGGGCGGGGCCGTGTCGTTCGGCGTCGTCGCAGCGGTGATCAGCGCGCATTTCGGCGCCATGTCCGTCGCCTTTGTCATGCTGGTGTTCGGCGCAGTTGCGGCGGGCATCTATGCGCGCAGTCGTGGACAGCAGGCGCTGGATGCGTCGTATGGCGTTCTCTATCTCGGCTGGCCTGCGGTTCTGCTGATCTGGCTGCGGGCGGTCGACAGCCCGATCGGTCTGCACTGGACGGTGCTGGTGTTCGCGGTGGCCTGGTCTGCCGATATTCTAGCCTATCTGGCGGGTTCGACACTGGGCGGCCCGAAGCTTTGGCCGCGCTTTTCGCCCAACAAGACCTGGTCAGGTTTCATCGGCGGCCTGATCGCCGGCACGATTGCAGGCGCGGTCATGACGGCGTGGGTCGATATGGGGCGTCTGACGATCTTCTGGGGCGCTGCGCTAGGGCTGGCTGCCGCGCTGGCGACCATGGGCGGCGATCTGTGGGAATCTGCGCTGAAGCGGCGGTTCGGCGTCAAGGACGCGGGCAACACCATCCCTGGTCACGGCGGATTGCTGGATCGGGTCGACGGGCTGATGTTCGCGGTCGTGGTCGTGGCGGCGGGGCGTCTGGTCGTGCTGATGCTTGAGCGTGCCGCGTGATCCGTCGCCGCGTTACGGTTCTGGGTTCGACAGGCTCTGTCGGATCATCGACGCTGGACCTGATGGATCAGGCCGAGGCCACGGGCACGGGGAGCTTCCAGGTTGAGGCGCTGACGGGCGGCGCCAACATCGGCCGTCTGGCTGAACAGGCGAAACGCTGGAAGCCGAGGCTGGCGGTCACGGCGGACCCGGCCAGACTGAACGATCTGCGCGACGCCTTGGCGGGAACCGGGATTGAAACGGCGGCGGGTGAGGGCGCCATCGTCGAGGCGGCGACGCGTCCCAGCGATTGGATCATGGCGTCCATCGTCGGCGCTGCGGGTTTGAAATCGGCTTGGGCGGCGGCGAACACCGGGGCGATTCTGGCGCTGGCGAACAAGGAGAGCCTGGTCTGCTGCGGCCCGGCGCTGATCGAGCGCGTCGGACGAGCAGGAGGCAAGCTGATCCCCGTCGATTCCGAACACTCCGCCATTTTTCAGGTCTTCCCCGCAGACGCGCCGGAACGGGTGTCGAAACTGATCCTGACGGCGTCGGGAGGACCGTTCCGTCAGGTTTCGCGTGAGCGGATGGCTTCGGTGACGCCGGAACAGGCTGTCGCCCATCCGAACTGGAGCATGGGGGCCAAGATTTCTGTCGACAGCGCCACCATGGCCAACAAGGGTCTGGAGATGATCGAGGCGGCCTATTTGTTCGGCATGTCTGAGGATCGGATCGATGTGGTGGTCCATCCGGAATCAATCATCCACAGCCTTGTGGAGTATGTCGATGGATCGACGCTGGCCCAGATGGGGGCGCCGGACATGCGCACGCCGATCGCCTGCGCCCTGGCCTGGCCCGAGCGGATCGCCTGGCCCGCGCCCAGGCTGGACCTGCCGGCACTGGGACGATTGACGTTCGAGGCGCCGGATGCGGAGCGTTTCCCTGCGCTGGATATGGCGCGTCAGGCGCTGAAATCCGGCGGCGCGGCGCCCGCGGTTTTCAACGCCGCCAACGAAGTAGCCGCCTTCGCCTTCCTTGACCGCAAGCTGGCGTTTCTCAATATTGCCGCAGTCGTCGCCGAAACCCTTGAACGTGCGACAAAGGCGGGGATGGTTTTCGGCTCTGGAGACGCCTGCGGCGCGGCCCTTTCGGTCGATGCCGAGGCGCGTCAGTTGGCCAAGTCCATCATCGCCGGACTTGCGAATGCGGCCTGATCGGCCGGGGGAGACGATTTTCGAATGCTAGGCGCCCTGGGTCAGGTTCTGATCTATATTGTACCATTCCTGCTGGTGCTGACGTTCATCGTCACCATCCATGAACTGGGGCATTTCCTTGTGGCCCGCGCCTTTGGCGTGAAGGTCGACCGTTTTGCTGTCGGCTTCGGCAAGGCGATCTTCAGCCGCGTTGACCGCCACGGCATAGAATGGCGCCTGGGCTGGATCCCGGCGGGCGGCTATGTGAAATTCTCCGGCGATCTGGATGCGGCCAGTGTGCCGGATCAAGCCGGTCTGGCGGAACTGCGCCAGCGTCTGATCGCCGAAAAGGGGCCGGGCGCCGAGCGTGACTATTTTCATTTCAAGCCGGTATGGCAGCGTGCGCTGATCACGGTGGCGGGGCCTGTCGCAAACTTCATCCTGGCCATCGTCATCTTCGCCGCCACCTTCATGGCGCTGGGCGATGTCATCATGCCGGCGCGTGTGGCCCAGGTTCAGGAAGGATCGCCAGCAGCGATCGCAGGCTTCCAGCCCGGCGACCTGATCACGGGTGTGAACGGTCGCACGATCCACAGCGGATCCGAGGTGACCCAGACCGTGATGCTGAGCGCGGGTGATCCGGTCCGATTCACGGTCGAACGCGGTGAGCGGACGCTGGAGCTTGTGGCGACGCCGGAACGGCGCACGGAAGATGACGCTGTCGCAGGCCGCATCAAGGTCGCCCGGATCGGGCTCGGTCTCGGCGCCAGCCGCGCTGACGTCCGATATGTCCGTTATGGGCCTCTTGAAGCGGTCGGGGCAGGGGTGCGCCAGGTCGGCAGCGTTCTGAACTCGACCCTGACCTATCTGGGACGAATGGTGACCGGCCGCGAATCCGGCGACCAGTTCAGCGGCCCGCTGGGAATCGCCAAGGTCAGCGGCTCTCTGACCAATGAAGTGGTCAAGGCCAGCCCCGATCCCACGGCGGCTGCAATCAACCTTTCGCTGACCCTGGTTCGTCTCGCCGCCATACTTTCGATCGGAATCGGCTTTCTAAACCTATTGCCCATCCCTGTGCTGGACGGCGGCCATCTGCTTTTCTACGGCTATGAAGCTGTTGCGCGCAGACCGGTCTCTGCGCGGTATCAGGAGATTGGCTATCGCGCAGGCCTTGCGCTTCTGGCGGGATTTATGTTGTTCGCGACGTGGAACGACCTACAGAAGCTCAACATCTTTCAATTCCTCGGCGGGCTCGTCTCGTGAGCCGACGCCAGCCCCCGATGGTTTCTCGAATGAACGACATGACCTCTCGCGCCGCAGCCCGGATGGGCGCCCGCTCCAGCCTTCTGGCTTTGACCATCGCCGCAGGCCTCGGCGCGCCAGCGTTCGCCCAGTCGGCGCCTGCGCAGGCCGCGCCCGCACAGGCCGCCCCTGCTGACGCGGTAACGCCTACGGTCCAGATTGCGGCGCCCACGGGTGTGCAGATCAACCGGATCGTCGTCCAGGGCGCGCAACGCATCGATCAGACGACGGTCCTGTCCTATCTGCCGATCCGTCCTGGCGACACTGTCGATGCAGGTGTGCTCGACGTCGCGGTTCGCACCCTGTCGCGCACTGGGCTGTTCGCCGACGTGCAGTTGGGTGTGCAGAACGGTGATCTGGTCGTGCAGATCGTCGAGAACCCGATCATCAACCAGGTGGTGTTCGAGGGGAACAAAGCGCTTTCCCTGGACAAGCTGACCAAGGAAGTGACGTTGAGCCCGCGCGGCATCTATACGCGCGCCAAGGTTCAGGAGGACGTCGGCGCCATTGTCGAACTGTATCGTCTGCAGGGCCGTATCTCGGCGACGGTGACGCCCAAGCTGGTCCAGCTGGAGCAGAACCGCGTCGACGTGATCTTCGAAATCAATGAAGGCCCGCAAACCGGCATCAGCGCCATCAACATCCTGGGCAACCATGCCTATTCTGACCGCGATGTGCGCGGCGTGATGGTGACCCAGCGTTCGCAGTGGTGGAAATTCTTCTCCAGCAACGACAACTTCGATCCGAACCGTCTGGAGTATGATCAGGAGCAACTGCGGAAATTCTATACGAACCGCGGCTATTACGACTTCCGCATCGTGTCCTCGGTCGCCGAGCTTCAGCCCGACAACCAGGCGTTCCAACTGACGCTGACGCTTGACGAAGGTCATAAATACACCTTTGGCGAGGTGAAGGTGGTCACTGAGAATGATCGCCTGAACGCCACCTTCCTGGAACGCCTGATCCCGATCCGTTCGGGCGCCCTGTATGAAAGCGACAAGATCGAGAGCGCCGTTGACGCCCTGACCTTCGCGGCCGGTTCCGCCGGTTACGCCTTCGTCGACATCAATCCGACCTATCGCGCCAATCCTGAGACGAACAAGGTCGATGTCACCTTCAACGTGTCGGAAGGCCAGCGGGTTTA
The DNA here is from genome assembly GCA_963522565.1 of uncultured Brevundimonas sp. GTDB lineage: Bacteria > Pseudomonadota > Alphaproteobacteria > Caulobacterales > Caulobacteraceae > Brevundimonas. Next base: position 146,047 of record CAUQZC010000007.1, on the reverse strand, counting down.
CATCGACCGGATCAATGTGGTCGGCAACACCCGCACCATCGATCCGGTCATCCGTCGTGAACTGATGCTGACGGAAGGCGACGCCTTCAACCGCGCCCTGATGGAGCGTTCCCGCAATAACCTGCGTGCGCTGGGCTTCTTCAAGGACGTGACCATCCAGGAAGAGCGTGGCAGCGCGCCTGACCGTTCGGTCATCAACGTCGCGGTTCAGGAGCAGCCGACCGGTGAGTTGTCCGTCGGCGCCGGCTTCAGCTCGGTGGACTCGTTCACGGTCAACCTGGGCATCTCTGAACGTAACTTCCGTGGACGCGGCCAGAACGTGGTGTCGCGTCTGGAATGGGGTTCGCTGCGCCAGCAGATCGACTTCCGCTTCACCGAGCCCAAGTTCCTGGGGCGTGACCTGCGCGCAGGCTTCGACCTGTTCCACTCGCGCTACGACCTCAGCAAATACTCGTCGTATGACTACCGCTCGACCGGCGGCGGCGTGCGCCTGTCCTATCCGCTGAACGGCAACATGCTGCTCAGCACCCGCTACTTCCTGAAGAGCGATGAGATCATCGTGCCCTACAACTATTGCGGCACGGCTGGCCTTGGATCGTCAGCGCTGTGCGATCAGATCGGCAGCTATCTGAACTCGTCCGCAGGCTACACCCTGCAGGTCAACTACACGAACGATCCGGTCCGTCCGACGCGCGGCTGGGCTGGCTCGCTGCGGCAGGATTTCGCCGGCATCGGCGGCGACGTGAACTACGTCAAGACCGAGGCTGACGCCTCCTGGTACTATGGCATCACGCCCCAGTGGGTCGTGAGCGTCATGGGGCAGGCGGGTTACGTCACCGGCTGGAACGGTGATCCGATCCGCATCAATGACCGCTTCTTCAAGGGCGGAAACAGCTTCCGCGGCTTTGAGACGGCGGGCATGGGGCCGCGCGACCTTACCACGCGCGACGCCTTGGGCGGCAACTTCTACGCCATTGGCACGGTCGAAGTGACCCTGCCGAACTATCTGCCCGAACAGTACGGCATCAAGACTTCGCTCTTTGCTGACGTTGGTACGTTGGGCGGACTGGACGACCGCTACAAGCTGACCTCGACGGGAACCACCAACGCGAATATCGTCGATGAAATGTCGCTGCGCGCCTCTGCTGGCGTCAGCATCCACTGGAAGTCGCCGATGGGACCGATCCGGTTCGATATTTCCAAGGTTCTGTCCAAGGAAGACTACGACAAGACCGAATCCTTCCGATTCTCGACCTCCACTCAGTTCTAAACCGCGGCGAAAACCGTCCGCACGAGGGTACAATGAAAGCTCTGATCATCGCCGCTACGGCTGCGGCTTCGCTTGTCGCCACCGCCGCATCCGCTCAGCAGGCTCCGGCCGGACCGCAGAACCCTGGCCCCGTGATTCCTGGCGTCTGCACCTATTATAACGCACGCCTGCTGGCGCAATCGTCTGCTGGTCAGGCGGTCGAAGCCCGCATGCAGCAACTGGCTCAGGAAGTTCAGGGCGAACTCCAGCCCTACGCCACGGCGATCCAGACCGAAGCGACGGCTCTGCAAACTGGCGGTGCAAGCATTCCGGCGGACCAGATGCAACAGCGTCGTCAGGCCCTCCAGCAGCGCGCTCAGGAAGCCCAGCAACTGGAAGCCACGCGCGAGAACGAACTGCGCTACACTCTGGGCACGCAACGTCAGAAGATCACCGAGGCCGTCTCGCCGATCTTGACCGCACTGTATCAGGAGAAGGGCTGCGGCCTGCTTCTGGACCGTGAAAGCGTGTTCATGATGAACCCGGCCATGGACCTGACCGATGTCGCCATCCAGCGCCTGAACGCAGCCCTGCCGACCCTGACGTTCAACCGCATGCCGGTGCCGGCTCAGTAAGCCTCTGGCTTCTGAAAAGGACATCATGCCCGATACTCGCTTCTTTCAAACCCTGCCGCCCCTGACCGTCGCCAAACTGTCAGCGCAGATCGGTGGCGAGGTCGAAAGAGGCGGGGAGCGGGCCATCACTTCAGTCGCGCCTCTGTCCTCTGCGGACAGAGGCGCGATCGCATTCTTGGGTGATCGCAAGTTCGCCGCTGCGCTGGCCCAGACCCAGGCAGGATGCGTGATCGTGCCGCCGGAAGCGGTCGAAGCCGCGCCAGCCGATGCCTCAGTGATCGTGTCCCGCACACCGCAGGCGTCGTGGGCCAAGGCGTCCTTGCTGCTGCATCGTGTCATCTCGCTTGATGCCGCCATTGCCCCGCGGGAAGCGGCTGAAGACGACAGCGTCGTCATCGAGCCGGGCGTCGTGCTTGGGCGAGGGGTCCGTATTGGGCGCGGCACGCGGATCTGCGCCAATACTGTGATCGGCCCAGGCGTCCAGATCGGCCGCGACTGCGTTATCGGCTCCAACGTGACCATCGGGTTCGCGCTGATCGGGGACCGCGTAAAGCTGTATGCAGGCGCCCGCATCGGCGAAGCGGGTTTCGGCGCAACGGGCACAGCGGCTGGCGTCATGGATATCCCCCAGCTGGGCCGCGTCATCCTGCAAGACGGCGTGACAGTCGGCGCCAACAGCTGCATCGACCGCGGCGCCTATGATGACACGGTCATCGGCGAGAACACCAAGATCGATAATCTGGTCATGGTGGGCCACAACTGCGTCATCGGCCGCAACTGCCTGCTGGTCGCCAACACCGGAATTTCCGGTTCGGTGACCGTTGGCGACAATGTCATTTTCGGCGGCAAGGCGGGGATAGGCGACCACATCACCATCGGCGAGGGCGCGCGCGTCGCGGCGGGGGCGGGCGTACTGGCCGACATTCCGGCCGGTGAGACCTGGTCCGGTTATCCTGCGCGCCCGATCCGTCAGTTCTTGCGCGAAACCGTCTGGCTCGCCAAACAGGCCTCTGCAAAGAAGGCTCCAAAGGAATCATAGGGATGAGTGACGACGGCAAGATCGACTACGCCGAGGTTATGCGGCGGCTGCCGCATCGCTATCCTTTCCTGCTGGTGGACAAGGCGGAAGACTTCACGCCCGCGACCTCCATCGTCGGCATCAAGAACATCACGCATAACGAGCCGTTCTTCCCCGGCCATTTCCCGATCGATCCGGTTATGCCGGGCGTCCTGATCGTCGAAGCCATGGCCCAGACCGGCGCGCTTCTGATGTCCAAGACGCTGGATGTCGCAGTGGCGGACAAGGTCATCATGTTCATGTCCATCGACGGCGTACGCTTCCGCAAACCCGCTCGCCCTGGCGACCAGCTGCGCATGGAGGTCAAGGTGATCCGGGCCCGGGGCGACGCCTACAAGTTCCGGGGCGAAACCTTCATCGACGGCAAGCTGGCCGCCGAAGCCGAGTTCATGGCCATGGTCGTGACCGTGCCGGAGCCCGCCGCCTGATGACTATTCACCCGACCGCGATCATCGACGCTTCCGCCCGCCTAGCCGAGGGTGTCGTTGTCGGGCCCTGGAGCACGGTCGGGCCGAAGGTCATCCTGTCCAGCGGCGTGCGACTGGTCAGCCATGTGGTGGTGCAGCAGGACACCACTATTGGCGAAGGCACCGTCATTCATCCGTTCGCCGTCATTGGCGGGGACCCGCAGCACAATGGCTACAAGGGTGAGCCGGTGCGCTTGGAGATCGGCGCCAACAACCAGATCCGCGAGCACTGCACCTTCAATCGGGGCACGCCGCAAGGAACCGGGGTGACGGTGATCGGCTCGAACAATCTGTTCATGACCGGCGCCCATGTCGGCCATGACTGCGTGGTCGGCGACAATGTCGTCATGGCTAATAACGCCACTCTGGGCGGCCATGCTCATATCGGCGACAAGGTCTTCCTGGGCGGTCTTTGCGCCGTGCACCAGAACGGTCGTGTGGGGCAGGGCGCGATCATTGGCGGCCTGGCCGCTGTGACGCGCGATGTCATCCCCTATGGTTCGGCCTGGGGCAATCACGCCCGCCTGCGCGGACTGAACCTTATCGGTCTGAAGCGCAAAGGCTATGGCAAGGATCAGGTGCGCCGACTGCTGGCCGCCTATCGCGATCTGTTCGAAGGTCAAGGCGAGTTCGCGGGCCGGATTGACGGCGTGGCGGCAACCTATGCCGATTTGCCGGAGATCATGGAGATCATCGCCTTCATCCGCGACGGGGCGCGGCGTCCGTTGTGCCTGCCGAACGCGGAATGAGCCTCTACGGAAAGCTGGGCCTGATTGCCGGTGGCGGCGACTTGCCGGCTGCGGTGGCCGCAAGGTGCGATGCAGAAGACCGCGAGGTGTTTGTGGTGCGATTGGCGGGTTTCGCAGATTCACACCTGACACGCTGGCCGGGGGCGGAGTTCGGCATGGCTCAGATCGGCGCCATTCTGAAGGCTTTGAAGTCAGAAGATTGCACCGCCGTCTGTTTAGCCGGCATTGTCAGTCGCCCTGATTTCAAGACATTGAAGCCAGATCTTAAAGGCGCTTCTCTTTTGCCCAGCATAATTGCTGCAGCGACGAAAGGCGATGACGCCCTGTTGCGCAAAATTCTGTCGGTGTTCGAGGGCGAGGGCTTCGCCGTAGAAGGCGCGGACGACATCTTAGGCGGTGAGACCCTATCGGAGGGGGCCCTGGGGCGTGTCAATCCGACATCGGAGCAGTTATCTGATCTGAAGAAGGCGCTCCACGTAGCTGAAAAATCAGGCGAACTCGATATAGGTCAGGGCGCGGTCGTCGTTGACGGTCTCGTGTTGGCTGTCGAGGCTCAAGAAGGCACGGACTCCATGTTGGCGCGTGTGGCTGGCTTGCCTCTCGACCTGCGCGGCTCTTCGGGCGAGCCCAAAGGCGCATTGGGCAAGGCGCCAAAGCCGATCCAGGATCTACGTGTGGACATGCCGGTGATCGGCCCCCGCACCGTGGAACTTGCGGCGGCGGCTGGTCTGGCGGGCATCGGCGGCGTCTCTGGGCGCCTGATCCTGATCGACCGCGCCGCCATCATCGAAGCGGCAGACCGCCTTGGACTGTTTGTATGGGGCGAAGTCCGATGAGCCGCCCTTTGAAGGTGATGCTGGTCGCGGCCGAGGCATCAGGGGATGCGCTGGGCGCAGGTCTGGCGAAAGCATTGAGATCGCATCTGGGACAGGACGTCGCTTTCGTGGGCGTTGGCGGACCCAAGATGGCGGAACAGGGCATTGTAAGCCCGTTCGATATCGCTGAACTGTCCATCCTGGGCTGGATTGAGGGCTTGCGAGCTTATGGCAAGGTCAAGGCGCGCGTCGCAGAGACTGCGGCCCTGGCCTCGCGTGAAAAGCCTGACGCCGTGATCCTGATCGACAGCTGGGGCTTCACTATCAGGGTGGCCAAGGCGATCCGGGCGACGCAACCCGATGTGCCGCTGATCAAATATGTCGGGCCCCAGGTCTGGGCGTCTCGTCCGGGGCGGGCGAAGACATTGGCGGGCGCAGTGGATCACCTGTTGGCCCTCTATGGGTTTGACGCCCCCTGGTTCGAGCGGGAGGGCCTGCCGACGACAGTCGTCGGTTCATCCGCGCTCCATGTGGACATGGGCCATGCCGATGGTGCGGCGTTTCGAACGCGGCGCGGCGTTGCGCCAGAAGCGTCGCTGCTGTTGGTCCTGCCGGGCAGCCGACCCAGTGAAATCAAGCGCATGACGCCGGTTTTTGAAGCGACGATTGCAAGACTAAAGGCCGCCGATCCTGCTTTGGAGGTGGCGGTGGTCGCGGCGGGCACCGTTGCGCAGGATGTCGCCGCCCGCGTCGCCGCCTGGCCTTTCCGAGTTCACATGGTGGATGAAGTCGAAAAATACGACGCCATGCAGGCAGCCAATGCAGCGCTGGCGACGAGCGGCACGGTTTCGACTGAACTGGCGCTGGCGGGAGCGCCAATGGTGATCGCCTACCGAGTCGACGGCCTTAGCTACCTCTTGATGAAGCGGTTGGTGACGGCCAAGCACATAACCCTGTTCAACATCGCGGCGGACCGCCGGATCGCGCCAGAATTCATTCAGGATGAGGCGACGCCAGAAGCATTGGCCAAGGCGGTCGGCAGACTGCTGACCGATCCGGTCGCGGCGGCGGAGCAGGCGGCGGCTCAGACGGGGGCGCTGGATTTGATGGGGCGCGGAGGTCCTGATCCATCAGAGCTGGCGGCAGACGCCGTGTTGCGGGTGATTGCAGCCAAGGCGCAGATGGCGCGAGGCTGACGATGGCGCGGTTGCTCAGTCCACGTCGCGCTTCTGAAGTCCGAGCGGCTTTGCAGATGGCGGTTGGGGCGACGGTGTCCTTCTATCTGGCGACGTTGTTGAAATTGCCGCACCCTTATTGGAGCGTGATCTCCACCATTGTCGTCATTCAGGCCAGCATCGGCGGGAGTGTGCTGACCGTGGCGCGTGACCGGGCGCTGGGCACCGTAACGGGCGCATTCGTCGGGGCGGCGGTGGCCTTTTTCAGACCTGCGGGCATGGAGGGGCTGGCCGGGGCCATAGCCTTATCGACGGCGGCTCTGGCTTTTCTCGGCGCGGGAAGGCCGTGGCTGAAGGTAGCGCCCGTGGCCGCGACCATCGTGATCACCGGCGGCAGCGGTGCTGACGGCCCGGCGTCATTGGCTCTGGATCGCGTGATGGAGATCCTGGTCGGCAGCGGGGTTGGCGTGGTGTCGATTCTTGCACTGTTTCCGCGACATGCCCGTCAGCATTTCCGGCTTCAGGCGCGAGACGCAGCAGGTGAGGCGGCGACGCTTCTGGCGCTCGTGCTCAAAGGTGAAGAACAGGACAGGGGTGAAATCAGAAAACGTCATGCCGATCTGAAACGACGTTTGGACAAGCTGGATACTGCGGCCAAGAACGTCATCGATCTGCCTGGACCGCAGCGTGAATCGGCCGACCGGGCGGCGCTGGTGCGGGCGTTCTGGCGGGTTAGAAGCGATATTGTGATCCTGGGTCGCGGCTTTCAAGCGGATGGAGCGTCTGGACGGCTCGGCCCATGGTCCAAGGACGCCTATCGTGCTGTTGAACGGTTGGAGGCGTTGTCGGACGGAAAATCGACCGATCCGATGGGAGCGTTGGACGCCGCTCTGGCCTTGTCGGTGGCTGTCGAGGGGAATGACATGGTGCTGGGCGCTGCGGCCATCGGGCTGGCGCATATGCACCGAGACCTGGATGATCTGGCCGAGCGGTTCAAGGATTTGCGGCTGGTTTGATCGTCGCCGCATGTAACGCAAAGAAAAACGCCGGGGTGAAAGCCCCGGCGTTCTGCATTTCTGACCCTGATGGGTCGATCAGCCGCGCTGATCGATGGCTACGTAGTCGCGCTCGGTCGGGCCGGTGTACAGTTGACGCGGGCGGCCGATCTTCTGCGACGGATCCGCCATCATTTCCTGCCACTGAGCGATCCAGCCCACTGTGCGGGCCAAGGCGAACAGGACGGTGAACATGGTGGTCGGGAAGCCCATCGCCGACAGGGTGATGCCTGAGTAGAAGTCCACGTTCGGGAACAGCTTGCGCGAGGTGAAATATTCGTCCGACAGGGCGACCTTCTCCAGCTCCTTGGCGACCTGGAACAGCGGGTCGTTCTCGCGGCCAGTGGCGGCCAGCACTTCATAGGCCGACTGCTGCATGACCTTGGCGCGCGGATCATAGTTCTTATAGACGCGGTGGCCGAAGCCCATCAGCTTGAACTTGCGGTCCTTAACGCCTTGGATAAACTCGGGAATCTTGTCGGGGGTGCCGATTTCCTTGAGCATGTTCAACGCCTCTTCGTTGGCGCCGCCGTGCGACGGGCCCCACAGGCAGGCGATACCGGCGGCGATACAGGCGAACGGGTTTGCGCCCGACGAACCGGCCAGGCGGACGGTCGAGGTCGAGGCGTTCTGCTCGTGGTCGGCGTGAAGGGTGAAGATGCGGTCCATGGCGCGAACCAGGGCCGGATCGACGTGATAGTCCTCGGCCGGCACGGCGAAGCACATGCGCAGGAAGTTCTCGGCGTAGGACAGATCGTTGCGCGGCGAGATGAAGGGCTGGCCGACATGGTACTTGTAGGCGCGGGCCGCGATGGTTGGCATCTTGGCGATCAGGCGGATAGCCGAGATGTCGCGCTGCACCGGATCATGAATGTCCAGGCTGTCGTGATAGAAGGCGGACAGAGCGCCGACGGTGCCGACCATGATCGACATCGGGTGGGCGTCGCGGCGGAAACCCTCGAAGAAGCGATCGAACTGGGCGTGCAGCATCGTGTGCGTCGTGATGCTGTTTTCGAACTTTTCGAACTCGGCGGCAGTCGGCAGTTCGCCGTGAAGCAACAGGTGGCAGACTTCGAGGAAGTTCGACTTCGACGCCAGTTGATCGATCGGATAGCCGCGGTGCAGCAGCACGCCGGCGTCGCCGTCGATGTAGGTCAAGGCCGATTCGCAAGCGGCCGTCGAGGTGAAGCCAGGATCGAAGGTGAAAGCGCCCGTTCCCGCATAGAGCTTGCGGATGTCGATGACGTCCGGGCCGGTGGAGCCCGAAAGGACCGGCAACTCGATGGTCTTGTCCTCGAAGGACAGGGTCGCCGAGCCGGCGGTTTTGGCTTGTTCAGTCATGAATGCCCCTTTGCATCATACGTCCAGGCGCGGGGAGGCGTCGGGCGCTTTTTGGTTTGTGGGTGATCACTTAGTCTGTTGCAGCGCATCATCCAAGCGTCCGAGACTTTCGTCGCGCCCAAGAGCGGATAAAGTTCTTGCGATATCAGGCGAAGTTGCCCCAGCGGTAAGAGCCGAGCGTGCGGCAGGCCCGATTTTTCCGAAGCCGACATTCTCAGATTCGGCGAAGTCTTTGAGTTCGGCTTCAAGCGCAAAAACGTCCCAGGACTGGAACAAGGCCAAACGGTCGCGCAAACGCCCCAACCGCTCCAGCGTCTCGCCCGACAACAGGCTGCGCGCTTTGTCATCAAGCGTTAGGGGGCGAGTTTTGAGAACGAATTCCGTCTGATCCGCCAGTTCCAGCACCGTCTTCGCGCGGTCCTTCACAAACGGCATCGCACGCTGCAGCTTTGCTTCGTCGTTCTCGGCGATTTCACGGCCGCGCTGCAGGTGGGCGTCCAAAGTCAGCTTGGCCAGCCGCTCATCATCCGCGAGCCTGAGCCAGTGCGCGTTGACGTGCGCCAGCTTGTCGAAATCCAATCGGGCGGGCGATTTGCCGATGCCGTCGAAACCGAACCATTCGATCGCCTGGGCGTCGGTGAACAACTCATCGTCGCCGTGCGCCCAGCCCAACCGCGCCAGATAATTGCGCATGGCCTCGGGCAGATAGCCCATCTCGGCATATTCATGAACCGCCTGGGCGCCGTGACGCTTGGACAGTTTGGCGCCGTCTGGACCGTGAATCAGGGGGATGTGCGCGAAACTGGGCCGATCCCAGCCCAAGGCGTCATAGATCAAGCTCTGGCGGGCGGCGTTATTCAGGTGATCATCGCCGCGAATGACGTGGGTCACGCCCATGTCATGGTCATCGACGACCACCGCCAGATTATAGGTCGGCGCACCGTCCGAGCGAAGCAGAACAAGATCGTCGAGGTCATTCGTCGACCAACTGACCTCACCCTGCACTTCGTCAGTTACAGTGACCGTCGTGGCCTGAGGCCTGCGGAAGCGCACGACGTGGGGCAGCGCCAGATCATCAACCGTCGGTTCGCGATCGCGCCAGGGCGATTCGAAGGTGCGTTTCTCGGCTTTCGCCGCATCGCGCAGGCGGCCCGTCTCTTCGGCGGAGGTGAAGTCGCGATAGGCTTGGCCAGTCTCCAACAGTTGGTTGACCACTTCACGGTGCCGATCAGCGCGGCTGAACTGGAAGACAGGGTCTTCGTCCGCGAATAGCTCAAGCCAGCTCAAGCCGTCAAAAATGGCCTTGACCGCTGCGTCGGTGGAACGTTCGCGGTCGGTGTCCTCGACCCGGATCAGGAAACGCCCAGCGTGTCGTTTAGCGTACAGCCAGTTGAACAATGCTGTTCTCGCACCGCCAATATGGAGATAGCCTGTCGGCGAGGGGGCGAAGCGGGTGACAACTGTCGATGAAGGTGAGGTCATTGGGGGAGGGTCCGTAAGCGACGCCCTTATACGCCCCGATGCGGTAAAGCCCACCCCCGCTGTAAGATTGCGCATTTGGTTGCGCCAACAAGTCGAAGCCCAGGCGCTGCGCTGGCGTTTGTGGGGGCCCGTCGCCTTCGGGTGCGGCAGCGCAATATATTTTTCGCTGCGCGGCGAACCTGTGCTCTGGCATTTGGTTTTGCTGAGCGCGGCCGCGACCGGAATATGGTTTGCTGTTCGTCGGCGCGGATGGTCACGGCAGTTCACATGGCCGTTGATGATCCTCGCCTGTGTGTGCGCGGGCGTCATGGCGGCCAAGTTGCGTACGGACATGGTGTCGGCGCCCATCGCGCCCGCCCTCATTCGCCCCACCACCATCGAGGCCTGGGTTGTCGATGTCGACAGTCCGGGGCAGCGCGGAGCCCGCGTCGTCATCGCACCTGTCTGGATACGCGGTGTCGCGCCTGAGGATACGCCGTTGCGTCTTCGCGCCACCGTGCGCGGCGAACCGCCACGGCCGGGCGAAGCGATCCGCCTGTTCGCCATTCTAAATCCGCCGCCTGCCCCCGCCAGTCCCGGCGCCTATGATTTTGGACGTAACGCCTTCTTCCAGGGCATGGGCGGGGTGGCGTTCGGACTGGGCGAAACTCAGCGCATCACACCGCCAGCCCCTTCCTGGCGGCTGCGGGTCGAGATGGCGGTGAATGGCGCGCGTTATGGTCTGTCAGAGCGTATCGTTGCGCGGTTGGGTCAAAGAACGGGCGGCGTCGCCGCGGCCATGACCACCAGCCATGAAACCTGGATCAATCAAGAGGACCTCGACATCATGCGCGACTCGGGTCTCGCGCACATCCTGTCAGTATCCGGGCTGCACATGGCCATCGTGGGCGGTTTCGTCTTCTTTGCAGTGCGGTTGTTTGTGGCGGCCATGCCTTGGCTGGCCTTGCGGGCGCCGGGCAAGAAGATCGCCGCCGTCGCCGGTTTAATCGCGGTCGGGGCCTATCTGGTCGTGTCGGGAGCGCCTGCACCAGCCGAGCGCGCTGCCGTCACCGCCTCCATTGCCTTTCTGGCCATACTGTTGGATCGGCAGGCGGTGACGATGCATGGGTTGGCGGTCGCCGCCTTTATCGTGCTCATGCTTCAGCCGGAAGCGGTCGTCACGCCCGGCTTTCAAATGTCGTTCGCCGCCACGGCGGCCCTGGTGGCTCTGGTCGAAGCCTGGCCTAAACGGACCCGAGAAATATCGGCGCCCTGGCCCATCGTAGCTGTTCAGGGCTTTGGCGGCTGGCTGTTCGCAGCGGTCGCCGCCAGTCTGGTCGCAGGCATGGCGACGGGGCCGTTCGCCATGCAGCACTTCAACCGCACGGCCGTTTACGGTTTGCTGGCCAATCTGGGCACGTCTCCGGTCGCCGACTTCATTTTGATGCCTGCATTGGCGTTAGGGGCGGCGCTGGAGCCTTTGGGACTGGGCGGTCCTTTCCTGGCTGTAGCTGGTTGGGGGGTCGACATCATGCTGGCCATCGGCAGTTGGACGGCGGGATTGCCCGGCGCCGTGCAGACGATACCCAGCGCGCCGGACTATGTGCTGCCGATCGCCTTTCTGGGCATTCTATTCGTCTGCCTGTGGCGCGGTAGGCTGCGGTGGTTGGGCCTGCCGTTTGCGGCGGCAGTGATGATCTGGCCACGTGCGCCCATTCCGGAACTGTGGATCGGAGATGGAGGCACGAACGCGGCCTTCCTCCGTGGGGACGAAGCGATTGTCGTCAGACCAGGTGTGCGCGAATTCGCCGTCGACCTGTGGTCCCGTCGGCGTGGATTGGAGGTGGTCGGGAGGAGTTTGGACAACTGGTCATGTGACCGCTCTTCGTGCCGCCCGGATACGCCGGATGCTGGCCCCGTCGCCCTGTGGTGGAGTAAGCGGGCGCCGGATGCTGATCAGATCGACGCCCTGTGCCAGTCAGCCCCGGTCGTCAGCATTCGCGCGACGGTCTCAGACCTGCCCGCGTCCTGTGAGGACCGCTTGATACTGGACGGCCTGGACTATGCACGCGGGGGCGCTGTCGAGCTGTGGCGGACGAATCGTGAAAACGGCCCGCGTTGGCGGGCCGTCTGGACGTCGGAAGTGCGAGGCGACAGGCCCTGGTCCCGTCAACCCGATCCCGATGTCAGTGATAGCGCCGCATGAGACCGACCAACTTGCCCTGCACCTCGACCTGATCGGGGCCGAAGATGCGGGTCTCGTAGTTGCGGTTGGCGGGCTCCAGCGCGATGGAGGCGCCCTTGCGGCGCAGACGTTTCAGCGTGGCTTCCTCGCCCTCAACCAGGGCCACGACGATCTCGCCATTGTTGGCGGTGTCGCCACGCCGGATGACGACCAGATCGCCATTCAGGATTCCAGCTTCGATCATCGAGTCGCCCTCGATCTCCAACAGGTAGTGATCTCCTTTGCCAAGCATGGATTCCGGCACGGGCAGGCGTTCCTGTTCGTGCTGGATCGCGGCGATGGGGGTCCCTGCGGCGATCTTGCCCAGCAGGGGCAGTTCGCGCGTGTCGTTGGCCGCAACCGCAGCGACGGCGGGGCGAGGCGTATTGGCGCCGCCCTCGATCACGTCCGGCTTGAACCCGGCCCGTCCACGCGGCGCGCCCGCTGTCGCTTGTTCTGGCAGTTTGGTGACCTCCAGCGCGCGGGCGCGGTGCGCTAGACGGCGAATGAAACCGCGCTCCTCAAGCGCCGTAATTAGGCGGTGGATGCCCGACTTGGACGCTAGATCCAGCGCTTCCTTCATCTCGTCGAACGAAGGGGAGACGCCCGTCTCTTGAATCCGTTCGTGGATGAACATCAGCAGTTCATGCTGCTTACGCGTGAGCATCGTCGGCCCCTCATGCGCCCTTCCCAGAATCGGAACGGGCCGTGAACATTGACGATGTTCTGTAAGTGTTCCTTCCTAATGTCAACTTAACGGTGTTGTCGCACGCAGGGATCAGGCGGCGAGCAACTGCCGTGTCGCCGCCTCGACGTCCGCCTGACGCATCAGACTCTCCCCGACCAGAATGGCCTGGGCGTGGGCGGCGGATACACGGGCGACATCGTCGGGCGTGAATATGCCGCTTTCGGCGACCAGCAGGGCGCGGACGGGGCTGAGCATGGACAGGCGCTCAGTCGCCTCCAGATCAACCTCGAAGGTTCGCAGCGAGCGGTTATTGATCCCGACCAGATCGCCGCCCAGCGCGCAGGCCCGCGCCATTTCGGCCTCGTCATGGGTTTCGATCAGGGCGTCCATGCCGAAACGCCCGGCCTCGGACAGCAACTCGGCCGCCAGCGCGTCGTCGACCATGGCAAGAATGATCAGGATGCAGTCGGCGCCCAGCGCCCGGCTTTCCGCCACCTGCCACGGATCGATCAGGAAGTCCTTGCGCAGACAGGGCAGGGCGACCGAATCGCGGGCCTGCGCCAGATAGGCGTCGTCGCCCTGGAAACTGGGGCCATCGGTCAGCACCGACAAGCAGGCCGCGCCGCCTGCCTGATAGGCGCGGGCCAAGGCTGGCGCATCAAAGTCAGGACGGATCAGACCCTTGGAGGGGCTGGCCTTCTTGATTTCGGCGATCAGGGCCGGGCGGCCGGTTTCCTCAATCACGGTTTCCAGAGCAGCCCGGAATCCACGGGGGGCGGATGCAGCGGCGGCCGACGCTTCAATAGCGCTCTGCGAAGTCGCAGCCTTACGCGCCGCGACATCTTCGCGCTTATAGGCGGCGATGCGGTCCAGAACGTCAGTCATGCTGTTGTTTCCATATCCAGCGGCGTGGAGGTGATCTGGACCAGCCTTTCAAGAGCGGCGGCGGCGTGGCCTTCATCAATGGAAGCAGCGGCGAGGGCCGCGCCTTCGGCAAGGGTTTCAGCGCGTTCCGAAACCACCAGAGCGGCGGCGGCGTTCAACAGGACAATATCCCGGTAGGCCCCGGTCGCGCCTTTCAGAAGGGCGCTCAAGGCGGCGGCGTTCTCTTCACCGTCACCGCCGCGGATAGCCTCAAGTGGCGCACGCGGCAGGCCTGCATCTTCGGGTGTGACCTGAAATCGCCGAACGACGCCGTCCTTCCACTCCGCAACCTCGGTGGGACCGGAAGTGGCCAGTTCGTCCAGGCCTTGACCATGAACTGTCCAGGCGCGGGTGGCGCCCAGACGCCCCAACACTTCGGCCAACGGCTCCAACAGGCGCTGATCATAGACGCCCATGACCTGGCGTTTTGCAGAAGCTGGATTCGAAAGCGGACCCAGAAGATTGAAAACCGTGCGGAAACCAATCTCGGCACGCACCGGCCCGACGTGGCGCATGGCCCCATGATAGGCGGGCGCGAACAAGAAACAGATGCCCGCCTCATCCAGCGCCTTACGCTGCTGAGCCTGCGACGCCATCAGGTTGACGCCTAGGATCGAAAGGACGTCGGAAGAGCCTGATTTCGAAGAAATTGCACGATTGCCATGCTTGGCGACCTTTAACCCCGCGCCCGCCAGCACAAGAGCCGCTGCGGTCGAGATGTTGAAGGTGTGCTGACCGTCGCCGCCGGTGCCGCAGGTGTCGATGACCTCATAGGGGTGATCAAGCGTCAGGGCCGCTTCACGCATGGCCAGGGCGAAGGCGGCGATTTCATCAACCGTCTCACCGCGCATCCGCAGGGCGGTGACGGCGGCGGCGACCTGAGCGGGAGTCGGTTCGCCGCGCAGGCAGGCGGCGAAGAAGTCGTGCCCTTGTTCTGACGTCAGGGGCTGGCCTTCGACCAACCGCGCCAGCAGCGGCTTGAACCCGTCAGCCATGATCAGGCGGCCGCGAGGCGCTTTACGCCGGCGATCTCAAGGAAGTTGGCCAGCATGTCATGACCGTGTTCGGTGGCGATGGATTCCGGGTGGAACTGGACGCCGTGGATCGGGCGGCTGCGGTGCTGCAGGCCCATGATCTCGCCATCCGCAGTCCAGGCCGTGACTTCCAGATCGTCTGGGAGGGTCTCGCGCTTCACCGCCAGCGAGTGATAGCGCGTGGCCGTGAACGGCGAAGGCAGGCCTGCGAAGACGCTTTTCCCTTCGTGCTGGATCGGCGAGGTCTTGCCGTGCATCAGGGTCTTGGCGCGGATCACGTCTCCACCGAACGCCTGACCGATGGCCTGATGGCCTAGACAGACACCCAGAATAGGCATGGATGCAGGCGCCGTCTGGATAAGAGGCAGGCAGATTCCGGCTTGATCTGGTGCGCAGGGACCGGGCGACAGCAGCACGGCGGCGGGGTTCAGCGCCCACGCCTCATCCACCGTCAGGTCGTCATTGCGCACCACATGCGTCGGCGCGCCCAACTCCGCGAGGTAGTGGACGAGATTGTAGGTGAAGCTGTCGTAGTTATCGACGACGAGGATCATGACTTGGCTTCTAGGCGTGACAGGCCGTCTCGCCAAGCATGCGTCGCGTTAAAGCGCATCTTAACCGATGGCGGCGTCTGATGCAGACGTGAAACTGACCGCTGAAAAAGACATCACTGACAAGATCGCCGCCGCAAGAGAGCGCCTGGTCATAGACGAGCCAAGGCCTAATGGATTGGCGGCGTTAAGTGCAGCAGCGTTCGCCGCAGCGGCTGCTGTTCTGATGGCGGGGGTGGTTGTGGCGGGGCCTGGGGTGCAGATCGCCAATCCGAACGCCATTTACACCCGTTAGCGATTGCCGGTGCGGAAACGCCAGGCGTCGTCGGCGGCCCGCATAGGGGCGCGTGCCTTGTGCTGTGTTTCGGCGTATTCGGCGGCGGGATCACTGTCCGCCACGACGCCCGCGCCTGCCTGAACAAAGATGCGGTTGTCCGCGAACAGGGCAGTCCGCAGGGTGATGCAGATGTCCGCTTCACCACCGGCCGAAATATAGCCCACGCCGCCGCCATAACCGACGCCGCGTTTTTCGCTTTCGAGTTCGTCGATGACTTCCATCGCACGGACTTTGGGCGCGCCGGACAGGGTTCCGGCGGGCAGGGCGGCCAGCAGCGTGTCAACCGCGTCCAACCTGGGATCGGCCTTGCCGCGCACGTTGGAGACGATGTGCATGACCTGGCTGTAGCGTTCGACGACGAAGCTTTCCGTAACCTCGACCGTGCCGGGCGCCGCGACCCTGCCCACATCATTGCGGCCCAAATCCAGCAGCATCAGATGCTCGGACAATTCTTTCGGATCGGCCAGAAGTTCGGCTTCCATCGCCTTGTCCGCTTCTGGCGTTTCGCCGCGGGCGCGGGTGCCGGCCAGCGGGCGGATCGTGACTTCGCCGTCCTTCAGACGAACCAGAATCTCTGGGCTGGACCCGGCCAACTGGAAGCCTTCAAAGTTCAGATAGAACAGATAGGGCGAAGGATTCTGGCGCCGCAGAGACCGATAGAAGGCGAACGGATCATCCGACCAGGGCGCCGAGAAACGGTGACTGAGCACGACCTGGAAGATGTCGCCTGCGCTGATGTAGTCCTTGGCGCGCGCCACCATCTCGGCGAAACCTTCGCCATCGACGGGCGACTGGAACACTGTGGCTGGCGAGGGGCGCGGCGCCGCGCGAACGGGCAGAGGCTCACGCAGCGCATTCTCGAAGGCATCCAACCGCGACAGCGCCGAATCGAACGCCGACTGCGCCGACACGCCAGCATCAGGATAGGCGGCCGAGACCAGCACGATCTCATGGCGCACAGAATCGAAGATCGCCACCAGAGACGGCCGCGTCAGCACGGCGTCAGGCAGGTCCAGCGGATCGGGATTGGGCGCGCCGAGCGGCTCCAACAGGCGCACCATGTCATAGCCGAACACGCCGAACAGACCCGCGGCCATCGGCGGCAGGTCGGCAGGCAGGTCGAACTTGGACGCAGCGATCAGAGAGCGAAGCGACTTCAGCGTGGGTTCGGCTTCGGCAATGAACTTGCCATTGGCGATGTCGCCGCCGCGCGCCAGTTCAGCCTTGTCGCCCCGGCAGCGCCAGACGACATCCGGGTCCAGCGTCAGAATCGAGTAACGGCCCTTAACCGCACCGCCTTCGACGGATTCCAGCAGGCAGGCGTAGGGGCGGTCGCGCCCCAGCTTCAGATAGGCTGAAACCGGGGTCTCCAGATCGTCGATGATCCGTCGAACCACCACCTGAGGCCGACCGGCCGAAAGACCGGCGGCGAAGGCGTCGAAATCGGGGCGCTGAGCTTCGTCTGCGGTCATTGCGCCGGGGCTGCGGGAGCGGAGCCCGTGGCGGACAGGCCCAGGGCCGTGCGCGCCAGAGCGGGGTCGTTCTTTGCCTTGGAGCGTTGAGCGCCAGCGGTGAAGGAGGCCTGAACCATGGCCTGGATCAGTTCCTGCGTCATGCGAGGACGAGCCTGCTCGGCCAGCGGGCCGGCCACGGCCGGATGAGCAGCGTGGATGTTGTCCACGCGACCGACGACATAGGCGTTTTCGGCGGCGGGTTGAGCGAACACCTGCCCCTTGGACTGACCAAACAGGCCTTGAACAAGGCCCTGACCCAGCGATTGAACCGTGGCCTGATCACGCACGACGTTGGTGCGGGTGATCAGCGGCGCGTTGACCGAACGGGCGACGGCGGCGATGTCCTGTCCAGCACGAACCTTGCCAGCCAGTTCATCTGCCTTGGCCGACAGGCGGCGCATGACTTCGCGACGGGTCCATTCGACCGCCAGAGGTTCGCGAACCTCAGCCAATGTCGGCAGAGCCGACTCGCGGATGTCGTTCAGGCGCACAGCGAAATACTGCCCCTGACCGGCGTCGATGACATCGCTTTCGCCGCCCTTGGCCAAGGTCCAGGCGGTCTGGAAGATTTGCGGCGGCGCGTTCAGGCCCTGACCGTTCGGCAGTTTGCCGTCCTGAGTGAAGGGCGGCAGATCCACGATGCGGGCGCCGGCTTCACGTGCGGCATCCGCCAGACTCTTGCCGGCCTGATGGGCGGCTTCGTACTTCTCGACCTTGGCGTAGGTCTGGGTCTTGGCGTCTTCGGCGCGCAGTTCAGCGATGATTTCCTGGCGAGCGCTTTCCAGAGTGGCGGCCTGGCCGGGCTTGATGGCGGTCACCTTGGCGACAGCGAAGCCGACGCCAGCTTGGATCGGCGCTGAGACCTGATCAGCCTGCAGACCGAAGACAGCCGCTGCAACCGCCTGGTCGCCCAGGGCGCTGCGTGGCTGATCCGTGAAGGTTGCGGGCGTGACATTGTTCTCGCGGCCTGCGTCAGCAGGCGACTTTCCAGCGCGCATGGCGGCGGCGATCTTGTCAGCCGCACCGCGGTTCGGAGCCGTCAGAGTGACGAAGGTGCGTGTCTCGGGCTGGCCGAGGCTGTCCTTCTTGAAGTTGAAGCGTTCGACTATGCGCGCTTCCGGGATCGGGGCGTTGGCGGCGGCGGCATCGGGAGAGAACAGCACGACCGAAACCGTGCGGAACTCCGGTGCACGAAGGCGAGCGGCGTTTTCCTGGATGAAGGCGTTCAGCTGGGCGTCAGTCGGCGCTGCGACTTGACCCGCCATGGCCGAGGTGACCTCGAACCAGCGGCCGTCGCGACGCTCAAAAGCCTGACCCGCAAGCAGGGCGCCATAGATGCGCGGCACCCGAGCACCAGCGAAGACCGCTGCGCCGAAATGTTCGGTGGCGTACTGGTCGCGCAGATCCTGCTCCAGCATGGTCGGGGTCAGGTTCTGCTGGGCCAGGGCGGCCTGATAGGCCTGCTGGTCGAACTGGCCGGTAACCGAGTTGAAGAAGGCGGGAATCTGGCGGATTTGCTTGACGATCAGGTCCTTGCCGGGACGCAACCCGGCCTTCCAGGCCCAGTTCAGGAAGCCGAGTTGCTCGGTCTGGCTGTCCAGGAAACGGATATGGATGTTTTCCGCCACAAGGTCAGCGTTCGTCAGAGGGCGGCCAGCCTGTTCCTGCACACGCTCGCGCACGCGGTCGAAGGCAGTGCGGAACTCGGCCTCATTCATTGAACGGTCGCCCGCGTCGATGACGTGTTTGGGGCCCAGATTGTCGAACACATCCATGCGCGCGCCCACGATCACGAAACTGACCGCAATCAGGACAAGCAGGCCGGCGGCCCATTTGGATCGGGAAAAGGCGCGGAAGGCGGTGATCATTCGAAAACCCGGGACTGGCCGACAGTGGCGTCACCCCGGCGTATAGTCGGGCGACACGCGCCCCCGCAAGGACGGCATCATGTTCAGATTGCGGCGATGGGTCTTGGCTAACCTGTTTTGGGCGCCTAGACAGGGGCGCATGAAACAATCCGTGAAGTTGATCGCTGGCAATTGGAAGATGCACGGCCTGACGGCCGCTCTGGCCGAAGCCAAGGCCCTGCAGGAAGCAATCCAGGCCCAATCCGCCAACTGCCGCGTAGTCCTGTGCCCGCCCGCCACATTGCTGGATCGAATGCGGAAAACGCTCGATGACGGCAAGGTGGAGCTGGGCGGTCAGGACTGCCACCCCAAGGCGCAGGGCGCATTCACTGGCTCGGTGTCGGCGGAAATGCTGACCGACGCAGGCGCCACTCTCGTGATTCTGGGCCATTCGGAACGTCGTTCAGGCTTTAACGAAACGGACGCAGACGTGGCGGCCAAGGTCGAGGCGGCGATCGCAGCCGGGCTTGAGCCGATTGTGTGCGTCGGCGAAACCCTGGAGCAACGCGAGGCAGGCGACGCCGTCGCCTTGGTGTCGAACCAGGTCGCAGGTTCGCTCCCGGATTGCCTGTCGGAGCGAGATTTCGCTGTGGCCTATGAACCTGTATGGGCCATCGGGACGGGCCTTACGCCTACACTGGAGCAGATTGCAGAAGTCCATTCTGCGATTCGTTCGGCGATCGTCGCCCGGTTAGGGCGGGGGGCTGTGAAGGCGCCCATCCTTTATGGCGGCTCGGTCAAGCCGGATAACGCCGCCGATATTCTGGCGACAGCAGAAGTAGGCGGCGCCTTGGTGGGCGGCGCTTCCCTGAAGGCGGATGATTTTCTCAAGATCATCAGGGCTGCATGATGTTTGCCCCGCGCGGCCTTCAATGATAGAGCCCGCCGCTTGATCGGCGCACATCCGCGCCCACATGAATGACGCCATGCTCCAGACCATCCTGCTCGTCGCCATCATCATTGTCGCCATCTCCCTGACGGGGGTTGTGCTGCTGCAACGCTCCGAAGGCGGCGCGCTGGGCATGGGGGGCGGTCCTTCGGGCTTCATGACGGCGCGTGGCGCCGGCAATCTGCTGACGGTCATCACCTGGTGGCTGGCGGGAATCCTGTTCGCGCTGACCATCGGCCTGACAGTCGTGGGCAACATGGACCGCGCGTCAGTCTCCATCATCGACGCGAACGCCGTTGGCTCGCTGGCGACGCAGCCGCAAAGCCAGCAGCAACCGGCTCAGGCCCAGCCTGCCGCTCCAGCCCGCCCGACCGCGCCTTCGCTGGATGATCTGGAAGCCAGCCTGCCGTCGACCGCAGCACACACGCCAGCACCAGCGTCACCTCCCCGCCAATAAGCCGAGCGGCCACAATCGACTTCCCGAAAGCGCGCCGCAGGGCGCGCTTTCTTCTTTTGATCAACAGTTCGATTTGCTCCGGGCCGTGCGCCGGGAGCGAATCATGGAGTAAGGTGTCCCCCCATGGCTCGCTATGTGTTCATCACCGGCGGCGTGGTTTCCTCGCTAGGAAAAGGCCTCGCCTCCGCCGCTCTCGGCGCTCTTCTGCAGGCGCGCGGCTATAAGGTCCGCCTGCGCAAGCTCGATCCCTATCTGAACGTCGATCCGGGCACGATGAGCCCGTATCAGCACGGCGAGGTCTTCGTGACCGACGACGGCGCCGAGACCGACCTGGACCTGGGCCACTATGAGCGGTTCACCGGCGTGTCGGCGGCCAAGTCCGACAACATCACGACCGGCCGCATCTATTCGACGATCCTGGAGAAGGAACGTCGCGGCGATTATCTGGGTGCGACCGTACAGGTGATTCCGCACGTCACGGATCAGATCAAATCCTTCTGCCTGACGCCTGCTGTGACCGATAGGGGCGAGGACGTGGACTTTGTGCTGGTCGAAATCGGCGGCACCGTCGGCGACATCGAAGGCCTGCCTTTCTTTGAGGCCATCCGCCAGTTGGGCCAGGATCTGCCGCGCGGCCAGTCATGCTTCGTCCACCTGACCCTGCTGCCTTTCATCAAGACCGCTGGCGAGATGAAGACCAAGCCGACGCAGCACTCGGTCAAGGAACTGCGCTCCATCGGGATTCAGCCCGACATCCTGCTATGCCGTTGCGAACAACCGATCCCGGCCGAAGAAAAGCGCAAGATCGGCCAATTCTGCAATGTGCGTGAAAGCGGCGTGATCCAGGCGATGGATTCCGCCGACATCTACGCCGTACCGCTGGATTATCACCGCGAAGGCCTGGACCGTGAAGTCCTGGCCCATTTCGGCATCGACGATGCGCCCGAGCCCGATCTGACCCGCTGGCAGGAAATCGCGCGTCGCCGACTGCATCCCGATGGCGAAGTCACCATCGCCGTGGTGGGCAAATATACGGTCCTGAAGGACGCCTATAAGTCGCTGATCGAAGCTCTGCATCACGGCGGGGTCGCTAACAACGTCAAAGTCAATATTGACTGGGTCGAGGCGGACACCTTCGAAGGTGACCCCGAGGCTTGCGAGGAACGATTGCAGGGCGCCCATGCGGTGCTGGTGCCCGGCGGTTTCGGCGAGCGCGGCTCCGAAGGCAAGATCGAGGCGGCGCGTTTCGCCCGAGAGCGCAACATTCCCTATTTCGGCATCTGCTTCGGCATGCAGATGGCTGTGATCGAGGCGGCTCGGAACCTTGCAGGTTATCCCAAGGCATCCTCGACTGAGTTCGGTCCGACGGACGAGCCGGTCGTCGGACTGATGACAGAGTGGACGCAAGGCAACCAGCGTGTGCTGCGACAGCAGGGTGGCGATCTGGGCGGCACCATGCGTCTGGGCGCCTATGATTCGACCCTGACGGCAGGGTCCAAGATCGCCGAGATTTATGGAGCGACCGCCATCAGCGAGCGCCACCGCCACCGCTACGAGGTGAACATCAACTATCGCGAGGCGATCGAAGAAAAAGCGGGCCTCGTCTTCGCAGGGCTGTCACCCGACGGTGTGCTGCCCGAGACGGTCGAACGTCCAGATCACCCGTGGTTCATCGGCGTTCAATACCACCCGGAGCTGAAGAGCCGCCCGTTCGCGCCGCATCCTCTCTTCGCCAGCTTCATCGGCGCCGCAATCGTGCAGAGTCGCCTCGTCTGACATAACGCAGTTCACGGATCTGCGATTCAGTTTGCGGATGTTTTTACTGTATAGCTGTTCCCGGAGGGTCGTTCTGAGACGATCCTGGGCGGGGACAGTCGATGGTTGGCGAAGTGCTTTATCATCTGCACCGGCATTTCAGGCTGGTTGTCATCATCGTTGCGGTGTTCGCATTGGTGATGACCGGGGCCATGGGCTATGCGGCGGTCAGGCATTTTGCGATTCTGTAGGACAGGGCTCGCCCGCAACCGAACGAGCCCGATCCACCTCACTCGATTTTCAGCCTAAGGAATAGCATCGTCCCGTTCGGGCTGTCGCCGTACAATGGCTCAAGCGCCGTGGGCACAGCGTTGATCGCGTAAAGCCCTCCCAGGCCCAAGCGGACATGGTTTGATATCCGCCAGTCTCGCACCACGCCCAGAGACGCCTTGGACACAGTATAGAGCGCGCCATGCCCACCGCTGACGCCGGGGACCAGTTCATCTGTCTCGATCCGCTCGATACGACCGAAGATGGTCCAGCGGTCATTTGGGTGAATGGCGGATTCTAGCAACCAGCCGTCCTTGGTTTCGTCATGGCTGTTGGTCTTTCGGCCCCAGGCCAGGGTCGATGACCACCAACCGGTTTCGCCAAGTCGGCGCGTATGAATGGCGCTGGCCGACCATTTGGTCTCGTCCTCGTCCGGCTCCAACTGTTCCGGCGCAGATACATCGGCGTAGGAAACCTGAAGCGCCCAGGCCGGTGTGGGATTCCAGGATCCACGCACGGACCAGCTGTCCAGACGTGGCGAATCTATGCCCCAGCGTTCCTCATCCGGTTCCTTGCCCTTGAAGGCCGAGGCTTCGATCTTGAACTGGTCGTGCGCCCAACCCAAGGTCGTGACCCCGAATACGATGTGGGTCGAATCCAGCCAGTGGTGGGTGATTGGCGCTTCGGGACTGTCCATTGCGCTCATGCGGTGCATGAAGGCAGGAGGGCCGAACGCCGGTTCGCCGGGCAGACCGACATAGGCGTAGACGCTGTCCATGGCGGTCAGTTGCCGCGAATAGCTGGCCGATAGCTCCATAAAGAAGTCGTGCGGGTGCTGGCGATCCACCAGCGGATTGATCCCGTCCGCCGTTTCACCCGCCGCCAGCAGCAGCGGGTACCCCGACTTGCCCATCAGAGGATCGGGGCTGAGCATGGCGCGCAGATTCAGCTTTGAGCCATCGTCGAAATCGCGACGGGCCGACGTCATGACCATGCCCGCAACGAAAGTCTTGTCGCCGCCCCGTGGTCCGGACTGGCTGTCATACACCAGGTTCAGCAGTGCATGGGTCATCACCGTCCAGTCACCTGATACAGTGTGAATGCCAGCATGTTGCCCGAGATTGGGCTGCCAGCTTGTGCCGGAGGCGTCGCGGTTCATAGGCCAGGCGCCATATGGACTGGTCATGGCCATATCGTGGTCCGTGTCGTCCATATCCATAGCCGTCATGTCGTGACCGGCATGGGGATCAGTTGCCGCAGAGGTGGCAGGCATCGTCGCCTGTTGCGAGTGGTCCTGAGCGCTTGCTGCGTGAGCGGGAACGAGCAGGGAGACGCCGGCGCACACGCCGACGAGTTTTCGGATAGCCGTCATGGCTTCCTCCTTTGATCGAAACTGAATGCGCCGAGGCGCGGCTTTCAGGCGATCAGGAAGCGAGGCGGTCCATGCTCTGGCCTCGGGCGAAGGCCCACGGGCAGGTTCGACGCGGGGTGCGCCAGACGCTCAGGCGAAATCGTCTGGTCAGGCGCGGCCGCGGGTTGCAGCACGGCCGTGGCGACGCAGGCGACGCAGCAACTCATGGCTTTCATCGCCTTCATCGGCGCAGGCGCATGGTCCGAAGTTTGGTGCGTGCTCTGGTGGCACGGTGCAACTTCTCGCGGCGACGCCGAGGCGCCGCCCGCGCCCAGCATCAGCACCGAAAGGGCGCCGAGCAGCATCAGGATGGACTGGAGTATCCGCACCGCTTCAGGATAGGGGGCATCGGTGCGCGCCGCAATCCATCAGCGCGCAGGCTTCTTATCCACCAGGGGCAGGCCTGGCGCATCTGGCGCAGTGTCGCCGCCCGCGTTCAGCGGGCGCTGCATGAAGATGACATCGCGCCAGTCGTCATGTTTCCAGCCCGCCGCCTTGAAGGCGCCCGCGTCCATGAAGTCTCGCGACCTGTGAAGAGCGATCGAGCCGATATTCTCCGCATCCCCGATAACGGCCACCATCTGGCGCAGCCCCATGGCCTCGCACCGTCTGATCAGTTCATCCAACAGGGCGCCCGCGACCCCACGACCCCGCGCGTTGGACGCCACGTAAATCGAGTCCTCGACCATGTAGCGGTAGGCCTGTCGAGTGCGGAACGGCGCAGCATAGGCATAGCCCACGGCCACGCCGTCGATCTCGACCACGAGGCGGGGCAGGCCCAGGGCTTCGACTGAGGCAAATCGAGCCTGCATCTCCGCCTCGTCCGGGGCCTCCAGCTCGAAAGTGCCGCACCCGTTGGCGACACTCTCGGCGTAGATAGCGGTGATGGCGGGAAGGTCGTCAGGCCGAACGTCGCGCAGCAACGGCTGGCTCACGCCTTCTCCCAGCCCTTGTCGATGGCCCAGATGGCGAAGGCGTAGTCGTGGGCGACTTCCTTCAGATAGTCGAAGCGACCCGCCGCGCCGCCGTGCCCGGCCTCCATGTTGATCTTCAGCAGCACCGGCTTGCCCGATGTGGTGGCGGGGCGCAGCTTGGCGACCCACTTCTCCGGCTCCCAATAGGTGACGCGCGGGTCCGACAGGCCGCCCGTCGCCAGCACGGCCGGATAGGCCTTGGGTTCGACCTGATCATAGGGACTGTAGCTGAACATGTAGTCGTAGGCGGCGGCGTCCTCGATGGGGTTGCCCCATTCAGGCCATTCGGGCGGCGTCAGGGGGAGGGAGGTGTCGCTCATGGTGTTGATCACATCGACGAACGGCACCTGAGCGATAATGCCCGCCCACAGGTCAGGCCGCATGTTGTTGACCGCCCCCATCAGCATGCCGCCAGCCGATCCTCCCTGGGCGACAATGTTGCCCGTCGCTGCGTATTTGCGGTCGATCAGATGTTCAGCGGCGGCGATGAAGTCGGTGAAGGTGTTCTTCTTCTTCATCTTCCTCGCATCGAGGAACCAGCCCCAGCCCTTGTCGGAGCCGCCGCGGATATGGGCGATGGCGTAGATCCAGCCGCGATCCACCAGCGACAGACGGTTGGCCGAGAAACTGGCGGGCATGGGTATGCCGTACGAGCCATAACCGTAAAGCAGCAGGGGCGCCGAGCCGTCGACCGGCGTGTCCTTGCGGCGCAGCAAGGTTACTGGCACCAACTGGCCGTCTGATGCGGGGGCGTTCAGCCGCTCCACGACATAGTCAGCGATGTTGTGGCCAGACGGGATTTCCTGCGTCTTGCGCAAAGTCCGCTCGCGTGTCGCCATGTCATAGTCAAAGGTCTGTGTCGGCGTTGACGGCGAGTTGTAGGCGTAGCGTGTCTTGACCGTGTTGAACTCTGACGCGCCCGCCAGCGACAGGGCGAAGGCGGGCTCATCCACGGCGATCTCATGCTCGGCGCCTGTGCGGTCGCGGATGATGATGCGGGTGTTGGCGTCCGCGCGCTCCTGACGGGCGAGGTGATCCTTGGTCAGATCAAGGCCTTCGATGAAGCGGCCCGGCGTGTGGGCGACCAGATCCTTCCAGTTCGCCTTGGCGGGCGATGCAGTCGGGGCCTCAACGATCTTGAAGTCCACGGCGTCGTCGGCGTTGGTGCGGATGACCCAGCGATCGGCCCAGTGATCGACGTCGTAACGGGTCGCCACCGCGCGCGGCTCCAGCACGACCGGCTCGGCTGTCGGCGTCGCGCCGGGAATGTAGCGCGCCTCTGAGGTTTCCTGGTTCTGGATGCCGATGACGATGAACTGGTCGTCGGAGGTGCGGCTCACGCCGATGAACATGCCGTCGTCGGCCTCGTCATAGACAAGAGTGGTTTCGCCGCCGCGGACGGGGCGACGGAAGATCTTGTCCGGGCGTCCGTTATCGTCGCGGTTGGTCCAGAAAATCCACTGGCTGTCCGGCGAGAAGGTGAAGTCGCCGGTGGCGCTTTCGATCACGGCGGGCAGGACTTCGCCCGAGGCGATGTCCTTGACGTAGATCTTGTGGACCTCGGAGCCCTGGGCGTCTTCGGCGTAGGCGAACAGGGCGTGGTCGGGGCTGTGTGAAGCCGCCGAGATTTCCGAATAGGCCTTGCCCTCGGCCAGTTTGTTGGCGTCCAGCAGAATGGTTTCGGCGCCGCCGTCGCGGGATTTGCGGCAATAGAGCGGGTGCTGGTCGCCGGTATTATAGCGGACGTAGTATTCCCAAGGACCGTCAGGTGCTGGAACTGAGGAATCGTCTTCCTTGATGCGTCCGCGCATCTCCGCGAACATCGTCTCCTGCAACGGCACGGTGGAGGCCATCATGGCTTCGCGATAGGCGTTCTCGGCGGTCAGGTGTTCCTTGACCTCGGCCTTGATCAGGGTCGGATCACGCAGGACGGCCTGCCAGTTGTCGTCCTTCATCCACTGATACTCGTCGGTCCGGGTGCGGCCCAGTTGTTCGATGACGACAGGGATTTTCTTGGCGACGGGAGGTTGGGGCATCGAGGGTCCGGCAGGCTGGCGGGCGAGGGCAGGCGTGGCGACTGCGGCGGCGGTCATCGCCGTAGATAGGATCATTTCGCGTCGGTTCATGTCGTCGCCCCTGGTTCGAGTAACGGACCTTGTGCGTCGCCGGGGGCCGGCGTCAAATAAAGAAAAGCCAGAAAAGCCGGTTCGATTGATGTTCGCCGATCAGATTTCAGCTCGTGCGCCTGTCGAGGCGGCTTTTGCCGTTGCGCGGTCGGCCAAGACGCGGTGCGACGCGGCGGCGGTCATTGACGCCACCGTCCAGATCGACCAGCCGTCGGGTCAAGGCCTGCGAACCGTGGCGACAGCTTTTCTGGTCAATGCGCCGCACCCGGATGGTGCGCCGCGGACCGTGCTGGTCACCGCCCGCCATGTGCTGGAACAAATGCCGGAGCGGTCGGCAAGACTCGGATGGCGGATTGAGCGGTCGGATGGGGGATGGCGTTTCACTCCTCAACCGCTGGAGATTCGCGACGCAACGCTGACCCCGCTTTGGAGCGCTTTGCCTGATCGCGACATCGCAGTGATGGAGGTTGCCGCACCAGAGGCCTTTGCGCGGGCCGCCATTCCCCTGGCCTGGCTGGCGGACGCCGACAACTTCGACACCATGGACGCAGCGGCGGGGGATGAACTGTTCGCCCTAGGCTTCCCGGGCGGCCTGTCGGCGAACCGCGCGGGTTTTCCGATCCTGCGGGTCGGCCGGATCGCTTCGTGGCCGCTGAAGCCGATCAGAGCGTTTCCGACCTTCCTATTGGACTTCCGGGTGTTTCCGGGCGATTCGGGAGGGCCGGTGTTCAGGTTGAGCAACGCCGCCGCTCAACCGCCCGTCATCGTCGGGATGGTGATCAAGGAGGTCGTGACCCCAAGCCAGACGCACAGTCAGACCCAGGGTCAGGAGGAGAGCATTGGGCTGGGCGTCATCGTCCATGCCGCCTATGTGCGGGAAGCGATCGCGCTGTTGGATGCGCCGGGTCGACCTTGACCTGGCGCTCTGCGCGATCCTCGATCAACCCGCCAACACGTCCGCACTGATCCGACGCAGCAGGTCGCCGCCCTGGCCGACGGCGGCCAGACGGCTCGACACATGGCCCAGCACATTGGCGGCATAGACTTCGTAGAGGTCCAACTTGCCCTGCAGCCAGACGGGATCGCCGTTGTTGGCGTCCAGCTTCACCTTGGCCGCCAGCGCGCCCTTGGCCAGCATCCAGCCGCCGACCACGTCGCCCAGCAGTTTCAGATAGGCGTCGGCGGCGGCAAGAACGTCGGCGGCGGCGTCCGGATTGGCTTTCTGGTCCAGCAGCCACAGGGTCGCGTCCTCAACCGCTTCTATGGCCGTGTCGAAACGCTCGACCGGCTTGCCCGAATAGAGGCCCGACAGGTCCGCGAGCGTCGCCTTCATGTCGGCGATCAGAACCCTGGCCGACTCGCCGCCATCCATCGACAGTTTGCGCCCCACCAGATCCATGGCCTGGATGCCGTTGGTGCCTTCGTAGATCGGGGCGATGCGGGCGTCGCGGTAGTATTGGGCCGCGCCGGTTTCCTCGATGAAGCCCATCCCGCCATGGACCTGAACACCCAGCGAGGCGACCTCGCATCCGACGTCGGTTGACCAGGCCTTGGCGATGGGGGTGAAAAGGTCTTCGCGGGCCTTCCACTTCTTGCGGTCGGCCTCGGTGGCGGCGTGGCGTGCCAGGTCGGCCGCGACGCCGGTGGACAGGCAGATGGCGCGGGCAGCCGCCGTCTTGGCCTTCATCACCGCCAGCATTCGGCGCACATCGGGATGGTCGATGATTGGGGCGTTGGCCTCGCCGGTCCAGACGGAACGGCCCTGACGGCGCTCCAGCGCATAGGCCAGCGCATGTTGATACGCGCGCTCTGCGATGCCGACGCCCTCGACGCCGACGGCCAGACGGGCGGCGTTCATCATGACGAACATATGGGCCAGGCCCTGGTTCGGTTGACCGACCAGTTCGGCGCAAGCGCCTTCATAGCTCATGACACAGGTGGGCGAGGCGTGGATGCCAAGCTTATGCTCGACGCCGACGGGGCGGAAGGCATTGCGTTCGCCCAGGCTTCCGTCGTTCTTGACCGCGAACTTTGGCGTCAAAAACAGGCTGATGCCTTTCGGGCCCTGCGGAGCGTCAGGCAGTCGGGCCAGCACCAGATGGACGATGTTGTCGGTGGCGTCGTGGTCGCCCCAGGTGATGAATATCTTTTGGCCGTTCAGTGCGTATGTGCCGTCGCCGTTCGGCGTGGCGGTGGCCGTCAGGGCGCCCAGGTCCGAACCGGCGCCCGGCTCGGTCAGGACCATGGCTCCGGTCCATTCGCCGCTGATCAGCTTGGTCAGATACTTGGACTTCTGCTCTTCAGTGCCGACCTGCTCCAGCGCTTCAATGGCGGCAAGCGACAGCATGGGGCACAGGCCGAACGCCATGTTGGCGGAATGGACAGTCTCATAGGCCGCCAACTCCAGCGCCTTGGGCAGGGCCTGCCCGCCGTGCTCGATCGAGGCGGATAGACTGGTCCAGCCGCCTTGCGCGAACTGACGATAGGCGTCGGCGAAGCCAGGTGCGGCGGTCACGGCGCCATTGGCGTACAGCGAGCCCTTTTGGTCGCCAATGCGGTTCAGCGGCGCCAGCACGCCTTCCGAGAACTGACCGGCGGCTTCCAGCACGGCGCCAGCGACATCCGCGTCATAATCGGGGAAGGCGCCAGTGGCGGCCAGATCGGGCATTCCGGCGATGGCTTCGAGCGTGAAGGCCAGATCACGGACAGGGGCGCGGTAGCTCATGGGTTTCCTCGGTATTCTATCCATACTAAGTGCCTCGTCTTCATCGTTCGCTGCAAGCGGCTTGGCACGTGGACCTTAGTCGAGGCACAGTGACGCCATGCCGTCACGGAAGGGAAGTCATGGCCGAACCGCGAAACCGCTATTCGATCGTGTCACTGATCATGCATTGGACGATTGCGGCGGCTGTGCTGGCGCAGGTCCTGCTGGTGACGGCGCATGAGGCGACCGAAGGGCCCATTTCGCGTGAGTTCATCAACCTGCACAAGTCGGTCGGCCTGACCATTCTGGTGCTGACCCTGGCCCGGATCGGTTGGCGCCTGGCCAATCCGGCCATAGCTTTGCCGGGCGACATGTCGCGGTGGGAGAAGTGGCTGGCGCGCGTGGTTCACGTGCTGTTTTACGCCGCGCTGGTCGTCATTCCCCTGACGGGCTGGATGGCGTCGTCGTCTGCAGGACGAGAGATTCTGTGGTTCGGTTTGTTCGACTGGCCGCTGCTGCCGATTTCGGGCGGTCGTGATGCGGCGCGCGGTTTCATGACAGCGCATGGTCTCGTGGTGAAAGGACTGTATGTTCTGGTCGCCCTGCACGTTCTGGGGGCGCTGAAGCATCAGTTTGTGGATCGCGATAATGTCCTTCACCGCATGATCCCCCTGATCCCGCGCCGCCCATGAGCGATACAGTCGAACAGGCTGCGACCTGCCTGCGCCGCGGTGAACTGATCCTGCTGGCGACCGAGACGGTCTATGGGCTGGGCGCGGACGCCGGAAATCCCGCTGCGGTGGCGGCCATATTCGAAGCGAAGGGAAGACCGCGCTTCAATCCTTTGATTTCCCACGTATCTGATGCGGCCGTGGCTGAGGAGATCGGCGTGTTTGGGCCGCAGGCGCGGGTCTTGGCTGAGGCATTCTGGCCCGGACCGTTGACTCTGGTGACGCCGGTTCGAGACACGACGCGGGTCTGCGATCTGGCTCGCGCGGGTCTGGACAGTGTGGCGATTCGCGTACCGGGTCTTGCGAAGGCGAGGGCGGTTCTGGCCGCGTTCGGCGATCCGGTCGTCGCGCCCTCCGCCAATCGATCGGGCCGGCCCAGCCCTACGACCTTCGCGGACGCCGTGGAGGAGACGGGCTTCGCAGTTGGGGCCGCGATCGACGGCGGCCCCTGCGTCGTGGGGCTGGAAAGCACTGTTGTTTCGGTGCTGGGCGGCCAGGTCTCCTTGCTGCGTCCAGGATCGGTGACGCGGGCCGAGATCGAGGCGGTCGTCGGACCTTTGGCCGAAAGCGGGGAGGGGCATCGGTCGCCAGGTCGGCTGACGCTGCATTATGCGCCAGACGCCCCGGTGCGGATCGAGGCGGATCAGGCGCGGGCTGGCGAAATCCTACTGGGGTTCGGCGCGGGCGTCGGCGATACGCGCTGGAGCCTGAGCCCGACCGGCGACCTGCAGGAGGCGGCGACCAATCTGTTCCGACTGCTGCGCGAGGCGGATCGAGCGCACCCCACAGGCATCGCCGTTTCACCCATTCCGGCCACCGGATTGGGTGAGGCTATCAACGACCGTCTCAGGCGTGCCGCAGGCCACGTCGGCTAGGCAAATCGGGCCTGAAGATCGACGCTGGCGCGCAGGCCGACTATAGGACGACAGGTGTTCAACCAGTCATCAGCCGCCGCGCGTCCCCGTGCCTTCAGGTCGTTGAGGAAGGTCCATTCGGTGTTGAACTTGGTGCGCAGGGCCAGGTCGCTAAGCCAGCCGTCAGCCTCGATGGCGTGAAGGCGAACGGTGCGGAAAGCGCCGGGTTTCAGACTGCCCTGAACCGCCAGTTCCTCGGCCATCGCCAGGGCGCGCAGTTCAGCGACCAACGGAGCATTGAAGACGATTTCATTCAGGCGGTCGACGATGTCGCCGGACGATTTGGGCGTCTCGTCGCGCAGCATCGGGTTCAGGGTGACCAGCAGCACATCATCGGGCGTGTCCTCGCCCGTCAGCGGCCATAGCGGCGGATTGGTCAGATAACCGCCGTCCCAGTAGGGCTCTCCGTCGATTTCCACGGCCTGAAACACATGCGGCAGACAGGCGCTGGCCATCAGCACATCGGCTGAGATTTCTGATGAGGTGAACAAACGCGTCTTGGCCTGGTTCACGGCGGTGGCGGCGACGAACAGGCGGATGTCGGACATGCGCACCGCCTCGAAATCCACCGAGGCCTTCAGAACCCGGTTCATAGGATTGTGGTTCAGCGGATTGAATTCATAAGGAGACATGGTCATGGCCAAGGTCTCGCCTGCGCGCCAGAAGGGATTGTCTTTCAGCCATTCGGGCGGGCGGGCTGCGTTCCAGATGGCGCTATCGCCAAAGACGTTGCGGCCTCCGGACTGATTGACCTCACGCCATAACTTATCCAGCGCGGCGCGTCCGCCTTCTGATCCGCCCGTCGTCAGACCCGACACCAAAGCGGCGCCGTTCATGGCCCCCGCCGAGACGCCGGAAACAGCCTTCACTTCAAGACTGTCATCCTCCAGCAGTCGATCCAACACGCCCCACTGAAAGGCTCCATGCGCGCCGCCGCCCTGCAGCGCCAGGCTGATAGGTCGCCTGACGGGCGAGGGGGAGGCGAGGTCGGCCGGGCCAGCGGCCTTGCGTTTGAAAATCGCCACTTTGCCCCCTTGGCCGCTATAGGTTCCCGGCGGTTACTGAGCGGTCCAGCCGCCGTCGATTGAGAAGCTCGCCCCGTTGGCCGAGGCCCCAAGATCCGAAATCAGATAGAGAAAAATGCCCGCCAGTTGGTCCGTCGTGACGAACTGCTTGGTTGGCTGAGCGGCCAGGATCACGTCGGTGAGAACCTGTTCCTTGGTCAGGCCGCGCGTGCGAGCCTGATCAGCGATCTGCTTCTCCACGATCGGCGTCTCGACGAAACCGGGGCAGATGGCGTTGCAGGTGATGTTGTCGCGCGCGAGTTCCAGAGCGACCGTCTTGGTGAAGCCGATCACGCCATGCTTGGCGGCGACATAGGCCGATTTGAACGGGCTGGCGACCAGGCCGTGGGCCGAGGCCATATTGATGATCCGGCCGCGACCCTGCGCCTTCATGATCGGGATCGCCGCCCGCGTGGCGTAGAAGGCCGACGACAGGTTGATGGCGATGATCTGCTCCCACTTGTCGGTGGGGAATTTTTCGACGGCTTCCACATGTTGGATGCCGGCGTTGTTAACCAGGATGTCGAGGCGGCCCAGCTCGTGTTTGGCGAAGGCGACCATGTCAGCGATTTCCTCGCTGCGCGTCATATCGGCGCCGTGGTAGAGTACGCGCCCGCTGGACGAGGCTTCCAATTCGGCCCGGGTCCGTTCGATCTCAGCCGGATCGCCCAGACCGTTCAGCACCACGTCGCCGCCCCGCGCCGCTACAGCCCGCGCCAGCGCCAGGCCGATGCCCGACGTTGAGCCTGAAATCACGGCCGTCTGGCCCTTGAGATCATTGATGTCGCGAAACTGCGGGATTGCGCCGACATTCGATGAGTTGGACCACTGGGACATGGGCTCGCCTTCTGGTTCTTGTCGGATGAGATTAGCGGCAGTGACCCGTCGGGATCAAGAATTTCCCGACCTAGTGAATATCCATTCGCTTTCGGTCGATGCAGCCTTGCTGAAACGATAACCGTCGCGGTCGAAAGCCTTAAGATCCTCGGCTCGTTCCATGCGTTCGTCGATAGCGAAGCGCGCCATGGCGCCGCGCGCTTTCTTGGCGAAGAAGGAGATAATGCGGCTTTCGCCGTTCTTTTCCTCACGGAATTGAGGCGTGACGACCGGCAGCTTCAGCGCCTTGGCGTCGACGGCGCCAAAATACTCTTGGCTGGCCAGATTCACCAGGGTCGGATCGGCCTGACCCTCGGCGTCTGCGTTCAACTGCTTAGAAATGCGGTCGCCCCAGAAGTCGTAAAGGCTGGCGCCGCGCTTGGTCTCAAGGCGTGTGCCCATTTCCAGGCGATAGGGCTGAATGCGGTCCAGAGGACGCAACAAGCCGTAGAATCCCGACAGGATGCGCAGGTGGTCCTGAGCGAAGTTCAGGGATGACTCATCCAGTTCGCGGGCCTTCAAACCCTCATAGACATCTCCGGCAAAGGCGAATGCGGCCTGAACCCCGTCAAGGGACTCAGGATCGAAAGCCTTGAAACGTTCGACGTTCAACTGGGCCAGCTCATCGGAAATTTTCATCAGACGGCGCAGATCAGCCTTAGTCTGACGCTTGGCGGTTTTGGCTAGCGCAGAGGTGTCGTCCAGAAGGCGACGATCAGAGGCTGGCAGGGTCGACACTGGCTCAGTGAAGTCGAGCCGCTTTGCGGGAGAAAGTACGATCAGCAAAACCAAGCTCCTTGTCGAAGGCGCCGACATAGGCCGCTTCGATGATGATTTGAACCGGACGTGAGGTCTCACCATGCTCAGAGATCAACGTTCTGACCATTCTGGCTTAACGACAGGTCTTATATTTCGCATAATATATCTTAGGCGATAAGCTTGCTCATTCTTCTTTAAGCGAGCGCGATCAATGTCTCAACGTGCACGCATCGCCTGATCAGATCGATAATTCGCCCCCTCTGTGGGAACAGTGGGCGGCTGGCTTTGTCATCTTCATGATGACCGGCGCACTGATCGCACCAGTCCTGGCGCCCGATCAGGCGGAAACCCCGATTCTACGGATGATCTGGTTGCCGGTTTATGCAGTCACGGCAGGCCTGGTCGCCTTCCGCTTTGAAAAGATCATCCGCGCCTGGCCGGCATGGCTGATTCTTTTCGGCCTGATCGCCTTGGCCTATGTATCAAAATACTGGTCAATCGACCCGGAGGTGACCAGTCGGCGCGTCATCGCCATGGCGATAAACAGCGCTTTCGCCGTCTATGTAGGCTGTGTTTTCAAGGGCGCGCCCCTGCCCCGGATGTTGATGAACACCTGTCTGGTCATGGCTATCGGCAGTCTGATCATGGTCTTCGCCTTCCCGCGCATCGGCGTTCACCAGATGGATAACGCCGGTCTATGGCGCGGCCTATGGTATGAAAAGAACCAGATGGGTCTGGTCATGGTGGTCGGCGCAGTGTCGTCCGCCGCCGTCCTGGCCGCCGACCATCTGGCTGGAAACGGGCGCAGGCCTGGGATTCCGCTACTGGCGTTCGGCCTGACGACACTGCTGGTCATGGCGACCCAGTCCAAGACCTCCCTGCTCTGCTGGCTGCTGGGCGTCGGCATGATCGGCTTCTGGTGGCTGCTGAAACAGGGCGGCGCGGCCATCACCATCGTGGCGGTCTGGTTCGGCGTGGTCACCTCCAGCCTGGCGGCCTGGTTGTGGAATGTGGATTCCGCCGCCATCCTGCAGGCCTTGGGCAAGGACCCATCGCTGACAGGGCGCACCCTGATTTGGGAGGCCCTGATGCGCCGCGTCGCCGAACGACCGATGACCGGCTATGGCTTCAGCGCTTTCTGGGGCGTGGACTCCATCCCGGCCCGCGAAATCCGACTGGAGACGCAATGGCCTGTGCCGTCGGCGCACAACGGCTGGATCGACCTTCTGGTGCAATTAGGCTGGCCCGGCGCCGCCTTCGTCGGCGCAGTCATGCTGGTGTCGGCCATTCTGGTGATCGTGCGCTTGAACGGCATGGGCGCACGCGAAGGCTATTGGAGCATCGCCTATCTGACCGTCTTCACGGCCTTGAGCCTGTCAGAGAGCGTTCTTTTGACCCATGCCAACCTGCCCTGGATCCTGATGCTGGCGATTATGTCCCGCGCAATGACCTATGATCCGATCCCGGTGCGCGCGCCGCTTGCTCGACCGGCTGCACGAGCCTACCAGAACCGGTCCCGAATCGCCTCAGACTATGTGAATGGCCGCCGACCTCTTCGCTTTTGACGACGAACCCGAAGCTCGCAAACCCGAGCCTCCCAAGCATGTTGCGGCGCCCGCGCCCCAGGCGACGCCCTCTGCTGTCCCGACATCGACGTCCGCGTCCGTGCAGGCCGCGACAAATGCGGCGAACGCCACGGGCTATTCCGCGTCGTCGATCGAAGTGCTGGAGGGACTGGAGCCCGTTCGCAAACGCCCCGGCATGTATATCGGCGGCACCGACGAACGCGCCTTGCACCACCTGTTCGCCGAAGTCCTCGACAACGCGATGGACGAGGCCGTGGCCCGGCATGCCAAGCTGATCACCGTCGATCTGGACGCCGAGGGCTATCTGTCCGTCCGCGATGACGGACGCGGCATTCCGGTCGATCCGCACCCAAAGCACCCCGGAAAGTCGGCGCTGGAAGTGGTCATGACCGTGCTCCACTCGGGCGGCAAGTTCTCGGGCAAAGCCTATGAAACCTCAGGCGGTTTGCACGGCGTCGGCGTCTCGGTCGTCAACGCCCTATCGGAACATCTGGACGTTACGGTCTGGCGCGACGGCTTTGAATGGCGTCAGTCGTTCAGCCGCGGCCACGTCCTCGGCCCCATCCAGCAGGTTGGCCCTTCAAAGAAGAAGGGCACCCTGATCCGGTTCAAGCCGGACGACGAAATCTTCGGCATGGGCGCGGCGTTCAAGCCCGCCCGCCTGTTCCGCATGGCGCGGTCAAAGGCCTATCTGTTCCGCGGCGTCGAGATCAAATGGACCTGCGCGCCCGAGCGGATCACCGACGCGACCCCGGCCCAGGCCCTGCTGCACTTCCCCGGAGGTCTGGCCGACGCCCTGGCCGACCGCATCGGCCAGTTGGACACCGTCACCCCCACCTTCGCCGGTCGCGCAGAGCGTCAGGGCGAGGCGGGCGCCTTCGAATGGGCCGTGACGTGGTCGCCCATCGGCTTTGGCGAGTCCGACGGCTTCATCCAGTCCTACTGCAACACCGTCTCGACCCCCGACGGAGGCACGCACGAAGCCGGTTTCCGCGCCGCCCTGGTCAAGGGCCTGAAGGCCTATGGCGAGCTGACCAACGAGAAGCGCGCCGGCATCATCACGGCGGAAGACGTCATCGCCAACGCCGGCGCCCTGATCAGCGTCTTCATCCGAAACCCCGAATTCCAGGGCCAGACAAAGGACCGCCTGTCCTCGCCCGAGGGCGCCCGTCTGGTCGAACAGTTGCTGCGCGACCCGCTGGACCACTGGCTGACAGAAAGCCCCAAACAGGCCAACGCCCTGCTCGGCTTCGTCGTCGACCGCGCCGAGGACCGCCTGCGCCGCCGCAAGGACAAGGAGGTCCAGCGCGCCGCCGCCACCCGCAAGCTGCGTCTGCCGGGCAAGCTGTCGGACTGTTCGCGCCAGGCCGCCGAGGGCACCGAACTGTTCATCGTCGAAGGCGATTCCGCCGGCGGCTCGGCCAAACAGGCGCGCGACCGCACGACCCAGGCCATCCTGCCTCTGCGCGGCAAGATCCTGAACGTCGCCTCCGCCACGGCGGACAAGCTGCGTCAGAACGTCGAACTGTCCGACCTAGCCCTGGCGCTGGGCGTCCAGCCCGGCAACCGCTTCAACATCGACGACCTGCGCTACGAGCGG
Organism: uncultured Brevundimonas sp.; assembly: GCA_963522565.1. Taxonomy (GTDB): domain Bacteria; phylum Pseudomonadota; class Alphaproteobacteria; order Caulobacterales; family Caulobacteraceae; genus Brevundimonas. The sequence continues at coordinate 108,727 of CAUQZC010000007.1, read as the reverse complement.
ATCGTCATCATGACCGACGCCGACGTGGACGGCGCCCACATCGCGGCCCTGCTGATCACCTTCTTCTATCGCGTCATGCCGGAAACGATCCGTCGGGGCCGGGTCTTCATGGCCTTGCCGCCGCTGTATCGAATCTCTGCCGGCCCTCTGAGCGAATACGCCCGCGACGACGCCCACCGCGACGAACTGCTGGCCACCGTTTTCAAGGGCAAGAAGACCGAGATCGGCCGCTTCAAGGGCCTGGGCGAAATGATGGCGTCCCAACTGAAGGAAACCACCATGGACCCCAGGAAGCGGACCCTGGCGCGCATCACCGTCCCCGACGCCGAATCCAGCATCGAGGATCTGGTCGAACGCCTGATGGGCAAGCGCGCCGACGCCCGGTTCCAGTTCATTCAGGAAAACGCGCAGTTCGTGAAGGAAGAACTGGACGTCTGATCACGACATCAGACGTTGGTTCGGGTCGAATATCTAACGCGCTAGAGCGTTCGGGAACGCTCTCCCCAACGCCTCGGCCATCGCTTGCTGCGTGATCAGGAAAACCTGGTCGCGCATGTGGTAGTTGTTCGATAGGACGATCACCGTCACATCGGCGTCAGGCTGATAGGTCATCAAGTTACGGAACCCGCCCCAACTGCCGGTGTGATAGATCTGGCGGTCATGGAAGGCAGGGCTGACCCGATCACCCAGGCTGTTAGCGAAGATGCCGTAGCCCCAGTCGCGACGGGCATGCCCTCGTTCAGTCGGCGCCATGTCGGCCGGGGCATGGTCGGTCAGCATCTCCTGATAGCTGAGCGGCTTCAACAGATGCCCGCGATGCAGAGCGCGCTGCCAGACCAGCAGGTCATCCAGCGTTGAATAGACCGCGCCCGCGCCCGCCACGATGGAGGTGTTGGCGTTGGGCTGGGCCGCCAGACCGCCCGGCAAATTGGCATACCCCATGATCACGCCGTGATCGCCGCCATCCAGATCAAGGCCGGTGTCGCCCATGCCCAGCTTCTGGAAGAAGGTGTCGCGCATGTAGTCGTCGAACCGCTTGCCGCTGGCCTTCTCAACAATGGCCGCGGCAAGATTGAAGGCGGCGTTATTGTAGCGAACCTTGGTTCCAGGTTCGAACTGCAACGGGTATTTCTTGGAGTCTTCGGTCAACTCCGTCAAAGTGGCATGGGTCACGCGACGTAGGCCCCAGGCCGGACGCGCCATCAGATCGGGAATGCCCGAGTCGTGCGACAGCAGTTGACCGATGCGGATGTCGGCCCAGGCCGCCGGGCATGGATCGATCCATTTGCAGACAGGGTCCGAGGTCTTCAGCTTGCCTTCGTCCTGAAGACGCAGGATGGCGACCGCCGTGAACTGTTTCGAGATCGAGGCCAGGCGGAACCGGGAATCCAGCTTCATCGCCATCCCCTGCTCGTAGTTGGCCTTACCGTAGACTTGGCGGAACAGAACCTGATCGCCCTTGGCCACCAGCACGGCGCCGGTGAAACGCCCTGCCGCCGCCTCTGCATTCAGACGCGCCGCCAACTTCGGCAGGGTCTCGACCACGACCACCTCAGGGCGCGGCGGCATGTCAGAGCGCAGCGAAGCCATCAGGGCGTCCTGCGGCATCTTGGTCGCCGTCGCCACGCCGCCCAATACTGCGCCGCCCAGAACCAGCGTCGTCAGGACGCCTATGACAAGTCGGGGATGCCCCCCGGCGGTACGCGGTACTTCAAACACAGGAACTCAGGACAAAATCAGACGTCGAAATCCAGGCCGAACTGGGCGTACAGGGCGCGGCTGTCCTGCCACTTCGGATCGACCTTGACGGTCAGGAACAGGTGGACTTGGCGACCCAGGATCTCGTTCAGCTCCTCGCGCGCCTTCTGGCCGATCCATTTCAGGGTCTGGCCGCTCTTGCCCAGCACGATGGGCCGCTGGCTCTCGCGCTCGACATAGATGGTCTGCTCGATCCGCGCCGAGCCGTCGGCGCGGTCCTCGAAGCTGGTCGTCTCGACCGCCGCCGAATAGGGCAGTTCCTCGTGGACGCGCAGATAGACCTTCTCGCGCGTGATCTCGGCGGCCAGGACACGCACCGGCACGTCGGCCGCCTGATCCTCGGGATAAAGCCACGGCCCCTTGGGCATGGACAAGGCGAGACGCTGCTTCAAGTCTTCGACGCCGTCGCCGTTGGCGGCCGAAATCATATAGACCTCGGAATAGACGCCGCTCTCGAACAACGTCTGCGACAGGGCCAACAGGGTGTCGCGGCGCATGCCGTCGATCTTGTTCAGCGCCAGGATGACCTTGGTCCCGGTCGCCTGCAGATTGGCGATGATGGTCTCGGTGTCCTCGGCCGAACGGCGATCGGCCGCCGTGCCCTCACGGCCTTCGGAATTGATGTGGGACTGGGCGTCGATCAGATGCACCACCACGTCGGCGTCTTCCGCCCCGCCCCAGGCCGACGCCACCATGGCTCGGTCCAGACGACGGCGGGGGGTGAAAATGCCAGGCGTGTCCACCAGCACGATCTGGGCGTCGCCTTCCATGGCGATGCCCCGCACGGGGAAGCGCGTCGTCTGCACCTTCTGGGTGACGATGGAGACCTTGGACCCGGTCAGCCGGTTGACCAGCGTGGACTTGCCGGCGTTGGGGGCGCCGATGATGGCGGCAAAGCCTGCGCGCTGGTTTTCGATATCGGTCAAATGACGCCTTCACGTTTGAGCAGGGCCATCGCGGCCGCCTTCTCCGCCTCCTGACGCGAACGCCCTTGCGCGGTCAAGGGCTGTACGTCCTGCACGGACACTTCGACGGTGAATGTCGGCGCATGATCCGATCCCGTCCGGTTCGTCACGCGATAGGTCGGCAGGGGTCGTCCCTGCCCTTGCGCCCATTCCTGCAGCGCGGATTTCGGATTGGTCACGGTGCGCGACGGCGGTGCGGCCAGCTCAGTTGCCCAGGCCGCCTCGAAGAAACGCCGCGCAGCATCCAGCCCGCCGTCCAGATAGACCGCCGCCAGTACGGCCTCGACCGCATCGGCGATCACGCCCGCCTTGCGACGGCCTCCGGTCTTGGTCTCGCCCGGCGACAGACGCAGGGCCGGCCCGACGCCCAGCGCCTCTCCCACCCGCGCGCACGCTGTCTTGTCGACCAGAGCGTGTAGGCTGGAGGACAATTGCCCCTCGTCTGCCGTCGGAAACTCAAGCGACAGCCGTTCGGCCACCAACAGCCCCAGAACCCGGTCGCCCAGAAACTCCAACCGCTCGTTATCGCGCGGTCCGTGAACGCCCACAGGGGCGCCCTCGCCGACGCTGGCATGGGTCAGAGCCCGCTCCAGCAGCCTCTTGTCTTTGAATATATGACCGAGGCGCGTCTCAAGCGCCGCGACCGCCTCGGCCCGTGTGTTGGTCATTAGTGGAGGACGTTGAAGAACCGATCGAGACGGACCTTGAACCAGGTCGTCGGGTTCAGCAGCGACGCGCCCGGCTTCCACGAGAACAGGATGATCTGCGCCTTGCCGACCAGGTTTTCAGCCGGAACCATGCCCACGCCGCTGGATTGTTCAACCCGGCTGTCGATCGAGTTGTCGCGGTTGTCACCCATCATGAAATAGTGCCCGACCGGAACTTCATACACCGGGGTGTCATCCAGATCGTTTCCGGGGCCGAAGTCCTGGGTCATGAAGCTCTTGCCGTTCGGCAGGGTCTCCCGCGCCTGAATTACCGGGTGCGAGCCGAACATATCCTGCACCTCGCGGGTGCTGACCACGACGTCCTGAACCGGCTTGTCGTTGATATACAGCTTGTTGGAGATCATCTGCACGCGGTCGCCCGGCAGGCCGATGACGCGCTTGATGAAGTCGGTCTTGTTGTCACGCGGCAGCTTGAACACCACGATGTCGCCGCGCTTCGGCGCCGAACCCATGATCCGACCGTTGAACAGGGGCGGACTGAACGGGATCGAGTGTTTCGAAATGCCATACGACCACTTCGACACAATGATGTAGTCGCCCTCATACAGGTTCGGCTCCATCGAGGCCGACGGGATGGTGAAGGGCTGGAACAGGAATATCCGCAACACCATGGCGATCAGCAGGGCGAAGACGATAGTCTTGAAGATTTCGCCGGTCTCGCTCGCCGCCGAGGGCTTTTCCTTGCCGCCCGGCTTATCCGCATAGACGGTGCTGTTCGCCGTCGTCGGCGCCTGGACGGCAGAAACGGGTGCGTCGGCCTCAGAGGCGGCGAACACTTCCTCAGGCGTGGGGGTGTTGGGCTTTTGGTCTTCGCTCATGCGATTAAGGCATCCCTTGCCGCGATCCGCGCGGTCGTGTGCTGACGGGGTATAACGCGATTAAGACAGCGGCAAGGCTTCGATCACCACGAAGGCGAGTGCATAAGGGTGCTCGTCACTGAGGGTCAGGTGGATTTTGGACTCATGACCGGCCGGCGTCAGCCGCTTGAGATGCTCGGCGGCATGGCCGGTCAAAGCCATGGTCGGCTGGCCAGAACGCAGGTTCACCACCCCCATGTCACGCCAATAGACATCGGCCCGCATCCCTGTCCCCAGCGCCTTGGCGCAGGCTTCCTTGGCGGCGAAACGCTTGGCGTAACTCCATGAGGCATCCGGTTTACGGTCCGATCTTTCACGCTCCAGGTCGGTGAAGCAACGCCGCTTGAACCGCTCGCCGAACCGATCCAACGACGCCTGGATACGCCGGATGTCAGACAGGTCCGCGCCGACGCCGATGATCATTTTGCCGCATCCATCGCGTTCCGCATCCGACGGATTGCGCTCTCCAGACCGATGAAGATCGAATCGCCGATCAGGAAATGACCAATGTTAAGCTCACGGATTTCCGGGATGGCCAGCATCCGGGGGGCCGTGTCGTAGTCCAGCCCGTGCCCGGCGTGGACCTCAAGACCCAGGATGTCGGCCTGGGCGGCGGCGGCGGCCAGACGCTCGAACTCGACCTCGCGCTCGCCCTGATCGGTCAGGTGGCAGTAGCGGCCGGTGTGGAACTCCACCACCTGCGCACCCACGGCGGCGGCGGCCTCAACCTGTTCTTCGGACGGTTCGATGAACAGGGACACGCGGATGCCGGCGTCGGCCAGGGTCTTCACGACCGACGCAATCCTCGCCTCATGGCCTGCGACGGCCAGCCCGCCTTCGGTCGTCACTTCCTCGCGGCGCTCCGGCACCAGACAGGCGGCGTGTGGGCGGTGGCGCAGGGCGACGGCCAGCATCTCGTCGGTCACCGCCATTTCGAAGTTCAGCGGCTTTCCGGCCCTCGCGCACAGGGCGCTGAGCACGTCGATGTCGGCGTCGGTGATATGACGGCGATCTTCGCGCAGATGGGCCGTGATGCCGTCCGCCCCAGCGGCCAACGCAGCCTCAGCCGCCCGCGCCGGGTCGGGATGAATGCCGCCACGCGCGTTCCGGACGGTTGCAACGTGGTCGATGTTGACGCCCAGGCGAACCCGCTCCCGCTTCATCCCGATAGTTCCTTTCTATTTGGACAGCCGACGGCTGCCCGGATCCTCGACCGGAAGAGCGGCCAGTTCCGGCGGCAGGGCGTCGGCGGGATAGGCTGGCACTTCCAGCGACGCCAAGGCGATCAAAGGCACGCCCACGTCCACCTTGCCGCCCGAACGGTCGACTATGCAGGCGGCGGCGACGACCTCACCGCCCGCGGCCTGAATGGCGGCGATGCATTCGCGCGACGACAGGCCGGTGGTGACGATGTCCTCGACCATGACGATTTTCTCGCCAGGCTCGACGGAAAAACCACGACGCAGCTTGAACTCGCCACCCTCGCGCTCGACGTACATCGAACGGACCTTCAGGTGCTTGGCGGTCTCGTATCCGGGAATGATGCCCCCGACAGCTGGTGAAATAGCGGCGTCAACCGGGCCGACGGCGGCGACGATCTTATCCGCCAGCGCCTTGCACAGACGCGAACAGCGGCCGCCGTCCATGAAGACCAGGTTCTTCTGCAGGAAGACCGGGCTGTGCAAGCCGGATGAAAGAACGAAATGGCCTTCGCGCAGGGCGCCAGCGTCGCGGAATTCGTTGAGTACGTCTTCGGTGTTCATAAGCCGTCCTTAGACCCTGACCGCCCGCGAATGAACCCTCTAGCGGCGCCTCACTCGATGTTTTCGTGCGGGCGCAGGCCGCGCGACAGCAGTTCGGCCCAGATGCCTTCGGCGTCCTCAGCGAAACCGATCAGGTCCAGATCCGCGCGCGCGATCATCCCATGCTCGACCAGCGCCTCGAAACCGATGACCGAGGTCCAATAGGCCCTGTCCACCAGCACGATCGGCACTGGCGGCGCCTTGTTGGTCTGGCGCAGAGTCAGGATTTCAAACAGTTCGTCGAAGGTGCCGAAACCGCCGGGGAAGACCACCAAGGCGTTGGCGCGCATCGCCAGATGCATCTTCCGCATCGCGAAATAGTGGAACAGGAAGGTCAGTTCCGGCGTCGAATAGGCATTCGGCGCCTGTTCGTGCGGCAGGGTGATATTGAAGCCAACGGACGGCGCACCGATGTCTGTCGCGCCTCGGTTGGCGGCCTCCATGATGCCCGGTCCGCCGCCTGTGGCGATGACATTATCGCGCGGTTCGCCAACATTGCCGCGCAGCGCGCCGCCGCGTTCCGACGCCAGACGGCCAAAGGTCCGCGCCGTCTGGTACCACGGCTGGTCCTCATGGATACGCGCGCTGCCGAACACCACGATGGTCGAACGCACGCCCCAGGCCCTCAGGGCTTCCTCAGCCTTGGCGTACTCCATCAGGAAACGCACGCCGCGCATGGAATCGCTCAGCACAAAGTCCTGATCCACGGCGGCCATGCGATAGGATGGCGACGCCATCTGGGCGGTGTTCGGCGTCAAGTCTTGCGTCATTAGCCCCGTGCGCGGTCTACAGAATCGACGGATGGATTGGCCCGCAGCGCCGCCATGATCATGGTGGCGTGTTTGGCGTCCTCGACCTCGACGTCCACGTCGACATCGAAGAAGTCCTGCTGGCGGTGCGCCATCGACAGGTTGATGATGTTTCCGCCCGCCTCGCCGATCAGGGTCGTCACCTGTCCCAGCACGCCCGGCGCATTACGAATGGTGGCGCGGATACGCGCCGCAGCCACAGCGTCCGTCTCGGCCTGCGGCGTCCATTGCAGATCATGCCAGACGGAATCGTCGTCGGTGAAATCGGCCAGGGTCTGACAGTCGATGGTGTGCACCGTCAGCCCCTTTTCGGGCTCCAGGATGCCGACAATCCGGTCGCCAGGCACGGGGGTGCAGCACTGGCCGAAATGCACCGTGACGCCGGGGGTCAGCCCGCCGCCGCGCACGAACAGACGCGCCGTGCCGCCTTCGATCCGCTGCTTCTCCGGCCCGGCCATCAGCCGCCCCTTCAGCGAAGGGAACAGGGTCTCGGCGACCGAGTTGGGCGACAGGCGGCCACGACCCAGTTCTTCAAACAGGTCATCTTCCGCAGACAACGCCTGGTTTTCCAGAACCGGCTTCAGCGACACCTCTGCAAGAGTTTTCTCGACCCGGTTCAGCGTCTGTTGGAGGGCGACCCGGCCCAGTTTGATGAACTCGTCACGCTCCGAGGTGCGAATATGGCGGCGGATGGCCGAACGCGCTCGACCCGTGACCGTCAGACTGCGCCAATCGGCCGGTACTTCACGCTTGGCGCCACGAATAATCTCAACCACGTCACCGTTCTGAAGGGCGGTGCGCATCGGCTTCAGTTCGCCGTTCACCTTGACCCCGACCGCCGTATCGCCGACCTCGGTGTGGACAGCATAGGCGAAGTCCAGCGGCATCCCGCCGCGCGGCAGGGTCACCAGCTGGCCCTTGGGCGTGAAGACGAAGACCTGATCCAGGTACATCTCCAGCTTGGCGTGTTCGACCCAGTCTTCGCCGCCTTCGCCGTGCTCGATGACCTGAACCAGATGGCGCAAATTCTGCAGCGGGTCACGCCCCCCGCCCTTCTCCATCGCTTCGCGGTCAAAGCCATAGGACTGGTTCTTGTAACGCCAGTGGGCCGCAACCCCGTCCTCGGCCACCCGGTCCATCGACTCGGTGCGGATCTGCATCTCGATCCGCAGGCCGCGCGGGCCGACGACCGTGGTGTGAAGCGAGCGATAGTTGTTCGACTTGGGCGTCGAAATGAAGTCCTTGAACCGCTCGGGCACCATCGGCCATTCGCGGTGAATCACCCCCATGGCGCGGTAACAGTCATCCTCGGCGCCTACGATGACCCGGAAGCCGTAGATGTCCGACAGCGATGAGAAGCCGACCGACTTGCGCTGCAGTTTGCGCCAGATCGAATAGGGCGTCTTCTGGCGACCAAAGACCCGCGCCTTGACGCCCGCCTCCGACAGAACACGCTCGACCTCGCCCGCCACGCCCTCGATGGCCTGTCCGTGCTCCAGCTTCAACGCCTCCAGCCGCCGCTCGATGGCGGTTTTGGCTGTGGGGTTCAGATGGGTGAAGGCCAGTTCTTCCAACTCGGAGGCGATCGAGTGGATGCCGATTGAGCGGCCCAACGGCGCATAGACTTCCAGCGTCTCGCGGCTGATCCGCTCGCGCTTCTCCGGCTTCACATACTGAAGCGTGCGCATATTGTGCAGGCGGTCAGCCAGCTTGACCAACAGCACCCGCACATCCCGGCTGATGGCCAGGATGAATTTGCGTAGATTTTCGGCCTGGCGCGTATGCTCGGCCTGCAACTCCAGCCGCGACAGCTTGGTCACGCCCTCGACCAGCACGGCGATCTCTTCGCCGAACATTTCCGCGATGTCGTCGCGCGTCGCGGAAGTGTCCTCGACCACATCGTGCAGCAGGGCCGTGACGATGGTGGCGGTGTCGAGCTTGTAGTCGGTCAGTATGCCCGCGACCTGGATCGGGTGGGCGAAATAGGGGTCGCCCGAGGCCCGCAACTGCGAGCCGTGCATCTTCATCGCATAGACATAGGCGCGATTCAAAAGCGCTTCGTCAGCGGTGGGGTCATAGGCCTTTACGGCCTCGATCAACTCGAACTGGCGCAGGATCGGTGCGCGTTTGACCGCGGGAGCTTCCTCGCCAGTGGTCCTTGATTCGCTTCTGTTCGCACCGTGGTGCGCCGGCGGAACCATCTCGGTCCGCGCCGGCAGGATAGTGACGCCTGAGGATGCCTCTTGCGTCAGTAGCGCTCCTCCTGACCGCCGTCGCGGTCGCTTTGCAGCGCGCGGATCAGCTCGGCCTCGGCCATGTTCATGTGCTGCGGTTCGGCCAGCAGGGCGACGACTTCAGCTTCATCCTCGGCTTCCGTGCGTTCATCAACGCGTTGCAGCGTCGTGATGATCGTCTCGCGCAATTCCGTCGGTACGACAGTGTCGTCCGCGATTTCGCGCAATGCGACGACCGGGTTCTTGTCGTTATCGCGGTCGATGGTCAGCGCGGCGCCATTGGCGATGCTGCGGGCGCGGTGACCGGCCAGCAGAACCAGACCAAAGCGGTTCGGAACCTTCTCGATGCAGTCTTCGACGGTGACGCGGGCCATGAATTTCCTCGAACGCGGGGGAGAACCGCGTCAAATACAGATAGGCGCTACGTTTTGCAACGCCACCGGGGCGGAAGTTGGGCGCTGCGTCAGTCGACTTCCTTGCGCTCATCACGAACAGGACGCGCATCCCTCCCCACCGATGCAGTTTGCGCCATATCCACCGCCGTCTTGCCATTGGCCGGATGCACCCACTCCGGCGCAATCTCCGCAACCGGCCCCATGACGAACAGCCGCTCCGCCGCGCGTGGGTGCGGCAGGATCAGCCCGTCCAGATCGCCGCTCAGCCGCCCATATGCGATCAGATCCAGGTCCAGCGTGCGCGGCGCATTGCGGATGGAGCGTTCGCGTCCGAAAGCGTCCTCGATGCGGCCCAGCGTCGCCATAAGTGCGTGGGGATCGTGCTCTGTGCGGACAATCGCCACACCGTTCAGAAAAGGCGGATCCTGCGGGTCTGGCCAGGCCATCGAACGCCACCACGACGACCGGGCCACCACATCAACGCCCTCGCTGCGGAATCTGGCCAGTGAAGCTTCCAGCACTGCTTCATTGGACGGCCATACCCCCTTGTCATTGCAGCCTAGCGCCACGATGACTGCATCATCCAAGTTCAGCGCCTCATCGATTCCCACATCGATGCGGGCATCGACCTGGACGCCATTTTCTTCATTCCTATTGACGGCTTCGACCATGTTTCATTCCACCGACCGGCTGGCGATTTTCATCGACGGCTCAAACCTCTATTCCGCCGCCCGCGCCCTTCAGCACGATCTGGACTTCAAGCGGATGCTGGACTGGTTTCGGGCCAAGTCCGTTCTGACACGCGCCTATTATTACACGGCCGTCGTCGAGGGCGAAGAATTCTCGCCCGTGAAACCCTTGGTGGACTGGCTCGACTACAATGGTTTTTCGGTCGTAACCAAGCCGGTAAAACGCTTTACCGATGGTCAGGGCCACAGCCGCGTCAAGGGCAATATGGACATCGAAATCGCGGTGGACATGATGGAGCTGTCATCAGCGCTGGACCACGTCGTGCTCTTTTCCGGGGATGGAGATTTCCGCCGCGCGGTGCAGTCGATCCAGGCCAAGGGCGTGCGCGTCACCGTCATCTCGACGCAGAAGACGCAACCGCCCCACATCGCCGACGAACTGCGTCGTCAGGCTGACGCCTTCCTGGACCTTAATGACCTGATGAGCGAGTTCGGACGGCCCAAGAACGGTGGCGGACAATGAGCCTGACGCCGGAACCCGCGCGCAACTGTCCGCTGTGTCCGCGCCTGGTCGAATATCGTCAAGAGAATGCGCGCAAGGAGCCCGACTGGTGGAACGGCCCTGCCCCGTCGTTTGGCGATCCAAACGCGCGGTTGCTTATTGCGGGTCTGGCGCCGGGCCGCACCGGCGCCAACCGCACGGGCCGCCCTTTTACAGGGGACCACGCAGGCTGGTTGCTGTACGACACGTTGAAGAAGGCGGGGTTCGCTCACGGAACCTATGACCCGGACGGCGACGATGACCTGACGCTGACGGATTGCATGATCACGAACGCAGTTCGTTGCGCCCCGCCCGGCAACAAGCCCCTGCCCATCGAAGAAACGACCTGTCGACCCTTCCTCATCGACCGGCTGAAGCTTTTGCCTAATCTGAAGGTCATCGTGACCTTGGGCGACGTCTCCCGCCGCAACATCCTGAAGGCCTTCGGACGCCCTGGCACAGCCATGCCCGCCGGTCACGGCGCAGAAGGTGAAGCGGGCGGTTATGTGATCCTGAATTCCTACCACTGCTCGCGCCTGAACACGAACACGGGCCGCCTGACGGCCGAGATGTTCGAAGCCATCTTCGAACGCGCCAAGACCTTGATCGCCGTATAGGTCGGCGACGGAGGCATGGGCTTTAGCCCTTGTCCCTCATCAGGCGCGCCTTGTCGCGCTGCCAGTCACGTTCGGCGGAAGCTTCACGCTTGTCGTGCAGCTTCTTGCCCTTTGCCAAAGCGATCTCCAGCTTCGCCTTGCCTGCATCGTTCAGGTAAAGCTTCAGCGGAATGATCGTCTGGCCATCGCGCTGCACAGCGCCGATCAACCGGTCGATCTGTTTTCTGTGCAGCAGAAGCTTACGCGGACGGCGTGGCTCGTGGTTGAAGCGATAGGCCTGTTTGTACGGCGGGATGTCGGCGTTGATCAAGACGATCTCGCGCCCTTCCACCGCCGCGTAACTCTCGGCGATATTAGCCCGCCCGTCGCGCAACGCCTTGATCTCGGTGCCCAGCAGTTGAATGCCGGCCTCGATATTGTCTTCAAGGAAATAGTCGAACCGCGCGCGGCGGTTCTCGGCGATCAGCTTGGATTTGGACTGGGGTTGCGGCGCCATCAGGTGACGCCCGCTTCCGCCATCGCACGGTCGATGATCGGCTTAAAGCCATCCGAAGTCGGCGACAGCGGCAGTCGCGCCTCTTCGTTGCACAGGCCCAACTTCGCCAAGGCGTACTTGGTCGGCGCGGGGGAGTTGTCGAGGAAGAGGGCCTTGTACAGGCCGATCAGCCGGTCCTGCCAATCGCGGGCCGTGGCATAGTCGCCCGCAGCCGCCGCATTATGCAGCGCGACCATGGCCTCGGGCGCGACATTGGACGCCACCGAGATCACACCAACCCCACCTGTCGCGTGATAGCCCAGATAGCTGAGATCATCGCCCGAAATCAGGTCGAACTGCCCGTCGATATTGGTGCGCATCCAACTGACCCTGCTCATGTCGCCCGTGGCGTCCTTGATGCCGACGATGTTCGGGTGAGCGGCCAAACGCGCCACCGTCTCATTGGCCAGATCAACGCCGGTTCGTCCCGGCACATTGTAGAGCACGATCGGCAATTGAACGGCGTCGGCGATGGCTTCGAAATGCGCCGCCATGCCCGCTTGCGACGGACGGATGTAATAGGGCGTGACGACCAGGGCCCCGTCCGCCCCCACCGTCTTGGCGTGGCGGGTCAGGTCGATGGCTTCCTTGGTGTAGGGCGAGCCCGTTCCCGCGATGACGCTCACGCGCCCCGCCGCCACCCGCACGCACAGTTCGATGACATGCTTGTGCTCGTCCAGGTCCATGCTGGCGCCCTCGCCCGTCGTGCCCATCGGGACGACGCCGTGAACCCCTGCGGCGATCTGGCGCTCCAGAAGTTTGGCGAATGCAGCCTCGTCCACGTTTCCGTCACGAAGAGGTGTGATCAGGGCGGTGATCACGCCCTTGAACAAGGGGGCGTTCATGGAACTAAGCTAGCCTGTGTGGAGAGCGGCGACGGACACATGTCCAAAGCCTTTTCAGAGCGCAGGAAGTTATGTCGCCAGCGGCTTCGCCGCAACCGGATTGAATGAGAACAGGACAGATCATGATTGCGACAAGTCTGGCGGCCGCCCTGGCCTTCCTCGCGCCGAACCCGCAGGACGTGTCTTCCGGGCCGGTCCCCTACTCGTCAGTGCAGCCTGTCAGCGCGCCTCAGTCGACCTATCATGGCCGGCGCGTCCTTAGTGATCAGGATACAGCCTATTTCCGCCAGGGCCTGGCCGCCGCCCGCGCACGCAATATCGGCGCGACCCAGGCCTCCATATCGCAGATCAGCGATCCCACCGCCCGTAAACTGATTCAGTGGGCGCTGATCGACACGACCGGAGAACAGCTATCCTATTCGGAGCTGGCCCAGGCCCAGAACACCATGGCGAACTGGCCGCGCAGCGAATCACGGCGCATCGTCACTGAAAAAGCGCTGGACCGTTCCGGCGCTGGCCCCGACGCCGCTCTGGCCCTGTTCGCCAACAGCGTCCCGACGACCGTTGAAGGGGCCATCTCTTATGCTGCGGCGCTGGAACAGCGTGGACGCCAGACCCAAGCCCGTGATCTGATTCGCGACTGGTGGCGCACCCAGTCCTTCGACGACGCCCCGCAAAGCCGCATCCTGTCGCGCTGGAGCGCATGGTTGACCCCTGCGGATCACGAGGCGCGCCTGAACATGCTGCTGCTTGGCCCGCACGGTCCGGCTACGCGTTCGATGGTCGCCCTGGTTTCACCAGACCGGGCCTTCATCGCCAATACGGTCATGAATCTACGCAGCGCCTACAGCCCCGACGCCGTGGTCGCGGGCCTGACACCTGCCCAGGCGAACGATCCCGCCGTAGTGCTGGAACGCGTGCGCATTCTACGTTCGCAGAACCGCCAGTCGGAAGCCTTCCCTCTGTTGGCCAATCTCCCGCCTGCACCTGCGCACACGACAGGCGACAACACCCTGTGGAGCGAGCGTCGGAACTATTTCCTCGACGCCCTGCAGCGCAACAACTGGCAGGCCGCCTATGACGCAATGAACGGCCACGGCTTCACTTCCGGCGACCGGATGGTGGATGCGGAGTTCTTCGCCGGTTGGGTCGCCCTGACCAAGCTGAACCGGCCCGAAGTCGCCGCACGTCACTTCGAGGCCCTGCGCAGCGCCTCCTCGACTCCCATCACCCAAGGTCGCGCCTTCTACTGGCTGGGCCGAGCCGCAGAGGCGCGAGGAGAGCGTCAGGCCGCTCAGAACTATTACCGCAGCGGCGCCCAGCACTGGCAGACCTTCTATGGCCAGCTGGCCGCCGAAAAGGCCGGTTTGACCACGCTGCAGCTGCCTGGCGAACCCGCCCCGACCCAGGCCGACATCGCCGCTTTTGAAAGCAATGAGGTCGTACGCGCCGCCCGCATTCTCGGCGAAACGGGCGAGACGGCTCTGCTGCGCGTCTTCGCCTACAAGTTGGACGATGATCTGCCGAACATCGAGGGTCTGGCCCAGTTGATGGATCTGTCGCGCAGCTACGGCGAAGACTTCACCGCCATGATGGTGGGGCGCGGCGCTAGCCAACGCGGCTTTGTCATGCCGGAGCGCATGTACCCCGTCCGCATCCCGCCTCAGGTCGCAGGCGCCGCCCCGCTCGAGTTCACCCAGGCCATCACACGCCAGGAGTCCAGCTTTGACCCGCGCGCGCGCTCGCACGCCGATGCGCGTGGGATGATGCAGTTCCTGCCTGCGACGGCTGCTGGCGTCGCCCGTCGTCTGGGAATGAGCTATTCCGCCGACCGTCTGTGGGACCCGGACTACAACATGACTTTGGGCAGCTACCATCTGGGCGAGCTGATGGCGTCGAACAACGGCTCCATGCTGCTGGCGACGGTGGGCTACAACGCCGGTCCGGCCCGCCCCAGCCAGTGGATCGCGCGCTGCGGCGATCCGCGCGGCGACGTCAACGCCACGATAGACTTCATCGAATGCGCGCCCTTCACCGAGACACGTAATTACATGATGCGGGTGATGGAGAATATGGCGGTCTACAAGGCCCGCCTGAACGGCGGGTCGGCCCCGCTGACGCCATCCGCCGACATCGCGCGTGGAACCGCCGCCGTGCCACGCCCCTACGCCGGCGGCAACTGAGTTGAACCCCTAAGCCCGGCGGGCCGCCAGCAGCGGCCCGTTCGGCGCCTGGATCCATTCCCCGTCCAAGCCGAACACAGAACGCAGGATGGCAGGCGACAGGGCCTCGGCCGGCGCGCCCTGCGCGACCACCCTGCCTTGGTCCAGCACCACGACGCGATCCGCAAAGGCCGCCGCCAGCGTCAGGTCGTGCAGGCTGACCAGGACCCCCGCACCCGCATCGGCCCGCGCCCTGAGTCGCTCCAGCACCAGTCTTTGCGCGTCCGGGTCCAGGCCCGCAATCGGTTCATCGGCCAACAGTAGCGGCGCCCCCACGGCCAGAGCTCGCGCCAGCAGCACCTTCGCCCGCTCGCCGCCCGACATGTCCGCCACGCCGCGATCGATCAAATGTCCCGCCCCGACCTCGATCAGCGCGGCTTCAGCGCGGGCCACAGCATCGCCGCCCGACAGGAACGGGGCGCCCAGGGCCGCCACCTCGACCGCAGGCAGGTTCCAAGAGATCCGGCGTTCCTGCGGCAAATAAGCGACTCGTTCGGCCCGGCGTCGCGGCGAAAGGCCGCGCAGATCATCGCCACCCAGTCGCACTATGCCGCCTGTCAGCGGCAACAAGCCGACCGCCACACGGATTGCGCTGCTCTTGCCCGCGCCATTGGGGCCGCAAAGGGCCGTAACTTCGCCCGCCTCGACCGTCAGATCAACGCCATCCAGCACCGTCTGCCTGCCCAGACGCGCACTTACAGTCTCCAGTGACAGCAAGCTCACAGCCGCCACTCCCGCGCCGCGCGCCATGCAATCAGCGCGAACAGCGGCGCGCCGATCAGGGCGGTGAACACGCCCAGCTTCAGCTCCTGATCCGTTGGCGTCATTCGGGCCAGCAGGTCCGCGATCACCAGCATCAGCCCACCCGCCAGGGCAGAGGGCGCCAGTATACGCCCCGCATCGCCTCGCACCGCCGCCCTCACGAGGTGCGGCGCCGCCAGACCGACAAAGCCGATCACGCCCGCCACAGCCACCGCCGCCCCGGTGGCCAGCGCCGCCGCGATCAGAGCGAACACCCTCAACCGTCCCATCGACAGACCAGACGCCGCAGCAGCCTCTTCGCCCAAAGTCAGCATCTTCAAGCCCGGCGAGGCCAGAATCGCAAACCCCGCCGACACCAGAACCGCAGGCGTCACCCAGGCCACGTCGACCCAGCTGCGGTTCTGCACCGACCCCAAAAGCCACGACATTACTTCGGCCTGCGCAATCGGCGACGGCGACAGGTTGAAGATCAGCGCTGTCAACGCCCCCGCGAAGCTGGACAGGGCCACTCCGAACAGGATCAGGGCTTCCGGCGCGCGCATGGCGCTGGACGCTGCAATCAGCATCGCCCCTGCCAGACCGGCGCCGACCAGAGCCGAAATCTCGACCAACCCCGGAACCGCAGCCGCACCCATGACGATCGCCAGAGCCGCGCCCAGCGCCGCTGTCGCCGACACCCCCAGCACGCCAGGGTCCGCCAGCGGATTGCGAAGCAAACCCTGCATCACCGCGCCAGCCAGCCCCAGCGCCGCCCCGACCACAAGGGCGCAAACCGCTCTAGGCGCCCGCACCTGCCACAGAACCTCCCAAGGCCCGGACGTTGGATCACAGAAGGCCGCCGCATATTGCGAACCGCCAAACCCGGTTTCGCCAATCAGGATCGCCAACGCCAGGGCGGCGATCGCACACAGCACCAAGCCCAGACACAATCTTACCGTCCGGCTCATGACCGCCCCTGCGCCATGATCGCCACGCCGTCCGCCGCGAACCACGCAGGGCAGGTCAGCACCGCCGCAGGGAGTTGCGCCGCCGTCTTGCCGTCAGCCGCGCGCCGCACGACCGGATGACGCCCCGGCCCGCGCCAGTCGGATCGCAGCATGTCAAAGAAGCCCAGCACGAACCGCATAGGCGGATGCATGGCGATCCGCTCGACGCTATAGGCGCCGAAACCCGGCTTTTCAGTCAGATTGTCGAACCCGGCTGCCCGCATCATGGCGTCGACCAGAGTGCCCGCGCCCGCCGTGAAGCCGCCCGCCGTCAGATAGACCGCGCCAGACCGCTTCGTCGTCTTCTCAGGACTTGCCGCCGCCAGCTTCTCCCGCATCGCTTGTTCCAGACGCCGCCCCCGCTCGACCTGCTCTAAACCGGCGGCGATGCTGCGGATGTCGGCGCTGACGCCGTCAAAGTCCGTGGCGTCCTCGATGTTCAGAACCCGTGTCCCGCGCTTTTCCAGCGCGGCCAGCAGACGCGGCTCTCCGCCCCAATAGCGCACCACCACGTCGGGTTGAAACCCGATGGCGGCCTCCAGCGTCGGGCGCACCTGGCGACGCCCGGCCGCCTCACGCCTCATCCAGGAATCCGGATCATCCGCACGCGGCGACAGGGCCAGTTCGGCGTCGGGCGCCAGAGCCAGAACATACTGATCCGCACACTGATCAAGCGCCATGATCCGCAACGGACGCGCGTACGCCTGGCCTGCTGTCAAGACCACCAAACCACCCGCCAAGCCGGCGGCCAGCATCCGGCTCACGACTTCAGCAGCCCTGCGAACACGGCGTCCAGCGTCGTATCGACGACGAGTTGACGATCCGCCCACGGAAAATAGGTCTTGGTGATCATCAGCGACACCACGCCATGCGCAGCGGCCCAGATCGACTGGGCGATGGCGCTGGGGTCGCCCTTCATGCGCCCAGAAGTCACCGTCTGGGCCACAACATCCTCAAAAGCCGAAAACACGCTGAAGCCAAGTTCCTGCGCCAGGGTCTGCGCACCGTCTCGCGCTTCGACCGGACGCGTCAGATAGATCAATCGATAAGCGTTCGGGTTGGCGAAGCCGAAATCGACATAGGCATTGATCATACGCCGCAACCGGATCTCGGGTGGTCCGTCCTGCAAGGCCAGCACTTCAGTCGCGGCGATCAGCGCCTCGAACGCGTCGCGACAGATCTCCTGCAGGATTTCGCCTTTGTCGGCGAAGTGCATGTAGAGCGCAGTCGAGGACAGGCCGACTTCTTCCGCGATCTTGCGGATGGTCGCCCCCTCATAGCCGAACTCGACAAAGATGCGTTCGGCGGCCGTCAGTATCTCGCCACGGCGAGAATGGCCCTCTCCCTTGGGCTTTCGATTTGAGCGCGAAGAGGTCGACACGGCGGACAAACGAAGACTCCGGTTCAGCGAGGCCCTGCATAGCGGCAATCATGACGCCGGCCAACATCCGCCGCGCAACAGGTTGACGACCGAACGCTTTGCGGTTGTATGCGGCTTGGAGGGCGACATGAAGAACGCGACCAGTGAGGGGCGCCAATGTGCTGACAGGATCGGGCCGACCCGCGCCCAGTGGTGCAGCATCACCCTGATTACGGCGGTCGTGGCGCTCGGGTTCATGTTCAATCCCAGCCTGACCCTGATCGTGCTGGCCTGTATTACCGCCGCAGGATTTGTGGCGGCCGCGGCATGGCGTTTTGTTCTCGTCGTCGCCAGCCTTGCCCCTTACCGACAAGTTCCGACGCCGCTTCGTTGGCCCCGATACACAATTCTCTCGGCCTTGCATGACGAGGCGGCGGTGACGTCGCGTCTGATCTCGAACCTGTCGCGCATCGACTATCCTCACGACCGGCTTGAAGGTTTTCTGGTGCTGGAGGCGCACGATCAGGAGACCATCGACGTCGCCATGGCCACACCCAAACCCTCGTGGCTGAAGATCATCGTCGTTCCCGCCGGATCGCCTCAGACCAAACCACGCGCTCTGAACCACGCCTTGTCTCAGGCCAGGGGCGAACTGCTGACCATCTACGACGCCGAGGACGAACCCGACCCGCAGCAGCTCCGTCAGGCGGCGGCCCGGTTTATGGCTGACCCCAAATTGGGTTGCCTTCAGGCGCCCCTTCGCATCCGGCGCCTCGACAAAGCACCAAGCCCCTCTCGCTTCCTCGACCGACAGTTCGCCTTTGAGTACGCCGCCTTGTTCGAGGTCATTCTGCCCGGCATGGCGCGGTTGGGCCTGCCCTTCCCGCTAGGCGGCACCAGCAATCATGTCCGCACCTCCGCCCTGCGCGGCGTTGGCGGCTGGGATGCTCATAATGTCACCGAAGACGCCGATCTCGGCTTTCGGCTATGGTCGGCAGGCTGGGGCATGGGAGTGATCGATGCTCCGACATGGGAGACGCCGCCGGGCGCGCTGGAACGCTGGCTGCCGCAACGCACCCGCTGGCTGAAAGGCTATATGCAGACATGGGGCGTCCACACCCGCTCGCCTTTGCAGTTGGGCCGGCGAGGTCTGGTGTCCATGCTGATGACCTTGGGCGCCGCCATCGTCTCGGCGGGCGCCCACGCCCCGACCCTGGCCTGGGTGGCGTCCGCCGTCCTGATCGGACTTCACGCCGGCATCACGCCCGCCACCCCGATCACCGGCGTCAGCGTGCTGAGCCTGGGCGTCATCGCGGCCCTGATGACCTGCGCGGTCGGCGCGCGGCGTGCAGGCCTACAATACAGGCTGACGGACATGCTGTCGGCGCCCGCCTATTGGTCCCTGCTCAGCCTGGCCTTTTTCCACGCCGTCTGGCGGCTGATTGTCGAACCCTATGTCTGGGACAAGACCCAGCACGACGCCGAACAGGGCGCTTCTGATACGATGGGTGCTGGACGCGAGGCGGCCTGAGCGCCTATCAGCCAGACGATGGCTCCCGTCCTTTCCACGACCCCCGAAACCCTCGTGACCCGCGGCTGGTCCGACTATGCCCTGCTGGACTCCGGCGACGGCAAGAAGCTGGAACGCTACGGTCGCTACACCGTCGTTCGGCCTGAGCCGCAGTGCTTCTGGTCGCCACGCGATTCCGCCGCCTTCGAGGCCGCCACCGCCGTGTTTGATCCGCAGCAGGAGGAAGAGGATTCGGGCCGCTGGAAATTCGACAAGCACGGCCCCGTCGACGCCTTCCCGCTTAAATGGCGCGACGTGAAATTCACGGGCCGTTTCACCCCCTTCCGCCATCTGGCCTTCTTTCCAGAACAGGCCGCCAACTGGGAATGGCTGGACCGGCGGGTGCGGACATTCGTCGGCGAGGCGGGCCGCGCGCCCAGGATTCTGAACCTGTTCGGCTACACCGGCGTCGCCAGCCTGGCCTGCGCTGCAGCCGGGGCCGAGGTCACCCACGTCGACGCCTCGAAGAAATCGGTAGCCTACGCCCGCGAGAACGCCGAACAGTCGGGTCTGGCGCAACATCCGATCCGCTGGATCGTCGAGGACGCCCGCAAATACGTGGCGCGCGAGGTGCGTCGCGGCTCGAAATACGACGGGATCATCCTGGACCCGCCCAAATATGGTCGCGGCCCGACCGGAGAGGTCTGGCGCCTGTTCGAGGACATGCCGGGCCTGCTCAAGGACTGCGCCGCCCTGCTGTCCGACGACGCCGACTTCCTGCTGCTGAACGCCTATGCCGCGCGCGTGTCCGGCCTTTCGCTGGCGCATCTGATGGTCGAGGCGACCAAGGATCGTGGCGGGCGCATCGACTGGGGCGAACTGGCCTTGTCCGAAGACGGCCCGGACGCGCGCGCCATCGGCCTGTCCTTCTTCGCGCGGTGGAGTAAATGAGCGTCCAGGACGAATACCGCGTCATCACCTCGCTGACGAACGACACCATCAAAGCCGTCCGCGCCCTGCACATGCGCAAGGAGCGCGACCTGACAGGGACCTTCCTGGCCGAGGGGCTGAAGTTCATCGGTGAGGCGCTGGATCAGGGGCGCGCGCCCAGAATGCTGCTGGTCGGCGAGGACGCCCGCCCTCACCCGCTGCTGGATCGCGCCAAGGCCGAAACGCGCAAGGCGGGCGGCGACATCATCATCGTGACCCACGCCATCCTGGAAAAGATCAGCCGCCGCGACAATCCGCAGACGGTTCTGGGCGTGTTCGAACAGGCCTATGCCCCGCTGGACAGCCTGAACCCCGCCTCCGCCCCCTGCTGGGTCGCGCTGGAGCAGGTGCGCGATCCGGGCAATCTGGGCACCATCATCCGCACGGCGGACGCGGCGGGTTGCGGCGGGGTGATCCTGATCGGCGACTGCGTCGATCCCTATTCGGTCGAGGCGGTGCGGGCGACCATGGGCTCGGTCTTCGCCGTCTCCATCACGAAGACCACGCCTGAGGCCTTCGTGGCGTGGCGCCAATCCTGGCCCGGCAGCGTGGTCGGCACCCGTCTTGACGCCACGGTCAGCCACCGTTCGGCGGTTATGCAGAAGCCCTCTCTGATCCTGATGGGCAACGAGCAGGCGGGTCTGACCGATCAATTGGCCGCCGCCTGCGACGTCAACGTCAAGATCCCGATGCGCGGGCGAGCCGACAGCCTGAACCTGGCCATCGCCACCGGCATCATGGTCTATGCGGCGACTGACGAGACTTAAAGCTCCGTCTCCGGCGCCACCCGGCCCAGCATCCACAGGGCCAAAATGCTGACCACGGCTGACCCGGCCAGATAGCCGCCGACCGCCAGCGGTCCGAACGTGGTGGCCAGCTTCATGGCGATGAAGGGCGCCAGCGACGCCCCAATAATGCCCGCCAGATTGAAGGCCATCGACGCCCCCGTATAACGAACCGTCGTCGGGAAGGGCCGTGCCATAGCGGCTCCAATCGGCCCGTATGTGCAACCCATCAGGCCGAAGCCGAGCGCAAAGAAGATCAGCAGTCCCGTCAGCCCCAGACCGAACAGCGGCGCGAACAGTCCTCCGAATAGACCGATCCCAATCGACGACCAGATCAGCACCTTCACCTGTCCGTATCTGTCGGCCAGCAGCGCCGTCACGGGAATGAAGGCGGCGAAGAACAGCACCCCGATCAACTGAATGGGCAGAACGTCGGCCCGCGCCAGCCCCATGCCTGTCGTCGCCCAGCCCAGGGCGAAGACCGTCATCAGATAGAAGAGCGTAAAGGTTGTCACCCCGCTGAACGTCCCCAGCACCAGCGCCGCCTTATGGTGGGCGAACAGGGTCACGGCAGGCGCCTTGACCCGCTCATGACGGTCGACGACCTTCTGGAACTCGGGGGTCTCGGTGATCTTAAGGCGGACCCACAGGCCCACGAACACCAGAAGCGCGCTGGCGATGAACGGGATGCGCCAGCCCCAGGTCTCGAACGCACCCTCGCTCATGGTCGAGGTCAGGACGATGAAGGAGGCGGTCGACAGGATGAAGCCGATAGGCGCGCCCAGTTGCGGGAACATGCCGAACCAGGCCTTCTTGCCCGGAGGCGCATTCTCGGTCGCCAGCAGCACCGCTCCGCCCCACTCGCCGCCCAGTCCCAGACCCTGACCGAACCGGCACAGCGCCAGCAGCAGCGGCGCGACGATGCCCACCGACTCGTGGGTCGGCAGAACGCCGATGGCCACCGTCGACAGGCCCATGGTCATCAAGGCCGCCACCAGCGTGGCCTTGCGCCCCACCTTGTCGCCGAAATGGCCGAACGCCAACGCACCGATGGGCCGGGCGAAGAAGGCGATGGAGAAGGTCGCGAACGACGACAGCATGGCCGTGGTCGGGTCGCCGCCGGGGAAGAACAGGCGCGGAAACACAAGCACCGCCGCCGTAGCGTAGATGTAGAAGTCGTAGAATTCGATCGTCGTGCCGATCAGGCTGGCGAAAAGAACACGTCCATTTCGGGCGGTTGGCGAAACTTTTTTGGCGTCTGGCACGGGCTGTTCCTGATTCAACGCAACGGCAATGCTGCGATCGCCGGTTCGCGTCAACCCGCCATCAGGTTCCGCGAGGCTTGGCCCGGTTGGTCGCCTGGGCCTCTGCTGGATTTTCCGGCCACGGATGGCGCGGATAGCGGCCGCGCATGTCGGCCCGCACGCCCGCCCATGATCCGGTCCAGAATCCCGGCAGGTCCTTGGTCACCTGCACCGGCCGCCGCGCGGGCGACAGCAGCGACAGGGTCAGCGCCACCCGTTCGCCGCCGACAGTCGGATGGGTCGTCACCCCGAACAGTTCCTGCACCCGAATCTCGACGCGCGGCCCGCCCTCGGCCCCATAATCTATGCCCGCTGATCCCAACGGGGTGGTCAGCCGTTTGGGCGCCAGTTCATCCAACTTCCGCTGCAGGTCCCAAGGGACCAGTCCGCGCAGGGCGTCCGCTAGCCGCCCGTCACCGATGTCGTCCAGCGACCTGGCGCCCTCGAGCAGCGGCCATAGCCATTGGTCCGCCGCCGCCAACAGGGCCGCATCCGACACGTCCGGCCAGGCGGCGTCCAGCCCATGCAGAAACGCCAGCCGCGCGCGCAGCCCTTCTGCCTGCTCGCCCCAGCTCAGAACGCGCAAACCTGACGCCTCAACCTCGGCACGCAAAGCAGCGGTCATCATCCTGGCGTCCGGCGGACCGACCACTTTTTCGTCCAGCACGATGGCGCCTATCTTTCGCGAGCGACGGATGACCATTCGTCCAGACGGCTCCTTGACCAGTCGATCCTCGACCTCGATCAGTCGGCCTAGGTCTGCCTCGATCCGCGATCCGTCCAGCACCGCCGCCAGCCGCACCCGGTCGCGCGCGTCCCCGCCGCCCACCTCCGCCACCGCCAGCCAGGTTTCACGCGCCAGATGATCGGTGGGCTCCAGCACAGCCCCGCGCCCGCTAGCCAGCAGCAGTTCGCCCGTCTTGCCACGCGCCTTGGCGATCCGTTCAGGGAAGGCTTCCGCCAGCAACAGCCCCGGCTCGACCGCCTCGCCCGAACCGCCGCCCGCCGCCCTGGCCCAGCGATCCGCCAGCTTCATCGCGTCACGCACGCGCGGCGACCGATCCCGCGCCAGCCCGACCAGACGGTCCGCCAGATCAACGCCCGATCCGCCTAGGCCAGGCTCGCTCAGCACCGCTGCAATCCGCGCGCCGGTCATGGCGTCGCCAGCATCGGACGCCACCGCCACCATGTGCGCCAGACGCGGTGACAGCGGTATCCGCGTCAGTCGCCGCCCATGCGCCGACAGTCCGCCCTCAGCATCCAGCGCGCCCAGTCGCGTCAGGACCTTCCGCGCCTCCGCCATCGCCCCCGCTGGCGGCGGGTCCAGCAGGGCCAGCCCCTCGACGGACCGCGCGCCCCACCGCGCCAAATCCAGCGCCAGACTTGTCAGGTCGGCCTCTTGGATCTCCGGTCTCTGATGCGGGACCAGACCCCGCGTCTGTTCCTCGTCCCACAGGCGATAGCAGACGCCCGGCTCGGTCCGACCGGCCCGGCCCCGCCTCTGTTCAGCCGACGACCGGCTGACCCTGACCGTCGCCAGCCGGGTCAAGCCGCTGGACGGCTCGAACCGCGGCACGCGTGACAGACCGCCGTCCACCACAACCCGCACGCCTTCAATCGTCAGGCTGGTTTCCGCCACCGAAGTCGCCAGCACCAGCTTGCGCCGCCCGGGTTCCGCCGGTTCGATGGCCTGGTCCTGCTCGATCCGATCCAGACCGCCGTACAGCGGCACCACATCGACGTTCGGCAGCCTCAGCCGCTCCTTCACCAGCCGCGCGACGCGGTGAATCTCGCCCTGCCCCGGCAGGAAGCCCAGCACCGACCCCGCCTGCTCGCCCAGCGCCGTCAGACAGGCCCGCGCCATCGCCTCGTCGAAACGTTCAGCAGCGTTACGCCCCAGATACCGTGTCGTCACAGGGAACGCCCTCCCGTCGGCCTCGATGATGGGCGCGCCATCCAGCAAACGGGAAACGCCGACCACATCCAGCGTCGCCGACATGACCAGCAGCCGCAGGTCGTCGCGCAGCACCCCTTGCGTTTCGCGCGCCAGCGCAAGCCCCAGATCGGCGTCCAAACTGCGTTCGTGGAACTCGTCAAACAGGACCGCGCCCACGCCTTCCAGCGAGGGGTCGTCCAGGATCATCCGCGTGAAGACGCCCTCGGTGATGACCTCGATCCGCGTTTTCGAGCTGATACGGCTCTGCAACCGCGTACGATAGCCGACCGTGCCGCCTGCCTGTTCGCCCCGGGTTTGGGCCATTCGGTCTGCGGCGGCCCGTGCTGCAATCCGCCTGGGCTCCAGCACCAGAATTTTTCCCTTCTCAAGCCAGGGTTCATCCAGCAAGGCCAACGGCACGACAGTCGTCTTGCCCGCCCCCGGCGGGGCCGCCAGCACAGCCGTGTTGCCGTGCGCAAGAGCAGCCTTCAGCGGTTCGAGAACGATGTGGATTGGCAACATCCAGCGGCTCTAGCGCGATGCGGCCCGATCACGAAAGCGTCGTCTGCCCTTAACCACCTCGTCATCCGCGTTGCGCCCAGGCCGATCCCTCGCTAGCGTCGGCCCAAAGCAGTCGAGGGGCTGCCAGTAATCGTGGGGAATATCTAAATGTGGCGCGTCAAATCGTTGGATGCGATTCTCGCATCCGCGGAGAAAAAATCGCTAACCCGAAGCCTAGGCCCCGTTCAGCTGACCTTGCTGGGCGTGGGCGCGATCATCGGCACCGGAATCTTCGTCCTGACGTCTGAAGCGGCTCAAAAAGCCGGTCCGGGCATGATGTGGAGCTTCGTTATCGCCGCTGCGGTCTGTGCCGTGGCGGCGCTTTGCTATTCAGAGATCGCGTCGATGGTGCCGGTCTCCGGCTCCGCCTACACCTACACCTATGCGGTGATGGGTGAACTGTTGGCCTGGATGGTCGGTTGGGCGCTGATCCTTGAATACGCTGTGGCGGCCTCGGCGGTTTCCGTCGGCTGGTCCGGCTATTTCATCGGCCTATTGCAGAGTTGGGGCATATCACTGCCACATGCCTTATCCGTCGGCCCATACGCCGGCGGCGTCGTGAACCTGCCCGCCCTGCTGATCGCCCTGCTGATCACCGGCCTGCTGATGGTCGGCACAAGCGAGAGCGCGCGCGTTAACGCCGTTCTGGTCGCCATTAAGGTGACCGCCCTGACGGTCTTCATCGTTCTGACCCTGCCGGTGCTGAAAGGCGCCAATTTCACGCCCTTTACGCCAAACGGCTGGTTCGGCGATGGTCACGGCGCCGGTTTGGGCGTGGTCGGGGCCGCCGCCTCGATCTTCTTCGCCTATGTCGGCTTCGACGCCGTTTCGACGGCGGCGGAAGAGACCAAGAACCCGCAACGCAACGTGCCTATCGGTCTGATCGCCTCGCTGGGCATCTGCACCATCTTCTACCTGCTGGTCGCGGCCGGTGCGATCGGCGCCATAGGCGCTCAGCCCCTGGTCGGCGCCGGCGGCGAGGTTCTGCACGCTGGTTCTTCGGCCCTGGCGGCGCAGTGCGCCACCTATTCGTCGTTGCAGGAGCCGCTGGTCTGCTCGCGTGAAGCCCTGGCCCACGTGCTGCGCGTCGTCGGTCACGAACGTATCGGCGACCTCATCGGCATCGCCGCCTTCCTGGCCCTGCCTTCGGTCATCCTGATCATGTTGTTTGGTCAGACCCGCATCTTCTTCGTGATGGCGCGTGACGGTCTGCTGCCCGGCTTCCTGGCGACCATCCACCCCAAGTGGAAGACACCGCACATCGTGACGATGATCACCGGCGTCGCCGTGGCCGTCTTTGCCGCCTTCCTGCCGGTGGGCAAACTGGCTGACATCTCCAACTCCGGCACCCTGTTCGCCTTCTTCATGGTGGCGATTGCGGTGATGATCCTGCGTGTGACCCAGCCAAACCGGCACCGCCCGTTCAGGACGCCCCTGATCTGGATCATCGCCCCTCTGGCGGTGATCGGCACACTGGGCCTGTTCTTCAACCTGCCGACAGAATCACAGCTGGTTCTGCCGATCTGGGGAGCCATCGGCCTGGTGGTCTATTTCGCCTACGGCTATCGCAAGAGCCATGTCGGCCGCGGTCTGGTCGAAGTTCACGAAACGGACAAGGACGCGCCTCCGCCGCCCGTTCCTCCGATCAGCTAAAAGCAGAAAGGCCCCGGAGCGATCCGGGGCCTTTTTTCTTTGGTTAAAGGGCCTCGACGCCCTTGGTGCGGATGAGAGGACTCGAACCTCCACACCTCTCGATGCCAGAACCTAAATCTGGTGCGTCTACCAATTCCGCCACATCCGCATACCGGCAGGACGGGCCTTCTAGGTGGAATTTTCTGCGACCGCAATCCGTCTCTATTCATCCAGCACGTCGGAAAGATACGGAGTGTGCATTGGGGCAAAACAGGCTGCGCCCCCAAGCGTCGTGGAATAGACGACGCTGTTCAAAACCTTAAGGCGCGGCGCCAATTGTTGATATTGGTTGCCCCCGTCAAGACCGACACGAAGGACCCCAAAAGCGGCATCGCGAGGATGCAGACGGTCTGCTCTAAAGGCCTTTGAGGGGCTTCTTTTCGCGCTTGATGGCCTGATCGATCTGCTGGTCCGTGACCCCTTCCTTCTTCAGGATGCTGCGCACGACAGGACCAGCGCCGATAAGCGGCAGAGGCTGGTCGAAAACCTTGCGCCAGAACTGATCAAAAACGGCGTCCTCATTCGATAGTTCCATCAGAGAAATTTCCTTGCTGGTTCAGTGACGCAACTCACGCGTGCTGCCAGGCGTGATCTTGAAAGCCGCGCCAAGCCATGGCTCGCCGCCCGAATGCGGCCTGACCAAGTCTTTGGAGGGAGCAGGTCAGGCCGCCTGAACCTTCCTTAGCCGGTGAGACTTCAGAAGGTTCGATGCGCCGAGCCGTCGGGGGGGGACGGCGCACTGCAGAAGTACGTTGGCGCTCCAATCGGCGACAGTTGGTGGAAATACGGGGTTTGGTCCAACAGAGGCCAGCAGTTGCATTTGAACTGAGACAAAACACCTCATCCAACAACGTGTGAAAGGTTTTTCCAGGTCGATGCAGCCCAGGCCTTGCCTTCGCGCGTCGTAGCTTTAGGAACCCGGCTCCTCTCTCCCAGGACGCCAGACATGACCGTGCAGCAGCCGAACACGATCGGAATCGACTTCGGCACAACCAACACAGTGGTCGCCCTGACCGATGACGCCGGACATGCCCGCCTGGTCACCTTCAACGCAAGCGAGGGTCAGAGCGCGACCTTCCGTTCTGCGTTGAGCTTTCAGTTTCACGCCAGCATGGGCGGAGAACCACCTGAACGCGTGGTCGAGGCCGGCCCCTGGGCCATCGACGCCTTCGTCGAAGACCCGCTGGAGACGCGTTTCATCCAGTCGTTCAAGACCTTCGCCGCCAGCGCCGCCTTTACTGAGACCCGCATCGACAACAAGCGCTATCGGTTCGAGGATCTGCTGGCCGCGTTCCTGCTGCGGCTCAGCCACCATGCGGGCGACGACATGGCCAATCTGCCACCACGCGTCGTCGTGGGTCGTCCTGTCACCTTCGCAGGCGGCAATCCGGACGAGGCCTTGGCCCTGCAACGCTATCAGGAGGCGTTTAGTCGTCTGGGATTCACTGACATCCGCTATGCGCACGAGCCGGTTGGCGCCGCCTTCTATTTTGCACGTCAGTTGAAAGAGAACGCTACGGTCCTGGTCGCGGACTTCGGCGGCGGCACCAGCGACTTCTCCATTATCCGCTTTGAGCGTGAAGGAGAGGCCCTTCGCTCCACACCCCTGGCGCGCTCAGGCGTCGGCGTGGCGGGCGACGCTTTCGACTATCGTATTATCGACCAGCTGGTGTCGCCCGAGTTGGGCAAGGGCGGTCAGTATCAGGCGCTGAACAAGCGTCTGCCGATCCCGCAACGCTACTATTCCGCCTTCGCCCGCTGGGACCAACTGGCCTTGCTGCGCGCCTCACGCGACATGCGCGACATCCGCGCCCTTGCTCGCACTGCGTTGGAGCCGGAGAAGATCGAACGCCTGATAGAGATCCTGGACGACAATCATGGCCACGCCCTCTACCGCGCCGTCTCCGCGCTGAAGATGGCCTTGTCAAAGGATGAAACGGCGGACTTTGTGTTTACAGCAGGTGACGTGCGAATCGAAAAGCCGGTCGCCCGTGCTGAGTTCGAGGTCTGGATCGCCCCCGAACTGGCCGCCATTGAGGGCGCCGTGGACGAAGCTCTGACCAAGGCCGGTTTGGCGCCCGACGCCATCGACCGCGTCTTCCTGACGGGCGGCACCTCGTTCGTGCCTGCGGTGCGCGCCATCTTCCAGCGCCGGTTCCAGGCGGACCGCATCGAAACCGGCGGCGAGTTCGAATCCATCGCCGCCGGCCTGGCCCTGATCGGGCTGGAGCCCGACCTGGACCTCTGGAGCGAGAAAGCCGTTTAGAACTTACGACCCACACCGACCGACACGACCCACGGGTCCAGATCAACATCGCTCTTCAACGCGCCGTCGTTGATGTTGGCGTCAGTGTTGAACCAGACCTTTTTCACGTCGACGTTCAGGCTCCACGGACCTTGAATGCCGATGTCGGCGCCCGCCTGCAGGGCGTAGCCGAAACCATCGTCCAGATCGACGGTGAAGCCGTTCTTGTCCTTGCCGCTGTAGAACAGCATGTAGTTCACGCCTGCGCCGACATAGGGGCTGACGCGACCGCTGGTCAGCGGGCGATATTGCACGGTCACGACCGGCGGCAGAACCCAGGTCTGATGCACCAGCGCGTCTGTGCCAGGCCCTTGGGCGCGGATGTCGTGCTTGGTCGTGCCAAGGATCGCTTCAACCGCCACATGGTCGGTAAGGAAATAGGTGAAGCCCAGCGTCGGCATCACGCTGTCACCCACATCGACCTTCAGACCTGTGTCCGCGCCGGCCGCTGTGGTGATTGCGTTATCGGCCTGAGAGAACACGTCCGTGACACGACCCGTGACAATGAAGTCGCCCTTCTTGGGCATTTCCCAGGCGGTCGTGGTTTGCGCCATCGCAGGCGCGGCGAAGGCTGCGACAGCAGCAGCGGTCAGGATCAGGGTTTTGAGTTTCATCGTCGTCATCCCGACGCCCGGGGCCGCCTCATGCGGCCGGTGTCTCAGGCGTCGAAAAAGTTGATGCGCCCCCCGGTCCGCGCCGACTTTGATCCAGCGCAATCGCCGTCGGGGTTGGACAATCTGTCCTTCTCAGACCACCCGACCGTGCTTCTGATGCAGGCCGACAGCGCTGGGGTCGAAGGCCGCGCACACCGCCCGCACAAACGGACGACCCAGCTGCGTCACCGTCACCAAATGGTCGCGCACTTCAATCAGTCCGTCATGGCTGAAGGGCTGCAACAGGCCCCATGCCGCGGCGACTTCATTCAGATCGCGTCCGCGACGGCGAGCCACCGCGCCAACATCAACCGCGAAATCGCACATCAGCCGTTCAATGATTTCTCCAAAGAAGGCGTCACGATCAGTCAAAGCCACGCCGCGTGCGACAGGCAGCATGCCCGCTTCGACCGCCATGCGCCAATCCCGCTCGCCAGCATGGTTCTGGACATATCCTTTCGGCGACCGACTGATGGACGACGCGCCCAGACCGATCAGAAGCGGCGCCTCGTCCGTCGTGTAGCCTTGAAAATTGCGTCGCAGCCGCCCTGCCCGCGCCGCAGCCGCCATTGAATCATGCGGCAGGGCGAAGTGATCCAGACCGATGGCCTGCCAACCCTTTGCCGACAGATAGCGTGCAGCCGCCTGGCTCTGTTCAAACCGCGCCTCAGGTCCCGGCAGATCGGCTTCATTGATCAGTTTCTGATGCGGCTTCATCCACGGCACGTGGGCATACCCGAACAGAGCGATTCGCTCGGGCGACAGGGTGGTGACCAGCCCCAGGGTGTTGATCAGGTTTTCGACCGTTTGCAGCGGCAGACCGTACATCAGATCCAGATTGACCGAGACCACGCCTTGGGCTCGCAACAGTTCGACATTGCGCTGAATGCTGTCAAAGGTTTCGGGGCGGTTGACCGCCGCCTGCACACGAGGCGACAAATCCTGCACGCCCAGGCTGGCGCGGCTGAGACCGAAACGGCCTGCCGTCTCGATCCATTCTGGTGTCAAAACCTCGGGGTCGAGTTCAGCGGCGATCTCGAAACAGTCGCCCAGATCAAATCTCTGCGCCAAACCGGCGAACAACCGCTCCAGATCGGCCGGCGCCAGCATATTGGGGGTTCCTCCCCCCAGATGGATCGAACCGACGCGAACCGGCCCCTGCATCCGCGCCAATACAAGCTCGGCCTCGCGCAGCAGCAGATCGACATAGCTGGAGATGACGGATGCGCGGTTCATCGCACGGGTGTTGCAGCCGCAATACCAGCACAGCCGTTTGCAGAACGGTATGTGCACATACAGCGAGATCGCAGGATCGCGGGGAGTCTGGGCCAGCCAGTCTCCCCACTGATCCGTTCCGACGGCCGGCGTGAACTGCACAGCCGTCGGATAGGAAGTGTAGCGCGGCGCGTGGGCGTCGTAACGCGCGATCAGCGCCGCCGTCGTCAACCTTTCGGCGCTAGAGGGGGACATCGCCCTCTTTCGATTGATCAGGGGTCGACAGGCCCGCGTCGCCTTCATCGAACAGATGGAACTCGTGCCACAGGCCGTTCAGCACGCCGAAGCCGACCGCCAGACCCAGGCCGAGGATCCATGAGAAATACCACATCGCGATAAGCTCCTATGGCTCAGTACAAGTCGGGATTGGTCTTGAGGGCGGCGGTCGAGGTCCGGCCCCACAGGACCCGATAGACCCAGGCCGTGTAGAGCAGCACCACCGGCAGGAAGATCACCGTGCAGATCAGCATGATGAACAGGGTCACGTGGCTGGACGAAGCATTCCACACTGTCAGGCTGGATTGCGGATTGACCGAACTGGGCAGGATGAAGGGGAACATCGACAGGCCGACGGTTGAGATTATGCCCACGGTCGACAGGGACGACCCGCCGAACGCCAGGGGCGCGGACCGACGCCACATGCCGATCATACCGGCCAGCGCACCCAGGAAGCCCAGAGCGGGCGCGACCAGCATCCACGGATACCGACCATAGTTGTCCAACCAGGCGCCCGGTGCGGCCTCGACCGTCGTGCGCAGCGGGTTGGAGAAACCGTTTAGGTCCAGCGCACCCGTGATCCGGTAGCCTAGGCCGCCGTAGGCGACATACAGGCCGCCCGCAGCGAACAGGACCAGAGCCAGAACGCCGGCGACGGTGCCGAACAGACGGGCGCGATCCAGCACCGGTCCCATCTCGGCCTTGACCGACAGCCAGGCCGCGCCATGCAGCACCAGCATGGCCACTGACAGCAGACCCGCGATCAGGCTGAACGGGGTGAACAGCCCCAGCAACGTGCCGTCGTAGAAGGAGCGCAGATCACCATCCAGATGGAAGGGCGCGCCCAAGAGGACATTGCCGACCGCCACGCCGAACACCAGCGCCGGAACGAAGCCGCCGATAAACAGGCACCAGTCCCAGAACGACCGCCACTTGGGCGACGGACGCTTGGATCGATACTTGAACGACACGGGTCGCAATATCAGCGCCGACAGCACCAGGAACATGGCCAGATAGAAGCCGGAGAAGCTGACTGCGTAGACGAAGGGCCAGGCGGCAAAGATCGCGCCGCCGCCCAGGATGAACCAAACCTGGTTGCCTTCCCAGGTGGCGCCGACGGTGTTGATCACCATGCGGCGCTCTTCATCGGTCTTGGCGACGAAGGGCAGAAGAGCGCCGACCCCCAGGTCGAACCCGTCCGTCAGGGCGAAGGCGATCAGAAGCACGCCCAGCAGGCCCCACCAGATCAGGCGCAGGGTGGCGAAGTCGAGGGGAAGATCCATTGTCGGATGTCCTATGGGTCTGGGTCAGGCCACGGCAGGCGCAGGCGCGCGCTCAGCGGGGGCTTCAGGGTTGGGCTCGCCGAACGTCTCCTGTTCGTGGAACGGCCCCTTCTTGATGGCGTGAAGCATCAGGCGGACTTCGACGACAGCCAGTGCGCCGTACAGCAAGGTGAAGCCGATGATGGTGGCCCACAGTTGCGGCACGGTCAGCGAGGAGGCGCCGAGGAAGGTCGGCAGCACGCCGTCCACCGCCCAGGGCTGGCGGCCGAACTCAGCCAGGATCCAGCCGAACTCGATGGCGATCCACGGCAAGGGAATGGCCAGGACCGCGACGCGCAGGAACCATTTCGTCTGGTGTTTGCGCAGGGTGCAAAGCACGAAGGCGGTGGCGAACAGGGCGATCATGAACATGCCCACGCCGGCCATGATGCGGAAGCTCCAGAACAGGGCCGGCACGTTCGGCACCGTGTCCCACGCGGTCTGTTTGATCAGCTCGGCCGAGGCCTGACGCGGATCAGCGACGTGACGCTTCAGCAGGAGGGCGTAACCCAGGTCGCGGCGATGGGTTTCAAACACGGCGCGTGCAGCCATGTCGGCAGGATCAGCCTTGATCTTCTCCAGGGCGTCAAAGGCGATGACGCCGGATTCGATGCGGTCTTCAGCTGTGGCCACCAGTTCGAAAATGCCTTCGACCGGCTTGTCGATGGTCCGCGTGGCGATCAGGCCCATGACCCACGGCACATGGACGCCGTAATGGGTCTCCCGATCCTTCATGGAGGGAATGCCGATCAGGGTCAGGCCCGCCGGCGCGGGCTCGGTGTGCCACATGGCCTCAAGCGCAGCGAGCTTCATCTTCTGGTTGTCGGTCAGAGCATAGCCAGACTGGTCGCCCAGCACCACGACCGACAGCGACGCCGCCAGACCGAAAGCCGAGGCCACCGTCATCGACCGCTTGGCGAAGCCGACGTGCTTGCCGCGCAGCAGATAGAAGGCCGACACGCCCAGCACGAAGACAGAGGCGCAGACGTAACCGGCCGAAACCGTATGGACGAACTTCGCCTGGGCCACCGGGTTGAACAGCACGGCCATGAAGTCGGTGACCTCCATCCGCATCGTGTCGGGATTGAAGGCGGCGCCAACCGGGTTCTGCATCCAGCCATTGGCGATCAGGATCCACAGGGCCGACAGATTGGTGCCCAGCGCCACCATGAAGGTGACGAACAGGTGGGCGTGCGGCTTCAGCTTGTCCCAGCCGAAGAACATCAGCCCGACGAAGGTCGCTTCCAGGAAGAAGGCCATCAGGCCCTCGATCGCCAGCGGCGCGCCGAAGATGTCGCCGACATAATGGCTGTAATAGCTCCAGTTCATGCCGAACTGGAATTCCATGGTGATGCCGGTGGCGACGCCCAGCACGAAGTTGATGCCGAACAACACGCCCCAGAAACGGGTGATCGTCCGCCAGATCGGTCGGCGGGTCATGACATAGATCGACTCCATGATGACCAGCATGAAGGACAGCCCCAGCGTCAGGGGCACGAACAGGAAGTGATAAAGGGCTGTCAGCGCGAACTGCAGCCGGGACAGGTCGACGACCGCTAGGTCGATCATGGCTATGCTCCGAGGGGCCGGCCACGACGACCGACGTTTCTTTCGCCCTAAAGATTCGGCGGGACGTACGCCTTGATCTCGATCAAAGCCTGCTGTGGGGGCGTCATCTACTAGACGGTTCGCCCTTGGACGTTCTGTCCAAAGACGTTTTGTCCAATGGCGCGCAGCGATGGTGGCGTGCTGGAGTTTTGTCCATGACCATCGCGTCGCCTTCTGTCCCTCCTGCCGCTTGGTTGAAGCAGGCTGGCGCACCGTGGCGGCGCCTGACGCTGCTGGCAGGGCTGCTGACCATCGCCGACGTGATCCCTGCCGTTGGTTTCGCCGCCGGTCTGGCCATGACGATCTCGAAGTTCGCCACTCCCGCCGCTGCGGCGCCGTGGCTGGTGCTGGCGGTGGTCAGCCTGATCGCGCGCGGTCTGATCGGTCAGGTGACGACAGTGATCGGCGCGCGACTGGGGCGTGCGGTGAAGATGGATGTGCGCCACAGCCTGCTGGCCGACCTGTTCGGACGCGGCAGCCGCTCCAGCGACCGCCTGACCGCACTGGTCGAGGGTGTCGGGGCGCTGGATGGCTATTTCTCCCGTTTCGCCCCGCTGCGCATGGCGGCGGGGTTGTCGCCCCTGCTGATCATCGCGGCCGCCGCTTTCGCCAGTCCGGTTGCGGCGGGCGTGCTGCTGTTCACTCTGTTTCCTTTCATCATCGGTATGGCCTTGGCCGGCACCGCAGCAGCGAGCGAGAGCCGCCGTCAGTTTCAGGCTCTGGACCGGCTGTCCGGCCTGTTCATCGACCGCGTCCGCGCCCTGCCCGCCATTTTGGCTTTCGACGCCGTGGGCCGCACGACGGCTGAAATCGCCGCAGCATCCGAAGAACTGGAGAAGCGCACCACTCGCGTGATGCGAATCGCCTTCCTGTCCTCTGGCGTGCTTGAGTTCTTTTCGGCCCTGTCGGTGGCGCTGATCGCCGTCTACTGCGGCTTCAACCTGCTGAAACTGCTGCCCTTCCCCGTTCCAGAAACGCTGGATCTGCCGCGCGCCTTCTTCGTCCTGGCCCTGGCGCCGGAAGTCTATCAGCCGCTGCGTCGTCTGGCCGCCGCCTATCATGATCGCCAGGCCGCAGAGGCCGCCGCGCCTGCGCTGGTCGTTGCCGACACCCTGTCCGCACGCTCAGTCCGGCTGGGCGAGGCGCCGCCCGCTATCCATTTCCGCGACGTGTCGATCGCCTACGGCCCGGCGCCGGTCATCGCTGGATTCAATCTGAAGGTCAGGCCCGGGCAGGTCGTCGCCTTGGTCGGCGCCAGCGGCGCGGGCAAGTCCAGCCTGTTGCATCTGCTGCTCGGCCTTGCGCCCCTGACGCAAGGCGATGTCGAAATCGACGACGTGGCGCTCAGCCAGACAGATGGTTTCGCTGGTCAGGTCGCTTGGGCCAGCCAGAACCCGGTGGTCATTCCCGGCACGCTGCGCGAAAACATCGCGATCGCTGATCCATCGGCCTGCGTCACCCGCATCCTGACCGCCGCCGGCCGCGCCGGTCTGCACGGTGATCTGGACCGCGTAATCGACGAACGGGGCGGCGGCCTGTCCGGTGGCGAGCGGCGTCGTCTGGGCCTGTCGCGCGCCCTGCTGAAACCTGCCCCGATCCTGCTGCTTGATGAACCGACAGCCAATCTGGACCCCGCCTCTGAACAAGCCATGCTGGAGCTGATCCGCCAGGCCGCGGCGGGCCGCACCACCCTGATCACAACCCACTCCGCCGTCGTCGCGGCCTTGGCTGACCGCGTGGTGCAGTTGTGAAGCACGATCCCAACCGCATCGCGGACCTGATCGCCGTCCAGGCCCGCACCCAGCGCCAACGCCTGCGCCTGGCCGCTGCTGCTGGCGCCGTCGTCTCCATCGCCGCAGTCTGTCTGCTGGGCCTGTCCGGCTGGTTCATCACCGGCGCGGCTCTGGCAGGCGTGGCAGGCATGACAGCGGTCCAGGCCTTCAACTACATGATGCCCAGCGCCATCATCCGCCTGCTGGCCATCTTGCGCACCGGCGCTCGCTATATCGAGCGGGTTGCGGGGCATGAGGCCGCGCTGAAGGCCCTGGCCAGCTTGCGTCCTCAACTGTTCCACGCCCTGGCCTCTTCCCCTCCCGAGCGCGCCCTCAGCCTGTCGTCCGGGGAAACCTCGGCCCGGCTGGTGCAAGATGTGGACGCCGTCCAAACTCTGTTCGTGCGCAAGTCCGCGCCTTGGGCGCTCGGCGCAGGCGCAGCCTCCAGCGCCCTTCTGGCAGGCCTCGCCTCCCCCCTCGCTGGCGGCCTGCTGCTCATCGCTATGGCCCTGTCCTGCCTTGGTGTCTTGGTCATCGCGCGCTCTCTGTCCGACCCGGCAGGAAAGGAAGCTCAGATCGCCGTCGGCGCCCTCAAGGACCGCATCGCCGCACTCGAGGCCGTCGCCCCGGAACTGAAAGCCTATAGTCTCAATGACTGGGCCGTGCAGCAGGCCGCCGACGCCGCCGACCGCCACGACCGCGCGCAGATCGCCCTGACAACAGCAGCAGGCTGGATGACAGTGTGGCAGGCGGTCGTGACCGGCGCGGCGCTGGCTGGCGTCGTCTTCGCCACACTAGGCGCGCCACTTCCCCTGAGCGCGCTCGCGGCCCTGGTGACCGTCATGGGCATGGAGTCAGCCGCTGGCCTCGTCGGCGCCCTGCATCAGAACGGCGCGGCGAAAGAGGCCATCGCCCGCCTGGACGAGGCCGCACCCCAGGTTCCGCCGCACGACGGCACGCGCCCCCCGCCGCCGTCTCTGAGTCTGATCGCCGTCAACGCCAATGTGCGCCCGCCTCATCGCCTGGGCCTGTCCGGCCCGTCCGGTGCGGGAAAGACCACCTTCATGGAACGCCTGATCGGATTGCGTGACGCCACCCCTGGCGAGGTCGACATGGGCGGTCTCGACATCGCTTCCCTCAGTCCCGCCACCCGTCGCGCCCGGTTCGCCTACGCCGCTCAGGACGTGCAGCTGTTGAACGGCACGGTACGCGACAACCTGCTGCTGGCCGGACCCGCCGACGATGAAACCTTATGGCGCGCGCTGGAAGACGCCGCCCTGGCCGACCGCATTCGCGTCGAGCCTTTGGGCCTTGATATGCCCGTCGGCGCAAATGGAGAGTGGCTGTCCGGCGGCGAACGTCGCCGCCTGGGCCTCGCCCGCGCGTATCTTCGCCAAGCCCCCTGGCTGGTGCTGGATGAACCGACCGAAGGATTAGACGCCACGACCGAAGCCAAGGTGCTCAAGGCGCTGGAACGTCGTGTGATCGAAAACAATCAAGGCCTGATTCTGGTCAGCCACCGCGCTGCGCCAATCGAGATCTGTCAGACCCACGTGCGTGTCGAGGGCCTGGCTCAGGACGGACGTGTTCTGCTGACCGCTCGGCGCAATAAGGCCTTAGCCTAGGATTCGCCCTCGGCGATGGCCCGCAGGCGATCCGGTCGATCCACCTGCATCTCGTTCAGAGACAA
The DNA here is from genome assembly GCA_963522565.1 of uncultured Brevundimonas sp. Lineage (GTDB taxonomy): Bacteria > Pseudomonadota > Alphaproteobacteria > Caulobacterales > Caulobacteraceae > Brevundimonas. The sequence continues at coordinate 71,003 of CAUQZC010000007.1, read as the reverse complement.
TAGGCGGATCACCCCGGCCGTCTTCAGCTTGGTCAGGCCGCGACTGACCGTCTCGATAGTCAGGCCCAAATAGTCGGCCATTTCCGCCCGCGTCATCGGAACCCGGACATGGCCTTCCTCCGTCGGACGGATTGGATCGCGTTCGGGCAGATCCAGCAGGAATGAGGCGATCCGCTCCTGCGCCGTCTTGCGCCCCAACAGCAACATTTGGTTCTGAGCCGCCGCCAGCTCATGCGTCGCCCGGTCAAGCAGCGCCGTCTCCAGCGATGGTCGCTCCCGGATAAGGGCGCGATAGTCGGCTTTCTTGAACCGGCACAGGGTCGCTTCTTCGATGGCCTCGGCGGAAAACGCATAGTCTTCGCCCGTCGCCAGACCAACGAAATCACCTGCAAACAAGAAGCCGGTGATCTGGCGCCGTCCATCGGGAAGCAGCTTATAAACCCGCACTGATCCCGAAGTAATGTTGAACAGGTGAACCGCAGGCTCCCCTTGGCGAATCAAGGCATCGCCCGCCTTCAGCGACACCCGCTCGGCAATCGCATCCAATCCGGCCAGATCATCGGCGCCCAGACTGCTGCATACGCTGAAGGCCCGGGCGCCGCAGGTCGCGCAAACGGAATCACTACGTCGAGCGACGCAATCAGTTGGTAGTGAGCGGAGTTCCAGCATTTCAGCCTCGCATAAGGCGCAAGGGTAAGTTGTCGCAACCCTCAGTGCAACGGCTTCGCTTGATTGAGATCAATGCGCTCTGGTTAAAAACGCTCAGGATGGCGACATGGGCAAACTGCTTATCCGCCGTCTGGGCGCCTGCGACGCAGACAGCTCATACGTACTGGCGCGACTCAGCGATCCGGCGCTTACGCCCGATGCATGGCGCGCCATCCTCGCCGCAGCGCCAGATAGGGCCGGCGTGATCGGCGCATTCTCCCGTCAAACCGTGCGCGCAGTCCTGCAATACTCCATTGTTGTAAAAGATGGCGGCGAACGCCTCTTCGTGATCGATGGACTGGCGGCTTTCGACCTCTTCGATCCCACAACGACGGCGAACGCCCTGCTGGCAGAGGCCCGCCGCCAGGCTGACATAAGCTGTAGCGGTTTGGCTCTCTCGGCCCGCCTTGGCAGCGCTGGCATCGACGACCTGCTGCGCTGCGCCGCTGGCACAGCGGTCCTGCATCGCGTCTTCTAGGCGCTTAGCGCCGACCGGCGACCAACTCGTTGCGTACTGACCGTCCCAACGGATCACGCGAGGGCCAAGTATCTCCAACCGCAACCTGAACCATCGGCGTGCAGAATCGCGAGATCAGCTGACGCGGCCGCAGTTCGACCAGGCAGATTTTCTGTCCCTCGACAACCCAGCGACCTGACAACCTCCGCCCGTTCGACCAGGCGGCGGAATAACTGCCATCCGGCTCAAAATAGTGTTTCACCCACTCACCACGCGGATAGTGGGAAATTATCGTGTTGCCGAACGCGTCAGACACCCCCGACTGCACCGGCGCCGCCGTCGCGACAGCGCCCAGCAGCGTCAGACAGCCTATGATTGCGATTTGCATCGCGCCTCTCCCTTGCCTTCCTCACGGATCAGATATTTCCGATCCATAAGTCTTTGCGAGCAAGAGGGTTGCGCGATCATCCGTTGCCACGACGTCCGGTCTCGAACAGGAACCATACGCGCCGCTCGGTCTCGTCGACCCAGTTTTCCAGGAGGCTGGCGGTGGCGATGTCGCCATGTTCGTCACACAGGTCATGGACCTCGCGCATACGCCCGACAAGATCATTATTATCGTCACGGAGCTCGGCCAGCATATCCAGCGGGTCCACGTAATCGGCGTCGTTATCCAGCACGCGCGATTCCTTGGCGATCTGGCCGACGGAACGCAGCGTGGTCCCGCCGATCTTGCGTGCCCGCTCGGCTATCGGATCGGTCATGGCGAACAATTCCGCCGACTGCTCATCCAACAGCAGATGATAGTCGCGGAAATGCGGACCCGACACATGCCAGTGGAAATTCTTGGTCTTCAGATAGATGGCGAACACATCGGCCAGCAGGCCGGTCAAGGCCGCGGAAATGTCCCGCGTCGCATCCTCAGACAGGCTGGTGGGCGTTCTCAACGGCGCCAAACGCTTTTCGCGGGCGGTGACCATGATCATTCTCCTCGGCTAGAAACCTAAGGCCTAGCTAAGAACCATGACAGCAAAACGAAAGCCCTGACCTGGGTCAAATCTTGTTATCGATACTATCGAGGGAGACTTGGCCTGGCCCTGTTCAAGGGCCACGGTGGCTGGGGAACTAGGACTCGAACCTAGAATGACGGTACCAAAAACCGGAGTGTTACCATTACACCATTCCCCAGCAGGTCCGGCGTTTCCGCCACGTCTCTGCGGCGGAGGCGGTCAGATAGGCCAAACCGTTTTGGGATGCAACACCCTCTTTCAAGACAATTTTCTTCGTTCGAAAAAAGGGTGAAATGGGTGCTTGCCGGGTTGGAATCCCATAGCTATAAGCCGCGTCCTCACTTCGGGGCAACGCCGCAAGGCCCGCTCCCACGGTCGGAGTGTGGCTCAGCCTGGTAGAGCACTGCGTTCGGGACGCAGGGGTCGGAGGTTCGAATCCTCTCACTCCGACCATCTTATCTTCATTGAAATCAATAAGTTGAAGCAACCCCTTCAGGGCTAGCTCTCACGCGTCATTCGCCGCCTGAGAGACCAGATTCAAGTGTGCCCCGACCTGTTCAATAGCGCGCAGCCCCAGCGCCCTGCGACGCGCCAGCAGGTCAGGTGACCCAGCGTCATAGTCCGCCATCAGCCGTTTCACGAAGCCGCCGCCCTGAACCTCGGCCAGAACCTCGTCCATCGCCGCATGAGACGCCGCGTTGATGATCCGTGGCCCGGTCAGATAGGCGCCGTACTCAGCGGTGTTGGAGATCTTGGCGAAAGCGCCCGCGATCCCTCGCTCGTACATCAGATCGGTAACCAACTTGGTTTCGTAAAAACATTCAAACCAGGCGACTTCAGGCGGATAACCGGCATCGACCAGCTTCATGAAGGCCGAATCGATGAGTTCAGCGATTCCCCCACACAGAACAACCTGCTCCCCGAACAGGTCGCTCTCGCATTCGTCGCGCATGGTCGTCTCCAGAATCCCCTTGCGACCGCAGCCCAGCGCCGCCGCATAGGAAAGACCCAGCGCGTGTGCGCCGCCTGTCGCATCTTGATTCACGCCGAACAGGCAGAAAACGCCCTCCCCGGCCTCATACAGATCACGGATGCGCGGACCGATTCCTTTGGGCGAGGCCAGAATCACGTCCAGATCGGCGCGTGGGTCCACCAACCCGAATCGCACTGACAGACCATGAGCGAAGACGAGGGCCGCACCAGATTTAATGTTCGGCGCCAGTTCGTCGCGCCACAGGTCACGGTGCGCCTCATCCGAGGTCAGTACGGCCACCACATCGGCGCCCGCCGTGGCTTCGGCCGCCGTCATCACGACGAATCCATCAGCCCGCGCCAGTTCCCGCGTCTTCGAATCGCGCTTTAGCCCCACCACGATGTTGGATACGCCGGAATCGCGCAGGTTCAGCGCATGGGTGCGTCCTTGGCTGCCGTAACCGATCACGGCGACATGCTTGCTCTGGATGATCGAAAGGTCGCAGTCGCGGTCATGGAAGACAGGCAAAGGATTCGGTAGGATTTGGGTCATGACCGTTCTCATAACCCCATCCGCCGTCGTCTCCTTCTGGAAAGAGGCCGGTCCCGCCAAGTGGTTCGCCAAGGACGAGGCCTTCGACACCGTCTTTCGCGACAGTTGCCGCGCCGCCCACTGGACCGCCGCCCGGCGCGGGCTGGACGACTGGATGCAGACGGCCGAAGGGACGCTGTCCCTCTTGATCCTGTTAGATCAGTACCCGCGCAACAGCTTCCGCGGCACGGCGCACCAGTTCGCCACTGATCCACTGGCCCTGATGTTCGCCAAACAGGCGGTCGATCGCGGCTTCCATCTACAGGTGGAGCCAGAACTGATGAACTTCCTTCTCCTGCCGTTCGAACACTCCGAGCGGATCGAGGATCAGGACCGCTATATGGAACTGGTCGCCGGCGACGCAGAACTCGAGAAATGGGGCGCAGTGCACCGTGACATCATCGTCCGCTTCGGCCGTTTCCCGCATCGCAACGCCTGTCTGGGCCGCGAGACGACGCCGGACGAACAGGCGTTTCTTGACGAAGGCGGTTTCGGAGGCTGAACCAAGCCTACCCTCCCTATCCAGCCCGTCTAAAGGTTCACCCTTGCCCCGTTTCAGGGCGGGCTGTTCATGGCAGCGGCCCTCTTAGCATTCCGCCCTCAGGGCCCGCAGAACGGCTGGCAGAATCTCAGTGAGGTCTTCGGAAATCAGGCCAGGTCCAAAACGATTTGCAGCGTCGGCGTGCATCCAGACGGCGGCGCAAGCGGCCTCAAAACTGTCCATGCGCTGGGCCAGAAGACCCCCGATAAGGCCTGACAGAACGTCGCCGCTGCCAGCCGTCGCCAGCCAGGGCGAACCGTTGTTATTGACCCGCGTGCGTCCGTCAGGCGAAGCGATCACTGTTTCGGCGCCCTTAAGCACCACCACAGCCTGAGCGCGCCGGGCGGCGTCCCGCGCAGCCTGAATACGTCCTTGGGTCAGACAGCTCGGAAACAGGCGTTCAAACTCGCCCTCATGCGGCGTCAGGATGTCGTCTCTATCCAGAATGGCGAACAGTTCACTGGTCCTGCCCTTAAACACCGTCAGGCCGTCGGCGTCGATAACCATGGCCGCGCCGCTTTGAGCCAGCACATGGATGTTGCCTATGGTGGACTCGTCCAGACCGGCGGCGGGGCCGATGACCATGGCGTCCATACCCTCGACCTCTCGCGCCAGAGATTCGGCGCTGGAAAATGGGGCAAGCATGACCGCCTGGATGGAAGGGGCGATCACTGAGGCTGCGTCAGGCGGGCAGAAGATCCGCACCAGTCCCGCGCCCACCCTCAGTCCCGCACGCGCCGCCAGTCGCGCTGCTCCTGTATGGTTGGCGCGACCGGACACGACGCCTAATCGGCCCCGCGTATGCTTGTGCGTCTGGGCGTCCGGCCAGGGCAGAAAATTGCGCCAGATCGCAGGGTCGTTGGTTTCAATCATCCGGGCTCCGATTATCCGTGACTTTTCTGCGAAAACCGCTTGCTTTCAGTCGCCTTGGTGTGTCCCATTCAAGCCCGAGCGCCGCTGCATTCCGTGCGCCGCTCAGGGGTCGCCATGAAGAAAATCGAAGCCATCATCAAGCCATTCAAGCTGGATGACGTCAAAGAGGCGCTCCAAGACGTGGGCGTGCAAGGCATGACTGTGCTGGAGGCCAAGGGATATGGCCGCCAAAAGGGTCATTCGGAGCTCTATCGGGGCGCCGAATACGTCATAGACTTCCTGCCCAAAATAAAGATCGAGGTCGTCGTCGCTGATGACCTCGCGCCTGCCGTTGTCGAGGCCATCCAGACCTCGGCGCGGACAGGCAAGATCGGCGACGGCAAGATATTCGTGTCCGACGTAGCGGATGTAATCCGCATCCGCACCGGCGAGACCGGCGCTCAAGCCGTCTGAAACTGAATGAACCTTCCCGGCCCTCGGCCTTCGGGTCGGTGACTGGTTTCCTCCCCAACGACCAAAAAATAGGACTTTCGAGAATGAGCGCCGCCGCCAAGATCCTTAAGGAGATCGAGGAAAAGGACGTCAAATACGTCGACGTTCGCTTCACCGACACACAAGGCCGCCTGCAACACGTCACCTTCGACATCGATCTGGTCGACGAGGACTTCCTGAACGAAGGGACCATGTTCGACGGCTCATCGATTGCGGGCTGGAAGGCCATCAATGAGTCCGACATGCTGCTGAAGCCGGACCTTACCACGGCCTACATCGATCCGTTCTACCAGCAGACGACGATGTTCCTGTTCTGCGACGTGCTGAACCCGGACACCAACGAGCCGTATAACCGCGACAGCCGCTCGATGGCCAAGAAGGCCCTGGCTTACGTGCAGTCGTCGGGCGTGGGCGATATCGTCTACTTCGGCCCGGAAGCCGAGTTCTTCATCTTTGACGACGTTCGTTGGTCAACCCAGGCGCACAACACCTCGTACTCGTATGATTCGACGGAGTTGCCCGCCAACACCGGCGCTGAGTACACCGAAGGCAACATGGGCCACCGCCCGCAGACCAAGGGCGGCTATTTCCCCGTCAATCCGGTCGACAGCGGCCAGGACCTGCGCGGCGAAATGCTGGGCGTCATGCGCGACATGGGCCTGCAGCCCGAGAAGCACCACCACGAGGTTGCTCCGGCGCAGCACGAACTCGGTCTGAAATTCTCGGACCTGCTGACCATGGCGGACCGCCTGCAGCTCTATAAGTACGTGATCCACAATGTGGCCGCAGCTTACGGCAAGTCGGCGACCTTCATGGCCAAGCCCATGTTCGGCGACAACGGCTCGGGCATGCACGTTCACATGTCGATCTGGAAAGACGGCAAGCCCCAGTTCGCGGGCGACAAATACGCCGGCCTGTCGCAGGAATGCTTGTGGTACATCGGCGGCATCATCAAGCACGCCAAGGCCATCAACGCCTTCTCCAACTCGACCACCAACAGCTACAAGCGTCTGGTGCCGGGTTATGAAGCTCCGGTGAAACTGGCCTATTCGGCGCGCAACCGTTCGGCCTCGATCCGTATCCCGCACGTCTCGTCCCCCAAGGCCAAGCGTCTGGAAGCCCGCTTCCCCGACCCGATGGGCAACCCCTACCTGACCTTTGTCGCCCTGCTGATGGCCGGTCTGGACGGCATCGAGAATCGCATCGATCCCGGCGCGCCCGCTGACAAGAACCTGTACGATCTGCCGCCCGAGGAACGCGGCTCGATCCCCGAGGTCTGCGGCTCGCTGAAAGAAGCGCTGGAAAGCCTGGACGCCGACCGCGCCTTCCTCAAGAAGGGCGGTGTTATGGATGACGACTTCATCGACGCCTACATCGAGCTGAAGCAACAGGAAGTCGCCCGTCTGCAACTGCACCCGCACCCGGTCGAGTTCGACATGTACTATAGCTGCTGATCGTCAGATCAGGCTGAAACGGAAAGCCCCGGATGGTTCGACCATCCGGGGCTTTTTATTGTCGACGTGTGGCGTACACCGCTTGCGCCATTAACGCTTTGGAGTTTCTCAGGCTGCTTCCGCCTCCAGATCGTCAGCCTTCTTGCGGCGCAGTTCGATCAGGCGCACGCACCAGATGGAGATTTCGTAGAGGAGCACCATCGGCACAGCCAGCATCAGTTGGCTGATGGGGTCCGGCGGGGTGACCACGGCGGCGACCACGACAACGGCGACGATGGCGTAACGGCGGCCGGTGGCCATCAGCTTGGAATTTATCAACCCGGCCATGCCCAACAGGGTCATGACGACCGGGAGCTGGAAGCATAGTCCGAACGCCAGCAACAGCGCCGTGACAAGGTTGAGATAGTCCGACACCTTGGGCAGCAGATTGGCTTGAACCCCATCTCCGATGATCTGCTGGCTCAACGAGAACCACATGACGAACGGCAGCATGACGAAATAGACCAAGGCCGCGCCCAGCAGGAACAATAGGGGCGCTGCGACCAGGAACGGCAGGAAGGCGCCGCGCTCGTTGCGGTACAGACCCGGCGCGACGAAACGGTACAACTGCCAGGCCAACACAGGGAAGGCCACGAAGACGGCGCCGAACCCGGCCAGCTTCATCTTGGTGAACAGGATTTCCAGCGGCGCAGTGTAGATCAGATTGACCGTATGACCATCGACATGCGGCAGGGTCTTAAGGCCCGCCGTGCCCATGATGAGATCCAGAGGCGACACATGGCCGTGTGGTCCGACGGACGAATAAAAAGCCTGAGCAGCCGCGAACGGCTTGACCAGGAACAGATAGATCGGTTCCGAAAAAGCAAAACAACCGATGAAGCCGACCGCAAAAGCGATGACGCAGATCAGCAGCCGCTTACGCAACTCTATCAGGTGGTCCATCAGGGGCGCACGCGACGCCTCGATCTCGGCCTCATCACGGTCTGGGGTGGTCAAAGGTCGACGGCCTTCTTGCGGACTGTCTTGGGCTTGGCGGCCGCAGTCTTGGAAGCAGTTTTGGGTTTGGCTTTCGTGGCGACGGTCATCGTCTTCGTGGACGACGCGATTTTCTGCTTGGCCTCAGCCTTGGGTACCTTGGGCTTGGTCTTAGATGCAGCCTTGGCCGTGGGCGCGGCGGCCAGAGGCTCTGCAACCGGCGTGCGGTCCGGCCACTCATCCGAGGCGGGCTGCATGGCCGGAAGCTCCGGCTCAGGCGACGGCAAGGCGGGCGTCGCCAGGCCGGCGTTGATCTCCTTGAAAGCGGCTTCCGCCTCAGATCCGAGGGGATACATCCCCTGTCCGCTGCGCAGTGCTTCGACTTCCTTGCGCAGGTCGTCCAGTTCGGACTGACGCGCCATTTCGTCGAAACTGGTGCGGAACTCGTTGGCCATGGCGCGTGCTTTCGCGACCATCTGCCCAACACGGCGCATCAGGATCGGCAAATCCTTGGGCCCCACCACAAGCAGGGCCACAATGCCAATCACCACTAATTCGAAACCCCCCACTCCGGGGGCGAGCCCGCCCATGCGTCAGCCCTTAAAGACGACGACTAGCGCTTCAGCTCTTCCTTTTCCGCCTCGGTGCGCGGCAGCGAGCTGACGCCCTCGCTGGCGCCGTCCTTCTTGTCGTCGTCTTTCAGGCCGTCCTTGAAGGCGCGGATGCCTTTGGCGGCGTCGCCCATGATGCCCGAAAGCTTGCCGCGGCCGCCGAACAGCAGTGCGACAACGACGATGACGATGGCCCAGTGCCAGATGCTCATGGAGCCCATGGCGTAATCTCCTCGCGTGGAACCGATGATCGATCCCATCCACTATTCTTCAACATCCATATAGGCGCAGTGATGGCCCCGCGCCAAGGGACGCTGTAGGTCTGCGCGACCATGAGTCCCTCCGATCACGTAATCATCCACACCGACGGCGCCTGCAAGGGTAATCCCGGACCTGGCGGCTGGGGCGCCGTGCTTCAGACTGGCGGTGGTCACGAGAAGGAATTATGGGGCGGGGAGGCAAATACGACCAACAACCGCATGGAGTTGATGGCCGCCATCATGGCGCTGGAAGCCCTGAAACGACCCTGCAAGGTCGAACTTCACACCGACAGCAAATATGTGATGCAGGGAATCACCGAGTGGATGCGCGGCTGGAAGGCGCGGGCCTGGCTGACCGCGGACAAGAAGCCGGTCAAGAACGCCGAGCTCTGGCAGCGGCTGGACGCCGCTCGTCTGCGCCACGACGTCAAATGGCGCTGGGTGAAGGGGCATGCGGGCCACGCGTTGAACGAGCGCGCCGACCAACTGGCGAATCGGGGCGTCACCGAGTTGAAGCGGCGCTAGACGGCTTCGACCTCTTTTTCCGGCTCCGCCTTGCGGCGACGCACGCGTGACCCGCTCATCACGGCGCCGAACAGGGCGGCGACAGCCGCGATCTGAAAGCCGTGACCAACGCCTGCGACGGGCGCGGATGACAGCAGGAACGCGACGACGACCGCGCCCATCGACTGGCCCAGGACACGGGCTGTGCCCAGACTACCGCCTGCCGCCCCTGCCCGCTCACGCGGGGCTTCTGACAGCATGGCGCGGTTGTTGGGCGACTGGAAGAAGCCAAAACCTGCACCACAGACCGCCATGCGCCAGATGATGTCGAACTTGGTCGCATCGGCGTCCAGGAAGCTGAGCGCCATCAGTCCGCAGGCGAAGACGGTCAAACCGATCGCCCCCAAGACCCCAGCCGAGTAACGGTCCGACAACCAACCGGCCAAGGGGGCGGCGAACATGGTGGCCAGCGGCCAGGGCGTCATCAACAGCCCGGTCTCGACTGCGTTGAGATGCAGCGAGCCTTGCAGGAAAAAGGGCAAGGCGACGAAGGCCATCATCTGGGCGGTGAAGGAGATGATCGAGGTCCCGACGGACAGGGCGAACATCGGCCGGGCCAGCAGGTCCAAGGGAATCAGGGGGGCGGCGCGCGGCTTCTCGTGCTGGAACAGCAGCACGGCGGCGGCCAGGCCCGCACCCGTCATGCCGAAGCCCAGTATGGCGGCCTCACCGTGCGCCAGTGACTGCAGGCCGGTGATCAGCAGGCCGAAGGCGGCGGCGCTGAGGGCTGCGCCAGTCCAGTTCAGCTTGCGCTTCTGCAACGGATTATGCGGCAGGGTGAAACCGGCCATCGATACCGCCAGCAGGCCGATGGGGATGTTCAGGGCGAACAGCCAGCGCCACTCGCCGACCGCCAGGATCGCGCTGGCGATGGTCGGTCCGGCGGCGGCGGCGATGGAGACGATCACCGCATTGATCCCGACCGCGCGGCCCAGGAACTTCTGTGGATAGGTGAAGCGCACCAGCGCGCCATTCACGCTCATGATGCCCGCCGCACCGAACCCCTGCAACACCCGCGCCAGGCTGAGGGTCACGATGGAATCAGACAGGGTGCAGGCGATGGAGGCCAGGGTGAAAACCGCCAACCCGGCCTGCGACACCCGGCGATAGCCGACGATCTCGCCCAGCGAGGCCAAGGGCAGCAGCGAGACGACAATGGCGATCTGGTATGCGTTGACGATCCATATCGACGCCGCCTCTGATGCCTGAAGATCGTGGGCTATGGACGGAAGCGCCACATTGGCGATGGCTCCGTCCAGCACGGCCAGAGTGATGCCAAGACCGATGGAGACGATGGCCCAATATCGCCGGGGGACCGGCAAGCCGTCCTGAGAGACGGGCGTTGGTGCGGTCGGGGCGTCTGACATCAACGCCGAACGCTCGTTTGCTGCAGAGGTTGCGGCCGAATACCGCCTACCGGAGACCGCCTAGTGCGAGGCAGTGACCTTCAGCAGTGAGCCGGTGACGCCGTGCACCAGAACATCGGCGCCGGTTTCGGGCCCTTCCCCCTCTATCTCCGCAGGCCATTCAGCCCCCGAGATGAAGACGCGGCCCCGGCCATCTACGAAGGGCTGAACGACCCGAGCGTGCTGGCCGATCAGGCGGCTGTCGCGGTCGTTGATGTCCGGACCGCTGGGGTTGGCCTTGGAGACCAGACGGCGCGACAGCACCGTGGCGATCACCGTCAGCAGGGCGAAGACTGCGACCTCGCCCGGCAGTCCCAGATGAAGCCCGACCGCCGTCAGAACCGCCACGACCCCCGCCGCAACGGCAGGCCACAGCAGCCATTCCGTCGAGGCCATTGATTCGACGGCCAGCAGCAAAACACCGACAGCCAGCCAGATCCAGAAAGGCTGGGCGGCGTACAGATTGAGGACGGCGGTCATGGCTCAGGGATCCTGTCAGGCCGAAGGCGGCACGCTGCCGCCCGCAGGGCGGCGTGGTGCGGCTGGGCGCGGCGGCTGGGGCGCGCGGGCGCTGTCGTGGCTCTGGTCCTGCGCAAGTCCGACCAGTTGGCCGATGCCGGCGATGGTGCCGACCAGCGCGCCCATTTCGGCAGGCACGATGACGGTGCGCTGCTGCGGGCTGCGGGCCAATTCGGCGAAGGCTTCGACATATTTCTGGGCGACGAAGTAGTTGATGGCGTTCACGTCGCCGCGCGCAATGGCTTCCGACACCATGGCTGTGGCGCGGGCCTCGGCCTCGGCTTCACGTTCACGGGCCTCGGCGTCGCGGAACGCCGCTTCCTTGCGGCCTTCAGCCTGAAGGATGGCGGCCTGTTTGGCCCCCTCCGCGCGGGCGATGGCGGCGGACTTTTCACCATCGGCTTCGGTGATGACCGCGCGGCGTTCACGCTCGGCTTTCATTTGACGGGCCATGGCGTTGGTGATGTCGGTCGGCGGGGTCAGGTCCTTGATCTCGATGCGATTGACCTTGACGCCCCAGGGCTCAGTCGCCGCGTCGATGACGTGCAGCAGGCGGGTGTTGATGCTGTCGCGCTGGCTGAGGACCTCATCCAATTCCATCGAACCGACCACGGTCCGCAGGTTGGTCATGCAGAGTTGCGCGATGGCATAGGTCAGGTCATCGACGCGATAGGCGGCGCGGGCCGAGTCCATCACCTGAATGAAGACGATGCCGTCGACCTTCACCATGGCGTTATCCTTGGTGATGACTTCCTGTGTCGGGACGTCCAGCACCTGTTCCATCATATTCATCCGGCGGCCGACACGTTCCACGAACGGCGTCAGAAAGCCGATACCGGGGCTCAGGGTCTTGGTGTATTTGCCGAAACGTTCAACCGTGAACTCACGTCCTTGCGGCACAATCTTGATAACACTGAACAATAGAACGATCGCGAGCAGAAGCACGACCCCGGCGAAGATGGTGGCGACGTCCATATGGAAACTCCCTTTGAGGCAAGGTTACGCATCTCCACCGCACGGCGCCACCTAAACCGGACGCGCTTGGCTCAACGACGCGAGGTTTCAAACCTGTAGGTCGCCAGTCGATCCGCAACATCAGCTTCAAGATCACCATAAAAGAGATTGTATGGCCTCGCTTTTCTTCTATCTGCCCAACTACCGCCATCGCGGAAAGAATCAAGATTCGGCCAGCTATGGCGCAGCAATCCGTCGCGGCACCGCGTCTTCACCTCCCGCGCCATCAGGGCCGGTCGGGCGCCCCATTCCAAGTCCGTCGCATTGGTGGCTCCACGATGCAGTCGCTCGGACACCGGGGCCTCGTCCGTCGTGCCGGTGACGGGGTTGACGCAAAGGCCTGCATGACCGTTCAACTCGACCAACCGCCCCTTATCGTCCCAGATCAGGGTGCGACGGAACCGCCGGCGCCCGGCCAAGTCATCATTGTCGCCGACCTGGGACCAGGCGACGATGCAATGCAGTTCTCGCCGCGTGGTGCAGGCAGGAATGTTGGCGGGCACGCGATCAGCGGCGATGATGACGTCCATCAGATAGGCGGCGACGAGGCGATCGCGCACGGCCATATCGGGCGAAATCCGCTCACGTAACAGGCGATCCAGCAGTTCAGCACCCTGTTCCACTCCGGCCACCACAATGGGTCCGTCGGGATGACGGGTCAGCCAGTTATCGAAGGCGGCCAATACATCCTGATACGCGAAGGCCCGCGCCTCTCGCGCGTCATCGCGCAGCGTAAGGCGGGAATAAAGGCTGGCCTGCCGGTACAGCGGCGCGCTGACAGCGCCAGCCCTCGCAAACGGCCCCGCGTAGTTCGGCAGAACGACTTGGCGAAGATAGGTGTTGGAAACGGGGTCGCCAATGGGTCCGTTCCATTCCTTGCCGCCGTCAAAGGTGGTCGAATGGACGAAGAAGACCGCCGCTTCGCCCGCACCATTGACGCGGGCCTCATACAGGGCCCAGGGCTTGCGCGTCCTGTAGTCAGGCGCGGGCGGCGGCACATAGGTCTGGAACGGCACCTGCGGGTCCAGGCCCGCGCGCAGGATGTCCCCGCGCCAGACAGCGATGGCCGCCGTGAGGACGAACACAACGGCGAAACCCGCATAGCCGACCCATTGGCGGAAGGTCAGCCTCGGAACCATCAGCGATACGGGTCCGATGTGATCAGGAAGTTCTGGACGTAGCGACGTACGCCTTCTTCCAGCGGGGTGGACTGACCGTCAAACCCAGCCGCTCGGATGCGGTCCATGCGGGCCTGGGTGAAATACTGATACCGGTCGCGGATCACTTCCGGCATGTCGACATAGGCGATGGAGACGTCCTTGCCCGCCGCCGCAAAGGTGGCGCGCGCCAGATCTTCGAAAGAACGCGCCTGTCCTGAACCGGCGTTGAAGACGCCGGACACCTCTGGCGACTGTAGCAGGAACTCGATGATATCGACCACATCATCGACATAGACGAAGTCGCGCAATTGGCCGCCGTCGGCGTAGTTCGGGTTGTGCGACTTGAACAGGCTGACCGTTTCGCCTGCCGCCACCTTGGGCCAGATCTGGGCCACGACCGACTTCATCGCGCCCTTGTGGCCTTCGTTGGGACCATAGACGTTGAAGAATTTCAGACCCGCCCACTGGCGAGGCGCCTGTCCGCGATCCGACTGGCGGACGGCGTGCTGATCGAACAGCATTTTTGAATAGCCGTAGGCGTTTAGTGGGCGAAGCTTAGCTAAAGACTCCGCATCGTCCTCATCATCAAAGCCTGTTTCGCCATCGCCATAGGTCGCCGCTGAGGAGGCGTAGATAAGACGGGCGTCGCGGATCGTGCACCAGTCCCACAGATCGCGCGACAGGGTGAAGTTGGTGCGCAGGATCAAGTCGGCGTCCGGCTCGGTTGTCGAGGAGATGGCGCCCATGTGGACAACGGCCTCGATGCGCTCGGCATGGCGCTCCAACTGTTCAAACAGCTCTTCCGGCGACCAAAAATCGGCGATGGGATGTTTGGCCAGGTTCTTCCATTTGGCCAGATCGGCGGTTTCCAGCCGGTCGCAGACCACGACGTCATAGGCCGTCTCAGCCGTCAGCCGCGCCACGATGTTGGAGCCGATGAAGCCGGCCCCGCCGGTCACTACGATCATTCTGGGCGTCATTGCATCGAGCCAGTCATTTTTTCAATTGTACGGGTGGTGGAGAACCCGTCCTTGAAATCCGCGAGACGGACGACACCGCCCCAGCTTTCCACCAGATCGCCGCCGACCACGCCTTCACGCGTATAGTCCGATCCTTTGATCAGCACATCAGGCCGCAGACGCTCGATCAGGGCGATGGGCGTCGGGTCGCCGAAACTGGTCACCCGATCCACGCTGCTCAAGGCCCCGATGACGACGGCGCGGCTGTCCAGATCGTTCACCGGCCTGCCCTCGCCCTTCAGCGCCTTGACCGAAGCGTCGGTGTTCAACGCCACCACCAACCGATCACACCAGCTGCGCGCCTGGGCCAGATAGGCGACGTGCCCCCGGTGCAGGATGTCGAAACAGCCGTTGGTGAAACCGACTTTCAGGCCCTGCCGACGCCAGGCTTCGACCTCGGCGGCCAGTTCGTCCAGCGGCGTCACCTTGGCCTGGGCCGCGACGGCGTGCTGGCTCAATTCGGCGTCGATCAGCTCGGTCGGCGTGACGACTGCAGTGCCGGATTTGCCGACCACGACGCCGGAAGCCAGAATGGCGAACTGAACTGCAGTCTCCAGTGAGACGCCCGCGCCCAGCGCCAGCCCCAAAGACGCCAACACGGTGTCGCCTGCACCGGACACGTCGAAGACTTCGCGCGCGCGACCAGGAAAATGCTGAACCGAGCCATCACGGCGGGCCAGACTCATGCCCTTGCCGGCGCGTGTGACGATGACGGCGCGCGCCGTGGTCTGGGCCAACAGGATGGCAAGCGCCGCCTCGATCTCCGCATCGGTTTCGACCGGCAATCCTGTAGCCCCGGCCAGCTCGGAGGCATTGGGCTTTATGACATCGACCGCGCCATAGCGGGCGAAGTCCCGGCCCTTGGGATCCACAACGACCGGCGCACCGTTTGCCTGGGCGGCGGCAAGTGCGGCGCTGATCAGGTCGTCGCTGACAACACCCTTGGCGTAATCGGACAGGAGAATAGCCGAAGCTTCTGAAAATGCGCCTGAATCAGAAATCGATACGTGAGCGGCGTCATCATCGAGACGCAGAAGCTGCTGGCCCGCAGCGACAAAGCGCGTCTTGACAATGGTCGCCGCGCCGAAGGGACGGCTGATGAAGTCCGCGATCCGATCCTCTGCCGCGATCAGGTCCCGCAGTTCTGCGCCCGCGGCATCATCGCCTGCGACCGCGCCCAACTGAGCCAGACCGCCTAGAGCGGCGACGTTGCGGGCGACATTGCCCACACCGCCCGGCATGGCGGTCGTGCGACGCGCGCGCAGGACCGGGATCGGCGCCTCGGGCGAGATGCGGCTGACCTCGCCATAGACATACCGATCAAGCATCAGATCACCGACACAGGCGATCTTCATGTCGCGTATGCGCTCCAACAGCTTTTGCAGGGCGCCCAGATCGAGTGGGTCAGACATAGGTCCGACCTAGAGGATTCAGGCCGAAAGCGCCACTGGAGCCTTGGCTCCGATCTTGATGGCGAGATCGTCGAAGGCGATCAGTTCGGCGGCCAAGGCCTCGAACTGATCCAGCGGCACCATGTTGGGGCCGTCCGACGGCGCGTTGTCGGGATCTTCGTGTGTTTCCAGGAAGACTGCATCGACGCCGACTGAGACGGCGGCGCGGGCCAGAATTGGCACGAACTCACGCTGTCCGCCTGAGGAAGTGCCCTGCCCCCCCGGCTGCTGAACACTGTGGGTCGCATCGAACACCACCGGACAGCCGATGTCGCGAAGCACCGGCAGGGCACGCATGTCGCTGACAAGGGTGTTGTAACCGAAGCTGGCGCCCCGCTCGCAGGCCATGACATTCGGATTGCCTGCGCCGACCACCTTGGCGATGACGTTCTTCATGTCCCAAGGGGCAAGGAACTGACCCTTCTTGATGTTGATCGCCTTCCCGGTGGCGGCGGCGGCCAGCAAAAGGTCAGTCTGGCGGCTGAGGAAAGCCGGGATCTGCAGCACATCGACGACTTCGCCCACAGGTCCGCACTGAGCCTCGGAGTGGACGTCGGTCAGGGTGGGCAGGCCGGTGACCTCGCGGATTTCCGCAAAGATCGGCAAGGCGTCCTTCAGGCCGATGCCGCGCGCCGCGCTGGCGCTGGTGCGGTTGGCCTTGTCGAAACTGGTCTTGTAGATAATCCCGGCGTTCAGCCGTTCGCCGATTTCCTTAAGTCTGTGGGCCGTTTCCAGCGCGTGCTGGCGGCTTTCCATCTGGCAGGGGCCGGCGAGAAATACGATTCTTGCACCACCGCCGATGACGACAGGCGTCCGAAGACCTTCAGACAACGTAATGACAGCGTTGGGTCGGCTCACGAGGCGGCTCTCTTGCGAATGGCTTTGTATATGCGGCCTGCGCCGCAGCGATGAGGCCATCAGGTGGCGCTCTTGAAGCAAGAGTGCAAGCTATCATGGAGTTGTTCCGCATGACCAACAAGCCGGTCATTCTCTGGTTTCGTCGTGATCTGCGGCTGAGAGACAATCCGGCGCTGAACCGGGCTCTGGAGGCGGGCAGTCCGATCCTGCCCTTGTTCATTCTGGATGAAGGTGAGGAGCGTAACCTCGGCGGAGCTTCGCGATGGTGGCTAGACAAAGCGCTGCGCGCCTTGATGAGCGACCTGGAGGCCCGAGGCGCACGCCTCATCCTGCGTCGCGGCGATTCGCTGGCTGAGTTGCAGACCCTGATCGCGGAAACCGGGGCCGACGCATTGTTTCTGAACCGTCGGTTCGAACCGACTGGTTTTGAGCATGACACCGATATCGCCCATGCCCTGCAGGCGCAGGGGGTGGCTTGTCATGGCTTCAATGGGTCCCTGCTGTGCCCGCCAGGCTCGGTGCTGAACGGATCAGGTCAGCCCTACAAGGTGTTCACCCCTTTCATGAAAACGCTTCTGGCCAGGTTCGAACCCCCTGCCGAATCGGATGCACCCGACCGTATTGAAACGCCGCGCGTCGCCAGCGAGGTGTTGGATGATTGGGATTTGCACCCCAGACGGCCTGACTGGTCAGGCGGGTTCGACTGGACGCCCGGAGAAGCCGGGGCCTTGTACAGTCTGTCTGTCTTTCTCTCGAAGGGTTTGAAAACCTACAGCCAAGGCCGAGACATTCCGGGCCGCGCCGACACCAGCCGCCTATCTGCGCACCTCCATTGGGGCGAGATCAGTCCATGGCGCATTGTTCGGGAGACACGCCTGGCCGCGACTGAAAGAAGAGTTCCCGCCGTCGAAGTCGAAAAGTTCGTCGCCGAAATTGTCTGGCGGGATTTCTCCGCGCATCTGCTGCAACATTTCCCCTATATCGCCGACAAGGCCTTCCGGCCGGGATACGACGCCATGCCCTGGAAGGACGATCCGGCGGCGTTGGCGGCATGGCGGTTGGGTCTGACTGGCTATCCGCTGGTTGACGCAGGGATGCGACAGCTATGGACGACAGGCTGGATGCACAATCGGGTGCGAATGGTCGTCGCATCCTTCCTGGTCAAACACCTCATGATCGACTGGCGCGAGGGCGAGGCTTGGTTCTGGGACACGTTGGTAGACGCCGATTTGGCTAGCAATGTGCAAAACTGGCAGTGGGTCGCCGGATCAGGCGCCGACGCGGCGCCATATTTCCGGATATTCAATCCAACGGCTCAGGGCCAGAAGTTCGACGCCGATGGGGCCTATGTCCGCCGGTGGGTTCCTGAGCTGCGCCACCTGCCGGACAGGTGGATTCAGGCGCCCCACACGGCTCCGCCCGAGGTCTTGCGAAATGCGTGCGTCCGTTTGGGCCACAATTATCCAAAGCCCATCGTGGATCATGAGATGGCTCGCGTTCGCGCCTTGAGCGCCCTCAAGACCATTTCAAGGCAAGACGATGATCGCAGCGACCGTGATTGACCGAGCGATTGTTAAGAGAGACACACAAAGCATGACCGTCGCCGCATCCGACATTGAATCCGTCGCTCGCCGCACCCCGCGCTTGTTCTCCATATTGCTCAGATTACTAGCGGCGAACTGGACGATTGGCAGTCTGACCGTGCGCCTGCCCAATGGCGAAACCCATGTGTTGAAAGGCGCTGAACCAGGTCCAAATGGCGTGCTCGACATCAAGGATTACGGCCTTGCCCGCCGGGTGCTGAGCAATGGCGATATCGGTTTCGCCGAAGCCTATATGGCGGGGGAATGGGACAGCCCGAAACTGGCGACCTTGCTGGAGGCTCTGGTCAACAACTACGACCACATCCGACGGCTTTTCGACGGAAACTGGCTGATGCAGGCAGCCAACTGGGTGGCTCACTGGCGCAATCGCAACAGTCGTTCCGGTTCGAAAAAGAACATCCATGCCCACTATGACCTGGGCAACGGCTTTTATGAGACTTGGCTGGATCGCTCAATGACCTATTCGTCCGCACGATTTTCTCATCCGGACGATCCCCTGGAGTCCGCTCAACATCAGAAATATGCGTCTCTCGCCAGAATGATGGACCTCAAGCCAGGAATGTCGGTTCTGGAAGTCGGCAGTGGGTGGGGCGGATTTGCCGAGTTCGCCGCAAAGGAAATCGGCGCGGACGTCACCGGCATCACCATCTCCAAAGAGCAGTATGACTTTACGCAGCGTCGCCTGTTCAACGCGGGTTTGGCGGATCGAGCGAGAGTTCAAATGGTCGACTATCGTGATGTCCAGGGACGCTTCGACCGCGTCGCTTCCATTGAAATGTTCGAGGCGGTCGGCAAGGCCTATTGGCCTGCCTATTTCGGCCAGATTCACCAAGTGCTGAAACCGGGCGGACGCGCCGGCCTGCAGATCATCACTATTCAGGACGCCCTGTTCGACGATTACAACGCACGCACCGACTTTATCCAGAAGTACGTTTTTCCCGGCGGAATGCTGCCGTCCGAAGAGCGGCTGAAGCCTGTTATCGCGCGTGCTGGTCTGGGGTGGGATGCGATCGAGCGCTTCGGACTGGATTATGCCGAAACTTTAAAGCGGTGGGATGAGCGATTTCAGGCGGCATGGAGCGAAATCCATCAGATATCTGGCTTTGATGAGCGCTTCCGCCGCCTGTGGCGCTTTTATCTTGCTTATTGTGAAGCTGGATTCCGATCACGGCGCACTGATGTTATTCAACTGGCGTTGAGCAGACCATGACCCCCTTGATCTCCACCAACGAACTGGCGGCTGTGCTGGGCACGCCGGATCTGCGCGTGATAGACGGCAGTTGGCATCTGGACGGGCGCGACGCCGCAGCACATTTCGCCGAGGCCCATATACCGGGCGCAGTCTTTTTTGATCTGGAGGTCATCTCTGACACCGACACCTCCCTGCCCCACATGCTGCCCAATCCAGAAAGCTTCGCCGCTTCGGTCGGTGCGATGGGCATCGGCGCAGATGATCACATTGTGGTCTATGACACGGCAGGGCTGTTCTCGGCGGCGCGCGTATGGTGGATGTTCACGGTCATGGGCGCCAGTAGGGTTCAGGTTCTGGACGGAGGCCTGCCCAAATGGCTGGCCGAAGGACGCGCTGTGACAGCGGATCCGGCGCAGCCCGATGCGACGGAGTTCACGCCCAAATTCAAAGCCGATGCGGTCGTTGACGCCGAACAGGTGCAGGCTTTCCTGAACGACGAAGCTCAGGTCATTGATGCGCGCGGCGCCCCTCGGTTCCGAGGGGAAGCCGCGGAGCCGCGTCCTGGCGTTCGCGCGGGGCATATGCCGGGGGCGATCAACCTGCCCTACAATCGCCTGTTGAGCGAAGACGGCACATTGAAACGCGGCGAAGCCTTGGCGCAGGCGTTCGTCGATGCGGGCGTCGATGTCGGCAAGCCGGCGATCACCACCTGCGGGTCGGGCGTCACCGCCGCAATCCTAAGCCTTGGGCTGGCTGAGTTGGGCCAGCCGTCGCAACTCTACGACGGCTCCTGGGCCGAATGGGGCAGCCGCACCGACACGCCGGTGACGACGGGCTGAGATCAGCTCTGCACAGGCAAGGCCGTATGATCGACGCCCTCCTCATCGAGATTATTATCCTCTCCGCGTGAGACGATGGTGGCCAGGGCCAGATCGCCCGTGACGTTCAAGGTCGTGCGACACATGTCCAGGAAGCGATCAACGCCCAGGATCAGCCCGATCCCTTCTGGCGGCACCCCGACCATGACCAGAATCATCGCCACGACCGGCAAAGAGCCCGCCGGCACGCCCGCCGTGCCGATGCCGCCCAGTATGCAGACCAGCATGACGATGAACTGCTGCATCAAGGTCAGTTCGATGCCGAAGAACTGGGCCAGGAACAATACGGTCACGCCCTCGAACAAGGCCGTGCCATTCTGATTGGCGGTCGCGCCGACGGTCAGGACGAAGCGGGCGATCTTGCGCGGCAGATGCAACTGCTGTTCCGCCGCGCGCAAAGCAAAGGTCAGGGAAGCGTTGGACGAAGCCGTGGAAAAGGCGACAATCATCGGTTCGCGCACGCCTCGGAAGAAAGCCACGGGCGACATGCCGCCAAGGAACCAGACGGCCAGCGGATAGACGATAAACATATGGATCGCCATCGCGCCTACTGCGACCGCGACATAGGCGGCCAGACGGATCAGCAGTTCAAAGCCGAACAGCGCAGCCAAGTTGAACATCAGGCAGGCGATGGCGAGTGGGGCCAGTTTGATGAAGAGGTTGATCAGCTTCATCGTGATTTCGAACAGACCTTGGACCACTTCCTGCAGACGGTCCGTCGCGGGGCTCTTGGCCATGACCAAACCCACGCCGAAGAACAATGCGAAGACCATCACCGGCAGGATCGCGTTCTCAGCGGCGGCGGTGAAGACGTTGGACGGCACCAGTTCAAGGAAGAAATCGCCCAGGGAAATGCTGGTCGGCGCACTGTTGACGATGCTGGCCGCGCCCGCCTTGCCCTGATCCAGCAGGGACTGGGCCAAGGCGGGATCTACACCGCGGCCCGGCTGGAACAGATTGACCATTCCCATGCCGATGACGACCGCGATGCCCGAAATCACGATGGTGAGCACAAGGGTCTTCAAACCCGTTCGGCCCAACGAGGCCAGATCGCCCATTTCAGCGACCCCCATGACCAGGGCCGAGAACAGCAGCGGGATCACCATCATGAACAGCAGCCGCAGGAAGACCTGGCCGATCGGGCCGGTGACATTCGCGGTCAGCCACTGCACCCAGCCCACATCTCCGCCGACAGCGAGGTGAACCAGAAGGCCGGCGCCGAGACCCAGGCTGAAGCCGATCAGCATCTGCCAGTGAAGCGGGAGCTTTCCGCGTTTCGTCTCCGTCATCTTTCCTCCTGAGGAAAAGGTGCGCGTGTCAGCGGTTACCGGATCGGCAACCCATAGATCAGGCCCGGCGGTTGGGCGTTCCATTGGGCGTTCAGGCCGCGCTCCAACTTCAGCGGAGACTGCGGGCCCAGATTTCGGTCAAAGATCTGGCCATAGTTGCCGGTGGCGCGCACCGCGTTGGCGCCCCAGGTCTTGGGCAGGCCCAGCATGGCGCCATAGTCGCCCTCCACGCCCAGCAGGCGGCGCACGCGAGGATCGCGCGAATCCTTGGCCTGAGCTTCAGCATTTTCGCGGGTTACGCCCAGTTCTTCGGCCAGGATCACAGCATTCAGCGTCCACCGCACGACCGAGGCCCAGCGCTCGTCTCCCGCCTTCACGACCGGCCCCAGCGGCTCCTTGGACACCACGTCGGACAGAATGGCGTGCTCCTGCGGATTGGTCAGCGTCGTGCGGGCGGCGGCAAGGGCCGAGATATCGGCGCTGAAGGCGTCGCAGTCTTCGCGGGCGTAGGCGTCGCGGGCCGCCTCCTCGGTGGCCAGGACGACCGGCCGATAGTCCACGCCGCGCGAGCGGAAGTAGTCGTCTGCGTTCGCCTCTGCGGTTGAGCCGGCCTGTACGCACACGCGGGCGCCATTCAACTCGGTTGCGCTAGACAGATTCAGAGACCGGCGCACCAGGAAGCCCTGGCCGTCGTAATAGTTGATGCCGACGAAGATGAAGCCCTCGCCCGCGTCACGCGTCATGGTCCAGGACGAGTTGCGCCACAACACGTCAATCCGCCCATCATCCAACGCCTTGAACCGGTCCCCCGCCGACAAGGGCACAAAACGCACCGCATCCCCGTTCCCCAGAATGGCGGCGGCCAGCGCGCGGCAGAAGTCGGCGTCGAAGCCGCGCCACTGTCCGCGATTGTCCGTATAGGCGAAGCCGACCAAGCCCTGATGCACGCCGCAGTTCAGGCGACCACGCTGTTTCACCGCCCGCAGGATCGGGCTTTGCGGCAGATGCCCCGCCTCGGTCGCGGTGGTTTCAGGCGCAGGGGCTTCCGGCGCAGGAGAAGGCGCCTGTCGGCTGCAGGCGCCCGCCAGCAGCAGGGCCGCCATTGCTCCGATCGTCCAGCACCGCATCGCGTAAACTCTCCCTCGCCGCTTGCGCTTGACAGAGTTTAGAGGCCTTTAGGCCTTGATCCGCAACCCATCGGAGAGGTCATGTCGCCGCACTCAGATCGCACCCGCCTCATCGCCTCCGCCACACGCCGGGGTCAGGGCCGCCGTCCGGTGAACCCGCCGATCGAGCGCGCCTCGACCATGCTCAGCGACACGACGGGGGCCATGCGCGACGGCGCCGAAGGCCCGATCTATGGACTGGAAGGCACGACGGCGGCGCGAGAACTGCGCGCAGCCCTCGCCGATCTGGAGGGGGGCGTACAGGCGTTCCTGGTTCCTTCGGGCCTGGCCTCCGTAACAGTTCCGCTTCTGGCCCTGACGCGTCCGGGCGACGAGATCATCACGACCGACGCCGTCTATGGCCCCACGCGACGCTTCCTTAGCCGTTATTTGGCGGGCCGCGGCGTGACAACCCGGTTCCTGCCTGCGGGCGCGGATGCCGATGCGATCATCGCCGCCATCAGGGACAAGACGCGCTTGGTGCTGATGGAATCGCCCGCATCCCTGACCTTCGAAATGGTCGATGTGGCCAAGGTCGCGGCCGCCTGTCGATCGCGCGATGTTCTGACGGTGCTGGACAACACCTGGGCGGCGGGACTGGCGTTCAAACCGCTGGCGCATGGCGTGGATGTCAGCGTCCAGGCCCTGACCAAATACGCCGCTGGCCATTCCGACGTGCTGATCGGCGGGATCGTCGCCAACGAGGCGCGGCTGATCCGGGCCATCGGCGACGCCATTGAGGACATGGGCTGGCACGTGTCGCCTGACGACGCCTGGCTGGCCCTGCGGGGCTTGCGGACCCTGCCGCTGCGCTATGCCGAGCAGGGCCGGTCCGGATTGCGAGTGGCCGAGTGGCTGCAGGCGCAGCCTGAGGTGTCGCGGGTGCTCTATCCGCCTCTGCCGGAATCGACCGGACATGATCTGTGGGCGCGCGATTTCACTGGCGCGGCCTCGCTGATGGGCGTGGTGATGAAGGGCGGCGATGCAGCGACGTGCCAGCGGTTCCTCGACGCACTCAGCCTGTTCGGCCTGGGCTATTCGTGGGGTGGGTTCGAAAGCCTGGCCACACATGAGACCCACCAGATGGCCTATCGCGACCACCCCACGCCGCTGGAAGGGGAACTGGTGCGCTTTCACATCGGACTGGAAGATCCCGCCGATCTGATCGCCGATCTGGAGGTGGGTCTGGCGGCCTTTGCGGGCTGATCAGGCGGGCATTGCGCGGTCCAGAATGGCGGCGATGTCGATCACTGCATCATGGGCGCCGTAATTCGATCCCCGGTCCGTCAGCCGCAGGCGGCAGAAGGCCTCGGCCGAGGGATTGTCCCAGGTCAGAAGGATGGCTGCCTGAGCAGCCAGCGCCAACCGCTCGACCACCCGACGCGCGCCCGCCTCATGCGCTGTCTCGAATGACAGGCCGTCCAGCCAGGCGTCATAGGCGCCGTCTCGTCCACGCTGAGCATCCAAGAAGCTGCGCAGGGCCTCAACCGACTGCGGTTCACGCCCAATGGCGCGCAGGACGTCCAGTGCGATGACATTGCCCGACCCTTCCCAGATTGCGTTCAGCGGAGACTGGCGGAACAGGCGCGGCATGGGTCCCGTCTCGACATAGCCCGCGCCACCCAGGCTCTCCATCGCCTCATAGACGAAGCCCGGCGCCCGCTTGCACACCCAGTATTTAGCGATGGGCGTCAGCAGACGGCCGACCGCGTCATCCTCGTCGAAGGTCTGGGCCAGCCGCAGCGCCATGGCTGTGGCCGCCTCGCTGTCGACCGCCAGATCGGCCAGCACCCCCGCCATCATGGGCTGATCAATGAGGCGCTTCTGGAAAACCGAGCGGTGCGCCGCGTGCCAGACCGCCTGCGCCAGGGCGCCGCGCATCTGCTGGGCCGATCCCAGCACGCAGTCCAGCCGGGTGTGTTGAACCATGCGGATGATGGTGGCCACGCCGCGTCCTTCCGGCCCGATCCGCTGGGCCAAGGCCCCATGGTATTCGATCTCGGACGAGGCGTTGGACTTGTCGCCCATCTTGTCCTTCAGCCGCATGACGCGGAACCCCGCGTTGCGCTGGCCGTCCGGGGTCCAGCGCGGGACCAGGAAACAGGTCAGCCCGCCCTCTGCATAGGCCAGCGTCAGGAAGGCGTCGGACATGGGCGCCGAGCAGAACCATTTGTGGCCGGTCAAGGCGTACCAGCCCGCCTCCCCCGTCGGTTCCGCCCGCGTCGTGTTGGCGCGCACGTCCGATCCTCCCTGTTTCTCGGTCATGGCCATGCCGATGGTGACGCCTGCCTTTCCAGCCGCCGGACGCACGGCGGGATCATAGCGGCCGGATTGAACGCGCGGCGTCCACTCAGCAGCGACCGACGGCTCGATCGACAATGCTGCGACCGATGCGTAGGTCATGGTCATCGGACAGGTCGTGCCTGAATCCGCCTGCCCCGTCATGAACAGGGTCGCGGCGTGCGCCACGTGCCCCGCAGGCGTCCCATCCCAGGCGACGGAGGCGAAACCTGAATCCAGACCCAGGTGCATCAGTTGATGATAGGCGGGGTGAAACGTCACCTCGTCGATGCGACGGCCATAGTGGTCGAAACTGTCCAGCACCGGCGGATTGCGGTTGGCCTGAACACCCCAGCCGATCACCTCGCCCGACCCGCAACGCGCGCCCAGTTGATCAAGACGCGCGGCGTGTTGACCGCCGCCTGCCTTGTCGACTGCATCCTTCAGCGCCCGATCGCCCGAGAACAGGTTGACGTCCTCCAGCGGCGGCGGCTGGTTCAGGACCTCATGCGTATCCAGATGGTCGATGGGGCGAAGGGCGGACATGGGCGTCTCCGTCTGCGAAGCGCCAACGATAGGCCATGAAAAAGGGCCGCGCCAATCGGCGCGGCCCAAGGTTCAAGTTAGAGGATGTGACGCGGTTCAGAACTTCACGTTCAGGCGCGCGAACAGCTTGTTGTCGTTGTAGTCGTCCTGATAGACGCCCGCATATCCAACCTCGACATTGGTTCTGTCGGTGGCCTGGATGTTGACGCCCAGACCGGTCAACACCGCGTCCTGACCGATGTTGGCGCCCGCGACCTGGAAGATCGGGCCATCAGCGAATTTGGCGCGGAATTCCGGGCCGTCGTCGTTGAAGTCATGGCTCCAGGCCAGATGGGTGACCGCCGTCAGCGTCGGACGACGAGCGCCTTGCGACAGGATAGTCTCGGTGCGGAAACCGGCGGTGACCAGATCCGCCACCTGCTCGACGCGACCCGAGAGGGCCGCATCGCCGCCCACCTCAGCCACATCCGCATGATAGTCGACGCGGGTGTAATTGGCGTAGGGCTCGATGGTGCTGGCGCCGAACGAGGCGCGCCAGGCGATCTCGCCATAAGCCTGCCAGCCCTTGCCATCATAGTGGCCGGTCAGTTGGTTGTTGAACTGGTTCAACGCGGCCGTGCGGTTGGTGCGCAGATTGGCGTCGATCCACGATCCGCCGACGCGCAAGGCGAAGGCGCCAGCGTTCATGCCGCCATAAAGGCCGATGTGCTGGCTACGGGCGGTGCCGCTGGAACGCAGGCTGTTGACGGAAATCTCCGTGCGGGTTTCTCCGACGGCCAGGCCCAGGTGGGCGCGGCCGGACCATTCCTTCTCCAGGCCGGCCAGATAGCCGGTGGAGTCGGCGCGGTAGCCCGCCAGTTCGTTGTCGCCATCGTACTCGCCATTGCCGAAGACGCCGGAAGCCCAGGCGTTGACGCCACGGCCCTCGGCTTCATTGGCGGCGCCGCCGCGTCCGCGTTGCAGCATGGCGTCGCGGACATAGCGGCTGTCCGACACCGCGACACCGCCCAGAGCGGCGTGAACCTCGCCGGTCAGGCTGCTGAGCGCTGCCGTCACATTAGCCACGCTGCCGTCCAGGATCGCGTTTTCCAGCGCCAGATCGCCAGTGTTGTTCTGCACCGTCATCACGTCCAGCGCACCACCGACAGCCTGTTCGTTGGGCGTCTTGCCAACCGAAGCGATCGACACGTCGTTACGGAGAAGGGTCAGCAAGACAGCATTGTTCGTGTAGGTCAGCTTCGGCGACAGGAAGCCCAGATCGCTGGTGGAGCCTTCGAACTGGCCCGTAACCCCACCTGTCGCGTTGACGATGTTCAGGCGTGTACGCAGGTTCCAGGTGCCTTGGTCAGCCTTCAGAATGACGTTGCCGCCGTTCAGAATGGCTTTACCGCCGACGTTCAGCTTCGAATAGGCCGTGCCATTGACGGCCGAACGAACCCACAGGAACGAGCCTGGATTGAACGTGGCGTCGCCGGTCACCGTCAGGGCGCCGAACGGGTTGGCGCCGTTGCCGGGAGCCACGACGCCCCCCTTGTCAGCCGTCAGATTCGCCAGGGTCCCGATGCCGCCAATGATGCCGACATCCGCCACAGTCGTGGCCGAGCGACGGATCGCGCCGTTGACAGTCAGCAGCCCTCCTTCAACCCGCGTGACGCCCGTATAGTCGATGTTGCCCGTCAAAATGAGCTCACCGCCGCCCTTCTTGACCAGACCGCCGATGTCGTCGGGGAAATCCGCAAGAACTTCGGCCGAATAGCGGTCGCGCGCATCGCCAATGTTGTTGGTCCAGACGTCCACAGTGCCGACATTGACCGTTACATCGCGAACATCACGCAAGGCTGTGGGCCCAGCGAGGGCCACGTCCATCTGTGGCGCCCCCCAGCCAGAGCGCAAGTCCACGCCCGCTGCGCCCAGATCCTTCGAACTGGACAGCAGAATGTCCGAGATGAGCGCAGTATTATATTCAGGGAAGGCTTCCATGAGCACTGCGGCGAAGCCCGAGATGTTCGGTGCGGCCATGGAAGTGCCCGTATAGGCTTCGTATCCCGGCCCTGTGAAGTTCACGATGGTGTCCAACCGACGAAGGAATTCGTCGTTGGCCTTGGTCAGGATATCACGCGAAAAGTCTTCGCTCAGGATGGCCATGTTATTGGCGTTCGAAAGAATGTTGCCCATCAGCGAGGTCACGCCGTCCGGCGTATTGATCAGGGCGCCAGCAACGAAGGTCACCGCCACCAGTTCGTCCACCACCCGTTTGCGGGCCGCCTGCTCATCGAACGGTTGGCCTAACCGAGCCGCAAGAGCCTTCTGATTGAGGTAGTTATTCAGAGCGGTCAGAACCCGCGTCTGAGCGGCCGAGTTCAGTTGGGCGACAGTGCGTGCGTTATAGAGGGTGGAATAAGATGCCACCGGGAAGGCCGCCAGCAAGGCAGGGATATTGTATTCATAACCCGGCACCGAAGAAATAATGTCGGCGCCAGGCCCTGCCACACACCAGGTCGCCGTGCGTCCGCACAGGCTGGAGGATGCGTCTGGCAGTAGGTTTTCATTATAGTTGGCGACCGACAGCCAGTTAGACCTCAGTTCCGGCACGGACAGGGGCACGACAGCCGTTGAACCGGCGTGTACGCCGCCGCCGTTGCCCGCCGAGAAGACGACCAGGACGTCATTCTTCAGAATCGGATCGAAGAAGTCCTGGTAATCGTCGCCAAGGCCCGCCAGAACGGTCTGCAGTGATGCATCAAATCGGATATTGGTCGCAGATCCCCAACTGTTGTTGATGATCCGCACCTTGCCGGTCTCAGCCAGATCAATGATGTTTTCGTAGGACGTCTGGATGTATTCTCCATCAATGATGGCGTCTCGCCACCATAGGAAATCCCCCGCCGAGAAGTTTGCCGTCGCCGCATAGATGTTGGCCCCGTACGCGTTGCCGAACATCAGACCATCCGCCGTCCGGTTGCCCGCCGCGGTGCCCGCGACGTGGGTTCCATGCCCCTCCCACGGGCGACGCGGGTTGATGTTCCCGTCATTGCCATAGTTCGACGGAACCCCGGTATTCAGCCCCGTGATCTTGCCTGCGGTCTGAAACAACGGATGGCTCATATAGATGCCGGCGTCGTTGATGCCGATTGTCTGACCTTTACCGCTCAGCCCACGCGCGTAGGCATGTTCCAGGCCCAGGTAGCGCTTGGAATAGTCGACTGAAAACTGGGCGTCCGCACGCCATGACTCGATGGCGGCTGTGTAGTCGGCGGTGCGGCTGCCGTCGGCCATATAGTAAAGTTCGCCAGTAGGCGTGGGCGAGGTCTGAGCCTGAGCGGTGCCTGCTCCTGCGCCAAACAGCACTGTAGTCGCCGCTGCCGCAAGTAGCAGATTTCTTGTAGTGTAGATCATGGCCCCTCGCAAAACAATGTAATGACAAATGCGTCAGCACTGAGAAAAGTGCGACGTAAATGTGTCTGAACAAAGTGAAATTACGTGAGGGCGTATGTCAAGTGCAACTTAAGGATGGTGAAGGAATCAAATATTCAGCGTTGAGTGACAGGTGTGCTTCCCCTCGGCTAAGCTTATATAGATCTTCGATCTACCGAATGATTGAATCAGAATGGTGCATTTCCGTACCGAAATCGGTCAAAATCCAACTGCGACCTATTCTTAGCTCGCTCGAGCGGGCAATTTCTCGACAAGAGCGCAAGACTTCCGCTTGGCGCCATTTGCGCAACGATAGGCGCGAAACGAGAAACATCGACTGGGAAACCGTCAGCCTGAAACCGGCCAAAACCGTGGCGCGCCCTGCAGGACTTGAACCTGCAACCGTCCGCTTAGAAGGCGGGTGCTCTATCCGGTTGAGCTAAGGGCGCCTGACACACGGCCCAGGCGTTAGTGCGTCCAGGACTGCTTACGGTTAGTCGCAAAGTTGTCGGCATAGGCCTTGATGATCAGCGGAGGCTCGTTCGGCTCATGCAGGCGGAACGGGATGCCGTGACGTTCAGCGTAAGCCACAGCCTCTTCTTTCGAATCAAAGCTAAGGCGGACCTGCCCCTTCATATCGCTGGAGCTGGTCCAGCCCATCAAGGGGTCGATGGTGCGGGCCGAAGCGGGTTCGAAATCCAGACGCCAGTCGCGGCTCTTGGCCTTGCCGGACTGCATTGCGGTCTTGGCAGGACGATAGATGCGAGCGAGCATGGAGAAATCCTCAGCAAAGGCAGGTCTTGCGACCCTGCCATAACGCGCGCTGGATCGTTAATCCAGCGGCCCTCCGTTGGTCGGGGCGAGAGGATTCGAACCTCCGACCCTCTGGTCCCAAACCAGATGCGCTACCAGGCTGCGCTACACCCCGAACCGAACGGAGCGCTCTATTGGCACTTCGCGACATGAACCGCAATCAGGGTTTGAAATAAGAATGCACAACCTTGTCGCCCGGCTTGGCGCCGATCTCGTCGGCTCGCCCGGCTCGCAACTCCAACACCCCGTTGGCAGGCCCGTTTGAGGGGATCGGCGCTTCCGAGAACGGCGTCGTATGCGAGGCGATGGAGACGATTTTCCCCTGTGGATCGATATAGATTATGTCCAGCGAACTGGGCGTATTGCGCATCCAGAAGCTTTGCTCACGCGCCGGCTCGCCCGGCCATTCGAACAACATGCCCCTGTCGTCTTCCAGCGGAGGACGGAACATCAGGCCCCGCTGGCGTTTGGGTTCGTCGTTAGAAATCTCGACCCAGAACTGGTGTTCGCCGCTGGCGGTGACGATCACAAGTCGCTCGGTTGGTTCGCCATTCGGGCCTGTTGGCCCTTTGGCGGCACACCCCATCAAACCCAGCGCCAGAAAACTGGTGAGCAGGAAACGTCTTGTTGGACCTATCATGCGCCCTCCTGAGGGCGACCGAATCAACCGCCCGTTCTGATGTCCGCGACCACCAGCCCCTTGGGCCCATCGGCAAATCGCACCTGAACCGTATCGCCGGGAATCAATTCGTCCAATCCGCAGCGACGCAGCGTTTCGATGTGGACGAAAATATCGCCTGCCGCCCCATTGCGCACAACGAATCCATAGCCCTTGGTTCGGTTGAACCACTTCACTACGGCAGCCTCCAACGAACCGTCGTTTTCAGACTGGGCGATATCCGTTGTTGGGGACGCAGGCCGTCGAACGGCTGGCGCACCCTTGCCCAGGGCGAGAACCTCTACGGCCTGCCAACCCTTCATACGCTTGACGCAATCGCAGGTAATCGGCGCACCCTCGTCTGCGCTGTCATGCCCGCTGTCTCGAAGACTGCTGACATGCAGAAGCACATCACGCAGCTCAGTCAGCGCGGGATCGTCCGGTACGATAAAGCCGTAGCCTTTCGCAGGATCGAACCATTTCACGCGCCCGACGACACGAACGGTCTCCGCCGTTTCCATCACTGGGTATTCAGACAAGTTCTTGGCCCCCGCCCGTTTCCCTTACGAGCTCATGGCCATTTAACACCGTTCCGTGAATCTTTGGAAAGACGAAAATATCTCAAATCGGCACACAGGCGCACTGTCGACGATTAATCGCTATGGTTGCGGAAGATTTTTTCGGAGATTTCAGCGGCCTCATGGCGCAACTGAAAATCTCCCGCGTGGCAGTCCCTAGGGGAGTCGAACCCCTCTTTTCAGGTTGAAAACCTGACGTCCTAACCGATAGACGAAGGGACCGCTGCGCGGGAGAGCGGGCGATATAGCCGCGCCTTCTGGATGGCGCAAGCATGTTTTGCCGTTTTTTCGAAGCCAGCGGTTTCCGAGGCTTAGCCCTGGATCATGCGCGGATCGGACACATCCTCGATTTCGAACTGAACGCCGCGGCGGCCATTCCAGTCGTCGGCTTTTAAACGGCCGACAATGCTCAAGCCGCCTTGCCCGGACAGCAACGCCTGCCCGCCGGGCAGGTCAGCGCAACGCCAGGCGATAGCGCGAACTGAGGCGCCGCCCGGCCCAACCAGACGGCAACGCACATGGCCTCCGTTCATCTGCACCGGCTCACGCGCCTGCACCCCGGCAAGGGCGAAGACGGGCTCAGGATTTGCAGGACCGAAAGGCGCCAACTGCTCAAACGATTCGAACAGGGCGCGCGTGGCGCCCGCCGGTTCGATGAGGGCGTCGATCTCCAGCCAATCCTGGGCTACGGCCTCGATTCGCTCATTGGCCAGCCGGTCGTTGAGGAAAACAGTCAATTCACCCAGTCGCGCTCTGTCCACCGTCAGACCCGCCGCCATGGCGTGACCTCCGCCCGCCAGGAGAAGGCCCTCTTCCCAGGCGGCCTGAATGGCCCGGCCCAGGTTCATGCCCGGTTGCGAACGCCCGGAGCCCTTGCCCACCCCTGTCACAGGGTCAACGCCGATCACGATGACGGGCTTGCGCCAGCGCTCGCGCAGACGACCGGCGACGATGCCGACCACGCCGGGGTGCCAATCGTCCCCCGCCACGATGACCACGGCCGACTCGTCGGCATGGGCGCCGGTCGCTTCGACCTTGCGCACGGCGGAATCGGTGACGGCCTTCTCCACATCACGACGCGACAGGTTCAGGGCATCGAGTTCGATGGCCAGTTTCTCGGCCTCGTCGGGATCATCTGTGGACAGCAGCCGCGCACCGAGATCGGACCGACCGATACGCCCCCCCGCATTGATGCGCGGTCCAAGAATAAAACCCGCATGATTGCTCTTGGCCGGCCCCTGCTCGGCGCCCGCAGCGGCCAGCAGGGCGCGCAGGCCGGGGTTCTTCCAGTCGCTCATGACCTTCAGGCCCAGACCGGTCAGGGCGCGGTTGAAGCCGGTCAGATTGGTGACGTCGCAGATTGCGCCAAGCGCAGCCAGATCCAGCCACTGACGAATGTCGGGCTCGGGGCGATCAGCGAATAGGCCGCGCTTGCGTCCCTCGCGGTTCAGTGCGGCCAGTAGAACAAAGACCACGCCCGCCGCCGCCAGATTGCCCTGCCCCGAGTTGCAGCCCGGTCGGTTCGGGTTGACGACCGCCAGAGCCTTGGGCGGTTCGTGGCGCATAAGGTGGTGGTCAATGACCACGACATTCAAGCCGATGCTGTCAGCATGGGCCAGGGCTTCGTTGGCCGCCGCGCCGCAATCGACCGTGACGACCAGATCAGCACCCGACGCCTTCAGCGTGTCGAAGGCGGCAGCACTGGGGCCATAACCTTCCTTGATCCGGTCCGGGACGTAGATGGGCAGTTCGGCGCCCACTGAACGGAACCAGCGCACCAGCAAAGCGGCGCTGGATGCGCCGTCCACATCGTAGTCGGCGAAGACGTGGATGCTGGCCTTGGCCTGCAGCGCATCTAGGATCGCGTCGGCGGCGGCGTCCATGTCCATGAAACTGGAGGGATCGGGAAACAGGGCGCGCAGGGTCGGGTTCAGGAAGTCGGCGCCCTGATCGGCGCGGACACCGCGCGAGGCCAAGGCGCGAGCCAGCGGCTCTTCCAGTCCCAGCCCCTGCATATGGGCGCGGGTCGTCGCAGCGTCAGCCGGTCTCTGTCGCCAGGCGCGGCCCGACAGAGAGCGCGAGACGCCGAGGAATGCATTCAGGGTTTGAGAGCCGGTATCGTCCGCCATCAGCACATCATCGCGGGATTCTACGCCCCGGGCGAGATTTACGGGTTCGGCCGACGGTCGATAGGCGGCGGCGCCTTGGCGCGTTCACGCAGGGATTGAGCCAACGCCTCAATGTCTTCGGCGGTTTGCGCCGAATCAGGCGAAACTGGAACGGCACCGACCTGAGCGCGCGTGCGCGCCGCCAGGGCTTCGGCATCGTCCAGCGTCCAGTCGATCTGCGACACTTCACCGCCAAGGGCCGCGCCTTTGCCCTCCAGGGCCTGCACATTGGCTGCGATCTGCATTGGTGTCGGCAGATCCTGTGGTGCGCCAGGAAAGTCGGTCCAGCGCGGATAGTGACGGTTGGCGTCAACCAAAGCCGCGATGCGCGGCGCGAGTGGTCCGTTCGGATCGGTTTTAGCGCTGAAGGCCGCGCCACAGCCGCTCAAGGCCAGCCCGCCCCCCAAAACGGTCAGTACGAGAAGGTGAAGCTTGGCTTTTTTGCAAAACAGCGCGTTCATGTCAGGACGGGTCTTATGCCATCATCGCCTCGGGCGGAAGGGCGACGACTTTGAACCGCTGACAGGAAACGCGAAGGGCATCCATGGCCAAGTCCCCGCAGACCCCGACTGAACCCGCAGCACGCGCGCCCAGGAGGGCAGGACGGCCAACATCGGCCAAGCCTCGCTCGCCCAAGCCCCCAAAGTCCGCGCCGCTGGAAGAACCCGTCGCCGCAGCGCCTCAGCCAAAAACGGCGCCCGAGCCCCAATATGAACCTACGCCCGAACCGGCAATCGCCGCCTTCCCCGGCTCCGAACAGGCGCAACTCATTGAAACCCTGTCGATGAATCTGGCCAAGGCGGCGATGATGGCCCAGAGCGCCATCGCCGAGGCAGCGCTGAGCCAGGCCGACCGCCCCGCCGCTCTTTCCGCCGACCCGTTCAATGTCGCCCCGGCCATGAGCTCGGTCATGACCAGTCTGGCGGCTCGGCCCGAAAAGCTGTTCCACGCCCAGGCTGATCTGTTCGGCCGCTACATGGAGTTATGGGCCTCCACCGCGCGTCAGGCAGGCGGTGAGGCGCCGACGCCCGCCCCCGCGGACAAAAGGTTCAAAGACCCCGCCTGGTCCGAGAACCCCATGTTCGACATGATGCGTCGGTCCTATCTGCTGACCTCGGACTGGATGAACAGCCTGATCGCGGGCGTTGAGGACATTGACCCCAAGCTGAAACGCCGCGCCCAGTTCTTCACCCGACTGCTGACCGACGCCTTCTCGCCATCGAACTTCCTGGCCTCCAACCCCGTCGCGCTGAAGGCGCTGGCGGAGACCAGCGGCGAATCGCTGGTGAAGGGAATGCAGAACTTCGCCGCCGACCTGGAGCGCGGCGGCGGCTCGCTGCGGATCAGCCAGGCCGATTATGGCAAGTTCGTCGTGGGCGAGAATGTCGCCACGGCGCCCGGTCAGGTGGTCTGGCGCGATGAACTGTTCGAACTGATCCAGTACGCGCCGGAAGGCGAGACGCAGCACACAATCCCGCTGCTGATCTTCCCGCCTTGGATCAACAAATTCTACATCATGGACCTGCAGCCGGAAAATTCGATGATCCGCTGGCTGTCGGCGCAGGGGTTTACGGTCTTCGTCTGTTCGTGGGTCAATCCCGATCTGGACAAGGCCGGGTTCGGCTTTGACGACTATCTGCAGAAGGGCATCTACCGCGCCGTCGAAAAGACACTGGAGCAGGCGGGCACGGAACAGCTCAACGCCGTCGGCTACTGCATCGGCGGCACCCTGTTGGGCGCCGCGCTGGCGCATATGGCGGCCAAGGGTGACAAGCGCGTCGCCGCCGCCACCTTCTTCGCCGCCCAGCATGACTTCAAGGAGGCGGGCGATCTGCTGCTGTTCACCGACGAGCACTGGCTGAACGAGATCGAGCGCCAGATGGATGCGGCGGGCGGCGTCCTGCCCGGCGCCGTCATGGCCGAGACCTTCAACGCCCTGCGGTCCAACGACCTGATCTGGTCCTTCTTCATCAGCAACTATCTGCTGGGCAAGGATCCGCCCGCCTTCGACCTGCTGTTCTGGAACGCGGACCAGACGCGGATGCCAAAGGCGCTGCACATGGCCTATCTGCGCCAGATGTACGGGGCCAATGCGCTGGCTCGAGGCGTCTTTCAGATCGGCGGGCTGACGGCGGACCTGTCGCAGGTGTCGATCCCGCTCTATTTCCAGGCCAGCCGCGAGGATCATATTGCGCCGATGAACTCGGTCTATCGTTCGGCCCGGCTGTTTGGCGGCAAGGATGTGACCTTCACACTGGCCGGGTCAGGCCATATCGCAGGCGTCATCAACGCCCCCGCGGCCAGGAAATACCAGCACTGGATCAACGACCAATTGCCGGAAACTCTGGCGGAATGGCAGGCGGGCGCCGTAGAGCATCCAGGCAGCTGGTGGGAACACTGGGCCGACTGGCTGCACGAACGCTCGGGCCCGCAGATCCCGGCTCGCGATCCAGCCGCCGGACCGCTCAAGCCCATCGAGCCGGCGCCGGGCAGCTATGTGAAGGTGAAGTCTTGAACCGTCTAGAACCGAACACCCTCCTGGCGATCAGCACCGCTGTCGCGCTTGCCCTGCTGATCATGACCTCCAGCGTATTCGGCGTGCCTGGCGCCGCGCTGAAATACGTCATCATCGCCGTGGTCTGTTCGGTTCTATTCGTGTCACTGAACGGCTGGATGGCCAGGCTGATGAAACGCCCAGTCCCGCAACCGATGATCCTGGCCGACGCGCCGTCAACAGCGGCCTGGGCCAGCCTATTCCCATTGCTGGTCATCATCGCCGCTGCGGTTCCGGTTTTCTTCTCCGGCCATGACTACGGCCTGCTCATCCTGTTCGCCTCGATCTGGTTTGCCGTAACCGCAGATTCAGCCATCCGCGCCAGGCGGCATGGCTGAAATCGCCCTTGAAGGTGATCAGATAAGGCCGATCGCCTCATCCAAACCCAGCATGATGTTCAGGTTCTGCACCGCAGCGCCCGACGCACCCTTGCCCAGATTGTCCAGCAGGGCCACCAACCGGGCCTGCTCACCGTTGCGGCCGCCAAAGACGTGAAGACGTAGTCGGTTGGTGCCGTTCAGGCCCTCCGGCTCAATGCCCGTCATGGCTTCGGTGTCGTCCAGATCGACGACCTCTACAAACTGCTGACCTTCATAGGCTTCGACCAGGGCGCCATGGATGCGTTCGACCGACGGAGTCTCCGGCAGAGCCCCCAGATGCAGCGGAACCTCGACCAGCATGCCTTGGCGATAGTTTCCAACCGCAGGCGTGAACAGCACATCGTGGCTCAGCCCCGTGTGCTTGGTCATTTCCGGCACATGCTTGTGCTTCAGCGAAAGGCCATAGGCGCGATAGGCGGCGGCCCCGCCGGGAGCTTCAAACTCGGCGATCATGACCTTGCCGCCGCCGGAATAGCCGGACACCGCATTGACCGTGACCGGATAGTTGGCAGGCAGCAGCCCCGCCTTCACCAGCGGACGCACCAAGCCGATGAATCCGGTCGGATAGCAGCCGGGATTCGACACAAACTGCGAGCGCGCGATCAGGTCGCGCTGGCCCGCATCCATCTCGGGAAAACCATAGGCCCAGCCCGGCGCGACGCGATAGGCGGTCGAGGCGTCGATCACCTTGACCGAGGAGCTCTCGATCATGGCCACCGCCTCACGCGCCGCATCGTCGGGCAGACACAGGATCACCGCGTCGGCGCTGTTCAGGGCTTCGCGGCGGGCATCGACATCGCGGCGTCGGTCGCCCAGCAACAGCAGCTCCATATCCGGGCGGGCTTCCAGCCGTTCACGGATTTCCAGGCCTGTCGTTCCGGATTCGCCGTCGATGAAGATGGTGTGGGTCATGTGAAACTCCTGCCTTTCTCTCCGTAAGGAAGAAAGACGCAAGAAAAAGGGCGCTCCGGGTCTCCCCGAAGCGCCCCAAATCCAAACCGCGTGAACGCGATTAGCGCTTCGAGAACTGGAAGCTGCGGCGTGCCTTGGCGCGGCCGTACTTTTTACGCTCGACGACGCGGCTGTCGCGGGTCAGGAAGCCGTGCGGCTTCAGAACCTTGCGCAGCTCCGGCTCGAAGTGCGTCAGGGCGTGCGACAGGCCGTGGCGGATAGCGCCCGCCTGGCCCGACAGGCCCGAACCTTCGACGGTGCAGACCACATCGTATTGCGTGGCGCGGTCCGAGACGGTCAGCGGTTGAGCGATCATCATGCGCAGCACGGGACGAGCGAAATATTGCTCCTGGTCCTTGCCGTTGATGGTGATCTTGCCGGTGCCGGGCTTAACCCAGACGCGGGCGATGGCGTTCTTACGCTTGCCGGTCGAATAGGCGCGGCCCTGTGCGTCCAGCTTCTGAACGTAGACGGGTGCGTCGTTCTCGACCGAGGAGCTCAGGCCCTTCAAGGCGTCAAAGCCGGTGGCGGTTTCGTTGGTCACGTCGGTCATGCTCAGACGCTCCGGGTGTTCTTGGGCGACGCCGACTTGAAGTCGATCGTTTCCGGTTGCTGGGCTTCATGCTCGTGTTGGCTGCCTGCGAACAGACGCAGGTGCGTCAGTTGCTTGCGGGCCAGCGGGCTTTCCTTGGGCAGCATGCGCTCAACAGCCTTTTCGAGCACGCGCTCGGGGAAGCGGCCGTTCAGGACCTTCTCGGGGGTCGTCGACTTGACTCCGCCCGGGTGACCGGTGTGACGATAGTAGATCTTGTCGGTGTTCTTCTTGCCGGTGAACACCACCTTGTCGACGTTGGTGACGACGACATAGTCGCCGCAATCGACGTGCGGGGTGTAGTCGCCGCGGTGCTTGCCGCGCAGACGGTTGGCGATGAAGGTCGCGAGACGGCCCACAACGACGCCTTCGGCATCGATATGGATCCATTTCTTCTCGACCTCGGCCGGCTTCAACGAAGCCGTAGTGCTCTTCAGCATGAGGGGGTTCCTGGAGACGAAAATCGGGTTCGGCCCCCGAAGGAACCGAATGAAGGCGCGCTGATACAGGAGGCGTTCGGCAGCGTCAACGCCACCCTGCGCGCCAGTTTTCAACTACCGCATTGAAAACACGTCATATTTTCAATGCGGTATTAAAATACCCGATTCTTGCATGCACAAATGAACCTTCAGACGCCTAAAGACGTGGTCCCGAAATGAAGATGCGGGCCTGTGCGCGCAGCACCAGCCACAGGTTCGCCGTCGCCACGCCCAGCACTACGGCTGCGCCGCCCTGGTGCAGCACGCCCAGCCAGACGGGCACAGCATTTATGAGGGTGGCGACGCCCAGCAGAGCCTGCAGCCAGATCACGCCTGCCAGCGTGAACGCCGCCAGCCCCATGCCCTCCGCGACGCGCCAGCGCCATGCCTGGAAGGCGTAGAGGGTCGCCACGATCAGCAGCACATAGGCAACGATGCGGTGGTTGAACTGGGTCAGGGCCTGATCATGGAGGAAGGCGCCCGCACCCTGGCTCCAGTCGGCAGGCGGCAGGACCGCGCCGCTCATCAACGGCCAGTCGGTATAGACCAGACCGGCGTGACCGCCCGCGACCAATGCGCCCAGCAGGCATTGCACGAAGACCAGGCCGAGCAGGACGACAGCCCCCCTCGCCCACCCGGCGGGCGGACGACCGTGATCCTCGCCGTTCCAGGCCTCAAGCCCGGTCCAGATCAGGGCTGCGAACAGCACGAAGGCCAGACCCAGGTGGGTCGCCAGACGCTCCGGCGCGACGCTGACCCGTTCCGACAGGCCGCTGGACACCATCCACCAACCGATCAGCCCCTGCAGTCCGCCCAAGGCCAGCAGCAGGACACAGCGCCAGACCAGACGATCCGGCATGGCCAAGCGGCGGAACACCGACCGCTGCGGAAACAGGCGGCACATCAGGAAAAAGACCAGAGGAAGGGCGAAGACAACACCGATCAGACGCCCGATCAGGCGGTGAAGCCATTCCCACCAGAAGATATTCTGGAACTCGCCAAGGCTCATGCCCGCATTGATCTGGGCGTACTGGGGGATCTGTTTGTATTTCTCGAAGGCTTCCGCCCACTGGGCGTCGGTGATCGGCGGGATTGCGCCCATGATGGGCTTCCACTCCGTAATCGACAGGCCAGAGCCAGTCAGTCGGGTGATGCCGCCGATGACCACCATCAGGAACACGATCGCCGCACTCGCAAACAGCCAGATGGCGATGGCCTGATTACGATCTGTATTTCCGAAACGGTTCATTCGACGCCCGACACTGACCCGGATATGCTGTCGCGCTTGACCGTGACCAAATCGCGACCGTGGCGGTATGCCCGCCCCGGCCGCAGAGCGCGAGTCGGAATAGACAAACGGCGTCGTTCGGACACGGCGACGATCAGGGAGATCAGGGTGCAATACGCCGAAATCGTCGCCGCTGTTCTGGGCGGGCTAGCACTGGCGTGGATCGCCGACCTGGCGACGGGGCGTCGCGGCCTTGGCGCAACCGTGTTGGTGTCGGGCGTAGGACTGGCTTGCGGCTGGTTCCTGGCCGTGCGGGTCTTCGGGGTCAGCACGATGACCGAGTGGCTGTGGACCCTGTGGGCTCTGATCGGCTCGGCCTTCTGCCTGGCCGCCTTCTTCCTGTTCCGGAGCAAGCGCTGATGCCGCCGCGTGCGCGTCGATTCGTCGCCGCTATCGGAGTGCTGGCTTTTCTGGCCTTCTGGGTATGGGGCTTGATCGCTCTGCGCGGCATGTTGCCCGCATCGCAGTGGATCGACTTCCTGTTCTTCGGCGTCGGCGGCACGGCCTGGGGCCTGCCGCTGATTCCCCTGCTGAAATGGGCCGAACGCGGCTGACCTCAGCCCAGATACGGCGATGGGGCCGTCCGTAAGGACGACCCCACCATCATCATTCTATTTTCTAGAATGGTCGGAGCGACAGGATTCGAACCTGCGACCCCTTGACCCCCAGCGGCCTCCAATGCCTTTTCAGGACTGTTCAGGACTGTGCTAACGCACTGTTTTTAGAAAGTTTTTGAATTCATCTCTCTTCATCGCTATGCTTCGAGTTGCTGCAATTTGCTCCCCATTTGCTCCCCAAAATCGGGGCGCTTCGGACGAGGATTCAGATGGGCGCGACACGACTGACAGACCGGAGCGTCGCGGCGCTCAGACCGACTGACGAGCATCGTCTCGAGCTCTGGGATGCAGACCTGAAGGGTCTCTACCTGCGGGTTTCGGGGCACTCGAAAGTCTGGGGCTTTCGGTATCGGCGTCTGGATGGAAGTCAGCCGAGAGTTCGGCTCGGTCGCTATGTTCCGCCGGATCAAGCACTGGGCGACGCCGCCGCGCTGACGGTCGCGGGGGCCCGCGCGAAGGCGAGGAAACTTCAAACCGAGATCGACGCCGGCCGTGATCCAGCGACCGAAATGCAGGTCATCAAGGCCGAGGCCAAGGCTCAGACGCTGAGGACGTTCGACGACATGGCAGAGGGCTACTTCAAGGCCACCGAGACCGGAGAGTATCGCCCGAGCAAAAAGCGCAAGCGCGCGCCCACCATCCTTTCCGAACGGAACCTCTACCGGAAGCATCTCCGCCAGATCGCGGGTTTGCGCATCGAAGCGGTGACCAAGGACGTTGTGCGCAAACGCCTTCGGGAGATCCTACAAGAGGGCAAGGGAGTCACGTCTAATCGCGCCCGGAGCCTGATCAGCCAGATTTTCGCGTGGGGAATCTCCGAGGATCGGGTTCTCAGGAACCCCGCCCAGCAGCTCGACGATCTCGCGGAGGAAACCCCGCGGACGCGCGTCCTCAACGATGTCGAGTTGCGGGCGCTCTGGCGGGCTCTCGAAGACACGACCGGCTACCGACGTCCGCTGCCGAAAGGCCGGGACGAGGCGCTAATGGTGGGGCGTCCGATCCGGATCGCGATCCAGCTGGCGGCCCTACTTCTGCAGCGACGCGCGGAGGTCGCGGAGATGCGAGTCGCCGAACTCGATTTCGCCGAGCGGACATGGACGATCCCCGCCGGCCGCACCAAGGCCGGACGCACCACCGTCGTTCCCTTGGGCGAATTCTCGATCATTCTGATCAAGGAAGCCCTGGCGCTTCGGCCAAAGCCGTCGGAGGGCGCGGAGCCGTCGCCGTTCGTCTTCGTGGGGCGCGGCGAGGCGCCGGGCGCCATTCATCCCTCCGCGATCAGCCACGCCATGCGCGACATCAGGGCCGCGATCGATATTCCGGACATCACGGTCCACGATCTGCGCCGCAGCGGGGCGACCAGGCTGGCGCGAGCCAGGACAAGCCCCTTCATTCTGTCCAAGCTTCTCAACCATGCGAACGAGCTAGGCGGCGGATCGTCCATCACCATGTCGGTCTATGTCCAGCACGACTATCTTGAGGAGAAGCGGGAGGCGATCGAATGCCTGGAGCGCTTGATCCTCGCGGCGGTTCGTCCCGGCACTGAACTCCAGCCGCCCCCTCCCCCGGCCTTGCCGGCTCCACCCAGATTGCTATTCCACGAGCCCGCTTGACGGTCGAGAGGTCAGAAAGACGTTCCGCTCGCCATACGACCTGGCTGCGGGTGTGGCCAATGTACGATGCTTGCACTCCCCGCTAGCCCTCCACCCTCGCGCAGCGCATTCGAGCGCGCCAGGTGAAGCTCGCCATGGCCCACACCTGGGCAATGACTGGGCGCCAGCTTACGTCCCGCAAGGGGCATGGCTAAGGTCGGCGTTCCTTTTCCTTATCCGGTGCGATCCCGTGGATTCCAGTTTCGTAGACCTCGACATCCTGCTGACCAAGGTCCGCAACCCGCAATCCCGCACCTACTTCCTGGACGCCGTGCGGGCCTACAAGGCCGGGGCGCTGCGCGCCTCGCTCACGGCCGCCTGGGTCGCTATCGCCTATGATCTGATCGCCAAATATCGCGAGCTCAGCGCCATGGGCGATGCCGCGGCGACGGCCTTCCTACAGTCGTGGGACAATGCGACGGCCATCCGCGACATCCGGCAACTGCTTCAGCTGGAGGGCCGCATTCTCGAAGACGCCGCAGACAACACCCAGGCGATCAGCCAGATCGCGGGCCGGCAGCTCGAACGCCTGCGCGAGGATCGTCACCTCTGCGCCCATCCGGCCTTCTCCGCCGAAGCCCTCCTCTTCGAACCGACCCCCGAACTGGTTCGGATGCATCTCGTCAACGCCGTCGACCTGGTTCTCGGTCAGGAAGCCCTCCAGGGCCGCGCCATCTTCGAGGTCTTCGACGCCGACGTCCAATCATCCGGCTTCCCAACCGATCCCGCGCGGATTCTCGACTATGTCGAGCAGCGCTACCTCGCGCGAGTCCGGCCGCAGGCGATCCGCAACTTCGGAACCGTGCTTGCGAAGTCTCTGCTGAAGGGCGTTCCCGCCCATCTCGACGTCGTCCGCCCCAAGGTCGAAGCCGCGCTGGTCGCGGTTCGCGACCGGGCGGCTGCAGCCTGGCCTGACGTGGTGGCCAGCGTCGTGCGTCTGCTCGACGCGCTCGACCCGGCCGACCGCCCCCGCGCCATCGCCTTCGTCGCAGCCTTCCCCGACTTCTGGCACCTCGTGCAGGAGCCGACCCGGACCTCCCTGCAGGAGACGGTCAACAACGCCGACGGCGCCACTCTGACGGACTACCTCCTCCTAAAGGGCGTCGCCTTCGCGCCGTTCAGGGCGCCGATCCTCGCCCTGATCGCCGTCCTCGACCGGGAGGCTTTGGCTCGGGCGATCGCCGCCTCGCCCCTTCCGGAGCTTTGGCCCCAGGCGGTTGAGCTCTACGCCCAGTCCGGTAGCTTCCGCGGCTCCGAAGCGAATTTCGACGCTTACATCACGCCCTATACCGGGAGGCTCGACACGATGGCGCTCGACCAGTTGCTCGACGCTGTCGCCGCGACCGGCCAGAACTACGCGGCGTCCGGCACCAGCGCCCTGCTCCTGAGCGTAGTCCGGAACGCGGGCGCCGGACGCCTGCCATCCGCGGACGCCCGCAATCGCTTCTATCAGATGCTTCTGCGGGCGCATCGACGCGACGCCTTCGGCGAGGTCGTCGCCCTGTTCGAGGCCGACGGCTGGACGCCGCCTCCGCGGGAACGCGAGGACGAAGACGACTGACGTCTTGGCGACGCCGGGGACTGAGCAGGGACCAGCGCGAATGCGGCCTACGCGGCGACTTTCGGTTTCGACATGAAGGCGAACTTGACCTTGCCGCACATGCACTGGAGGTACTCACGTCGGCCACGTCCCGGACTTACCTCGATCAGGACGCCGCACTGGTCACAGTTGAAGAGCACGAACAGCGCCTGAAACGCGTCGATGACCGCGATCATCTCCGCCTTCTGCAAGTCAGCCCATGCATTGTAGTGGACGGCCGGATTGATCTGCCATTGTTCGACCTTGGCGTCGGTCACGGCCTGGGCGAAGGCCGTTTCACTCGCCTTCA
Organism: uncultured Brevundimonas sp.; assembly: GCA_963522565.1. Lineage (GTDB taxonomy): Bacteria > Pseudomonadota > Alphaproteobacteria > Caulobacterales > Caulobacteraceae > Brevundimonas. The sequence continues at coordinate 27,079 of CAUQZC010000007.1, read as the reverse complement.
CCGCCGCCAACCGCTCCGTATCCGACCAGCTTTCCGCCGCCAGACGCGCGTCTTTGAGAAGGGACTTCATCTGTCCGATGGCCGGATCCAGCAGGTCGCCCAGGTCATGATGTCCATCGACGCTGAACTCGACCTTGGCGCGCAGCGCCTGGCAGGCTTCCGCGGATAGGTGCTCCAAAGATCGACGCAGAGCGCCAGCCGCGCCTGCGACATCGTCATTTCGCGCCTTCTCGCGCATTTCGTCCCACACGTCGCCCTTGCTCCAGGTCGTGGGACCTTCCTCCACCGTCCATTTGCGGAACTGGACCGTGTCCTTTGGGGCCACGAGGCCCGTCGTGCTCATGAACTTCAGCCAGGCGCGGTCGTGGGTGGTGAGAACGAACTGCGTGTCCGGGAACTCCGCCTTCAGCAGCTTCGACACCTCGCGCCGATGACCGGCGTCCACTGACATCAGCACGTCGTCAAGGACCGCGAAGGTGAAGCCCGTTCCCAGGAGATACCGCATCAGGGCGAGGTAGAGACACAGGCCCATGCTGTCCTGGTGTCCCTCGCTATGGTAGGCGCCCGGCGGAAAGAAGCCCCGTCCGTAGAAGTCCACCCCGAAGCCGAGCTTTCCCAGGGAGGGTTTCAGTTTGGCCTCGAAGTTCCCCTCGTCATCGGCGTTGATGCGGCGGTAGAGCTCGGCGAAATGGCCTTGAACGTCTTCGTAGACCTTCTCCAGCGCCGCGGTGGAGGTCGCGGAGTACAGGTCGAAGACCTTCTTCGCCCTGTCGGCGCGGGCGTTCGCCGTCCGGGCGGCCGCGCTGGCTGTCCGCAACGCCTCAAGGCGCAACTGACCCGTGATGAGGTAATCGCGCGCGGCGTCCTGGTCCGAAGGCTCCGGCAGTCCGCCGATGGCTCCCGAAAGCCGGGTCAACACATCGACCAAACCTGCGGAGGGCGTCAGCTCGTCAAGCCGGGCCAGCGTCTTGTCGAGCGGCAGAAGCGCCGCAAGCGCAGCGCCGGCATCGACCAGGGCCTTGCCATGGTCGGCGATCTGATCGAGTTCATGGGCTTCGAGAAGCGACTTGCCTGTGAGGTAGACCGGCCGGGTCAAAGCCGCTTCCGCTTCGAGCGCGTCTCGAACCCCCATCAGCTTGTCTTCGGCCGCCGCGCGCAGGACCTTGACTGCCTCCAGTTTCGCCCGCTTGGCCTGAATGATCGCGGTGAGCTCGTCCAGGGTCTTGGGCGTGTCGCAGACGGGACAGACTTCACCCTCATAGAGATCGAGAGCCGTCTTGAGAAAATCGTCGCGCACGACGTCCTTCAGCAGGGATTCGTCAGCGATTAGCCGCTCGACCGCCGTCCTCGCCGCCGCGACCTGGGCGCGGACGTCTTCCCCCGATCGCCGATCGACTGAGTCCCGCAGCGCGGCGAGATCAGCGGCGGCGACCGCCTTGTTGACCGCGGCGACCGGGCCGCCCGCTTGTGAGCTCAACCCATCGCGTAGCGACCCCTCGGGCCCCAGCGTCGAAAGACCCTCCAGTCCAAGCACCCTCCGGCGCCGGTTGGCGGCTTCGAGGATTTCCGGTGCGGTCGCGTCAGCGATATCCATCGCGCGTACAAACTCAGCCTTCGCCGCATCACGGGTCGCGGCCGCGGCCTTCGCAGCGGCCTGACTGGCGTTAGAGATGCGCTGCAGCCGCGTTCTCAGGACTTCGAGGTCGTCCAGTTTGAGGAGAGCCTGGACGTCCTTGGCGCGTTGACCCGGCTCGGTCAGGACAAAGCGAATGATCTCCCGGCGAGACAGGGCGATCTCCGGATGGGCCTCCAGCTGGCGGAACACCGCCTGCACCTCCGGGCTGTCAGGATGGGCCTGAAGCACGGCGGGCGCCTTCACCGATCGCCGAACCTGGACGGATCGCCTGAGCGACGGGATCCACACTGTTGCTTCGACGAACGCCTTCTCCGGTTCCGTCTTCCTATCGACGTGAGGGCCATGATCCTTGATGGACAGGTCGCCGCGGCCTTTCCCTGTCAGGCGCGAGATTGTGCCCGTCAGAACGAACTCCAAGGCGTCCACGACACCGCTCTTGCCGGTGCCGTTGGAGCCGCAGACGGCGAAGTTCCGCCGCTGAAGATTAAGCGACAGGCTACGGATGCCGCGGAACTCCGCGATCGTGAGGCTCTCGACCTGGATCATGCCGGATCGCCTCCGAAGAGCGCCTGACTGATCGCGGCCTCGCTGAGATCCTTCTTCGTGATGAGCGTATCGACCAACCGCTGTGCGGTGTCAGCCAGCCCCTCTTCGGATTCAACAGCGGTCGTGAACGCCGTCAATACACGGTCGAGCACGGACAGGTCCGTGGCCGGTTCGTTCGATTGAGCGTCTTGGTCTGTCATTGTCGCCTCCCCGGTCAGGAGCCTAGAGCAACTGCGCGGCACAACCAACACGATTGACCGAGACGACTTTCCCGCTTGCTGGCGGGTAAGCCAAGCCCGCCGGCCCAATCCGTGATAAAGCCGATCAGCGCCCTGTCGCGCTCGCCATCCTCGCGCCTGCCAGGCTATCGGACTCGCGACTATTTCATTTCGACGCTGGAGCGTCGGCGCCGCTCGAGCAGACGGCTAGAGCCGCAGGCGAGGACAGTCGATGACGCTCCAACATCCCGAATGGCATCCGCAGCGCCATCCCGACTTCGACGACCGAATGGCCGTCGAAAGCGCGACGCTTCTCCAAAAGCTGCGAACGGACCCCGTCTATCGGAGGGCCTGCCTGGACGATCCGCGCGGTCTTCATCGAGACCTCTACTCCGCCTTCGTCCCGCCAGCCCATCCGGAATACGCCGGCGGCTATCGCGGCGTCCCCGGCACATCCCTCGCGCTGCGTGTCATGGGCGGTCCGAGCGTCATCGTCGAGGGTCAGACGTTCACCTTCATGGACCCGCCGGACGTCCCTTCGGCCATGCAAAGCCTCGTCGGGACCGTGCGCTTGCGGATCGACACCCTCGTCGAGCCGTGGGACCAGTTGGTGACGCTCTCTTATCTCTTCAGCCAGTTCGGCTTCATCCACCCCTTCCTGGATGGAAACGGGCATGTGCAACGGTCGCTCTTCGCGGCCGCGGCGTTGGAGATGAACCTGCCGCTTTCCAACCGGTTCGCGATCCATCCACGACCGTACGACTTCCTGCTCGCCCACACGCTTGAAAACTACAGTCGCCGCCCCGCCCAGCGACCGCAGTGGTTGAGCGCCGTGGCGGAGTATCTGGTTCAGTGGCTTGAGGGACCATTCGACGCCCCGGGCATGGGCATGGCGCCTCTTGACCGGGAGGATGGCTAACGGCGGGGATGGGCGCGCCAGCCCCCGCGCGGAGACCGGGCCACGCGCCACTCGCCGGGTCCGACGTTCGATCCTCTGGCCGTGCGATAGGCCGGGATATCCAGAAGATGGGCGTCGCCGTCGGTTCGAGCGCCCGCGACGATCACCACGCCGTCGCCGAACTCGATCACGCAGTTCGATCCCTGCGGCGGATCGTCAATCACCGAGACAACCGCGCCCGGGTAGGGATGACTCCTGGAGAAACGAAAGCGCATGCGCCGTCTACGCCCGCAGTGTCGTGCGGTTCCCGGAGCCTGAACGAGATATGGACGTGCGCTCGCGGCCTGAGCCCGAAGATTGACCGATCAGGCATCCGATAGGCGAACAGCCGAGCCGCACCCGGTTGCACAGGGTTCGGTGATGCGCCCTTCAAGCCACCGGGCGGTCAGAACTCACGCCCGGCTGCGCCGGTGGTCGCCGCGGCGGATTGAGCCAGGCTTGCACCGGGCCGTCGAAACCGTATCGGAACACCGCCGCCGCCGCAAAGGCGGAGGCCAGACCCAGCCCCCAGACGCCCCAGCGAACGGTCGCCGGCCAGGCCGCCTGGCCAAGGGCGTCGAACGCGCCAAACCAGACGATCCGGGTCACTTCGTTGGTCAGGAACATAGCGAAGGACATAAGACCAAGCTGCTCGATCAGCCGTGACGGACGCGCCACGGGCAGGGCTCCGGCGGCCCAGATCATGACGGTGAGCAGGAGAAGCGAAATCAGGGCGAGATCGGAAACGGCCTGGGCCGCGATCAGACCGGCAAAGGCCGCGAGCCCGATCCATGCCGCACGGACCGGCGGGACCCAGACGCGCGCGCCCAGAATCGCGGCCGCGACACCCAGCAGGAACAGGGGCAGCGCCCGGATGAATCCGTGACGGAGCGGAAGCCGGTAGAGGGGGTCTCCCAACCATGCCCGGCTCGCACCATCCGCCACCAGGAGCAGCATTACGACCCCTGCAACCACGAGCCACGGGCGCAGTGGCCAGAGCGCCCTGCAAATCCAGGGCAGGGCCAGATAGCAGCCCAGCAGGGCGGACAACGTCCAGGTGGGGGCGTTCCAGCCCTGCCCGCCCGGAACGCCGTAGGCCTGGACGAGGAAGACCTGCGCCGGAAGCTCGGGCCAGGCGAACCATTGCGGGTTGCTCGGACGGATCCCGACGGCGGCGGCGGTCGCCACCAGCAGCGCGAGCGCGGCGATGACGACGAGATGAGAGGGCGCGACGCGAAGAAGCCGTTGGCGCACATACAGGGAGAGCGAGAGGGTGCGATTGGCGAAGCCCTCCCCGTAGATGCGCGCGAGGACGTACCCCGAGTCGATGATGAAGAAGTTCGTCAACAGGTAGCCCCGGTCGAAGACGGGATGAACCTCGCCGAGCGCGACCGGGGCGGCCTCGCGGAAATGGTAAAGGACGATCAGGGCGGCCGCCACGAAACGCAGAATGTCGAGCCATCCCCCGCGCGTGATCCGGACGGGAACCCGCGCAGTGGCCTCTAGGGCCGTCATCGGCCGGGCCTGACGGAAGCGGCGGCGTCTGGGACGGCGTGCCTGTGGGGCGGCGCAAGATTGATCTGATCGCGTCCGACGTACAAGGCGGCGGTCCCGAGAACGCACACCAGCGCCAGGATCGCGGCCAACAGCCGGCCGGCCGGGTCCTTCGCCGCCATCCGGAAGGTCAAGGCGGTCAAAAGAAGCATCAGCCCGCCGAAGGCGCCGTACAGGGGAAACCGGTAAGTCGTCGCCATGGGCGCCGCCACGCATAAGACGACGAAGGCGGCCACCAGGCCGGCCCCGACCGCGATCAGGGTGTCTCGGACCGGCCGAAACGGCGCCGGCGGACGGGGTCGCCGGGACCTCCCGCGGGCGCGGTATTTGCCGGGACGCCAGCGGGGCGCCCGGCTGTGGATCGTGGACCGCTTTGAGCCCATCGGCCTAGTTCGACCGGCTCTCGCGGGTGGCCAGCCACACCCGCATGCGGACGATCTCCGCCTCCTGGGTCCGGATGACCTCTTCGGCAAGGCCGCGAACCTCCGGATCGGAGCCATGCTCAAGCGCGATCCTGGCCATGGCGACCGCGCCCTCGTGGTGCGCGATCATACCCCGCATGAAGTCGACGTCGGCGTCGCCGCTGTACTCGATCTCCATGGCCGAATGCATCCGGGCGTTGGCCTCCTTGTAGGACCGGGTCGCCGGGCTGTCGGCCGCCGCGTCGCTGTGGCCGGCGTGCTGATCGATCGGCCGGGCATCGACCGCCACGGTCGCGGACGGCCTTGCGGCCTGACGGGACAGCACTCCAAAGCCGAACACCGAGACGAGAAGGAAGAGCGCGATCACGCTGACCCATCCGATGCGTTTCATAGGGGTTCTCCTGTGCTTGAGGTTTGCGAGTTCACACGGCCTCTCGCGGGCCGCGCCAGGCGAGCAGACGCAGCGCGTTGAAGACGACCAGCAGCGTCGACCCCTCGTGGAGGGCCACCGCCGGACCGATGCCGAGCCCGAAGATCGTCGCCGGAACGAGGAAGGCCACCACGCCGAGGCTGACGAACAGATTCTGTCGGATGATGCGGCGGGTCTGCCGGCTGAGGCCGACGGTGAACGGCAGCTTTGACAGGTCGTCAGCCATCAGGGCGACGTCGGCCGTCTCCAGGGCGACGTCCGATCCGGCCGCCCCCATGGCGACGCCCACGGTCGCCGTCGCCATCGCCGGGGCGTCGTTGACCCCGTCTCCGACCATGGCGACCTTGGCCTCCGCCCGCAGTGTCTTGATGGCCTCGACCTTGTCCTCCGGCATCAGGTCGCCCCAGGCTTCGGTCAGGCCGACTTGCCCGGCGACCGCCTGGGCGGCCTTCTGATGGTCGCCCGAGATCATGATCATCCGGCGAATGCCGAGCGCGCGCAGCGCCGTCAGCGTCTCGCGCGCCTTCGCCCTGGGCGTGTCCAGAAGTCCGATGACGCCGAGGTCCTTGTTCCCCTGCCGCACCACCATGAGGGTGCGGCCCTCGTTGCGCAGGGCGGCGACCGCGATCTCCGTGTCGGGGCCGAGCGGCGCGATGCCGTCGGCGCCGAACATCTCCGGCTTGCCGATCCAGATCTCCTTCCCCTCCAACCGGGCGGTGACCCCCTTCCCCGTCAGGCTGCGCAGATCCGTCGCGGTTCGCGCGGGCGCGGTCGCCAGGCGCTGGCTTCCATCCCGGACGATCGCCTCCGCGAGCGGATGGTCGCTGAGCCGTTCGACGGCGACGGCGATCTCCAGCAGCTCGTCTTCGGTCGTCTGGCCGAAGGGCACGACATCGGTGATCCGCGGCTTGCCTTCGGTGAGGGTTCCGGTCTTGTCGAAGGCGATGGCGTCCAGCGCGCCGAGGTTCTCCAGCGGCGCCCCACCCTTCACTAGGACCCCGGCCCGGGCCGCCCGGGCCACGCCGGACAGCACCGCGCTGGGCGTGGCGATGGCCAGGGCGCAGGGGCTCGCCGCCACCAGCACCGCCATCGCGCGGTAGAAGCTGTCGCGGAAGGGCTCGTCGACGACCACCCAGGCGAACAGGAGAACGAAGGCCAGACCGAGGACCAGGGGAACGAAGACCCGTTCGAAGCGGTCGGTAAAGCGCTGCGTCGGCGATTTCTGGGTCTCGGCCTCGCTGACCATCCGGACGACCTTGGCCAGGGTCGTGTCGTTGGAGCGCCGCGTCGTCTCGATCTCGATCGCGCCGCCGCCGTTGATCGTGCCAGCGAAGACCACCGACGACGCCGCGACCGATTCGGGTCTGGCCCGCGCTTCCTCGGCGTCCGCGACCGGCTGCTTGTCGACCGGGATGCTCTCTCCGGTGACCGGCGCCTGGTTGACGCTGGACGTGCCCTTGATCACGAAGCCGTCGGCCGGCAACCGCTCGTTCGGCCGGACGACGACCAGGTCGCCGATCTCCAGCTGCTCCACGGGCAGTTCGACGACCTGATCGCCGCGCCGCACATGGGCGGTGCGCGGCGCCAGGGCCGCCAGCGCCTCGATCGCCTTCTTGGCGCGGCCCATGGCGTAGTGCTCGAGCGCGTGCCCCAGGCTGAACAGGAACAGCAGCAGCGCCCCCTCCGCCCAGGCGCCCAGCGCGGCCGCGCCCGCGGCCGCGACCAGCATCAGGGTGTCGATCTCGAACCGCTTGCGCCGCAGGTTTCCGATGGCTTCGCCGACCGTGAACCAGCCGCCCAGAGCGTAGGCGATCAGGAAGAGCGCGAACGGCAGCATTTCCGGGAGGGCCGGAACGAATTTCTCGATCAGCCAGCCGATCGTCAGGGCGACGCCGCTCCCCACGGCGAAGATCAGCTCCGTGTTCGGCCCCAGCACGCCGCCATGGCTATGGTCATGGCCGTCGCCCTCGGAATGGCCGTGGTCGTGTCCATCGCCCTCAGCGTGTCCGTGATCGTGGCCATCGCCCTCGGCGTGTCCGTGATCGTGGCCGTCGTCCGGACCATGACCCGACGCCGCGTTCCGGGCCGCTTGCGGCGCCGGCCCCACAGCCGCCGATGGGCCGGCGACGTCCGACGTCTCCGTCAACTTGAGACCAAGAGACGCCAGGCGCTCGACCAATCTCTCGCGGCTCGTGGCCTGACGGTCGAACTCCAGACGCAAGGCGCCCGCCGGATCCAGCGCGGCTTCGATGACGCCGGCTTCCTCGCCCAGCTCGGCCGCGAGCGTACGGGCGTGGCGCGCATGGCGGACGCCGTCCACCCGTCCCGTGAGGTGGCCGAACCGCTCGCTGACCTCGGCGCCGGCCTGCCGCGCCCGCCGTCTGACCTGGGCCAGCGACAGCAGGTCCGGATCGTAGTGGATGCAGAGCTCCGGGCCGTCCGCGCCTTCGACCAGATGCGCCTCGGACACGCCCGCCTCAGCCTGCATGAGGGCGATGAGGCGGCCCACGCAGCCATCCTGGGCGTCAGGCGCGTGGGGAAGGAGGACGGGAATGTTGAGCCGAAGGGTCTTGGGCATGGTCGGGCCTCAGGGGAAGTCGCGGGTAAGGTTGGTGCGCTCGGGGATGAGAAGACCGGCGCCTTGCATGGCGGCGCCCGCGACGAAGGCGGCGAGGGCCAGGATCGCACTGAGCAGGGTGACGAGACGTTTGCGGTTCACCTCGCACCTCCTCAGGGCAATGCGACGACGGCGTCGAGCCAGCCGATCGCCTGGAGGCGCTCCAGCCCCTCGAACACGGGCAGCGCCAGGAGGAAGACAAGGCCGTCGCGAACGGTCTTGAGGAAGAACGACGGGCGGACCGACAGCTCCGTCTCATCCCGCCAGAGGCGAGGATCGGGCAGGAAGCGCGGGGTCCGGTCGAAATACGTCCGGTAGGTCTCGCCGAAGGCGGTCCCCAGATAGCTCTCCTCGCGCTTCGCGACGATGAGGAAGACCCCCCAGCAGGCCAGGGCGAACGCGAGGCCGACGCTGAGGCTGCCGGTCTGGGCGCCGACCCCGAAGGCCCCGATGACGCTGAAGACGTAGAGCGGATTGCGGCACAGCGAATAGGGTCCGCTGGCGACGATCTCCTGCGTCTTGCGCCCGCCGATGTAGAGGGAGCACCAGGCGCGTCCGAGCACGCAGACCATGATCGCCACCAAGCCGAGGTGCTCGACCGGGTGTTCGAGCCCGGGCAGCGCTCGCACGAGAGCGGTCCAGGCCAGCAGGGCGAAAAGGCCCGCGGCGATGAAGAGCTTCCGCCACCGCTGCACCGAGGCGATGTCGATCAGGGGCGGGCTCATGCGTCCGCCTCCGCGCCGTCGCGTCGCGCGGCCCGGGCGTCGCCGAGGATGTCGAGCCCCCCCTTGGCCGCGATGGCCGCGACCAGGACGCCGACCACCAGGTCGGGCCAGGCCTGATCCAGCCACATCACCAGACCGCCGGCGACGAGGATGCCGCCGTTGGACGCGAAATCATTGAGGCTGAAGGTCTCGGCGGCCTTCATGTTGACGTCGCTGCTTTGCTGGCGACGGATGAGCATGAGGCAGATCAGATTGATGACCGCAGCGATGACGGCGAGGACCATCATGGTCGGGCCGACCGGTTCCGTCCCGGTCAGCGTCCGGCGCAGGGCGTCGAGCAGGACGAGGACCGCGAAGATCAGCAGCATCACGCCGGAGACCTGAGCCGCGCGGGTCTTCCAGATCAGGGCCCGGCCGACCGCGAGGAAGCTGATCAGATAGACGGCCGCGTCGGATCCGTTATCCACGGCGTTGGCCAGCAGGGCGCTGGAGTCGGCGGCGAGGCCGCCGACTCCCAAGCCCACGAACAGCAGAGCGTTCAGGGCCAGCACCGCCAGAAGCGTGCGGCGCTGGACCTGCTCCGTTCCGTGAGCCCCGCTCATTCCTCGATCCCTTCCGCCTGCCGATGCTTCACGGCCTTGGCCGCGAAGGTCGGCAGGACCAGCAGGGTCAGGGCCGTGGCCGTCAGCAGACCGCCGATCACGACGGTGGCGAGCGGCTTCTGCACCTCCGCCCCGGCGCCATGGGCGATCGCCATCGGGATGAAGCCGACGATGGCGACGAGGGCGGTCGTCAGCACGGCGCGCAGCCGGCTGAAAGCGCCCTCGATCGCGGCCAGCCTCGGGGCCGCGCCCGCCTGCAACCGTTCCCGGATGGCCTGCATCAGAACCAGCCCGTTGAGCGTCGCCACCCCCGACACGGCGATGAAGCCCACCGCCGCCGACACCGAGAACGGCATGCCCCTCAAGAGAAGCGCGAGGGCTCCTCCAACCAGGGCCAAAGGCACGCAGGCGAACACCAAGCCCGCCTCCGCGAACGAGCCCAGGGCCATGAACAGAAGCACGCCGATCAGGACGAAGACGATCGGAATGACGAGGCCCAGACGCTGTTCGGCGCGCTTCAGGTTCTCGAACTGCCCGCCCCAGTCGAGGCGAACGCCGGTCGGGAGCTGAACCCTATCCACGTTCTTCTGGGCGTCCGCGACGAAGCCGCCGAGATCGCGACCGCGCACATTGGCCTGAACGACCATGCGGCGGCTGCCGTTGTTGCGGCTGATCTGGTTCGGCCCCTCGGCGCTCTGGATACGGGCGACCGACGAAAGCGGCACGGTCACGCCGGTGGACGAGACGATCGGCAGGGCGGCCAGGGCCGCGGGATCGTTTCGCGTCGCGTCCGGAAGGCGGACCACCACGTCGAAGCGACGGTCGCCTTCGAAGATGCGGCCCGCCTCCGCGCCGCCGATCGCGGCGGAGACCGCTTCGGAGACGTCGGCGGCGGACAGGCCGTAGTTGGCCGCCGCGAACCGGTCGACGCTCACCGTCAGGGTCGGCAGGCCGGACGCCTGCTCGACGCGGACGTCGGCCGATCCGGGCGTCTGACGCAGGGCATTGGCGACCTGGTCGGCGACCCGCTGCATGGTGGCGAAGTCGTCGCCGTAGACCATGACGGCGAGATCGGTCCGCACGCCGGAGATGAGTTCGTTGAAGCGCAGTTCGATCGGCTGGCTGAACTCGAAGTTGTTGCCGATCTGCTGGGCGGCGACCTCCTCGATCCGGGCGATCAGCTCTTCCTTCTCGAGGCTGGAGTCTGGCCAGTCCTTGCGGTCCTTGAGCACGATGACGCTGTCCGAGATGTTCGGCGGCATCGGGTCCACCGCCGCCTCGGCCGTGCCGGTGCGCGAGAACATGGTCTCGACCTCCGGCTGGGCCTTGATGGCGCGCTCCAGCGCCATCTGCATGGCGAGGGACTGCTCCAGCGAGGCCGACGGCACCCGCAGGGCCTGCATGGCGATGTCGCCCTCGTCGAGGGTCGGGATGAACTCCCGGCCCAGGGTCATGAAGGAGACCGCCCCGATCGCCAGCGTGCCGACGGCCGCGATCAGCACGATCTTCGGCCGATCGACCGCCGAGCGGATGGCGGGCTCGATCCAGCGCCGGGCCTTGCGGAGAATGAAGGTCTCGTGCTCGTGCGCGTGGCCGTGTTCATCGACCTCCACCTTCTTGGGATCGCGCACCAGAAGCGCGGCCATGGCCGGCACGAAGGTGAAGGAGAAGATGAAGGCGCCCACCAAGGCCAGCATGACGGTCGCGCCCATCGGGATGAAGGTCTTGCCCTCGACGCCCTCGAGCATCAGCAGCGGGGTGAATACGAGCAGGATGATCAGCTGGCCGTAGGCGGCGGGCTTGACCATCTGGCGGGCCGCCGCGCCCGCAACCTCGAGCCGCTCGCGCCGCGTCAGCATACGGCCGAGTTCGGCCCGGCGCTGGCTCAGCATGAGCAGGGTGTTCTCGACCACGACGACCGCGCCGTCGACGAGGAGGCCGAAATCGAGCGCGCCAAGGCTCATCAGGTTGCCGCTGATTCCGAACCGGTTCATGCCGATGACCGCGAACAGGAAGCTGATCGGGATCATCAGGGCGGTGATCGACGCCGCGCGGATGTTGCCGAGCAGCAGGAACAGCACGACGATGACCAACAGCGCGCCTTCCGTCAGGTTGCGCGCCACGGTGGCGATGGTGGAGTTCACCAGCGCCGAACGGTCGAGCACCGTCACCGCCTCGATGCCCGGCGGCAGGGTCTTCTGGACCTCCTCCAGCCGATCCCCGGCCGCCTGGGCGACGGTGCGGCTGTTTCCGCCCGCGATCATCAGGGCCGTTCCGAGAACGGCCTCATGGCCGTCGCGGCTGGCGCCGCCGAGCCGCGGAGCCTGTCCGATTTCTACCGTGGCCACATCGGACACGCGCACCACCAGCCCGCCGCGGTTCACGACCGGCGCCTGGGCCAGATCCTCGATCGTCAGCGCCAGGGCGTCGGTGCGGACGGTCAGGGCTTCGCCGGCGCGTTGCACATAACCGGCGCCGGCCTGGGTGTTGGCCCGGTCGAGCGCCTGGATCAGGTCGCCCATGCCGAGGCCGTAGGCCGACAGGCGCGCCGCGTCGGGGCGGACCGCATACTCCTTCACATAGCCGCCGACGGTGTCGACGCCGGCCAGGCCGGGCGCCGTCCGCATCTGCGGGGCGATGATCCAGTCCTGCACGGTGCGTAGATAGGTCGCCCTCGCTTGGGGCGTGGTCAGGAGTTCGCCCTCGGGCGTGAGGTAGTTCCCCCCCGCCTGCCAGCCGGGTTGTCCCGGCCGGGCCATGTTCTGGCTGTTGAACGGCTTATAGTCGACCGTCCACATCAGCACCTCGCCGAGCCCCGTCGTGATCGGCGCCAGCGCCGGCTCCACGCCCTCGGGCATGGACTCGCGGGCCTGGGCCAATCGCTCCGCGACCTGCTGGCGGGCGAAATAAATATCGGTCTGGTCGGTGAAGATGACCGTAACCTGGCTGAACCCGTTCCGGCTGAGGGATCGGGTCGAGGTCAGGCCGGGGATCCCGGCCATCGCCGTCTCCAGCGGATAGGTGACCTGCCGCTCGATCTGCTCGGGCGCGAGAGCCGGAGCCACGGTCGTGATCTGGACCTGGCGGTTGGTGATGTCCGGAACCGCGTCGATCGGCAGTTTGGTGAGGTTGAACAGGCCGACGGCCGCGACCAGGGCCGTGGCGAGCACCACGAACCAGCGGAAGCGGACGGAGGCCTCGATGATGGCTTTGAACATCCGATCCCTCCCCTAGTGGCCGTGCTCGGCTTCGCCCTTGGCCATCTCGGCCTTGAGCAGGAAGGCGTTGGCGGAGGCGATGCGCTCATTGCCGTTGAGGCCGCGCAGGATCTCCGTGCGGCCCGCCGCCTGACGTCCGGCGAGCACCGGCGTGGCCTGGAAGCCCCCCTGGACCTGAACGAAGACCACGGTGTTCCCCTCGACGGTCTGAACCGCCTCCGTGGGGACCGTCAGACCGCCGGCGGACTGCCCGGTCACAACGGCGCCCGTGACGGCCGAGCCGGCCGGCGGCAGGGTGGCGCCGACAGGCCGGGCGCGGATGACGGTCGCCCCGCTTTCGCCCGGCCCCGCGTCCGCGGCCACGCCGGTCACGACAGCGTCGAACTCCCCGTTCGGGCCGGTGACGCGCATAGACGACCCGGCGCGGACATTGGCGGCGAGCGCCGGCGGCGCGTTGAAGACCATTTCGACGCGGGCCGGGTTGGACACCTCCGCGACCACGCCGCCCTGGGCGACGAAGCCGCCCGGTCCGACCTGCACATTGCTGACCACCCCCGAGATCGGGCTGGTGACGCTCAGGCGTCCGGACGCGTTCGGCGAGCCCGCGGCCGCGGACCGGGCCCTGGCGGCGCGGGTCGCCGCCTCGGCGCTGAGCAGTTCAGCCCGGGAAGCCTCGACTTCCTGTCGGGCGACCACCCCCTGTTCGGACAGGTTGCGATTCCGCTGATACGCCTGACGCGCGGCCTCCGCGGAAGCCGCCGCCGCATCGGCGTCGGCGCGGAAGGTGGCGGCTTCGCCGCTGACCACGCTGACAAGCGGTTGTCCGGCGCGGACGCTTTGGCCCGGCGCCACGAGGACGTGCTCGACCCGTCCGCCCACGGCCGCAGCGACGGCCGCGCGGGAATCGACCATGGCTTCGACCCGGCCGGCGAGACGGGTTTCGCCGCCGCCGCCGCCGCCGACGCTCACGACCGTGATGCCCGCCGCCTGGATTTGCGCGGCGGTCAGCTCGACCCGACCCTCGGGCGCCTCGCCCTCTTCCGCATGTCCGGCCTCGCCTTCCGCGTGGCCCGCCTCGCCCTCGGCGTGGCCGGCCTCGCCTTCCGCCGCCGGGGTCGCCGCCGGGTCGTTCCGTTGCGTCGCCAGCCAGAGGCCGCCTCCACCGAGAACGACCAGGGCGGCGACGCCGCCGATGAGCAGGGTCTTGTTGGATGTGCGCTTGCGCATCACTGGGCTCCTTGGAAGGGGGCGCGGCCGTCCAGGCGCGCGAGATCGATCTCGGCGCGGACGCGCGCGAGACGGGCGTCGACCGCGGCGGACCGCGCGTTGACGAGGGCGGTTCGGGTGACGCGCAGTTCGACCTGGGAGATGCGACCGGCCTCGAAGCCGATCCGCGACAGGCGGTAAGCTTCCTCGGCCGCGGTGACGCCGGCGTCGGCGGCCGACACGCGACTCACCGAGGCGGCCAGGCGGGCCACCGCGGCGGCCCGGTCGGCCTGGGCCTCCTGCCGCGCCGACATCAGGCGGGCGTCGGCCGCCCTGAACTCGGCCTGCGCCGCCTCGATGTTCCCCCGGTTCCGGTCGAACAGCGGCAGCGGCATGCTGATCCCGAACGTCAGGGCGGTGGCGTCCTCCGCCTCGAAGCGGCGAATGCCCACGCTGGCGTTGATGTCCGGGCGGGCCTGGACGCGTTGCACGTCGATCCGGCGCTCGGCGGCCGTTCGCTCGGCCTCGGCCACGCGCACGGTGGGCGCGTCGTCGATCGCGGAGCCCACCCCGGTCGGCTCCTGGTCCAGCAGGCTGGCGTCGATGCGCGTCACGGGCGACGGGATCATCGCCACGGCCGTGAGGCGAGCGTAGGCGGCGTCCCGTTCGGCGACGGCTTCGTCGAGGGCGGCGCGGGACGACGCGGCCTCGGCCTCGCCCTGGATGCCGCGCAGGAGCGGCTCGCGCCCCTCCTCCACCAGCGCCAGGGCGGCGCGGGCGTCGGCCAGGGTCAGGGTCAGGACCTCGTCCGCCAGGGCCGCGCGGCGCTGCGCCGCCTCGGCTTCGGAATAGACGAGGGCCAGGCGACCGGCGGCGTCGATCACCGCCAGATCGCGCTGCAGGCCCACGGCGCCGGCCTCGGCGCGCGCGGCGGCGATGCGGCTCGCGCGACGTCCCCACAGCTCGAGGTCCGTGCTCAGCGCGAGGGTCGTGTCGGCGTTGTCCATCCCCGAGAAGGGGCCGGAGCCGAACGCGTTCTCGACATCGAGCCCGAGCACGGGGTTGGGGCGTACACGGGCCTGACGCACGCGGGCTTCCGCGGCGTCGAGGTTCGCGCCGGCCTCAAGGGTGGCGGGCGTCTGGCCGAGCTGCGCGAGCAGCTGGGCGTAGGTCGGGGCGGGGTCAGCCCACGCGGGACTGACCAGAGTCGCTGCGATCGCAGCAACCGCGCAGCCGACCGCGAGACGCGGTCGCCGGCGAGATGTGGGAGACATGTTCCATTTCCAGATTTCTGATCACGAAGAGGCGCCCGCAAGGGCGCAGGCCTTCGGTCAGACTCTGGGCGGTCGCTTCAGGCCGTCGGGCGTGACCGAGGCCTGGACGTCATCGTGGCGGCCGCTTTGCAGCAGCAGTTCGCCGAACGTCGGCGCGATGGCGTCGACGCCGTGAGTGCGCGCCGTCGAGGTATGGTGGCAATGTCCGTGGGCGCAGATGCCATGGCTCCCGGACGGGTCGCCGTGGTCGCCGTCATCGGGATTGTGATCGACGAAGGCGTGGGCCGCAGGGGGCTCCGGCATGCAGGTCGCGGCGTCGACGGCGGGCGCGAAGAAGAAGGCGGCGAAGACGAGTGTCATCGCCGCGATCAGCTTCGCCCATGTCGTCATCGACGAGGTCATCGCGCGCTCGTTACTTCCGTTCTCCAGAGGAGGCAATCTGTTACATAGTCCACAGGTCTTCCCGAACGCCCTATGACCCCGATCAGCGGCGACATGTCGCGTGCACGCAGCCGGCGCGCTGCTAGGATCAGGTCCGTCCGCAGGAGCCGCCATGTCCTCTCTTCGTCTCACCCGCCGCGCCGCGCTTGTCACGGGTCTGGCGGCCGCCGCCCTCCCGCCCCTCGCCCTGGCGCAGACCCCCGGTCGGGTCGCGCGGCAGATCACCGTCTACAAGACGCCCTGGTGCGGCTGCTGCGGCGGCTGGGTCGCACACATGCGCGGCGCCGGCTGGACGGCGCGCGTGGTCGACCTCGAAGACCTCGCCCCGATCCGGGCCCGTCACGGGATTCCGGACCGCCTCGCGTCGTGCCACACCGGCGTGGTCGGCCGCTACGCGATCGAAGGCCATGTGCCGGCGTCGGATGTCGAACGGCTCCTGCGCGAGGCCCCCGCCGCGCGCGCCCTGACTGCGCCCGGCATGCCGGCCGGATCGCCCGGCATGGAGGCCGCCGGCCGAGAGCCCTATGTCACTCTCCTGATCCTCGCGGACGGCTCGACGCGCCCCTTCGGACGACACAACGGCGCGTAAGGCGGCTGCGGCCGCACGACCCCTCACTCAGACCTGGTGACGGTCAAACGGTGGTAACAAAGGCAGGGCGCACGCCATCCTCAGCGGACGGCGCTCTCAGGGCGTCGAGCACGCAGCAGGCTTCGACCGTCGTCCGCCCACACTGGTCGAGCACCGAGACAAGGATCAGTTCCAGGCGCCGAAGATCCGAGATCTTGGCCCGCACCGCGTCCAGATGAGCCGCCGCCACATGATCGACCGCCTGGCACGGACCGGCGGCAGGCCCGGTGGACAGCGTCAGCAGGCTGCGGATGTCGTCGTGCGAGAAGCCGAGATCACGGGCGCGTCGGATGAAGGACAGCCGGTCCAGATGCGCCCGCTCATAGACGCGGTGGCCGCCCTCCCCGCGTTCCGGCGCGTCCAATAGACCGATCTGCTCGTAGTAGCGGATGGTGACCACCTTGCAGCCCGTGCGCCGCCCAAGCTCGCCGATCGAAAATCTCTCTGTCACAGGCCTTGAACCTATAGGGACTATAGATCGTATATCGGCGGCCGACACGTTTCCGGCAAGGCTCGCTCCGATGAAAGACTGCTGCTCCCCTCCGACGTCCGACGAGGTCGGCCCGACCTGTTCGAGCCAGAGCGTCCTGGAGCCGGCGTCCGCTTCGGCGGCGGCGGGGTGCTGCGCCGGGCCGACCCCCTGCGCGTCCACGCCGTCCTTCGTCACGGCCGCGCCCATCGTCCCGGCCCAGACCCATTTCGCGGGCGATGACTGCTGTTCCGCCAAGGGCGACGAGATCGCCGCGCTGGGTGAGCACGCCGACGTCCGGCGCGTGCTGGTCATCGTGCTGGTGATCAATCTGCTGATGTTCTTCGCCGAGTTCGGGGCGGGACTGTTCGCGCGGTCCACCGCCCTGATGGCCGATTCCGTCGACATGCTCGGCGACGCCCTTGTCTACGGGCTAAGCCTCTACGCCCTGAAGCGCAGCCTGCGCTGGCGCGCCGGAGCGGCGCTCGTGAAGGCCGCAGTCATCGCCGCCTTCGGAATCTGGGTCTTTGTGGAAGTGGTCCGCAAGCTGATGGGCGACATCACCCCGACCGCCGAGACCATGGGCGTGTTCGGCGCGATCGCCCTGGTCGCGAACCTGGCCTGCCTCGCAATGCTCTACCGGTTCCGGAACCGCGACGTGAACCTGTCGAGCACCTTCGAGTGCTCGCGCAACGACGTCATCGCCAACACCGGCGTGTTGATCGCGGCGGGCGGAGTGGCCTGGTTCAACGCGGGCTGGCCCGACATCCTCGTCGGCGGCGTCATCGCCCTCCTGTTCTTCCGCTCGGCGATCAAGGTGCTCGGCGAAGCCTGGCCCCAGTTCCGCGCCGCGCGGCCGCAGGCCGTCGCGCTCGACTAGAGCGGATCGCGCGCGCAGCCGAGGCGGCGCAGTTGGAAACGACGAACCCGCTGGCTGAAAGCGCCAGTCGTAGGTCAGGACCCCGGCGAGGTCTCGGGGTCGTCGCCGGCCTCCCGGCCGAAGCTTGTCTGCAAGGCCCGAAGCCGGCTGGCGATCTCCTCGTCGGAAATCTCGACCTTCAGGTGGTCCTGGATGTACTGCAGCCGGGCGTCGCATTCGCGGAGGATTTCGCCCCAGCACCGCACCCACACCGTATAGTTGGGCTGTCGCACGGCGATGCCGATCTCGCGTCCTTCCTGTGTGATCGCCTGTCCGACGATGTCGTCGTATTCGCCCACGACCAGGAAGAAGTTCCACCGCGTGTCGGTGTGCCGGAAGTCGGGCGCGCCGGCGAGGGCCAAGGCGTAGTCGGAAATCTGGTTGAGCATCTTGCGATCGGCCTTGGCCGAGGGCCGCTTGAGCTCCACGATCAGATACTCCCGTCTTTCCTGATGGGGCCCGGGGATGCTGCGGCCGAGCAACTGGTCGACCCGGCCGGTGCGACCGTCCGGCTTGGTGACCCGCCCGCCGGCGCGCTTCCCGCCCAGGTCCTCCGAGACCCGTTGCATCACCTTGGTCAGGCCCGCTTCGGGAACCGCGAGGTGAAACTGCTCGCCGAAAATCCAGGTGTTGTCCCGCACCAGCAGGTCCAGGCCGCCGCGTTCGCGAATGACCTTCTTGCCGTCGGTGTCGAACACGGCCTGGCGCAGCGTCTGGAGGAAGGCGATCCGGTCGGCGATCAGGCTGGACGCCGCGATGATGTTGGACAGTTCGGTCTTCTTGAGCAGGGCCGAGAACTGGTTCTGCCGCTCCTTGGGGAGTCCCACCACGGCGTGCAGGATCTGGGTCAGCGAGTCCGGGTTGTGCCGCAGCGCCTCACGCAGCAGGGTCAGGGTCATGCGCTTCAGGCCGGTGTCGGCCTTGCGGAACTCCTTGGAGTAGTTGGACACGGCGTAGGTCGCCATGTCGAACACGTCCCGCTCCCGCTGCTGAAGCGTATCGGTCGGGTCCCCCTCGTAGGGATAGGCTCCCGCGGCCTTGAGCTCCTCGATCAGGCGTCCGGCCCGCTCGTGGCCGCGTCTGCGGAAGTGCGCCTGCGACTGATCGCGGACCGCCTCCACGACCCTGGCGAAATCGCCGTCGGTCAGCTCCAGTTCGAGCAGGTTGTCGGCGGCGAGTTCGACGAAGAAGCTGGAGGTCGCGTAGATCGAGAAGGCGAAGTCTGGCGCATTGATGCGCGCCGGCTGCGAGCCGAGCACAATGCCGTTGTCGCCGCAGAAGTGGATCTTGCGGCTGTCGATCGGCGTCGACCATTCGACGATGTCGAGCTTCACGTCGCGGATCGTCCGGTCCCTGCCGACGATGGGCGGCAGGACGAGAGAGACGGCGTCGGCGATCGCCGTCGACGGATCGATCCGGGCGCCGTCGTACCAGAGCTCCAGCTGCGGGTAGAGCTTCAGATACTGGGCGAAGATGGCGGTGAACTGCCGGCGCTGCTCGTCGGTGACGAGGGCGTCGAGGTTCTGTTTCAGCGGATGCAACGACACCGAAACGCCCGGGGCGCCGACCGCCGGCTCCGGGTCGCCGATCTCGGCGGTCTCGATGGATTCGGCGCGGATGTCGATCGACAGCTGTTTGAGACCGTCCTCGCTCGCGTATCGCGAGGTCCAGCGGGCGCGGTCGGCCAGGGAGAAGAACCGCAGCCGACCCCGTCCCTCCTTGCCGTGATAGGCGCGGCCGCTCGGCGCGGCGGAGCGTTTCCAGGATTCGCCGAGTTGTCCGAAATCCCGGTCCGCGCGGTCCGCGCTGATCCCCTCGCCGTCGTCGTTGACGATGATCTCGTCGACGCCGCCCAGCGCCGTACGCCGAAACTCGACATGGACGCGCGTGGCGCCCGCGTCGAATCCGTTCTAAACCAGTTCGGCGATCGCGCGCAGCGGCTCCGTCGTGCGAACGACGGTCTCGATGTGGTCCTGCTTGGCCTGAAGCTGAACGCGATGGGTCGCCATCAGGCCGCCAGCGGCCGCGACGCCAACCAGCCCTTGTCCTGCAGGACGTCATAGGCCAGCCGCACCTGCTCGGGCGAGAACTGGCGCTTGCGCTCGCCCCAGGCATAGGTCTCGGACACCGCCGCGTCCGCGCTTCCGGCGTCCAGCCGGGTCGCGACCCAGTGCACCGTCGCCAGAAGCTCCAGGCCGAACGGCGACTCGAAGCCCTCGACCAGATCGGTCACGCGCTCGAAGCGCGCCTGCGTCTCGGGGGCGTCCTTGAGCTTGGCCTGGGCGTCGACGACCGCGCCGGGCACCAGCTCGAGCCGTTTGGTCGGCGCGTCGCCGCCATCGGCGTAGCCGGACAGATAGTGGCCTTCGACCTCGCGCAGCACATGCCGGAGGTTCTCGGCGTAGGGCCCGTAAAAGGCCTTGGCGTAGCGCAGCTTCAGCGGTTCGCCGGCTTCCTGCATGAAGTACATCAGCTTGTGGACCTCGAGCAGGCTGACGAACGGGTCCAGCAGGCCGTTGAGATATCGGTCGACCAGCCCGACCAGCGCCGCGCGGCCCGGCGACATCGCCGGCGCCGCGCGCGACCTCGACATCGCGTCGGCCGCGGGCGCGCCGCCCGGCTCGTAGACGATGACCTCGACATCCGGGACAGCCTGCAGGGCTTGCTCGATGCGCGGCCGCACCTGACGCCAATCCAGTCCGCCCAGGCCGCTGCCGAGCGGCGGAATGGCGATCGACCGGATCTTCCGCTCGCGGATCACGCGAATCAGGTCGATCAGGCCGGCGTCGATGTCCTCCATCCGGCTCTTGCCGCGCCAGTGGCGTTTGGTCGGAAAATTGATGATGAAGCGCGGCGTATCCAGGCGATGGCGCTCATAGACGAACATCCGGCCCGGCTGGACCTCCTGCGCTTCGCACGCCCGCGCATAGGCCTCATAATTGTCCTGGAACGCGTTCTTGAATTGCAGCGCGACGCCCCGGCCCATGACGCCGACGCAGTTGACGGTGTTGACGAGCGCCTCGGCGCCCGACTTCAGGATGTCGCCGCTGGTGAATGTGATCATCGCTCCCCCCTAGTAATACCACGTCGGCTGCAGGTCGACGCGCGGCGCGTGGGCGGCGCCGCGCAATCGGGCCTCCACCGCCAGCTTGACGGGCTGGTTCACCACCCCGATCCGTTCCACCAGATCCCACGGGACGCTGTCGTGCAGGAGAAACTCGGCCTGCTTGCCTTCCCGAACCTCGGCGGCGGACCAGGCATTGGACATCACCGCGTCCCAACGGATTTCGTCGAGCGCCTCGAGGCTGTCGCGAAACTCCGCATAGTAGGCGCCTGCATTCGACAAGGTGAACGCCCAGCGCCGCCCGTGAGCCTGCGCCCAGTCCACCACCGTGCGCAGGTCGGCCTCCAAGTGGACGATCGGTTCCTGGCCGCCGCGGTAGTTGACCTCGGGATGATTGCCCCGATGTAGCAGATAGAGCATCACCGATCTAGAACAAAAATAGAACGGGACATACTGGCCGACCGTATCGCCAGGATGGCAGCGCACCGGAAGGCCCAGGCGCCGCGCCTTGATCGAGGCCATGCCGATGGCGGTGACCGGGCCGCCGGCGGCGATCATCCGGGCGTCGCTGAACAGCCCGCCTTGGCCGATGATCGTCGGCAGGTTGTCCATGTGGGTGATGTGATAGATTTTCGGGCGTGCCGGCGCAGGCATGGCGTGCGTGGTTCCCCCCGAGAAATGCGGCAAGTCCTTTGTCTGCCTGATTCGGACGATTGTCGTGCAGAAGCCGCCATGGAGCAATGCGCGACCCATTGCAAAACGCCGGCAAGCCTGCCGACCCGCCTGGTCGGTCGCCGCCTCGACCGGACGGGCAGGCGGCGCCGGTCAAGCGCGTCTCAGAACCCGAAGTCGATCTGGGCCCCGGGGTCAGCCGGCCGACGCCGACGCTTCCTGGGCGTAAGCGCAGGGGCCGCGACCGGGAGGTTTGGCGCGGGCTCCGATCCGGAACCCGGACGCGGCATGGAGCGCGGCATCCCCGGCAACCGCGGCGCGCGGGCGCCCTTGCGCGGCGGGGGCGGCGGGACCTCGCCTGACCGGCTCCGCTTCCACTGGGTCAGTTCGCTCTCCCACCAACCGACGCGGCCGGGCGACACGCGGACGCGGCGCGGGAACTCGCCATCCCGCTCCATGCGCCAGGCGGTCGACCGGCTGATGCTGGCGATCCGTTCCACCTGGTCCCAGGACAGGAGGCGGTCGTCCCTGCCGCCAACGTCCGGCGGCCCTTCATCCCCGGTCATGACAGCGCCCCGCAAGTCTCCGGTCCACCTCATCTTCCAATACGTCCCGCAGCAAGCGGGCGTCGTTCGCCGCGTCGATCGGGTCCCGTCGCCGCCATTCCGTTAGGACGGCTTTCAGGGCGAAGCTCGCCGCAGGGTCCGCGAGAATCTGCGCCGCTGTGACACCGGCCCTAGCCACGACGCCGCCCCCGAGCGGCCGGCGGGGCCCCGGTTCGAACGTCGGTGATCTGGCTGCGCGCCCAGTCGCGCAGCAGCCCGCGGGGATAAAACGGCTTGGAACGGATATGGCGGCATGGCGGTCCGTTCGATCCCGTCGACCAGAGCCGGGCGAGGCTCGCGGGCTTCAGCTGGATGCCGAGCTGCGACAGGAAGGCGGAGGCCTCAGTGCGCGTCAGAAGGTCGTCGGCGCCCCCGGCGGCTCCCGCGTCCTCCCCGAGACCGACCCCGATCATGGCTGCACACGCGGGCGGCAGTGCAGACTGTTGCGCGGGGCTTGCCCCGCCGTCAGGGCCAGGTAGCAGTCGATGACCGAAATCACATAGGCCTGGGTCTCGGCTATATCTGGAACCCGGCCAAGCCGCGCCACGCGACCCGGGCCGGCGTTGTAGGCGCTCAGCGCGAGGCGCAGGTCTCCGAAGCGCAGCAGCTGCCGGGCAAGATAGTCCGCGCCTCCGCGCAGGTTCTGGACCGGATCGAAGCGATCGCCCACCCCCAGTTCGCGGGCCGTATCGGGCATGAGCTGGGTCAGTCCGCCCGCCCCCGCCGGGGACAGAGCCCCTAGCTGGTAGGCGGACTCGGTCAGGACCAGGGCGTGCAGCAGTTTCTCGTCCAGTCCGTGCGCCGCCGCCGCTCGGGCGATCTCGGCCTGGAAAGGCTGGCTGAGCGCGGCCAGGCGGGGCGCATCCCCCTCCCCGGCGTCGGCCGGCGCCGATCCGGCCTCCGCCGTCGCTCGGCCGAACAGGTCGCCGCCCGCCGCGCGCCAGTCGACGGTTTGGGCGGAAGCCGGCGCGCCCAAGGCGAGGAGCGCCGCCGCCCAAAGGATCATTCTCACCATCTCAGCACCTCCTGATAGACGCCGAGCACCTCGGAGCGCATCACGGGCCCGAAATACCGGCTGTCGAAACTCCCGGCCGTATCGCCGAGCAGAAAGAGTTCGTCCGACCCGAGCCGTCGGCACCCCGACCAGCGCGGCAGGACCGCGCCGCGCCGATCGTGGGTGCGGACCCACCGGACGCCGCCTGGCGTCCGCAACTGCGCGCCATCCACGCAGATGCGGTCGCCGCCCGCCGCCGCGACCCGTTTGATCAGCGCCACGTCCCCCGGCATGCCGAGATCCGCGAGATAGGCCCGCGCCGTGGTCGGCTGGGGAATGGCCACCACGACGCCACGCTCGATTTCGGCGCCGAACCGCCGGGCGTAGAGGCCCTCGGGCAGGCTCGGGCTTTCGTTGACGAGCGCCAACGCCGGGACGTGCTCGCCGATCAGCGCCAGGCAGCCGAGGGCGAACACGGCGACGCCCGTCACGCACCAGCGGTTTCCATTATCGAGCGGGCTCATGGCTGGTACGGCTCAAGGATCAGATCGCGGGTGATCATCACCCGCACGGGCGCGCCCGCCCGCAGCCGGATGGACGGGCGGACCTCCAGTTCCCGGTCGATCAGCCGGCCGCCGACGCGGGCGCCCTCGATGGCCGCCGCGTCGCCGGCGTCGCCGAGAAGGCCGCCGCCGCCCTCATCGTCGCGGGCGATCTGCCCGAGCGTGGTGATGGCCCCGGCGAACAGCGTCCCGACCAGCAGGGGAAACAGACGACGATCGACCGAGCCCCGCACGCCGACGGCGCCCTGGGCGTCGACGCCGGGCTCGCCGGTCAAGACGAGGCTCTTGCCATTGGGCAGGATCAGCCGGTCCCAGGTCAGGAAGGCGCGGCGGTCCCCATAGGCGCTTTCGCCCTCATGGCGGCCGATGAGCCGCGTCCCCTGCGGGAGCACAAGGTGGCGGCCGCTGACCGTGTCGTAGACGTTCTGGGTGACCGTGGCGATGACGGGGCCCGCCCGGGCGGTATCGACCGCGGTCAGCAGGGCGGCGGGGATGATCGCGCCGGCCTTCAGTTCATACGGCGACAGGGGCGCGGTCAGGACATGGCCGTTGTAGGTGGCGCCGTAGTCCGCGCTGGCCGAAGGAACGCCGGCCGGAGCCCGCCGCTCGGCGCCCGCCGGGACCGCGGCGGCCGCCGCACCGTCGCGAACCTCGGCGAAGAATAGGCCGGACCGGCGCGCCAGGTCTCCGGGCGCGGGTCCCCGCGGTGCAGACACGGGGCGATAGACGGGCGGGGCCGCCCGAGGCGGCGGTTCGGAACGCTCGGCCGGCGCGTCGTCGACCTCGCTCGGCTCGGCCGATGAACGCGGCTCTGGCAGGCGGTCGTAGGTGGCCGGCTGCTCGGTGACGACCTCGGTTGGGCGGACCACGCCGCGGGCCTCGTCCTCGCGCGCGGCCTCGGCGCGGGTGCGCGCGCCCTGCCGGATTTCGGGCTGCACGACGAACGCCCAAGCCAGCGATCCGGAGATCAGGACCACCCCGCCGATGACGAAAAGCTGGACGACGGATTTGCGCAGACGCACCGCGCTCGGACGGGGTGCCCGGCTGGCGAGCTCCGGCGCCGGAGACTTGGGCGCGCGGGGTCCGGCGCTGTCGCCCTGGGGCGGACCAGGGAGGGTTTGCGGGGGTGTCTCGATCATGGACGGGCTCCTTGATGACGGATGCGGACCACCTGCGGCCTGCGATCGCCCAGCCGGAGTTCGGCGCGATCAAGCACGCGGTCGACGATGAACAGGCCGCCGGCCTGCCTGTAGTTCACCAGCTGCGCCTCGCCGTCGGGCGCGATGGCGAACAGGGCGGGCGCCTCGTCGACCTGGAGATCGGCGGGGAAGGCGATGAAGGTGCGCCGGCCGTCGTGGAACACCGCCGAGGGGGTCCATCTCGGACGCCTTCCCTGAGGCTCGAGACGGTATCGGGCGTCGAGCGGCCCTTCCGGCATGACGACGGCGTCAGGCACCCGCATGGCCGGTTGCAAGGCGACAGCAGCCGGCCCTGCCTCGACGACCCCGGTCGGTGCGCTGTCCCAGGCGACGGCGGCGTTGAAGGCGTCGGCCGCCCCGCTGCGCAGATCGACAAGGTAGACGCGCTGGTTGGTGGTCAGGACCAGGTTGGTCTCCAGGCCGCGTTCGAGCGGCTTGATCAGGACGTGGACGCGACGGTCCGGCCCCTCCCCCGACGCGACCTCGCCGATCTGCCAGCGGACGGTGTCGCCCGCCGCCTTGGCGATCAGGGTCTCGCCCGCGCCGAGCGTCAGGGTGGTCACCCGAAGCGGCGCAGTCCACACCTCGAAGACCCGCCCGGGCTCCCAGGCGAAGATCTGGACGCCGCCCTGGAAGCGGTCAGACCGGGAGGGCGCGCTCGCCGCGCTGTTGGCTTCGGCTATCGCCCTGCGGCCGGTCAGCGCCGGGGCCGCCGGCGTCGCATCGGCGGCCGGTCGCGACGGCGTTTCCGCCAGGTAGGGCCGCGCCGCGTCCGCCTCCAGCGCGGACGCCGCCGCCGGCTCCGGCTCCGGCTCCGGCTCCGGATCGTCCGCCGTCGTCGGCGCCGGCCCGTCAAGAGCGATCGGACCCAGCGGCAGGGAGGACGCCTGGCTCAGGCTTGCGGCGGGCGCCGCCGACGGCGCGACCGCGTCTCGCAAGATCGCGCAGCCGGACAGTAGGGCGCTCGAAAGCGCCAGGATCAGGACGCGTCGGGGGTCCATGACACATCCTCGATCTTCAATCCCAGGGGATTGCGCAGGAGTTCGGCCTCCGTGCGCGGCGGTTGCAGGGTGGTGGTGATCAGAGCGCGCCAGCGCTCCGATCCGGCGGCCTGGCCGTTGACGAAGCGGGTTTCGCGCCATTGCAGATCGAAGGTGCGGCCGGAGCGGCGGACCACATTGAGGATCTCGACGTTGACGGCCTCGCGTCCAGCCTCGGCGAACGGGTCGTGAGCCTGCGCCCATGCGTTCAGGAAGCCCGCCGCCTTGGGCGTGAGAAGGTCGTAGGCCCGCAGCCAGTTCTGCCGGATGACGATCGGATCGATCGACTTGGAGCGGACGTCCCGGACCCAGCCGGCGAGGGCGTGGGCGATCTGTGCCTCGTTGGGCTCGTAGCGGCCGCCGATGGCCGTGATCCGTTGGGTCTCGCCGTAGTCCGACACCTCCACCACGAACGGCTTCACCACGGCCCGCTCGGCCTGAACCCACCACCCCGCGCCGAGGAAGCCGGCCAGGGCCAGGTTGGCGACGGCGATCCGGCGCCAGTTTCGTGCATGGGCCAGCGACAGCCCCATACGGTCGTCCCACATCTGACCGGCGCGACGCCAAGGGGTCGCCTCCGGCGCGGCCGCCAGGGCCCGCTTCGGTCGGAAGAACGGATGCATCTCAGGTCTCCTCTGTGCGGAGGTTGGGGGACAGGACGCCGCTGGTCTCGCCTGCGGGCATCAAGGTTCGTCCGGCGTTGGCGACGAAGAAGGCCTGGAGCGCCGCCGCCCGTCCCGGTCGCCGCGACGGCGCGGACGCGGGATCCGAGGCGGCGAGGGCGCGCTGGAAATCCGACCGGGCGGCCCGGGCCTCGGCGTCGCGGACCGAGGCGGGCCGGCTGGCTCCGCCGCCCGGCGTTGTATCGCCCGACGCTGGATGGTCGGAGCCGGTCTCGGCCTCGGCGGCGCCTGGGTGATGGGACCACGCCCGGGCCGGCTCCGCGACGCCCGGCCCGGAAGACGGAGTCGGACCCGCCGGACGGACCGTCCCGGCGCTGCGCCGTGTCGATCCGTTGTCGTTCGAGGCCGGCGGCGTCGACGGCCCGCCGCCGCCCCGACCCGGCCCGACCGGTGGCGACGAGGGCGGCGCCCGTCCGC
>CAUQZC010000006.1:0-261553 GCA_963522565.1 uncultured Brevundimonas sp. | reverse complement strand
GAGTGCCGGCCTGTCACGCCGGAGGTCGCGGGTTCGAGCCCCGTCACTCGCGCCACTTCTTTTCAGTTCAGTTAGATAAAAGAAGTGGCGCGCTCCCGCCTGCGCGGTCGGCTCGCCCAAGCCAATCCCGTCATTACGGCGCGTCCGAAGGACGAACCCGAAACCCAGGAGGCAGGCATCTGGCGTCGGAGGCGTTCAGCAGCACTACAGTGGCCCTGGGTTCCGGGTTCTTCGCTGCGCTCAGCCCCGGAAAGACGTGTCGTCTCCGTTCCGCCCCCTAATGCAGGTGCAGTTCCGCGTCTGGCGCCATGAAGGCCGTCTCGCCGGTCAGGTCGCCATAGACCATGCACAGGTCTTCAAACACGCGGTTCCAGGCGAACTGGCTGACAGCCTTCTCCCGCGCCGCACGGCCGATGGCCTCGACGTCGCGTCCAAACAGGGCTTCGATGGCCTGGGCGTAGTCATCAGCCTCAGCGCGCGCCGCCAGTTGCCCCACGCTTTCATCAACCGTTTCCGCCACACCTCCGGCGTTGACGCCTACGACGGGACGGCCACAGGCCATGGCCTCCAGCACGATCAATCCAAATGGTTCTTTGTCGTTGGCGTGAACGAAGGCGTCGCAACTGGCGATGATCTTGGCGACGGCCTTCGGGTCCGTCTCATAGGGCATTGAGATCACGCGATCTTCAGCCGGCATTCCAGATCCCGCGCCGACAAGCACCAGATGATAAGGCGCGCCAAGCTTCTGGACCGCCTCGATCAGAACATCGACGTTCTTCTCCTTTGCGGGCCGCCCGGCGAAGCATAGCAGGCGCGCGTCGGCGTCCAGGCCCAGTTCGTCCAGCAGCCACTGGCGATCCCGGCGTTCGGGGCGGAAGGTGTCGATTTCAACGCCCAGCGGACGAATGACGATGTTTCCAACACCCGCCTCTTCCAGTCGGCGCGCGATGAACCGGCTGGGCGACACGACGCGGTCGAACTGGGAGAACAGCTTGGCCCAGCGCCTCTGGACCGGCTTCTTGGCCCATTCGCCGAAATGCAGCGCGGCCAGGCCTGCCGGGTCCGAATGGCAGAAACCGACGACCGGACAGCCGACCCGCTGCCCCGCCTCCAGGGCGCCCTGCCCGGCCGTATAGGGATCGCCCGCCTCGATGATCGACGGCTTGCTGGCCGCCACCCAGGCGCTCCAGCGCCTGACCGAGCTGGGCCAGCGGTATCCGTCGCCGAAAGGCAGCTTGGCCGCACGCAATCGAACAATCCCATCCGCAGCGGCCCTGTGTCGGGCGCCGGGAACAATCAGAGAGTGGGCGACGCCCGGACGATTTTCCGCCAGCCAGGCCTTTTTCGACAGCAGGTAGCGCTTCACCCCGCCCGATCGCGGTGCGAACAGCATTGTGGTGTCCAAAAGCCGCGGGCGATCGTCATGAGAAGCGATCTTCAACGCCCTCAGCGTCTCGGCGACCTCGACATCCAGCCCAGGAATAAGCCGCAGCTCGCTCTCCTGAACTTCAAGGTCAGTCATGCTCATGAAAATCGTCTCGTCTGGTCGGGCCTGCCGAACGCCGGGGGCGTCGTTTGGATGCGTGGCGCGGATATGCGCTTGACCATGTTGGCCGCCCCCTAAACCCGCCCGTTGCAAAGCTCAAGAGGAGCAACGAGAAATCCGTCCGATCCCGACGCAAGAACACCAGTATGAAACCGGGCCCGCCGCCGCAATCGACGTGAGGTCAGCCTGAACTGAAAATCCTATGGCCTTGCATTCGCCTCAAATTCGATAAACTTGAGGAAGGCTGGCGCATACCCTGCTAAAGGGTCGCCCATCTTGTGATCGTGTGACCACCAGGGGTTTTCTTTCGAATGCGTATTCTGCTTGCGACCGCCGTAGCGATCGCCCCCTTGTTGGCTGCTGCCGGCGCTCAGGCCGAGATTGTCATCTCCTCGGACCGCACCACGCCGATCCGCACATCCAACGCCACCGGCAGCGCGGCGGACAATGTCCGAATCGCCAGCGGCGGCAGCGTCACCCTGACCAGCGGCACGGCCGTCACCTTGGATTCGAACAACACGGTCACTGTCGACGCAGGTGGTTCGATCTCGATGCTCAAGTCTGACGACGGCGCGACCGGCATCCTGGCTCAGGGCGGACGCACCGGCGGCATCAAGGTGGACGGCGGCATCAACATCACCGACACGCTGGAAACCAGCGAGTTGCACAAGCCCTTCGCCACGGGCACCGATCGCTACGGCGTGCGCATCACCGGACCCGGCGCCTTCATCGGCAATATCGACGTCGGCACGGGCGGCTCGATCAAGGTCGAAGGCAACAACAGCTACGCCATGTCGCTCGAATCGGCTCTGAACGGCAATCTGTCGATGCTTGGCGGCCTGTCCGTGGTCGGTGACAACACCTACGGCCTGCGCACGACCGGAGCCATCGACGGAAACGTCACCCTTGCGGGCAGCATCTCCGCGACTGGCCTGAACGCCCATGGCGCATCGCTTGAAGGCGACATCAGCGGCGGCGTGAAGGTGCGTTCGTCGATCACCACGACGGGTTACCGCTACACCACGCCGCCTCCCGCTCGTCCCGAAGGATGGACGTCGGAAAACAAGAACACCTACCTCGAAGACCTCGACGCCAACGACCTGCTGCAGGGCGGTCCGGCGCTGACCATCGCCGCCAATGTCGCCAAGGGCGTTTTGCTGGCGGTTGATCTCGACGACAAGGGCCAGCCGGTCTCAGGCCAGACCAACCCCGCGATCACTTCCATTGGCGGCGCTCCGGCGATCCAGATCGGCTCAGACAGCCAGGCCATCACCCTTGGCGTGGCCGGAACTGGCAATGATGCCTACGGGTTCGTGAACCGCGGCACAGTGACGGGCAGCGGCGCTTACGCCGGCGTGAACGCCCGCGCCCTTCAACTCGGCACGGCCAGCGGCCAGTCCGTCAATATCGCCGGCGGCGTCCGCAATGAAGGCGCCATCACGGCTTCCGCCAAGGACGCCGATGCGACGACCATCTGGGTCGGCTCCGGCGTAACCACGCCTGCCTTGATCAACACCAACACGATCCAGGCCGGGGTCACCAGCACAGGCGACCATACGGCAACCGCTGTTCAGATCGGCGTCGGCGCCAACCTGCCCTCGTTCACCAACTCCGGCACGATCAGTTCCGCCGTAAACGGCGACAAGGGCACCGTGTACGGGGTTCGCGACCTGTCCGGGTCGCTGACCGATTTCACCAACAAGGGCAATCTGGTCGTCGCCTTCGTGTCCGATGCGCCGGATTCCACTTCCGGCGACCGCCACGCCACGGCCATCGATCTGTCCGCCAGCACGACAGGCGTGACCCTTCGCCAGGTCGCCCCGGATCAACCGGCCGACACCAAGGAAGAAGACAAGAAGTCCGCGGCCATTGTCGGCGACATCAAGCTGGGCGATGGCGCCGACCTCGTCAGCATCGAGAACGGCACGGTCGTCGGCGACATCGCCTTCGGCGCCGGGGCTGACCGACTGAACATCTCTGGCGGCTCGACCGTCAGCGGAGCCATCACCGCCAGCGACGGTCTTCTCGACATCAATGTGTCCAAGGGCACGCTGAACGCCACGCAACAGACGGCGTCCTCCATCTCGAACCTGAACATCGGCGCAGACGGCACACTGGTCGTCATGCTCGATCCGGCCGGCGACAAGTCTGGCGGCTTCAAGGTCAGCGGCAATGCGACCCTGGCGGACGGGGCCGCGCTGGGCGTGCGTTTCAATTCTCTTCTGGCCCAGCCCGAGCGCTTCACGATCATCGAAGCCGGGTCGATCAATGTCGGCGCGATCGACCAGTCGCTGCTCAATCAGAACTCACCCTACCTCTATGTCGTCAATGCCGGCGTCGATCAGGCTGCGGGCCAACTCTATGTCGACGCCCGTCGCCGCACCGCTTCGGAAGCCGACCTGATCCCGGTGGAGGCTTCGGCCTTCGACGCCGTCTATGGCGCCCTGGGCTCCAACGAAGCCCTGAAGAACCTGTTCCTGTCGCGCACCAATCGTGACGACTTCATGGACGTGTATCAGCAGATGCTGCCCGACCACTCGGGCGGTCCTTTGATGTCGTTGTCGGCAGGCGTCGATGCCGTGACGCGCGCCCTGACAGGCCGCAACGCAACCGCCGCACCGGGCGAAACCAGCGCCTGGGTGCAGGAGATCAACTTCTACGCCGACAAGGACAAGACGGATTCCTACGGCTTCCGTTCGGAAGGTTTCGGGGTCGCGGGCGGCGTCGAAAAGGGCACCGGCCTCGGCGCCTTCGGCATTTCCGCGGCTTTCACCTCCTCGGACATCAAGGAGCCGGAATCCAAGGCCGAGGAAACCCTTTCCGCCAATCTGCTGGAACTGGGCCTCTACTGGCGCGCTCAGGGCCAGTACTGGACGACCTGGGCGCGTGCCGCAGGCGGCTATGCAAGCTTCAACGCCAAGCGCTCGCTGGTGGCGGAAGGCCTCTATCTCAACAACACCTCTGAATGGCACGGCTGGTCCGCTGCGGCCGCAGGCGGCGCCTCATACGAACGCAACTTCGGCCGCCTGAACGTGCGTCCCGAAATCTATGCCGAGTATTTCCGCCTGTCCGAAGATGGACGCACCGAAAAGGGCGGCGGCGACGGCTTCGACCTGGATATCGATTCGCGCGACAGCCACATCTTCTCCGCCGTGGCGGCGATGAACGTCGGATACAGCTTCGGCCAGAACGGCTGGCTGCGTCCCGAACTCCGCGTCGGCTATCGTCAGAACATCTCGGTCGATGCGGGTGAAACCATCGCCCGCTTCGCCAGCGGCGGTCAGTCCTTCACCCTTACGCCCGACGCCATCGAGGGCGGCGGCCTGATCCTGGGCTTCCGCGTCAACTTCGGCAACGATCTCGGCATGTTGTCGCTGACCGGCGATGCAGAGCTTCTGGAGGACTACGTCCGCTACTCACTTCTCCTGCGGGCCAGCTTCCGTTTCTGATCGCAAGCGCAATCGGACACGAAAAGGCCGCCGGATCGCCCGGCGGCCTTTTTCTTGGCGGTGATCCCCCGCCTGACCTTAACATCAGCGGCCGGGGGCAACGCGCGGTTAACCTTGGGCGGGTCAGAATGGGACACCTGTACGCTGGAACACGCACCCATGTCCGCGAGCGATCGCCCGGTCCTCATCAAGAAGGTCAAGAAGGTCTCCGGCGGCGGCCACCATGGCGGCGCGTGGAAGGTGGCCTATGCGGATTTCGTCACCGCCATGATGGCCTTCTTCCTGCTGATGTGGCTGATCAATGCGACTGACCCGGAGCAGAAGAAGGGCATCGCCGAGTATTTCGCGCCGGCTAACGTATCGACCGCCACATCTGGTTCGGGCGGCATACTGGGCGGCACGGCCCTGGGCGAAGACGGATCAAAAAGCTCCGGCTCCATGTCCGTATTGGAGCAACTGGCTCCTCAGGCGCCGCCGGATGCAGCCAGCCCCGGCGCCAGCAATCTGACATCCGCCAGCGACGCCGCGCTGCAGGCCGAGATCGAACGGCGCGAGACCGCACAGTTCGCCAGCGCCGCCGAATCCTTGCGCCAGGCCATGCAATCCATGCCCGAACTGGCCGAACTGTCGAAACAGCTGATCGTGGATCAGACGCCAGAGGGCCTGCGCATCCAACTGGTCGATCAGGAAGGCCGGTCGATGTTCGACAGCAACTCGGCGCGACCCAACGCCCGGGCTCAGGTGCTGCTGCGTGCTGTCGCCAAGGTCATAAACCAGCTCCCGAACCGCATCTCCATCACCGGCCACACCAGCGCCACCGCCGGGTCGAACCGCGCCAGCGCGCCGGGGGACTGGACCCTGTCCTCCGAACGGGCGAACGGCTCACGCATGGTGCTGCAGAACGCCGGGGTCGATCCTGACCGGATCTATTCTGTGTCAGGCAAGGCGGGCTCTGATCCCCTCTATCCTGACGACCCGTCTCTGGCAGGAAATCGCCGCATCGCCATCGTCCTTCTGCGCGAAGCGCCGGTCCTGCCGATGGACACCTCGCTGTGATCCCGTTCGGCTGCACCGCAAACCCGCTTGCAGCCCGGCGCCGAATGGCGGAAATTACCTTCAGGCGACTGACGTTTCAACATTGGCAAGATCGGATGCGGACCTAAGGCCGTGACGCAGCACGTACCGACAAGACAGCTCCGGTTCTACATGACCTCGGTCGCGCCCTGCCCCTATCTGCCGGGCAAGACCGAACGGAAGGTCTTCGCCAACCTGCCTTTCACCGACGGGGCCCATGTCAATGATGAACTGACCATCGCCGGGTTCCGTCGCAGCCAGAACATCGCCTATCGCCCAGCGTGCGAGGCCTGCGACGCCTGTGTTTCAGTTCGCCTGCCCGTGGCCGACTTCTCCTTCAGCCGGTCTCAGCGCCGCATCCTGACGCGCAACGACGACCTGTCGCGCAGTCTGGTCGAGGCCGAGGCCACGACCGAACAGTTCCAACTGCTGCGCCGCTATCTGACCACCCGTCATCCGACCGGCGGCATGAGCGACATGGGCTGGCTCGATTACGTCGCCATGGTGGAGGACACCGCCGTCCGCACCCATCTGATCGAATACCGCCTGCCTTCCACGGATGCCGGACCCGGCGATCTGGTCGCGGTCACCCTGACCGACTTGCTGAACGACGGCCTGTCGATGGTCTACAGCTTTTACGACCCGACCATGGTGCGCCGCAGCCTGGGCCGGTTCGCCATTCTGGATCACGTCCGACAGGCCGAGACCGTCGGCCTGCCGTTCGTCTATCTGGGCTACTGGGTCCGGGGCTCCGAGAAGATGGACTACAAGGCCGACTTCCGCCCGATGGAGGCGCTCAGGCCGCTGGGCTGGGAACGCCTGCCCTAGGTTCACGACATGCAGACCAGAGCGGTCATTCCGGGGCGTCCGCAGAACGAGCCCGGAACCCGGGAGGCTCACATTTGGCGTCGAACGTTCAGCCCCGGAATGACGGTCTGCAAGGCGAAACAGGTGAATGTAGGTTTGACCTAAAGCAGGATCACGTGGTCGGCACGGATGTGTTGGCGCGCGACGGCGTCGCCGGCCTCGGTGAAGCCGCCCCCCACGGCCCCTCGTCTCGACCGCCTGCGAACTTGATCAGGGCCGCGATCCGCTTCTCGATAGGCGGATGGGTGGCAAACAGGCTCGAGAACTCCGACTTGTTGGGCGTGTTGTCCAGAAACATGCCGCGCAGTTCGTCCGGCGCCTCAAGCTTGGACTGGCCCGACACCTTGCGCAGGGCCGAGATCATGGCGTCCGGGTTCTTGGTCAGTTCGACTGCGCCGGCGTCGGCCACATACTCACGGGTCCGCGACAGGGTCATGCGGATCACCGCCGCCAGGCCAAATCCGATCACCCCGACCGCCAGACCGATCAGGATCAGAGGCATGGCGTTCTTGTTGTCGCGGTCGCGCCCGCTGCGCATGTAGAAGATGCCCCGGAAGATCAGTTCCGCGATCACGCTGATGATGCCCGCAAAGATCGAGGCGATCACCATGGTCCGGACGTCCTTGTTGATGACGTGGGTCAGTTCATGGGCCAGAACGCATTCCATTTCGTCGCGGTTCAGCGTCTGCATCAGACCGCGCGTGACCGTGACGCTGTAGTTGCCCTCATGCAGGCCGGACGCATAGGCGTTCAGCGCCGGGCTTTCGATGATCCGCAGCGTCGGCGTCTTCATGCCGCGCGAGATCGCCAGATTCTCCAGCAGATTATAGAGCTCTGGCTCGACGCGGCGTTCGACCGGCCGGGCGCCGGTCATGGCGTCGATCATCACCTGGTTGCCGAAATAGGCGATGACGAACCAGATGGCGGCGGCGATGGCGGCGAACGGAACCGTCCAACCCAGCATGGAGGCGGCCAGCGCCAGATCCTGACCCAAGCTCCCCCCCGAGTTCGGCAAAACGCCGAACCCCATCATCAGCACCTGCACGGCGAACAGGATGCCGACCAGCAGAACCGGGAACCCGGCCAGCAGGATCACTGACCGGGTGTTGTTTCGCCAGATATGGGTCCGCAGGCCGACGGCCTGACCAAAGACAGCCATTGACGCTTAGAACTTCACCGTCGGCGGGGCGGCGTTCAGGGTCGCCCGTTCGCCTTCACCCACGTCGAAGAAAGGCTTGTCCGAACCATAGCCGAAGAGGCCGGCGAACAGGACGGTCGGGAACTGACGGCGCACGGCGTTGAATTCGCTGACCGCATTGTTGAAGAAGCGGCGTGCGGCGGCCAGCTTGTTCTCGATGTCCGACAGGTCCATCTGCAACTGCTGGAAGTTGGTGTTGGCCTTCAGGTCCGGATAGGCCTCCGATACCGCGAACAGGCGGCCAAGCGCGCCTGTCAGCATGTTCTCGGCCTGAACCTTGTCGTCCACGGTGCGCGCGCCGGCGGCGGCGGCGCGCGCCTGGGTCACGGCGTCCAGCGTGCCGCGCTCGTGCGTGGCGTAGCCTTTCACCGTCTCGACCAGATTGGGGATCAGGTCCTGACGTTGCTTCAACTGCACGTCGATGTCGGCGAACGACTGGTTGGCCGACTGGTCCAGCTTCACCAAGCGGTTGTACGCACCCACGACGGCGAACAGCACGACTGCGACGACAACGCCGATGATGATCAGGGTGATCATTAGGTCTCCTCCAGAATTCAAGACGGAGTATGAAGAGCGTCGGCTCTCCGTCCTAGTGACAATCGTGACAGGTCAGGTGCAGCAAATCACGCGCGGAACTTGCGCATGCCGCGCGGTCCCTGACGTCCGGCCCCAGCGCGCTTGCCCAGCCAATCCTTCCAGTCGGGCCAGTTGCGGCGACGTCCGCCGCCATCCGCCCATTCCGGCCCCGTCTCGGCATTGAACACCGCGACATCGGCTAGACCGCCCTGTTTGAAATTCTGCAGTCGCACGCCCTTGCCTCGTCCCATCTCGGGCAGTTCGGCGAGCGGGAAGATCAGGGTCTTGATGTTCTCGCCGATGGTCGCGACGTGGTCGGCGGGCGGTGTCTGCGTGATCCGCAGCATGGC
The DNA here is from genome assembly GCA_963522565.1 of uncultured Brevundimonas sp. Taxonomy (GTDB): domain Bacteria; phylum Pseudomonadota; class Alphaproteobacteria; order Caulobacterales; family Caulobacteraceae; genus Brevundimonas. The sequence continues at coordinate 252,493 of CAUQZC010000006.1, read as the reverse complement.
CAGCATCTCCCCATTCAGCACCTGTTTGCCCCCGCGCTTCTGGGCCAGGGTGTCGTCTTCCGGGGCAATGAAGCCATAGCCGGCCCTGGACGCGATCAACAGTTTCCCGCCCGGCTGATGCGCCAGAACGGCGATGATCTCGGCCTTCTCGTCCAGGTCGATCATCAGGCGCAACGGCTCGCCATGGCCGCGACCGGACGCCAGCTTGTCGGCCCCGATGGTGAAGATGCGGCCGTCCGACGCCCCGACCAGCAGTTTGTCGGTTGTATAGGCCGGGACCAGATAGGCCAGTTGGTCGCCTTCCTTGAACTTCAGCTCCGATGGGTCTTCGACCTTGCCCTTGGCGGCGCGAATCCAGCCGCGCTCCGACAGGATGACGGTGATCGCCTCGCGCGGAATGAAGGCTTCTGGCGCGACGAAGGCCGAGGTGTCCACAGCGTCGGCGATGGTGGTGCGGCGCGGCGAGATAAGGGCTTTGCGAACGGCCTCCAGCTCCTTCGAAATCGCCTTCCACTGCTTGCCTTCCGACGAGGTCAGCGCCTTCAGGTTGGCAAGTTCTTCCGCCAATGCATTGTATTCTTTGTCGATCGCCATTTCCTCGATCCGCGCCAACTGGCGCAGACGGGTGTCGAGGATGTAGTCGGCTTGAGGCTCGGTCAGGCCAAAGCGGGCGATCAGGACGGCCTTGGGCTGCTCCTCCTCGCGGACGATGCGGATCACCTCGTCCAGGTTGAGGAAGACGATGCGCAGGCCTTCTAGCAGGTGCAACCGCTTCTCGACCCGTTCGATCCGCCATTGCGACCGGCGGTTCAGCACCTCGCGACGGTGATCCAGGAAGGCGCGCAGGCAGTCCTTCAGCCCCATGACGCGCGGCGTGCCTGTGGCGTCCAGCACGTTCATGTTGATCGGGAAACGGACTTCCAGATCCGAAAGCTTGAACAGGCTCTCCATCAGCATCTCGGGCTCGATGGTGCGGTTCTTGGGCTCCAGGATCAGGCGGATGTCCTCGGCCGACTCGTCGCGCACATCGCCCAGCAACGGGGCCTTCTTGTGCTCGATCAGATCGGCCAGGGCCTCGATCAGGCGCGACTTCTGCACCTGATAGGGCATTTCGGTGACGATGATCTGATAGGCGCCGCGATCCAGCTTCTCCTCGACCCATTTGGCGCGCAGGCGCACCCCGCCCCGGCCCGTCTCATAGGCGTCCAGGATCGACGCCGCGCCCTCAACCGACACGCCGCCGGTCGGAAAGTCAGGCCCCGGCACGATCTGAACCAGTTCCGCCGTCGTCGCCTCTGGCCGCTCCAGCAGCAATTGGCAGGCGTCAATCAGTTCGCCGACATTGTGCGGCGGGATCGAGGTGGCCATGCCGACCGCGATGCCCGACGACCCATTGGCCAGCAGGTTCGGAAACCCGGCAGGCAGGACGACCGGCTCTTCATCCTGATCGTCATAGGTGGCGCGGAAATCGACGGCGTTCTGGTCGATGCCGTCCAGCAGCAGCACAGCGGCGGGCGTCAGCTTGCACTCGGTATAGCGCATGGCCGCCGCGCTATCGCCGTCGATGTTGCCGAAATTGCCCTGACCGTCGACCAGCGGATAGCGCTGGGCGAAATCCTGGGCCAGGCGCACCAGCGCCTCATAGATCGAGGCGTCCCCGTGCGGGTGATAACCGCCCATGACCTCGCCTACGACCTTGGCGCATTTGCGCGCCGCCGCCTGTGGGTTCAGCCGCATCTGGTGCATGGCGTACAGGATGCGGCGGTGCACCGGCTTGAAGCCGTCGCGCACGTCCGGCAGGGCGCGGTTGGTGATGGTCGACAGGGCGTAGGCCAGATAGCGGCGGCTGAGCGCCGTCTCCATCGGCTCGTCGATGATGCGGCCGCCTTCCGGCGGCGGGGCGTGGATCGTCATGGCTCTGCGAATCGGGGATCGGAAGGGATAAGTCTAGCCCGTCCGTTCGGGATAAGGCGTCTATCTGGGCATAAACGGCGGCTCAGAGGCGACCGGCCTCGGCCAGTTTGTCCAGCATCCAGACCCGCGCGGGCGGCAGGGGCCGATTCTGCGGATGAAACACGAACTGTTCGAGGAAATGCCCGGTCAGGTCGAAACCGGCCTTCACGTCCCCTTCGATCAGCCCCGCCTGCGCGCCCAGCATGAAGGGGGGCAGGGCCAGCATCTTGTCGGCATAGGGGGCGCCCGCCTCGCGGCTGACCGCCCGGCCCGTCCGGGGGCTGACATAGATCAGGTCGTCGGCCGTGCCCGTCGCCGCGCACCGGGACAGGTCCAGCCCAAAGCCCAGATCGTCCAGCAGCCCCGCCTCAAACCGCACGAAGATGGCGGGCCAGACGCTGGGCAGGGCGAAGGCGGCCATCAGGGCCTCGAACGCCAGAAAGACGCCGGGATGCGGCTCCCGCTCTGGCAGCGCGCCCTGCGCCACCCCCGCCGCCGCCGCCAGCCCGGTCAGGGCCAGGGCGTCGTCGAACAGGGCGCTCGGCCCCTCGCCGATGGGCTCCAGCCGCGCCGCGCCCAGATGGTCCGACGTCCGCGCCCTATAGTCCGCCACGACCCGCGCGCCGGGCTGCAGGAAGGGCCGCATCTTGCGCGACGCCCCGCCCGCCACATAGGCAGAGCGACGCCCTCTGGCCTCGGTCAGCAGGTCCACGACCGCGCCGGTGTCGCCATGCGCGCGCGCCGACAGAACAAAGGCTTCTTCCTGAAAATCCATCAGTCGGCAGGGTCGGCGGCGATCAGGGCCACGACGGCCTTGGCCCTGTTGTTCGGCACCGGCAGGCTGAGGACATATTGCTCGATCTTCCAGCCCGCCTCGGTCAGACGCACCACGCCCGATCCGCGCACCAGCCCATAGGCGTCATTGTCCAGCAGTTCGTCGAACCAGACGATGCAGCGGCATTCGCCCGGCGCCAGGGTCGCCACCCGATCATGCGGTCGGTAGGTCCAGCCCCTGCCCTGCGAGAAGTAAGGCGTCGCATAGGCTCGGAACTGCGCCAGGCTCCAACGCTCCGTCGCGTCCGTGCCGATGAACCGGGCGTCCGGCGTGAAGGTGGCAAAATAGGCCGGGCCATCCGCGCGCGAGGCCGCCTGATGCATCTGATCCACGACCAGACCCGCCGCAACCGTTGGATCATCCGCCTGTTGCGGAGCGGCGGCGGACAGGGAAAGGGCGGCGAGAACGGAAATCATGATCGCGTTCTACTCCTGTTCTCAGAAAACAGGAAAGGCCTGCGGATAGGACAAGTTCGACCAAAGGCGTATGGAACACCCAAACGGTGCGACCTAAGCACGACCGCTTCCAAGGCCCTCCCCGGCCGCAGCCCACAGCCTTCCATGTCATCGCGTATCCGCAGCCAGGCCCTGAAATCCAAGGTCATGTCCGCCCAGGACGCCGCCGCCCTGATCCCGGCGGGCTCCACCGTAGGCATGAGCGGTTTCACCGGATCTGGCTATCCCAAGGCGGTGCCGCCGGAACTGGCGACGCGAATCGAGACGGCGCACAAGGCGGGCGACCGTTTCCGCCTGAATGTCTGGACCGGCGCCTCCACCGGGCCGGAACTGGACGGCGCATTGGCCAAGGCGGACGGCATCGAACTGCGCCTGCCCTACAACTCCGACCCCATCGCACGCGAGAAGATCAACTCGGGCCAGATGGAGTATCTGGACATGCACCTCAGCCAGTTGGCTCCCGCCGTCTGGCAGGGCGTGCTGGGTCCGCTGGACACGGCGGTGATCGAGGTGTCGGCCATCAATGCGGACGGGTCGCTGGTTCCGTCTTCGTCCATCGGCAACAACAAGACCTGGCTGGACCGGGCCGAGCGCGTGATCCTGGAGGTCAACAGCTGGCAGAATGCGGCCCTGGAGGGGATGCACGACATCTATTACGGCACCGCCTTGCCGCCCAACCGTGTGCCGATCCCGCTGACCCGCGCCGAACAACTGATCGGCCAGCCTACCTTCCGCTGCGACCCCGACAAGATCGTCGCCATCGTCGAGACCCACGCGCCGGACCGCAACCTGCCCTTCGCCGCGCCCGACGCCACGGCCCTTTCCATCGCCGGGCATCTGATCGAGTTCCTGAAGCATGAGGTGAAGGTCGGCCGCCTGCCCGCCGCCCTGCTGCCGCTGCAGTCCGGCGTCGGCAATGTCGCCAACGCCGTGCTCGCCGGTCTGCTGGACAGCCCGTTCGAGCGGATGGCCGCCTATACAGAGGTCATTCAGGACGGGATGCTGGACTTGCTGGACGCGGGCAAACTGACCGTCGCCTCGGCCACCGCCTTCTCGCTCAGCCCTGAGGCCGCCGCCGATCTGAACGGCCGCATGGAGCAGTTCCGGGGAAAAATCATCCTGCGCCCGCAGGAAATCTCGAACCATCCCGAGTTGATCCGCCGTCTGGGCTGCATCGCCATGAACGGCCTGATCGAGGCCGACATCTATGGCAACGTCAACTCGACCCAGGTTATGGGCTCGCGCATCCAGAACGGAATCGGCGGTTCCGGCGACTTCGCCCGTAACGCCTTCATCTCCTGCTTCGTCACGCCCTCGACGGCCAAGGACGGCAAGATCTCGGCCATCGTGCCTATGGCCAGCCATGTCGACCACATCACCCAGGACGTGCAGGTCATCGTCACGGAACAGGGTCTGGCCGACCTGCGCGGCCTGTCGCCCAAGCAGCGCGCACGCGTCATCATCGCCAACTGCGCCCACCCTGACTATCGCGACGCCCTGGCCGACTATTATGCGCGCGCGCTGAAGGGCTCCTATGGCCTGCAATCGCCGCACCTGCTGAACGAGGCGCTGTCCTGGCATCAACGCTTCATCGACACCGGCTCGATGAAACCGGCTTGAAGCGTAGAGGGGCGTCAAAACACCTTCCAACGAACGGCGACGCCTGACAAAAGGGGGCCATGAGCACGACCGCCCCCTCCTCCGCTGTTCTCGACGAATTGAAGGCCGCGCTGGGTCCAGGGGGCTGGACCCAGGACGCCGACGCCATCGCGCCGTCGCTGACCGAATGGCGCAATCGCTGGACCGGCAATACGCCCATCCTGCTGACCCCGCGTTCGGTCGAGGAAACGGCGAAGGCTGTGACCATCTGCGCGCGTGAAGGCGTCGCCATCACGCCTCAGGGCGGCGGCACCGGCCTGGTCGGCGGTCAGGTGCCCTTCGGCGAAGTCCTGCTGTCGACGCGGAAGATGCGCGCCGTTCGCGATGTCACCCCGCTGGACGACGCCATGACGGTCGAGGCCGGTCTGACCCTGCTGGAGGCGCAACAGGCGGCGACGTCGGCGGGCCGTTATTTCCCGCTCAGCCTGGCCGCCGAAGGCTCGGCCACCATCGGCGGCGTCATCTCCACCAATGCGGGCGGCACCCAGGTCCTGCGCTATGGCATGATGCGCGATCTGGTGCTGGGCATCGAGGCCGTCATGCCCAATGGTGAAATCTTCCACGGCCTGAAACGGCTGCGCAAGGACAACACCGGCTACGACCTCAAGCAACTATTGATCGGCGCAGAGGGCACCCTGGGCGTCGTCACGGCCGCCACACTAAAGCTGTTCCCGATCATGCGGTCACGCGCCGTGGCCATCGTTGGTCTGGAGACCGCCGCCGCCTCGATCGAACTGCTCGCCCGCGCCAAGGCCGAAACCGGCGGCGGCGTCGAGGCCTTCGAACTGATGAAGCGTCTGGGGATGGAGTTGGTGCTCAAGAACATCCCCGACACGCGCGAGCCGCTGGAGACGACGCCGGACTGGTATGTGCTGATCGAGATCGCGTCGGGCACGCCCGGCGGCGCAGAAGCCCAGATGGAGGCCCTTCTGGAGGTCGCCTTCGAACAGGGCCTGATCACCGACGCCGCCATCGCCCAGAACGACGCCCAGCGCGCCGCCTTCTGGCGTCTGCGCGAGGAACATTCTGCGGCCCTGAAACCCGAAGGCGGCGGCTGGAAACACGATGTCTCAGTCCCCATCAGCCGCATAGCCGACTTCATCGACGAAGCCTCCGCCGCCGTCGAACGCTTCCATCCCGGCGCCCGCATCTCGGTCTTCGGCCATGTCGGAGACGGCAACCTACACTACGACATCCTGCCGGGCGTGGGCCAGGACATCCCGACCTTCATCGGTCGCTGGAAGGAAGGCTCTCAAGTCGTTCACGACGTCGTCGGCCGCTACGACGGCTCCATCTCGGCCGAACACGGCCTGGGCCGCCTGAAGACTGAAGAAGTCAAACGCTACAAGTCAGCCCTTGAAATAGAGACCATGGCCGCGATCCGCCGTGCGATCGACCCGAACCGGATCATGAACCCTGCCGTTCTGTTCTGACCTGACCTGCAGGGGCGTTGGAACCCGCTGTTAATGACGCCACGCCCAGCCGCGCCTTCCGGTGGGGACCTCAATAACCTCGCAGCGAAAGCGCGGGACGGCTTTCGCCGCATCGTATGATTCGATTTCTTGTGGACGCCCATCAGGACGGCGGAATTATCGAGAGTCACGAATCACTTTCTGAGGCACGCTCGAGGCATGAACGCTCAGGTCGCCCCCGCTGAACTTCAGGCCCGCACGGACACAGCGCCGACGGATCACCCCGAGTGGCAGTATCTGAATCTGCTGCGCGACATTCTCGACCATGGCGTTCGGCGGGATGACCGCACCGGCACCGGCACGCTTGGCGTCTTCGGCCGTCAGATACGTTTTGATCTTTCCAGGGGCTTCCCTGTCCTGACGACCAAGAAGCTGCACCTGCGTTCGATCATTGTTGAACTGCTATGGTTCCTGCGCGGCGAAACCAACATCAGCTGGCTGAAAGAAAACGGCGTCCGCATCTGGGACGAATGGGCCGACGCCGATGGCGAGCTTGGCCCCGTCTATGGCAAGCAGTGGCGCTCGTGGACCGCGCCGGACGGCCGCATCATCGACCAGATCGAAAAACTGGTTCACGGCCTCAAGACCAATCCCAACGGCCGCCGCCACATCGTCACCGCCTGGAACCCGGCGGACGTGGACGACATGGCCCTGCCGCCCTGTCACTGCCTGTTCCAGTTCTTCGTCGCCGACGGAAAACTGAGCTGCCAGCTGTATCAGCGCAGCGCCGACATCTTCCTGGGCGTGCCGTTCAACATCGCCTCCTACGCCCTGCTGACCCTGATGGTGGCCCAAGTCGTGGGTCTGGAGCCGGGCGAGTTCGTCCACACCTTCGGCGACGCCCATCTTTACCTGAATCATCTGGAACAGGCCGAGCTTCAACTAACCCGCGAGCCCCTGCCCCTTCCGACCATGAGCCTGACGCCCAAGGGCGACCTGTTCGCCTATGAACTGTCTGACTTCACCCTGAACGACTATCAGACCTGGCCGCATATCAAGGCGATCGTCGCAGTCTGATGGATTTGAAGGCCCTGCAGGCGGACGTTCTTCGTATCTCCGACATCTATGCCGCTGAACACAGCATCGACCGCGACCGCGACTGGGCGCTGTTGAAGCTGCAGGAAGAGCTGGGCGAACTGACCGCTGAGCATCTGCGATTGTCCGGGCGCGCCCGCGGGGCGCCCGACGCCCAGGCTTTGGGCGACGAGGCTGCGGACGTGTTGGGAATGCTGCTGATCTACTGCGCCAGAGCGGGAATCGATCTGGATCAGGCGATGCATCGAAAATGGCTCAAGTGGTTGGAACACAACTCGTAACGACGTGTGGTCAACCGATGGTTTTCGGAGCAACCTCTGCTCATCCGCGATGGTGCGGGTGAAGAACGGGGAAACTCTCATGTTGAAGAAGTTCACGGCCGAACTGGTCGGGACCGCAGTTCTCGTGCTTTTCGGTTGCGGCGCCGCTGTACTGGGCGGCTTTGACCATGTCGGTCAGTTGGGCATCGCCCTGGCGTTCGGCTTCGCCATCATCGCCATGGCTTACGGCATCGGCCCGATCTCAGGCTGCCACGTCAATCCGGCGGTCAGCCTCGGCGCCTTCGTCGCCGGACGGATCAGCGCCAAGGACATGCTCGTCTATTGGGCCGCACAGTTCATCGGCGCTGTCGCAGGCGCCGCGATCCTGGGCTTCATCGCCAAGACCGGCTTCGCCAACCTGGGTCAGAACGGCTTCGATGCCGGATCGCCCGGCGGTTATGGCCTTCACGCGGCCCTGATCTTTGAAATCGTTGCAACAGCCATCTTCGTCATCGCCATCCTGGGCGTGACCGGCGTCAAGGGGCACGGCGCCTTCGCTGGCGTCTCCATCGGCATCACTCTGGCGGTGATCCACATCGTCGGCATTCAGGTGACCGGCGTGTCCGTCAACCCGGCGCGCAGCTTCGGTCCAGCCGTTCTGGCTGGGGGCCAGGCCCTGTCGCAGGTCTGGGTGTTCTTCATCGCCCCGGCCATCGGCGCCGTGATCGGTGCGGCATTCTTCCGTTTGAAGCTGCTGGAACCGGACGCCTGACGGCGCAGTCGGGGATGGCCTAACCGCCATCCCCGTACACCTTCACGCCTTTACCCCGCCGGCGCGATCATCGTCATGGGCGTGAGGCGCAAGGTCAGGGTTTCGCGGCTGTCGACCCGTTCCAGCCGGATACGGTTTTTCAAAGCGCCCATCGCCATCACAGCCCGAAAGGCGACGATTTCACCCGGCGCGGCGATGAAGCCTTCCAGCGTCGGCTTGTTCTGCTTGCCGGCCAGGCCGCCGAAGGCCATCGAAATCCGATGTCCGCCGGGTTCGACCGAAATGGCGGTGAAACGCGGACTTTTCAGCTGGGCGACGAACTGGTCGTCAACCCGCAAATCCATGCCCGCCGCCATGCCGACGAAGCCTTCGCGAAAGACGATCAGCATCGCCTTTCCGGGCTCAGGGCGGAAATCCAGCACGGCCTGCTTCTGCTCCGCCGTCGCCGCCTTACCCCGCTTTGTCCCGGCCAGATTGGCCATGATGTAGGCGGTGAATATGCCCAGGAAGCCGCCAATGAACATCGGCGTCATGCCGGTCGACGCGCCTGCGGATCGCAACAGCATCGAGAACCCGGCCGACACCACCAAGGCGACCAGTAAACCGACGACGATGGCGGGGACATACTTGCTCAAAGTGGGGCTCGGGTTCATTGGATGGCATCCTCCAACGCACGGATAAGGTGACGGTTCTTGTCCCAGCCCAAGATTTCTCTCGTCGTCGCTCGTGGACGAAACGGCGTCATCGGCCGTGACGGCGACCTGCCCTGGCGGCTGCGCTCGGACCTTCAGCGCTTCAAGGCGATCACGGTGGGAAAGCCCTGCCTGATGGGTCGCAGGACATGGGAGAGCCTGCCGCTGAAACCTTTGCCAGGCCGCCTGAACATCGTGCTGACCAAGGACGAGTCCTACGAAGCCGACGGCATGGCCAAGGGCGCCCTGGTCTGCTCCACCCTGGACGAAGCCATCGAAATCGCGCGCGAGACGGCGCAAGATGACGGCGTCGACGAAATCTGCATCATCGGCGGTACGGCCCTGTTCGAAGCCGCCCTGCCCCGCGCGAAACGGCTCTACATCACCGAGGTGGACGCCAGCCCGGAAGGCGACGCCGTATTTCCGCCGTTTGACCAGACAGACTGGATCGAGACATCGGCCGAATCTCATCCAGAGGGTGAGAAGGACGATCACGCCTTCACGTTCCGCGTTCTTGACCGCCGCTAGGAGAGTTACATGTACGTCACCACAACCAACGACCTGCCCGGCTTTCGCGTCACACGCCACATCGGCCTTGTGCGTGGCGTGACGGTGCGTTCGCGCAACGCCATCTCCGACGCCATCGGCGGAGTCCAGTCAATGCTGGGCGGACGCGTCGGCGCCTATGTCAAACTGGCCGAGGCCGGGCGTCAGGAGGCCTATGACGAACTGGTCAAACACGCCGAGGCGCATGGCGCCAACGCCATCTTGGCCGTGCGCTACGACGCCACCGAAATCATGCCGGGCGTGACCGAAGTTCTCTGCTACGGCACGGGCGTGATCGTCGAGCCGGCCTGATCAGACCGGCTCGACGGCTCTGTTTTACGACAGGGTCGCAAGCGCCTGACGTTCAAAGTTCTGCAACTCGCTGGTGCGGCCGTCTCTGATCTTGTTGACCCATTGCGGGTCTGCCAACAGGGCGCGCCCCACGGCGACCAGATCGAACTCTTCGTTCTCCAGACGGCGGATCAGGCCGTCCAGCGACGCTGGGCGCGACCCTTCCCCGGCGAAGGCCGCGATGAATTCACCGTCCAGCCCGACCGAGCCGACCGTGATTGTAGGCTTGCCGATCAGCTTCTTGGTCCAACCTGCGAAATTGAGGTCGGAACCTTCAAACTCCGGCTCCCAGAAGCGGCGCTGCGAGCAGTGGAAGACATCGACGCCCGCATCCGAAAGCGGGGCCAGCCACTCGACCAACTGATCCGGGTTCTCGGCGATGCGCGCGGAATAGTCCTGCTGCTTCCATTGCGACAGACGCAGGATCACGGGAATGTCGTCGCCAACGCCCTCGCGGATCGCCTTGACCACCTCGACGCCGAAGCGGGTGCGATCTGCGATGGTCGGGCCGCCCCAGCGGTCTTCACGAACATTCAGCCCGCCCCAGAAGAACTGGTCGATCAGATAACCGTGGGCGCCATGGATTTCGACGGCGTCGAAGCCGACTTCTCGGGCCGCTCGCGCCGATTTGCCGAAGGCCGCGATCGTGTCGGCCACGTCCTCTTCCGTCATCGGCTCATACTTGGCCTTGCCCGGCAGGGTGAGGCCGGATGGGCTGTCCACCTTGCCCAGCGGCGTCCAGTCCGCGCCCTGACCACGCGCCGATCCGACGTGCCAGATCTGCGGCGCGATCAGACCGCCCGCGGCGTGGACCTCATTCACAACGGACTTCCACTGCGGCAGGGCTTCGCCATGGAAGACTGGCACATTGGCGTCGTTTCGGGCGGCGGGACGTTCGATGACCGTGCCCTCGGTGACAATCAGACCCACCCCGCCCTCGGCACGGCGGCGATAATAGCCCGCGACATCCGATGTCGGGATGCCGTTCGGCGAAAAGGACCGGGTCATGGGAGCCATGACGATCCGATTGGGCAGTGTCAGGTTCTTGATCTTGAACGGCTGGAAAAGGGCGTCGACGCTCATAAAGCGCTCCATTGGCGATTGGTAATGACCAAGGTGGCGGTTAGGGTTGCGTTTGAAAACCCTTGAGCGCGACTATTTTTCCTTAAAGATTCAGCCCGGAAATTACGTGCTCCGCGACGGTTGCGAACCGGGTCGCGATCTCGCCATCTGGATCGACCGCGACAGGCGGGCGGCCAGCGTCTCCGCCCTCCCTCAGCGCCGCATCCAGAGGCAGGTCGCCTAGGAACGGGATCGACAGACGTTCCGCTTCAGCCTTCGCCCCCCCCTGACCAAATACCGATCCGCTCATATTCTCGATCAGACCCAGGGTCGCCACATTGACCCGCTGGAACAGGGTGTGCGCACGACGGGCATCCGCCAGCGCCACCTCCTGCGGGGTCGAGACAATGACCGCGCCGTCCAACGGCGTCTTCTGGATCAGGGTCAATTGCACATCGCCGGTGCCGGGCGGCAGATCGACCACCAGAACATCCAGCGGGTTCTGTTCCGTCCCCCAACGCGTCTGGGTCAACATCTGGGTGATGGCCTGCGACGCCATCGGTCCGCGCCAGATCATGGCGTCATCCATCTTGGTCAGCAGTCCCACCGACATGGCCTTCAAACCATGCGCGACATGGGGAACGATAGCGCCGTCTTCATAGGCAGGCTGACCGCTGATCCCCAGCATGGTCGGCAGCGACGGGCCATAGACATCGGCGTCCAGGATGCCGACCGACAGACCGCGCGCCGCCAACGCCGCCGCCAGGTTGACCGCAACCGTAGATTTGCCGACGCCGCCCTTGCCGCTGGCGACCGCCAGAACCCGGCGCACATGGGCTGGACGATCTGTCGCCGCCGGCGCCTTGGCCCGCCCTTGATCGACCGCGGCCTTGGACAGACCGGCGGTGCGCCGGGCGCCCGCAGGCTTGCTCAGGCCCGGCTTGGCTTCAGCAGTCAGGATGACCGAAACCCGCGCCATGCCGGGAATGGCTTTCAACGCCGCCTCGGCCGCATCTCGAACCGGCGCATAGGCGGAAGCCTGGCTGCGGTCGACCTCCAGCGCGAAACCGGCCCGGTCGTCGGCCACCACCAGTCCCTGAACCAGACCAGCGGCGGCCAGCCCCTGCCCCGAAACCGGATCAATGACAGTGTCGAGTGCGGCGATGACGGCGGAACGTTCGACCAAGGCGGTCTCCCAAAAACATGCGGGCGCTTGCAGGCGATAAGGCGGGCGTTCTATCGCCGTCGGACACGACCTGCGAGCCTCCATTTGTCCAAACCGCCATTAGTCACCCTGATCGCCGGCCCCACCGCCTCCGGCAAGTCCGCGCTGGCGTTGAAGATGGCGCGAGAAACCGGCGCGGTGATCATCAACGCCGACAGTCAGCAACTGTACGCCGATCTGCGCATCCTGACCGCGCGGCCCACGGTCGAAGAAGAGGCGCAGGCCGATCACAGACTGTATGGCGTGGCGGATGCGGCAGAGGCATGGTCGGTCGGACGATGGAGCCGAGCGGCCATTGAACTTCTGGCCGACCTAGAAGCTGAGGACCGCCCAGCGATTCTGGTCGGGGGGACGGGGCTCTACTTTACCGCCTTAACCAAGGGGTTGGCCGATATTCCGACGGTCCCAACGAATGTGCGCAACGCCGTAGAGACGGAATTTGTTAGAAAGGGCGAGATCACCTTTCGCAACACACTGGCTGGAGTGGACCCCAAAGCCGCTTCCACCATCGAAAAGGGCGACCGCCAGCGACTGGTGCGCGCCATGAGCGTCTACGTCTCCAGCGGTCGTGCGATCAGCGACTGGCAGGGTGATACACTCCCCCTACTCAAATCCGGCGCCTGGACAGGCATTGTCATTGAACCTGACCGTCAGCGCCTCTATGAAAAGTGCGATCGTCGAGTAGACACAATGTTAGAAAATAATGTGCTGGACGAGGTTCGGACCCTGATTGCGCGTCAGCTTCCTTCCAGTCTGCCCGCAATGAAGGCTGTGGGCATACGGGAACTCGCGGCCTGCCTTATGAGCGAAGAGACACAGAGTGATGCAGTAGCGTCTCTAAAGAGAGCGACCCGAAACTACGCCAAACGACAACTGACGTGGTTTCGCAATCAAGCGCCTTGTTGGAATCGAATTCGAAACTGAATACATGCTGGCCTACTGCCATGCAAATAGACGTCACGCCTAGCTAACTGAGTAGTGAATTCTGCCGTCATTCGAAGTAGGATGTGCATAGAAGCCTATTGATTTACACTGCCGCAAATTCACGACAAATCGTCGCAATGAGAGTTCAGCATGATCGTACTCGCTTTCGCACTTGCACTGCAGCAGGCAAGCGTCACGCCTTCCCCACGCACAGTTGAAATTGCGCCAGGCACACCTTCGTCTGCTGCTATTCCTGGCTCCGTATCGGAACAATTTCGCCCTGGAGATCGCCTTATATGCCGTACTGAACCCGTGCTTGGTTCAAACCGTCGCCAACGGATTTGCATGACGGCTGCTCAACGCGAAAGAATGCGTGAAAACAGCAAGGATTTTCGTGAAGGCATGGATCGTCAAACGAATCCGAATCTCGCGTCCAACGGTGGAAGCGGAAACTGATTTTCCACACCGTTTGAACTGAGGCTCAATGGGCCTTGGAAAGACGGCCGAACTTACTTATGTAACGATCGTCCGGTTTCGGCCGGACTATAGCGATAAACGCGCTTGTAATAAGCGGACCGGACCCGGGTGCGATTCCCGGCGGCTCCACCAACTTCTTCCCCGCGTTATCGGCGGAGGCAGCATGGGGCCGACTAGCATCGACGGACGTGTAAAGAGGATTGCTTTCGCTCGTCCTGGCCCACCGTATCGGGCCATTTTCTAACTGCGAACGATAACTTCGCTGGAGAAGTCGCTCTCGCCGCGTAATGCGGTTCGGGTGATTTCGAATCTTAAGTCCTAGGGGTTCAGATCCTTGGGCGGGGCCTGTCGGGAGCCTGGCAACAGAATCCCGGCGCTTTCCAAAGATCTGATCCGCCTGTCGCCATAAATCGCGACGGTTCACCTTAATGGTCTCTTTCGCATGAGGCCTGTCACCGCTATCAGTCGCGCTCAGGATATGAGGTGACGATGAGCGACCAAGCCCCTCCGGTCGACGAGATGCAGTACGACCGCCTGGCGCACGAGGCCCTGCGCGGGGTCGTCCGTTCCGCGCTGGAGCATGTGCTGGCCGAAGGTCTGCCCGGCGCGCATCACTTCTACATCACGTTCAAGACTCGTGCGGTTGGCGTCAGCGTTCCCCCCGACATCCTTGCCAAATATCCCGAGGAAATGACGGTGGTGCTGCAGCATCAGTACGAGGACCTGGCCGTCGATGCCGATCAGTTCTCGGTCAAGCTGCGCTTCGGCGGCCTGCCCAAACATCTGGTCATGCCCTATTCAGCCATCACCCGCTTCTACGATCCCAGCGTGCAGTTCCTGCTGCAGTTCGATGAGCCTGAGATCGTGGAGCCGACAGAGGAAGAAACGCCCCCCCCCAAGGACGCGCCTCCCATCTCGGACGGTCCCAAGGTCGTCTCACTGGACCAGTTCCGCAAGAAATAGGCGTCAACGCTTACGTGGATAGGAGCGGATCGTGATCCGTTCCTTTTCACCTTCATTGCGTTCCACCAACAACCGCGCGACCTGACTGTCATCGTGGAACAGATAGCCCTTGATGGAATCAAGCAGGGCCTTGGCCAGATTGTCCAGATCCATCCACGGTGGGTCGCCGACATGCTCCATGCGGATTTCCACGACATGGTCTCCCCACGACGGACGTGACGACCATTCCTTGCGCATGAACTCGTAGACCAACGGCTTGTAGTATTTGGCCTGGGTCGTCAGGCCGTCGATGACGATCTCGACGGCGTCGCCATCCTCCCGTGCGCGGACCTTTCCGGTCCCGATCCAATCCGCGTTCGTCTTGCCCTGCATGACTTGCGTGCTACACCGCCGCGCAACCAATCGCCACGCCTGAGAGATGAGTCCCGCGCATGAGCAACGTCCGCATCGAAACCGACACCTTCGGCCCTATCGAAGTCGCCGCCGACCGCTATTGGGGCGCCCAGGCGCAGCGGTCCTTGGGCAATTTCAAGATCGGTTGGGAGAAACAGCCCCTGCCCGTCGTGCGCGCCCTGGGCATCGTCAAGCGCGCCGCCGCCGAGACCAACCGTGATCTGGGCAAGCTGGACCCCGCTCTGGCCGACGCCATCGTCAAGGCCGCCAACGAAGTGATCGAAGGCAAGCTGAACGACCACTTCCCGCTGGTCGTTTGGCAGACGGGTTCGGGCACCCAGTCGAACATGAACGCCAATGAGGTGATCTCGAACCGCGCCATCGAGATTCTGGGCGGCGAGATGGGCTCCAAGAAGCCGGTCCACCCGAACGACCACGTCAACATGAGCCAGTCGTCCAACGACACCTATCCCACGGCCATGCACGTCGCCTGCGCCGAACAGGTGGTCAACGACCTGCTGCCCGCGCTGAAGCACCTGCACGCCGCGCTAAAGGCCAAGTCGGACGCCTGGGCCCACATCATCAAGATCGGCCGCACCCACACCCAGGACGCCACCCCCCTGACCCTGGGCCAGGAGTTCGGCGGCTATGCCCAGCAGGTCGCCAACGGCATCGAGCGCATCGAACAGACTCTGCCCGCGCTGATGGAGCTGGCCCAGGGCGGCACCGCCGTCGGCACCGGCCTTAACGCCCCCATCGGCTTCGCCGAGAAGGTGGCGGCCCAGATCGCCGAGATCACCGGCCTGCCCTTCACCACGGCGCCGAACAAGTTCGAAGCCCTCGCCGCCCATGACGCCATGGTCTTCAGCCACGGCGCCATCAACACGGTCGCCGCGTCCCTGTTCAAGATCGCCAACGACATCCGATTCCTGGGTTCCGGCCCGCGTTCGGGTCTGGGCGAACTGGCCCTGCCGGAAAACGAGCCCGGCTCGTCGATCATGCCGGGCAAGGTCAATCCGACACAGTGCGAAGCTCTGACCCAGGTCTGCGTCCAGGTGTTCGGCAACAACGCCGCCATCACCTTCGCCGGGTCGCAAGGGCACTTCGAGCTGAACGTCTACAACCCCGTCATGGCGTACAACTTCCTGCAGTCGGTGCGCCTGGTCGCCGACGCGGCCATCAGCTTCACCGATAACTGCGTCGTCGGCATCGAGGCGCGCGAGGACAATATCGCGCGCGGCCTGAACAACTCGCTGATGCTGGTCACGGCCCTGAACGGCAAGCTGGGCTATGACATCTGCGCCAAGATCGCCAAGACCGCCCACAAGAACGGCACCACCCTGCGCGAGGAAGCGGTCGGCGGCGGCTATCTGACCGACGCCGAATTCGACGAAGCCGTCCGCCCCGAGAAGATGATCTCGCCAGGCTGAGCCTCGAAATAGACTGCATGATGAAACGGCCGGTTCTCGCAGGAGAGCCGGCCGTTTTCGTTTCTGCTGCGACTACCGCTTGTCGCGGATCGTGCGTCCAACCGGCGCCAGCGCCAGCTTGGCCAGCTCCAGATCTTTCAATGCGAACGGAATGCCGATGATCGAGACAAACTCGGCGACCGCGATCAGCAGGTGCGACAGGGCGATGCACCAACCCGCAAAAATGAACCACACGATGTTCAGCACAACACCAAGACAGCCCGCGACCGGGTGCGCCTGCTGCCAGACGATCTCGCGGCCAAACGGCCAGAATGAATAGCTTGCGATGCGCCACGCCGCGAAGGTCCACGGCAGGCCGACGATGGTCAGGCCCAGGATCGCCCCGCCCAACAGCCACAGCAGGCCGGACAGCCAGCCTCCCAGGACAAACCACAGCAAATTCAGGATCAGACGGATCAAGGCGGTCTCTCCAACGTCGCCATTCACGACACAACCCAGATACGCGAAAGGCCCCGCTGACGACAGCGGAGCCCATTTTCAGTCATGCGATGATGAAGACTAGTGCGGCTTTTCCGTCCAGCGCGCCTTGGCCTCATCCTTGGTCAGGTTGAGGTGGACATGCTTGTCGTCCACACGGTCCACCCAACTGACAGGGATCATGTGATGCCTGAACCCGCCAGCCAGATCGATCTTGGCCAGTTCGATCTGATCCCCGAGCACATGATCGACACGACCGACATGGCCGCCGTCAGATCCTACGACCTCGAGGTGTTCCGTGATCTGAGAGGAATTAAACATGCGTTTCTCCTTCGGGGCAGGATTGTCCTGGTGTTGAAACGCGACCGGGAGGAGCGAGTTTCAAACTGCTGCGCTTGCAAGGCGAAGGCTGCGTCTTCCTGTGATGACAGACTCACCGGACCGACTGTACAACTCTGGCGCACGAAACAGGGCTGGAACAGAGCGAATGCCACGGATCGGAACCGGCCTGCTGGGCCTTGTCATGGCGCTGGCCCTCTCCGCGTGCGGCACTCTGGATCGGCCGGTCGGGCCGCTCAGGATCGCTGACGGCACCCTTATCAAGGCGGCGGACCCACGCATCCGCGCCAATGACAGCGCCCGCCTTGAGGCCTTCACGCAGGAAATCGGCGGGCGGCTGCGCAGCGACCATCCGACCAACATCCTGGCCCTGTCCGGCGGCGGGGCCAATGGCGCCTACGGCGCCGGCGTCCTGGTCGGCTGGAGCGATCATGGCGACCGGCCCAGATTCGATGTTGTCACCGGGGTCAGCACCGGCGCCCTGGCCGCTCCGTTCGCCTACCTGGGCCCCGACTGGGACGACGAGCTCCAGCAGGCCTACACCAGCGGCGCCGCCGACAATATTCTGAGCTGGCGCAGCTTCGCCGCCTTCCTGAATCCCAGCCTGTTCTCCTCCAAGGTTTTGCGCAATCTGGTGGATCAGAACGTCACGCCCGAACTGATGGCCGCCGTCGCCCGCGAGAACGCCACGGGGCGCAAGCTTCTGGTCGCCACCACGGACCTGGACAGCGAGGAGACCGTGATCTGGGACATGGGCCTTCTGGCGACCCAGGGCGACGACAACGCGCGCGAACTGTTCAAGGAGGTGCTGGTCGCTTCGGCCAGCATCCCCGGCGTTTTCCCGCCTGTGCTGATCGCCGGGCTTCAGTCGAACAATGAGGTCGCACTGGAAATGCACGTCGATGGAGGGGTCAACACCCCCTTCCTGGCGATCCCGGAAGACCTGATGCTGTGGACCCGGCCAGACAACCAGGGGCGCGTCGGCGCCCTGTACGTCATCGTCAACGGACAGGTCGGCCGCAACAACGGCGTGACGCCGGGCGGCATCTCGGGCATCCTGGCCCGGACCTATGACAGCATGAGCAAGGCCTCGCTGCGCATCCACCTGGCCGTGACTGCGGCCTTCGCCCAGCGCAACGGCCTGGACATGTCCCTGTCCGCCATTCCAGACAATGTTTCGGCCTCCAGTCTCAAATTCGACCAGGAGACCATGACCGCAATGTTCGATCTGGGCCGCCAACGGGGCGGTTCGTCCGACGGCTGGACCAGACTTGACCAGCAATCGCTGGGTCAGCCCCTGATTGCCGGCGCGACCATCCCTGACGCTCAGGTGCCCACTGCACTGGCCCTGCCGCCAGAGGCCGATCCCGCCAAAGCCGCTCCGCCCGTCAAACCCGAGGAATAGACCGTGGGCGAGATCGTGAACCTGAACCGGGCTCGAAAAGAACGCGCCAAGGCTGAGGATCGCTCACGCGCCTTGGCCAATCGCGTGACGCACGGTCGCACAAAGGCGGAGAAACAGGCTGCGGCCAAGGAAAACGAACGTGCGGCCCGACTGCTGGATGGTCAAAAGCTGGACGACTGAACGTCAAGCCTTGGGCGAACGGATCAGTAGAACCTGTCCGACCAGCACCAGAGCCAGGCCGAGCAGAGCCGACCACCCGAAACGCGCGCCTTCGAACAGCACGGACACCAGCATGGCGATGGGCGGCGTCAGAGCCGAAATATAGCTGGCCAGCGCATAGCCCCGCTGTCGCGCGATGCTGAAATACAGTCCGAACGCGATCACCGATCCAAAAAGCGACAGATAGAGCAGCGACAGCACATAGGCGGACGTCAGCTCGATCCGCCAGATGACGCCCGTGAAGACGCCATAGATGGCCAGCATGACTGCGCCATAGGCCATGGCCCAGGCTGTCGCGGCCAAAACTGGCGCGCCCGCCTGCTGGCCCTTCCAGGCGAACCAGTTGCCCAGCGCCGACGCGATCACAGCCGTGATGGCGAAAATGACGCCCAACCGGGGATCCAGCCCGGCGCCCGCCTCCGACAACTGGCCAAGGGACAAGACGCCTACGCCCACGACGCCAAGCGCCGCGCCGCACCAGGCTTCGGACGAAGCCTTCTGCCCGCCCAGCACCCGGAACAGGATCAGGTTCACAAACGCCAGCGCCGCGAAGATGACGGCGACAACCGCCGACGCGACCTGCGCCTCCGCCGCATAGACAAAGGCGTAGCTGACAGCGAAGACGAACGCCCCCTGCCCTATGGCCGTCAGATGCTGGTTTCGCGACAGGCGCAGGGGCCGCCGGGTCAAGGCGCAAAACCCGAACAGAACGGCCGCCGCCAGCCCAAATCGCCAGACGACCGAAACGATGGGCTCCACCGAACCCAGTTGCAGGGTGATCGCAAACCACGTCGTGCCCCAGATCAGGGCGCAGAGCGTGACGGCGACAGCGACAAAAGACCTATTCAAACTCGGGCTCCAACAGATGGAACCGTCCCTTATCATGTGTATTCAAAGGGCGTCGCTCCCCCGCAAAGCTTTGGTGTGGCATACTGGTCCACTTTGGTGTGGCATACTGGTCCAAAGGAGTTTCCACATGCGCTTCGCCCCGATCATCCTGCCGGCCGCCTTGACGCTGGCCGCCTGCGCAACACCTGCGCCCGTCACGCGCGTGGGACCACCCGATGCAACCACAGGAACCACGGTCGTGAACGTCACCGCCTTCTACCGCGAGCGGATCATGCTGCCCCCCGGCCACGTGCTGAACGTCCGCGTGGAGGATGTCAGTTTGGCCGACGCGCCTGCACGCGTTCTGGCCGAAGCTAATGAGCCCATTGCAGGCGGGCCGCCCTATCGCCTGACCCTGGCCTTCTCGAGCGCGGAGATTGATCCGCGCCACACCTATGCAGTGCGCGCAGACATCCGCGACCCGTCCGGCGCCTTGGTGTTCGTAACCGACACCCATACCCCCATCCTGACAAATGGCGCCCCCACCTCGGCGGAGATCGTGCTGAAGTCTGCGCGTTGAGTGGACTGACCAAGCGTTCGGTCGTTCTTGCCGGACACGCCACCTCGGTCGCCCTGGAGCCTGAATTCTGGGCGGTTCTGGACCGCATCGCCCAGACACGCGCGCTCAGCAAGGCGCAACTTCTGGCCGATATCGACGCCAATCGCGGGCGACGTCCGCTGGCGTCAGCTTGTCGCCTTCTGGCACTGGGCTGGGTGGCGGAACACGGCAAGCCGTCGTAGCCTTCCGCCTACCCTAAGGAACAAAATCATGGACAACAGCCGCCTGATCCCCGCCGCCGTCGCTGGCGGTCTTCTGGCCATAGGCCTGATCGGCGGCGGCGCCCTGATCGGCCAAGGCGTGGTCAATGCACGGGCGGGCGACCGTTCCGTCACCGTCCGCGGCCTGGCGGAAAAGGACGTTAAGGCGGACCTGGCCGTTCTGCCGATCCGTTTCACGGCATCAGGCGATGTCCTGTCCGAGGTTCAGGCCCGGATCGACGGTGATCTGGCCACAGTGCGCCAGTTTCTGAAGGCCCAGGACTATCCTGACGACGCCGTCGATCTTGGCCAGTTAGGCGTCGCCGACACTCGCGCGCGTGAATACGCCAGTCAGACCGGCGGCCCGCGCTTCATCCTGACACAGACAGTGATCGTGCGGACCAATGATGTGGACCGGGTCCAAACGACCACCCGCAACCTGAATGACCTCGTGCGCCAGGGCGTGGTTTTGCAGGACTTCCAGGGCCCGTCCTATATTTTCACCCGACTGAACGACGTGCGTCCGGCCATGATAGCAGAGGCGACCGCCGCCGCCCGAAGCGGGGCTGAACAATTCGCCAAGGACTCAGGCGCGCCGCTAGGACCAATCAAGTCAGCAGGTCAAGGATCATTCGAAATCCTGGCGCGTGACGGGGCTGGCGACGAGGCCTCCTCGCCTAACAAGAAGGTCCGGGTCGTCACCACGATCAGCTATCGCCTGAAGTAAACAGAGCAAGCCGGCCAGGACGGCGGCGTCGTTGTGCGCCACGTCGCCTTGTCCTTGGTCAGGCCGCGCGACCACAGGTGATCGACCAGAATTCGCGTCCCATTCTCTGGCGACGATGCTTCGTAAACCCGCTTCAACCTGGGTTGAATCATGAGGTTTCTGCGCGCGTCAACGCTGCGCCGGATGATAATCGCCTCAGAAGGTATATCACCTCGTAGCGGAAGGGCCTGACTTTGGCCGTTGTGCTGGTTATGTTCTCCTCTCCGCTTCCGGCAGCCCCGATTCCAGCCGCCCTGCCCGTCTGCCCGAGTATGTTTGCCTGTGACCGACCTGCCTTCCCCCCGCATCTCCGACCTCGCGCGCGCCCAACCGCCGCGTGAAACTGTCGATTACCTAAAAGGCTTGAACCCTGAACAACGTCTGGCCGTAGAGACGACGGAAGGTCCAGTGCTGGTGCTGGCGGGCGCCGGCACGGGCAAGACACGGGTTCTGACGACCCGTCTGGCTCACATCCTGGCGACGGGGCGGGCCAGGCCGTGGGAACTGCTGGCCGTCACCTTTACCAACAAGGCCGCGCGCGAGATGCGCGAGCGGATCACCCATCTGATCGGCCCGTCGGCCGAGGGCCTGCGCTGGCTGGGCACCTTCCACTCCATCGCCGCCCAGATTCTACGCCGCCATGCCGAACTGGTCGGGCTGAAATCCAGCTTCACCATCCTGGACACCGACGACCAGGAGCGGGTGCTGAAACAGCTGCTGGAAGCGGCCAACATAGACACCAAACGCTGGACGCCCAAGTCGCTGTCCGGCCTGATCGATCACTGGAAGAACCGTGGCTGGACGCCCGACAAGCTGCCGCCCGGCGAAGACTTCGCCAATGGCAAGGGTCAGGGTCTCTATGCCGCCTATCAGGCGCGACTGCGGTCGCTGAACGCCTGCGACTTTGGCGATCTGCTGCTGCACAACATCACCATCCTGTCGCAACACGCGGACCTGGCAGAGGAATATCGTCGTCGCTTCCGCTACATCCTGGTCGACGAGTATCAGGACACCAACGTCGCCCAGTACCTGTGGCTGCGGCTGCTGACGGCCTCGACCGGCAATGTCTGCTGCGTCGGCGACGACGACCAGTCGATCTATGGCTGGCGCGGGGCCGAGGTGGACAACATCCTGCGGTTCGAGCGCGACTTCCCCGGCGCAAAGATCGTCAAGCTGGAGCGGAACTATCGCTCGACCCGCCATATCCTGGGCGCGGCGTCCGGCCTGATCGCCGCCAACCGCGACCGTCTGGGCAAGACCCTTTGGACCGAGGACGACAGCGGCGACAAGGTGCGCGTGCGCGGCGTCTGGGACGGCGAGGCCGAGGCCCGGCTGATCGCCGACGAGATCGAGACTGCGCGCCGTCCCCACGCCGGCGAGCCCGGCCTGAAATACAAGGACATGGCCATCCTGGTCCGCGCCTCGTTCCAGATGCGGGCGTTCGAGGAGCGACTGTTGATGATGGCCGTCCCTTATCAGGTCATCGGCGGTCCCCGCTTCTTCGAACGGGCCGAAATCCGCGACGCCCATGCCTATCTGCGACTGATCCAGTCCGAGGACGACGACCTGGCGTTCGAGCGGATCGTCAATGTCCCCAAGCGCGGCATCGGCGACACCAGCGTCCAGAAGATTCTCCAGATCGCCCGCCAACACGACCTGTCGGCCCTGACCGCCGTGCGCGGCCTGATCAACACCGACGAGCTTCAGGCCCGCACCCGCACCGCCCTGTCCAACTTCGTGCGCGATCTGGACCGCTGGCGCGCCCTGGCCGAGACCACGCCCCACTGGCAGGTGATGGAGACGGTGCTGGAGGAGAGCGGCTATACCGACATGCAGAAGGCCGACCGCACCAGCGGCCAGACGCGGCTGGAGAACCTGAAGGAACTGACCCAGTCGATGCAGTCGTTCGAGACGCTGCAGGCCTATCTGGAGCATGTCTCGCTGGTGATGGATCTGGAGCGGGCCACCGCCGAGGACGCGCACGGCGACGGCGCGGTGCAGATCATGACCCTGCACGGCGCCAAGGGGCTGGAGTTTCCGCTGGTCTTCCTGCCCGGCTGGGAGGAAGGCGTGTTTCCCAGCCAGCGCAGCATCGACGAGAAGGGCGAAAAGGGTCTGGAGGAGGAACGCCGCCTGGCCTACGTCGGCGTGACGCGGGCCAAGCAGGATGCGCGGATCAGTTTCGCCGCCAATCGCCTGGTCTATGGGCGCTGGACGTCCCAACTGCCGAGCCGTTTCGTCGACGAACTGCCCATCGCCCACGTCGATCCGCAATCGGACACCGGCTATTACGGCGCCTCCACGGGCATGAAGGAGGCCAAGAGCCGCTGGGACGACGCCCCTTCCTTCGGCAGCGGCTATTCCTCGCCGGGCTGGAAACGCGCGCAAAGTTTCACCGCCGCACAGACGCCCAGCCGCGTTCCGGCGCGCAAGGCCGTGATCGAGGGCGACGGCCGCCTGATCGCCACCGCCGACCCCAAATCCAGCTCAGGCTGGGCGCGGGGCCAGCGCGTTTTCCATCAGAAGTTCGGCTACGGCTCGGTGCGGGTGGTCGAGGGCAACAAGCTGCTGGTCGATTTCGACAAGGCCGGCGAAAAGCGCGTGATCGACAGCTTCGTGGAAAAGGCGGACGCCTGAGTCTCAGACCTGACGCGGCCGCAGGCTCTCCCAGACGCCGATGACCATCAGCACGGCTGTCGTCGCGATGCTGAGGATCAGCGGCGTCGTCCACGGAACCGCTACCCAGCCGACAGCCAGAACAGCGCACCCGAGCAGCCGCGTCCAGCTGATGCGCCGCCAGATCGCCCAGCCTGCCACCGCCGTTCCCAGCAGAAACAGGATCGGCCCACCCAGCAATGTCAGGGCCGTAGCCGTTGAGACATGGCCGCCGGGATGCGCCAGAACCAGTTCATCACTGACAGCCACGACGATGATCCCGGCAATGACCAGAATGGGCGAATAGGTATAGGCCCGTCGCGCCACACGACCGGGATCCGCAGCGTGAATGATGGCCTCGGCTGCAGTCTCGTGCGCCTGACTGAAGAACAACCGCCACATGGCCACGGTCGACAGAATGGCGGAGATGAAGGCGGCCCAGACCTTGGCCGACGACCAGTCCAATTCTCCGAAGGTCGCGCCGGACACCAGCAAGGTCTCGCCCAGGCAGATGATGACGAACAGGCCGACGCGTTCGGCCATGTGGGCGCCTTCAATGGTCCAGTCCTCGGTGCGGGATCGCCCAAGACCGGGCACGAAGAAATACAGGGCCGGAGACGCATATTCGGTGGCCAGCGCCGCCAGCCAAAACCATATGCGATGTTCGGGCATCGCCAACCCACCCGCGATCCACAGCACGCCTGAAGCCGTCAGCCACACCAGAATACGGAAGGCGTTGCGCCTCAGGCCGTCGTCCGCGCGCATCGTCCAGACCATGAAGGCGGTGCGGCCCACCTGAATGGCGGCAAACGCCAGAGCAAAAGCCAATCCTGTGTCCTGAAAAGCGTGTGGCAGGGCGGCCGACATCACCAGCCCTATCCCCATCAGCACGAACAATGCGGTCTGCACCGGCACTGTCTCAGGATCGAGCCAGTTGGTCATCCATGAGGTGAAAATCCATGCCCACCATACAGCAGCCAGCAGCATCGCCGCCTGAACAGCGCCCAGCGGCGTGAGATGCGCCAACAGACCGTGACTGACCTGGGTGATGGCGAAAACGAAGACGAGGTCGAAGAACAATTCGACAAAGCCGACACGGGCGTGTTCGCCCTTCACCCGTTTTCGCAGCAAAGACGCCATGCGCGCGCTCCCAAATAGAGAGCGACGTTAGCGCGACAATCTGTCGCTGTCTCGTCAGATCGCCGACGGGACAGCGATTGGGATCAGAGGTGGATGACGCGCCCGTAGGCGTCCAGCGACGCTTCGTGCATGGCTTCGGACATGGTCGGGTGCGGATAGACGATGCCGTGGATGTCCTCTTCCGTCGCCTCCATCGTGATGGCGGTGACATAGCCCTGGATCATCTCGGTGACTTCGTGGCCCATCATATGGGCGCCGATCAGGGCGCCGGTCTTGGCGTCGAAGATGACCTTGACGAAGCCGTCCGGCTCGCCTGCCGCCACGGCCTTGCCGTTCACGCGGAAGGGGAAGCGGCCGATCTTGACCTCACGGTTTTCGGCGCGGGCGGCCTGTTCGGTGACGCCGACCGAGGCGACCTGCGGCTGGGCGTAGGTGCAGCCGGCGATCGGTGAGTGGACGTTCGGCGTCTTGTAGCCGGCGATGTGTTCGGCCGCGTGGATGCCTTCGTGGGACGCCTTGTGCGCCAGCCAGGGCGCGCCGGCGCAATCGCCAATCGCGTAAAGGCCCTTCACATTGGTCTGGCAGTGGCTGTCGGTCTTGATGTGGCCGCGATCCAGTTCGACGCCCAAGGCCTCCAGCCCGATGCCGTCCGTGTTGGCGGTGATGCCCACGGCCGAGATGCAGACCTCGGCTTCCAGAACCTCGGCCTTGCCGCCGACCTCGATGTCCACCTTCACGCCCGAGGCGGATTTAGTGACCTTGGTCACCTTGGCCCCGACCTTGAACTTGATCCCGCGCTTCTCGAACGACTTCTGCGCCGCCTTGGAGACCTCTTCGTCCTCGACCGGCATGATGCGTTCGACCGCCTCGACGACCGTCACCTCGCAGCCCAGGGCGCGATAGAAGCTGGCGAACTCGATTCCGATGGCGCCCGAGCCGATGACCACGAAGGTCTTGGGCAGTGTCTTGGGCGCCAGGGCGTCGCGATAGGCCCAGATCTTGTCGCCGTCGGCCTCCAGCCCGATCTGCGGCAGGGCGCGAGCGCGGGCGCCGACGGCCAGCATGACCGACTTGGCCTCGACCGTGCGCGAAACGCCGGCCTTCAGCGCGATGACGACCTTGGGCGCGGCCGCCCCCTTCTCCAGCTTGGCCGAGCCCTCGATCACCTCGATCTTGTTCTTCTTCATCAGGAAGGCGACGCCCTTGTTCATCGTCGCCGCGACGCCGCGCGAGCGCTGGATGATGGCGTCGAAGTCGAACGACGCGCCGGACGCCGACAGGCCGTATTCCTTCAGATGCGACAGGCTTTCGAACTTCTCGCCCGACTTCAGCAGGGCCTTGGTCGGGATACAGCCCCAGTTCAGGCAGATGCCGCCCAGGTTCTCGCGCTCGACGATGGCGACTTTCTGGCCCAACTGGCTGGCGCGAATGGCCGCGACGTAACCGCCGGGGCCCGAGCCGATGACGACGAGATCGAATTCAGCAGCCATTAGATCAACTTCTCGATGTCGGCCTTGATGGCCTCGGGTTCAGTCTGCGGGGCGTAACGGGCGACCACCCTGCCCTCACGGTCGGTCAGGAACTTGGTGAAGTTCCACTTGATGGCCTTGGAGCCCAGGAAACCGCGCTTTTGCTCAGTCAGCCAGGCGTAAAGCGGATGCCGGTTCGGCCCGTTGACCTCCACCTTGTCGAACAGGGGAAAGGTCACGTCGAAGCTGGTGGCGCAAAAGGCGGCGATTTCCGCCGCCCGGCCGGGCTCCTGATTGCCGAACTGGTTGCAGGGAAAACCCAGCACCTGGAACGGCGCATCCGCGAAATCCCGATGCAGCTTCTCCAGACCGTCGTACTGGCCGGTGAAGCCGCATTTGGACGCCGTATTCACGATCAGCAGCGCCTGCCCGCGAAAGCGGTCCAGCGATACGTCCGCGCCGTCGATGGCGCGGGCGGAGAAGTCATAGACCGAGGTCATGACCCTTCCGCCCCTTACGCCAGCATCGCCACGGGATCTTCGATCAGCGGCTTGAACGCCTGCAGGAAGCGGGCGCCGGTCGCCCCGTCCACGACGCGGTGATCGCAGGTCAGGGTCACGGTCATGACGGTGGCCGCAACCACCTGGCCATTTTTGACGACGGCGCGCTGCTCGCCCGCGCCCACGCTCATGATGCAGCCCTGCGGCTCATTGATGATCGAGGTGAACTGCTTGATGCCGAACATGCCCAGGTTGGACACCGAGAAAGTGCCGCCCTGGAACTCTTCCGGCTTCAGCTTGCGGTCGCGGGCGCGCTTGGCCAGATCCTTGGACTCGGTCGCGATCTGCGCCAGACCCTTGGTTTCGGCCCTCTTGATGATCGGAGTGATCAGGCCGCCGTCGATCGCCACCGCCATGGAAATATCGGCGTTGTGGTGCATGGCGATGCCTTCGGGCGTGTAGGAGGCGTTCGCCTCCGGCACCATCTTCAGGGCCAACGCGGCGGCCTTGATGACGAAATCATTGACGGAGACCTTGATCCCCTGCGGCTCCAGCATCTTGTTCACCTTGGCGCGCACGGCCATCAGCTGGTCGATTTCGCAGTCGATGAACAGCGGGAAGTGCGGCACGTTCTGAATGCTATCGACCATCCGACGCGCGACGGCCTTCCTCATGCCGTCCAGCGGGATCAGGTCATAGCTGCCGTCCGGAATGCCCATTTGCGCCAGCGACTGCGCCTTGCGCGGCTCGGCTGCGGTCGTGGCGGGCGACGCCGACGATGCGGTCGCAGGTTGAGCCGAACCCTTGCCGGCGGCCTCGACGTCGCGCTTGACGATGCGGCCATGCGGGCCGGTGCCCTTGATCGACTTCAGATCGACGCCGTTCTGGGCGGCGATGCGACGCGCCAGAGGCGAAGAGAAGATGCGTTCGCCGCTGTCGGCTTTCGGCGCGACGGGCGCCGGGGCAGCCTTCGGAGCCTCGGCCATAGGCGCAGCCTCGACCTTGGCGGCCTCTTGCGGCTTGGCGGGCGCCTCGGCGGACTTGGGCGCAGCGGCGCCGCCTTCGTCCTTCAGCCGGGCGATGGGCGTGTTGACCTTCACGCCTTCCGTGCCCTCGGCGACCAGGATGTCGGTGACTTCACCCTCGTCCACGGCCTCGACTTCCATCGTGGCCTTGTCGGTCTCGATCTCGGCGATCACGTCGCCGGCGGAGACAACGTCCCCGACCTTGACGTGCCATTTGGCCAGAACGCCCTCCTCCATGGTCGGAGACAGGGCCGGCATCAGGATATCGGTCATGCCATCACCTGTTTCACGGCGGCGACGATCTTGTCCACGCCCGGCAGAGACAGAACTTCCAGGTTGGCCGCATAAGGCAGCGGCACGTCTTCCTGGTGAACCCGCAGCGGCGGGGCGTCCAGATAGTCGAAGGCGTGTTCGATCACGCGGGCCACGACCTCGGCGCCGACGCCCATCGGGCCCCAGCCCTCTTCGGCCGAGACCAGACGGTTGGTCTTCTTGACGCTCTCGACGATGGTTTCATGATCCAGCGGACGCAGGGTGCGCAGGTCGATGACCTCGGCCTCGATTCCCTCCTCGGCCAGCTTCTCGGCGGCCTGAAGCGCGAAGCCGACCATGCGGGCGTGCGCCGTAATGGTGACGTCCTTGCCTTCGCGACGCACCTTGGCCTTGCCGATGGGCAGGACGTAGTCGTCGACTTCCGGCACGTCGAACTCGGTGCCGTAAAGCATTTCGTGTTCGAGGAAGACGACGGGGTTCGGGTCGCGAATGGCCGCTTTCAGCAGGCCCTTGGCGTCGGCGGCGTCATAGGGCGCGATGACCTTCAGGCCCGGCACCTGGGCATACCAGGCCGAATAGTCCTGGCTGTGCTGAGCGCCGACGCGGCTGGCGGCGCCATTGGGGCCGCGGAAGACGATGTCCGCGCGGATCTGACCGCCCGACATATACAGGGTCTTGGCGGCCGAGTTGATGATGTGGTCGATCGCCTGCATGGCGAAGTTGAACGTCATGAACTCGACGATCGGCTTCAGGCCGGCCATGGCGGCGCCGACGCCCAGGCCGGCGAAGCCGTGCTCGGTGATCGGGGTGTCCACGACGCGCTGGTCGCCGAACTCCTGCAGCAGTTCACGGCTGACCTTGTATGCGCCCTGATACTGGGCGACTTCCTCACCGATCAGGAAGACGCGGTCGTCGCGGCGCATTTCCTCGGCCATGGCGTCGCGCAGGGCGTCGCGCACGGTCGTCTTGACCAGTTTGGCGTCGGCCGGGATTTCCGGGTCGCGCAGTTCGACCTTGGGCGTCGCAGTCTGGGCCGGGGCCTTTTCGGGATCGCCAGTCTTGCCTTCGACCGCAGCCTTGGGCGCGTCGGTTTCGGCGGCCTTGGGCGCGGGCGTCGCAGCGCCGTCTTCACCGGCCAGACGCGCGATCGGCGTGTTGACCTTCACGTTCTCGGAACCCTCGGCGACCAGGATTTCCAGCACTTCGCCTTCATCCACGGCCTCGACTTCCATCGTGGCCTTGTCGGTTTCGATCTCGGCGATCACCTGGCCGGCCGACACGGTGTCGCCCGCCTTGATGTGCCATTTGGTCAGCGTGCCCTCTTCCATCGTGGGGGACAGCGCCGGCATCAGAATGTCGGTCACGGATCAGGCCTCCACGTAGACGTCGGTATAGAGCTCGGACGGATCGGGCTCCGGGCTCTCTTGAGCGAATTGAACAGCTTCGGCGACGATCGCCTTGATCTCGTTGTCGACGGCCTTGAGCTCGTCCTCGGTCGCATTGGCGGCGGACAGCAGCATCTTTAGGTGATCGATCGGGTCACGGGTCTTCTTGACCTCGTCGACTTCTTCCTTGGTGCGATATTTCGCCGGGTCGGACATCGAGTGACCGCGATAGCGATAGGTCTTCACTTCCAGGATGTAGGGGCCTTCACCGGCGCGGGCGCGGGCCACGGCGCGGGCGGTGGCGTCACGCACGGCCAGAACGTCCATGCCGTCGACCTGTTCGCCCGGAATGCCGAAGCTGGCGCCGCGCATATAGAGTTCGGTCGTGGACGACGAGCGCTCGATGCTCGTGCCCATCGCATACTGGTTGTTCTCGATGATGTAGATGGCCGGCAGCTTCCACAGCTGGGCCATGTTGAAGCTCTCGTACACCTGCCCCTGGTTCGAGGCGCCGTCGCCGAAATAGACGAAGGCCACCGAATCGTCGCCACGATACTTTCCGGCGAAGGCCAGGCCGGTGCCCAGCGCCACCTGGGCGCCGACGATGCCGTGACCGCCATAGAAGCCGGTCGGCACGTCGAACATGTGCATCGAGCCGCCCTTGCCCTTGGACGAGCCGCCGATACGACCAGTCAGTTCGGCCATGACCTCTTTCGGGTCCATGCCCGCGGCCAGCATGTGGCCGTGGTCGCGATAGCCCGTGATAATCTTGTCATGTCCCTGTTTGACGCTCTCCTGAACGCCGACAGCGACCGCTTCCTGGCCGATGTAGAGGTGGCAGAAGCCGCCGATCAGACCCATGCCGTACAGTTGGCCGGCCCGCTCCTCAAAGCGGCGGATCAGCACCATCTCGCGGTAGAAGCGAAGGAGGTCTTCCTTCGACGCCGAAGGGGTATTTGGTAATTTGTCAGGCGCTGTGGTCTGAGCATTCTTGGCAGGGGCTTTCGCCATCCGGCATCTCCCGGCTAGGCGCCAATTGGCGACGCCTTACTTATCGTTACGGAAAGGGGCTTTAGCAGCCTTCCTTCCCGAAACGCAAAGGGGCGTCATGCCACCTGTAACAATAGTTCAAGTATTGACTGCTGATCAGCCCTGCACGGTTTGCGCAGGAACGCGGATCACATAATCGCGCGGGTCGGAAAAACCGATCACGGCGCGCGCACGCTCTTCCAGAAGATCTTTTGAAAGACTGTCGGTGCGCAGGTAGCGGACACGCGTTTCAAGATCGCGGCGCTGCTCGGTCAAATGCGCGAGTTGCTCAGCGCGTTCGGTCAACAGCGCATTACGCGAAGCGCCGCTCAACAGGCCGCGCTCACCCGTCAGAGCCTGCACGCCAAGATACGCGAACAGCAGCAACAAAACGAAAGAGATACGGTACGGTTTCATCCGTTCAGGCACAGCAAACGCTCCTTCTGAGCGCAGAAAACACAGTTCACAAACTGTAGCTGACAATGCCTAACAAATTGTAGCTTGACCGTAAGAAAGCCGGTGAAGAACGCTGATTCTTCACCGACATTTCAAAAGCCTATTTCAGCAGCATGCCGTCGCCGAAGTAGACGGCCTGGTCGCCCAGCATTTCTTCGAGGCGGAGCAGCTGATTGTATTTCGCCACCCGGTCTGAACGGGCCAGCGAGCCGGTCTTGATCTGCCCACAGTTGGTGGCGACGGCCAGGTCGGCGATGGTGGAGTCTTCGGTTTCGCCCGAGCGGTGGCTCATCACGGCGGTGTAGCCCGCGCGCTGGGCCATATCCACCGCGTCCAGGGTCTCGGAAAGGGTGCCGATCTGGTTGACCTTGATAAGGATCGAGTTGGCCAGACCTTCGCCGATGCCTGCAGCCAGGCGCGCCGGATTGGTCACGAACAAATCGTCACCGACCAGTTGAACGCGATCGCCCAGACGCTCCGTCAGCAGGCGCCAGCCGTCGAAGTCGTCTTCGGCCATGCCGTCTTCGATCGAGACGATCGGGAACCGTTCGCACAGATCGACCAGGTAGGCGGCCATGCCCTCAGCGTCGACGGTCTTGCCTTCGCCCGCCATCACGTATTTGCCGTCCTTGAAGAACTCGGTGGAGGCGACATCCAGCCCCAGATGGAAATCTTCGCCGGCCAGATAACCGGCCGCCTGGCCCGCCTTGGTGATGAAGCTCAAGGCCTCATCGGCAGAGGCCAGATTGGGGGCGAAACCACCCTCGTCGCCGACATTGGTGTTATGGCCCGCGTCCTTGAGTTGCTTCTTGAGCGCGTGGAAAATCTCCGTTCCCATGCGCAGGGCTTCCGAGAAGGTTTCCGCGCCGGTCGGCAGGATCATGAACTCCTGAATGTCGATCGGATTGTCGGCGTGAGCGCCGCCGTTGATGATGTTCATCATCGGGGTCGGCAGAACCCGAGCCGAGACGCCGCCGATGTAGCGATGCAGCGGCAGACCGGCCGAGATGGCGCTGGCCTTGGCGGCGGCAAGCGACACGCCCAGGATGGCGTTGGCGCCCAGACGGCCCTTGTTGGCCGTGCCGTCCAGATTGATCATTGCTTCATCGAGACGACGCTGGTCTTCGGCGTCCATGCCGGACAGTGCGTCGAAGATTTCGCCGTTCACGGCGTCAACGGCCTTCTGAACACCCTTGCCGCCCCAGAGGCTCATGTCGCCGTCACGCAGTTCGACGGCCTCGTGCGCTCCGGTGGATGCGCCAGAGGGGACGGCTGCGCGGCCAAACGAGCCGTCGTCCAGAATCACATCCACTTCGACCGTTGGATTGCCTCGGCTATCGAGAATTTGGCGGGCGACGATGTCGGCGATGTCGGTCATGTCTCGGCTCTTTGGCTCAAGGCGGAAGTGATTCAGACGGGTTTAGCCGCCTGTCCGCCAAAGGCCAATGCCGCCGTGAGCGGTGATGTCAGGAACAACCTTCAACAAGTTGAATCGACGGGTCGCCGGCGTGGATGGCCATGACCTTGCCGTCCGTACCGATTTCGTATCGGACGCCGCGCGCAGACGGGTCCGTGACATAGCTCGTGGAACCGCCGCGGGCCCACGCGAACAAATCCTCGGCCGGCGCAGCCTGATATTTGTGCGGCTGGGCAAAGATGGAGCCGCCGTAAGCCTGCTTTATGGCCATAGCCGTATCACCCAACCCAAACCCACGGTCGGTCTTGATCTTGGCGTCACGCATCAAGGTGATTCGCGTAAGCTTGCCGTTCTGGATCATGACATTGACGCCCTCGGGCGCGCGTGCCGGATGGAACTGGTCGCAGACTTCGGGCTCGGCGCCGCCAACCGCATTGGGATTCGCTCGATCGCCCCAGGCCGCGATCAGATCCGTCCTGCTCATGCCGATCCGCGCTGCGCCCAGACCTTCGGCGTTCAGGACATTTGAATCGACTACGGGCGTGGCAGACTGAGTCTGCGCGGCCGTAGTCGCAGGCGCCGGAGCCGCCGCTGTCGGCGCATCCACGGCAGGCCGTTCGTCTCGCCCGCAGGCGGCAAGGGTCAGAATCGCGCAGGCGCTGACGGCGGTAAGACGAATCATCATGCGGAGATCTCCAGTAGAAGCTTCACCGCGCACAACGCACGAAAACGGCGCGCGGATCACCGCGCGCCGTTAAATTCATCAACCGACCGAAATCGGAAGGCCGTGAAAGACCTAGTCTTCCTTGGGCGTGATGACCTGACGGCCGCGATAGGTGCCGCTCTTGAGGTCGATGTGGTGCGGGCGCTTCAGCTCGCCGGTGTCCTTGTCCTCAACGTAGACGTTGGAGGTCAGGGCATCGTGGGCGCGGCGCATGTTGCGACGCGAGGGAGATACTTTGCGCTTCGGAACGGCCATGTCCGTCTCAATCTTCTAAGTCGGGCGCCGCCCAGAGCCGAAGCCTGTCTGGCGCGAAAACAATAGCGGCGGCTCCAACCCTTCGAAACGAAGAACGGGGGACCGCCACGCGAGGCGCGGCTTATGCATGAACCGCGCGATGATTTCAAGGCGTTTAAGCAGGCGCCAGCCTACGCACGATCCTGGCCGGATTGCCGACCACCACGACATCGGACGGCACGTCCCTGGTCACGACCGAACCGGCCCCGATAACCGATCGATCCCCGACCGTGACCCCCGCCAGAACAATGGCGCCGCCGCCGATCCATACGTCGTCGCCGATGACGATGGGCCGGGCCGTCTCCTCGCCCCGGCGGGCGACCGCATCCAGCGGATGCTCGGGCGTCAGCAGCTGAACGCCCGGCCCGGCCTGGAAGTTGTCGCCAATTCGAATCTCCGCGCAGTCCAGGAAGACGCAGTTGGCGTTGGCGAAGGCCCGCTCGCCCAGATGGATGTTGACGCCATAATCGCAGAAGAAGCCCGGCATGATGACCGCCTTGCCGTCCGCAGCGTTAACCAACTGATTGACCAGAGCGCTGCGGCGGTCACGATCCGGCTCGGCGTTGATGGCGACCGTCAGACCGACGGCTCGGGCTCGCCCGTCGCGCAAATCCGCATCACCCGGATCATAGGGCAGGCCCGCCAGCATCTTCTCGCGCTCGGTCATTGGCTCTCCATCAAGCCGTTCGCCACCGCCTCGCCGATGGCCAGCGAACTGGTCAGGCCGGGGCTTTCGATGCCGAACAAGGCCATCAGTCCGTCAATGCCATGATGCTCGCGCCCATGCAGTTGAAAGTCCGGCTGAGGCTCGCCCGGCCCATGCAGCTTGGGCCGAATGCCCGCATAATCAGGCGTCAGGGCGCCGTCGGGCAAGCCGGGCCAGAAGCGGCGGATGTATCGCGCGAACTCCTCCGCCTTTGCCGGATCGACCGAATAATCCTCGACCTGCACATAGGCCAGATCAGGCCCGAACACCCCCTGCCCGCCCAGGTCCTTGCGATAATGGGTGCCCAGCGCGCCGGGGATGGGCGGCGGATAGATCAGCCGGTCGAATGGCGCCGGGCCTGTCAGACGGAAATAGACGCCCTTGCCGAAATGGCCGGCTGGAATGTCAGTCGCCGGATAGCCCTCGATGGCCGCCGCCACGGTCTGAGCAAACAGGCCGGGGGCGGTGACCAGCAGGCGGCTGGTGAGCCTCATCGCCCCCTCCCCGCCGACACGGATGGAGAAGCCGCCTCCCGGCAATGGCTCCGCGCCTTCGAAAGGGGCGGACGCGACGACCGCCCCACCTGCATCCTCGATCTCGCCTTGCAGGGCCAGCATATAGCCATGGCTGTCGAACAGGCCGCTCTCGGGTGACAGGATGGCGGCGTGGGCGTTCAACTCAGGCTCCAGCGCCCGCGCCTGGGCGCCAGTCAGATGCGCCAGCCCCTCGACCCCGTTCGCCGTCGCCTGTTCGAAGATGGCCTCGATCCGCTCGACCTCGGTTTCTACCGTCGCCACGACCAGTTTGCCGCATTTCCAGTGATCGATCTTGCGGCTGGTCAGAAAATCATAGAGGGCGCGGCGCCCCTCGACGCAGAACTTCGCCTTCAAGGAGCCGGTCGGATAATAAAGTCCGCCGTGGATCACCTCGGAGTTACGCGAGGAGACGCCCTGGCCGATGTGGTCTTGCTTCTCCAGCACCAGCACCGTCAGGCCCCGTTTCGACAACGCTCGCCCGCAGGCAAGGCCCACAGCCCCGGCGCCCACGACGACCGCATCGAAATCAAAGCTCATTTCGGCCCGTACCTCCGCTTCGCCTCAGCTTCGAAACAACTGATCAGCTTGCCGACCGCCAGATCGAAATTCGCCTGGAGCATGACATCCAGCATCCTCGATTTGAAGGCGAAGTCGATCATGAACTCCAGCCGGGTTCCATCAGGATGCGGGAAGAACTCCCAGCGGTTCTTCAGGTGCCTGAAGGGCCCGCGCAACAGGCCGACCTCGACCTTCGGCGCATTCCGATCATGCCGAACCCAGGTCGAAAACCGCTCCTTCAAAACCGCGAACCCGACGCCTGCCTCAGCATCGACGACCGTGACACCTTCACCCTCGGCCCGGT
The DNA here is from genome assembly GCA_963522565.1 of uncultured Brevundimonas sp. Taxonomy (GTDB): domain Bacteria; phylum Pseudomonadota; class Alphaproteobacteria; order Caulobacterales; family Caulobacteraceae; genus Brevundimonas. Next base: position 216,665 of record CAUQZC010000006.1, on the reverse strand, counting down.
CGTTCCAGACACGCATCGACGTGACCCACGGCACGAAATCCGGATAGGCGCGAATGTCGGCCACCAGATCGGCAAGTTGCTCTGGCGCATAGGGCAATATGCGCGTGACGCGATGGACAGCCATTCCCGGCTTAGCGCTTCAGCTGCGCCTCGCGCGCCGCCTTCAGCCGGGCGAAGTCGTCGCCGGCGTGGTGCGACGAACGCGTCAGCGGGCTGGAAGACACCATCAGGAAGCCCTTGGCCCTGGCGATCGCCTCATAGGCCTTGAACTCTTCCGGCGTGACGAAACGGTCGATGGCGGCGTGTTTGCGCGTCGGCTGGAGGTATTGGCCGATGGTGATGAAGTCGACGCCGGCGGACCGCATGTCGTCCATCACCTGCATGACCTCTTCCTTGGTCTCGCCCAGACCGACCATGATGCCGGACTTGGTGAACTGGTTCGGATCGCGTTCCTTGACCATCTGCAGCAGGCGCAGCGAGTGGAAGTAGCGCGCGCCCGGCCGTATCTTCAGATACAGGCGCGGCACGGTCTCGAGGTTGTGGTTGAAGACATCCGGCCTGGCGTCGATCATCACGGCCGCCGCCCCTTCCTTACGCAAGAAGTCGGGCGTCAGGATCTCGATGGTGGTGTTCGGCGCCTGGATGCGGATCTGGCGCACGACTTCGGCGAAGTGGGCCGCGCCGCCGTCCGCCACATCGTCGCGGTCAACCGAGGTGATGACGACATGGTTCAGGCCCATCTGCTGCACGGCCAGGCCCACCTTGCCCGGCTCTTCCGGGTCCAGCGGCTGCGGCAGGCCCGTCTTGACGTTGCAGAAGGCGCAGGCCCGCGTGCAGGTGTCGCCCATGATCATCAGGGTGGCGTGTTTCTGGCTCCAGCACTCGCCGATGTTCGGGCAGGCCGCCTCTTCGCAGACGGTCACCAGGCCCTTGGAGCGAACGATCTCCTTGGTGGCGTTATACTGGCCCGACCCCGGCGCCTTGACGCGCAGCCAGTCAGGCTTCTTCAGCACCACCGATTCCGGTCGGTTCTGCTTTTCGGGATGACGCAGCTCAGAAGGCTTGCGTTGAAGAGTGTCAATCAGGGTGACCATGGTCGGTATTTCGGACTTCAAAACCGATTAGGCAAGCCAAACCCGGTTACAGATACGCCGCAGGCTTGATCTGGCCTTGGAACTCACGGCGCGTAACATATCTTTTCAACATGACGCGGCGTCATTAATGACAGATGCCCGAACAACAGAGAGGGCCGTGGGCTCTCCGTAGGAGACGCGCTTGCGACAGGCTCTGGATCCCTCGCTTTACGACGTATCGCTCATCGACGCTCTGATCGAGGCGCGCTCAAAATACGGCGACAAGGAAATCCTTGAGGATCAGGACAGACACCCCCTCACCTACACGGGCTTGATCCGCGCCGCCTTCGTGCTGGGCCGCAAGATCGCCAACATGACCCAAAAGGGCGACCGTGTTGCGATCCTGCTGCCGTCGTCGATGGGCGTGGTCGTCACCTTCTTTGGATTGCACGCACATGGCCGCGTGCCGGTGATGCTGAACTTCACAGCGGGCGAGGCCAATCTGAAGGCGGCCATCAAGGCGGCTGGCGTAAAGAAGGTGCTGACGGCCAAGCGGTTCATCGAACAGGCCAAACTGGACGATCTGGTCAAGGAGCTTTCGACCGTCGCAGAGGTCGTCTGGCTGGACGATGTGCGCAAGACCATCGGTCTGGCCGACAAGCTTTATGGCCTGGCCGCAGGCGCGGCGCCCAAGCGGTTCCGCGTCAAGACCGACCCGGATGCGCCGGGCGTGGTGCTGTTCACCTCCGGCAGTTTCGGCACGCCCAAGGGCGTGGTGTTGAGCCAGAAGAATCTGGTCGCCAATGCGCGTCAGGTCGCCGCCCACATCGACCTGATGCCTGAATGGGTGATGTTCAACCCGTTGCCGACCTTCCACTGTTTCGGATTGACCGGCGGCGTGGTGCTGCCCTTGCTTCAAGGCTTGAAGGCCTTCCAGTATCCGTCCCCGCTGCACGCCAAGCAGATCACCGACCTGCTGCCCAAGGTGAAGGCCTCGATCCTTTTCGCGACCGACACCTTCCTCAGCCAATACGCCCGCGTCGCAGAACCTGACGATTTCGCCACGCTCAAATTCGCCGTGGCCGGCGCCGAGAAGGTGCGCGAAGAAACCCGCGCCATGTTCAACACCAAGTTCGGCGGCGTCGAGTTGTTGGAAGGCTATGGCGCGACCGAGGCCTCGCCCGTCATCGCCGTGAACCACCCTGATCGGAATGCACCCGGGACAGTGGGTCAGATCCTGCCTGGCATCGAATGGAAGCTGGAGCCGGTCGAAGGCATCGACGGCGGCGGTCGCCTGTTTCTCAAGGGACCGAACGTCATGAACGGCTATGTCACCGAGGCCGAGCCTCTGGCGTGGGATCCGGTGGGCGACGACTGGCTGGACACCGGCGATATCGTCGATGTCGATGCTGGGGGGTATGTCACCATCAAGGGCCGCGCCAAACGCTTCGCCAAGATCGGCGGCGAAATGGTGTCTTTGACGGCGGTGGAAGGCATTGCAGGCGCCGTCTGGCCGGAGCAGCGCCACGCCGTCGTCTCCATCCCCGACAGCCGCAAGGGCGAGAAGCTGGTGCTGGTCACCGACCACGCCGACGCCGAGGTTGCGCCCCTGGCCGAATGGGCGCGCAACAACGGCGCGCCCGAACTGATCGTGCCCAAGAAAATCGTCAAGGTCACGGAGGTGCCGGTCCTGGGCACCGGCAAGACCGACTATGTCGCCATCCAGAAGATGGTCGAAACCGACAAGGCGGCCTGAGCCTTCACGATGTGCGGATCAGCCGATCCGCACGCCCGTCATCGAAATCGACCCACCGTCGATCGTGTCGTTGAAGAAGGCGACAGGCTCGCCCGGCTCCTGTTGCGCGGCGACATAGAGGACGGGCAGATAGTGTTCGTCGGTCGGCACGCTCAGTTGTGCGTCCTCAGCCAATCCGACCCAGTTGATCAGAGCGTCATGATCGCCGCTTTCGAAGGCGTGCTTCACCGCTTCGTTGAAACTGGCGGCCCAGGCATAGGGAGCGGCGCCGCTCTCACGCTTCCAGGTCCGCAGATTGTGGACGAAGTCGCCTGACCCGGCGATCACGACCCCTTCGTCACGCAGCGGGCGCAACGCCTTGGCCAACTCATAATGCTGCGGGGCGGTCAGATCGCGGTTCAGCGACAACTGCACCACCGGCACGTCGGCCTCGGGCCAGACGTGGGCCAGCACGGACCATGTGCCGTGATCCAGTCCCCATTGCCGGGTCTGGACCGCGCCGGTCAGCTCCGACACCCGGGCCGCCAGGTCGGGCGAGCCGGGCGCGGGATATTGCATTTCATGAAGCTCCCGCGGGAAGCCGCCGAAATCATGGATGGTTTCCGGCTTTTCCTGCGCGGTGACGCCCAGCCCGCGGGTCTCCCAATGGGCGGAGATCATCACCACCCCACGGGGCTTGCCTATTGCCTGGCCCAGATCACGCCAGGCAGCCCCGAAGGGACCGCCCAGCGCGTTCATCGGCGAGCCATGGCCAAAGAAAATGGCGGGCTGGCGCATCGTCTTAACCGTGCAGCTTTTTAGCCAGTTCGGCGATGTGCCGGCCTTGGAACCTGGCGCCGTCCAGTTCGATGACGCTGGGCTGACGCGAGCCGTCGCCGCCCGTTATGGTCGTCGCGCCATAGGGGGAGCCGCCGTGCACGGCATCCAGCGTCATCTGCGCCTGATAGGAATAGGGCAGACCGACCACCGGCATCCCGTGGTGCATGAAGAAGTTGTGCAGGCCCTGGAAGGTGGTTTCCTGACCACCATGCTGCGTCGCCGTGGCGGTGAAGGCCCCGCCGACCTTGCCGATCAGCGCGCCCGTGAACCACAGGCCGCCGGCCTGATCCAGGAAGGCGCGCATCTGCGAAGCGGCCGAGCCGAAGCGGGTGCCGGCGCCGATGATGATGGCGTCATAGTCCTTCAGGTCGTCGATCTTGGCGATCGGCGCGGCCTGGTCCAGCTTGTAATGCGAGGCCTTGGCCAACTCTTCCGGCACGGTTTCCGGCACGCGCTTGATGTCGACGACCGCGCCTTCGACTTCGCGTGCGCCCTCGGCGACGGCTTCAGCCATGGTTTCGATGTGGCCATAGGTCGAATGATAGAGGACGAGAATCTTCGGCATCGGGGAGGCTCCGTTAAATGGTGGGCCGTCATTCGCAACAACGACCGTTGCTAACTTGGCGCGCCATCCGTTTCGGCGCAAGTGCCCGCATCCGATTTCGGTTCAAATGGACAGACGGCAGCATAGAAGGCCGCAGACCCCGGCGCGGCGCGGCCACGCTGGCGATGAAAGCGATGCTCCATCACCATCGCCTGCTGTTCGATGTTCAGTCCGTCCCAACGGCAGGTCGCAACCGCCTCATAGGCATAAGAAGCCGCCGTGTCCCCTGCCCTCAGCTTGGCCCACAGCAGATTGACGCCCTGCTGCGCCTGCCAGACGTGGGTCAGCTCATGGATCAGCACGCCCTGGGCGTGACTTGACGCGGCGGCCAGGTCCTTGACCAGTTCACGATGCGGCCAGACGATCCAGTCGCGTCCGAACCACCGCCCGGCGACGAACGCCCGCCGGAACGGCCAGCCGATCAGTCGAATCCTGTCCAGCCGCAGGGCCGCGCCGAACGCCTCGCGCGCCAGCGCCGCCTCGGCGGACGTCAGGGCGCGAACGCGGGATCCCACGGGCGAACATACTCCCAATGCCAGGGTTCATAGACGTAAGGGACGAAGCCGAACCGGCCTGCATTGGCGACCAGCCAGCGATAGGTCGCCGTGCGCGCCATATATTCGCGGCTGGCCGGCGTCGTCGAATCCACCCCCATCCCAGGCGCTTGGCCGACATAGAGATCGACCGCCGCACCGGTCCGATGCGGCGAACAGACGGCGCGCCGCAATCCGTCGCAGTTGCCCTGTTGGGCGCAGCGGGCGGCGTCTGCCTCCGGGTCGCGAAACCCCGAGAAGATTTGCAGCAGTTCAGGGTTCGCCGCCATCTCTGGAACCTCGGCCCGCGCGGCGGCGACCAGACGGCGATAGGCGTCCAGCACATCGCGCCGCAACAGTCGGGTCAGGCGATCAGCGTGCTCCTCCTCGGCGACCAGATACCCCAATTGGTTGATCGGCGGCGGTTCAGGACACTCCTGACGCAGGCGCGCCATCACAAAGGGCCGCCGCTCCTGCCACACGCCGCGAAACACCTGAAAGGTCGCCGCGTCGAACACGCCCGTCGGCGGCAAGCCATGGGTCTGCTGGAAAGTCGCCAATCGCGTGGCGAAGATCGGCGTTCCCGGTCCGCAATCCGTGCCGATCTCATGCTGGATCAGCGGCAGATAGGTTTCCCATCCCGACTCAGCCCCCCCGAACGGCGACCATTCCAGCATGTAGAAGGAGGCGGCGTTGGCCAGTCCCTGCTCATTCCAGTCGCCTGCGCCGGCGTGGCAGGGGCCCGCGGCCCGCGCACCGCCCGCCGCCGTCACCGCAAGCCCAAGGGTCAGGAGCACAATCACACATCGCAACATGCTGACAGCAAGCCCCAAGCCGCCCGTTCCGACAAGCCCGAATGCCTGACCTGTGATCGTACATGTCCCTGTGCAAGCTTCATCAATCGCTGGCATGGTGGCGCGCGGCCGACTCGCGCCGCGCCGTTTCGGAACGACGCATGTCGACCGCCCCTGCGACGACCGCGCCCCGGCGCTCCAACGCCGTCCTGGCCGCCTTTTCCGGTCCCTGTCTGCCATTGGCGGCGTTCGGCGTCGCCCTGCCCGTCACCCTGCCCGAGTTCTACGCCACCCATGTGGGGCTTGAGCTGGGCGTGGTCGCCGCCGTCTTCATGGCCGTTCGACTGATCGACATCGTCTTCGATCCCTTCATCGGCTGGGGCATGGACAAGACCAAGACGCGGTTCGGCCGCTATCGCCCGTGGATGGCGATTTCGACGCCGATCCTGATGCTGTCGGCCTTCATGATGTTTGTCGTGGTTCAGCCCGGCGCAGGCCCCGCCTATCTGTTTGGCTGGCTCCTGGTCCTGTACCTCGGCTTTTCCATCGGCACACTGGGTCAACTGGGCTGGGCGGCGGTGTTGGCGCCGCAGTATGATCAGCGCAGCCGCGTCTATGGCTGGTGGCAGGTGTTCAACATAGTCGGCGTCATCCTGATTCTGGTTCTGCCGACGGTGGTGGTGCAGACCGGCATCGGCGACTACGCGGACGGCGTGCGGATCATGGGGTGGGCCATCCTGATCGCCCTGCCCCTGACCATCGGCCTGGCCATGTTCGCTGTGCCCGAGCCGGTCAATTCAGGCCAGCAACCGCATGGCGGCGCCAGCGCCTATCTGAACCTTCTGACGATGCCGACCGTGCGCAAGCTGCTTATCGCAGACCTGCTGCTTGGCGTGGCGCCGGGCATCACCGGCTCGCTGCTGTTCTTCTTCTTCGGCCAGATCAAGGGCTACGACCACAGCCAGGCCGGCCTGTTCATGCTGTGCTATTTCATCGCCGGGCTGTGCGGCGCGCCCATCTGGGCCTGGCTGGCCACCAAGGTGGGCAAGGACAAGGCCCTGGCCATCGCCAGCCTGATCTTCGCAGTCCTCTACATCGCCGCGACACTCGTTCCCGGTGGCAATTTCGCGGTCACTGCGGTGGTCATGTTCATCGCGGGCCTGCCGTATGCTGCCGGCCTGTTTCTGCTGCGCGCCATGATGGCGGACGCTGGCGATGAGGTGCGGCTTGAAACCGGCGTGGACCGCACCGGCCTGATGTTCTCTGTCCTGTCCGCCACGACCAAGATCGGCCACGTCGTCGCCCTCATCCCCTATCTCATCCTGCAAGGGGTTGGGTTCAAGGCGCTGCCGGGACCGGAGGGCAACAGCGAGTTCTCGCTTGTGACCCTGCAGATCCTGTTTATCCTTGTGCCAGGCCTGCTGCTTGCCGCCGCCGCATTTGTGCTGAAGGGCTATCCCCTGACGCCCAGGCGCCACGATGAAATCCGACTGGCGCTGGAAGCTCGAGACGGAGCGCAGCCGTGAGGCCCATCGAACGGCTGCTAGGCATTATGGAGAAACTGCGCGCCCCGGACGGCGGCTGTCCCTGGGATGTGGAACAGACCTTCGCCACCATCGCCCCCTACACCATCGAAGAAGCCTATGAGGTCGCCGACGCCATCGAGCGCAACGACTTGGCGGAGTTGAAGGGCGAACTGGGCGATCTGCTGTTCCAGGTCGTCTTCCACGCCCGCATGGCCGAAGAACAGGGACTGTTCGGTTTCGACGACGTGGTGACCGCGATTTCCGAAAAGCTGGAGCGCCGCCACCCGCATGTGTTTGGCGACGAGGCTCAGCGCTCCTCGAAAGAACAGACCATCGCCTGGGAGGTGATCAAGGCCGCCGAGCGCAAGGACCGCCACAAGCCTGGCGTGCTGGACGACGTGCCGATGGGCCTGCCCGCCCTGACCCGTGCGGCCAAACTGACCAAGCGCGCGGGTCGTGTCGGCTTCGACTGGCCGTCGACCGACGAGGTGTTCGACAAACTGGCGGAAGAGGTCGAGGAACTGCGCGCCGAGATCGCTGCTGGCGACAAGGCCAAGGCGCGCGAAGAACTGGGCGACCTGCTTTTCGTCGTCGCCAATCTGGCCCGCAAACTGGAAGTGGAGCCCGAAGACGCCCTGCGCGCCGCCAACGCCAAGTTCGTCCGCCGTTTCGGCTTCATCGAGACGGAACTGGCCAGGGATGGGCGCACCCCCGACCAATCGACGCTGGAAGAAATGGATCGCCTCTGGGACGCTGCAAAGGCCGTCGAGAAGACTATCGCAAGGAACTGAGCGCCGCGCGTGACCTACGACCTTATCATCTTCGACTACGACGGCGTCGTGGCCGACAGCGAGCTTCTGACCAGCACCATCATGGCGGAGCAACTCACCGCACTGGGACTGCCGACGACGCTGGACGAGGTGTTGAGCGAATATGTCGGGCGACGCTGGCGCGACAACCGCGCCCTGGTCGAGGCGCGGCACGGACGCCCCTGCCCGGATGAATTCCACGTCAACTATTCACGGATTTCCCGAGCGCGCGCCCAATCTGAAATGCAGCCGGTTCCGGGTCTGATCGACTTTCTGAACAGCCGATCCGAGACGCGCTGCATCGCCTCGTCCAGCGGACCGGACTGGCTTTCGCTGGGGCTGGAGCGGTTCGGCCTCGCCGAGATGTTCACCGACCGGGTCTATAGCGCCGCCCTGCACGTCGATCGCGGCAAACCCCACCCCGACGTCTTCCTTTATGCCGCCAGTGCGCTGGGCGTCGATCCGGCGCGGACATTGGTGATCGAGGATAGTGAGGCGGGGGTGCAGGCGGGCCTGTCGGCCGGAATGACAGTCGTGGGCCTGACGGCGGGCGGGCATGTGCGCGAGGGTCTGGCCCAACGCCTGACGGCCAAGGGCGCACACCATGTGGCGGGCAGCTATGAAGCCGTCGCCGCCTTCATGGATCGCTGATTCCTACAGATACCGGATTTCCTGCAGGTCCACTTCGCGGATCATGCGACGTGCGGTGACTTCGTCGATCTGACGCAGGCGCATCAGGCGGCCCAGTTCCGACCGCTCCGCCGCCAGCCCCGCCAGCCACAGTTCACGCTCGACCCGGTCGATCTTGCGCGTCACGGCGGCGTCGTCTTCTGCGCTGTGGGTGTGGGTCTCGATGCGACGCCGATAGACCTCCATGATCCGGCTGGCGACCTCGGCGTAGAAGTCGGGGTCCGGCTTGCTCTCGGCCATGGCGTGGGACGCATCTTCGATAGCGCGCAGGGCGGCGGATGCGGCGGCGACCCTGCACCGGTCCTCCTCCACCTCATGCGATGGTTCAGGCGGCAGTTCGACATCCTGCAGCAGACGCGGCAAGGCGAATGTCGCCACCAGCAGCGAGACGATGATCACGCCCGCCGCCAGAAAGATCGCCAGATTCCGCGACGGCAGCAGCGTGCCATCCGCCACGAAGAACGGCAGGGTGAGAATCCCCGCCAGGGTGATCGCACCGCGTACCCCCGCCAGCGACATCACCAGCGTCAGCCGCAGCCCCACCTTCGGCGGCGGCCCGCTTTGACGACGCCTGAACAGGGTCAGCTTCAGAGATGTCCACACCCACACGAAACGCAAGGCCGCCAGCGCCGCCACGATCGCGAAGACATAGACCGCCAGCCACCAGACTTCTGGTCGACTGGTTCCCGCCACCACTTCCGCCGCACGGGCCATGATCGACGGCATCTGCTCGCCCAGGATCACGAAGATGAAGCCGTTGGCGACGAACTGCACTGTGTCCCAGACCACGCCGCGCCGGATGCGGGTCATGGCCAGCGACTGTGAGCCGCCGACCCCGCCACGCTCGGTGAAGCTCATGGTGATGCCGGCGGCCACGGCCGCCAGAATGCCCGAGGCGTTCATCTCTTCCGCCACCAGATAGGCGGCGAACGGGATCAGCAGACTGACCAGCACCTGCGCGCCTGCATCCTCGCCCCAGCGTTTGTTGACCCAGTCCTTGGCCCAGCTGATCGCCATGGTGACGGCAACGCCAACCGCCACGCCCGCCAACGCCAGCCAGGCGAAGACGCCGACGGCGTGTCCGATCGAAAAGGCGCCGGTCGTCGCCGCGATCACCGCGATACGCATGCACGTCAGGCCTGTGGCGTCGTTCAGCAGCGACTCGCCTTCCAGAATATTCATCAGCCGCTTTGGGATCGGCGCCCGCGCGGCGATGGCCTTCACCGCAATGGGGTCGGTCGGCGACAGGATGGCGGCCAGGGCGAAGGCCACCGGCAGCGGCATCTCCGGGATCATCCACCAGATCAGGAAGCCCAGACCAACAACCGTGAACAGCACCAGCCCCAGGGCCAGTTCGAGGATCACCGCCCGGTCCCGGACCAGCGCCTCCTTGGGAATCCGCCAACCATCCAGAAACAGCAGCGGCGGAAGGAACAGCAGGAAGAAGACATCCGGCTTCAGATCCACCGTACTGCCGGTGATCAGCACCAAAGACGCCCCCAGGCCGATCTGCACCAGAGGCAGGGCGATCCGCGTGATCTTGGCGATAGAGCCCGATACCACAACGGCCAGAAGCAGCAGCAGCACAGTCTCGATCAGATGCATGCGTCAGTCGACCAGGTCGGGATAAAGCCGCTCGAAACGACCGAGCGCCGCAGGATGCAACCTCACCGTGACATGAGTGCGGCCAAGATCATCCGTCTCGCGGAAAATCACCCGCCCATGCTCATACAGCCACGCCAACGCCTCGCCCTGTTCGGGCGCCAGGGTCATGCGAGTCTCGGGGTCGTCATCGATCAGATCGGCGATGGTTTCCCGTAGAGGCTCGATCCCATCGCCCGTCCAGGCCGACACGGCGACCGCCTCGCCTTCCCTGGACAGACGTTCGGCCTGACCCAGCACCGCCTCGCGCGCCTCTTCGTCCAGCAGGTCGATCTTGTTCCAGACCTCCAGCACCCGCCGCGTCTTGCCCTCGGGCGTCTCGATCTGTTTCAGCACCGCCTCGACGTCCCTGGCCTGGGCGTCGCTGTCGGCCGAGGCGATGTCGCGCACGTGCAGGATCAGGTCGGCCTCGCCCACCTCCTCCAGTGTCGCCCGGAAGCTTTCCACCAGTTCGTGCGGCAGGTCCGAGATGAAGCCCACAGTGTCCGCCACAATGGCCGGGCGGCCCTGCGGCAGGCGGATCGTGCGCTGGGTGGTGTCCAGCGTAGCGAACAGCAGGTCCTTGGCGAAGACCTCGGACCCCGTCAGCCTGTTGAACAGCGTCGACTTGCCCGCATTGGTGTATCCGACCAGCGCGACGGTCGGGAACGGAACTTTCTGACGTTGCCTGCGGTGAAGGCCGCGCGTGCGACGCACCTCCTCCAGTTCGGCCTTCAGTTTGACGATCCGGTCGGCGATCAGACGCCGGTCCAGTTCGATCTGGGTTTCGCCGGGACCGCCAGTCGAGCCGGTGCCGCCACGCTGGCGTTCAAGGTGGGTCCAGGTCCGAACCAGACGCGAGCGCTCATAGTCCAGACGCGCCAGTTCGACCTGCAACCGGCCCTCCTTGGTGCGCGCGCGGCGACCGAAGATTTCCAGAATCAGACCGGTGCGGTCGATGACCTTCACCTCCCAAGCCTTTTCCAGATTGCGCTGCTGCACAGGCGTCAGGGCGTCGTCGATGATGACGGCCTCAGCGTCGGCGGCGCGAACCAGGGCGGCCAGTTCCTCGACCTTGCCGCTTCCGAACAGGGTGGCCGGCGTGGTTCCACGCAGTCGCACGATCTCTTCGGCGCGCACGTCGAAGTCCAGCGCGCGGGCCAGGCCCACGGCCTCCTCAAGCCGCTCGCTCGCCAGCCGGGGACTGTCGGAGCGTCGGTCGGGATGGATGACGACCGCCCGGATCAGAGGGACGGCGTGATCAATAAGTTTTTGGGTCAATCAGTCTTCTTCGGCGTCGGGCTCGTACAGTTGCACGGGCGCGGACGGCATGATGGTGGAGATGGCGTGCTTGTACACCAGCTGGGACTGGCCATCGCGGCGCAGCAGCACACAGAAGTTGTCGAACCAGGTCACAATGCCCTGCAACTTGACCCCATTGACCAGGAAGATGGTCAGCGGCGTCTTGGTCTTGCGGACCGAGTTGAGGAAGGTGTCCTGAAGGTTCTGACGTTTGTCTTGCGACATGGCAGGTTTTTCCTGTTCTTTGTTGTTCATCGCCGATTAGCCGGCGCGGGGCCGAAACGGCCAGAGACGACCTTAAACGCCGTCTCCCCGCTCGGGCAACGCCCTAAATGGCGTCTCTGCGCGCCCGTTCAAGATAAAGCGCGCGCAAACGGGTGGTGATCGGCCCTGGCGCGCCGTCTCCGATTCTCGCTCCGTCAATGGATACGACCGGCGTCACAAAGGCGCCCGCTGCGGTGAAGAAGGCTTCACGGGCTCGCTTCGCCTCCTCGACGCTGAAGGCGCGCTCGTCCAGTTCAACGCCGTGCTCGGCTGCCAGGGCCATCAGGCTGGTGCGGGTACAGCCCTTCAGGATGTTGGCCTGGGCGTCACGCGTGCGCAGTCTGCCGTGCTCATCAACGATCCAGGCATTCGTCGACGCCCCCTCCGTCACCAGTCCCAGGTCATCGACCAGCCACGCCTCATAGGCGTGGGCCTCGCGCGCGGCCTGTTTGGCCAGAACATTGGGCAACAGCCCCACCGTCTTGACGTCGCACCGCCCCCAGCGGATATCCGGCTGCGTCAGGACGGCGACGCCCTTAAGCGCCTGTGCCTCGCCACGTGACAGATTGACCGACTTGGCGGTGACGACCACGCTCGGCGGGGTGTCGGCGTGCGGAAACGGATGATCGCGCCGCGCCGTGCCGCGCGTGACCTGAAGATAGACCAGTCCGTTCCGAACCCGGTTGCGCCGGATCGTCTCGCGCAACACCTGCGTCAGGGCGGCAACCGACATGGGAATATCAATCCGCAGCGCATTCAGGCTGCGGTGCAGCCGCGCCATATGGCCGTCGAAGTCCGCCAGCCTGCCGTCAAACACCGCCCAGACCTCATAGACGCCATCGGCAAACTGAAAGCCGCGATCCTCGATATGGACGACCGCTTCTCCATGCGCGCTATAGCTGCCATTCACATAGGCGACGCGCGACATCAGGCCGGTTCGTCCTCTTCGCCACCCCGCGCAGGCGATACGCCCAGCGACTTCAGCTTACGGTGCAGGGCTGACCGCTCCATGCCGATGAAGGCGGCGGTGCGCGAAATATTGCCGCCGAACCGCATGATCTGTGCGGCCAGATACTCCCGCTCGAACACCTCACGCGCTTCACGAAGCGGCAGGGCGATGGTGCGTTCCGCGCCCAGAGACGGCGTCGTCCCGTTCGAGGTCGCAACCTCCTGCGGCAGCATGTCGGCGGTGATCGTTTCGTTCGGATCGCCGGTCGCCAGGATCAGAAGACGTTCGATGTTGTTGCGCAATTGGCGGATATTTCCCGGCCAGGGGTGAACCTGAAGCACCGCGACGGCGTCGTCGCCGACCAGTCGCTTGGGCAGGCCCTGCGCCGCGCTGATGGTGTCCACGAAATATTCGACCAGTTCGGCGATGTCCTCGCGCCGTTCCGACAAGGCCGGAACCCGGATCGGCACGACGTTCAGGCGGTGGAACAGATCTTCGCGGAACTTGCCCTCCGCGATCTCGGCCTTCAGGTCGCGCGAGGTCGAGGTGACGACGCGAACATCCACCTGCACATCCTGTTCTCCGCCGACACGACGGAATCGCTGATCGACCAGAACCCGCAGGATGCGGCTCTGGCTTTCGCGCGGCATGTCGCTGATCTCGTCCAGATACAGGGTGCCGTTGTGGGCGCGCTCGAACACGCCGATCTTGCTGGGGCGGCCGTCCTGTCCTTCCTCGCCAAACAGTTCGAGGTCCAGACGCTCCGGCGTCATGCCGGCGGCCGAAATGGCCACGAACTCGGCGCGCGCGCGCGGACTGCCCTCGTGGATCTGGCGCGCGACCAGCTCCTTGCCGGAACCGGCGGGACCCGAGATCAGAACTCGACTGTTGGCCTGGGCCACCTTGGCGATCGTGCTGCGCAGGGCCTGCGCCGCCTGCGACCGCCCGATCAGGCCCGAGGGCGTCATGGTCGCGGCGCGCAGACGGCGGTTCTCACGACGCAGAGTCGCGGCCTCGATGGCGCGCTCGACAACCACCACCAGTCGATCCGACTTGAACGGCTTTTCGATGAAGTCATAGGCGCCGCGCTTCAGCGCCGTCACCGCCGTCTCTATGTTTCCGTGGCCAGAGATCATCACCACGGGCAGATCGGGGTCGATCTCCTTGACGACTTCGAGCAGTTCCAGCCCGTCAAGGCCGCCGCCCTGCATCCAGATGTCCAGAATAGCCAGAGATGGCTTGCGCGCTCGAATAGCCGCCAGTGCCTCATCGGAGTTGGCCGCCACGCGCACGGCGTGGCCTTCATCTTCCAGAAGGCCGGACACCAGATCGCGGATATCAGCCTCATCATCGACGACCAGAATGTCGGAACCGGTAGGTCGCATCTTGCCTCGCTATTCGGCGGAGACGCTCAGAAGCTTGCGCTCCGTTGCGTCACCGTTCTTGCCGGGTGGGTTCAAGGGGAAAATCAGGCACACACGTGCGCCACGCAGGGTTTCCGCGTCAGCAAGTTTCAACTCGCCGCCGTGGTCTTCACAGATACGCTTCACTATCGCCAGACCAAGGCCCGTGCCCTTCTCACGCGTGGTGACATAGGGCTCGGTCAAGCGGTCGCGGTCACGCGCAGGCAGGCCTACGCCGTCGTCTTCGACCGCAAAGGTGGCGATGCCGTCGGCGATCGTCAGCGAGACGATCACGCCCGGCAGATCCGAGGCCGCCGGAACGCCGTCGATCAGTCGGCGCGCAGCGACGGCTTCCCCGGCGTTCTTCAGGATATTCAGCAGCGCCTGCCCCACCATTCGGCCGTCGCACGTCTGCGTCGCCATGGGCAGAGGTTCGACCATGCTGACGACAATATCGGGCGCAGCGACGCGCTGTGCGAACACCGCCTCGCGCAGCATCTCGGCCGGGTTCGCCTGGGCGAAGCGTGGCGCGGGCATCCGGGCGAAAGACGAGAACTCGTCCACCATCCGGCCGATATCGCCGACCTGGCGAATGATGGTGTCGGTGCAGCGATCGAAGATCTCCACGTCCTCGCCGATGCGAGAGCGATATTTCCGCTTCAACCGTTCCGCCGACAGTTGGATCGGCGTCAGGGGGTTCTTGATCTCGTGGGCGATGCGGCGGGCCACGTCGCGCCAGGCGGCGTTGCGCTGGGCCGTCACCAGACGGGTGATGTCATCGAAGGTCAGCACCATTTCGCCGCCCTGCCCGCCCTCGATCCGCACCCGCAGACGCAGTGTTTCGCCCTCGCGGCTGACGTCGATGTCTTCTTCGATATGCGCCTCTGCCCTTCGCACCAGATCACTGAGTTCAGGAGACAGCGCGCCAAGCTCGTGCCCCAGAACCTCAGCCTCTTCGATGTGCAAAAGCTGCAACGCGCTGTCATTGATGGCTGAGACACGTCCAAGACGATCCAGACCGATCACCCCGGCGCTGACGCCGGACAGGACGGTTTCGATGAACCGGCTTCGATCCTGCGCCTCGTCGCTGGCTGTCTTCAAAGCCGTCTGCTGCGCCTGAAGATCGCCGGTCATGCGGTTGAAGGCTTCTGACAGAGTCGCGATCTCGGCAGGCGCGCCGTGACTGTCGACCCGCGCAGTGAAGTCGCCGCCCGCCACCTGTCCTGCCGCCTTCACCAGACGACCGATCGGCGCCGAAATGCTGCTGGCCGCCGACATGCCCAGCCAGACCGCCCCGACCAGAACCAGCAGCGCCGTTTCAAGATAGCTGAGAATGAAGGCCGACTGGATCCGCGCCCGGCTTTCCTGCGCCTCGCGATAGGCGACGATGGACTGGCTGGACGCATTCATACGGGCCACCAGCCCCTCCTGCAGCGGACGCACCAGATACAGATAGGCGTCGCCATAGGCGGGCAAGGCGATCAGCGAACGCACGGCGTCCGGGTGTTCCGTCACCTGCTGCGGCGGCTTTCCACCCTCGGCGGCGGCTTCCAGCTCAGAACGCGGCGGCGCCAGATAGGGAGGCGCTTTGGCAGACTCGCCGCGCGCCAGCACTTCCCCCTTGCTGTTGAGGACGTAGACCGCCGGATAGCCGAAGAGATCGCCGATCTGTTGCAGCGCGTCGTTAAATCGGATGCGATTGTCGAATAGCCCACGCGCGCCTGTCAGTTGGTCCGCAATGATCACCAGGTCGGAATCCATGGTTCCTGACACGTCGTCGATATAGGCTCGACCGACGATCGCGCCGTTTTCGACCGAAGCCTGGACATTTTCACTGAACCATTGATCAACGCCGCGC
The DNA here is from genome assembly GCA_963522565.1 of uncultured Brevundimonas sp. Lineage (GTDB taxonomy): Bacteria > Pseudomonadota > Alphaproteobacteria > Caulobacterales > Caulobacteraceae > Brevundimonas. Next base: position 200,644 of record CAUQZC010000006.1, on the reverse strand, counting down.
GTGACCAACATGCCGAATACAAGCGCGATCAGCACCGCAGGGATCACCGCCACCATGGAGAACAGGGTGACGAATCTCAGATGCAGCCGGGACCCGGCTTCGTTGGTGCTTCGCGCCAGCGCCAGCACCCTGCGGCCAACCAGGAACGCCAGAACGGCGATCAGCACCAGATTGGCGATCAGAACATACAGGACCAACTGACTGGTCGATGAGCCTTCGCCGCCAGAAGTCGCGCCTGGCGCCACCGCCACCAGCCAGATGGCGGCCGCTGTGACGATGACAGCGATCAAATAGGCCAGACCGAACGCCGCTCTTGCGCGTTCGCCCTCCAACCGGCCCCAGAACGACTCATCGACCGACACGGGGTCGGGCAGAGGGGTCACATCTGAGGGCGTATCCGTCATGCCACAGCAGTTACGCCCAGCTGTGTCCCATATTCAACATCAGACTTATCCGAATGCGGTAAATTCCGCCGCCAAAGATCAGTCAACTCCCGTTCGACGGCCTCCGGTTCATCCAGACGGCAAATTCTTGCCTTTGCCTCACGTCGGGGTTGCGGATCAGTCGGCCAGGGCGCCTGCTCGATGTACCAGCCAAGATGTTTGCGGAACATGCGCAGGCCCAGCGGCATTCCATAGAAGGCGACCGACGCCCTCAGGTGTTCAATCACAATCGCCAGACGCATCTCGACGCCAGGCTCGGCCAGAGCCACGCCGTCGATCAAGGCCCGCTCTAAATGGGCTGCAAGCCACGGTCGTCCATAGACGCCGCGCCCCAGCATCAGGCCGTCTGCGCCGGACCTGTCCAAAGCCTCACGCGCCGCATCCGCCGTGATGATGTCGCCGTTGACGATGACGGGAATTCCAACCGCCGCCTTCACCGCGCCGACCGCGTCCCAATCCGCCTGTCCGGTATAGAACTGTTTGCGGGTGCGGCCGTGAACCGTCACGGCCTTTACGCCGATGTCCTCGGCGCGTCTGGCCAATTCGGCGGCGTTCTTGCTGTCGTCATCCCAGCCAAGACGCATCTTGACCGTCACAGGGCGGCTGGTCGCAGCGACCGCAGCCGCCATGATACGACACGCCAGATCGGGCGTCCGCATCAAGGCTGACCCCGCCGCCGAGCCCGTGACCTCCTTGGCGGGGCAGCCGAAGTTCAGGTCGATGATGTCCGCGCCCGCTTTCTCCGCCATCCGCGCGCCCTCGCCCATCTGGTCCGGGTCGCGCCCCACCAACTGGATCACGGTCAAAGGCAGGCCCGACCCCACCGCGGCACGGCGCACCACATCGGGCCGAGCGCGCGCCAATTCCTTGGCCGCCACCATCTCTGTCGCGACATAGGCGGCCCCCAGCTTGGAGGCCAGGACACGGAACGGCAGGTCCGTGATGCCCGTCATGGGTGCCATCAGCACCTGGCCAGGCACGGTCACATCACCGATCTTCAAGGTCTTCGCCATTCCCGCCTTTCGCCGCATTGAGGCTTGGTTCGTCAAGCCTGACCGCAACAGTTTGATGGCTTCACCAAAAAGCGCTGACCTTTTCAGCATCGCGCATTAGTAAGGCCGCCATGAGGTTTTCAGGCATTATCGTTGCGGCTGGATCCGGTTCGCGCGCAGGCGGCGACAAGCAATGGCGCGCACTAGGCGGCAAACCCGTCCTGCGCTGGTCGGTCGAGGCCCTGCTCAACGCCGGCGCCGATGACGTCGTGATCGTGGTCGCATCGGGTGAGGAGGCGCGCGCCGCCGACGCCTTGGCTGGATTATCGAACTGGCGCGCCGTCGCCGGCGGGGCCGCGCGCGCAGATTCCGTCTGCGCCGGCCTTCACGCCCTGACGTGCGCGCCCGATCAGCCCGTCCTCATCCACGACGCCGCCCGCCCCCTGCTGTCGCAGGTGGTCATCGCTCGCCTGCTGACCGCTCTGGATGCAGCCGACGGCGCCTTGCCCGCCCTGCCCGTGGCGGACAGCCTGCGTCGTGGCGAGAACGGTCAGATGGCGGGCGTTGTCGAACGCGAAGGTCTCTGGCGCGCCCAGACGCCCCAAGCTTTCCGTAGACAGACGATCGAAACCGCCTACGCCGCCTGGAGCAGCAACGACGCCCCAACTGACGAAGCCGTGGTCGTCGAACGCAACGGCGGGCGTGTCGTCCTGATCGAGGGCGACCAACGCCTGATGAAACTGACCTACCCCGAGGATTTCGCCATGGCCGAGGCCCTGCTGCCCCGACAGACCCGCATCGGCTCCGGCTATGATGTTCATCGCTGGGGGCCAGGCGGCTCAGTCTGGTTGTGCGGCGTCGAAGTTCCGCACGGCCAGACCCTGATCGGCCATTCGGATGCGGACGTCGGGCTGCACGCCCTGACCGACGCACTTCTGGGCGCAATCGCAGAGGGCGACATCGGCGATCATTTCCCCCCCAGCGATCCGAAATGGAAGGGCGCCGCGTCCGACCGTTTCCTGCAACACGCTGCCGATCTGGTGACGGCGCGCGGCGGGCGCATCATCAATGTGGACGTCACCCTGATCTGCGAACAGCCCAAGGTGAAACCGCACCGTCAGGCCATGCGTGAACGCATCGCCGCCATCCTGGCGCTGCCCCTCGACGCCGTCAGCGTCAAGGCCACCACGACCGAGGGCCTGGGTTTCACAGGACGTGGCGAAGGCATGGCGGCTCAGGCCGTCGCCACCGTGGATATGCCTGCATCCCAGGCGCTTTAACGCGCCGCCAGCTTCCACTGGCGCACCAACGACCCAAACAGATTGACGTAATCATCCGTCCACGGACGAACAGCGGTTCGTTCCAGCGTCCGCCAGCGCCCATCCTCGCGATAGGGCGCAAGCGCGGCTTCGGACTTGCCGATGATCAGGGCCTCCGTCGAGGCCTCCGACATGCCGGGCCCGTCCTTACGCTCAAAATAGATCTGGTGAAGGTTCGGCGCATTCAACGCCTGCGCCGCCGCCTCGGCTGGAAGCGTGATCTCCAGATTGCGGTTCGACAGGTGCAGCACCACGACGCCGTCCGGCTTCAGCAGACGCAAATAGCCTTGGATCGCCTCGACGGTCAGCAGATGCGTCGGCACGGCGTCGGACGTGAAGGCGTCGATGATCAGCAGGTCATAGGTTTCCGCCGGCTCACGTTCCATTGTCAGGCGCGCGTCACCCAACACGGTGCGCACCGGCCCCTCGGCGCAGCCATTGATGAAACTGAACCACTTGGGATCACGTGACAGCCGGTCCACCATCGGATCGATTTCAAAGAAGGTCAGCCGGTCTTCGGCGCGCTTATAGGCGGCCATCGCACCTGAGCCCTGCCCCACCACGCCGATGACGGCGCCGTCCGGATGGCGTTCCTGCGTCTTGAGGGCCGACTGTCCCAAAGGCGTTGTCGTGGCGTAGTACAAGGTGGGGGCGCACCTATGCGAAGCCTCCATGGACTGGGCGCCATGCAGGGTCGTGCCGTGCATCAGAACATGAATACGGCCGCCTAGCGCTTGATCCTGCGTCGTCGCCACACGCATCACGCCGAAGAAGCTGCGCTCTGTCAGGTCCCAGTCATACCCTCGGGCGATATGCAGACCAGACCAGACCATGGCCGCCAGAACAATGGCGAACAGCAGCGCCCGATCCCGCAGCAGGAAGGCGGTCACAGCTGCAAAGCCCAGAATGCCCTGTGCAATCCGTGGCGTCTCGCCCGCCGGGACCAGCGCACGAAACTCTGGATTATAACGCATGATCTCCAGCAGGATCGGCGGCGCCAGTGCGATGGCCAGCGCGCCGAGGAAACAGAGAATCTGCCACCGCTTGAAGGCGTCGCCGCCCCATGGCCGCAAAAGGACAGCAGCCACCAGGACGATGGGGTATTCCCAGACCATGTTAAAGACGACCGGGGCGATCAGGGCGTTGAACACGCCGCCGACGACGCCGCCGAAGGACAGCAGCAGATAGAACTCGGTCAGCCGATCCGGCGCAGGACGCCGCTGCGCCAGACGCTGATGGCACATCAGGGCGGTGAAGAAGAAGGCCGTCAGATTGACGAAGAAGACCAGCGCCCACTCGCCCGTGCGAAACGCGATCATCGCCGCGCACAGGGCCGCCGCCGCACCGTGGAGCGCCAGCCCGATATGCGGCGGTATAAGAGGCCGCGCCTGGAAGGCGATCACGAACGTCAGCAGATAGAGCGCCAGCGGGATCACCCACAGGAAGGGCGCCGAGGCCACATCGGTCGACAGGTGCGCTGTGACACCCAGCATCAGGCTGGACGGCGCCGCCGCCAGCAGGACCAGCATTCCTTTTTCACGCCATGCGATCGGCGCGCTGGCCGCCAGTTTCTCAGGCTCGGGCTTTGAGTCCGCGCGCCGCCGCCAGACCACCAAGGCCAGACCGACAACCATCAACAGGAACAGGCCATAGCCCCCGCTCCACCCCCATCGCTGGCCCGACAGGCTGGCCAGCGGCTCGATCAGAACCGGATAGGACAGCAGGGCCAGAAAGCTGCCCAGGTTCGACGCCGCATAGAGGACATAGGGGTTCTTGCCGTCGGCATGGCCCGCCCGAACCCTCGCATACCAGGCCTGCAGCAGCGGCGCCGTGGCGGACAGGATGGCGAACGGCGCCCCGATCGACAGGACCAGGGTCCCCAGCAACCACGCCGCCGGCGCCGCCGGATCGGGATCCCCCAACAGGCCGTTGATCTTCAGCGGCAGGAACAGGGCCGCCAGCACCAGCAGCCCCACATGCACCATGACCTGGGTTCGAAGCGATCCCACCCGCTGCAACAGGTGGGCATAGGCATATCCGGCCAGCAGCGCCGTCTGGAAAAAGACCATCGAGGCGTTCCACACCGATGGCGATCCACCCAGCGTCGGCAACACCAGCTTGGTCACCATCGGCTGCACGACAAAGACCAGACAGGCCGAAGTGAAGATGGCGACAGCGAACAGGATCGGCGTCGACCGATCCCGCTTCACCTGGGAAACGGGGTTTGGCGCATCCACGAAATCGGTCATGCCTCTGGTTAGAAACCGGTTCGGCGCTTATGAAAAGCAGATGCTTCCCGATGACATTCAGCAACTGGCGCAACAGATTGTCGCGGCGTCCGCCACGCGGGGGTTGATGCTGGCCACAGCCGAGAGCTGCACGGGCGGCCTCGTCGCTGCGGCCCTGACCGCCATTCCCGGCTCTTCATCCGCGTTCGACCGGGGCTTCGTGACCTACAGCAATGAGGCCAAAAGCCAGATGCTGGACGTCCGCCAGACGACGCTTATGGCCCACGGCGCTGTGTCGGAAGAGACCGCGCGGGCGATGGCTGAAGGCGCCGTCTCAAACTCACGCGCCGAAATCAGCGTCTCGGTCACGGGCATCGCAGGCCCCGGCGGTGGTTCCGTCGACAAGCCCGTCGGACTGGTTCATTTCGCGTCCCAGGGACCAAAGGGCCTGACGCACGTTGAAAAACGGTTCGGCGACATCGGCCGAGACGCTGTTCGGATGGCCAGCGTCCGCACCGCCCTGTCGATGCTGGCGGATCAGTTGGCGTGAACCCGCCCATCCTCGTCGATGCACGCGGCCACCGCTGCCCGACGCCCAGTCTGAAACTTCAGAAGGCCATGGCTGGAGCTGCGCCCAACGCACGTTTTGTCCTGTTGGCGACCGACCCCATGGCGCGCATCGATGTGCCCTTCCTGATGTCGCAAAAACATGGACGGCTTATAAAAGTCGAGGAAGCCGACGGCGTCCTGCACATCACCGTCGAGAGCGGCCCCGCGAGACCCGGCGCTCTGACAGATTGACGACCTCTGCGGGCGGTTCGAGCGGCGCACGCCGGGCCTTGTCCGCAAGCTCCATCTCGGTGGCGAAGGCGCCGCCATAAAAGATGGCGTTCACGTTCCAGGACAGCCAGATCAACAGAACCACCACGGCGCCTACTGATCCATAGGTCGCGCCCAGCGGCGCAATCTGCTCGACATAGATGGCGCACAGCCATGAGGACACGACCGACATGCCGGTTGCGACCACGCCGCCGGTGATGGCCGGAACCCAGGCGACGGGCGTCGTGTGGCTCATGGCATAACGATAAAGCATGGTCAGCCCGATCACGAGGCCGATGGCGGGCAAGACCGAATCGAATGGCATGAACCGCCCAGGCTCGGCGACTGCGCCCGTTGCGTTAGCCGCGTGCGCCATGATGCGAACCGTCACCACGGCGCCCGACACCACGGTGAACAGCGCAAAGGCGAAGACGGCTACAAAGAAGGCCAGCAGATTGAACTTGAAGAAGCCGTGCGGCTCCGTCTCGTCATGGATAAGGTTCAGCCCCGCCAGCAGAGCCTTAAAACCCCGGTGCGCCGCATAGGCGCCGACCAATAGGGCGAACGCGCTTTGGGCCGACACCGTCCGCGCCGAAGCGTTGCTCAGCCGTGTGATCTCGCTCTGAAAGATGTTCTGCGCGGCGGTGGGCAGGAGGTCCGACAGGGCCGTCGCCTGAGCGCTGACCTCGGTGATCGACAGGCCCAGCTTGTAGAAACCGATCAGGATGGCGATGGCCGGAAACACGGCCAGCAGCGCAAAGAACGACACCCCGCCCGTATACAGCATCACGTCGCGGCCCCAGCTGCGCGCGAAGGCCCGGACCGCAAGGCCGCCCCAGAACCTGGGCGCCTTCAGCACCGATCGGGTCAGATTGTCACTCAAGCCGGTCCCCACAACCGTTACGCCAAGCGACGGAAACTAACGGATTTCTGCGCTCAAGGAAGTCGCAACGGCGTGAATGTTCCCGTATTAGGACGTTCGTCCACGACATAACTTCCTTAAGCTCGGCATCCCTATGGTCCGCGCACGGTCCAGACGGTATGGGCGCTTCAGGACGGGGGCGTCCGATGGAGACGATCTGCTTGGCTTTCGACGCGCGTGTATTGATCCTGGCGGCCGATGACGGCCGGATCGGGCCGCTGGCTGAAGGCCTGGATGCGCTGGGATGGCGCACCGTGACCGCTCGCGATCTGGATTCCGCCGTCGCCGCGCTCCAGGACTTCCCGATAGAGGCTGCGCTCATCGACATGACCGCCTTTCCATCGGACGCCGCGCTGCGCCTGCGCGCCGCCGCCCGGCCGCGTCGCCTTGCCGTCATGGCTATAGGGGCAAGACCTGATGCCATCGAGGGCGCCGATCTTGTCATGTCCGCGCCGCCGCACCCGGCGCAGGCCGCCCTGCGGTTGGAGCAATTGGTCCGGGCGTCAATCGCAGAAGAGGAATACGAGCTCCGCACCACGACCTTCTCCCTGCGGGGCGTCGATCTTAACGCCAGCAAGGAGAATGAAGCGCCTTTGCGTGTGCTGGCGGCGGGTTCGGCTGACCGGCGTTTCCTGGCCCTGTCCAATCTTTTGACCGCCCAGGGCGTCGAGGTGATTGCTGCGCCCACGCCCTACACCGCCTTCGATTATCTGCATGAAAGCCCCTTTGACGCCGCCGTCTTGTGGGGCGCCGAGGATCATGCCCCTGCCCTGTCCATCGCCTCAGGCATGAAGCGGAACACCCGCCTCTACCACATCCCGCTGATGCTCTATCTGCGCGGCGCCGCCGAGATCAGTCTGTCGGAGCTGTTTAATCGCGGCTTTGCCGATATCGCCGCTGCGGACACGCCCGAGGACGAAACGGCAGGGCGTATTCTGGCGTTGGCCGCCGCGCACCGTCGCCACCTGGCCATTCGCCGCGCACTGGATTCCGTCCGCAGTCTGGATGTGATGGACCCGACGACCGGCCTGTTCACCCCCGAGCTGTTCGCTGCGCATCTGGGGCGCATCGCCGACGGCGCTCGCGCCCGCCGCCGCCCCCTGTCGGTTTGCGTCCTGCGTGTTCGAGAAAACGAGGCCGTCACCTGGGCGCGTCAGGGCGGCTGGCTGGACCGCGCCATGCCTCAGATCGGGGCGATGGTTTCGCGCCTGGTCCGCATCGAGGACACGCCTGCCCGTCTGGCCAAGGAAGTCTTCGCCCTGGCCCTGCCCGCCACCCATGCCGCACAGGCGCGACTGGCGGCTGAAAGGATCGCCGCTGTCATCGGCTGCACCGCCTTCGACGCCGGTTCCGACCGCTCGCCGTTCGTCGCCGAATTCGATGTCGGCGTCGCAGAGATGCGCGAAGGCGAAGCGCCCGGCGCCCTGCTGGAGCGCGCATCCGCCGACCTGTTCGAACAGACGCGCTAGAAAATGATCGTCACCCTCGGGTCGAGCCCGAGAGTGACCACAGTCGCGGAGGCCTACGCCCCCGCCACCCGCGCCAGGTCGGCGGTGATCCGTTCCGCCACCTTCAACCGCTCTTCCGCCGTGGGCCAATCGCCCGACACCACGATTTTCTGATCCGGCCTGATCTTCCAGAACGCCTGGTTCTTCTGGATCAGCCCCACCAGCCCGACCGGGTTGGGGAAGGCGTTATTGCGCAGCGTCAGCACCGCGCCGCGCGGCCCGATGTCGATCTTCTCGATGCAGGCCTTGCGGCAGTTGGCCTTGATCCCGACGATCTTCAGCAGTTGCTGCGCCTCATCCGGCAGCGGCCCGAAACGATCGATCAGTTCCGCAGCCAATGCTTCACGGTCCTCGGCCTGCTCGGCGTCGGACAGGCGGCGATAAAGGCTCAGGCGAACATTCAGATCTGGAACATATTCCTCTGGAATCAGAACAGAGGCGCCGACATTGATCGACGGCGACCAACCTCGATCCACAGAGCCTGCGTCTCCGTTTTCGCGAAGCTCCGCAACCGCGTCCTCCAGCATCTGCTGATACAGTTCGACGCCCACCTCGCGGATATGACCGGACTGTTCGTCACCCAGCAGATTGCCGCCGCCGCGCTGGTCCAGATCGTGGCTGGCCAACTGGAACCCGGCCCCCAGATTGTCCAGCGACTGCAACACCTGCAACCGCCGCTCGGCCGACAGGGTCATCGGCTTGACCGCATCGGTGGTCAGATAGGCGAAGGCCCGCGCCTTGGACCGTCCGACCCGGCCCCGAATTTGATACAACTGCGCCAGACCGAACATGTCGGCGCGGTGCACCACCAGAGTGTTGGCGGTCGGGATATCCAGCCCGCTCTCGACGATGGTGGTCGAAACCAGCACGTCGTATTCCCCGTCGTAGAAGGCGCTCATCACCTCCTCCAACTGGGTCGCGCTCATCTGACCGTGGCCGACGACGAACTTCACCTCGGGGACCTGTTCGCGCAGGAATTTCTCGATATCCGGCAGGTCCTTCAGGCGCGGCGCGACGTAATAGGCCTGACCCCCGCGATATTTCTCCCGCAGCAGCGCCTCGCGCACCAGCACCGGGTCCCACGGGGTGACATAGGTTCTGACCGCCAGGCGATCGACCGGCGGCGTCGCGATGATCGACATCTCGCGGATGCCCGACAGCGCCATCTGCAGGGTGCGCGGGATCGGCGTCGCCGTCAGGGTCAGCAGGTGAACATCGGCCCGCAGGGTCTTCAGCTTCTCCTTGTGCTTGACGCCAAAATGCTGCTCCTCGTCCACGATCACCAGCCCCAGATCGCGGAAGCCGACCTGTTCCGACAGGACCGCATGGGTGCCCACGACGATCTCGACCGAGCCGTCCTTCAGTCCCTGCCGCGTCTCCGCCGCCTCCTTGGACCCGACCATCCGCGACAACTGCCGCACCTTCACCGGCCAGCCGGCGAACCGTTCGGTGAAGGTCTTGAAATGCTGGCGCGCCAACAGGGTGGTGGGCGCGACGATGGCGACCTGTTGGCCCGTCATGGCCACGACGAAGGCCGCCCGCAGCGCCACCTCGGTCTTGCCAAAGCCCACGTCGCCGCAGATCAGGCGATCCATCGGCGTGCCCTTGCCCAGATCTTCCAGCACATCGCCGATGGCGTTCAGCTGGTCGTCCGTCTCCTCGTAAGGGAAGCGGGCGCAGAACTCGGCGAACAGGCCGGATGGGGGAACAACCGCCTCGGTTTCCCGCAGCGCGCGTTTGGCCGCCAGTGCGATAAGCCCCTCGGCCATCGCACGCAGGCGTTCCTTGGCCTTGGCCTTGCGCGCCTGCCAGCCGGCCCCGCCCAGGCGGTCCAGTTGAGCACCCTCTGAATCGGAACCATACCGGGTCAGAAGATCAATATTTTCAACGGGCAAGTAGAGCTTGCTCTCGCCCGCATACAACAGCTCCAGACAGTCGTGGGGCGCCTGCTGAATATCCAGGGTCTTCAGCCCCTCATACCGCCCGATGCCGTGATCCAGGTGCACCACCAGATCGCCGGTGGTCAGGGCCGAGGCCTCCGCCAGGAAGTTCGAAGCGCGCCGCTTCTTCCTCGGCCGCGCCAGACGGTCGCCCAGAATATCCGTCTCACAGATCACCGCCACCTCGTCGGTGACGAACCCGTGCTCCACCGGAAGAACGCCGCGCAGATAGATGTCCTTGGGCGCGTTCTGGACGTCGCTCCAGTCGCGCACGGCGACGATGTGATCCAGCCCGTGGTCCGCCAGCATGGTCGCCAGCCGCTCAGACGACCCCTCCGTCCAAGACGCGAACAGCACCCGCTTGCCCTCGGCCTTCAGCGCTGCGGCATGGGCCGCCACCGCCTCGAACAGATTGACGCTGTCCTGTGCGCGTTCCGCCGCGAACGTCCGCCCCAGACGACCGCCCGCATCCTCGCCGCCGCCCGAAAACGGCGTGAACCGGCGCACCGCCCGCCCGGCCAGCGCCTGGTTCCAGTCGCCCGCGTCCAGATAAAGCCGTTTCGGCGGCAGGGCGCGATTGGCGCTTGCGTTGCCCTTGGTCTTTGCGGCCTCGGCGCGCGCCTCATAGGCGTCGGCGACCAGGTCCCAGCGCTCGCTGCGGGCCGTCTCGACCTGATTGTCCAAAAACACCTGCGCCTGATCCGGCAGATAGTCGAACAGGGTGTCCAGCCCGTCGTAGAACAGCGGCAGCCACTGCTCCATGCCCTGACGCCGCGCGCCCTCGCTGATGGTGGCGTAGAGGGGATCATCCCCCGGCGCGCCGAACAGATTCAGGTATCCGGTGCGGAAACGCGAGATGGCTTCCTTGTCCAGCAGGGCTTCGGACACGGGCGCCAGGGCGACCGCCTTCATCTGACCTGTCGAACGCTGCGTCTCGGGATCAAAGGTGCGGATCGATTCCAGTTCGGAGCCGAACATGTCCAGACGCACCGGTTCGGGGAATCCAGGCGGGAAGACATCCACCACCCCGCCGCGCACCGCGAACTCGCCGCGCTCGGCGACCGTCGAGGCGCGGACATAGCCGTTGGCGGCGAAATACCGCTCCAACGCCTGAATATCCAGATCGTGACCGACCTTGGCGCCAAAGCCCGCCATCGTCGTCACGGACTTGGGCGGCGTGCGTTGCATGGCCGCCGACACCGTCGTCACCACCAGAACCGGGCCGTCGCTGGACTTGCGCTGCGCCAACTGCGTCAGGGTCGCCATACGCTGTGCGGCGATGCCAGCCGTGGGGCTCAGTCGGTCATACGGCAGACAGTCCCATGCCGGATATTCCAGGACTTCAATATCTTGTGTGAAGAACTGAAACGCCTGAACGAATGACCCGGACCGCTGATAATCGCGTGCGACGAACAGGCCGACGCCGCCCGACGCCTTGACCCGTTCAGCGACGATCAGGGCGTCCAGACCTTCCGGCGCGCCACCCAGTTCGGCGTCGGTTCGATGCACCTGCGCGTCCATCAGCCGATCCCCTTGCTGACCTCGGCGGCCACATGCGCGCGCATGAAGGCCCGCACCTTGGCCATCACCGGCGTCTCGAACTCAGGCGGCGTCGGCTCACGTTCGATGATCCAGCCGTAGAGCCACTGATCCTCCTCGTTGATCAGCCGCTCATACTCATCCAACTCGGCATCGCTCAGGGTCGGCGCCACCTGATCCGAGAACGGACCCAGCACCATGTCGGCCTCGCGGAAGCCCCGCCGCCATGAGCGAAACTGGATGCGGCCTAGCCGCTGCTTGCGTTCAGGGCTCATTCGTCGCCACTTTCGCTTTGGGGACGCGCGTCGATTTCGGCCACAAGAATCCTTGCCCGGTCCAGACTTTCAAACAGGTTGGGTCAAATAGCGTCCCCGGAGCCACTTCGCCACCCGTGATGGTCACGCTATGTTCACGGCGATGCGCCCGCAGATTCTCTTTCCCCTGTTCGCCGAGGTCTCCACCCTGAAGGGTGTGGGGCCCCGCGTGCTGCCGCTGGTGCAAAAGGTCGCGGGCCCCTTGGTGCGTGACCTTGTCTTCCTCAGCCCGTCAGGCGTGATCGTGCGCCGCCCGATGCAGGCCGCCACTGCCGTCGATGGCGAAGTCGGCGTCTTCGAAGTGACCATCGACCGGATGTTCGTCCCCAGCCGCCCCGGCGCGCCGCTGAAGGTGCGGGCCAGCGACCCGACGGGCTTCGTCCACATGGTCTGGTTCGGCGGCTCGCCCCAGCACGTCGACCGTCTGTTGCCGCGCGGCGAGACGCGTCTGGTCTCGGGCAAGGTGGAACGCTTCAACGGCGAGGTCCAGATCGTCCACCCCGACGTCGTCACGGTGGACAAGGCGTCTGACATTCCATCATCAGAGCCGATCTATCCCGCTACGCAGGGCCTGACCTCGCGCCAGTTGCGTAAACTGGTTCAGACCGCACTGCCCGCCGCACCCGACCTGCCGGAATGGCAGGACGCCGCCTGGTTGAGAAAACAGAACTGGCTAGGCTGGCGCGCCGCGCTTGACGCCCTTCATGCGCCGACTGGCGAACTCGATCTGACGCCCGAAGCGCCAGTGCGTCAGCGTTTGGCCTATGACGAGTTTCTGGCCCACCAACTGGCTCTGGCCCGCCGTCGTCGCGCGCGCGAAATCAAGCGGGCTCCGGTCATCGTACCTGGCCCAGCATCCGAACATCTGCTTCAGGCCCTGCCCTTCCAACTGACCAGCGCACAGGCCCAGGCGGTCGCCGAAATCCGCCGCGATCTGGCGTCCGGCCAGCAGATGGGCCGCCTGCTGCAGGGCGATGTGGGCTCGGGCAAGACGGCCGTCGCCGCGCTCGCTCTGGTCGATGCGGCCTCCAGCGGCCTGCAGTCCGCCCTGATGGCGCCGACCGAAATCCTGGCCCGCCAGCATTATGAAAAACTCGGCCCGATGCTGGCGGCGGCTGGCGTCACCGCCGTGCTGCTGACCGGGCGCGACACCAATGGCCAAAGGCGCGAGAAGCTGGCTGCCCTCGTCTCCGGTCAGGCTCAGGTCGCCATCGGCACCCACGCCCTGTTCCAGGACGCGGTCCGTTTCGACCGGCTGGCCCTTGCCGTCATCGATGAACAGCACCGTTTCGGCGTCAATGAGCGCCAGCGGCTTCAGGCCAAGGGCGATCCGCGCCTCGGCGCCGTCCATCTGCTGACCATGTCGGCGACCCCCATTCCCCGTACTCTTGAACTGACCCAATACGGCGAGCTGGACGTCAGCCGCCTGACCGAGAAGCCGCCCGGACGCACGCCGGTCACGACCGCCGTCCTGCCGCTGGCCCGTATCGGCGAAGTCGCCGCTCGCCTGAAGACCGCGGTCGAAAGCGGCGCCCAGGCCTATTGGATCTGCCCCCTGGTCGAAGAATCCGAAGCCATCGACCTGGCCGCCGCCGTGGACCGCGCCGATGATCTGCGTCGCCTGCTGAATGTCGAGGTCGGGTTGGCTCACGGCCAGATGCCCGGCGCCGAGCGCGAATCCGTCATGGCCGACTTCGCGGACGGCCGCATCCCCGTTCTGGTCGCCACCACGGTTGTGGAAGTCGGCGTGGATGTGCCCAACGCCTCGATCATGGTCATCGAACACGCCGATCGTTTCGGTCTTGCCCAGTTGCACCAACTTCGGGGCCGTGTCGGTCGCGGCGCCAAGGCCAGCGCCTGCATCCTGCTGTATGGCGGCCAGGACGGCGCACTCGGAGAAACGGCGAAAGAACGTCTCGAAACCCTGCGTCGCACCGAGGACGGGTTCGAGATCGCAGAGGAAGACTTTCGCCTACGCGGCGGCGGCGACCCTCTGGGGCTGAAACAGAGTGGTTTCCCCGCCTACCGTTTCGCCGATCCGATCAAGCATCGCGCCCTGATGCTGGCCGCCGCCGACGACGCCCGCCTGATCATGAACCGCGACCCGGACCTGACCTCGGAACGCGGTCTGGCCGTGCAGGTGCTGGAAGAACTGTTCGACTGGAAAAGCCATAAGTCAGGCGCAGACTAAACCTCATAGAGTCCAAGAGGGTGCAATTCCAAAGCCCCCCTCGCCCCACCCGATTTCATGGCTGCATTCTGGATCGCCCCACACGCTGCGCACCCAATCCGGGTCTAATCCGTATTGAAATCGCTGAACTTTTCAGTCGTTTTCCGCAATCAACCCGACGGTCTTCCACGGCGTGTTAAACTCTTAGTCTGGTCTTTGAAATCGCCGCCGAATTGCACCATTGCACTGTTTTTCACAGTGCAACTTCCGGGCCTCACATAGGAGGGCGTCCTTAACCGACGACCCGGCTCCAACCGTCGAACGCTACCTCGACGTTTGGTGGAACTATCGACGACAGTTCATTGTAATCCATATCAATATGCAGGTTCGTCAGCACCGCCTTGTCGACATCGGCGGCGGCAATCCATTCCAATGCCCGATCCAGATGGGCATGGGTCGGATGGGGCGTATAGCGCAGGGCGTCCACGATCCAGACCTGACATCCCGACACCGCTGCAAGCGCCGCCTCATCCAGATCCGACACATCGCTGGAATAGGCTATGTCGCCCAGGCGGTAGCCCACGGATCGGATCGGCCCGTGCGCTTGATCGAAGGTGACGACCGGCACAGCCCCCCCTGCACCCTCCACCGACCACGGCGTTCCATGGGGCGGAATGATCTGCCCGTCCAGAAGCGGCGGATAGCCGAACCTGGTCTCGAAGATATAGTCGAACCGATGCGTCAGAGAGCCATGGGTCACCGCATCCATCCACGCCGGTATCCGCTTGCGGGCACGTGCGGCGAAGGTGCGAAGGTCATCGATCCCGTGCGTCTGATCGGCGTGATCGTGGGTGTAGAGCACTGCATCGATGTGTTTCGTCCCGCTGGCCAACATCTGCTCGCGCAGATCGGGCGAGGTGTCGATCAGAACATTGGTCACGCCCTCCGGCCCGGTCTTCCTGGCCAGCATCGAGCAGCGCGTGCGCCGGTTCTTCGGCTCGCCAGGGTCGCAGGCGCCCCAATCCCCATCGCCGCGCGGCACCCCGCCCGATGACCCGCTGCCCAGGATGACGACTTCAAAACTCATGCCGGCCTCGGTATCCGGTCAAAAAGGCGGAAAAAGGCGTCGGTCGTGCGCTGATCGGCGTCTTCCACGCTCCAGCCTCGGATTTCGGCCAGTTTGTCCAGAACATGGCTGATGTAGGCAGGCTCGTTCCGCCGACCACGGTGCGGGATCGGCGCCAGATAAGGACAGTCCGTCTCCACGATGATCCGGTCGGCAGGCATGTCGCGAATGACAGTCCGCACGTCCTCGGCGGCCTTGAAGGTGGCGATGCCGGACACGGAGAACCAGGCTCCAAGTTCCGCAGCAATTTTCGCCAGTTCCGCGCCGCTCGTATAGCAGTGCATCAGCATCTTGAACGGCCCGGCTGCATATTCCTCGCGCAGGATCGCCGCCATTACATCGTCCGCCTCTCGTGTATGGATCACCAATGGCAGGCCCGTATCCCGCGCGGCCTTCACATGCTGGCGGAACACCGTCGCCTGGATGTCGCGCGGACTGAAGTCATAGTGAAAATCCAGACCGCACTCGCCGATCCCGATCACCTTGGGCCGCTGCGCCAATCCGATCAGCGTCGCCGCCGTCAGGTCCGCAGCATCCTTGGCATCATGCGGATGAACCCCGACCGTGCACCAGATGTCGTCATGCGCCGTGGCGATGGCGTGGGTCGCCTCGAACGTCGTCAGCTTGTCGGAAATCTCGACCATCAACTGAACGCCTGCCGCCCGCGCGCGTTCGATGACCGCATCGCGATCCTCGTCGAACTGCGGCGCATGCAGGTTCACATGGCTGTCGATCAGCATTCAGCCCAGTCTTTCTTCTTGCGCCCGCGTACGCCGCAGATCCGCCAGCGCCCCCGCCAGCACATCGCCCCGATCCAGGTTCAGCCCCGCCGCGCGTTCTGGCAACGGCTGTAGCCGCTCCCACAGTTCAGCCCAGCGGGCGCCGCGTCCCGGCCCGCTGTTCAGCGCCCGCATCCGCACTGCTGCGATCAATCGGTCCATCAGTGTCTCGAAGCGCTCCTGCCCTTCTGCGCCGCGGAACTTGTCGGCAATGGCCAAGGCCTCACCCCGGTCAATATCGCCATCGACCCACTGTCGCGCCAACTGATCCATCTCGAACGTGGTTCCGGCCGCCAAAGCCAAGGCGGCGCCGGGCGATCCCCCGGCCATTGCGGCGGCATGTCTGGCGTCGTCCAGGTCCACCCCTGTGCGGTTCCTCACCAGGGTTTCCAGCCGATCCGGCGTCCAGATCGGGAAACTCAATCGACGACACCGCGACCGGATCGTGGCTAACAGGCGCCCCGGCGCATGGGTCACCAGAAACAGAACCCCGCTCTCAGGCGGTTCTTCCAGAATCTTGAGCAAGGCATTGGCGGCGTTGATATTCAGGTCATCCGCCGCATCGATGATCGCCACCCGGTGCTGGGCCTGAGACGGGCTCTTGGAAAAGAACTCCGGCAGTTCGCGCGACTGGTCGACCGATATCGACTTCTTGACCTTGCCGCCCTCGACCAGGCGTTCGAGCACCAGCAGATCAGGATGCGCCTGGGCGCAGATCAACCGACTGACGGGGTCGTCCCGCCTCGCGCCCAGCGGCCCGCGTGCCGGGTCCGCCGCCGCGCCCAGCAGCCGTCGGGCCGCGCGATAGGCAAAGGTCGCCTTGCCGGTTCCTTCAACCCCGCACAACAGCCAGGCGTGGTGCAGACGCCCCCGTCGCCAGGCGTCCAGAAACGCCTCTTCCGCCGCCACGTCGGGAATCAGATCGAACCGGTCGCGGGGATGTTCGTCGCTCACAGCAGCCGCTCCTGCACGGCGCGCCAGACCCGCCCCTCGACCTCCTCCAGCGTGCCGACGGCGTCGATCAGAACACAGCGCTGCGGGTTCGCCTGAACGATGCGCAGAAAGCCCTCGCGCAGCCGCTGGTGAAACTCCAACCCTTTGGCCTCAAATCGCGTTTCAAACAGACCGCGCCCGAACGCCCGCTCCAGACCGATCTCGACGGGTAGATCGAACACCAGCGTCAGGTCCGGCTGATCCGCACCGACCACGCCAGCATCGATCTGTTCGATGAAGCTCTGCGCCACGCCGCCGCCTGCGCCCTGATAGGCGCGGCTGGAATCGGCGAACCGATCACAGATCACCCAGTCCCCCGCCGCCAGCGCAGGCCGGATCGTCTGCTCCAGATGGTCGGAGCGCGAGGCGTACATCAGCAGGGTTTCCGTCATGGCCGACCACGGCTCGGCGTCCGTCGCCACCACCAGATTGCGGATCACCTCGGCGCCCTTGGAGCCGCCCGGCTCGCGCGTGCGTATTACGCCGCTTTCGCCCAGCACTGACTGAAGCCGCGCCAGAAGCCGCCCGACCTGCGTCGACTTGCCGGCGCCCTCGCCGCCCTCAAAGGTGATGAATTTTCCACGAGTCACGCCTGCACAATGGCGACCACGACGCGGGAGGCAAGCCTTACCGGCTGGATATCAACAAGGCGTCGGCATATCCACGGGCGACGACCGCCTGACGGGCGTTTTCGGCGGCGGTCGCATCGTCCCACGGACCGACGACGACACGATACAGTTCTCGTCCGCCGCTGTTCATCGGCTGAACCGTCGCACGATCGCCCAGGCGGCCAGCGATTCGGCGCGCAGCCCGCTGGTCGGCGAAAGCGCCCGCCTGCACCCAGACGCCCCCTGCTTGCGCCACCGCCGGCGGCGCAACAACTGACGGCGGCGGCGCAGCAGCCGCTGCCGCATAGGGCAATGGCTGGGCGGCAGACGGCGTCCGCGCAGGTCGCGCCTCAGCCTGCTGCAGCACCACACCGCCGCCCAGTCGCGGCGCGTGCCCCAGATACCGAACCCGCACACGCCCGACGCCTTGGGAGATCATGCCCAGTTCCTGCGCCGCGCCGCGCGACAGGTCGATGATCCGGCCATCCACGAAAGGCCCCCGGTCATTGAGACGCACGACGACCCGACGCCCATTGTCCAGATTCGTCACTTCGACCAATCCCGGCAAAGGCAGGGTCTTATGGGCGGCGGTCAGCTCATGCATGTTGAAGCGTTCGCCAGTCGAGGTGGGCCGCCCATTGAAGGCGTCTCCGTACCACGAGGCCATGCCGACCTCTTCATAGTTGGGCTGTTCCTTGGGCGTGTACCAGCGCCCGCGCACCTGATAGGGCCGCATCGTGCCCGAAACGATCGGCGCGGGGTCGTTAACGACGGGAATAGCGCCGCCGCCGCGCCCGCCGCCAAAGGTCGAACACGCGGCCAGAAGCGAAAACAGCCCTAAAATCAGGGCGCTGCGCATTAATCTCACCGCTGTCATCCGCACGCCTCGTCATAATCGTGGAAAACAGCGTGACAGAAGACATTTCCGCTTTGGTTAATGCGGCCTTCGCCTGCTATGGCGTTCGCCCGACCGAGCGCAGCCGGTCAAGGAAGTGTGGCCGAGTGGTTTAAGGCACTGGTCTTGAAAACCAGCGACGGTGAGAGCCGTCCGTGGGTTCGAATCCCACCGCTTCCGCCAACCACTCTCGCCTAACCCGCAACGAGTTGGATTCTCAGGGTCTTCGGCGATGATCTCCAGCACGATTTCAAAATAAGTTGGCCCTTCTCCGCTCTCCCGCTTGGCCAGCAAGACTTCGATCCGGCTCACGTTGACATAAGAGTGTTTCAGCTTGTCGTGATTAGAACCGCCGCGTGGTGTCAAGACCCACAGCAGCGTGGCTTCTGTCCATATGCGTCCAGATCAGCACGACCGGCTCCTCGCCCTTGGCTGCGCCGCAACCGCCGTAGAACATGTCATTCACGCCTGTCGCCGGACCTCGATTACGCCTGCGTCAGAATATGCTGCGCGAAATGCCAGTGCCGGGCCGCCAGCAGGCTCACTCCCACAATCACGCCAGCCAAAGGCGAGAATATGAGGATGCGTCGACACCGATGCATCCAATAGACGGTCTCGCCCAAGGCAATCGCCAGCAACATATCCGCCCCCGCGAAATGGTTGACTTCTACTCATAGGACGACGCCCCAAGCGGACGACCGCAATTATAAGAGCTGGCATGCAGCGCCAAATCTGTTCGTCACGGAATAAACGCCAGCATCACGCTACGCACAGTTGACTGTCCAGCCACCGCCGTTATGGCTGAGAAATCCCCATGCGCGTCCTCTTTCATCATGCAGGATAGGGCTCGCCCCTCCGACGAAGCCATGCTTCAGGCGCATGATCGCCTGTTGCGTGAGGAGTCATTCCAGTTCGACCGCGTGGGCTATCAACCGCCGAACATTCCGCAGTGGATGCGCGGGCTGCGCGATATGCTTGAAACCATTGCGCCTTTGCTGAAGTGGGCCCTATGGATCGGACTGGGCTTGCTCGCAGCGGCTATAATTTACGCCATTGTGCGGGAAATCCTTCGATTGCGTGGGCCCCGCGCCAAACCCGCGAAACCCAGGGCGCAGGTCGAGACCGAATGGCGCCCGGACGTCCAGGCCGCGCGCGATCTGCTTGCCAGCGCCGACGCTCTGGCGGCGGAGGGTCATTACGCCGAAGCCGCGCATCTGATTCTGTTGCGCAGCGTAGAGGACATCGGCAAACATCAGCCCCGCGCCCTTCGCATATCCCTGACAACGCGCGAAATCGCCAGTTTGACGTGCCTGCCCGATGCAGCCCGTCCCGCCTTCATGAACATCAGCCAGTTGGTCGAACGCAGCCTGTTCGGCGGCGCAACCGTCAATGCCGATGATTTCACCAACTGCCGCCGCGCCTATGAAGCCTTCGCCCTGCCGCAAGGCTGGCGGGCATGAGCCAGAACGCCCGCGCCGCCACCGGCGCCTTCTCGCCCGTAACCATGATCGTGGTCCTGATCATCGGCGTTTTATCGCTGGCAGGCGTTGGCGTTCTGTCGGCCTATTCGCCGGAGTTGAAGTCCGGCAATGACGGCGGCGGCCATGCGCTGTCGAAGGCCTCCACCGGCTTCGGCGCACTGGCGTTGCTCTTGAGGGATCTGGGCGTGCCGGTGGTGATGAACCGAGGCAGGCTGACCGACGCCTCGGACGACAGCCTGCTTGTTCTGACCCCATCCGCTGAGACCAAACCGGATCAGGTCGAGGATATCATCCATTACGGCGCGACCCTGATCGTCCTGCCAAAATGGTCCTCTACGCCGGTCGCGGACCATGACGGCTGGGTTCGCACGCTTGGCGTCCTGCCGACGACCACCAGTCTTGCCCCCCTGCCCGATGAATTGCGCCTCGGGACGACATTGAATACCCGCAAAGGCCCGGCGACGATCGCCCTGCGTCGTCCCAACGGTGCGTCGTTTGGAAAGCCTGTTTCGATCGACGGGCTGCGCACCATTACTGGCCAGGCGTGGATCCCTGTCATCGTGACGCAGCAGGGCGACGCAGTTCTGGCGATGCATCGCGAAACCCGGTCCTATGTCCTTGCCGACCCTGACCTCCTCGACACGTCAGGGCTGAAGTCTCGGGCAGGCGCGCGCACCGCCTTCGACCTGATCGAGATTGTGCGGCCGCAGGGATCACCTGTGATGTTCGACCTGACCCTGCATGGGTTCCAAAGAACACGCAGTCTGCTGCGTTTGATGCTTGAGCCGCCGCTGCTTGGCCTGACCCTGATCCTGGTCGCTCTGGCGGTGCTGGCCGGATCGCAGGCGGCCGTACGGTTCGGGCCTGCGCGCGGCCGTGCCCGCGTCATCGCCCTGGGAAAACGCGGCCTGGCCGACAACACCGCCGCGCTGGTGCGGCTGGCCAAGCGAGAGCATCACATGGCCACACCATATGCCCTTTTGATCCGCGCCGCCGTCTCGCGCGCCATCGGTGCGCCGCGTAATCTGAGCGACGACGAATTGAACGCCTTTCTTGACCGCGTCAGCCGCACGACCGGATCGGACACGACCTATTCCGCTTTGGCCGAGCGCGCCAAGGCGGCCAAGACGCCCGGCGACCTGGTGCAGGTGGCTGGCGACCTTTACCGCTGGAACCAGGAGCTGACCCGTGCACGTCAATGAGGTGAAAGCGATCGCTGATCGCATACGCATCGAAATCGCCAAGGCGGTCGTGGGTCAGGACGGCGCCGTCGATCTTTTGCTGACCGCCCTTTTCGCAGGGGGCCATGTCCTGCTGGAAGGTCCGCCCGGCGCCGCCAAGACCTTGCTGGCCCAGGCCTTCGCCCGCGCCGTCGGCCTGGATTATGGCCGCATCCAGTTCACGCCCGACCTGATGCCCGGCGACATCATCGGCTCCAACCTCTTCAACTTTCAGACCTCGGCCTTCACCTTGACGCGTGGACCGATCTTCTGTGAGCTGCTGCTGGCCGATGAGATCAACCGCACCCCGCCCAAGACCCAGGCCGCCCTGCTGGAGGCGATGCAGGAACGCCATATCACCATCGACGGCCAGGCCCACGCCCTCAGCAAGCGGTTCACCGTCGTCGCCACCCAGAACCCGATCGAGCAGCAGGGCACCTATCCCCTGCCCGAGGCCCAGCTTGACCGCTTCCTGTTCAAGCACGTCCTTGCCTATCCGTCGCTGGAGCAGGAACGCGCCATCATCGCCACCCACGGTTCGCGCGCCGGCCAGATGGACCCCATCGCTCTCGGCGTCGATATCGTGGCGGACGCGACGACCATTGACGCCGCGGTGGACGCCGTCGCCGATGTGCGTCTGACGGATGAGATCATCGGCTATGTCGCCGATCTGGTCCGCGCCACGCGGGATTCGGCCGATGTGGACACGGGCGCCTCGCCCCGCGCCGCCGCCATGCTGGCCGTCGCCGCGCGCGCCCGTGCAGCGCTCGACGGGCGCGACTATGTCATCCCAGATGATGTGAAGCTGCTGGCCCTGCCCGCCCTGCGCCACCGCCTGGTCCTGTCTCCGGCCGCAGAAATCGAAGGTCGTCGTGTGGATCAGGTTCTGGCCGGTCTGGTCGAGCGGGTCGCGGCGCCCCGGTGATCTACCCCACGCGGCGAGCGGTTATTGTCATGGGCGCAGGCGCGCCTGTCGCGCTGCTGGTCGGTGTGATGACGCCTGCCGGTTGGCTGGCAGGACCGATCTGGATCGTGGCTCTGTTCGCCTTAATCGTCGTCGACGCCCTGCGGGCCGGATCACGCACAGGGCTCAGCCTCGACGCGCCAGAGCCTGTGCGCGCGGCGGTTGGCCGTCCGGGCATGGCGGGTTTCATTGTTCGGTTCGCAAGCAAGGGTCCGGCGCCGCACGCCGTGGAAGCCTCCGCATCCGCAGACGCTCGCCTGGGTCTGAGCACGGCGTCCCGACAGGCGACGGTTGAAGAGCGTTCCGCTATCCTGACCTTCCCCTTCACGCCCGAGCGACGGGGCGCGGCCGAGTTCGAAAACCTTTGGATACGCTGGCGGGGTCCGCTCGGGCTGGCGTGGAAACAGAAGGTTTTCAGCCTGAACCTGCCTGCCCCGATCCTGACGGACCTTCAGTCCGTTCGCGATCAGGCCGTAAGACTATTCGCCCGCGACGCCCTGTTCGGCGCCAAGACCCAGATCGAGATGGGCGAAGGCTCGGAGTTCCAGTCTCTACGTGACTATCAGGCAGGCATGGATCGCCGCGCCATCGACTGGAAGCAGTCGGCTCGCCATGCCGCGCTGTTGGCCAAGGAATTCCGCACCGAGCGTAACCACAACATCATCATGGCGCTGGATTGCGGACGGTCGGCCTGTGAGCCGGTGAAGGGCATCCCCCGCATCGACCGCGCGATCAATGCGGCCCTGCTGCTATCCTATGCCTGCCTGCGGTCAGGTGACCGGGCGGGCCTTTTCGCCTTCGATTCCGCGCCACGTGTCACGACCGGCGCACTGGGCGGCCTCAACGCCTTCCGCAGCCTGCAGGCGATTGCCGGGCGCATCGACTATTCCACGAACGAGACCAACTACACCCTGGCTCTGTCCACGCTCGCGGGTCATCTGCCACGTCGCTCGCTGGTGGTCGTCTTCACCGATTTCACGGACTCTACCGCAGCCGAACTGATGATCGAGTCGCTGGCCCGCCTGCTTCGCCGCCATCTCGTCCTGTTCGTCGTCATGCGTGACGAAGAACTTGAAACCTTGGCCGCCGCCGAGCCATCCGAACCAGAGGACGTATCGCGCGCCGTGGTCGCCGGGTCACTGTTGCGAGAGCGAGAGGTCGTCGTCAGCCGTCTTCGCCGCATGGGCGCTCATATCGTCGACACTCCGGCCGACCGCATCGGCCCGGAAGTCATCAACGCCTATCTGGATCTGAAACGGAGGGACCTGCTGTGACCGACATCCGTCCCGCCCCGCTGCTGAAAAGCCAGCGTTTCCGTCAGCAGCGTGAAAACGACTGGAGGCGTCTGGAGCAGTTGATGACCAAGGCTGAGAAAGGGTCCGCATCCCAGCTCACGGACGAAGAAATTCTGTCCATTCCGGTCTTGTATCGCTCAACCCTTTCGGCCCTGTCCGTCGCGCGGGAAACCTCTCTGGACCTGGGACTGATCGAATATCTGGAGACCCTGTCCGCTCGCGCCTACTTCTTCGTCTATGGATCAAGGGCCACGCTGCAGGATCGCCTGACCAGCTTCTTCCGTCATGATTGGCCCGACGCCGTGCGCGATTTGTGGCGAGAGACCCTGTTCTCTGCCGCGCTGATGCTGCTGGGCGCTATTGTCGCCGGTTGGCTGGTGCTGCATGAGCCGGAATGGTTCTACGCCTTTGTGCCGGGCGATCTGGCCGGCGGACGCGATCCCGCCGCCTCGACCGAAACCCTGCGTTCGACGTTGGACGGGTCGGATGGCAGCGGCGGCCTGTCCGTCTTCGCCGCCTTCCTGTTCACCCACAATGCTCAGGTCGCCATTCTGGCCTTTGCCCTGGGCTTTGCTCTGTGCCTGCCGACGGGGATTCTGATACTCTACAATGGCGCGACGCTAGGGGCCTTCGTCGCCCTGTTCGCCAGTCGCGGCCTGGGCGTAGATGTCGGCGGCTGGCTGCTGATTCACGGCGTCACCGAACTGTTCGCCGTCATTTTGGCGGGCGCGGCGGGATTCCGCATCGGCTGGGCTGTTGCTTTTCCTGGACAGAGACGCCGCCTTGACGCCGCCGTCGAGGCTGGCCGCACCGCGGCTATCGTCATGGGCGGCGTAGTGGTCATGCTGTTCTTTGCTGGCCTGTTAGAGGGCTTCGGCCGCCAGTTGATCGTCCACACCGGCCTGCGTTACGGCGTCGCGGCGTTCACCGCACTGGTCTGGGCCGCCTATTTCTACTTCCCTCGCAGGGAGACGCGTCTTGGCCGCTGAACCCGTCGCCCACGCCGGAACCGAACGCACCTTCGTCACGCCCGAAGGCGTCGATCTGCGCCTGAACATCGGGGAGGCCGGACAACGCGCCGCCGCCTTCCTGCTGGACGCCGCCATCATCATCGGCGTGCTGATCGCCTTCACCATCGTCGCGATCTTCATGGGAATCGGCGCGGTCACGGGCGGTGGCAGACAGGGCGCCGAGATCGTCGCCGTGATCTGGCTGCTGGTCTTCTTCGCGCTGCGAAACTTCTATTTTACGGGGTTTGAGCTGTCCGCAGCGGCGGCGACGCCCGGCAAACGCGTCATGGGCCTGCGCGTCGCCTCACGCGATGGCGGACGGCTGAAAGCGGAATCTGTTTTTGCCCGCAACGCGCTGCGCGAACTGGAAGTCTTCCTGCCTCTATCCTTGCTGATCAGCCGGGCGGGTCAGGGTGTCGATGCCTGGATGTATCTGCTCGCCCTGGTTTGGACCGGGATTTTCGTCTTCTTCCCCCTGTTCAACAAGGACCGGCTGCGTGCAGGCGACCTCGTTGGCGGCACCTGGGTCGTGCGCACGCCCAAGCGCAAGCTGACGCGCGACATGGCTGACGACGGATCGGAACGCCTGACCGCCTACGATTTCACCCTGGCCCAGATCGACGCCTACGGCGCCAAGGAACTGCACGTCCTCGAAACCGTCCTGCGCCAGCGTGACCGCAAGACCATGAAGACCGTCGCCGAACGTATCGCCGCCAAGATCGACTGGTCCCGCACCGACGACCGCGACTACGACTTCCTCAGCGCCTACTACGCCGCCCTGCGCGGTCGGCTGGAGCAAAGATTGCTGATGGGCGTGCGACGTCGCGACAAGCACGACGTCTGATCCGCGTCAGTCGAATACGGACGCCAGTTGTTCCGGCCCCGCGCCTTCCTTGATCGCGCGCAGTTCATAGTACAGCGCCGCCACACCGGCGGAGACGACTACACTGGTCAGGGCGTTGGTCAGGGCGTTGCTTATCATGTTCACGGCCGCGCTGGGCGCACCGCCGCTGAAGGTGCCGCCCGCCGCCAGGTTCACGCCGCCCACCAGCATGCCGACGACCATCGACAGCACCAGATAGATCACCAGCAGCCCGAATATGTGCCAGCGATAGCCGCGCGTCAGGTCCCGGCTGCGCTGCATGGCTTCGAAAATACCGCGTTTTTCAGCGACGACGGCGGGCGCCGATACGGACCACAGAACCGTCAGAATAATGCCCGGCACAATCAACAGGATGTAGGCGAAACCCGTCGCTATGCCCGCAACGATCGCCAGCCCCAAAAGAGGAAGGAACACCTTCGCACCCGCGCTAAGCGCCTCGCCAAAAGTGGTCTGCTTGTCGTTGAAACTGTTGATGGCAGCCCTGACGACCATCCCCTGCACCACATAGGCGCCGACCAGAAAGAGAGCCCACCCCAGGATCATCAGAACAAAGGCCGTGGCGGTGCTCTCGCCGGTGGTCAGATCTGCCTGACCGAAGGCCACCAGGGCGCTGGGAATACCCACGAACAGGGCTGCGGCAGCGAAAAATGTCATCCAATTGGCCTTGATCGTCGAAAACGTCCGCCCAATCACACGGCCAAGATCAAACCCGCCCGAACCTGCCGAACTCCGAGGCGTCGCGCCTCCGACTGGCGTCGCCAAGGCCATGATGTCCTTGGCCTGGCGATCTTGGGTGGCGATGAAATCCACCCGTTGCCCAACCTTCAAGGGTGAGGCCGCACGCACGGCGGAAGCTTCGAACCCGTAACGCGCACCATCATCGCCGACGATGCTGCCAGTTCCGGCCTCATCGATCCCCAACACTTCACCGCGCATCGCCACTCCAGCCGCTTTGACTTTTCCCGGCTATAATGACCGGCGATATGTGCGGCGCAAGCGACCTTCAGGTCACCCGCCGTTTTTCCAGTTTCCGCGCCAGGGTGCGTCGATGCATGCCCAACCGCCGGGCGGCCTCTGAGATGTTGAAATCCGTCTCGACCAGGGTTTCGTGGATGCGTTCCCACTCCAGCGTCTTGATCGAGGTGGGGCGTGTGCCCAGCGGTGTTTCCGCGTCGCCATCGGCGCGGCCGAATGCGGTTTCAATGTCGTCAGTGCTGGCGGGTTTGGCCAGATAATGCCGCGCGCCCAGCTTGATCGCCTCCACCGCCGTGGCGATGCTGGCGAAGCCGGTCAGGACGACGATATTCATTTCGGGATCGAAGGCGTGCAACGCCTCGACACAGTTCAGGCCTGACGCACCGCCCAGTTTCAGGTCGACGACGGCGTAACCCGGTCGATGCAGTTTCAGCACATCGGCCATCTGCTCGGGACTGGCGGCGCTGACGACGTTGTAGCCCCGACGTTCAAATGACCGCCGCAAGGTGGCGGAAAATGACTCGTCGTCCTCGACGATCAGCAGCAATCGCGTGTCATCGTTCATCAGGCCCCTCCTTGGGCGCGAGCGCCGCCAGCGGCAGCATCAGTCGTACCTCGCCCCCGCCCGCCGCAGGGTTGGACGCCTCGACCTTGCCGCCCAGCGACCGGATCACATTCATCAGCAGGAACAGGCCCAAGCCCGAACCGGGGCGATCCTTGGTCGATGTATAGGGTTTGCCCAGATCACTCAGGATCACGGCCGCAAAGCCGGGCCCGTTATCCCGAACGATGATGTCGAGGCTGTCATCCAATAGGCTGATCGTCAAACTCACCCGCTTGGCGCCCGCCTCCACTGCATTGTCGAACAGGACGCCCATCACCTGTCGCAGCGCAGGGTCGGCGATGATGACCGGGTTCTGGCTCAATCTGTCATGTATCTCGGTCACCACCCCGTCGCCTTTCCAGGCCTCGACCACGTCGGCGACAAAGGCGCGGACCGTCGTGCGTTCCGGCGCCTGCCCCCGCGCCTCGCCTGCCGACATCAGTATGCCGGTGACGATGGACTTGCAGCGTTCGACCTCGGCCCGCATGACCGCCATGTCCTGCGCCAGATCTGCATCCTTGGTCAGGCTCGGCATCCGCTTCCAGTCGCTGAGGATCACCGAAAGCGAAGCCAGCGGCGTTCCCAGTTCATGCGCAGCGCCAGACGCCAAAAGCCCCATGCGGACGATGTGATCATGCTCGGCCGCCTGCTGGCGAAGCGCCGCCATCGAGGCGTCCCGCTCACGCAGGTTCTGGCTGATACGGGTCACGAACAGCACCAGCAGCACCGCCATAAGCACGAAACAGATCAGGCTGCCCTGCAGATACAGGCTCAGCAGCGCATTCTCGCGCGCGGGCGGCAGGTTCAGCGGCAGATTATGCAGGCCAAGACCGGCGAAACAGGCGCTGGTGATGGCGATCAGGGCCCAGGCATAGACGGGCGTCAGCAGCACCGCCCCCATCACGACCTGCATCAGATAAAGAGCCGCGAACGGATTGGCCGCCCCGCCCGTCAAATACAAAAGCCACGTCAGCGCCGCCACATCGGTCAGCAACGCCACCATCAGTTCCTGGTCCTCGACACCAGCGCGGCGAGCCGTGATCGGCGCGCTGATCAGGTTCACCAGCACCAGCCCGGCAGGAGCCGCCAGCAACCAGAACAGAGGCAGTGGGATGCCCATGGCGTAGTGAACAAGCAATATCGTCGCCACCTGCCCCGCCACCGCCAGCCAGCGCAGCTGGATCAGCAACAGCATGTTCCGGCGGTTGGCTCCGTCGTGCGACAGCATGGCGACGTTCCAGCCGCCCAAGCCCAAGAGCCGCCGAAGATTAGTGGTCATGCTCGCCGCCGGCGCTCTTCACGCAGGAACAGCCCGAACCCGACGACTGTCAGCAGCGCCATGCCGAACCAGGTCAAGGCATAGATCAGGTGGCTGTTCGGGAATCGGATCACCGTCAACCCGCCCAGCGGCCAACCGCCGGGGTTCGGTGTGGCGTCCGCATCAATGAAGTACGGGGCGGCATTCGAAATCTCCCGCCTCGCCGCAATCGCCGCCACGTCACGCGAGCGCCAACGGTCGGCTTGCGGTTCGTTCGCCCGAAGGAATCCGCCCTTTGGTTCGCTGATCCGCAGCAGACCGACGACGGTCTGCTCGCCTGACAACTGGCCATTCGCTCGCAACCCAGGATCACGACGTTCTGGCGTGACGAAGCCCCGATTGACCAGAACGGTAAAACCCCGTGCGTCGGTCAGCGGCGTCATGACCCAAAATCCCGCACCAGCATCCGTCACCGCCTGGACAAGCGTCTCGCGGTCATTCTGGAATACGCCGCGCACGGACACGCGGCGATACTGGTCGTCACTGCGCGTGATTGCCGCCCACTGGGCTGGTTCCGGTGCAGGAACAGGTGCGGCGTGAACCCTGGCGTCGACCTGGGCGATCAGAGCTGTCTTCCACATCAGGCGCTGAACCTGCCAGCCGCCTAGCGCCAGAAAACCGACAAACAGCACCAGCGCCGCCACCGACACGAAGGGTCGTGTCAGCGGCGAACGCGGCGACTTGTCTGGCTGGGGGGCGATGATGCCGCCCCCGTCAGCCGATCATCTGCGTCATGTCGTGCGTCGACGGCATCATATTGGTGTTCAGGTGATGCATGACCCACAGCGAACCCGCCAGACAGATGAACACGATAACGACCGTGAAGATCAGGGCCAGCATGTTCCAGCCGCCCTCCG
Organism: uncultured Brevundimonas sp.; assembly: GCA_963522565.1. GTDB lineage: Bacteria > Pseudomonadota > Alphaproteobacteria > Caulobacterales > Caulobacteraceae > Brevundimonas. The sequence continues at coordinate 171,442 of CAUQZC010000006.1, read as the reverse complement.
ACTTGGTGTTCATGTGCAGGAAATAGATCATGTGGACCACGATCTGCACCACGGCGAAGGCCATGACGATCAGAGCCGTGGCCTGCGCAGGCAGGGCGCCGGTCATGACCAGAGCGAACGGAATGGCCGTCAGGATCACCGACAGGACAAAGCCGATCATATAGCTCTTGAACGAGCCGTGATCGTGCTCGTCATGCGCCTCGTGACCGTGATGGTCGTGGTGAGCCTCGGGGGCGTGGTTGTCAGCGCTCATCGCAGCATGCCCAGCAGATAGACGAAGGTGAAGACGCCGATCCAGATGACGTCCAGGAAGTGCCAGAACATCGACAGGCACATCAGGCGGCGTTTGTTCGCGGGGATCAACCCCTTGAACTTGACCTGAACCATCAGCGTCACCAGCCAGATGATGCCGAATGTCACGTGCAGTCCGTGCGTGCCGACCAGAGTGAAGAAGGACGACAGGAAGGCGCTGCGCTGCGGGGTGGCGCCCTCATGGATCAGGTGCGCGAACTCGTAGAGTTCGATCCCAAGAAAGGCCAGGCCGAACAGGCCTGTAACGCCCAGCCAGACCAGCGTCTGATTGATCCGGTTCTTGCCCATCGCCAGCATGGCGAAGCCATAGGTGATCGACGAAAACAGCAGCATGGCGGTGTTCACCGCCACCAGTTCCAGATCGAAAAGCTCCTTTGGCCCCGGTCCGGCGGCATAGTTGCCGCCCAGGACGCCAAAGGTGGCGAACAGCATCGCGAAGATGAGGCAGTCGCTCATCAGATACATCCAGAAGCCCAGGCCCGTGCTGGAGCCTTCTGGGTGATGCGGTTCTTCCGGCAGGTGGAAGACGACAGGTTCGTCGGTCTTGATCGCGGTCGCGCTCATGGATCAGGCCTCCGTTCCGGCCAGGGCGCGGGTGCGCGCATCTTCTGTTTCGCGCACTTCCTCCACCGGGATGTAGTAGTCGCGGTTGTAGTTGAAGGTGTGAGCGATCGCGACGGCGATCACCGCCAGGAAGCTCAGCGCAGCCAGCCACCAGATGTACCAGACCAAGGCCAGGCCCATCACCAGGCTCAAGCCCGAGATGATGACGCCCGTACCCGTGTTCCTGGGCATGTGGATCGCGGCGAAACCGGTCTCCGGACGCTTGTATCCGCGACGCTTCATGTCCCACCAGGCATCGGTGTCATGGACGACCGGCGTGAAGGCGAAGTTGTAGTCCGGCGGAGGCGAAGAGGTCGCCCATTCCAGAGTACGCGCACCCCAGGGATCGCCCGTTTCATCTCGCAGCTTGTCGCGATTCTTAAAGCTGACGGCGATCTGGATCAGGAAGGCCAGAATGCCCACGGCGATGACAGCAACACCGACAGCAGCGATGATGAACCAGATCTGCAGCGACGGATCATCGAACACCCGCATGCGGCGCGTCACACCCATCAGGCCCAGCACATACAGCGGTGCGAACGCCAGCCAGAAGCCGACAACCCAGCACCAGAAGCTGACCAGACCCCAGGTGCGGTCCAGCTTGAAGCCGAACGCCTTCGGGAACCAGAAGTTGATGCCGGCGAACAGACCGAACAAGACGCCCGCGATGATCACGTTATGGAAGTGGGCCACCAGGAACAGGCTGTTGTGCAGCACGAAGTCCGCAGGCGGCACGGCCAGCATGACGCCCGTCATCCCGCCAATCACGAAGGTCAGCATAAAGGCGACCAGCCACATCATCGGCAGTTCGAAGCGGATGCGGCCACGATACATCGTGAACAGCCAGTTGAAGATCTTGGCCCCTGTCGGGATCGAGATGATCATGGTCGTGATCCCGAAGAACGAGTTCACCGACGCCCCGGACCCCATGGTGAAGAAGTGGTGCAGCCAGACCAGATACGACAGGATCGTGATGACGACAGTCGCATAGACCATCGACGTATAGCCAAACAGACGCTTGCCCGAGAAGGTCGAGGCGACTTCGGAGAAGACCCCGAACAGCGGCAGAACCAGGATGTAGACTTCCGGGTGACCCCAGATCCAGATCAGGTTCACGTACATCATCGGGTTGCCGCCGAAGTCGTTCGTGAAGAAGTTGGTGCCGACGTAGCGATCCAGCGTCAGCAGGGCCAGAACTGCGGTCAGGACGGGGAAGGACGCCACGATCAGGATGTTCGCGCACAGCGAGGTCCAGGTGAACACCGGCATCTTCATCATGCCCATGCCCGGTGCGCGCATCTTCACAATGGTCGCGATCAGGTTGATGCCGGACAGGGTCGTCCCCACCCCCGCGATCTGAAGCGCCCAGATGTAATAGTCGACGCCGACGCCGGGGCTGTAGCCAATGCCCGACAGCGGCGGATAAGCCAGCCATCCGGTGCGGGCGAACTCACCCACGAACAGCGAGGCCATGACCATCACGGCGCCGGCCGTCGTCATCCAGAAGCTGAAGTTGTTCAGGAACGGGAAGGACACGTCGCGCGCGCCGATCTGCAGCGGCACGACATAGTTCATCAGGCCCGTGATCAGCGGCATCGCCACGAAGAAGATCATGATCACGCCGTGGGCGGTGAAGATCTGGTCATAGTGGTGGGCGTTCAGGTACCCCTCGGACCCGCCGAAGGCGATCGCCTGCTGGATGCGCATCATGATGGCGTCGGCGAACCCGCGCAGCAGCATGATGATGCCCAGGATCATGTACATGATCCCGATCTTCTTGTGGTCCACCGTGGTGAACCATTCTTTCCAGAGATAGCCCCACAGTTTGAAATAGGTCAGCGCGCCCAGCAGGGCGACGCCGCCCAAGGCGACGACGATCATGGTCACGACCAGGATCGGTTCGTGCAGAGGCAGAGCTTCAAGCGTCAGGCGCCCGAAGATCAGCGGGATGAGTTGGTCAGCGTTCATGGACTCTGTTCGCTCAGGCGGTGGGGGCGGAACGGACGTCGGTCGAAACCGGCCCCGTGGCGACTGGGTTACGGGCCATTGACGACAGGGAGGCCATCGGCACGCCCTGCGGCGTCAGTCCCTGCCCCGTCATCCGCACCAGGCTGACCGGCGCAGAAATATTCTCCAGCTCGGCACGGCGGATGCGGTCGGCGGCGGCGGCTTCAGCCTGCAGCGGGGTGCAGATCGTCATGACGTAGCTGTCGTTCGAGCCAAAATAGGCAGGCGACTTACCGCGTCCGGCGTACTTGTCGTACACCAGCGGCATGGTGTTACGCACCGAGGCCATGCTCAACCCGCCGCGCTTGTCGATCTCCATCATCTCGCCCATGCACATCTTGCCCGGCTCGACACACATGTTGAGGATCGAATCCCAGAGTGCGCCGTCAACGCGGGCAAAGTGCATGACCGGGACCTTCTCGCTCGGCTTCTCCAGCTCCAGATAGCCGTCACGGTCCAGCGAACGGCTGTCGCTACGGACGTCGGCGATCCATTTTTCGAAGCCGGCCTCATCCAGACCGTGGAACTTGAAGCGCATGTTCGAGAAGCCGTCGCCGGAATAGTTGGCCGAGAAGCCGGTGTATTCGCCTGGATGGTTGATTACGGCGTGAAGCTTCGTCTCCATGCCCGGCATGGCGTAGATCTGGCCCGCCAGGGCCGGAATATAGAAGGAGTTCATCACCGACGACGAGGTGATGTGGAAACGGATCGGCCGATCCACCGGCGCCGCCAGCTCATTGACCGTAGCGATGCCGTACTCAGGATAGATGAACAGCCATTTCCAATCCAGCGCGACAACATTGACCTGCAGCGGCTCGACCTGTTCGCTCGCGGCCTGCCCCGGCTTGATCCGATCCAACGGACGGTATGGGTCCAGAAGGTGGGTCCCTGCCCAGGTGACGGCCCCCAGGAAGACGATGATCAGCAGCGGCGCGCCCCAGATGGCCACTTCGAGGGATGTGGAGTGATCCCAATCCGGATCATACTCCTTCTCAACAGCCTTGTTAGATTGCCGGTACTTGTAGGCGAAGAAGACCACCATCCCCATCACAGGAATGACGATGACCAGCATCAGAAGGGTTGAGAAGATCAAAAGGTCACGCTGCTGCGTGGCGATATCGCCCGCAGGATGAAGCACGACCATGTTGCAGGCCGACAGCAGGGCCACGACGGGCGCGAGCAGGAGTAGGCGCAAACGGCGCAAGGCGGATCCAATCGAAAAGCGTCGGGCAAGGGGGAGGCGCCGCGACGGTTGGCGTTCGAACTGGCGGCGATAGTCAGCTTCGATCTGGAACGACATTGGACAATCTGTCCTATCCTCTCAGCGCGACTTTCGTCGCAAAGGCCGCGCGATCATAATGCGGCAATACGCCGTAGAGTCTAAACCCTGGTTTCAAACGGAGCGACCAAGCCCATGTCCGCCTCGACGACCCCTTCGTCAGAGTCGCTGGAACGCGACGCCGCCGCTATCAACTCGCATCACGGTAAAGTGGATGCAGGCGAAATCGCCATCGGCGTCATTATTGGCAGAACCTCCGAGTTTTTCGACTTCTTTGTTTACGCGATCGCCTCCGTGGTCGTGTTCCCCCAGTTGATCTTCCCGTTCGTTTCGCCGGTTGAAGGCACGCTGCTTTCTTTCGCGGTCTTTGCGCTCGCCTTCCTGTTCCGCCCTCTGGGAACCCTGATCTTCATCGCAATCGACCGGAAGTTCGGTCGCGGGACCAAGCTGACGGCGGCGCTGCTGCTGCTCGGCACGGCGACGGTGTCTGTGGCCTTCATCCCCGGTTTCGAAAGCATCGGCATATGGGCGCCGGTGCTGCTGGCCATCACCCGGATTGGCCAGGGCATTGCTCTGGGCGGCACCTGGGACGGTCTGGCTTCGCTGCTGGCCCTGAACGCCCCGGAAAAGCGCCGCGGCTGGTACGCCATGATTCCGCAACTGGGCGCGCCGTTCGGCCTGCTGGTCGCATCGGCCCTGTTCGCCTTCTTCCTGAACACCTTGTCGGCGGCCGACTTCCTGGACTGGGGCTGGCGCTATCCGTTCTTCGTGGCCTTCGCGATCAACGTCGTGGCCCTGTTCGCCCGCCTTCGCATCGTGGTGACGCCTGCCTTCCAGAAGGCGTTCGAAACCAAGGAGCTGCAGCCCACGCCCGTTTCGCAGGCCATTCGTGAAGAAGGTCCCCGCATCTGGATCGGCGCCTTCGCTCCTCTGGCCAGCTTCGCCATGTTCCACATGGTCACCGTCTTCCCGTTGTCGTGGGTCTTCCTGTTCACCAACGAGACCCCGGTCCGCTTCCTGCTGATCGAGATGGTCGGCGCCGTGTTCGGCCTGGTCGCCATTCTGGCGTCAGGCGTCCTTGCTGACCGCTATGGCCGACGCACCCTGCTGGCCATCACCGCCGCAGGCATCGCGGCCTTCTCGGGCTTTGCCCCGCAACTGCTGAACGGCGGCGCGGCGGGCGAGCTGACCTTCATGATCTCCGGCTTCATCCTGCTGGGCCTGTCATTCGGTCAGGCGTCAGGTCCCGTAGCCTCCAGCTTCAGCCTGACGAACCGCTACACCTCCTCTGCCCTGACGTCGGACCTGGCCTGGCTGTTCGGCGCTGGTTTCGCGCCACTGGCCGCCCTGTGGATATCGAGCCACTTCGGCCTGATCGCAGCAGGCGCCTATCTGCTGTCTGGCGCGGTCTTCACCCTGCTGGCCCTTTGGCTGAACCGTGAACTGGCAGGCAGCGCCGCTGACCGCCCCACAAGGCGCGCGGCCTAAACCGCCAGACCTTAGAGCCTGATCCGCTGAGATGGAATCGCTGCGCGATTCCGTCGATGCGGTGAATCAGGCTCCAGATATTAAGCGAGAGCATGATTCACGCTTCTGTCGGAACCGCGTAGCGGTTCCGTCTAAAACGATCATGCTCTAGCTGAAAACGACGACGCCGCCCGCTGATCCAGCGGGCGGCGTTTTCGTGTGTGCGTGAGAGTCGGCCAACGGCCCACTGGCGGAGTTTGATCTCAACGCCCGAACCTATTCCTCATCAGCAAAGGGCGGCGGCAGCTGGCCGGACTTGAAGATGATGGTGGGCTGATCGTCGTAATCGCCCAGTTCCGTATCCGCAGACACAGCAAAGGCCACGACGCCAAGACGCAAGGGCGCCAGTCGCTCGGCCTTCCGGCGCGCTTCTTCGGCATCCTTTGCGGCTCGGCGCGCAGGGACTTGCCCCTGCCCTGCACATAGGACTGGATGATGTAGACGGTTTCTGTGGCCATCCGCATCCAAGGGGCGTGTTCGGGGGAAAGGTCAACCGCCCGCCCCGAACATCCGGCTCAGCTTCAGATCAGGCCGTGCCCCTTGGGCAACTCGGCATAACGGTGAACGCGCGTCGCCATGACCAGGCCAAACCCGATCATCACCGTCAGCATCACAGTGCCCCCGTAGGACAGCAGCGGCATGGGCACGCCCACGACTGGCGCCAGGCCCATCACCATTGCGCCATTGATCAGCACATAGAGGGCGAAGGTCGCCGTCACGCCCGACGACGCCAGCCGCCCGAAATGGCTGTGCGACAACGAGGCGATCCTCAACGAGATCAAAATAATCCCCGCGTAACAGGCCAGCAGGGTGAACGACCCGAGGAAGCCGAACTCCTCGGACACCGCGGAGAAGATGAAGTCTGTCTGCTTCTCAGGCAGGAACTCCAGCTGGCTCTGGCTGCCCAGGCCAAAGCCCTTGCCCAGCAGGCCGCCAGACCCCAGCGCGATCTTGGACTGCATGATGTGATAGCCGGTCCCCGAGGGATCGGCCTCGGGGTCCAGGAAGGTCAGCACCCGGTGCCGCTGATACTCATGCATGCCGAACATGACGTACGGCGGCACGAAGGCGATGCCCGCAGCGGCGACTGCGCCGATGATCTTCCAACTGAGGCCCGCCATGAACATGATGGCGGCCCCCGTCAGGCCGATCAGCATGGCCGAGCCCAGGTCAGGCTGGTGCGCCACCAGCAGGAAGGGCAAGCCGATGATGCCGATCGGGAAGATCAGCTTCCAATGAAAACTGGCCTCCTTGGCAGAAGCACCGTGATACCAACGCGCCAGAGCCAGAACGACGCCGATCTTCATGATCTCGGACGGTTGGATGCGTGTGAAACCGATGTTCAGCCAACGCGTCGCGCCCATGGCCGTATAGCCCAGCCCCGGAATCTCGATAAGCGCCAGCATCAGCAGCGCCACCCCGTAAATGGGATAGGCCATCGAGAACCAGTAGCGGATGTTGATCATCGACAGGACCAGCATCAGCGCCAGACACAGGCCGAAACGGATCATGTGTTTTGCGGCCCACGGCGACCAGGAGCCGCCGCCGACGGAATACAGCATCAACCCGCCCGTACCGGCGACGACGCATATCAACGCCGCAAGACGCCAGTCGATCTGGGCGAGCTTGGTCGAAAAGCGCTCACGCTCTCCGGGTCGCGAAATAGCGGAAGCGGTCACTGCGGCGCCTCCGGCGGCGGCGCGGCGGCATCGACGACTGGCGCGTTCAAGGGTTCGCCACGAGCCTCGGCCTCACGAACGCCCGCATCCTCGGGCGCTTCAAAGCCTGCGTGCTCGATGCGGGCGCGGATGTCCGGGTCTTTCAGCAGGGCGACCTTCATCACTTCACGGGCGCGCGGCGCGCCGGCAGTGCCGCCGCCCAGACCGCCGTGCTGAACGATCACGGACACAGCGTATCGAGGATTGTCCGTCGGAGCATAGGCGATGAACAGGTTGTGGTCCTTTTGCGCCCAAGGCCGACCTGCACCCTTGCGTGATCCCGCGCCGTAGTTCTGGGCCTGGGCCGTTCCGGTCTTGCCCGCCATTCGGACGGCGCCCAGCCCCAGTTGGCTGTTACGGAAGCCCGTGCCGCCGACGTCGGTCACGGCTTCCATGCCGTCGCGCAGAACCTTCAGCATCTGCGGATCATAGGGCAGGTCCGCAAACGGCGTTCCCACCTTCTGCTCGACCCCGCCGATCGACTTGATCAGACGCGGCATGACTGCCTGCCGACCATTGGCGATCCGAGATGTATAGACCGCCAACTGCAACGCATTGACGTTCAGGGCGCCCTGCCCGATCCCATAGCTGGGCGTCTCGCCTGGATACCATTTTCCGTCCCCGCGCACCGGGTTCCGCCGGCGCCATTCACGGTCCGGCACCAGCCCAGCCTTCTGCCCGGTCAGGCCGATGTCGAAGGTTTGCCCAAACCCCAGGTCCCGCGCCGTCTCGGCGATGGCGTCGGGGCCGAACTCGGTGGCGACTGTCATGAAATAGACGTTGCACGAGTTCTTGATCGCACCGCGCATGTCTTGCGAACCATGTCGCCCCAAGCAAGCGAAGCGGCGCCCCAGGAAGAAGCTGCCGTTGCAGACGACGCGACGGCTGGGGTCCCAACCGCGTTTCATGGCCGCCAGACCGACGACAGGCTTGAACGTCGATCCAGGGGCGAAGGTGCCGCCCAGCGCCTTGTCCAGCAAGGGGCGCCGCTCATAGTCGGCCAATGCACGATAGGCCTTGGATGGTATGCCCGAAACGAAGAGGTTCGGGTCGAACGACGGCGACGACACCATGGCCAGAATGTCGCCGTTGCGCACATCCATGACCACGCAGCTGCCGGATTCTTCGCCGAACACCTCAAGGGCGCGGTTCTGGATATCGGCGTCCAGCGTCAGAATGACTTCCTGCCCCTGCACCGCCGGGCGCGATCCGCCGACATCCTCGGCGACGACACGCCCCCGCGCATCGACCTCGACGCGGTTGCCCCCCGCCTGACCACGCAGATCCTGATCCAGCGCCTTCTCGATGCCCTGACGACCGATGCGGAAACTGGGATTGAACAACAGGGCTGGCGGCTGCTGCCCCTTGTCGCGAATGGCTTGAACGTCGCGATCCGAGACCTTGGCCACATAGCCGATCACGTGGGCGAAAGCGCCGCCGAACGGATAGTATCGGGCCTCGTTCATGTCCGCCATCACGCCCGGCAGTTCGGGCGCATACTGGTTGACCTTGGCGAACTCTTCCCAGGTCAGGTCGCTCTTGACCGGGACCGGATTGAACTTGGACGCGGCATTCACCTCTCGGATGATCGACCGGCGACGATCCATCGTATCCGGCAGGAGCTGGCCCAGAAGATCCAGTGTCTGGTCCAGATCCTTCGTCTCATCCCGCACCACCAGAACGCGGAAGCTGGGCCGATTACCGGCGATGACTACGCCGTTCCGATCCTTGATCACACCGCGCGGCGGAGGGACCATGCGGAAGTTGAACTGGTTCTGCGATGACAGGGTCGCATATTCCTGCGCCTGAACGATCTGTAGCTGAGCCAGACGTCCGACCAGGGCCATGATGCCCAGGGCGCTGAACCCGCCAAAGACCAATGTTCGCCGCAGGAACGAACCCTGACGTTCATTGACATCGGAAAAGAAGATCGACGGTTCGCTCATCGGAACCTCGTGTCACTGTCGTCGAAACGCTCCAGCAGCCAGTCGACCGCAGGATAAAGCAGCAGGGTGGGCAGAACCTGAAGCACAAGCGACAGGATGGCTGGCGGATTGCCGGAACGCATGGTCACGATCAGATAAGCCAGTAGAAAAGCGCCCAGGGTGCAGGCCGCATACCAGGCGAAACGGATCAGCCCTTCGTGTCCGGCGATCAGGTTTCTTGCGAACAGAACCGTGCAATACACGCTCATCAAGACCAGCGACCAAAGCCCCAGAGGCCCTTCCCAGAACAGGTCCAGAAAGACGCCGACGCCGAACAACACGGCCGGCGCGATCATAGAAGGTCGAATCAGAGGCCAGCAGAAGGCCAGCACCATCGGAATCACCGGCTCGGGCAAACGAAGCCCAAATAGCTGGACCGGAATGCCGAGGATGATGGTGGCGGCCATAACAGCCAAGGCCGGATAGACAATCCACTGAAGAGGTCCAACGACGCGGACCGCGGTAGACCGTTTCACGGGACGCCTGCCGGGACTGGATCAGGTTGCGAGGGCGCTGGCGCCGTGGGCGCCGCAACAGGCGCAGAAGGCTGAGCTGGGCGATTGGTAGGCCGAGGTGTCGGCGTGTTAGCGACAGGGGGTGCAGGCGCAGGCGTCGGAACTGGCGCATTCGCCGCCGCTGCGGCCCGCGCAGCCTGAGCTTCCGCCGCTGCACGACGGCGCGCCGCCGCATCCGCAATGGCTGCGGCCTGGGCCGCGTTCGGCTCAGGCGCCGTGGTCAAACCCGCCAGCGGCGCGGCGTTCAAGGCGTCAGGATTAATCAGTTGGCCGAAGTCCTGGAACAGCAGCACGCGGACATAGTCGATGGCGCCGCGGTCGCTGAACAGCTTCACCCGCCAGCTGCCGTCGACGCCCTTGGCGGCGACGCCTATGGGAATGCCCCGCGGAAGTCCGCCGCCGTCGCCCGACGACAGTATGCGATCACCAGACTGGACGGAGCCGGAGCCACGAACAAACTCAAGACGAGGATGGCCGCTGGCATCCCCGATCATGATCGCTCGCGCATCCGTGCGGTCAATCAGAACGGGCACGCGCGAGGCCACGTCCGTCAGCATGATCATGCGGCTGACACCGCCGGTCACGCCGCTGATCCGCCCTACCAGCCCATCTTCGTTCAATACTGGGTTGCCGACGCGAACGCCCTTTGACGAACCCACGTCCAATAGCTTGGCGCGGTTGAAGGGGCCGCGTGCGTCAGAAATCGCGCGACCAGCGACCATGGCCACCGCGGGCTCGCTACGCAGGCCCAGCATGGTTTCATAACGGCCGTTCACGTTCTTCAAGGCGATCGCCTCGTCCCGCCACGACCGCAGGTCTGCAATCTCGGCCTTCAGCCGACGGTTCTCTGAAACCGCGAAGAAATAGCCGCCTATGAAACTGCTCACATCCCCGAACCAATGGACGGGCGCGGCCAGAACGCTGCTGACGGGCGCGACTACCGTTTCGAACCCACCACGAAGGGCGCCATAGCTGGACTCGGCATCGACCGTACGACGGTCGCTGATGAGCAGAAGCACGGCGCCGATTATGGCGACCACAGCCACGACCGCGGCAGTCCAAGCCAGCGGCACCTTCAGGTTTTCAAAAGGGCCGTCGCGAAACGCCACGGGCGACCTTCCACACAAGGGGTTTGGAATCGGCGGTACGACGCCCGCCATTAAGCCTGCCTATCGCAAAATCGAGGCGGGAATGGAACCGTCGATCATGCAACCGGGAAAACTATCGCGGCAGAGATGGCCTCCGCCGCGATTTTAATCAGAGTGCGGACTCGAGCACGCCCTTCATCCAACGCGGATGTTCGAGCACGCGACCGCAACCGACGGCGACGCAGGACAGCGGATCGTCAGCGACCGAAACCGGCAGGCCGGTATGGTCACGGATTTCGACATCCAGACCGCGCAGCAGAGCGCCCCCGCCCGTCAGCATGATGCCCTTGTCAGCGATGTCAGCGGCCAGTTCCGGCGGGGTGGCTTCCAGCGCGACCTTCACGGCCTCGATGATCTGCGTGACCGGCTCGGCCAGGGCTTCAGCGGCTTGACGCTCCGAAATACGGACTTCACGCGGAACGCCCTGCATCAGGTCGCGCCCCTTGACCTCGATCGACAGGCCTTCGCCATCGGCGGGGATGCGGGCGGTGCCGATATCCTTCTTGATGCGTTCGGCGGTCGTTTCGCCGATCAGCAGATTATGATTGCGGCGCATGTAGCTGATGATGCTGTCGTCCATCTTGTCGCCGCCGACGCGGACCGAACGCGAATAGACGATGCCCGACAGCGACAGAACGGCGACTTCCGTCGTGCCGCCGCCGATGTCGACGACCATGGAGCCGGTCGGCTCGTGGATCGGCAGGCCGGCGCCGATCGCAGCCGCCATCGGCTCATCGATCAGGCCGACGCGACGCGCACCGGCGTTCAGGCAAGAGTCGTTGATCGCACGACGCTCGACCGCCGTGGCGCCCGAGGGCACGCACACGATGATCTTGGGGTTCACGAAGCCCTTGCGGTTATGCACCTTGCGGATGAAATGCTTGATCATCTCTTCGGCGACTTCAAAGTCGGCGATGACGCCGTCGCGCATCGGGCGGATGGCTTCCATATGACCAGGGGTGCGGCCCAGCATCTGCTTCGCCTCGATGCCCACGGCGTGGACGATCTTGCGCCCGCCGACATTACGCAGCGCAACCACTGACGGCTCGTTCAGGACGATGCCTTTGCCCTTTTGGTAGATCAGGGTGTTGGCGGTGCCCAGGTCCATCGCGATGTCGTTCGAGATCGCGCCGAAAAGGGAAAAGCTCATGGAAAATGATACCGTTTGTTCTGACCGAGGGCGTCTGTTCTGCAGTGGACTTGGCGACGCCCCAACTGTCACGACATCCCCGTGTCGGACAGCGTCCTGATCGTCTTCGCCACGCCTACTCAGGCCCGTTTGCCTGTATGTTTCTGGGATTACAAGCCCTGATCACCGCCTCGTTAGCGCGATGCGAAATAGAAGGCCAAAGGCGAAGCTAGGCGCGTTTGCGAACACTCCGCCAACGGACGGAGTTCGCTCAGTTTATGTTTAATGCGAAGCCGCGACCGTGTGCGCCCACACCCAGCTTCGGACGGCAATTCACTGATTTCCATCAGGTCGCTTCGACCGGCGGGCAGCGCAGACCGTCCGGCTCATGGGCACGTGGAAGCTCTACAGATCGTGTGCAGTGCTCAGTCGCCGCGCGACGCCTCTCTGCGCTTCACCAGTTCGCGAACACCCAGCATGAGAATCAGCCAGGCCGCAGCCACACCCGCCAGGATCAGGGACGTCCACACGCCGTCACCACTGACCGCCGTCATGAAGGAACCGCCGAAGAAGGCGACCAGCGCCGTCTTGGGCAACACGCCCAGCGCGCAGCCTGCAATGAAGCCTGGAAATGACGCGCGCGCCGCGCCGAACGCCATGTTGACGACGATGAAGGGCGCGGACGGGACATTGCGGATCATGAAGCTGGCGTAGAAGGCGTTCTTGCCGACGAACCGCGTCAGACGCCCCACGGTCTTGCCGCCGTGCCGCGCCAACAGCCTCGCTGTCGGCCCGCGCCCCAGCCAATAGGTCACGCCCGCAGAAACGACAGTCGCGATCCAGCTGTAGAGAAAGCCGAACCATGGCCCGAAGGCGACCACGCAGGCGGCGATGAGGATGAACTGCGGCGCGCCGAAAAAGGCCGAGACCGTAAAGACGACGATAGCCGCGACCAGCCCCCAGGGGCCGTGCCGGAATCCAGCCAGCCACGCCTCAAGCTGATCCTCGGCCTCCAGCCCAAGCTGGCTCTTGCCGACAGCGAACAGAGCGATCATCGCGCCCAGCAGCAAGGCGGTCGCCAGCACGGCGCGCCAGCGGCGCGCCTCCATGTTTGATAGAAAATCGATGATCCGACGCATCAGAAGCGCCGCTTATCACTCCGCCCATGCATTAGCGAGCGTCCACGCATTGTCCCCGAGGGCGACCGCGCGTAAGGAACCTCGCCTTCCCGGCAAAAATTTCCAAAACTTACGGGATTATGATGTCCAGCCTGCAATCGTCCGCCCTCGCCCGCGTCAAGCCTTCGGCCACCATCGCCGTGACTGCTCAGGCGCGAAAGCTGAAAGCCGAGGGACGCGACGTGATTGGGCTCGGCGCCGGCGAGCCGGACTTCGACACGCCCGACAATGTGAAGCAGGCCGCCATCGACGCAATCAATCGCGGCGAGACGAAATACACCGACGCCGACGGCATGCCTGAACTGAAGGCGGCCATCGTGGCCAAGTTCAAGCGTGAAAACGGCATGGACTATACAACGGCCCAGATCCACGTCGCGCCGGGCGGCAAGCCGGTCATCTTCAATGCCCTGGTCGCCACCCTGAACCCCGGCGACGAAGTCATCGTGCCCGCACCCTATTGGGTGTCCTACCCGGACATGGTGTTGCTGGCGGGCGGCGAGCCGGTCACGGTCGTCGGTGAAGAAAAGGACGGCTTCAAGCTGCGGCCTGAAGTTCTGGAAGCCGCGATCACGCCCAGGTCCAAGTGGCTGATCCTGAACAGCCCCTCCAACCCGACCGGCGCCGCCTACACCCGCGCCGAGTTGGAGGCTTTGGCTGATGTTCTGCGTCGCCACCCCCACGTATGGGTGCTGACCGACGACATGTACGAGCACCTCGTCTATGGCGACTTTGAATACACGACCATCGCGCAGATCGCGCCGGATCTCTACGACCGCACTCTGACGGTCAACGGCGTGTCCAAGGCCTACGCCATGACCGGCTGGCGCATCGGCTATGCCGGCGGCCCCAAGCCGCTGATCGACCTGATGCGCAAGGTCGCAAGCCAGACCACCTCCAACCCCGCCAGCATCAGCCAATGGGCATCGGTCGAGGCGCTGAACGGCCCGCAGGACTTCATCCCCGAGCGCAAGGCCGCCTTCGAGAAGCGTCGTGATCTGGTCGTGTCGATGCTGAACCAGGCGACGGGCATCACCTGCGCCACGCCGGAAGGCGCCTTCTATGTCTATCCGTCCATTGCGGGTCTGATCGGCAAAACGACCGAGACGGGCGTGGTTATCGACGGCGATTCCACCTTCGCCGCCGAACTGTTGAACGCAGAAGGCGTCGCGGTCGTGCAGGGGGAAGCCTTCGGCCTCAGCCCCTATTTCCGCATCAGCTACGCCACCTCTGACGCCATTCTGGAAGAAGCCTGCATCCGCATCCAGCGCTTCGCCGCCTCGCTGCGCTGATCACAGCAAGGCCTGAAACAAAAAACGGCGGCCCGAAAGAGCCGCCGTTTTCTTTTTGCCTGTCGTCTTGATCAGGGACGGCTGGCCATCCCCAGCTTGACCGGCTTGGCATCGTCCGACGCCCCGCCGCGGTTCATGCCCCACAGCAGGATGATAGGCGCGCCGACATAGATCGACGAGAAGGTGCCGATGACGACCCCGAAGGCCAGGGTGATCGAAAAGCCGCGAAGAGCCTCACCGCCGAAGACAGCCAAAACGATCAGAACGATGACCGTGGTCACGCCGGTGATGATCGTCCGCGAAAGCGTCTCGTTGATCGACAGGTCGATCACTTCACGCAGCGGCATGACCTTGTACTTGCGCAGGTTCTCGCGCAGGCGGTCGAACACCACGACGGTGTCGTTCATCGAATAGCCGATGACCGTCAGCAGCGCCGCAACGAGGTTCAGGCTGAACTCCATCCGCAACAGGACAATCAGACCGAACGTCAGTGCCACGTCGTGCAACAGGCCGGCGACCGCGCCGATGCCGAACTGCCAGGGGAAGCGGAAGGCGATGTAGAGGAACATCAGCACCACAGCGATGACCAGCGCCAGAACGCCATTGGTCAGCAGTTCGCCGGACACCTTCGAACCCACGACGCTGACGCCCGAATAGGTCACCTGCCCCACCGCCTGATCGATGGCGTGTTCGACCTTCTGAACGACCTCAGTCTGATCGGCGTTGGCGGGAACCTGGAAGCGGACAATGGCGGTAGAGCCGTCATTGGCGTTGTTGTCGCGTCGCGCGATGCCCTGCACCTGAACGTCGCCCATGCTCAGGCCGTTCACAGCGCCGCGCAGGCGGTCAAGCTCCAGAACCTGCCCCGCAGGCTTGGACACCTCCATCGAGGCGCCGCCCCGGAAGTCGATGCCCAGGTTCAAACCGGGATAGAAGCAGCCGACGATCGCCGCCACGGTGAGGATCGCCGACATGATGGCGAAACCCTTGGCGTATCTGACGAACTGGAAGTTCGTCTTGTGCGGCAGCAGTTTGATGATGGGCCAACCGTTCATCGACATCACTCCGCGATCGGCAGTTTCTTGGGCTTGGCCACCTTGAGCCAGTAGCCGAGCAGCACTTGGGCCGTCAGCACCGCCGAGAAGACGGAGGTGAAGACGCCGATGGTCAGGGTCCAGGCGAAGCCGCGCACAGGGCCTTCACCGAACAGGAACATGATGCCCGCCGCAACCAGGGTGGTCAGGTTGGCGTCCACGATGGTGCCCATGGCGCGGTTGAAGCCGGCGTCCATGGAGGCGATCACCGAGCGTCCCTGTCGGGCCTCATCACGCATCCGTTCGTAAATCAGCACGTTGGCGTCCACCGCCACCGCGAAAGTCAGGATCAGACCGGCGATGCCGGGCAAGGTCAGCGTAGCCTGGGTCAACGACATGGCCGCAACGATCAGCAGACCATTCAGGATCAGACCGATCACCGAGATGCCGCCGAACAGGAAGCCGTAGGCCAGGATCATGAAGACTACGATGACGACAAAGCCGAGCGCCGTTGACAGGGCGCCTGCGGACACGGCGTCCGCGCCCAGTTCGGCGGTGACGACACGGCGTTCCTCCACCTTCAGGGGCGCAGGAAGGGCGCCGCCGTTCAGCAGATTCACCAGGGTTGAAGCTTCCTGGATGGAGAAGTTGCCCGTGATCTGACCGGAACCGCTGGTGATCGCACTCTGGATCGTCGGCGCCGATATGACCTTGCCGTCCAGAATAATGGCGAACGGCTTGCCCAGATTGGCGGCCGTCGCTTCACCGAACCGGCGTGCGCCGGCGCCGTCAAAGCGGAAGTCGATGGCCGGGCGGCCGCTCTGGTCCGAACCGACGCCTGCACGAGTCAGGTTCTCGCCCGACACCAGAACGCGCTTCTTCACGAGATAGGGCGTGCCCTGCTGGTCTTGCAGCAGTTCCGAATCCGGCGGCACCCGTCCCGCCAGAGCATCGTTCACCGAGTTTTCGGTATCGACCATCTGGAAGGTCAATTGAGCGGTCTGACCAATCACTTCTTCCAGCTTGGTCGGATCGCTTTCACCCGGCGCCTGAACGACGATGCGGTCCGCGCCCTGACGGGTGATCGAAGGTTCGCGGGTGCCCAGGCTGTCAATCCGGCGGCGAACGACGGTGATCGACTGATCGACAGCCGCCGGACCCATGCCGTTCATCGCTGCTTCCGTATAGGCGAAGCGCAGACGGCCATCACCCAGACGTGACGCCACGCGCTCGGCCTGACCGCCCGGTCCGACCTGTCCGCCCAGTTGCTGCAACGCCTTGAAGGCTGCGTCCGCCTGGGCCGGATTGGCCAGGGTCACCACCACGCCGCTCGCTTCACGTTGCAGGCCGCGAGTGGCGATTCCGTCGCCGTTCAGCGTGACCCGCACGTCCTCGATCAGGTTTGTGACCCGTTTCTCGCGCATCTCCGGCACGTCGACTTCAAGCAGCAGATAAGAACCGCCCTGAAGGTCAAGGCCCAGGTTCAGTCCATGCTTGGGCAACCACCCAGGCAAGGCTTCACGCTGAGCCGGTGTCAGCAGATTGGGATAGGCCAGGAAGCAGCCGATGATCGCCGAAGCGACAACGAGGATGATCTTCCAGCGCGACAGCTGAATCATGCGGGCGGTCTCGGTTCAGCGATACCTGAGGGGTATCAGGCCTTGGAATCGTTGGCGGCGATGGCGGTGCGGTTGCGGACCTCGGCGATCATCGCCTTGACGACGCGTACGTTGACGCTGGGGGCGATTTCGACATTGACCTCGGCCTCTTCGACGCGGGTCACCTTGCCGATCATGCCGCTGCCCAGAACGACGGTGTCGCCACGCTTCACAGCGCTGATGGCGGCCTGATGCTCTTTGGCGCGCTTTTGCTGCGGACGGATCAGCAGGAAATAGAACAGGATGAAGATGGCGACGATCGGCAGGAACTGCACGATCACGGCCATGATGCCGCCGTCAGCTTGAGCGCCCATGGTAGTCTCCGAACACGAGGAAGGCTGCCCTCGTCGGCGCCCCCCATTAAAAACGAGGCGCGGAACCTAGGGCCGCGCCTCGACGAATGCAATGTGGCGCGGCGTCAGCGCGGCAATACAGTCAGAGGATCAACCGCCACGGGGTCGTCGCCGCGCATCTGCCGGGTCTCGAAATGGATCGACGGTCGGCCGTCACCCGCGGTCAGGCCCACGGTTCCGATCTGCTGACCGGCGCGGACATCGTCGCCGTCCTTGACGGTCGCAGAGCCCAGATGACCGTAAACCGTGCGCCATCCGCCGTTGTGTACGATCAGGACCGTCAGGCCCTGGCCGACCAGATCGTCGCCGACATAGGCCACGCGCCCGGCCGCAGAGGCGGCCACGGCGGCGCCCGCGGCGGCGCCGATGTTGATGCCGTTGTTGCGCTCCCCCATGCCGACCGGCCCGAAACGGCGCAGAACCTCGCCGCGCACAGGCCATTGCAGAGCAATAGCGGCGGCTGACGCTGGCGCCGATCCGGCCGAACTTACGGGCGGGACAGCCGCCGTGGGACGGGTCTGCGCAGGAAGGGCCGCATTACCGGAACGGGGCGGCGGCGGCGGCGGCGCGACGCCATTATTCGGCACCAGCACACCGACCGGCGAAGGCCCGGTCGCATAGGGATCATGCCCGGTGTCCACCGCTGCATCCGGCAGAATGATTCGCTGTCCGGTGGAAATGGCGCCCCTTGGCCCCAGACCATTCAGATCGATCAGGGTCTGCACAGGTGTCTGGAACCGGCGACCGACACCGGAAATCGTATCCCCCGCCTGAATCACATAGGCCGCCCCCGGCGAAACAGGCGTCGAGGTGCGCGGGGGCGTCGGCGGCGTGTAGGCGTCGCGTGGCGGCGTGTAGGGCTGAACAGGCGGCTGCACGACCACAGGCGGCGGCAAGGTTCCGCCTTCCACCGCTCCGACCGGCGCTGTCGCTGGCGGAGGAGATTCGTAAGGCGCGGGGCGATAGGGTTGGGTCGGCGGCGTGTTGGGGTAACCGCCTTGCGGGTACGGGCCTGCCTGCCCTGCGCCTTGTGTCGGATGGGTCGAATAGCGCGGCTCGGACGGGTAGCTGGTGCAGGCCACCGCCGTCAGAGACGCCCCTGCGATCAACGCCGCTCTCATCAAGGCCGATTGTATCGCCACCCGCAACTCCTCACATGGTTAAGACAGGCCCCGCGGTTTGCCCGCTCAAGCCCTTGAATCCAACCCTTCAATGCGCGCAGAATTGGGGCGTGAGGGTTAACAGGACCTTCAGATTTCCTTGGCCGTGCCCTCGACCAGAGGCACAAACCGCACTTCGGTCAAGCTCTCACGCCGGAACGAGCCATCGCCCTGGCCCACATAACGATGCAGCATCTGCACCGAAGTGCGACCGACAGGCGCGACCAGAACCCCGTTAGGCTTCAACTGTTTCAGCAGTTCAGTCGGTTCCGCAGGCGAGGCCGCCGTCACCATGATCCGGTCGAACGGCGCCTGTTCGAGCCAGCCCAGGCCGCCGTCGCCGTGCTTGGTGATGACATTGTCGATATCCAGCGTCCGAAGACGGCTTTCGGCCTCGATCAGCAGGCTGCGGTAGCGTTCGACCGAATAGACATAGCGCGCCAACCGCGACAGCACCGCACACTGGTATCCGCTGCCGGTGCCGATCTCCAGCACCCGATGGCGCGGCTGAACGTCCAGCGCCTGGGTCATAAGGCCGACAATATAGGGCTGGCTGATCGTCTGGGCGCAGTCGATCGGCAGGGCCTGATCCTCCCACGCCTGATCCAGGAACTTTTCGTGCACGAAGACCGCGCGGTCGATGCTCTCCATCGCCGCCAGCACGCGCGGGTCAGTGACCCCCTGCTGACGCAGCGACAGGATCAGTCGTCCGGCGCGGTCGTCGTGCAGGTTCAAGCGGCCCGGTCCGTTTTCTTGGGCGGGGCGCCGCCCAGCACCTTCTTCAGATCATTTACGCTCTGCATGTGCGTCAGGTCGATGTGCAGCGGCGTGACCGAGATGCGCCCCTCGTCAATGGCGCGTAGATCGGTTCCCTCGGGGTGCTCCTGCTTCTCGCCCCGGAAGCTCATCCAGTAATAGTCGCGGCCACGCAGGTCAGTGCGGCGCACGGCGTGCATTTCGCCCACGTCGCGGAAGCCCTGTCTCGTCACCTCAACCTGCTGGACCTGTTCGGGTCGGCAGTTTGGGAAGTTCAGGTTCATGACCACGCCCGGCGACCATTTCTGGTCCAACAGGCGGGCGATGATGGCGGGAGCGAAGGCTTCGGCCGTCTCCCAATGGGCCGTCACCTCGTCATGGAACCGCTCAAGGCTCTGGCTCAGGGCGATGGAGCGGATGCCGAAGGCCATCCCCTGAAGCGCCCCCGCCACCGTGCCGGAATAGCTGACGTCCTCGCCGATGTTGTGGCCGCGATTGACGCCCGACAGCACCAGATCGGGCCGCTCCGGCATCAGGTCGTTGACCGCCAGAACCACGCAGTCGGTCGGCGTGCCCGTCACCGCAAACCGCTTTTCACCCAGATGATGCACCCGCAGCGGCTCGGTCAGGGTGATGCCCCGCCCCTTGGCCGACTGTTCGACGGCAGGCGCGCACACCCAGACATCGTCGCTGAGGGTGCGGGCGATCCGCTCCAGACAGGCCAGACCCTCGGCTTCGATGCCGTCATCGTTGGTCAGCAGAATACGCATCAGGCGCCGACCACCTTGAGCCCGCCCATATAGGGTTGCAGCACGGCGGGCACGGCGATCCCGCCGTCCTCCTGCTGATAGTTCTCCATGATCGCCACCAGCGTCCGCCCGACCGCCAGCCCCGAACCGTTCAGCGTGTGAACGAACTCGGTCTTCTTTTCCCCGGCGCGCTTGAACCGCGCATCCATGCGCCGTGCCTGGAAGTCCCCGCAGTTCGAGCAGCTGCTGATCTCGCGATAGGTCCCCTGGCTGGGCAGCCAGACCTCCAGATCAAAGGTCTTCCTGGCCGAAAAGCCCATGTCGCCCTTGCAAAGCAGCATCTTGCGATACGGCAGTTCCAGCGCCTGCAGCACCGCCTCGGCGCAGCCGACCATCCGCTCGTGCTCGGCCTCAGAGTCTTCCGGGCGAGTTATCGACACCATCTCGACTTTGGTGAACTGGTGCTGACGGATCAGACCGCGCGTGTCGCGTCCCGCCGACCCCGCCTCGGCTCGGAAGCACGGCGTCAGCGCCGTCATTCGCATCGGCGTCGCCAGCTCGTCCTCCGACAGGATCGTCTCGCGCACAAGATTGGTCAGTGAGACTTCGGCGGTGGGGATGAGCCAGTAACGGCCAGACTGTGCATCAAAAATCTCAGCAAGTTCGGCATCAGGAATTTCGAGAATGCTGTCGGCTGCCTCCTGCCGTTTAATCAGTTCCTCGCCATGCTCCTCAGTCCCATTCCAAATCCGCATGAAGGCATGACGTTGGATCGTGGACACATAGTCAGAAGCAGTTTGCTGACCGTTGAAGCTTAGAAACTGATCATCACGGAACTTAGGCAACTGCCCTGTCCCAAACATCGCTTCGTCTCGCACCAGATACGGCGGGTTGACTTCCAGATAACCGTGCTGGTCCGTCTGCATATCGAGCATGAACTGCCCCACGGCCCGTTCCAGACGCGCCAACTGCCCCTTCAGCACCGCGAACCGCGCGCCGGACATCTTAGCAGCCGCCTCGAAGTCCAGCATGCCCAGGGCCTCGCCCAGGTCGGCGTGGTCCTTGGCCGGGCCGCTCCGACGCGGCTCGCCCCACGTCTCGACCTCGATATTGCCCGCCTCGTCCTCGCCGTCCGGCACATCCTCCGCCGCCAGGTTCTTCTGCGCCGCCAGCAGGTCGCGCAGTTCCTTGCCGACCCGCGCCTCGACCTCGGCCGCCGCCGCGATGTCGCCCTTCAGCGCCTCGACTTCCGCCTTGAGGCGATCCGCCTCGGCCATGTCCTTGCGTCCCATGGCGGCGCCGATCAGCTTGGAGGCGGCGTTGCGCTTGGACAGGGCGTCCTGACCCGTCGTCTGGGCCTGACGCAGTTCCGCATCAAGACGCAGGATATCGGCGACCAGACCGTCGGCTTCATCAACGCCGCGCGATGACCAGCCCGCCACGTAAACCTGCGGGTTTTCGCGAATGGCTCTGATGTCATGCATGGCTCTAAACCTTGGTCAGGCGGGAGAAGCCGAACGCTCTACCCGGATGGGCGGAGTCGGGCAACGCGCGACAGACGCCAAATCCTTATCCCGAAACGAGAGAAGGCTCAGCGGGTCTTGCCCAAAAGCCGGTCGCGCGCGGCGTTGACCCGCATGGCCAGTCCCTCGGTGCCGCCTTGATCGGGATGGGCGCGGCTCATGGCGCGTTTCCAGGCCGCGCGGATTTCGGCCTCGGTGGCGTCACGCCCGACGCCCAGAACGGATCGCGCCTCGGCCTCGCTGATCGGCTCGGACCGCACGACCGGCCGCATCCGCGATGACCAGATGACATAGAGGCCCGCGCCCGCCAGTCCCGCCGCCGCCAGCCATGCGCCATGGGACGCCGCCAGCACCGCACCAGCGATCATAACCGCGCCCAGCAGGGTCGCCGTCACGCGCCAGTGTCCCCGACGCGGCTTCTCGGTCTGGCGGCCCAGCCGCACCAGCGCCCAGACGGCGATCCCCGCCAAGGCGACCCAGATCAATCCCATGAAAGGCTCAGTCCGCCTTTCAGGCGGCGACGTCCAATGGCTGCATCGCCTGTTCCAGGCCCATGGCCTTCATCAGGTTGCGAAGCTCCTGACGTGCGGCGACGTGGGCCAGCGACACCGCTACCGGGCGGATGTCGTTCGACAGGTCCGCCACCGTCAGGCCGAACGGGAACAGTTCGCGATAGATGACCCGGTCACGCAGGCCTGGGCCGACACGGAAGCCGACCCGCTTGGCCAGCTTGTTCATGCGCTCTTCCAGACGTTTGCGGTTGCGCGCCTCGGCCACGGCCAGACGGTTGGTCACGACCAGCCAGTCGATGGTGGCGTTGCGGCCCTGACTGATGGCCCGGACCTTGCGGGCCTCCCAGACGCTTTCAGAATAGATGGACGGCTTCAGCAACTCCAACGACACAGGGTCCACTTCCCCCAGCAGGTCGAAATCGACGAAACTATCGTTCATCGGCGTGACGATCTGGTCGGCCCGGGCGTGCGCGGCGGTGGACACCGCCGTGTCGCCGCCTGGCGTGTCGATCAGGATGCACTCCACGCCTCTGGCGACCGCTTCGTCAAACGCCCGCTCGAAGGCGATGATCTGCTCATCCACCGACGCCTTGGCCAGCGCCTTGCCGTCGCCCATGTCCGGGATCATCGGGTGTGGCAGCTTATGTCCATTCGCCTCGACCCAGCTCAGCCGATTGGTGAAGAAGCGCTGCATCGACCGCTGGCGCAGGTCCAAATCGATGATGGCGACCGTCCGGCCAGCGTGAAGCAGGCCCGTCACGATGTGAATGGCCAGAGTGGACTTGCCCGCCCCGCCCTTTTCATTGCCCAGAACGATCACGTGTGGCTGCGTCATGAGGAGATCCTCTGTGCCGGTCAGCGCGACTCAAATTGGCGCGACCCTCAATAGGTGGAGACTCGGCTTCCCGGCGGCAAACGTCAACGGAACCTTAACGTCAGCCTGTGGACGGTGTCAGCCCTGACGCGCACACCATGCGTCGGCGACCTGGACCGCCTGACAGACAGCCACGGCCCTGTCCGCCGGGATCGGCCCGACCTTCAGCCGCGTCAGGCTGCGACCGTTGACCTCAACGCCTTCAAACACCGGCGAAAGGGTCGCCAATTCGTCCCTGGCCCTCAGGCGCGCCCAGGCCTCGCGCGCAGCGCCCTCACTGGAGTAGGCGCCCAGCTGGACGGTGCGGACTTCAACCTTTGCAACCGCCGGGCGAAGCCCGGCCGCTGCTGTCCGCTGAACCGGTTCGCGGATCACCGTGCGGACAAGTTCAGGCTGTTCGACAACAGTTTCGGCGGGCGCGAGGATCACGCGCTGCGATGGACTTAACCCGCTGCGCAGGCCGGCTGACTGGGCGTCGCGCGCATCCCACATATCGTGAGGGTCCATCAAGGACACCTGCAGCGGCGAGAACCGGGCCGGACGGAGCCCCGCCTCGGCGGCGGTTCTGCTGCGAGGGGCCGTGTGACTGTCCAGCGGCACGTTAATCGCGGCCACATGCTCGGCCATAGTATGGAAGCGCTGCGGGTTTTCGGCCGCGCCACAACCGGCAAGCGCTGCTCCCCCTATCATGGTGAGGGCGATCAAAACTGGACGTGTCGCTTCTGCGGGCGTCATAAGCACGACCCTAGCCCCCAGACTTTGAGGTCTGGTTCATGAACACGCTTAAGTCTGAAGGTTAACAGCTTCACCATGTCCGACGCCCTGCCCCTTCCCGTCGTCCGTTGCGTCGCCGAACTGCGGCAGGTCGTTGGAGACTGGAAACGACAAGGACTATCCGTCGGAATGGTTCCCACCATGGGGGCTCTCCACGAGGGCCACCTGACCCTGGTGCGGGAGGCCGCCCGGCGTGCAGACCGGGTGCTGGCCTCCAACTTCGTCAACCCAACCCAGTTCGCCGCTCATGAAGACTTGAGCCGTTACCCTCGCCAGCAGGAAGAGGACGCCCGACTGCTGACGGGCGCGGGCTGTCACCTGATGTTCGCCCCGACCGTAGAGGAAATGTACCCGCAGGGTTTCGCCACCAGCCTGGCGGTCGCTGGCCCCGCCCTGGGTTTGGAAGGCGACGCGCGGCCCCAGATGTTCGGCGGCGTGGCGCTGGTGGTGACAAAACTGTTCAACCAGGCCCGACCGGACGTCGCGGTGTTCGGCGAGAAGGACTACCAGCAGCTCATGGTCATTCGCCGCTTTGTGCGCGACCTGGACCTGCCCGTCGAGATCATTGGCAGCCCGACTGAGCGGGATGGACACGGTCTCGCCCTGTCCTCGCGCAACGCCTATCTAACCGACACCGAGCTGGCCACGGCGCGGAGCCTGAACGTCATTTTGCGCAAGGCAGCGGATGAAGCTGTGTCTGGCCGACCTCTTCCTGGCATCGAGCGCGAAGCCTATTCGGCGCTGTTGAAGGCCGGATTTGACCGCGTGGACTACGCCACGATCCGTCATGCCGAAGATCTGACGCCGTTCAGGAACGACATCGTCGACGCCCCTGCCCGCATTCTGGCCGCCGCCTGGCTGGGCAAGACCCGGTTGATCGACAATATGGCCGTCGGTTCCTGACAGCCGAAGAGCCGCACCCGTCGCGGGATGCGGCCCTTTTAACTCCAAGAGGCGGAGGCTATCCGATTGCGCCGACGCAGCCTTCTGCATCGCCAGGCGCCAGTTCGGCGTCCGTCAGGGCGATGGTCCAGCCGTGGTGCGTGTTCAGGCCCCAGCGACGTGCGCCGCCGCCGTCGCCTGCGTCTCCGCCGGCGGTGACCACCACGCGGCGGCCGGTCGGCAAGGCCGGAGGATCAATCTTGCCGACCGCCAGAGACGTCGGCGTCTCACCGCCGTAACCGTCGAACACGCTCAACATCGACCATTCGCGACGCAGGCCCATCCACCAGGAGTCTTCAGTGTTGACGGCCAGAACAGCGATGCCATGGCCTTCAGCCGCGAAGGCCAGCGCCTTTTGCGGATCGCGGACCATGCGGATGTCGGCAGCGGCGCCGAAACGCAGGCGGGCGCCGTCATAGGCGCGGGTCGGCTCGATCGGCGCCCAGACCTGGACCTGCAGCCGGCCTTGGCGGGCCAGACCCCAGCCGACGATCTCGCGCCACAGGTGTCCTACGGCTTCGGCGTTCTCAGGCTGGCATTTGGACAACATCCGCGCCAGCACCGCCTGCTCGCGGTCAGGCCGCAGCTTGGTGTGCGGGCCGGTGGGGGCGTCCTTGGCGCGACCGACCGTGGCGGCGACGGCCAGACGCTGTTCGAACAGGGTCAGGATCTGGTCGTCGATGCTGTCAATCTCGGCCCGCAGCGCGGCCAGAGCCTGTTGCTCGGGGGTCAGGTCGGCCATGTCAGGCCACACTTGTTGAATGTTGGAATTGGGCATTGAATGGGGCTTTCGGCATGGGGGAATTTCGATGTGCAGGGGCGAACAGCCGCTCTGATCCAGAACGGTCGCCGGTGAGACGGTCAGGAGCGAAGTAAGCCCGACGCCTCAGCCGGCGTATCGAAAGCCGTAAAAGCCGTAGCCAAAATAATAGCCGGCAACCGCGCGCATACGGTCAGAAGAAACAGAAAGAGCGCGCTGGCGGGACATGGGTCCGAGTCCGGTGATTCAGGATCGTTTGCGATCCGAGCGGCCTTAAAGGACGCAAAGACCGTGCGCCGTCAAGCCTGCGCAACGGCCAAAAGCAGGAAACGCGTTCGATTATCGCTGGAATCCTGCAAATCGTTGCGCAGGATCGACAGACCATAGACCTCTGCCGCGCCGACAGGCGCAATCGCCGCCCGTGTGGCGTCTCCCGCTTCGGCGACATCTCGCGCCGCGCCGGCGGTGTCAAAATGCTCGATGACTTTCAGATGCAGGCTCTTCAGCGTGGCGGCGCACTGAGCCAGGGCTATGGGGTGGCTTTCGACCGAGCGGATATCCGCAAGCCGCGCCCCCTCAACCGACATCAGGGCGTGACGAATAGGACGCCAGACATCCGCCAGCACGACCAGACCCGACTCCCGAACCAGGGTCGCCGCCGGCTCCACCGCCCCAATGCTGGAGTTTTCGACCGGGATCAGCGCCATGTCGCAATCGCCAGACGTCAGGGCCGCCAGAGCTTCAGCAAAGGTCGCATGGGGCACGGCCTCGTCCCAGGGGCGCAAGGCCATACAGGCCTCGTGACTGAAAGCACCCAAAGCGCCCTGAAACGCCACGCGAGCGTACGCAGGTTCATCGGCGTGAGAAGACGTATCGGTCATGGTCGGTCCTGAAAGCGCGCCAGCCCTTAACAAGGACCGACGTTGTGGCCGCATCGCGTCCACAACAGATTGCCTTTGCGGCGCCCGCCCGGTCGCGACAAGCCCGGCGGGATAACCGCCCGGCAAGAGCCAGGCGGTTCCTCATTTCATCAGGCCGCAGCCGACTGGTTCACGCGACCAGATTTCAGGCGTTCAGCCACCAGGAAGGCCAGTTCCAACGCCTGATCGGCGTTCAGACGCGGGTCACAGTGGGTGTGGTAGCGGTTGGACAGGTCGTCCTCGGTCACCGCCTGGGCGCCGCCGATGCATTCGGTGACGTTCTGGCCGGTCATCTCCAGGTGAACGCCGCCGGGGTGAACCCCCTCGGCCTCCGCCACATCAATAAATGTGCGGACTTCGCCCAGGATTCGGTCGAACGGCCGGGTCTTGTAGCCGTTGCCCGCCTTGAGCGTATTGCCGTGCATCGGGTCGATGGACCAGATGACCTTGCGGCCCGAAGCCTTCACTTCGCGCATCAACTTGGGCAGACGCTCGCCGACCTTGTCGTGACCAAAGCGGCCGATCAGGGTCAGACGGCCCGAGATATTGTCCGGGTTCAACGCGTCGATAAGCGGCAGCAGATCGTCGGCCGTCATGGTCGGTCCGCACTTCACGCCGATGGGGTTCTTGATCCCCTTCATGAACTCGACGTGGGCGCCGTCCAGCTGACGGGTGCGCTCGCCGATCCACAGCATATGCGCCGAGGTGTCGAACCATTCTCCCGAACCCCCATCCAGCCGCGTGAGAGCGCTTTCGACGTTCAGCAGCAGGGCTTCGTGGCTGGTGAAGACCTCGACCCGGCTCAGGTCGGGATGGGTTTCAGGCGTGACGCCGACCGCCTCCATGAAGGCCAGCGCCTCGGTGATCTTGTCGGCCAGTTCGCGGTACTGGGCGCCTGCTGCATTGTCCCCGGCGAATCCCAATGTCCAGCGATGGATATTGTACAGGTCAGCATAGCCGCCGCCCGCGAAGGCGCGCAGCAGGTTCAGCGTCGAAGCCGACTGATTATAGGCGCGGATCAGGCGTTGCGGATCAGGCAGACGCTCTTCGGGCGTGAAGCCCATGCCGTTGATGATGTCGCCGCGATAGCTGGGCAGCTCGACCCCGCCGATCTCTTCCAGCGGCGACGAGCGCGGCTTGGCGAACTGACCGGCGATGCGGCCGACCTTCACCACAGGCTTGCGGCCAGCGAAGGTCAGCACCACCGCCATCTGAAGGATCAGGCGGAAGGTGTCGCGAATGTTATCCGTCGAGAACTCCTTGAAGCTCTCGGCGCAATCGCCGCCTTGCAACAGGAAGGCCTCGCCTCGCTCAACCTGGGCCAGTTTCGACGTCAGATGGCGGGCTTCGCCTGCGAAAACGAGGGGCGGCAGGGCGCGCAGTTCGTCCTCGACGAGTGCGAGCGCATTAGGATCCGGATAGTCCGCCGGCATGTGCAGGGCGGTCTTCGTTCTCCAACTTTCGGGGGTCCAGCGTGTCATCGCGCAAGAATAAGGCTTCGCAGCGCATCAAACAACGAAAACAGGGACAGATATTGCTTTAATCCGCCGACTGATCCTCGGGCGGCGATTTCTCGCCTGCCGCCTCGGCTTTCCGCTCGGCTTTCAGCGCCGCCTTCTCCGCCGCCTTCTTGGCCGCCGCGCGCTCACGTTCCTGGCGCTCGAAACTGTAGTTAGGCTTACGGGCCATCGGCGTCTCCATTCGTTGGTCTGATCGCAAGATGGCGATACGACCATCCGTACACAACGGATGGATTCGCCGCACCACGCGACCGTGCAGATCGATATTTCTCTGCCCAGCCGCGAAATGCCCGTCTGATGGCGCCTATCGCTGTGAACGCTACACCGCCGCAGGCCTGGTGTCTGAACCTTCCAGGCGCCCGCTTCGTTGTCTCTCCATCGAAACGGAGCCGAACATGTCCGCCACTTCCATCCGACGCGAATATCTCAGCCGCCCCCTGTACGCCTGGGCCAAGACCGTCCTGCCGGAGATGTCGGCGACCGAGGCCGAGGCCATTCAGGCCGGCGATGTCTGGTGGGACGCCGAGTTGTTCACCGGCGCGCCGGACTGGGACGCCTTTCAGGCCATTCCCCCCGCCACCCTGACCGCAGAGGAGCAGGCGTTCCTGGACGGCCCGACCGAACAGCTTTGCGCCATGTTGGATGACTGGAGGATAACGTGGGAGGACATGGATCTGTCGCCCGAGACCTGGGACTTCATCAAGCGCGAGAAGTTCCTGGGGATGATCATTCCCAAGGCGTACGGCGGGCTGGAGTTTTCCGCCTATGCCCATTCGGAGGTGGTGCGGAAGATTTCGACCCGGTCGGTCGCCGCCGCCGTGACGGTGATGGTGCCGAACTCCCTCGGCCCCGGCGAACTGCTGATGAAGTTCGGCACGGAGGAACAGCGTGAACGCTGGCTGCCGCGCCTCGCCAATGGCAGCGACATTCCCGCCTTCGGCCTGACCAGCCCAGAGGCCGGCTCTGACGCCGCATCAATGACCGACGAAGGCGTGATCTGCGAAGACGAATATGAGGGCCGCAAGGTTCTCGGCATGCGACTGAGCTGGAAGAAGCGCTACATCACCCTGGGGCCCATCAGCACCGTTCTGGGCCTGGCTTTCAAGATGCGCGACCCCGACGGCCTGCTGGGCGGCGAAGAAGACCTGGGCATCACGGTCGCCCTGATCCCGACAAACACGCCGGGCGTCACCATCGGGCGACGCCATCTGCCGTCCATGCAGGCCTTCATAAATGGCCCCAACGAAGGGCAGGATGTCTTTCTGCCGCTAGACGCCATTCTGGGCGGCCCGGGGCGGATCGGTCAGGGCTGGATGATGCTTAATGCGGCGCTGGCTGCCGGACGGGGCATCTCCCTGCCCTCCCTATCGGCGGCAGGGGCGGCGCTGGCCGCCCGCACCACCGGGGCCTATTCCCGCGTCCGTCAGCAGTTCCGGATCCCAATCGGCCAGTTCGAGGGTGTGCAGGAGCGCCTCGCGCGGATCGCCGCCAACGCTTATCTGCTGGACGCTGCGCGCCGCTTCACCTGTTCAGGTCTAGCCTTGGGCCACCATCCATCCGTCGTGTCCGCCATTATGAAACAGGGCGCAACCGAGCGGATGCGCACCGCCGCCAATGATGCGATGGACGTCCATGCCGGCAAGGCGGTGATCGACGGACCGAGCAACTATCTGGGCAACTTCTATCGCTCCGTTCCGGTGGGGATCACGGTGGAGGGCGCCAATATCCTGACGCGGAGCCTGATCGTGTTCGGCCAGGGCGCCATCCGCGCCCACCCCTATATTCTCAAGGAAATGGAGGCGCTGGCCGATCAGGACATGGAGCGCGGCCTCGCCCAGTTCGACGCCGTCTTCTGGACCCACGTGGTTCACAGCCTGCGCACCGCCCGCCGCGCCTTCACCAGCGCCTGGACGGACGGCCGCTTCGGCGCCGCGCCCCGATCCGGCCCGGCGCGTCGCTACTATCGCCGCATGGGCCGCTACGCCGCCGCCTTCGCCCTGGCTTCAGACATGGCCATGCTGACAATGGGCGGCGAGCTGAAACGCAAGGAGATGCTGTCCGCCCGGTTCGGCGACATCCTGTCCGAGCTCTACATGATGAGCGCCGCGCTGAAGCGGTGGGAGGACGAAGGACGTCAGACCGCCGACCTGCCCCTGCTGGACTATGTGATGCAGGAAGGCTTCCTCACCATCGAGCGTCGATTGAAGGAAATCCTCGACAACTTCCCTAACCGTCCAGCCGCCTGGCTGCTGAAGGTGTTCGTCCTGCCGTTCGGGGTCATCCGCTCGGGGCCGCGCGACGCGACCGTGCGCGCCTGCGCGGCCCTGCTGATGGAGCCGTCCGCTACGCGAGATCGTCTGACCGAGAACGTCTACATCGGCGAACAGGCCGTCGGCCGCCTGGAGCACGCCTTTGAACTGGTGGTTCAGACTCAACCGATCCACGACCGCCTGAAACGCCAACGCATCCGCGACTGGCGCAGTGCGCTGGATCAGGGCCTGTTGTCGAAAGGTGAGATCGAACAGCTTCAGGCCGCCGATGAAGCCGTCGCTGAAATCATCGCCGTCGATGATTTTGCGCCTGACGAACTCGCGCGGGTCCGTCGCTCGCCGGGCCTGGCCGCAGCCGCCGAATAGCCCGCCGGCAGGGGCGCACAGGCCTTAAGCCGCGCGCCCCGCAGTCTGCATCAGGTGCGTCGCGACGCCTCGGCCGCGCGCAGCACGCGCAGGAAATTGCCGCTCCAGATCGCGTTGATCTGCTCCTGCGTATAGCCGCGACGAAGCAGTTCACGCGTCACGTTGGGAGCCTCGGCCTCGCTGTCGAAACCAATGACTCCGGCGCCGTGGTTGAAGTCGGTGCCGACGCCGACATGATCCCAGCCGATCCGCTTGGCGACATAGTCCAGTTGGTCGACATAATCACTGACGGTCGCGCGCGGCAGCAGCGGGTTCAGCGCGTCAAGGAAGGCCTGTTGACGGTCACCCAGTCCGCCATAGCCGTCGTTCGGCGCAGAAAACTCGGGCGACAGACCATATTGAACCCGCAAGGCGCTAATGCCCGGACGGCTCGATGCGCTCACCTGCACCAGGTAGGCGTTGAACGGCGTCAACTGAACCACGCCGCCATTGAGCTTGATCGCGTCCAATTCTGCGTCCGACAGGTTGCGCGTATTGTCGATCAGCGCTCTTGCGTTCGAATGTGTCGCTGCGACCGGCGCGCGGGTCAGCGCCAGCGTCTGAACCAGGGCTTCACTCGACAACTGAGACACGTCTATCAGGACACCTAGATCATTGAGCTTCGCCACCGCTGCGCGACCTAAGGGCGAAAGGCCGTGATGCTCCGCCACCGGTTGATCAACAGGGCGCGACGAGTCCGAGAAGGCGTTATGGCCTGCGTGGTTGAATGCGAACACGCGAACGCCCTCGCGATAGAAGGCGTCGATCTGACTGAGATCATCGCCGATCGACCGCGCATTCTGGAACCCGATCAGCACGGCGACCTTGCCCTGTTCCACCAAGCGGGTCACATCGTCAGCGCTCAAGGCGATGCCGACACGCTGCGAGTTTTCCGCGGCAAACGCCTTGATCCTGGACAGCTTTTCATCCGCCTCCGCCCGTGCTGCACGCTGACCTGCCGCATCACGCGGCCCCGGCCCGACCGCAACCGACAGCACCACCGCATCGACACCGCCCTGCGTCAGATGATCCAGATCCACACGTGAGCCGTGGTTGGGCAGATAATAGCGCTCAGGCGTGCTGGGCAGCAGCACGTCAGCATGCCCGTCCAAAACCAAAGCCGAGCGGTGAACCGCCTCAGCGTTCTGCACCTGCGCCCCCGCAGACGCACCCCCAAACAACGCCAAGGCGCTGACCGCCGTTACAAATGAAATTGTCCGCGTGATCGCCATTGTGACCTCCTCCAAACCAGGTTCGATGAGGAAGTTAGGCAGGATGCCGGATGTCTGGCGCGTCAGAAGGACAGATGGAGCCTTTAGATATTCTCTCCCTCGCCGGACCATGAGCAAAACAGCCTGACCGCATGGCAGCCCGACAGATGACTAGGCGAGGCACGTTTAGATTTGCTGCTCCGACATAAGCCGATCTTCATTGTCGCAACCGCTTTCGTGGGCGCTTTATGAGGATGCGCAACAGCATCTGAGGAGCCCATCATGGGCATTCGCAACACCGTAGGTCCCGAACATTCGACGAGCCACCGGCCGTGCGATCGCGTCCGGATTCCGGTCGCTTGCGCGGCGCGCGGAGGCTGGACGATCCACATTCCAAGAGCTGCTCACCAACAGCAGCGGTCCACGGCTGCGATCGCCTGATCCGGCTTGGCCCAATCCACGGACCAGTCGCCCTGTTCACGGATGGAGCGGCGCGATTCCGCAAAACTGCAGCAGACAGGCGATGATCGCCCCGCCCGCACCCGCGCTCGAGCGTCATACCGCATATATGGGTTCAGACTGCTCCGGCGTCATGCCGACAAGTAGGACAAGACGCGGTAAAGCTGGATGCTGCTCACCCGCTGTCGCCGCCACCGCCACCGCTACACGGGGGCGTCAAACCCGATCCGATGCACGGTGATGCTTTCCTCCAGATACGCACAGGATCGCAGACCGCCCTCCAGCCGTGCCAAATAACGGTCGAAATAGACCGTGCCTGAACGGCGGCATAATCGAAGCCGGACTTTAGCAGAAGAGGTCGACGCGCAGGGAGGCAGCGTCTGACATGACCTCATTTCTCAACAAGGCGCGATATCGCTCAACCTCAGAAAAACTACAACGATAATGCGGCGATCTCATTTGCTCCATTGAGGCCGGACACTGAACAGTCGTGGTCGAAATCAGGACCTGAGGGGGACCACCGTGCAACAACCGAAACAACACCCAAGGCTCATGGGCCATGCCGCCATGGCCGCGCTGACAACTGCACTGAGCGGCATCAGCGGCTTCGCCAGTGTGGCTGTCGCCCAGGATGCCGCCCATCAGGTCGGCGATGTTGTCGTCACTGGCAGACGCACGTCACAGGCGGCCGTCGCCATCGGCGCCGATCAGGTCTCCAACACCATTTCGATCACACGCGAAGCCCTGCTTTCCGCACCCGCGGGCGTGTCCGGCCTGAAGATGCTGGAAGGTCTTCCAGGCTTCAATGTCCAGGCCAACGATGCACTGGGCCTATACGAATTCGGTAACTCCGTGTCGGTGCGCGCCTTTAATTTCCAACAGATCGGCTTCGTTCTGGACGGTGTGCCGATGGGCCGTTCAGACCAGTTCGGCGGCAGCCCGATCTTCCGCTATGTCGAGAACGAAAATTTGGCGCGCGTGACCGCATCACAGGGCGCTGGCGACGTGACCCTGCCCAGCTACGCATCGCTTGGCCCCATTGTTCAGTATGTCACGATCGACCCGGCCGAGGCGTTCGGCGTGACCACGACCCTTTCCGCAGGCAGCGACAATCTTCGTCGCGGCTTCGTGCGTATCGATAGCGGCGAACACGGCCCGCTCTCAGCCTATGCCAGCTATTCCAAATTCTCAGCCGACCTCTGGCGCGGCCCTGGCGACATCAATCGAGAACATGCGGAGGGCAAGCTGCGTTACCGCGCCGCAAACGGCGCAGAGGCGATCTTCGGCGTCACCTGGAATGACTATTTCGACTATGACGCGCCCGCGATCACCAAGGCCCAATACAACGGCATAGCGGGGGACGCCTTTGGACGCAGCGGTCGCGACTTCGCCTATCTGGGCGAAGTGCCGGTCCTGCCCCAGACAACGCCAAGCGTCGTCTATTCGAACCCGCTCTACAACCAGTACTACAAACAGGCGGTCAACAAACGAACCGACACCCTTTACCACCTGTCTGGCGCCCTGCCGGTGTCAGACAATCTTCGCCTCGAGGGCGCCGTCTATTATGAGGACAAGGACGGTTTTGGGGTTTCGCCAGAGGCCTATGCGACCTCATTGGCGAGTTACAATGCCGAAAGGCTGATCCTGGCTGATCTGGTGGCGCCAAAGGGGCTTCAGTACGGTCTTTCAGAAGTGTCGGGCGATCGTAAGGGCGCGGTCGCTCGGGCCACCTGGGATTTGGGCGCTCATCGCCTGACCGGCGGCGTCTGGTTTGAGACTGACGACTATCACCGCACACAGGCCCGCTATAACCAGGCAGGCGGCAGTCCGGACGGCGCCCTGTTGAAAAATGAACCTGTCCACCGCCAGCGCGACTTCGTTTCGACCCGCGAGACGCGCCAACTGTTCATTCAAGATGTGATAGGCCTGTTCGATGACCGGCTGAAAATCGAACTTGGCGTCAAGGCGCTGGATATCGACTACACCATCAGCGGCTATCGCAACCCGGCCGACTATATCAACAGCCGCAAACCCTCGATCAGCAAGAACTGGTCGGACAGCTTCCTGCCGAACGCGGGCCTGGTCTGGACCCTGAACCGCACAGATCAGGTCTTTGCGTCATATGCCGAAAATCTGGCTCTGCCGCGCGGCGCTGACGATGTGTTCGCTCTGGCCAGCCCGACGGCAAATACGCCGGAGGCGGAGACCTCGAAGAACTGGGAACTGGGCCTCCGCACCAACCGCCACACCTTCAATGCGGTGCTGGCCCTTTACCGCACGACCTTTGACAATCGGCTTCAGTCCTATGCCGTCGCCGTGCCGGGCAGCGGCGTCACCGAGAACTTCTTCCGGAACGTCGGAGAAGTTCAAGCCCAAGGGGCCGAATTCAGCGGCACATGGAAACCCAAAGGATTGGGCGGCTTCGTCTATTTCAACGCCAACGCCAGCTATAATGTCGTCGAGTTCAAAAACGACCTGCCCGGCTTCACCCCAGTCACAGGCGCGCCTCTGATCATCGCTGGCAACACGACGCCCGACAGCCCGGAGTGGATCATCCAGGGCGGAGTCACCATCGAGCCGACATCCTGGATCGTGGCCAACTTCTCGGCCCGCCACATCGGCGATCGCTTCTCAAACTTCACCAACACCGAGACCGTTCGCGGCTATACGATTGTCAATGCCTACATCGATTTCGGAGACAGCTGGTCGATCGGTCCGGCGCGCGATTTAAGGCTACGCTTCAATGTCGATAATCTGCTTGATGAAGACTACCTTGGCACCATCACCACGACAGTGAACACGCCAGCCACCTTCCGTCCCGGCCCGCCCCGCACGGTGCAGGTCTCGCTAACAACGAGTTTCTGATGATCCGATCCAAGTTCCCACTGCTTCGCCACGCCTCGGCCGCCTTATCGCGGACATCCCTAAAAGGAAGACTTGCCGGCGCAGCGCTGGCCGGCATTCTATTGGCGGCGGGTGCGACGGCGTCGGCGCAGACGACGGCTGTCCCGCCGTCTGCAGAAACCCACGCTCTGCACGAACGCCTGCTGGTGCTGGACACTCACCTCGATACGCCGATGAACCTGGTCAAGCCAGGCTGGAGCATTCTGGATCGCCACAGCGTCGAGGACGGCTCACAGGTCGACTATCCCCGCATGGTCGAAGGCGGGCTGGATGGCGGCTGGTGGGCCGTCTATTCCTCGCAAGGCCCGTTGACGCCGGAGGCCACCGCCGCCTCCCTGGCCGTGGCGCAAGAACGCATTCGCGCCATTCGCGCCCTGGCCACAGACCACCCGGATAAGTTTGGCCTTGCGCTGAAGGCCGCCGACGCCGCCCCCATCGCGGCGGCAGGCAAGCGGATCGTCTTCATCTCGATGGAGAACGCCTATCCTCTGACGGGCCGCCCCGATCAGGTTCAGGCCTTCTATGATCAGGGCTTGCGCATGATCAGTCTGGTTCACTTCGCCAACAATGAACTGGCGGATTCCGCGACCGACCCCATCGGACCGCGCTGGCGCGGCCTCAGCCCCGCAGGCCGCCGCATGGTGGCGCAAGCCAACCAGTTGGGCATGGTGATCGACGCCTCTCACGCATCCGACGACGTGTTCGATCAGTTGATCGCCTATTCGGCCACGCCGATCATCCTGTCCCACTCGGGTGCGCGCGACATCTACGATCACGCCCGCAACATCAACGATGAACGCCTGCGCCGTCTGGCGGCGTCTGGCGGGGTGATCCAGGTCAATGCTCTGGGCGCCTATCTGAAGGCTCTGCCGGATACGCCGGAGCGCGCCGCCGCCCTGACCGCACTACGCAACGAGTTCGGCGCCCCCGCCGACCGCACGCCTGCACAGAGCGCCGCCTATGTCGAACGCCTGCGCGCCCTTAATCGCCAGCATCCAGCGGCCCAGGCGGATTTTGAGGATTACATCCTGCATCTCCTGCACATCCTGGCGGTCGTCGGGCCGCGCCACGTCGGCATTGGGGCCGACTGGGACGGCGGCGGCGGCGTGACGGGCATGAACGATGTCGCCGCCCTGCCCCGCATCACCGAACGCCTGCTGTCAGAGGGCTATTCGGAAAACGACCTCTCCGCCATCTGGTCCGGCAACGCCCTGCGTCTGCTGAAACAGGCCGAGGACTACGCCGCATCCTTGAAGCCCGCGACCCGTCGCTAGAACGGCAAGAACCGGGGCCCCGCATGAGGCGCCCCGGTTCTCGACATCCAGGCGCCGCCGCAACGATGCAGCGGCGCTTTCTGCTGGCGGGTCACGTCGTTTCCAGCGGCACCGACGGCGTGACATTTGGAAAGACGGCTTCGACCTGATCGTCGCTGACGTGGGACGCGAGGCTGTAGCCGTTCACGGGCTGCGCACGATTTACCCAAAGGGCGTAATACAGGTGGTCTGCACGCGGATCATTCGTGTTGGGATGCAGCAGTATGGTCAGACCCAGACTGTTGAGCTGAAGCCAAGGCACCAGCGTTGGCAGCAAGTCATTGCTGAAGCCGAAGTAGAACGAAGGCGTCACGTGCGGCCCGCGCGGCTCCAGGTTCCAGTTGCCCAGTTCGACGGGGAAACGTTCGGTCGCCCACTTCCGCAGCAGAGCCGCCTTTTCATAGGTGTCTTCGTCGAAATAGATGTGGGCGTGATAGCTCTTGATGTCCGTATAGGCGCGCGGCAGCGACGGCAGAGTCTGCTCGCCAGGACGCACGCTGACAGGTCGAGCGGCCGGTTCCTTGTAGGTCTCATAACCCCAGGGACTGCGCCCCGTAGAGTTTCGCGAACTGGTGAGCGAAGCGGCGGCCGCCCCCTCACCGCCCCGCGACGGCTGGACCTGGGCCTGAGCGCCGCCCGCACCAGCAGTCAGACCTGCGGCGACCGCCAAACCTGAACCGACAAGCAAACGACGTCGACCTGGGGACAACAAATCTGCCCAGTCCTGGTCAGTTTCGGCTTCGACTGGGCGGCGGAGATCAGATGATTTTGACATAGGCGTCTTATGGCTTCGGGGTATCCTGCGCCTGTCAAAACCGCCGCCTTTTCAGGCCGCAGTTCGGGTGCGAACACGCAAAAAACCCCCGCGAAAACAATGTTTCATCAGTCCGCCTTGGCCGACATTACTGCAATGTAGAAGTTCTCACCGCACTTTAGAAAAACTGCTTTCAACCGCCTCGATTGGCGCCCAAACGCAAAAAACCTCTCTGGCGACATACAGGCGCTTGACGTTTTGTGATGTTATCTCATAACTGCATCACCATCTTGGTGAAAGCCTCCTCCCATGCGTACAACCTCTTCCGCCCACGCCCTCCTTCTTGGCGCAGCAGTTTCGGCCCTGCTCGCCGGCGCAGCCGCTGCCCAGACCGCGCCGCCGCCGACCTCCAAGCAAACCGCAACGGTTGACGACGTGATCGTCACCGGCGCCCCCTACGGCATCAGCCAGCGTGCGACGACGATCGCCACCGACGTCATCGACCAGGAAGCGCTTGCAACATCTCCTGCCGTATCGCTGGGCGATCTGGTCGCCAGCCACCCGGGCATCCGTTCGACAGACTTTGCGCCGGGCGCCAGCCGGCCGGTCATTCGCGGACTGTCCGGCCCACGCGTTCAGGTCCTGACCAACGGCATCGGCCTGATCGACGCAAGTTCCGTCTCGCCCGACCACGCGGTCGCCACAGACCCCGCCGAAGCCAGCCGCATCGAGATCATCCGCGGACCGGCGACCCTGGTCTATGGCGGTTCCGCCATCGGCGGCGTGGTGAACGTGATCGACGACCGCATTCCGACCACGATCCCTGATGGCGGCCTGACCGGCGTTGTCTCGACCCAGGCTTCCAGCGTGGATGACGGGCGCAGCGGTTTCGGACGCATCACCGTAGGCGGGGGGCATTTCGCCTTCAATCTGGACGGCGTGCGCCGCAAGACCAGCGACTATGACATCCCCACCCCAGCCATTTCCGCCCGCAAGGCCCAGGCTGACGGCATTGATCGCGGCCCGGGCGGGACCCAGCCCAACAGCTATACGGATCTGACCGCCTGGGGCGTCGGCGGCTCCTACATCACCGACAAGGGCTATATCGGCGCCTCCTACAAGGACACCGACAGCGAATACGGCACGGTGGCGGAAGAGAACGTCTTCATCAAGCTGAACCAGGAACGCTATGACGTTCGCGGTGAGTACCGTTTTGACGACGGCCCGTTCTCGGCCCTGCGCGGCTCCTACGGCCATGCCAAGTACACGCACACCGAGTTTGAGGATGTCGGCGAACCCGGCACAGTCTTCAACTCGGACGGTTGGGAAGGTCGAGCCGATCTGGTCCAGCGCGAGCGCGCCGGCTGGAATGGCGCAATCGGTGTTCAAGGGCTGTCGCGCAACTTCCAGGCCATAGGCGAAGAGGCTTTCGTCCCCACGGTCGATATCGATGAACTGGGCGTCTATACGGTCCAGCGCCTGGACCGGGCGCACTACGGCTTTGAAGGCGGCCTGCGCTACGACCGCCGTGAACTGAGCGCCACACCTATCGGGGGCGTCAGTCAGGTGGATCGCGAATTCAATAACTGGTCCGCTTCAGTCGCGGGCTTCCTGCGCCCTGCTCCCGGTCTGTTCCTGGGCCTCAGCCTGGCCCACAACGAGCGGGCGCCCAGCGAGGTCGAACTGTTCGCGGATGGTGTTCACATCGCCACCGCCGCCTACGAGACCGGCGACCTCAACCTGAACAGCGAAAAGGTCAATACGCTGGAGGGCACGGTCCACTATGACCGCGGACGCTTCACCGGCGACCTGCATGTCTATCATTCCTGGTATGACGGCTTCATCGATGAGCGACCGACGGGCGCCAGCTTCCTGTCTGAAGGCGAGGAGTTCCCCGTCTTCCAGTTCATCCAGACCGATGCACGCTTTTACGGCTTCGAACTCGAAGGCGCCTATTCCCTGTGGGAGAGCGGCGACCGCAAGCTGTCGCTGGAAGGCGCGGCGGACTTCGTTCACGCCCAGACGGACCTGGGCCCCGCAGCGCGCATCCCGCCCTACTCTGTGACAGGACGCCTGGCCTGGACCTCAACGCCGTTCGACGCCAGCATCGAGGTTCGCCACGTCGGCGAACAGGATCGGGTCGCCAACGCCGGCGAACTGCCGACGGACGACTACACGCTGCTAAACTTGGCCGCGGCCTGGCGTCCGTTGGCGGATCACAACGTGACCCTATTCGCCGAAGCCAGAAACCTGACCAACGAAGAGGCCCGCGAACACGTGTCCTTCCTGAAGGACATCGCCCCGATGGCTGGCCGCAACCTGCGTGTCGGCGTGGCCTACCGCTTCTAAAATCTGAGGCAAACAAAAAGAGCGGCGTCGAGACATCGACGCCGCCCTTTCTAATTCGCAATATCGCCCGTGCTAGTCGCGATAGTTCAGCGCGGGCGAACGCTCACCCAGCAGGGCGCGATAATGGAAGTCGGGGCCGCGACGCTGTTCAAACTCAGCCTTCGCCTGGGCGATGACGTCAGGACTCTGGAACAGTTCCGCCGTGGTCAGCGCCAGGGTCTTGGCCGCCAGATGCGCGCCCTTCAGGCCGATAGACGACCCCGCAGCCACAACATTCTGCCAACTGTGCCCCGCCGAGCCGGGAACGAAAGTCGCGGTCGACAGGCCGACCGTCGGCGTGACCCAGCTGACATCCGACACGTCGGTCGATCCGCCGAATTCGCCGCCAATCACAGCCGGTTCAATCTCTCCAACGCTGGACAAGGGTGGACGCACGGAGAAGCTTTTCTGGACCTCGGTCGCCAGCGCGATTTCTTCCGTCGTCCAGGAGATGGCGCCGACGCTGCGCAAGTTGCGGTCCATCACATGCATCAGAGCCTCGTTCGGCAGCATGGAATAGACGCCGCCGATGGCCTCGAACTCGACACGTGTGCCCGTGCCCGTCGCCGCGCCATCAGCCGCCGCCTTAACCCGCTCCAGCACGTCGCGGACAATGTTGGGATCGGTGTGGCGCACATAATAATAGCTCTCGGCAAAGGCCGGAACGACGTTGGGCGCCTTGCCGCCGTCGGTGATGACGTAATGAATGCGGGTGCGGTCAGGGATATGCTCGCGCATCAAGTTGACCATGGCGTTCATCGCCTCGACCGCATCCAGAGCCGACCGCCCCTTGTCCGGCGCCGCCGCCGCGTGGGCCGCCGTGCCGTAGAAGCGGAACTTGCCCGACACATTGGCCATGGTGTCGCCCTGGCGCGCGCTGTTCACATTGCCCGGGTGCCAGTGGATCGACACGTCCACATCGTTGAACAGGCCGTCGCGGACCATATAGACCTTGCCCGACCCGCCTTCTTCCGCAGGCGTGCCGTAAACGCGCAGTTCGCCCTTGATGTTGTTAGCGACCATCCATTCCTTGACGGCGATGGCCGACTGGACCGACGCAGCGCCGAACAGATTATGACCACAGCCATGACCGCCAGCCGCGCCCGCCGATTCTTGGGTTGGGCTAAGGGTCTGGGACAGACCCGGCAGCGCATCGAACTCGGCCAGGACAGCGATGACTGGTCCAGCGCCATTTTTGAAACTAGCCAGGAACGCCGTGGGTTCGCCGGCGATGCCGGGGGTCACCGTAAAGCCGGCTTCGCGGAGCTGGC
The DNA here is from genome assembly GCA_963522565.1 of uncultured Brevundimonas sp. Taxonomy (GTDB): domain Bacteria; phylum Pseudomonadota; class Alphaproteobacteria; order Caulobacterales; family Caulobacteraceae; genus Brevundimonas. The sequence goes on along the minus strand of CAUQZC010000006.1, from coordinate 130,242 downwards.
CCTGCAGCAGAGCGGTGCTCTGAACCTCCTGATAGCCCAGTTCGGCGAAGCGCCAGATCTCCAGCGCGGCATGGTCAAGGGCGGGTTGATTGCGTTCAACCGTGGCGACAATCTCCGTCCTGGCCTGGGGCGTCAGTTCGGCGGCGAACGCCGGGGTCGTAACGCCAGCCAGCGCGGCGGCGATCTTCAAGGCGCGCATCGAAACAGGTTTCATCGAGAACTCCAGAAAACACGTGCAAATAGGGCGGAGAACGTCACCGCTCTCCGCCCGATGTCAGTCAGTTTGTATCAGAAGACCTTGCGGACGCTGACATACCAGTAACGCCCATAAGGCTGATACACCGTACCGACATAGCCCGCCCCGGACAGAGGCGGTTGCTCGTCAGTGATATTGCGCACCCCGACCCGCACAGCCGTGTTCGACAGACGACCGCCGTCAAACTCGTACTCGCCGTACAGGTTCGCCGTCAGGGTCGATTCCACCGTCCAGAAGTCACCCGCCGAATTGACCAGCGACGTGTCGTTCAGCGACGAGATGTACTGGGTGAATGCCCCGACCGTGACGTTCTGGTAGCGCCAGCTGCCCGACAGCGACCACTTCCATTCAGGGCGTCCCAGATCATTGATCAGATTGCCCGAGCGTCCGCCGAAGGTGATCGCCGGGTCGATGGTCCCCGCCGCCTTGGCCGCCATCAGCTCCTGCATGCCGGGCGCTGCCTCAAGATAATATTTGAGCAGGTGGGACACGTTCAGGTTCAAGCTGAAATCACCGTACCTGGTCCCGCGCAGGTTCCACATCGCGCCCAAATCCAGCCCCTCGACCGTCTGAGGCTGCTGATTGGTGTAGGCGTCCGTGACGTACTGGACTTCACCTGCCGCCGTCAGACCCGTGCCGGCATAAATGATGTTGTCAGCGGCTGTGGGGTCCGCACGAACGACATTCGGATTGAAGCTGCCGTTCTTGCGTAGCAGGTAGTCCAGGATCAGGGCGTTCTGACCACGGAACAGGCCGACCATGCCGGTCTGTTCAACCTTCCACCAGTCGGCGGTAAAGGTGAAGTTGCCCAGTTGCTCGGGCAGGAAGCGCGGCTGTATCACCATGCCGAACGACGTGGTTTCAGACTCTTCCGGCTGCAGGTTCGGATTGCCCGACCGCCGCTCAGCCGTCAGCTTGCGCACATGATTGGTGTTAATGCTGGCCGCGTCAACAAAAGCGCTTGGCGGCGTATAGGAGGCGCCGCACTGGTTCATGCCGGTCATCGCACCGCGACGGATCAGGGCTTCGCAATAGGCATAGTCGTTCGAGCTGTTCGAACGCGTGATGACCGTGGCGTTGATCTGCTCCAGATTCGGGGCGCGGAAGCCCTGCGCCCATGACGCGCGCAACCGCAACCCGTCGACGATGTCCCAGGCCGCCGCGATCTTCGGCTTGGCCACGTCGCCGAAGTCCGAATAGTGCTCGAACCGGCCAGCCACCTGGACTTCAAGATTGTGAACGAACGGCACATTCATCTCAGGCGAGACCAGCGGCGCAGCGAACTCGGCATAGGCCGAGAAGACGTCGCGTTCGCCGTAAGTGTCAGGGTTTTCAGCAGAGTTGATCAAGTCGCTGTAGGTCGCGCCTGACTTGTCCGTATAGCGGATCGTGCCATCGATGCGGCTGTCACGGTCATCCAATTGGGTTTCAGTACGAGCTTCAATGCCGAACGCGGCGCCGACCGGACCGCCCGGCAGGGTGAACAAGTCAGGACGCGAGATCCTGAAGTCCCACAGACCAAGCTCCGTCTTGGTCTTTCGGACCATGTCGACGCGGATTGCATCGAGCGCGGTCTGGTTCGACGGCGTCGAGTCGCCATAACGCGGATGGGTGCGGTCGCCGCCGTTGAAGAAGTTGTAGGCGTCAGGCGTCGACTTGGCCGCCCATTCCGCCAGGCGTGTGGTCGAGATGTTGTCGGAGACATCCTTGGCCGAGGCTTCAGACCACAGCAGGGCCGACTCCCAGTTCCAGCCGCGCCATTCGCCGCGCAGACCGCCCAGGAAGCGATATTGCTGGTTGGTCACATCGACGTTGATCGGCCCCATGTCGTTGAAGCGATATCCGGTCAGCAGAACGTCCTGCTTGAAGGGGTTGTAGAAGTTACCGCCAGGGATCGTCATGACGATGGATGACAGGGTGTTGATCGGCGCCTGACGTGCGTGTGATTTGGCGTAATAGACGCCCAACTCGCCGAAGGCTTCGACCGAGTCATTGATCTTGTAACGTCCGGTCAGGAACAGATTGAAGCGATCAACCTCAGGAATGACGGTCAGATTTTCCTGCGCCGTGTCGCCCCGAAGCGCCGGATTAACTGTGGTGGTCTTTTTCAGGCACAAGCCGTCGCCCAGTGCGGCGGCGCAGCCCGCGACGCTGTCTGGCTGAATTGTAAAGGTGGTGAAGCTCTGCCCACCGAACTGGGCGGTCGCCTTGTTCGCCAAGGTGAACTGCCCCCAAGGTGTCAGTTGCGACAAACCCACCAAGCTGGAGTTGTTCTCAAAGCCCGTGCCCGCGAACAGAGGGCTCTTGTCGTCAGACGCCGTGTACGGCTTGTCCAGCGTCGTCATCTCGTCGCGATGGTCGTAGTTGAAGAACAGCGAGACATTGCCGCGGCCATCTTCGATGTCTTTGCCGCCGTATAGCGAGAAGTTGAATTCCTTCATGCCGGTGCCTTCGGCGGCGCCGTACTGGCTGGAGGCGGTCCAGCTGTTCATGTCATCACGCAGGACGGTGTTGACCACGCCCGCCACCGCATCCGCGCCGTAGATGGCGGCGGCGCCATCGCGCAGCACTTCCAGTCGCTTGAGCCCCGAAACCGGGATGGCGTTGGTATTATAGGTCAGAACCGGAACGAGGTGTTCATTGGCTTGAGACGTCGGGTGTCCGACCACGCGACGGCCGTTCAGCAGCACCAGCGTGTTGCCGATGCCCAGGTTGCGCAGGTTGACCGAACCGGTGTCGCCGCGCGCCGAGTTGGAGGTCGCAGGCAGATAGCTGGAGTTAAAGGTCACATCGCCCATCTGCGGGATGGAGCGCAGAAGCTCGTCGCCCGAAGTAGCGCCGGTGGCCAGGATTTGCTCTTCACTGACGACCGTCACCGGCAGGGCCGCCGTGACCTTGGCACCGCGAATCTGAGAGCCCACGACGACGATCTCATCGACCTGGCTGACAGGACCGGAGCCCGCTTCCTGCGCCATGGCGGCGCCCGAGCCGAACAGGGCGGTGGTGGCGAGCATGGCCGCCTTGACGCCACAACGCACGTTGAATGAACGCATAAACTTAGGAACCCCCAAACTATGATGCGGCCGCAGCATCCCCTCGATGCCCGCGACCGTTTCTGAAATGTCTTTTTTGGAAGACAGCAAACTTAAAGCAACGGAGGATTGTGGAGCCCGCCACCTAAGCAAATTGCCTCATTTCAGACTAAAATATGTCACACCGCCTCCGTCAAGCTTTGCAGAACAAATATTGTCGTTACACGATAATCAACGCAGCATAGTTTCGCGAACTGTGCTTGGATTGCCTTTTTCAGCAATCCTATCGCTAAATCTGCAAATTTGAGATCCACAGCTTTGCCGTGTGGACATAGAAATGCACGAGACAATGAGGGCGTACTGTGACGAAACGCGTAGTGTTTGACCGGGCGGTAAGAACCGCGACGGCGATCTCTGTTTCAGTAATGCTGCTGGCGGGACCAGCGCAAGCCCAGGTCGCTGCCACCGCCGTCCATCCCGGCGCCGGCAGTGGCGGTGACATTGTCGGCTATGGCCAGATTCACAGCCCTGTCGTGGGACGCGGCGGCATGGTCGCCAGCCAGAGTGACCTGGCGACGCGCGTCGGCGTGGACATACTGCGTCAAGGCGGAAACGCCGTGGATTCCGCCATCGCCGTCGCCTTTGCCGAGGCGGTCACCCTGCCCCGCGCAGGCAATATCGGCGGCAGCGGCTATATGCTGGTGCATATGGCGGCGACCGCAGACCGGCCCGCGCAGGACATCGCCATCAACTATTACGGCACTGCGCCGGCCGCGACGACGCCAGAGCTGCTATTGGGGGCCGATGGCAAGTTCGACCGCACCAAACCCTCAGGCTTCATCAATGTCGCCGTGCCCGGCACGGTCATGGGCATGTGGGAAGCTCATCAGCGGTTCGGATCTCTCAGCTGGGCGCAATTGATCGCCCCAGCGATCCGCCTGGCCGAAGAAGGCTATGTCTTGACCGACGGCGAAGCCGACGCCACCGGCGGACGCGCTCGCGTCCTGGCCACGGACCCCGGCGCGCGCGAAGCCTATCTGAAGGCGGATGGCAGCCCCTATCGTGCGGGCGAGACTTTCCGCCAGCCCCTGCTGGCGGAAAGTCTGCGCAAGGTGGGGCGCGGCGGCGCGGATGAGTTCTACAAAGGTGAACTGGCGCACCAGATCGTCGCCGGAGTTCAAGCCCGCGGCGGCGTCATCACAATGGCCGACATGGCCGCCTATCGGGCCGATGTGTCCGAAGCGATCATGGGCAGCTATCGCGGCGCTCCCATCGCCTTCATGCCCCCAACCGCATCAGGCGTCAGCGTCGCGGAAGCCCTTAACCTGCTTGAGCATTTCGACTTGAAGTCCATGGGCTGGGGCAGCGTCGACGCCCTGCACCTGATCTCCGAGGCGATGAAGATCACCTCGTCCGACCGTCGCCTGATCGGCGGCGCCCCGCAGTGGAACACCCCCGCCCAGGGTCTGGCCAGCAAGGCCTTCGCGGCCGAGCGCGTCAAACTGATCGCCCTGGACCGCAGCCTGAACGCCGCAGACATTCCCGAGGGCAATCCCTACCCATATGAAAGTCGTGACACGACCCACTTCTCGGTCGCGGACGCCCACGGCAACGCCGTGTCGAACACCTACACCCTGTCCAACTCCTACGGCGCGCACGTCGCGCCAGTCGGCACCGGCATCCTGCTGAACAACCACTTGGACAACTTCAGCTGGGGCACGCGCGACGAGCCGAACTCCCCTGCCCCCGGCAAGCGGCTGGGCTCGACCATCACCCCGATGATCGTGTTCAAGGACGACAAGCCCTGGCTGGTCACCGGCACGCCAGGGGGCGGCTATATCATCGCCACGATGGTGCAACTGATCTCGAACGTCATCGACCACAACCTGAACATCGCAGAGGCGGCGATGCGCCCCCGCCTGAATCAGGGCGGCGGCGACAGCCCGCTGGAGCTGGAAGGCGGCTTCTCGCCCGACGTGGAGCGTTTGCTGCGTGAGCGCGGCCATACGGTGCGCCCGTCCATGACCATGGGCAGCACCCAGTCCATCATGATCGATGGAGATCGCTTCCTTGGCGCCGTGGACACACGCCGCCCCGACGCCCTCGCGCTGGGCGTCCGCTGAAGCCCGCCTGACTGGAGACATGCCGATGATGCGCAAACTGTTGATGGCCAGTGTCGCCGGTTGCATCGTAGCGGCCAGCGGCACGTCCGTTCCGGCCGCAGCCGCTAGCCCGCCAGCCGCTAGGGCGACCTCATCACCGGCATGGCGGGACGGCCTGTTCGGCGTCCGCCTGGACCAGCAGAAGGCCAAGGTTGCGGTGCGGTTCCCCGCACCGCAACCTGACGGAACCCTGGGCCGATACCTGTACCAGCCGGGCCTGTCCGCAGGCCTTGGCATGGACGGCGTCGGTCTGGACCGCGCCGGCCTGGGCCAGGCGCAGATCGTCGTCTTCCAGAAGATCGGCGCCCGCGTCTTCGCGCGGTTCGAGAACACCCGCTACCGCGCCGTTGATGCTGACGCCGATCAGGTCAACGCGGTTACGGCCTCCTTCGCCTCTTCTGTCATCTGGTCCGGCGAGATAGCCGACACCGGCGATGACGGATCAGTGTCGGTGGATCTGTCGTCCTTCCTGGAGCGGGATGCGGTCAACGCCGTCGCGCGCTTCAAGCGCGCGCGGCTGGGCGCCTTCAAACTGGCCCCGACACTCAGCTACGTGGACATCGGCCAGACCCTGGTCTTCCCGGACAATGTCGAGTTCGAAACGGTTCAGACCTTCACCAGCGACGAGCCTGGCGCAGATCTTACCCGCGTCACGCCGGACCCCCGGTCAGTGACGCTGGCCGTCCGACACTCCTTCATCCGCCTGCCGGATGAAGGTTTCCAACCTGTCCCCCACGACCCCCGCTCAGGCACCTCGGCCCAGGTGCTGGTGACCGACTTCGCCGCCGATCTGGATCAGGCCGTCGTCAGCCGACTGTCACGCCGCTTCCGTCTGGAAAAGACCGACCCGACCGCCGCCCGCTCTACGGTCAAGAAGCCCATCGTCTTCTACGTGGACCGCGCCGCCCCGCCCGCCATTCGCGAGGCCCTGATCGAAGGCGGCGGATGGTGGACTGAAGCTTTCGACAAGGCGGGCTACATCGACGCCTTTCGGGTCGAACTGTTGCCGGAGGGTGTCCACCCCATGGACGCGCGCTACAACATCGTCTCCTGGGTCCATCGTGAGACACGCGGATGGTCCACGGGAACCAGCGTCAATGATCCGCGCACCGGCGAGATCGTCCGCGGCGTGGTCCAGCTCGGCTCTCTCCGCGACCGTCAAGACAAGATGATCTTCGAAGGTCTGGTCGGCGCCGACCACAGCGGCACGGGCGCAGAAGATGATCCCGACCGCCTCGCCTATCATCGCCTGCGTCAGTTGGCGGCGCATGAGATCGGCCATGCCTTGGGAATCGCCCACAACTTCGCCGCCTCGCGTTTCGAAGACCGGGCCTCGGTCATGGACTATCCGGCCCCCTGGGTGACTGCAGACGGCGACCGTCTGGACTTCAGCCGCGCCTATACGACCGGCGTCGGCGCCTGGGACGACTATGTGATCGACTGGCTGTACGGCGACACGCCGGGTCAGGACGCAGGCGCGCGACGTTCCGCCCTGGCGGCTCAGGCCCAGGCCAAGCGCTATCGTTTCCTGAACGACACCGACACCCGCCCGCTGGGCAGTCTGCAGCCCTACAGCGCCATGTGGGACAATGGCGAAGACCCGATCGCCGAGTTCGCCAATGTCATGGCGGTGCGCCGCATCGCCCTGGCCCGGTTCGGCCTGAACAACCTGCGAGCTGGCGCGCCGACCTCTGACCTGCGCCGCGTCATCGTGCCCATCTATCTGTATCACCGCTATCAGACCACGGCGGTCGGACGGCAGATCGGCGGCGTGGACTATGGCTATTCGGTCAATGGGGACGGGCGTGAGGGCGCCGAGGCCACGCCAGCCGCCCAGCAGCGCGCGGCCTTGGACGCCTTGATGACGGCCCTGTCGCCCCAGACTCTGGATTTGCGCGACGATCTGATCGACCTTCTGTCCTCGGCACAGTCGGGCGTCGGCGACCGCCAGACCCAGATCGAGCTGTTCGAGGGCAAAACGGACGCGGTGTTCGACCCGTCCTCGGCCGCCGCAGCCGCCGTTGAGGTCGTGCTGGAGACGCTGTTGGCGCCGGAACGGCTGAATCGGCTAGTGGAGCAGCAGCGCCGCGACCACGCCCAACTCGGTCTGACCGAAGTGCTGGACCGTGTCTCGGCCACGGTCGGGGCGGGCGCACAACTGTCACCGCGAGAGGCCGAGTTGCGCCGCGTCGCCCGCTCTCGCTACGCCGCCTATCTGGCCAACCTGATGCAGAGCAAGGACCTGTCTTCTACGGCTCAGGGCGCCGTCCGCGACAGCGCGCGCCGCTTCAGCGATCAGTTGAAACTCTGCCGGGGTGATCGGCTGGAAACCGCCCAGTGCGCCTATCTGGCCGACGCCCTGAACGGATCGCCTGAAAGCCTGAAGGCTCTGATCGACACCCTGCCCGCCGCCCAACCCATACCGCCCGGCGCCCCGATTGGCGGTGGAGACTGGCTGTAGTCTCGGACGCATGCCGAAAACGAAAAAGGCCCAGGCGAACACCTGGGCCTTTCTTTATATCGGAGCGCTACGGTCAGTCCTGACGCAGGATCCGCAGGCTCTTGCCCGCATAATCGCGAGGATCGACGCCAGTGACGCGCTGCACCTTGGGACCGTCATTGCTCATATAGGTGACTTCGACCGTGACCGGCTCCAGCGTCTTCAGGCCGAAGTGGACGGGAATGGCGCTCTGGGCGTTATAGCCGCCGCCGGTCGAAACCAGACGCGAAGCCACGATCTTGCCCGCTTGGTCGTACAGGCGGACCTCGGCGCCCGGCACGATGGTGCGCCCCGCGGCGTCCAGAACCGTGACGCTGAGGCTGCGGGCGCGGGCTTCCGCAGGCAGATCATTGCGGAACAGGAAGTGTCCGCCGACTGGCCCGTAGCCCCGCGTCACCGACAGGTCCAGCGCGCCGTCGCCGTTGTAGTCGACCCATTCAACGCTGTGGTCGGCGGCGTTCAGCAGGCTGTCCCTGGTCAGGATCTGCGTGAACGTACCGTCGCCGTTGTTGCGATACAGCAGATTCAGCGGCGTCTGCGATCCCGGCTCGCCTTCGTAGGTGGCGACGAACAGATCAAGGTATCCGTCGTTGTCATAGTCGCCCCAGGCCGCCCCAACGGCGTGTCCGTCGTTGTTCACGCCCGCCTGCGCCGCCACCTCCGTGAAGGAGCCGTCACCATTATTGCGATAGAGCAGGTTCGCCCCGTAAACCGCGATGAAGATGTCGAAAAACCCATCATTATCATAGTCGCCTATCGCGCAGCCGACGCCGCCCTCGCTGCGGTCGCGTCCGGGAGCATCCAGCCCCAGTGCGGGCGCGACGTCGACGAAGACGCCGTTTGCATCGTTGCGCCACAGGGCGTCGGTCGCGCCCGACTGATTGGCCAGGAACAGGTCCAGCCGCCCGTCGCGATTATAGTCTAACCAGCAGCTTCCGACGGTGGGGCGCAGATCGTTCACCCCGCCCTCGCCGCCGACCTTGACGAACTGGCCGCCTTCGTTGCGGTAAAGCTGGTTCGGACCAGAACGGTTGGACGCATAGAGGTCCAGTTTGCCGTCGTTGTCGAAGTCGATCCAGTTGGCTTGGCGGCTGACACGCTCGGGGATGGTCAGGCCGATTTCAGCCGCGACCTCGACCAACTTTTTGCCGCCTTCGTTTTTCCAGACGTAAGAACGATTCTGGCCCGGAACGACGGGCACGACGTTGGACCCGCCCAGCAGATCGACAAAGCCATCGGCGTTGTAGTCGCCCCAGCTAAGCCCCCGGATTTCATCACTGCCCGCCTGAGGCAGACCGACTTCCCCCCCGATGTTGGTGAAGACGCCGTTGTCGTTGCGATACAGGCGCACCTCGCCGCTTTTCAGCGAGACGGCGAACCCCAGGCTGCCGCTGTTGTCGAAATCGGCCCAGGCCGTCGACAGCGAGCCGACGACGCCGAAGGTCTCGGGCTGAATCGAGGTGAAGGCGGGCTCCTGGGCCTGAGCCCCCGTCGCCGCCAGCACCATCGGCGTCAGCAAAGCGGCGCCGTACAGACGCCAGTTGCGCTTGCGATCATTGCTCATCGACGGCTTCCTCCACGGGTGGGTGTGAACGGCGCGCGCTGTTCAACATGCGCCTCGACCTGTTCGCGGCGCAGCCACAGTTCGCGGAACTGGTGATCCGACAGGGCTTGCAACTGGTCACTGTGGTGGGTCGTGCCGGGCTGGCGCGCGTTGCCGTAACTCATCAGGCCGTAAGCCTTCACCGGGGTCGAGAACTCGATCATCGCCACCCAGGTCTCGCCGTGGTTCGGGGTGCGGACACCCTGAGCATTCACGTCGGACCAGGTCATGACGCGGAAGGCGCCCAGATTGCCGAAGCCGCCGCTGCCCGGAACATCCACGCCGTCCAGGATGAAGCGAGACACATCGCCATAGCGACGGTCGATGGCCCCATACTTCTGCTTCGTTGTGGCTATGGCGCGCTTCAACTGGTCGATGGCGGCGGCGGTGTCGCGCACGCCGTAGGGGGTGCTGATCGGACGCTGCTCCGACCACGGCACGGCGAACCCGGTCTGCCCGGCGAAATTCGGCCCGGCGAACAGGCGCGCCCATTCTTCGAACAGCAGGCCCGCGCGGTTGTCAGCGTCGAAGGTGCGGTTCCAGTTGGCCAGAAGACGGCCCGCCGCCTGAACCTCTGGATCCGGATCGGCAAGTGCGGCGGGAACCAGATCGGTCAGAACGCGATCGGCCATGACGGCGTCCTGACCCAGCTTCAACGCCTTGAAGCGATCCAGGGTGATGTCGTTGTTCTCGGCTATGGCCGTGACCGCATACTGGGCGCGCAAGGATTCAGGCGTGCGCGGCGCCAGATAGGACGGATAGTCCTCCGGCTTGATCGTCACCGGCCAACTCGCGACCCAGGGGGGATCATTGGCGTTCTGCACGAAGCCGCCGACAGGATCGGTGACGCGCGGCAGATCTTCCAGCGGGTGCGTTTCGGTCCAGACGTAACGCGAACTGTCGCCTGGAACGAGGCCGGACCAGAAGTTGATGTCCCCTTCGCTGCGCTTGGGCGCGACGCCGTTGAAGGTGTAGTCGATATGGCCGTCGCGGTCGGCGTAGACGATGTTGAACGTCGGCACCTGAAGGCGTTTCAACGCTGTCTCATAGGCGCCGAAATCCTTGGCCGTGACCATGTCGAAATATTGCTGCAGCATGTAGGGGCGGTCCAGACCCGCGACGCGCACGGCCACGGCGGTTCCATCCGCCCGCTCGAATACCGGGCCGTGGATGCTGGAGCGGATAACCAGCGGCTTCTCAAGCTCCGAACCATCCGGCTGACGCACCCGATAGCTGGTGCGGCTGGTCTGGAACTGGCGGACCTGTCCATCATACAGATAACCGCCGTCCTGCAGCGTCAGCTTGTAATTGGTCGCCCCCACCATGCCGTTGACGGTGTTGGTGATGCCCATCTGCTGATTGAAGGCGAAACGGACGATGGGCAGGCCGATCTGGGTTGCGCCGTAGATTTCGAAATCCGGCCCGGTCAGATGGGCTTCGTAATAGATGAAATAGTCTGTCGCCCACGGCAGGTGCGGGTTCTGCAGCAGCAGGGCGTGACCATCAGCGGTCTTCTTGGGCGCGACGGCCCAGGAGTTTGAACCCTGTTCCGACAGATCGGGCGGATCGCCCTCCCCCAGCGTCTTACCGGGTGAGGCGACGTAGACGAAGTTCATCAGGCGGTGGGCATGGGCCACCACGTCAACGCCGGTCACGGGCAGAACCTGACGGACGTCCTCGGCGATAGCTTCGGGGTGGGCCGTCGCATAGGCGTTGATGCCGGCGGCGAAGGCGTCAAGATTGGCGCGGAAGGCAGGCGTCTGCTGGTCGTACCAGGTCTTGGCGCGGGCCGGGACGCTGTTGGTCAGCAGCCAGACCGAGGTTTCCTCGTATTCGGGGCCCCAATACTCCGAACCCTTGCCGCGCGCCTCGCCATACAGGCGGATGATCGCGCTGGCGTGGCTCTGTGCCTGAGCAAAGCCATATCCATAGAAGACGGCGGTCCGGTCGACCCCGTAAATGTGCGGGACGCCGTAGGTGTCCCAGAGAATCTCGTTGGTGGTTGGTTTGTAGGCCGCGACGGCGGGCGTCGTCGCGCCGCCACTGGTTGGTGCGTGCGTCTGGGCCAACACCGGTCCCGAGGCCACGCTGACCAGGGCGGCGGCGGCCAGCCCCATGAAGGTGCGACGAACGATCATCATATTCCACTCTCCCCGAACACTAAGAAAGGGGCGCAGCCGAATGGCCGCGCCCCCATTCGTCACCACTTGTAGGCAGCGCGGACAAACCATGATCCGCCGGTGAAACCGAACGGCGCAAGACCGCTGTACTGGTTGGTGCCCAATGCCGCCGACGGCGCGTCGACCTGGGTCGGATAGGTGTTGAACAGATTGTTCACACCAGCGGACAGGCGAACCTGCTCCGTCAGGTCATAGTTGACCTGCGCATCCACGATCCAGTCCGCGTCGATATTGCGGTCTTGGGCCGGGTTGGTGGCGTTGCGCGTCACAAAACTGTCAAAGCGCGTGGCCCGAAGGTTGGCGCTGACACGACCAAGCGACCAATTGGCGTTCACTGAAACCTTCGACTTAGGAAGGGATTCCGTCAGGGCGGCGCGCTTGCTGCGGTCAAACAGTTCGATATTGCCCAGAGCCGCCAACTGAGACGGGTTCGCGACGATGCCGGTGATCTCGGTCTTATTGTGGTTGTAGCCCAGGCTGAAGTCGAACAGACCATAGGTTTCGGTCGGCAGCTTGTAGGTGACGACCAGATCAACCCCCCGCGTGCGGGTGTCGATGGCGTTGGTGTAGTACTGGCCGCTGATTTCCGGCGACAGGCCGTTGGCGACCAGAATATTCTGAATCTGCTTGCCGATTGTGGTCACGCCGTCCGCCGACAGGCGTGTATCCAGCGGCGAGAAGGTCGAGGTCACAGCGATCCGATCATCCACGTCGATCTGATAGGCGTCCAACGTCAAGGCGAAGTTGCGCCACGGCGTCAGGGTGAAGCCGGCGCTGAGGTTCTTGGACAGTTCCGGCGTCAAAGGCTTGGCGCCGAGAGCGATGGCCTCTGGCGAATTGACCTGCAGATTCTTCAGCAGCAGCGGCACCAGAATGCCGTTGCCGACCACGTCACGCAGTTGGCTGGTCGTCGCCGAATAGGCCTGCTGCGCCAGGCTCGGCGCGCGGAAGCCGGTGTTGTACGAAGCGCGCACGGCGAACCAGTCAGTGAACTCGTACCGGCCGCTAAGCTTGTAGATGGTTGTGTCGCCAGCGGAGTCGTCGAAGTTTTCATACCGGACGGCAGCGCCCAGATAGAGCCGCTCATTCGGGTTCCAGCCCAGTTCGCCATAGACGCTGTAGTTGTTGCGGCTGACGTCGGCCTCGTCCTCGGGACGAAATCCGGGAGTGGATTGGCTGCCTGGGGCCAGGATCTGGCCCGCGCCCGGCTGACCGACCGGACGGACATAGGTTCCCTGTATCCAACTGGCCTGGTCACCCTGTTTGATCTGGTAGTTTTCCCGGCGATGCTGGAGGCCGAACGAGACCTGCAGGTCACCCGCATTGTCCAGCTCGAATCCGCGTGTCACGTCCAGAGCGTTGACCCATTCGGCGGAGCGAAGTTGGCCGATGTAGAAGTGGCGCGGGCTGCTCGGACCAAGGCTGGCGTTGAAACTGTTGTTTTCCCAGTCGGAGATGTTCGTGCCGTAGCTGGTGGATAGATCCCAGTCCCATCCATGCAGTGTGCCGCGCGCGCCGCCGACCACTTCATAATCCTCGTCCTTGATGACCGTCTGGGCGCGGAAGCCTTCAGGCGCGATTTCCGGCAGGGCCAGCACATCGGTCGCCGGACGGAAGGTCCAATTCAGATCCGACACCCGCTTGCCATAGGTGCCGAAGGTGTAGAGCTCGACATCCGGGTTCAGGCGATATTCGGCGTTCAGGCCGAAGACGTTCGATTCCTGTGGCATCTGGCCATAGTTCTTGGTGACCAGACGGTCGATTGTCCCTTCACGCGGATCGAGTTGTCCGTTGACCAGGGGATATAGACGCACTGTGCTGGCGATCGGCACAGCGCGGTTGGATGCACCGCGATCCATGTAGCTGTAGGACAGGTTGGCGAAACCGTTCTTGCCCAAGGCAAAGCCCAAGTCGGCGTCAACATTGACGAACTTGCCGTCCTGACGATCGAAGTTCTGGCCGTGACTAACCGAAATCTGACCGCCCTCTGCACTATTGTTCAGGATGACGTTGATCACCCCCGCAACAGCATCAGAACCGTATTGCGCGGCGGCGCCGTCACGCAGAACCTCGACGCGCGAGATCGCCGATGACGGCAACATGTTCAGATCAACGCCGACCGAACCGTTATACAGGGTCGAGACCGAGTTGATCATGGCGGTGCGGTGCCGACGCTTGCCGTTGACCAGGACCAATGTTTGATCCGGATTCAGGCCGCGCAGCGATCCGGTGGCGATGACGGTGGCGCTGCCGCCCCCTGCCCGCGCCGGAAGATTGAACGACGGCACCAGGTATCGGATCGACTCGAACACGCCGGTCTGGGCGCCTTGGCTCAGTTGTTCGGCGTTGAACACGTCGATTGGGGTGGGACTTTCGATCGCGGTGCGCGGCGCGCCGCCCCGGATGCCGGTGACGACCACGTCGCCCACTTCCGCAGCCGACTGATCCTGGGCCACGGCGGCGCCCGCCATCAAGGTCAGGCTGCTGACCGATCCCAGCGCAAACAACTTAAGATACGCATTACTGCACCGACTCGACATAGTTCTTCCCCCAGGAATGCTCAGGCCAAATACTGATTGGCGAGAGCGTCAAATCCACACTCAAGACGAAACTTGCAACTCAGATATAACTATAAGCGCATTTAGAATTTCTACTCATGCGTAATCTTGCTGTTATGCTTAGTGTCACGCATGTAAACGAATATAACTAAAGAAATACCGATCATTCCGGTGACGTACCAAAAATAAATACTCTCATTACCGATCGACTTGAACCACAGAGCTGCATACTCAGCGGTCCCACCGAAGATGGCGTTGGCCAAGGCGTAAGGCAGGGCGACGCCCAGGGCCCGGATATGCGCGGGGAACAACTCGGCCTTCACCACGGCGTTGATGGCGGTGTAACCGGACACGATGACCAGGGCGGCCAAGGCCAGGCCGAACGCCGCCCACGCGTTGTCGACCGACGACAGCGCGGACATGATCGGCACGGTGAACAACAGGCCCGTCACCCCGAATGCGATCATCACCGGCCGTCGCCCGATCTTGTCCGACAACGCCCCCACGGCGGGCTGCAGCAGCATGAAGATGAACAAAGCCGCCGCGCTGATCTGGGTCGCGGACTCCTTTGAGAACCCCGAAGTATTGACCAGGAATTTCTGCAGATAGGTCGTGTAGGTATAAAAGGCCAAGGTGCCGCCCGCGGTCAGGCCGAACACCAGCAACGCTTCCTTGGGATGCTTGCGGATCAACAGGGTGGCGCTGGAACGCGGCGCGGCCTGGGTGTCCTCGGCCTTGAAGGCGCTGGTCTCATCCAGACGTCGACGCAGCCAGAAGACGACCACAGCCAGTGCGGCGCCGACGAAGAATGGTATGCGCCAGCCCCAGCTCGCCAGAGCACTCTTGTCCATCACCTGCTGCAGCACGATCAGCAGGATCAGCGCAAGAAGCTGGCCGGAGATCAGGGTCACATACTGAAAGCTGGACCAGAAGCCGCGGTTCCTGGCCGTGGCCATCTCCGACAGATAGGTGGCGGACGACCCATATTCGCCGCCGACGCTGATGCCCTGAAGCAGGCGCGCGAACAGCAGCAGCGCGGGCGCGGCCAGTCCGATGTCCGCATACCCCGGCGTGCAGCCGATGATCAGTGAACCAGCGCACATCAGGCTGACCGACAGAGTCAGACCTGCCTTGCGGCCCTTGCGGTCGGCATAGACGCCCATGATCCACGCCCCGACGGGACGCATCAGGAAGCCCACGGCGAAAACGCCCGCCGCGCTTAGCAACTGGGCGGTCGGGTCCTCGCTGGGGAAGAAGATCGGCGCGAAATACAGGGCGAAGGCCGCATAGGCGTACCAGTCGAACCACTCGACCAGATTGCCCGCTGAGCCGCCGATGATGTTGCGCAGCCGCCGCGCCGGGGTCAGGGCGACAATCGATGACGCGCCGCTCATGCGGGGGAGCCGGACTGAACGACGGCGGACTGAGAAACAATGGTCATGCGAAGCTTCGGCGCCTTTGCGGAGGGCGCGGCACGTTCGGGGCCGCTGATCGACCATCACTGTGCGCGGAAACGTCTAAGCTTCGAAACAAAACCCAGTACGCCGATGATTTCCGCGCTACATCATTGTTATTACAATTATTTTTGTAAGATAATCCGCCACATTATAGCCATAGACTGTGCGGAAAGGGACGCATATGATCGCGCGTACTGTGCGTATTTCCATACACATTCTGCAACGCGCCTTGTCTGTTCGATATCGTCTTCTGACGCTGACCGGACTTGGGCTGGCAGCGGCGGCGGCCTTGGCGATCTGGATGTCGGCGCAATGGGTTCACACCGCCGCACAGCAGCAGACGGACGCCGCCGCGCGGGATCAGGCGGAAAAACACGCCCAGATGCTGGCCAGCGAACTGCAGAAGTTCAGGCTGCTGCCGTTGGTGCTCAGCGAATACCCCGATGTTCACGCAGCCCTGTCCAGCGGATCACCTGGGGCTGTGCAAAGCCTGAACACCAAGCTGGAGCTTCTGGCCCAGCGCACGGACGCCGCCGCCATCTATGTCACCAACCGCCGTGGCGACACTCTCGCCGCCAGCAACTGGAACGAACCGGGCAGTTTCGTAGGCCAGAACTTCAGCTTTCGCCCGTACATCCAGGGCGCGATGGCGCATGGCGAGGCGGAACTCTTTGCTGTCGGCGCCGTGACCGGTCGCCCCGGCCTGTTCATCGCTCGCCGTATAGACGAGGACAGTCAGGCGCTGGGTGTCATCGTGGTCAAGATCGACTTCGCCAAGTTGGAATCACTCTGGGCCAGAGAGAGCGGCCGCACCGCCATCGTCGAGTCCCACGGTGTCGTCATCATCACGGGCCATGATCCGTGGCGGTTCCGGGCGACGCGCCCCACTACGCCTGCTGAACAAGCCGAAATCCATCGCACCATGCAGTTCGGCAGTCTGTCGCTCGACCAAGTGAATCTGCATCCAAATGCAGACGGCTATCTGACCCTGCCGGATCATGACGGCCCGTATCGGAGTGCAGAGACGCCCGCCGCTCTACAGGGCGCGCAGTTGGTGCATTTCGAGCCGTTGGAACCCGCCCTGGCCCGCGCGGCCAGCAACGCACGCTTGACGCTGTTCAGCCTGATCGGCGCAGGTGCGCTGGCTTTCGCTGTTTTCTGGCGCATCCATCTGCGAAGACTGGCCCAGTCCGACATGCAGCAGATGCTCGAGGATCAGGTGTCGGCCCGCACCGCCGAACTTCGCCAGACAAATGATCGGCTGAAATCGGAATCTCAGCGCAGAATGGCCGCCGACAGCCGTTGGCGGGCAGCGCGTGAGGAACTATCCCAAGCCAACCGTCTCAGCACCATCGGCCAGGTCACCACCGGCGTCGCCCATGAGATAAATCAGCCTGTCGCCGCCATCCGCGCCTTCGCAGAGAACACCGTCCGCTTCATCGACCGCCAGGACATGGATCGCGCCAGAAGCAACCTGACCAGCATCGTCGAACTGGTTGACCGGATCGGCAAGATCACAACGGAACTGCGCCGCTTCGCACGCCGCGGCACCCCCGCCATCCAGGCCGTCAGCCTGACCGAGGCCATAGAGGGCGCCCTGCTGCTGATTGGTGACAGTCTGCGGGCCAGCAACGTGGCGCTGGAATGGGCGGGTTTGCCCGAGTACGTACAGGTGACCGCCGACCGTATTCGCCTTGAGCAGATCCTGATCAACCTGATCCAGAACGCCCATGACGCTTTGGATGACACCCCGTCGCCCCGGATCGCCATTGATGTCCGCATCGACGAGCCAGAGCGAATCTACGTCACCGTCCACGACAATGGACCTGGCCTGCCGCCCGACACCGCCCGAACACTCTTCACCCCCTTCGTAACGACCAAGCCGGATGGGTTGGGGCTGGGCCTGGGCATCGCGCGCGACATTGCGCGTGAGTTCGGCGGCGCATTGAACATCGCGCCCTCGCGGCTGGGCGGCGCCGCCTTCTGCATCACCTTGAGACGCGCATGACCGACACCCTGTCCCCGCCTGCCGCGCCCGTGCTTTTTGTCGAGGATGACGGGCAACTGCGCCGCGCCATCACCGAGGCGCTGGAGCTGGCGGACCTATGCGTCCTGCCCTGCCCTGATGCGGAACGCGGACTGGCTGGGTTGACGCCTGACTTCCCCGGCGTCGTGGTCTCCGATATCCGCATGGAGGGCATGGACGGACTTGAGCTGTTCGCCCGCATCCGCGCCATCGATCCCGAAATCCCGGTCATCCTGATCAGCGGCCATGCCGACATCCCGATGGCGGTGCAGGCCCTGCAGGACGGAGCATTCGACTTCCTGACCAAGCCCTTCCCGCTGGAGCGGCTGGTAGGGGCTGTGGGACAGGCGCTGGAGACCCGGCGCAGCGTCATGGAAAACCGCGCGCTGCGCGCCGCCACCGCCGCCCTTATCAACACCGACAGTCCGCTGATAGGCGACAGCCCCGTCATGGCGCGGCTGCGCGAAACCATCTCCCATGTCGCCAAGGCCGATCTGGACGTGCTGATCGAGGGCGAGACGGGAAGCGGCAAGGAACTGGTCGCCCTGCTGCTGCACCGGCTGGGGCGGCGGCGTGGACGGCCTTTCGTGGCGGTCAACTGCGGCGCAGTGCCGGACGCCTTCGCCGAGGCCGAACTGTTCGGCCATGCGCCCGACCGCTCCGGCTATCGCCAGCCCCAGCATACGGGCCGGATCGAAGCCTCGGACAAGGGCACGCTGTTTCTGGACGAGGTGGACAGCATGAGCCCCAATCTGCAGGTCAAGCTGCTGCGAGTGCTGGAGGAACGCGAGGTCACCTCGCTGGGCGGCGGCGAACCGCGCCCCGTGGACCTGCGCGTCGTCGCGGCGGCCAAGCGCGATCTCCATGAGGCGGTCAAGGAAGGCAGTTTCCGCGAAGACCTGTTCTATCGGCTGGATGTGGTGCGGCTGCGGGTGCCGGCGTTGCGCGAGCGGCGCGCGGATATCCTGCCCCTGTTCGCCTATTTCGCGGAACAAGCGGCCAAGCGGATCGGCGTCAAGGACTACGCCATGTCCGACAGCGTGAGACGACGGCTGGTCGAGCACGACTGGCCAGGCAATGTGCGCGAACTGAGAAACTTCGCCGTCAGCGCCGTGCTGGATCTGCCTTCAGCTGGCGGCGCCCAGCCGTCCCAGCCCCAGGCGCCTTTGATGGAGCGGGTCGACGCCTTCGAGGCCATGGTGATCCGCGAGGCGCTGCAATCGACACTGGGCAACATGACCGAGGCCATGAGCCTGCTGGGGGTGGCGCGCAAGACGCTGTACGACAAGCTGAAGCGCCACGACATAGACCCCAATGACTATCGCCGTCCGACCAGGAGCCACTAAGACGCAGTTGCGTGCCTGAGCGCGTCAGGCAGCAGGGCAAAAGGCGCCGAACCATGATCGGCGTTGGTCGCGATCAGCATACGCGCGGACGACATCTGGGCAAAGGCCTGCGTCCGGCCGACCATGTCGCGGCGTCGCTCGCGTTCGCCGATGCCCAACAGCAGGACGTCGCCGCCGTCAAGGCGCAGGTCATCGCGCCACCACAACGACGGGCTGATGCTGACCCAGCGGCGGAACAGGTGAGGCTGTTGCGCCAGGGCTTCCAGCACGAACAGACCGCCCAGCGAATGGCCGAAAAGGGTGCGGCGGGTCGGATCAAGAGGCACATAATCGCCGACCAGCGGCAGAACCTCGTCGCTCAGCGTGCGTCGAAACGCATCCGCCCCGCCAAATGGCGTGTCGACCAGTTCCCCTTGAGGCGGCGCGACCGAAGTGTAGTCACGCGACCGGGCGTCCGCATCCAGCCGCTGCCCATCGCCATGGAAGACGCCGATGACGACCATCGGTTCGACCCCGGTCTTCTGGGGACGACGGCTAAGGGCCGATGCGCCGTCGCTCATGGCCGCAAAATGCTGCACTCCATCCAGCACGAGGATCGACGGATAGCCCTGTGCGGGCGCCGGCGCCTCGGGCGTCGAGACGACAATCCGATAGCGCCTCTCATCAGCGGTCACAATGTCCCGCGCCCGCTGGCGGGCGGGCTGATGGGGCGTCCAGTCGCGATCGGCGGCATGTGTCATGAGGTCGTTCTAGCCCAAGACAGCACACTGCTGTAATGCGACGCACTATTAATCTCGTGCAGGACGGCGTCGCAGTCGATTGACCCCTATCACCGCTCATCTGACAACGCCCGCCGAAGCCGTCGCCCATCATGGCAGACTACTGGTCAAACGCCGTCTGGTGCTGCTGGCGCTGGCGGTCGGCTGCGTCGCTGCGCTTACGCTGGACGTGATGGTGGGACCATCGTCCATGTCGCCCTGGCGCATTCTTGAAGGTCTGGTGCGCCCCTCGGTCCTGTCCCCGTCAGAGACGGCCATCATTTGGCAGATCCGCCTGCCCTACGCCCTGATGGCCATCATGGTCGGCGCCGCCCTGTCGCTGGCGGGAGCGGAAATGCAGACGGTGTTGAACAATCCGCTGGCCAGCCCCTTCACCCTGGGCGTCTCGGCGGCGGCGGCGTTCGGCGCGTCCCTGTCCATCGTGCTGGGGCTGGGCCTGCCCTTCGTGTCGAACGAGACCCTGACGACGATCAACGCCTTCGCCTTCGCCTTCGGGTCGGTGCTGGCGCTGCAGGCCTTGGCCAGGGCCCAACGTGGCGGGGTGCAGAGCATCGTCCTGTTCGGCATCGCCCTGGTTTTCGCCTTCAACGCCATGACGGCGCTGGTTCAGTATGTGTCTTCGCAGGAGGCGCTGCAGCAGCTGGTGTTCTGGACCATGGGGTCGTTGTCGCGCTCCACCTGGCGATCCGTAGCCTTCATGGCGGTGGTGATCGTCCTGACCACGCCGTTTTCGGTGCTGGCGGCACGGGCGCTGACAGCCCTGCGACTAGGCGAGGATCGCGCCATGAGCTTCGGCGTCAATGTCGGGCGGTTGCGGTTCCTGTCGCTGCTGCGGGTAAGCCTGCTGTCGGCGACGGCGGTGGCCTTCGTCGGCGTCGTCGGTTTCGTAGGTCTGGTGGCGCCGCATATCGCACGCCTGCTGGTGGGAGAGGATCACCGCGTCTTCCTGCCTGCCAGCATCCTGAGCGGCGCCTTGCTGATGTCGCTGGCGTCGGCGGCGTCCAAGACCTTGGTCCCCGGCGCTTTGCTGCCGGTCGGAATCGTCACGGCGGTGATCGGAGTGCCGGTCTTCCTGCTGCTGATCTTCCGCAACGGAGCCAAGGGATGAACCTTTCCGTGCAGAACCTGACGGTCGGCTATCGCGACCGCACGGTGATCAGCGGCCTGTCGCTGAATCCCATGGCAGCCGGACAGGTGGCCTCTCTGGTCGGGCCGAACGGTGCGGGCAAGAGCACCCTGCTGCGCGCCATCGCTGGCCTGACGTCCGCCCGCGGCGACGTGCGGCTGGGGAACCTGAACCTTGGCGCCCTGTCGATCAGCGAAC
The DNA here is from genome assembly GCA_963522565.1 of uncultured Brevundimonas sp. Classification (GTDB taxonomy): domain Bacteria; phylum Pseudomonadota; class Alphaproteobacteria; order Caulobacterales; family Caulobacteraceae; genus Brevundimonas. The sequence goes on along the minus strand of CAUQZC010000006.1, from coordinate 109,019 downwards.
GAGCGCGCCACGTCGCCTATATGCCCCAGACCCTGCCGCAGGATGTGGCCCTGACGGTGCTGGAGACGGTGATCGCGGCTCTGGAGGCCTCGCCCGTCGCCGGATCGCACGCCCATTCGGCGGACCAGGCCATGCAAACCCTGGTCAAAGTCGGCGCAGCAGAATTGGCGTCGCGTCGGCTGGATCGTCTGTCGGGCGGGCAGCGCCAGATCGCCGGACTCGCCCAAGCGATGGTGCGGCGGCCCAAGGTCCTTCTGCTGGATGAGCCGACCAGCGCCCTGGACCTGCGTCACCAGTTGGATGTGCTGACATTGGCCCGGACCTACGCGCGTGAGAACGACGCCGTGGTGATCATGGTGCTGCACGACCTGCAATCCGCCGCCCGTGCGTCAGATCATATCGTCGTGCTATCGGATGGCGCCGTAAAGATCGAAGGCGCCCCCCAGCAGGCCATCACGCCCGAAGTTCTGGCCGATGTCTGGCAGGTTCAGGCCCGTGTCGAGAACTGCGGACGCGGCCTGATCCAGGTCATGGTCGACGCCGTCCTCTGAAATGAAAAGAGGCCGGGTCACCCCGGCCTCCCAGCATCTCTCTTACGGACGGATGATCGTCACCGTGTCGCCGTTCGGATCGACCGGAACGGGCGTGCCCGCTGGCGCATCACGCGGCAGGCCGCGCGCCTTGTTCGTCACATAGACCGCATTGGTGGCGCGATCGATGGCGATGGTCTGGGGGAAGGTGCCGGTCGTCAGATTGGCCAGCACCGAATAGTCCGCACCGTTCACGACCGTGACCGTGCCCGCCTGACGGTTGGCGACATAGATCTGGTTGTTGCCGGGATTATAAGCGACGCTGAGGGCGCCCGCGCCCGTCGGCGCCTTGCGAATGATCTCGCCGGTGTTGGCGTTCAGCACGGTCAGGTCGCCGCTGCCCTGGCTGGCGACAAACAGACGATTGCCGGCCGGGTCCACCGCAATATTGGTCGGACGGTCGCTGCCTGTCGGATAGGTAGCCGTCGTCGCGCCGGTCGTCAGGTCGATGACGCCAACAGTGTTGGAACTCATGCCCGTGACGTAGAGGCGGTTGTGCGTGGTGTCGACCGCAGCGCCGGTCAGGCCGCCGACGGTGACATCGAGCTTGCGTTCCAGCCTGTTGGTTGCACCGTCGATGACCCAGACCTGATTGGGACGGCTGCTGTCGCCCGCCTCGCCGCCGACCACGGTGACATAGACCTTGTTATTGACCTCATCGACAATGGCTTCGCGAACATGCGCGCCGTCTTCGTCGCCGTCCTTGATGCTGGCGACCACGGCGCCGGTGCGAAGATTGATGGCGTCGACCGTACCCGAACGGGTTGCGGTGCCATAGAGCGTCTGGGTGCGGCTGTTCAGGCCCAGCCCATACAGCGGATTAGCCGATACATCGATGGCGGCGCCGGGGGCCAGGGTCGCGCCGTCCAGGCGGGCGATGGCGCCGCGGGTTTCACCGCGCGGTCCGACCGCCGCCACCAGCACCGTCTTGTCCGCTGGGTTGAACACGATCTCATAGACGCCACCCGGCGCAACCTTGACCGAACGTTCGATGGTCGGGGTCGAGGCTGCTGCGGCGGCTGGCGCCGCCTGCACCGTATAGGCGACGGCGGGTGCAGCGGCGGCCGTCAACACGACAGCGGCTGCGGCCGTCAGCAAGTTTCGATGGAAGGTCATGGTCGATCTCCTTGGGAAAATAGCGGTCATGCGGGCGTCAGGTCGGCCCAGTAGTCGCCGCGATAGGGAACGGCGAGGAAACGGCTGTTGATCTCGTCCAGCGTCGCGCGCGGATCCAGATCGCCAAACAGTTCCGGATGAATCCACTTGGCCAGGGCCTGAACGGCGACGACGTCGATGGGGGAGTTGATCAACTGGTGCGACAGGCCGTGGACGCGACCTTCACGCACGGCCTTCAGCGTGGCGATGCCTGGGCGAGATACGACACGACGCAAACCGGCTTGTGACTGCTCAGGCGTGAAACCGGGTCCAACGACAAAGCCCCCCGCCTTGGCCAAGTGCGGCCCGCCGGTCGGAATATAGACGTCAGGGTCGCGCTGGATGACATATTCAAGGTTCAGTTTGCCAAACGGCTGGCTCAGCACGTCCGCGCCGATGTTGCGGCCGCCGACAAAGGCGATGTAGTCGCCGACATTGCCCTTGCCCGGCGAACTGCAGCAGTCCGGCGTGATCATGGCGTGCGCTTCCAGAAAGACCGTCGGACGCTTGTCCTCAGGAATGGTCGCGACCTTGGCGGCGATGGCGTCCAGCCGCGTCTGGCGAAAGGCGTTGAAGGCCTCGGCCTCTGCCGTGCGGCCAATGATCCCGCCCAGCAACTTCAGGCTGCGCGCCTGGTTTTCAAATGGATGCGAGAAGAAATCTATGAAGGCGACCGATACGCCTGCGGCTTCCAGCTGCGCAGCCTGGGCGTCAGTCGGCCCCGAATCCTGCGACACCACGGACACGGCGGGCGAGGCCGCCAGAATGGCCTCCAGATTGAACTCCCCGCCCGATTGCGCGGTCTTGGGAAGGGTCGCCAGCTGTGGCGACTTGGCCAGGAAGGCTTCGTACATGTCCGGGCTGATGCGGTTGATGTCGCCCGACCACGCCGCCAGCAGCGACACCGGGTCGGGGTGAATCAGCGACAAAGCGATCAGATAGCGGCCATCATCGATGGTCAGCTTGCCGTCGGGCGGAAGCGGCCGCACCGGACGATCCCGCAAATCCTTGAGCGCCGTCGCGCCCCGCCCGGTCTGCTCAGGACCGCAAGCCGCCAGAAAGGCCAGACCGCCGAATACGGCCAATGTCGAACGTCGCGACAGGTTCATGAAAGCACATCTCCGGGCGCAGGCGCGACGTCCGCGAAGGACAGAAGGGTTGGGATAAGCGAGGCGGACAGCATTCCGCCGTGACCCTGACCGGGAATTTCGGCGAAGCGGACATCCACGCCCGCAGCGTGCAATCTCGTCGCTAGGTCGCGTGTCGCGCCTGAGGGCACCGAGGTCCACATCGGATTGGTGCGGGTGCGGCCGCCACGGCCCGCCACCTCTTCTTCACCGACCAGCAGGGTCAGCGACAAGCTGGACGGATGCCGCTGTGTCAGGAAGGGATCGACCTCAGCCAGAACCGAGCCATAATTCCACCACAGCGAAGGGCTGACCGAGACGAAAAGACCATAGGACTCGGGCCGGGTCAGGGCAGCATGCAGCACGCACAGACCGCCGTAGGAGTGCCCCCACAACAGGCTCCGCTCAGCGTCGAGCTTGACCCGCGCCGCCACAAGAGGGGCGATCTGGTCATGCAGCAACGTCAAAAAGGCGTCCGCCCCGCCGCCCGGACGGCCCGCAGCATCGACGACATAGGCTCCGTCCGGTGCTGGCGGCGTATAGTCGTAGGCGCGGGCCAGCACATCGAACTGGCGATCCCCCTGATAGCCGACCGCGACAATGACGGGCGGATCACCGGCATTCAGGCGCCCCAGCAAGCGCTCGTCGAGCCTGGCCATAGCCGCATCGCCATCCAGCAGATAAGCCGCCGGATAACCCGCTGGTCCCGCCGTCTTGCGCGGCACCGCGATCTGGACGCGATAGACACGCGCGCCATCCGCAGATGTCACCGACACCTGCTCGAACCGATAATAGGCAGAGCCTGCATCCGCGATTGTCGGGCCAACGGAACGGGGCGCCGGCTGAGCCAGAGCCGCCCCCGTCATCAAGGCGAAAAGGGCCGAGGTCAGAAAGAGACGGACGCGCGGCATCAGAATTCGTAGTTCAAGCCAACCCAGTAGCGACGACCATCGCCCTGGAAATCATAGTCGATGACGTTAATCTTTTCGTCGGTCAGATTATAGACGCCCAGCTTGATGCTGGCCGCGGGGGTGACGCGCCAGTTCGCGCCGATGTCTGCTGTCGTGTATGATGGGTAGAGACGCGCCACCTGGACATTGCCGTTCTGCACCGGCTTGCCGTTCGCGCCGACTCGCAGGCCCGCGTTGATCTCCTCGCCGTGGTAGTTGACCGCCGCCCACAGGTTCAAATGATCGCTGAAGTCATAGTCGGCGCGGAAGTTGGCCATATGTTTAGGCGTGCGCGCCAGCGGAAGGCCGGCGTAGGTTCCCGACTTCTGCTCGGAGTCCGTGTAGGTGTAACCCGCCTTCAGACGCAGCGCCGCCGCAGGCCGCCAGCGACCGGAAAGCTCCACGCCTTGAAGCTCAGCATCCTGCAGATTGTACCAATAATACAGCCGATAGTTGGAGTTCTCGGTCCAACGCGCAATGGAACCGTCGCTGTTGTAAACCAGCGTGCTGTCGATTTTGTCCTTGAAGTCCGTTCGGAAGACGGTCGCACTGGCTGACAGGGTCCGTGACGGCGTCCATAGAGCGCTGACTTCGTAGTTGGTGCTGCTTTCGGGTGAGATGGCGGGGTCACCGATGATGACGCCGCAGGTGCCGTTTGGCCCGATCGTGCAGTTGGCGCCGCCCGTCGTGTAAGCATACCCCTGAGCCACCTGACGCAATTCGGGCGCACGGAATCCGGTCGAGACGCCGCCCTTGATCGTCCAGACTTCATTGGGCGTCCAGACAAGATAGGCGCGCGGGCTCCAGTGCGCGCCATAGCGCTCGTGGTCGTCAAACCGCAGGCCCACAGTCAGAGCCAGTTGATCGTTGATGGACCATTCGTCTTCGACGAACAGAGCGCGCTGCCACACCGCGAAGTTTGAGGTGATCGAGGCGCTGACGCCGGGATTCACGTCCGCCAGTTTGGATTCCACATACTGGCCGCCGAAGACCAGTTGGTGATCCCCCAGACGCGTCCCTTCGAGAGGCAGGTTGAACAGGGCGTCATAGACGGTGTTGGTGATTTCAGGAGCGCGGACGGCCTTGACGAAGGCGTCCGAGGCCTTGGCGTAGGTGTAGGTTTCGCGCCGGGTCTGTTCGCGCAGCACCGACAGGCTGCTGGTCCCCCAGTCCCAGGTTCCATTCCACCCCAATGAATAGGCCGTACGATCGTTTGTGTTGTAGTTGGCGGCGCCGTTGGCGGCCAGATTGGCGCCGGGGTTGCTGTCGCGGCGCACGTCCGTCTTGTCGACCTGCAGCAGAACTTCGTTATCGGCGTTGGGCGTCCACGCCAGACGCCCCGTCAGGCTCCAGTCGTCGCCCTTGTTCACGCCATTCAGGATGCGGTCTTCATCACGTTTGTAAGACCGCCCCCAGATCTGCGCACCCAGCACGCCCTCCATGATCGGCCCCGCCAGATAACCCTGAACCTGGCTCCAGTCGCCCGAAGCGTTGTTTTCCTGGCTGACATAATCGCCACCGATAGAGCCGCCCCAGCGGTCAGGCACCTTCCTGGTGATGATGTTGACAACGCCGCCAATAGCGTCCGAACCGTACAGCGACGACATGGGGCCGCGCACGACCTCAATCCGCTCAATCGCGCCTGCGGGAGGCGTGAAACTCTGCTCAAAACCCGCATTTCCGTTGACGCGGCTGTCGCGCGTCGACTGGCGTTTTCCGTCCACCAGGATCAGAGTGTAGCTGCCCGGCAGCCCTCGGATGAAAACATCCTGATTGTTCGATCCCCCACTGATCGACACGCCTTCGACATCACGCAACGCATCGGTCAGGTCAGCGTTCGGTCGATTAGCCAGGGTCTCGGCGGTTACGACCGAAATCGAGGCCGGGGCCTTGGCGACCGTCTGCGCACGGGTGGAGGCGGTGACGACGACATCGTCGACCTGCGAAGCCTGCTGGCTTTGCGCAAACGCAAGCGTCGGAGCCGTTGCACAAGCGCTGGCGAGAAGCAGTGTACGAAAGGCAGCGGTCATGGCGAGTCCCCAGAAGAGACACTGCCGTACTGCAAATGGTTCTCATCTGCAACCCGACACATCGCCTCATTCTGACGGCCGCGTTTTAAGGTCTTGAGGATCGCACCTGTTCGAAGGACTGCAGCCTTAATATACGCCTTGCCGACGAATGACCGCCGGGATCGTCAATAACAGGATCGCGCAGTAAGTGCTTACCGAGCGGCGGCGCACCAGAGTGACGTCCATCGCCACTCGACGACGGTATGATACGTCATTGCGTCCCTTAACTTGCCACAAACCCGTCAATCCGGGACGAACAGCCGTGTAGTGGCGAATCCGCCGCCCATAGCGCCAGACCTCGGCCGCGACGATCGGACGCGGCCCGACCAGAGACATGTCGCCGCGCAAGACATTCAACAATTGGGGCAGTTCATCGAGACTGGACACCCGGAGCAGGCGCCCAAGCGGCGTAACGCGCGGATCTTCGCGCATCTTTTCCGTCAGCGCCCATTCCACCTGGTGCACTCCTGCGCGGGTGATCAGGCCTTCCAGCGTCGCATCGGCGTTCACGGCCATGCTGCGAAACTTCAAGCATGGGAAGATCATGCCGCCACGTCCTATACGCGACTGATGAAACAGAGCCGGTCCGCCATCCTGAAGGCGGATCAGGATGGCGATCAAAATCATGGTCGGCGCCACGAAAATCAACATCGCTGTAGCAATCAGGATATCCAGCATCCTGATCACACAGTCGGATAGACGGCCCTTGGAAGGCGCCGCCGGCGCCGAAGCACATAGGTCCGCTTCTAAGGCTTCCACCGTCGTCATGCCGCCCCCCGCGCCACCTGACGTCAATACTTCATTAAGGTTGATATCTTTTCAACCCTTAAGAGACAGTCCGCGACTCACTTTTCAGCCTGCCTCCAGAATGATAAGACAAGGCACACCTAAAGGTTGTGTCTTGTCTTCTCCCCTCAAACCTCATCCGTACGGAAAACGCCAGACCGCCCGCCCCATAAAGCCCGTCGTAAGACCGGCCGGCGGACGAAAATGGGCCGCTCGAAAAACGATCATGGTGTTAATTGGCGTCAGCATGCTGCTCTGGGCGATTATCGCAGGTGCAGCCTATCTTATCGCCCGCATCATCAACTGACGTCAGTCCCCGCCCCACAGGCCTAGCCGCGCCGGAATACTCGCCTTACCGACCGTCAGAACACCCGTCAGAACCGCGGTCTGGTCGCCCAGATTGCGGCGCGCCGTCGCCAGATCGCCCTGATCCAGCTTACCGACGAAGGCGACCGTCTGGCCGCCCGCTGAAACGCCGCTGAACCGAAACACCTCATCTGTGATCTGATAGGATTCCGGTCCGATCCGGACCGCGCCCTGGGCTGTCTTGAAGGTCACGGTGACCGGCGACGCGCCCCCCTTCCCCTCTTCCCACGCCTTCAACGCGGATACCTGGCCGACGAAGATGGATTCCAGTTCAGCATCACCCAGTTTGACCGGCTGGAGAGGACGGTATTCGCCGGACACATCGCCCGACAGCGTGTGGCGATAGGCCTGCTGGACTGAAGGCGCCGCTGCCTCGTCCGGCTTCGGACCGCCACCCCGGTCGCAAGACGCCGCCAGCAGCGCCAGGGCCAGTAAGGTCGGAAGTTTACGCTTCATCGGTCCAGAGCCTTGTCGAGTGCGTGGAAGGCGGCGATGGCCAGTTCGCTGGCGCTAACGAAGACCGACGGCGTGATCCGCTCGAAATCATCAGACGGGCGATGATAGTCGGGATGATAATCGACGCCCAGATACAGGAACGGCACCCCTTTCTCATGGAAGGCCGCATGGTCGGAGGCGTCGACCCAGTTATCCTCTTCCTTGTCCTGCGGCGTGTCCTTGCCGAAAGCGAGGGACACCGCCCCATTGGCCGGCAAGGCGGCCAGGATCGGGCGCAGGTTCGGATGCTGGTAGGTTCCCGTCACCCAAAGATGTCCGTCCGTCTCGGGGCGTGAAATCATGTCGAAATTCAGGTTCAGGCTCATGGCCGACAGGGGAACTGGCGGCGAGGCCACGAACTCGCGCGCGCCCAGCAGGCCCCGCTCCTCTCCGTCCAGGGCCACGATCAGGACGCTGTGCTCCGGCGGGTTAGCCTTCAGCCGCGCGGCCAACTCCAGCATGGTCGCTACGCCCGAGGCATTGTCGTCGGCGCCGTTGAATATCTGGCCGCCGTTGATGCCGACATGATCATAATGGGCCGTGATGACGATATAGCGATCAGCCACCCGCGTGCCGGGAATGAAGCCGATGATGTTGACGCCATTGAAGGTCTTCACCCCTTCGCGCGTGCGTCCCGGCGCCTCGAACCGCTGCAACCGGCCAAAGGGCGCAGGCCGCACGTCCATCGCGTCCAGACGGCTGACGATATAGTTGCGCGCCCTCTCGCCGCCCGCCGATCCGGTGTCGCGCCCCTCCATGTCGTCGGCCGACAGAACGCGGACATCGGCCAGCAACTGGTCATGCGACACCCCGGCGATTGCAATGGGCTGGTCGGCTACGGCCACCTTCGGCGGCTCGGTCACACAGGCCGACAGCGCCAGAACAGCACAGCCCGTCAGGGCCAGTCGCAGGGCGGAACGTCTCATGCAGCCTCCAGAACCAGTTCCGCGAACCTAGCCGCCCGATACGACGGCGTCAGCATACAGATCGGTCATGAAGCCCAGAAATCGCACAGGCGGATCACCGGGCCTGCGCGTGCGTTCGTGCTGGTGTTAGAGAGGGGAAATCATGGCCCGCGCGATTCCCGACTTCATTCCCCCTGATGATCTGACGCCCAAGACGGCAGCGGACGAGTTGGCCTGGCTGGCCGCAGAGATGGCCCGGCACGACATCCTGTACGCCGAGGCGGCGCCAGAGATTTCCGACGCCGACTATGACGCCCTGCGCGCGAGAAATCTGGAGATTGAGGCGCGCTTCCCCGATCTGGTGCGACCTGACTCGCCGTCGAACAAGGTCGGCGCCGTCGCCTCCAGCCAGTTCACCGAGGTCCGCCATGGCGTGCCGATGCTGTCGCTGGACAATGCCTTCGACGAGAGCGAGGTGCGCGATTTCGTGACCCGGATCGCGCGTTTCCTGAAACTGCCCGCCGACGAACCCATCGCCTTCGTCGCTGAACCCAAGATTGACGGCCTGTCGGCCAACCTGCTGTATGAGCGCGGCAGGATGACCATCGGCGCCACCCGCGGCGACGGTCGCACGGGTGAAGACGTCACCGCCAATCTGAAGACCATCGCCGATGTGAAACAGACGCTGATGGGCGACGACTGGCCCGACAGGATCGAGGTGCGGGGCGAGGTGTATGCCCCCAACAACGCCTTTGCGGCCTTCAACGCCGACGCCGAGGCGGAAGGCCGCCGCACCTACGCCAACCCCCGCAACTTCGCCGCCGGATCGTTGCGTCAGAAGAATGCGAAGATCACGGCGGGACGCCCGCTGAACTTCTTCGCCTATGCCTGGGGCGAACACTCCAGCGACTTTGCCGAAACCCAGTGGGAGGCGCTGCAGAAGCTGGAAGCCTGGGGCTTCCCCGTCAACGCCCGCTCGAAACGGGTCGAGGGCGCCGAGGGGTTGATCGCCGCCTATCGCGAACTGGAACGCGACCGCGCCACACTGGGCTATGACATCGACGGCGTGGTGTACAAGGTCGACCGCATCGACTGGCAGCGCCGCCTGGGCTTCGTCGCCCGCAGCCCCCGTTGGGCCATCGCCCACAAATTCCCGGCCCAGCAGGCCACGACCGTGCTGGAAGACATCGACATCCAGGTCGGGCGCACCGGCTCCCTGACCCCCGTCGCGCGCCTGCATCCGGTGACGGTCGGCGGCGTGGTCGTGCGCAACGCCACTCTGCACAATGAGGACGAGATCGAACGTCTCGATGTGCGGATCGGCGACACCGTGCGCCTGCAACGCGCCGGCGACGTCATCCCGCAGATTTTGGGCGTCGTGCTGGACCAGCGCCCCGCCGACGCGGTCCCTTACGTCTTTCCCGACAAATGCCCGGTTTGCGGATCAGAGGCCGTGCGTGAGGGCGACGAGGTCAAGCGTCGCTGCACAGGCGGTCTGATCTGCGACGCCCAGATCGTGGAACGCCTGAAACACTTCGTCGGCCGTCGGGCCTTCGACATCGAAGGCCTGGGCGAGAAGCAGTTGATCGCCTTCCATGCGCGCGGCTGGATCAAGGAGCCCGCTGACATCTTCCGTCTGGCCCGCGATCCTGAGCGCCTGAAGCAGTTGGAGAAGGACGACGGCTATGGCGAAACCAGCATCCGCAACCTGATCGCAGGCATTGATGCGCGCCGCACCATTTCGCTGGACCGATTCCTGTTCGGGCTGGGCATACGGGACATCGGCGAGCAGACCTCCATCGTCCTGGCTCGCGCCTTCGAAAGCTGGGCGGCGCTTAAGGCCGCCTGTCTGCAGGCCGCCAACGGCGTGCAGTCAGAGGCCTGGACCGAACTGGCCGGCGCTCACGCCATATCGCCCCGCGTCATGACCCTGATGGCCGAGGCGACGCCGCCCGCCGATGATCCGTGGCCGGCTGCGCCGATGGACCAAAAGATCGCCCTCGCCTTCCCCGGCATGGCGGCCCCCGCCCGCCGGTCACTGGCCGCCATGACGAGCGACTGGACCGGTCTGGTGCGTCTGGCCGGGATCGCCCGCAATGAAGGCCCGTCGGAAATGTTGAACCAGATCAGCGCTGTCCCCGGTGTCGGGCCTGTCGCAGCCCTGGCCCTGGCCCACTTCTTCCACGAGCCGCACAATCTGGAAGTCGTCGCCGCGCTGGAAGCCGAACTGACCGAGATCGTCGACGCGGAACGCCCCAAGGCCGACACCCCGGTCGCAGGCAAGACCGTCGTCTTCACCGGCTCGCTGGAGCGTTTCACACGCGACGAGGCCAAGGCGCGGGCCGAAAGCCTGGGCGCCAAGGTTTCGGGTTCGGTGTCGAAAAAGACCGACTATGTCGTCGCCGGTCCCGGCGCGGGGTCTAAGCTGAAGGACGCCGAAAAGCACGGGGTGCAGGTGCTGACCGAGGACGAGTGGCTGGCGCTGATCGCCTAGATTCAATCGACAGTCGGCTCAGAGCCGTCATTCCGGGGCGGCCGAAGGACGACCCCGGAACCCAGGAGGCTCGCATCCGGCAGGGAATGTGTCCGGCCGCACGGTCGCGGCTCTGGGTTCCGGGTTCTTCGCTTCGCTCAGCCCCGGAATGACGGGTTGTGGAGGGTCGGCCATCTGAATGCCGATCACCCTAACCGCGCAGGTGCTCCAGCGCCCCCGGGAACCGCCGCGACAGCGGAGCCTCGACCGCGCCCAGCTCCACCGTCCAGTCGCCTGAACCGTCGGGGCGCAGGCCTGTGACGCGCTCAGTATTGACCAGCCACGAGCGATGGACCCGCACAAAGCCAAACCGCGAAAGCTCGGTCTCCACCGCCGCCAGGGTCGCACGCATCAGCGGACGCCGTCCGTCCGCCAGCCGAAACTCGACGTAGTTTCCCGCCGAACTGGCCGCGAGAATATCGGCCAGAGGAACACGGATGATCCGGGCGCCGTCGCGGATGTCGAAGCTGACGGGCCGCACCGCTTCATTGCGCCGTCGCCTCAGATAGGCGGTCAGCAGGAAGGCGCCCGCCAGCAGCCCATAGGTGACCAGATCCTTGCGCAGTTCATAGATGAAGGCGTCCCCGAACTCATACTGCCCCGCCCCCATAAGGGCGTAGCCCAGCTTTCGCAGCATGACGAAACCGATGACGTGCAGAGCCGAAAACGTCAGCACGCCCGCCAGATGGATCAGAGCAAACCGCACCTTCGGCCGCCAACCCTCGCCTGCCGCCTCATCCGGCGTAGCCAGACTGATCGCGACCCAGGGAATCCACATTGTCGCGAGTATGGCGATGGAGCTGGACACCTCCCAGAGCATTGGCTTCCAACCCGCGAAACTCGGATTGTCGGCCTGGGCGCTCAACACATTGACCGTTGTATCCACCAGCGAGAAGGCCAGCACCCCCAAGGCGCAGGCCCAAAACACACGCGCATCCAGCCGCCCCTTGATCCGCGCCCAACCGCTCGTCACGGCAGGCGCGCCGTCCGTCCCCGCAACGCCGACATCATCCCGGCCAGCCGGCCGCGCGGCCCCTGACGATTGCTGATCCGCCCGCTCATCCGCGAGTACGCGGCTCATGTCATTGGCCAAGGAACTCTCGCATGTCTTCACCACCCCTGCTCGCGTCGCCGCCCGGCATGTCAGGCCGACGATACGATCTGGACTGGATTCGCGTCGGCGCATTCATGCTGCTGATCCTCTATCACGTCGGCATGTTCTATGTGCCCTGGGACTGGCATGTGAACAGCCCGCGTCAGATCGAGGCGCTGGAGCCGATCATGATGCTGACCAACCCGTGGCGGCTGACGCTTCTGTTCCTGGTGTCCGGCTGCGCGACACGATTCCTGGCCGACGGATTTGAGGCGCGCGGCAAGAGCGGCTGGGCCCTGGCCGGATCGCGCATCCTGCGCCTGCTTCCGCCCCTGCTGTTCGGCATGTTCGTGATCGTGCCGCCCCAAAGCTATTACGAGATCGTCGAGGCCGCCAAGGGCCTGGGCATGGCCGACCCGGCGCACGGCGCCGTGCTGAAGGATTTCTGGGTCCGCTACGCTACGTCGACCGGCCATTGGTGCGACGCCGACGGGTGCCTGACGACGCCGACCTGGAACCATCTGTGGTTCATCGCCTATCTGCTGCCCTACAGCCTGATCCTGGCGGCTCTGGTCGCCATTCCGGGCGTGCGTCGGCGCTCTCTGGAAGTGGCGGAGCGGCTGTTCAGCGGCTGGGGCGTGATCGTCTGGCCGATCCTGTATCTGTTTACGATCCGCTGGTTCCTGGCGCCCCGTTTCGACATCACCCACGCCCTGACCGACGACTGGTACAACCACGCCCTCAGCTTCGGGGCCTTCCTGTTCGGCTATCTGACCGCGCGATCTGAAGAGGTGCGCCACACTCTGATCCGCGTGCGTTGGTCCGCCCTGATCGTCGGCCTGTGCGGCTGGACCGGCTGGGCGACCTACGCCTGGGTCTATCGGGGCGACGCCACGCCGCCCGAGCAGCTGCGCCAGGCGATGCGGCTCGTCTATGTGCTGGATCAGGCGGGGTTCATGGCTGCGATCCTGGGTTTCGGCGCACGCTGGCTGAACCATGGCGGGCCTGTGCTGCACTATCTGTCGATCGGCGTCTTCCCCTTCTACATCGTGCACCAGACGGTGGCGGTGGTCGCGGCGCACAATCTGGCCCTGCTCAAGCTGCCATTGGGTCTGGAGGCTGTTCTGGTCATCCTGATCACCGCCCTGGGATGTTTGGCCGCCTATGAGATCTCAAGGCGGCTCGGCTGGCTGGGCCTGCTGCTGGGCGTGAAGCCGGGCGCGGCCACCGGATCCTCGCCTGCGGTCACGGCCTGACGCCTTGAATGGCGACTGGAAAGTTGACGTAACGTCCCGTCAATTCGTGATTTCCGGCCGCCATTTCCGTCTTGTTTTGGACCGAAACCAGGATCAGCGTGTTCTTCGACAGGCCCGGCGCAGACCGGTCTCAGCAACGGAAACGACCATGAACACCAATATCATGCTGGCCGCCGCCGCACTGGCCGCCGCGCTCGCCTCACCCGCCCTGGCCGGAGATCCGACGGGCCTGTGGCAGACTCCCACGAATGGAGGCCAGGTCCGTATCGCGCACTGCGGACAGGCGCTGTGCGGCACGCTGGTGACCTCAGACCATATCCGGGCCAACCCCAACACCTTGGATGCCCATAATCGCGATTCAAGCCAGCGCGGTCGAACCCTGCGCAATCTGCCCATGCTGACCGGATTCACCGGCGGTCCCACCGAGTGGCGTGGTGGTTCGGTCTATAATCCGGCGGACGGCGGCACCTATCGCGGCACCATCACCATGACTGGCGACAACAGTCTGCGCCTGCGCGGCTGCATCGTGGCCCCCCTGTGCAAGAACCAGACCTGGACCCGCATCCAGTAGGTCACACAGTCAGACAGACAAAAGCCCGGCCGGAGCAATCCGACCGGGCTTTTTTCATGCCTGCTGTCTGTCGATCAGCGGTTCAGAGCCGCCCGCGCCGCCTCGGCGTAACGATGACCGACCGCCGCCCCTTTGGGGAACACCGCCTCGATGCGCACCAGATCGTCGGGCGCCAGCACCAGATCGACCGCCGCGGCGTTCTGCTCCAGCGTCGCCACGCGGCGCGTCCCGGGGATGGGAACCAGATCATCCCCCTGCGCCAACACCCAGGCCAGAGCCAGTTGTGCAGCTGTGACGCCCTTGTCCTCGGCAATAGTTTTTACGGCATCGACCAGATCGAGGTTCTTCTGGAAGTTCTCGCCGGCGAAACGCGGATTAGTGCGACGAAAGTCATCGGGCGCCAGATCATCGATCGACTTGATGTCGCCCGACAGGAAACCACGACCTAGCGGGCTGTAGGGTACAAAGCCGATGCCCAGTTCGCGGACAGTGTCGAACAGTTCGTCTTCCGGCTCCCGGCTCCACAGCGAATATTCGGTCTGAAGCGCGGTGATCGGGTGGACCGCATGGGCTTTGCGCAAAGTATCCGGCGCGGCCTCCGACAGGCCGAGGAAGCGCACCTTGCCCTCCGTGACCAGTTGGCCCATCGCCCCCACTGTTTCCTCGATCGGCGTGTCCGGGTCGACGCGGTGCAGATAATACAGGTCGATGTGATCAACGCCGAGGCGCTGGAGGCTGCCTTCGACCGCACGGCGCACATTGGCCGGGCTGCCGTCAACCAACAGCCTGGAGCGATCTTCGTTGTAGTTGATGCCGAACTTGGTGGCGATGAAGGCCTGGTCGCGCCGATCCTTCAACGCCTTGCCGACCAGGACCTCGTTGGTGTGCGGCCCATACATTTCCGCTGTGTCGAACAGGGTGATGCCCAGATCCAGCGCCCGGTGAATGACTTCAATGGATTGAGCTTCGTCAGAGCCGCCATAGAAGGCGCTCATGCCCATGCAGCCTAGGCCGATGGCTGAAACCTCAGGACCGTTGCGGCCCAGTCTGCGCGTCTTCATGAAGCGCTCTCCTGTCGATGTGGGGGATCGGCGATCATGCCGACGATCAGGAAATGGGCGTCCACCCTGTGCCTGACAAGGTCCGTGGACGCTTCGAGATGGTACCGCCTCTCAGGCTTGAACTGAGGACCTCCGGTTCCACAAACCGGCGCTCTAACCAACTGAGCTAAGGCGGCCCGCTCATCGCGAGGGGCGTTCTGTAGCGAGGCCTAACGGCCCGATCAAGCACAGAGTGCGCCTTATACAAACAAAAACGCCCCGGCTGAAACCGGGGCGTTCTCGCGATCTTGCGACCAGTCTTATCCGAGGCGGAAGCGAACCGTGAAGCGCGCTTGCCCACCCTGAGCCACACCATCCACGGTGCCCGGCGCAAAACGGGCCGAACGCATGGACGAGAGAGCTTCGCGGCCAAAGCCTGCACCGGACGGCGTTTCCGACACGATGCTGCAGTTGCTCGCCGAGCCGTTGGCCTCAACCGAGCACAACAGCACCACGGTGCCTTCCTCGATCCCACGCTCTTGAGCGCGAGCCGGGAATTCCGGGCGAGGCTGACGCGACCACGAAACGTTCGTGATCGTGGCCGGCCGGGCCGGAGCCGGAGGAGCGGGCGGAGGCGGAGGTCCCGGGACGATAACGGGCGGGCCCGAATATTCGACTCGTTCTTCCTTCTTCGTCGGCTCGATCGGCAAGGTGACCGGGGGCGGCGGGGCCGAGGTGTTGAGCACCGGCGGACGCACCTGAAGCTTCGGTGGAGGCGGCGTGTCAGGCGGCGGCGGCGGAGGCGGAGGCGGAGGCGGCGGAGGAACCGGCGCGACCAACTCGACCTTCACGGCCTCGTCGACGTAGTTGAACTCCTTCAGCTTGAACTTCGACTGTTGCAGGAAGAACAGCAGAAGCGCGAACAGAATGGTGACGATCAGAAGGCAGACGATCAGCACGGGGTAGGAAACCCCCATGAAGCCCTTCTGCTTCGGGATGTCGTAGCGACTGCGATGATATTCGACGTCTGTCATACTATCTCCGCACCTCAACTCGTCGCTTGGTCTTCGCCGACCAGGGCGACGCTGTAAAAGCCGGCATCCTGCAGGGCGTTCATGACCTGCATGAAATCGCCATACCGGGTGTTCTGGTCGGCACGGATGAAGATCCGCTCATCGGCCGGGTTCCGTGCGCCGATCTGATCACTCAGATCGGAGCCCAGAGATCCGACGCTGGTCTGGAAATCGCCCACATAGACGGAACCGTCTGTCTGGATCGAAATATAGACCGGCTTGGGCGGGTTCGGCGCCGCCTTGGCGACAGCGATAGGCAGTTCCACCGGCACCGACACGGAGGCGAGCGGTGCCGCAACCATGAAGATGATGAGGAGGACGAGCATGATATCAACGAAAGGCGTAACGTTGATGTCGCTGTTTGCCTCAACCTGGTTGCCAGCGCCGCCCGTTTTGATCTTGGCGGCCATGCCTATTACGCCCCCTTGTCGAGCTGACGCGAGATGCCGTTCAACAGTTCAGCAGCAAAGCCGTCGGCGCGGGTGCCGTAACCAGCGATGCGGGTATTGAAGTAGTTGTAGAAGACAACGGCCGGGATAGCGGCGAACAGGCCGATACCGGTGGCGAGCAGCGCTTCAGCAATACCGGGTGCAACGACGGCCAGGTTGGTCGTGTTGGATTCCGCGATGCCGATGAAGGAGTTCATGATGCCGTACACGGTGCCGAACAGACCGACGAACGGACCAATCGAACCAACCGAAGCAAGGAACTGCTGACCGCCCGACAGGCGCTTGGCCAGACCGGCTTGAACGGCGCTCACAGCGGCGGTGGCGCGGCCCAGGGCCGAGTCCAGGTGATCGCCGGTGACCGACAGACCCGATTGACGCGACAGTTCGATCTCTTCGGTGGCGGCGGCGGCCATGTCAGCCAGCGGGTTGCCGTCGAACTCTTCTTGCGTCGCGATGGCGCGCATGTCCGAGATCGTGCGAGCGCCACGGAAGGTTTCGAGGAAGTTGTCCGTCTTGCGGTTCAGCGAGCCAAACTCGAAGAGTTTGATCAGCAGCAGGGTCCACGAGAAGATGGACGCCAGCAGCAGGCCGATCATGACGACCTTAACGATCACGGTCGCTTCCATGAACATCGAGATCGGCGTGATGCCGCCGCCGTGGTGCGAGGCAGCTGCTTCTTCAGCAGGAGCAGTGTCAGCGGCCGGAGCAGCTGCAGGGGTTGCTGCACCAGCGGCGGGTGCAGTTGCCGGGGTCGGCTCGGCCGGGGCCTGGGCCAGAACCGGCGAGCTCGCCATAAGGGCGGCGGCGCCGGCCATGGCGAGGAGGATATTCGTCTTCTTGCTGTTCAGCATAGTTCGCCAGTTCCTGCTTGGTCTGACTCGTGGAACCAAAGATGCGGCCATAGTCAGCGACCGCATCCCAACCTGAAATGTTTCCTTCAGCCCCCCGTCCGCTCGGGAGCATGGGAACTGAAATCTTTTAGAAGAGACGTGGGCGGTCGCCCGTCCAGCCTCCGAATGTCGAACCGTCGGAGAGCACGCCTCCTGAAATCCGTGACCCCTATTGATAAGGCGTCTCAACCCCTTTGACGAACCCTTACCGGAGCGTCAAGGGCGAAGCGCCCGATTTCACTTAACGAAATACATGGAGTGAAGTCGTGCGCGACAGGCCCATCTGAGCAGCATCACGCGACATTTTAATGATGATGAGCCGAACTTCGGAGCAAGGATGTTCGAAAACGCCCCACAGCGGAGAAATCGTTCCGCAGGGCGTCAGATAGCGGCAATCGCGTTCTCTTAGCTTAGCGGGAGCGCGCCCATTTCTGCTGCGATTTTTAGGATAAAACGCAACGGCCTTAAAAGGCGTTGAAAGATGGTGCCTGGAGGCGGGTTCGAACCACCGACACGCGGATTTTCAATCCGCTGCTCTACCAGCTGAGCTATCCAGGCGCCGACGCGGCGTCGCGAGAGGCGGGTCTATAGGCGAGGCTTTTCGGCCTGTCCAGCGTCGTTTCAATCCTTTTCCACATCATCTTCAGCACTCTCGTCCAGAGCGGCCGGAATGGCGTAGGCGCCGCTGAACCAGCGTTGCAGATCGACCTCCGAACAACGGCGCGAGCAGAAGGGCTTGTACTTGGGATCAGGCTCGGCCTTGCGGCAGATGGGGCAGGAAGCCATGGGTCAGTTCTCTTCTATATGTCCGCGCCCGACAGCGACGGCGGCATCGGCCAGCACACTGGCGCGCGGCCCCAGTCGCGCGGCCAATGCCCCCGCTATGGCCGCCTCTTCAGGGGCGCAGCGTATGCGCAGACGTGGCGCTGCCGTATCCGCCAGCATTTGACGACGCAGGCGACGCACCAGGGAGATCGCCCGAGTCTGCACCGTGGCTCGGCCATCCGCGCCTAGCAGCATCTCTTCAATCGGCGTCCGTCGCCAAGGCAAAGAGATCTGCAAAAGGCCAAAACGGCTGAGCGGCGCAAACACCGCTTGCGGTTCATGCGCGAACACCGCCCGCGCCGCTTTCAACTGCGCCTCGCCATCCTGAGCGCCGCCGACCAGGTCGATTACGATCAACCCGGCCCAGTTTCGAAGCTCAATCAAGCGGGCGGCCTGGCGCAGACCTTCGTGATTCGCGATCGCCCTTCCCTGCTTCGGATCACGGCCCGCCTTAGGCGCGTGATCGACGTCCACCGCGACCAAAGCGCGCGTGCGCTCGATGGACAGATCGATTCCTGCGTTTGTGAAGACGTGCGTGCGGCTTAAGGCTTCGTCTTCGGCTTCAAGCACGGCATCGATCGCCTCGATTCCCGTCACTGATTCCACGCCTGGCGCGAGGCGCTGCAACTGGAGCGCAATGGGGGGCGCGGTTTCTAGTAGACGCGGCGGCCCCTCTCCCGGTCCAAGGCGACGAACGGCCGCACCTTTTCCGCCCCGCGACTCGGCGATGACGACAACCTCAAGACGCTGACCTTGCATCAGGCGATCGTTACGGGGGAAAGGCAGAAAGACTGGCGAATCGGCGCCGACATCCACAAAGGCGCCGCGCAGACCCGGATTGACCTCGATCACCCGCCCGACGGACCGGGCGCCGAGGCGGGTCTGCGGGCAGTCGCCCTCACGATGAATCAGAAGATGGGTATAGCGACCGTCCCGCATCAGGGCGCCGCGCGTCTCTCCCGGCGTTTCATCGAGAAAGACCTCGAGATCGCCGACGACCGGGGTCATGCCCGCCAGCCGACGCCGTTCAACAGTTGGACGGCTTCATAGACCGGCAAGCCCATCACGGACGGATGACTGCCGACGATGCGTTGGACAAAGGCGCCCGCAGGCCCCTGGATGCCGTAACCGCCCGCCTTCCCGCGCCAATCGCCGCTGGCGACATAGGCGGCGATCTCATGGTCCGACAGGGTCTTGAAGGTCACGCGGGTTTCGTTGACGCGGGACGACAGCCTGCCATCTCGAATGACAGCCACGCCGGTGAAGACGCGATGATTGCGGCCGGATAGAAGTTTCAGGAAGCGCGTGGCCTCCGCCTCATCGGCCGCCTTCTCCAGAAAGCGACGCCCGACCGACACGACCGTATCGGCGGCGATGATCACGGCTTGAGGGCGACGGGTCGCGACAACCTGCGCCTTGGACGTGGCGAGGCGTTCCGCCAGACGTGGCGGGGTTTCGCCTTTCAGCGGCGTCTCGTCGATATCAGCAGGATCGATATGGTCGGGCTTGATGCCGACCTGCGCCAGCAGTTCAATGCGGCGCGGGCTGGACGACGCCAGCACAAGCTCTGGACGGGCCAACTCGGCCTGCCCTTACTTGAAGCGGTAGGTGATGCGACCCTTGGTCAGATCGTATGGCGTCATCTCAACCAGAACCTTGTCGCCGGCCAGCACGCGGATGCGGTTCTTGCGCATCTTGCCAGCAGTGTGAGCAATGATCTCGTGGTCATTCTCGAGCGTCACGCGGAAGGTGGCGTTCGGCAGCAGTTCGCTGACGGTGCCGGGAAACTCGAGCAGTTCTTCCTTAGCCATGCGGCCTCTCACGCCCGTCTGAAATGCGTTCGACCCCACGCCGGGCGGGCGCGTGGGGCGGAATGGAGGGGCCTAATGCCCGAAAACGTAGAGATAGTCGAGGTCAGCCGCGACGGTAGAGCGCACAGAGCAGCGTAAACAGCCGTCTGGACGTCTCATGATCGACCACGATCTTGCCTTCCAGCCGCGTCTCCAGCTGTTCGGCCCCTTCGTTGTGCAGACCGCGCCTGCCCATATCGACCGATTCGATCTGGCTGGCGGACGAGCCGCGCAGGGCCTCGTAATAGCTGTCGCAGATCAGCAGATAGTCTTTCACCACCCGCTTCAGCGGCGTCAGGCTGATGGCGTAGGTGCGGGTGAACTCAGTCGCGGTAATGTCGAACACCAGACGGTTGTCCTGCAGCGACAGCTTCAACTGATAGGGACCGCCCTCGGCGCCAATCGGCTCGAAGCTGTTCTTCTCGACCAGATCGAAGATGGCGACGCGGCGCTCATGCTCGATCTCGGCGGTCGCCGCAGGAAGGGTCGCCGCGTCCAGCTCAACGGCGGACAGTCTGTGAGGACCGCTCATGCTGCATCTCCATTATCCAGATGAACCTCATCCAGATGGGTCGGGGCGATCCGCGCCGGCCAGCGTTCCGAAATATCCGTCACCACGGCGTCCAGACATTCGACATCAACGCGCAGGTCGCCGCCGCCTGCGAACATCAGGATGACCTTGCCGCCGGGCGTCTCTGTCGGAATGAAGTCGAGCGCCAGCAACTCCAGCGAGGCGTCGGGGCTGCGCGACAGGCGGCGGCTCTTGACCCCCTGCACGTCGCCGAACTGCATGGCGCACATGACGCGCGTGCCTCCGCACTCCCAGCAGAAGCGGCTGAAGGCGATGGTCAGGGTGCGGGCCTGCTTCTCCCAGACGATGTCGACAGGCCGCAGGATGGCGTCCTGAAGCGCGGCGGAAATGATCTGAAGATCGTCGGCGTCCTCCGCCAGCAAACGCAGCGGCTCGACCGGCGTGCTGGGAACGGGCGGGACGCCTTCGATATCAGTGCTCATCACCTGTTCCCTTTATCCGGCGAATGTCCGCGCCACAGGCGCCGAGCTTTTCTTCCAAACGCTCGAAACCGCGATCCAGATGATAGACGCGTCCGACCGTGGTTTCGCCTTCGGCGACCAGCCCCGCGATCACCAGGCACATGGAGGCCCGAAGGTCTGTCGCCATAACCTGCGCGCCGTGCAGAACGTCGACGCCATTGACGTGCGCCTCGCCCGCATGGACCGAGATGTCAGCGCCCAGACGCGCCAGTTCCGGCACGTGCATGAAGCGGTTCTCGAAGATCGTCTCACGAACCGTGCTGACGCCCTCGGCGGTCGTCATCAGGGCCATGAACTGCGCCTGCAGATCGGTGGCGAAGCCAGGATAGATTGCGGTCTCGACGTCCACAGCCTGCAACCGCTGTTTCGGATCACGCTTGATCAGCACCCCGTCGGCCGTGGGCGACACCTCGACGCCCGCCTCGATCATCTTATCCGTCAGCGAATCGATCAGTTCGGCGCGCGCCTTGGTCAGACGCACCTCGCCCCCCGCCATCGCCGCAGCAACGGCGTAGGAGCCCATTTCGATTCGATCGGGAATCACCGACCAGGTGGTCCCGTTCAGCGACGAGACGCCGGTGATGGTCAAAACATCGGTGTCGATGCCTTCGATCTTGGCGCCCATCGCCGTCAGGCAGTGAGCCAGGTCGCCGATTTCCGGTTCGCGCGCGGCCCTGCGCAGAACCGTCGTGCCCTGCGCCAGCACCGCCGCCAGCAGAGCGTGTTCGGTCGCCCCCACGGACACGAACGGAAACTCGATCTCGGCGCCGCGCAGCCCCTTGGGCGCCCGGGCGGTCACATAGCCCTCTTCCAGCTCGATCTCGGCGCCCAGGGCCGTCAAGGCCTGCAAGTGGAGATCCACCGGACGCGCGCCGATGGTGCAGCCGCCAGGCAGCGACACCTTGGCCTCGCCGGTGCGCGCCAGCAGCGGTCCCAAGACATTGAACGACGCCCGCATCTGGCGGACCAGATCATAGGGTGCAAAGGTCGAGGTCAGCGTCTTGGCGTGGAACAGACTCTCCTGCCCATCCGCGCCATCACGTTCGGTCACATCGATGCCGAACTGACGCAGCAGTTGACCCAGGAACCGGGTGTCCGCCAAGCGCGGCATGTTTGTCAGCAGCAAGGGCTGATCCGTGAGAATCGACGCCGCCATCAGCTTGATGGCGGAGTTCTTGGCGCCGCTGACGGGGATGTCCCCGAAAAGCTGGGCGCCGCCCTGAATGGCGATGCTGTCCATTGACGTCCTTGAAACGCCCCGAAGGAAACACTCCGGGGGGATGGTTCTGTAGCAAGCCGTCAGCCGCTTGCCAAAGGGATGCGAGACGTCGGACCGATGACTTTGCGTTGCCGACTTCAGTTACGCGGCTTGGGCGCTGACGGCGTGCGCTGCGGCGCCTTGCGGCGACGCAGATTGTCCCGAAGGGCGGATGCCAGCCGCATGGCCTTCTCGGCCTTGGCGCGCGCCACCTCGGTCATAGGCGTCGAATCGCCAGACATCCCGGGGACAGGGTTCACCGGCGCATCGGCGTCATGTGGAAGTCGAGTCATGACCGAATGATGCCGTGCTGGCGGGCTATTTCCAAACTTTCTTTCGTAAGATCAAAAAGCCGCTTCCCTCCCCCGATCTGTTTGGCTATACGGCCGCTTCCTCAGTCGGGGCCGCCGTAGCTCAGTGGTAGAGCGCATCCTTGGTAAGGCTGAGGTCGTGGGTTCGATTCCCCCCGGCGGCACCATCTGAGAACTGAAAAGGCCCGGCTTTCGCCGGGTCTTTTTGCGTTTGGACAGCATGGTATTGGATGCACTTTCCTCACCGCAAGATCACGGATCGCTCATCAGCTCTAAAAGCCGATGCGTCGGGATCACCTCGGAACAGGTGCTGCGATCGATTGTTTTCTCCTGACAATGGAGATCACGATGAACACGCCAGACACTCCCACGCCCGCCGAAATCGAAGAACTTCAGCATGAGGCGGACGATCTTGAAGATCGCGCTGAACAAGACGGCATCTTGCCCGACGACGAGGCCAAGGGTGACGGCGTGGGACGCGTAACAGGCCTGGTGCCCTGACATCGACGTTGCAGAAAACGAAAAGGCCCAGCATTTACCGGGCCTTATTGCTTCTTTGCAGAGTGAGCACGTCGGCGCTCAATACACGGGGAACGATGAGCGGTCGCGGCGGTCGTCTTTATCGCTCTCCTTGCTCCAGCTCAGACCAATGGACATCGTCCGGCTGGTCGAATCCTGGCCACGATAACGGCCCAGGCCGCCATGGCCGTATCCAGGATAATAGCCCGGCCAATTGTAGAAGCCTGGCGCCCCATAAAATCCGGGAGCCCCATACAAGCCCGGGCCACCCCACAGGTCATTCTTGCCCTCACGGTAAGCCAGATCGAGACGACCGTTCTCGCCTAGGGGCAAAGACACTGCCGCGCCGTAAGACCGGTAACCGCCGGTGCCGATTCCAGCTTCGACCATGCCGTGCATCTCGCGTTCCGGCGCCGGGTCTGAATCGGGCAGCTCGTCAAAACTGGCGCCAGGCTTGCGCAAAGCGATCCAGTTCTGGATCTGCTGCTCAGTGGTCATGCCATGAGGCGCTGCATCCTGGGCTGTCGGAACAACGACGCCGACTACTGCAGGCGCAGACATGGCGGCGGCCACATCAACAGCATTCGAAGGTGCCGTGGCCACCACCCCTTCGGGATCGGTCAGGGCCACAACTGCAAGCAGGCCGGCGATCAACATGGGAATGTCTCCTTCGGGCGCATCCTAGCATAGCGATTGAGGCCAAGGTCAGGCCGTTCCGTCACCCCGATGCAACGGGTCCGGCAATGCTTCGCCTTCTGCGACAAATATCAGGGCTACAGAGTTGATGCAGTAGCGATTTCCGGTCGGCGGCGGCCCATCTGGAAAAACGTGGCCCTGGTGGCTGCCGCAGCGGGCACACTGGGTCTCGACGCGGATCATGCCGTAGCTGGTGTCGCGTATCGCATGAACATGGCTCTCATCCACCGGCTTGGTGAAGCTGGGCCAGCCCGTGCCGCTCTCGAACTTGGTCCCGCTGCGGAACAGGGGCAGACCGCATTCGCGGCAGCAGAAGACGCCTACGCGCTTTTCGCCCAGCAGAGTGCCGCAGAACGGCGCTTCAGTGCCGTGGGACAGAAGAACGCGCTTTTCCTCGGCGTCGAGGTCCGCCTCCAATCTTGCTCGCTCTTCATCATTAGGCGGCGTTAGGTCAAAACCCGAGGGCGAGCGCAGGCCGTCGTGGGGTGTGGCGATATCGGTCATGGCTCCCAAATGGGAAGGGCCGGGCCGAGGTTCCACCCCTGCCCGGCCCTGTCTGGCTCATATTCATGCCTGACCCGCGTGAGGCGGGTCAGTACGTCCTAAAACAGGGTTCCGACCCAACTGCGGACAGCGGCTTCATCCGTCGTCACACCGGTGTAGGCCAGGCCCGCGGCCGGAGTGAAGGGCGTGTTGTTGGCCCGCGTGCGCGTGGTCCAGGCCTTATGCCCGTAGGACAGATCAGCATAGTTGGAGGGCAGACGTTGCACGGTCGGCTCCACGAAAATGCTGTCCTGCGCCGTGACCGAGCCCGCCAGACGCACATTCGGCAGGCGCGTCAGCAGGTCCAGCGTATCGAGGCAGCCGCTGGTGCAGCCGCCGTCGACCAGAACGACCACCGGACCGGCCACCGGATTGGCCGCACCTTCATCCGGCACGGCGGGACGGCCCGGCAGAACGAAAGTCTGCTGTCCGGCAGCCAGCGCCGAGTCGAATGCGGCGACGATGGCCTGAGTTTGCTCGATCACCGGACCCGATTCCTGCACGAAACGCGGATCGGCCAGCATGCGGCCCAGAGTGTCGGCATACCACTGACGATTCGCCTGTGTCGCGCGATAGGTGATGGAGCCTGCCGGAGGCTGGCGGCTGACCGTGAACTCCGGCGTCCAGATGCGGTTGGCCAGGCCATAGCCGCGCGACGTCGCTCGCAACGCTTCGCCATTCGCGCCGCGCAAATCCAGCACAAAGCCCTGCGGACCACGGATCGTGGACAACTGGCCTTCCACAGCGGCGAAGAAGGCGTCCCAACCGGCGTCGTCGGCCAGGCTGTGAACGCTGATCCAGGGGCGGCCATTGACGGTTTCGATCGAGAGCGGAACTGGGCCCGGCGTATAGACGCTGGCCCGATAGGCGGCTTCCAGCGAAGCCGCGTCAGCGGGTTGCGAGGCCAGGGTGTAGTCGCGGTCACGACGGCCCTGTTTGAACTTGCACTGGACCGTCGGCACGCCGCCCGTAAACGGGTTGTTGCGGTTCCACAGCAGATAGGGCGCGGTGCGAATGCGGCCAGCCTCGGTGGTCAGGTCGCCTTCCCACTTGTCCAGGCGGCTGCTGGCCATGTCGGCCGCGCTCTGATCGCCGCAACTGACCAGAACCGCGCCCAGAGGCGGGGCGTTGCGCACCCCTTCCTTCACATAGGAGACGACATATTCTCCATTACGCCATGCCGTTGTGAAACCGGGCCAGGCAGTGGCGAAGAACGGACCAAGCCCTTCATAGGTCGGACGGATCGCGATGTTCGAATCGCGGAACCCGTTGGCGTAGTAGCGCATCAGATAGGCGTGGCTGTCGCCGCTGTTGACGCGCGGCGCCTTGGACTGGGCGTCCTGCAAGCCCGCGTCGATCCAACTGCGGAAGGCTTCGCTGGCCGGTCCGGGAATGACGGCGGCGGGGTGGTTGGCGGCCAGGGCGTCGTGCGCGGTTTGAAGGTCCTGCTGCGCCAGAGCGCGGAAATCCTGCGCGACGGCGGCGCCAGCGGCGAGCGTCAGCGCTAGAACGGCAGCCGATGCGGCGGCGGTCATGCGGATCATCAATGAAGTCTCCTGAGCCTGCTTGGGGAAGCTTTGGTGGGAGACGTTAAACCTCATGCGCCGCCGCCTTGCCAAGGCCTGCAGCCGCCTTTTCGCCGGATTGTCACCCGATCTGCGGCGATGAAACGCGCGTCAGAAGGGCGCGCCGGCGTCTTCAACATCGCCGAACAAACGCCTGAAACTGGTCTTCAGCGCCGCATCCGCCTCGTCCAGCGTGGCCAGCACGCCCAGGTCCACCAGACTGGTGACGCCGTGCTCTTGGATTCCACACGGCACGATGCCGCCAAAATGCTCCAGGTTCGGTTCGACGTTCAGGCTGACGCCGTGAAAGCTGACCCATTTGCGGACCTTCACGCCGATGGCGGCGATCTTGTCCTCTCGCGACCAGCCCGGCCCTTTGCGCTCGACCCAGACGCCCACACGTCCCTCGCGCACATCGGCTGCGACGCCGAACTCGGACAGGCCGCCGATCAACCATTGCTCCAGCCCCCGAACGAAGGCGCGCACGTCCTTGCCGCGCCGGTTCAGGTCCAGCATCACATAGACCACGCGCTGGCCCGGCCCATGATAGGTGAACTGGCCGCCTCGGCCCGTGCGGTGCACCGGGAACCGCCCTGCATCCAGCAGATCCTCGTCCCGTGCGGAAACCCCGGCGGTGTAAAGCGGCGGATGCTCCAGCAGCCAGACCAGTTCGGACGCCTCGCCCGCCGCAATCGCAGCCACGCGCGCCTCCATGAAGGCCTCGGCGACGTCATAGGGAACATAGTCGCGCGACACGGCCCATTCGGCGGGCCGGTCGTCGTCGCGGTGCAGCTTTAAAAGCTGGGAATTTAACGGGTCGGCAAGCATGACGCTTCAATGTGCACCGCACGGCGATTGCGCAAGGGTGCGGCGTTCGCCTGAATGAGCAAGACATTGAGCCAGATCGAAGCCGTAGACGTTGAAATCTCTGTCGTGCTGGGCCGATCAGTGCTGCCGATGTCCCAACTTCTGCGCATGGGACGCGGCGCGGTGATTCCACTCGACGCCTCGGAACATGACGAAGTCTGGATTCTGGTTAACAACCACCCCGTGGCGCGCGGAGAGATCGAAATTCGCGACGACCGCATCGCAATCACGGTCACCCGGCCCGCCGATCTGTATGACTTCATGGCCGGTGCGGTCTAGTTCGACGCGCCGTTCGACCCAACTAACGACGACAAGCGAAATAAAGCCGCTTTTCTTTTCCGGCGGCTTCGTCTATTCGCCGCCCTCCGATGCGAGCGGTCGTGGCGGAATTGGTAGACGCGCAGCGTTGAGGTCGCTGTGGGGCAACCCGTGGAAGTTCGAGTCTTCTCGACCGCACCATCTGGCTAAACAGGGCGATTCATCGGCTAACTACGGCTGGACATTCTACCAACGGAGGCGACAACGTGAGCACCACGGACAACGCCTTTAATCCAGCCGAAGCGCCTGATACCGAAGACCACGCCGCCCTGGATGAGGATTATGTCCTCACACCTTCATTCGTCGAGAAAGTCGTGGACGCCGCAGACGACGGCGACGGCATGCGGCTGCGTTCGCTGCTGGAAGACCTGCACCCCGCCGACGTCGCCGACCTGATGGGCTTCCTGACGGCGGAACACCGCACCGTCGTGGTGCTGTGGCTGCCGCCGGAGCTGCTGGCCGAGACCCTGCCCGAGCTTGACGACGGCATCCGCGAAGAGGTGCTGGAGCGCGTGCCGCACGGCACCCTGGCCGAGGCGCTTCAGGAGCTGGATTCCGACGACGCCGCCGCTGTTGTGGAAGATCTGGAGGACGACCAGCGCGAGCGGGTTCTGGCCGCCATGCCGGAGACCGACCGGGCGGCCATCGAGAGCAGCCTGGGCTACGAGGAAGAGTCCGCCGGTCGCCTGATGCAGCGCGAGGTCATGGCCGCGCCCCAGTTCTGGACCGTAGGCGACACCATCGACCACATCCGGCGTCAGGGCGACGACATGCCGGAATTGTTCTTCGACATCTATGTAGTCGACCCCGTGAACCGCCCCGTCGGCGGCGTCTCGGTCAGCGGCCTTTTGCGCGCGCCGCGCACCGCCAGGCTGACCGACCTGATGGAACCGATCAATGTGATCGCCGTCGATCAGGATCAGGAAGAAGTCGCCTACATCTTCGAAAAATACCACCTGATCTCTGCCCCGGTCGTCGATGCAGGCGGGCGTCTGGTCGGCCAGATCACCGTCGATGACATCGTCAACATCATTCAGGAAGAAAACCGAGAGGACATCCTGCGTCTGGCTGGCGTGTCGGACGAGGACCGGGGTTCGTCGGTCACCGAGATCGTGCGCAGCCGCGTACCCTGGCTGGCCATCAATCTGGCCACGGCGGCCCTGGGCGCCAGCGTCATCGGCCTGTTCGAGGGCACAATTCAGGCCATCGTCGCCCTGGCCGTGCTGATGCCGATCGTGTCCGCCATCGGCGGCAACGCAGGCACCCAGGCCCTGACCGTGACCGTGCGCGCCCTGGCGACGCGGGAACTGAACTCGGCCAACGCCATGCGGACCTTCTTGCGCGAACTGGTCGTTGGCCTGGCCAATGGTCTGGTCCTGGCGCCCCTGATCGGCGTCGCCGCCGCCGTCTGGTTCCGCGACGAGGACTGGCGCATCGGCGTCGTCATCGCGGTGGCCATGGTGCTGAACCTGCTGGTCGCGGCCAGCGTGGGCGTGCTGACGCCGCTAACCCTGTCGAAACTCAAGTTCGACCCCGCTGTTTCCTCGGCTGTCTTTGTCACCGCGACGACGGACTTCTTCGGCTTCCTGATCTTCCTGGGTCTGGCGACGTTGGTCCTGCTCTGAGCCAGGCGGGCGCGAAGAAAAAGGCGCCCTCCTTGCTGTGTTCGCTACGGGGGCTGCGCGCCCGTCTCGAATTGGGTCAACCGTGTCCGACGTCGTCCAAAAACCAGTCAAGGTGTCCCGCGAGGGCGTAATCCTTATCAAGAGCTTCGAGGGGTTCCGCCCACGGGCGGTTCGACGCAACGACGGCCGTTGGATGATCGGCTATGGCCACACACAGTCCGCACGCGAAGGCCTGACGATCAGCGAAAGCGACGCCGAACTGTTGTTGCAGCACGACCTGATACCGGTCGTCAGCGCGGTTAAAGCCATTCAGACCCCGCTGAATCAGCACCAGTTCGATTCCATCGCCAGCTTCGCCTTCTCGGTCGGCGTCGACCGCTTCAAGACGTCTGATGTTCTGGCACGCCTGAATGCAGGCGCTGTGGCAGATGCCGGTGACGCCATGACCGCCTGGGCCGACGACGCCGCGGCCGAAGGTCCGCCACGCCGTCGCGCCGCCGAACGCGCCCTGTTCTTCGCCAAACCCGGCCTTCCGGTCGCCCTGGCCGACCTGCTGGCCGCCCCCGTGCCGCACCTTCCTCATGAGGTGCGTTTCGACGCAACGCCTGCGCCCCTGGTCTCCACTCCCCTGGCGTTGTCGTCAGACACGCCCGAGGCTGCGCCCTTCCCGCTGGATGAAGCCGCACCGGAATCTCCCGCATCCACCCCCACCCTCGCAGCGTCAGACCAGGAAATAGCCCCCTTCCCGCTTGACCCGGATGCGCCTAAGCCCACGCCGGTCGTCGAGGAAGCTGTGGCTTCTCTGACTGACGCCTCCCCGCCTGCCGCAATCCTTATTTCCGATCCGCCCCAATCCAGCACGGCCGCCTTCCACCTCTATTCGCCGTTCGGGGCGAAGATCGTTGGCCCGCTGCCGACGTTCGAGCAGCCTTCGGGCGTCCTGGCCGGCGCCATGCCCGCCACGCCATTGTCCGATGCCGGTCAGCAAGGTCTCGCCGCCACATCCCTGATCGCCGCAAATGATGCGACCCACGTCGTGCACGAGATCGCAACCGAACTGAGCGGCACGGTCGCGGACACAGCACATGCGATCACGACGCCCGTCGAATCCACCGCTGACGCCACAGCCGATGTCCGCGCCAACTTCCAGAGCCCCGGGCCGAATCAGGCCTCCATCCTCGCCTCGCCAATCGATTCTCTGGACCGCCCGGCCTTGGCCCTGACAGCGCCGGATGAGGCCGAAACGGCGGGCCGCGCCCAGACGCCTCAGTTCGACCGTACGCCTTCCGAAACCCATCACACGGTTCTGGAACGTCCCTATGATCCCCGCGTCGCCCTGCGCCGTCGCTCAGGTTGGAGCGAGACATGGACTTTCCTGGCGATGGGCACGCTGGGCCTGATCGCGTTCGGCGCCGCCATCGCGGCCTTCCGCCGCGCTTCAGCCGCAGGCACGGGCGATTCCAACACTATCGGCTGGGTGCTGGCCCTGATCGCCTTGGCGTGCATCGCTGTGGCGGGCTGGAACCTCTATCAACGCTGGGGCCGAGGCGAGCGCCGATAAGCGCGCTTTACGAAAACGAATGCTCAATGCTACGGCTTTGAGCATGAGCATTCCCTTCGCGCCCCAATCCATGGAATTCGGTCTCGGCGAGAACGCCGACGCCATTCGCGACGTCACTGCCCGCTGGGCCGCTGATCGCCTGGCTCCACTGGCGGCCGAGATCGACGAGAAGAATGAGTTCAAGCGCGAGCTGTGGCCTGAGATGGGCGAACTGGGTCTGCACGGAATCACCGTTGAGGAGGAGTTCGGCGGCCTCGGCCTGGGCTATCTCGAACACGTCGTGGCGATGGAGGAAGTGTCGCGCGCCTCGGCCTCCATCGGCCTCAGCTACGGCGCCCACTCCAATCTGTGCGTCAACCAGATTCGTCGCTGGGGCACGCCGGAACAGAAGCGTAAATACCTGCCCAAGCTCATCAGCGGCGAACACGTCGGTTCGCTGGCCATGTCGGAGGCCGGTTCGGGTTCGGACGTCATGTCGATGCGCACCCGCGCCGACAAGAAGGGCGACCGCTACGTCCTTAACGGCACGAAATTCTGGATCACCAACGCTCCCTCCGCCAACACCCTGGTCGTCTATGCAAAGACCGATCCCGACGCGGGATCAAAGGGATGCACCGCCTTCCTGATCGAAAAGGGCATGAAGGGCTTCAGCGTCTCGAAGAAGCTGGACAAGATGGGGATGCGCGGCTCCGACACCGCCGAACTGGTGTTCGAGGACTGCGAAGTGCCGGAAGAGAACATAATGGGTCCGCTGGGCGGCGGCGCCGGCGTGTTGATGAGCGGCCTGGACTATGAGCGCGCCGTCCTGTCCGCCGGGCCTCTGGGCATCATGCAGGCTGCGCTGGACGTGGTCCTGCCCTACGTCCGCGACCGCAAGCAGTTCGGCAAGCCGATCGGCAGCTTCCAACTGATGCAGGCCAAGGTCGCCGACATGTACGTCGCCCTGAACAGCGCCCGGGCCTATGTCTATGCCGTGGCTCGCGCCTGCGACCAGGGCAAGACCACTCGCTATGACGCAGCAGGCGCGATCCTGTTGGCCTCCGAGAACGCCGTGAAGGTGTCGCTGGAGGCCGTTCAGGCCCTGGGCGGCGCAGGCTACACCAAGGAATGGCCGGTCGAACGGCTGGTCCGCGACGCCAAGCTTTACGACATCGGCGCTGGCACCAACGAAATCCGCCGCTTCCTGATCGGTCGGGAACTGCTGGGAAGCTGAGGGCTTGTTTCGGGTGGAAGGAGAAATCCCATGCCCGCAAAATCCGCAGCCCAGCAAAAAGCCGCAGGCGCCGCCCTTTCAGCCAAGCGCGGGGACACGCCAAAATCCCAGCTGAAAGGCGCATCACGATCCATGGAGCAGTCCATGACCAAGACCCAGTTGGAAGAACTGGCCTCGACCAAACGCAAAGGCAAACCGGATCATGTGTCGAACTGAGACACGGCGATTTATTTGACTTTGTTGCGGTTCTGTAAGTGGCGGTGCGGCCCGCGACCGCCTAGATGGGCGCGATCCCTAGCCGAGCGCCCCGCCTGATGTCTGCCGTCCCGCCGCCCGATACTGACGATCTGAGGCGGTTCTCCGATGTGCTCGAAGACCTTGGCTCCGCGCCCGGCGCCAAGCTGACCATGGCCGAATTGGTCGCTTCGTTCGGTGAGCGTGGCTTCGGGGCCATGATCCTGATCCTGTCGCTGCTGGCTCTGTTGCCCTGGCCCCCCGGCGGCAAGGCGGTGTTCGCAATTCCGATCATCCTGATGTCGCTGGAGCTGGCGTTCCGGCGCAAAAGCGTCTGGCTGCCTCGCTGGATGTTGCAATCGTCGGTGTCGCGCACCGCCTTCGCCGCCTTGATCGTCAAGCCGTTCGCCGCGCCTGAATGGCTGCGCCGTTGGGTCCTGACCTTCGAAATCAGGATCGGCCGCCGCCGCTACGTCTTCACCAACCGTGTCCGCCGCGCCGTTCGCCGCCGCCCGCGCGGCCTCAGCGTGCTGAAGCTGGTTCAGGGCATCGAGCGCCTGACACGCCCGCGCCTGGCTCTGTTGACCGGCGACATCGCCGACAGTTTGACCGGTCTGGTCTGCGTGATCCTGGCGCTGACCATGGCACTGCCCATCCCGTTCGGCGACGCCCTGCCCGGCATTGCACTGGTGCTGTTCGCCCTGGGCATGATGCAGCGCGACGGCGTCGCCATCCTGCTGGGCGCCGCCATGACCGGCGCCTGCGCGCTCTACCTGATCCTGATCTGGACCACGGTTGTCGAAGGCGTCCACCATATCGCCGAATGGATCACGCGTCTTTTCACCTGACCCCGCCCGGATACGACAAAGGGCCGCCGCGTCACCGCGACAGCCCTCCATTGTCTGACCGCGAACGGCCGGACCGCAATACTCAACCTGAAAAGCGCTCAGGCAGCCCGAAGGGCGTCAGCGCATACCAAAAGGTCAGGCCTGGACCTCTCCGAGGACCAGAGTCGCGGCCACCGCACGCGATTGATGACAATGAGACACTGGATCACCTCCTTTCGACTGTTGAACAGGGAAGCCGAAGGTGGGACGCGAGTGGCGCGGCGTCAATAGACGCCTCAAGCCGCCTGCTGCGCGCCCGACAGGCCTTGCATCATCATGCGGTTGATGTCGATCAGGTCCTGAAAGCTCTCTTCTCCGCGCATCACCGCCGACGAGTGGCGATTTACGAACAGGCTTAGCGAGATGATCTGGGCGCGCATCGACTGGCCCAGCACATTGCCGGGATCGCTGCAGTCGTTGGCCAGCACCGACCAGAGACGACGATTCCAGTCCAAGGCGTCGATGCGTGTGGCGATATCGGTCGCATCGACGGTGGAGGCATGAACGAGGGCGCGCGTGACCTGGCCGAACAGCCGGTATTCCAGATCGCGAGGGGTCTCAGCCCTGCTCGCCGCTGCGGTGTACGCTTGAAGCGACATCCAACACCTTTTCTTCGTAATCGACGATTTTGCGAGCGGCCATCAGGGCCTTGTAGTATTCGCGCGTCAGCACGTGACGCGACACTGAGACACATTCAGCCAGGATTTCTGCGTTGCGCGTAGCGCCCATGAATTCACTGAGGCGCAGAGCCAGTTCATCGTGGAACTTGGCGGCGTTCGCCTCGTCCAGATACATCATCATGATCGGGAAATAGATGCGGCGCCCGGGCGTGTTGACGTCCTCGGCCTGCATGATGTCCTTCTCCCGCAGGACGCTGGCCTTGTTCTGCAAAACCAGCACGCCGCGCCGATCACCATTCTGAACGACAGCGCCGTTGAGCACGAACTTCTCGCCCGGCTTTAGAGATAGTTTCAAAGCCATAGATGGCGGCCTCCAAGGCCTGGCCTAAGTCGCCCCGATTCAGGGCCGCCAGAACGAATCCACCCTAAAGGGTCAGGGTTAACCATGTCTTGTCTAACGGCCACGCTGGAACGGCGCGCGCCGACAGGACGTTCCCCTCACCAGGAGAGGAACACGCCATGCCCGACAATGACTATCAGGACGATCAGGAGCAGTCAGAAACCTTTGACGAAACGCATCTGGACGATGAAGGCGACGGCGATTTCCTGCTGGACGAGGCCGATCAGGTTCTGGACGTGACCCAGGCCGACGGCGACGCGGACGATGAAGACTTCGACGAAGACGATATCGAACTGGACGACCAGTTGGCTCTGGACGGCATCGAAGCGGAAGCGGACGCGCTGTTAGGCGTCGATGGCGAACGCCGCAACCAAATCGACGCGGAAAGCAACGGCCTGCAAGGGCCGGACGAGGTCGAGCTGGTCTATTCCGGCCTCATGGAGAACGAACGCGGCGCCCAGGCCAGCGCGGCCCACTGGGAATCCAAACGCCTGTCGGACGATGACATTGAGGACCTGGGTTACGGCCCTGACGAAACACTACAGCCCCCCGCCTAAAGGAGACGACCCATGGATCCCCACACCAAACGCGACTCCAATCAGAACACCCCCCACGCCTCTCGCACCAAGGACGAGGGCGGCAAGCCGGACCAACTGAACGAAGACAAGCGCCAGTGCGAGAACCGCCAAGAGGCGCTTCTTGACGAAGCCATTGAGGAAACCTTCCCAGCCAGCGACCCTGTATCCGCCAAGCGCATCACCTGATCGCTGTTCAGGATCGTTTTGATCCGCTACCCACTCTGTTGAAACAGACGGAGTGGGTTTTCATGGGCCGTTTCGAGGGCACCGATCATTATATCGCCACCAGCGACCTTAAGGTCGCCGTGAACGCTGCCGTAGCGCTGGAACGCCCCCTGTTGATCAAGGGCGAACCGGGCACGGGCAAAACGGTTCTGGCCTATGAGATCGCCAAGGCCTTCGACGCGCCCCTGATCACCTGGCACGTAAAATCCACGACAAAGGCCCACAACGGCCTTTACGAGTACGATGCCGTCAGCCGGTTGCGCGACAGCCAGCTAGGCGACCAACGCGTTCACGATGTCCGCAACTACCTCAAGAAGGGCAAGCTTTGGGAGGCTTTCACCGCCCCAATCCGCCCTGTCTTGCTGATCGACGAGATTGACAAGGCCGACATAGAATTCCCCAACGACCTGTTGCAGGAACTCGACCGGATGGAATTCTACGTTCAGGAGACGGACGAGACAATCCGCGCCGAGGTGCGCCCCATCGTCATCATCACCTCAAACAACGAAAAGGAGCTGCCCGACGCCTTCCTGCGCCGCTGCTTCTTCCACTACATCCGTTTCCCGGATGCTGAGACGCTTTCGGCCATCGTCGACGTCCACTTCCCCGGCATCAAGCCGCGACTGGTGTCGGAGGCGCTCAAGACCTTCTACGAAATCCGCGACACCCCGGGGCTGAAAAAGAAGCCGTCCACTTCCGAACTGCTGGACTGGCTGAAACTGCTTTTGGTCGAAGACATCGACGCGGAAACCCTGCGCGAGAAGACGCCGAATAAACTGATCCCGCCACTGCATGGCGCCCTGCTGAAGAACGAACAGGACATTCATCTGTTCGAGCGCCTGGCCTTCCTCAGTCGTCGCGAAGGTGGACGGCCCGGCGCCTGAATCCGATCAACCCTGGCCCTGGGCATTACCGCGATTTCACTGGATCGAACGTCGTTCAAGCGCACAATGACATCCATGGACGTCACCAAACAGACTCGCCTGCTGATCACCGCCCTGCTGGCTCTCGGGCTTGCGGGAGGGCTGGCTGCCTGTGACGGAGACAACTCGATCCGCATCACCGCGACGACGTCAAACTCGGACGCCAAGGGCGTGCTGAAGGTGGTCGACACGTTGAAATGCCCTGACGCCGTCGGCGTCCTGACTCGCAA
This sequence comes from uncultured Brevundimonas sp., assembly GCA_963522565.1. Taxonomy (GTDB): domain Bacteria; phylum Pseudomonadota; class Alphaproteobacteria; order Caulobacterales; family Caulobacteraceae; genus Brevundimonas. The sequence continues at coordinate 73,370 of CAUQZC010000006.1, read as the reverse complement.
GGGCTCCGCCGATCCTGGCGGCGCCTCGTGCACCTATGGCGGGCCGCGCGGCGCGGAGGTGGTGCTTTATCTGGTGCGGTTGGACGGCGCATCCGCCGCCGACGTATTGCGCGATTACGAAGCTCGCCTGTCCGCCGACATCCCCAACGCCAAGGCCGGCGCCAATCTCCAAATCGCCGAAACCGGCTCAAATGATGCTTCGATCAAGGCGCCTGGCGTGAACATTCAGACCAAGGGCGACGACGCCGCAGTCAGCCTGCCGGGCCTGCACATCGAAACCAAGGGCGACAACGCCACGATCCGCATCGGCGGCATTAATATCGCGGCCAAGGATGGTCAGGGCAAACGTGTCGAAGCTCCTCTTGTCGACGTCGACGCCCATGGCGACCGGACGTTGGTACGCACCCAGGCGCCGGGTGAAGCCACCCGCATGACCTTCGTCTTGTCTGACGACTCTGCGGAGACTGGCCCATGGCGTCGCGTCGGTTTTGAAGCCCGCGGTCCCGCCGGCGGCCCGCTGGTCATCGCCACTGTCCGCACCAAGGCGCGCGATCAGGGCGTGTTCGAAGCGGCTAAGGACCTGGTGAGCCAGAACGTCGGCGAATAGCGGGTTTTCCATCCTAAACTGGCCTCTTGCCTTGATCCTGTCTTCGCTTTGCGTCACCTGACCGACCCGAAAGCGAACAGGATCGAACCATTGGCCGAGCGCCCCAGGAAAAAGAACGAACCCCGCGCCTGGCAGCGGATGCTGTCCGGCCGTCGTCTGGATCTGCTCGACCCCTCGCCCTTCGACATCGAGATCGAGGACATCGCCCACGGCCTGGCGCGCGTCGCCCGCTGGAACGGCCAGACCATCGGCGAACACGCCTTCTCGGTCGCCCAGCACAGCGTCGTGGTCGAAGAGATCGCCGCCCACATCAAGCCGGGCCTGGATCCGAAATGGCGTCTCGCCGCCCTGCTGCATGACGCCTCTGAATATGTGATCGGCGACATGATCTCACCGTTCAAGGCGGCGCTGGGCTCGGGCTACAAGGACTTCGAGGCGCGGCTGGAGGCCGCGATCCACGTCCGTTACGGCCTGCCGCCCAAGACGCCCCAGACGATCAAGACACTGATCAAGAAGGCCGACAAGGCCTGCGCCTTCTTCGAGGCCACCCAACTGGCGGGTTTCACCGAAAAGGAATCGCTCGGTTTTTTCGGCGCTCCGCCAGAGGGCTACAGCCTGACCATCAAGCCCCTGCCCGCCTCGCAGGCTCAGGCGCTTTATCTTGATCGCTACAATGTTTTGGCCAAGGCGGTCGGACTGATCCCCGCCGACGACGCCTGGCACACGGAATAACGCATGGCGACCACGGCGGAACAGGGCGTGCGGATCGGCCTGTCGGTCGTCGTGATGACGCTGAAGGACCGTCGGGCCGTTGTCCTGACCACGGCGGGCGAAGACGGCGCCCGCGCCCTGCCCTTCGGCCCGTTCGACCCGGCGCGCGACCGCACGTTTGAGCGCGCCCTGCGTGACTTTGTGACAGACCAGACGGGCTTTCCGCTGGGGTTCGTCGAACAGCTCTACACCTTCGGCGACGCAGGCCGCGCCTCCCCCCGCGCCACTCCCGGCCCGGACCAGAAACGCGAGGTCTCGGTCGGCTATCTGGCCCTGACGCCCGACGCCGCAGACGGTCAGACCCACGATTCGCGCTGGGACGCGCTATTCGACTTCTTTCCGTGGGAAGATCGCCGCGCCGCCAATCCCGCGATCACCACCCAGATTAACGAGGGTCTGACCGACTGGGCTGCTGGAGACCCCCTGCGTCTGGCCCGGGCCCGCGCGCTGTTCGCCCTGACGCCAGAGCACCGCTGGAACGAGGAACGGGTGCTGGAGCGTTACGAACTTCTGTACGAAGCCCGTCTGGTCGCCGAGGCCTTCCGCGATCGCGACGCGGCGGCGCCCGCAAACACCACGGGCCGCCCCATGACCTCAGATCACCGCCGTATCCTGGCGACCGGCTTGGGGCGGCTGCGCAGCAAGCTGAAATACCGTCCTGTCCTGTTCGAACTGACGCCCGGCGCCTTCACCCTGTCGGAGCTTCAGGCCGCTGCGGAAGCCGTTTCCGGCCTTACCCTGCACAAGCAGAACTTCCGGCGCGGAGTCGAGCGCACCGGCCTTGTCGAACCTACCGGACACGTCACATCCGCCACGGGCGGCCGCCCCGCCGAACTGTTCCGATTCAAGGGTGTGGACCCGCAAACCGGCGCCGCACCTGGCCTGTCGCTGCCCGCTCAAAGATAGTGTCGGATTTCTTTCAAGAACGGGTTGCGATACGCCACGGCTCCGATTAGAGAAGCCCCTCGCTCGACCAAGCGACTTGAGCACCGCGGAGAGGTGGCAGAGTGGTCGAATGTACCGCACTCGAAATGCGGCGTGCCTGGAAGGGTACCGTGGGTTCGAATCCCACCCTCTCCGCCACCGGCCTCACAGCCCTTTGAAATAGCATAAATCCTTGCCCTAAAAGGGTTTGCGGGCGTGGTGGTGATACAATCGCTCCGACAAAATCGTTCCTCATTTGCAACGCAGGCTAAGCATCTGCACCGCCCGGACTGTACGCTCGTTTTCCGAGTATCGGCGTCCCTGCACACCCCCGCCACCTTCGCGGAGGTGCGGCAGCTGGCTCAGGGACGCCCCGGACTCCAGCTTCGCGTAGAGGAAAACGTCATCCGTCACTGACAGCAGCTTCCGATTGCCAGCCGCCGGTCATTGTATTTTGTATACCATAAAGCTCTACTCGCGTAATGGACGGCAGGCTGGCTGCGCGGGAGAGCATGATGATCGATATGACCCGGAAAGGTTTCTTGGGAATGTCGGGAGCCGCAGCTGCGGCGCTGGTCCAACGTCCGGCCTATTCAGCCGCCAGGATCGGCGGTCTGCGACGCACCCTGATCAAGGGCGCAGACCTATTGAGCATGGACGCCAGGCTGGGCGAGATTTTTGGCGCCGATATTCTGTTGCAGGCCGACAAGGTGGTCCAGGTCGGTCGCGACCTGCCGGCCGGGGACGCAGCCGTCATTGACGGTCGTGGAAAAATCCTGATGCCCGGCATGGCGGATGGCCACCGACATGTCTGGGAATGCGCCGAGATCGGGCGTCTGGTGAAAACCAATATCCGCCAGTTCGCCGCCGAGTATCAGCTCTGGAAAATGAAATGGATGCCCTGCGCCACAGCAGAGGATCATTATTTCGCCGCCTACTATGGCGGCTTGCAGGCCATTGATTCCGGGGTCACGGCCCTGATCGATCATGCCCATGCGCAATACACGCCCGAACTCGCTGTCGCCGCCGCCAGAGGACTGAAGGACTCGGGCGTGGCCGGTTGGTACGCTCATCAGGTCAGCCACAGCATCGACTATGGTCCGGGCGACACCATTCCTCTCGCCCATGCCAATCGCCTTCGCGGCGCCTTCACCAGCGATGAGCACTGGGTCTCGGTGCGCCGCGTCCAGGACGAAATCCTGTCCGATCAGGGCGCGCCGCTGCAATTGGGCGTCGCTCTCAGCAACGGCTCCAAGGGACAACCTCTAGAGGTCATCGGCGATGAGGAGATCGGACGAGCACGCCACATGGGCATACGCCTGATCACTCACCATGCCAGTGGAGCCGGAGGCCACCCCGCCGGTCACTTCGGCCATAGGGAGACGGGAATCCGCGACCTCTATGAGGCTGGCCTGCTGGGCCCCGACATCCACTGTTCGCACGGCGTGACACTGAGCGCGGACGAACTGGACCTGCTGCATCAGACAGGCGGGATGGTGTGCCCCACCTGTATCGCCGAAAGCTTCCCCAGCCGCCCGATGGCGCGCCGGGATCCCTGCCTGTCCCGCGCCCGCAAGGCAGGCGTCAAGACCGGCATGGGCATCGACGTGCCTCTGGCTCTGACGGGCGACTATTTCGAGCATATCCGCGCCGCCTTTCTGTCGCTTTACGCCGGAGAGGAAAGCGAAGCAGCCATGGCGGATTACACCTCTAAGGATATGCTCGATTTCGCGACACGCGGGGGTTATGATGCCATGCGTCTGGGCGATGTCGCTGGCAGCATTGCCGAGGGCCGTCGCGCCGATCTGGTGCTTTTGGACATGAACCGAGCCGGCGCGCCGATGGCCGGCAGCCTGGCTGACCGCGTCGTCAATTTCGCCGCCCGCTCGGACATCGACAGCGTCTGGGTCGCCGGGCGTCTGCTGAAAAGCGGCGGGCGGATGGTGGGTGTCGACTGGCGCACGCTGAACGCCAGAATGGCAGAGATGCAGACCCGCATCCATGCCCAGGCTCAAACCATCACCTTTACCTGATCGTCGCGGGGCAGGCTTCGGCTCCGATTTCGATGGCCGCCGCGCCGGGCCTCAGCGTTGAAATCTCTCCAGCCCGAACGGCGCGACATCAATGGCGGTCGGGCGACCTAGGATGAGGTCCTCGACCAGAAGGGCCGTTGTCGCCGCAAGGGTGAGCCCCAGGTGTTGATGGCCGAAGGCGTAGAAGACGCGCGGCGACCGCTCCAACCGCCCGATAGCGGGCAGATAGTCCGGCAGCGTCGGTCGCGGCCCACTCCAGCGATCCGCGGCAGGATCAAGTCTCAGGCCGAGATCTTGCGCATGACGCTCCAGCCTACGCCATTTGCGCGGGTCAGCGGGAGCGTCAGGAGCGCCGAACTCAACATGCCCTGCTATGCGAAGGCCGCCCGCAAACCGCGCCGCAACCATGGACCGTTCCTGGAAAACAGTCAGGGGCAGCTCTTGGGGCCAGTCATGCCGAACAGACTGGATCGAATAGCCCCGCTCTCCGATCAGGGGGGCTTCCACCCCCAGCCCGCGCATCAGGGGCGCCGACCACGCCCCCGCCGCGACCAGCAGCGCGTCCGCCTCCACAACCTGCCCGTCATTGGTTTCGACCCTTGCCCGGGTGTCGTCATCGACGATAGCTGAAGCGCAGCCAGCGACCTCAACTCCGCCCGCCGATCTGAACGCTGTCCCCAGGGCTTCACGCACGGCCTGGGGTTCACGCACCTGACCTGTGCCATCAAAGCGCAGTCCAGTCGCTGGAATGGAATTCAACACCCCCCCATAAACCCGGCGTTCCTCGGCTTCCATCAGACGGAAATGCGTCGTGCCGATGCGCGCATGACGCCAGGCGTCGACGCCTGTTTGCCCGGCCTCCGAGCCCATCCACACCACCGCATGGCCTTCCGCCCTCACCAAATCCGGCTCTGCTCCGGCGAGGTCCAGCAAGTCGGCCCAGTCGCCCAGCGGATCAACCAGCAAGGCGCCAAGCGCCTGCGCCCCCCGATCAAACGATGCGCGTCGGCTCGCCGACGCGAACCGCGCCGCCCATGGTCCCCACAGGGTGGCGTCACGCCAGCGAAAATCCAGCGGCCCGCCCCAGGCGAAGAGCCGGCCAAAGGCGGTCAAAAGCGACTGCGGCGATGCCAGGGGCTCGCACTGTTCGGCGGCGATATGGCCAATATTGCCGAAGGAGGCTCCACGACGCACATCGCCCGTATCAATCAGCGTGACCTCCAGTCCGGCTCGCTTCAGCCGCAAAGCCGAAGCGACGCCGACCAGGCCGCCCCCGATGACCGCGACGCTCTTTGGAGCCAGAACGGTCAAGGCCGCTCCTCTTCCCAGGCTGGCGCGCTGGCGAAGGGGTCGTCGAGACTGTGCGCAGGCTGGGTGAACCAGACCGGGCCATTGTCCGTCATGTGGAAATGATCTTCCAGCCTCACGCCGAACGCGCCGGGAACAACCAGCATAGGCTCGTTTGAGAAACACATGCCGGGCGCCAGAGGCGTCTTGTCTCCACGCACCAGATTGGGGGCCTCATGGATATCAAGGCCGATCCCATGGCCGGTTCGGTGCGGCAACCCTGGCAGGGCATAGTCCGGCCCATAGCCCAGTCGCGTCAACAGATCACGCGCCGCAGCGTCCACATCCTCGCACGCTGCGCCGACAATCGCCGCCTCGAACGCCGCCGCCTGGGCCTGTTTCTCATGATCCCACACCTGACGAATTGTCTTCGTGGGCTCTCCGAACACATAGGTCCGGGTGATATCCGAGTTGTAGCCGTCGATCAGGGTTCCTGTGTCGATCAGCACCAGTTCGTCCTGCCTCAGCGCCCGATCCCCCTCTCCGCCGTGCGGCAGGCAAGAGTCGTCGCCGAACGACACCAGACAGAAGGACGATCCCCCTTCTCCCAATCGCCGATGCTCAGCGTCGATGAAGCGGATGACGTCCGAAGTCCTGACGCCGACCTCCAGAAAATCGCGCGCGCGCTTCTGGACCTCCAAGGTGATACGCTTGGCATAGGACAGAAGGGCGATCTCAGAGGGCGACTTGATGCACCGCAGGCGCTGGATCAGCGGACCGGCGCCGACGATATGCTCAGCACCCATAGCCTTGGCCATGCCCAGCCAGACGAAGGTTGCCGCCTGATCATCCACCCCCGCCTTGCCGCCCGGCGCAATCCTGCTGGCCGCCAGATGATAGGGGCTGACCTCCTCTTCCCAGGTCAAGATTTCACCGGGCAGGGTCAAGAGGCCGCCAATCTTGTCCAGTTCAAACCGCGGACAGATATAGTTGATGCGTCCATCGACATGGATCAGGGCGCCGACCAACCGTTCCGAAGGGGACCACCTGAGGCCGGTGAAATATTGCAGGCTAGTCGTTGAGCCGAGCAGGATGGCGGCCAGTCCCGCCTCCTCCATCAGGGTGCAAAGGGCTTCGACCCGAAGTTCACGTTCATGCGCGGTTATCGAGGGAGGACGTTTGTCCGGCAGGTTCATCGCAATTTCTTCATGACTGTGATCGACAGGTTCAGATTTCGGAGTTCAGGCGACGGCGGCAGATGGAGCGATCAGTCAGCCAGGAAGTTGAACAGCCCTGTGTATGAACCAGGCGCCCATAACGGCCTCGACGACGCGCACACGAGCCAGAGATGTGACCGGCGCCAGACCCTCAGGCGACATCAGCGACTCTTCGATCGCTAGAAGCAGATAGATAGAGCAAGGAAAATCAGCGGCATGCCCTCCCGACATCTCGCGAGGTCCGCAGAAGTCAGGATTGTATACTGTATTCTTTTTCAGGCGTTATCAAGTCCCCAGATACGCCGCATCTGGAGAGAAACTTAGCCAGAAGCGCCTTCGACCGCCTGATTCAGTTCGCGGCGAAGGTCGTCGAGCGTGCCGCGCAGATGCGCCGTCACCAAGGCAGCTACGACGTCGGCCCGGCGTTCCGTCCACGCCTTTAGAATGTCATGGTGCTCGGCCTCAGCCAGCAGATAGCGCCCCCGTGGCGACAGATGTTTTCGGACATATCGGTCCGCCATGACGTGCAGGCGCTCCACAATGCCGATGGTTACAAGCTGATCGCTGGGGCGGATCAGGGCCATGTGAAATGCGCGATTCAAGGCGCCGACAGTCGGTCTCTGCGCCGCAGCCTCGACATCGAACAGGGCGAGCGCCCGCTCAGCATTCTCATGGTCGGCCTTTGTCGCCAGTTGACAGGCGCGCGCTACGGCGTCCGGCTCCAGTTTTATGCGCAGGGCGTAGATTTCCTCGGCTTCCTCTGGCGACATGGGCCGCACGAAGAAACCGCGATTGGGATAAGACACCACAAGGCCGTCCTGTTCCAGCCTGGCCAGAGCCTCCCTTAGAGGGATCTTGCTGACATTCAACTGGGCCGCCAGGGCGTCCTGACGGACCGGCTCCTCGGGCGAGAAATCGCCAGACACGATGATGTCCCGCACAACATCGACCAGGCGGTCGGACAGAGTGCGGATTTCAAGCGCTCTGACTGTCATAAGCGGAATGTCCTGGCGGCCAGATTAGAGACGTGAACGACGACCTGAAACGTCGCCAGCCCCTCTCCCTTAGCGCGAAACTTCTGGCGCTCCAATGAAACTCCCCTTCGAACGTCACACAACCTGAAATCCCTGCCAGAACGTGTCCTTACGATCGAGCCAGAGCGTGTTGAAACCCGTCGCGATCGCCGAGCCGCGTATGGACGGCATGACGGCGTCCTGATCGCCCAAACTTGCGACAGTCTCGACACGACCGACGAACCTGCTGCCGATATAACTTTCATGGACAAAGTCGACGCCGGCGGCCAGACGCCCACGTGCGTGCAGTTGCGCCATGCGCGCCGACGTGCCCGTGCCGCAGGGACTGCGATCTATCGCCTTGTCGCCATAGAAGACCGCATTGCGGGCGTCCGCCCCCGCGCTTTTCGGCGCATCCGCCCACAGGACATGACTGACGCCGTGAATAGACGGCTCAAGCGGATGCCTTGGCTCGAACACCTGCCGCACCCTTCGCCGAACCTCGCCGCTGAGCTCAATTATCCTTGCCGCGCCCAGTTCATCCAGCCCCCTGTACGCTCCTTGCGGCTCAACGATGGCGTAATAGTTGCCGCCATAGGCCACATCCACCGTCAGGGGACCAAAGCCCGGCATCTCGATGACGATGTCCCTGGCCGCCAGATAGCTGGGAACATTGTGGATGGTGACGGACACGACCTTGTCGCCTTCCACCTCATAGAGGATGTCGAGGATGCCGGCCGGGACCTCGACCTTCAATCGGCCCGGTTCGCGGGGCCGGATAAGACCATGCTCTAGCGCGAAGGTGATGACGCCGATCGTGCCGTGTCCGCACATCGGCAGGCAGCCGCTAGTTTCAATGAACAGAATACCGGCGTCGGTGTCGGTGCGGGTCGGCGGATAAAGAAACCCGCCGCTCATCATGTCATGGCCGCGCGGCTCAAAGCACAGCCCCGTGCGGATCCAGTCGTAACGAGCCAGAAAATCCAGCCGCCGCTCGGCCATGGTCGCTCCACTCAGCAAAGGAGCGCCCCCGGCCACCAACCGCACTGGATTGCCGGCAGTGTGGCCGTCTATGCAAAAGAAGACATCGCGCATCCGCGTCAAGCCGCCCGACCTTTCGTCCGAACCCCGACAGGGCGCGTCGCAGCGGCGGCTTCCACCATGGCGATGACCTCTTTGCGGCGCTGTCCCGACAGAGGCATTCGCGGCATCCGCACGCGCTCTGACCCGCGCCCCATGATCTGTTCCGCCAATTTGATCGACTGAACCAGGTCGGGATCAGCATCCAGGTGCAACAGGGGCAGGAACCAGCGATAGATGCGCCGCGCCGTTTCCAAATCGCCTTGCGCGACAGCCGCCACCAGCGCCACGGACTCTTCCGGGAAAGCGTTGGTCAGGCCTGAAATCCAGCCGCTGGCCCCCAGCAGAAGGCCTTCGAGCGCCACATCGTCCAGACCGGCCAGAACATGGTAACGGTCGCCGCAGGCATTGATGATATCGGTGAAGCGGCGCGAATCCGGCGCACTTTCCTTGACCGCCACGATGTTCGGAATATCGGAGATCGCCTTCAGATCCTCGATCGACAGCGACACCCGGTAGGCGGGCGGATTGTTGTAAAGCATGATGGGCAGCGAGGTCGCTTCGGCAATCGCCCGGAAATGCGCGCGCAGTTCTTCGCTTGTCGGAACATAGACCATGGCCGGCAGAACCATCAGGCCGTCGGCGCCCAGTGCCTCTGCGTCGCGCGCATATTGCACGGCTCGCGCTGTCGTCAGTTCACTGACGCCAGTAAGAACAGGGCGGCGCCCGGCGGCCGCTTCAACGGCCCCCTTCAGAACAAGTCGCTTCTCGTCCGGCTCCAGGGAGTTGTTTTCGCCGACGGTGCCCATGACGATCAGTCCGTCCACCCCGTCGTTGATCAGCCCGTCCTGAACGCGCTGGCTCTGTTCAAGGTCGATCGCAAGGTCCGCATCGAACTGCGTTGTGGCCGCAGGATAAACCCCCGCCCAAGTAATGCTGACGCCCGACATGTGAATCCTTCCCGATTATTATCGTATACGATATAAAATGCATGCATTGTCACCGTCAAGCCGCGGCGCAGACAGATCGGGCCGGGAGCCCGCAAAGACACCCGGCCCGCGCCCCAACGAAAACCTTCACTTCGTCAGGTGGTAAAGGTGATCGTGTCACCGGCCTCGATAATGCGGCGTGAGGCGGCGTTGACGCGCTCCTTCAGGTTGGCGACGTCGACACCCACCATCTGACCGTTGCGCTTGCGCGCAACCCCGGCGATCCAGACACTGTCCAGATCTTGTCCGTTTGAATAGTTTGCGACACGCTCGGCCAGCAGCCCATAGATCGGGAAACTCAGACGGTCGGTTTTCAACAGCAGAAGGTCGGCGCGCTTTCCCACGCTGATTGTGCCGACATTGTCCTCGCGGATGGCCAGCGCCGCCTTGCCGGCCACAAAATCCAACATGTCCGACGCCTCGAAACCCAAGGCGATCTGCTTGCCTTCATCTGTGCGGAACAGATTGTAGAAGCCACCGCGCAGATGCTGGAAATAGTCATGCGTAAAGGCCAGCGCGGCGTCCAGGCCGATGCCGACATGCACGCCCGCGCGGCGCGCCCGTCCGTGGACCGATGGCGACGGATAGGAATGCTCGCCCATGGTCGTGGCGCAGATCATTCCGCCGGTATCCTTGAGCAACGCCAGTTGATCGTCTGGAATCGCATTGCCGTGGGCGATGTGAAAGTCTGGCCCCAACAGGCCCGCCCGCTGCAAATCCCACAGGTCACGGAATGTGCCATCGGGAGCGCCAGACCGTTCGCGATGCTGATAATGGATCGCGAGCATATGCGGAGCATAGCTGCGGATCTTCGCAAACTCTTCGGACAGTTCGCTGATCGGCACGCCGCCGCCGCGCGCGCTGCCCGCCAGACCGAAGCGCAGCAGATCACTGTCGCCGGTAAAGACAGTCCGGCGGACATGTTCGACAATGCGCCAGTGGTTCTCGTCGGCCGGCGCCGAACGCTCGGCCTCGGCCTGGGCGTAGGAGACGGTGTCGCCAGGCCCATAGGAGGGGGTATGCGAAACCTGATAGCACCAAGTGCCTGCGATGCCTGAATCCTTCAGGCCGCGCGCCGCCTGTTCAGCCAAGTCCTGCGTATGGAAGATGTGGCAGTAATCGAGCACCGACGTCACGCCGGACTCGATCGCCATGATCCCGCCAGCATACTGGTAAAGATAGGCGTCCTCGGGACGATAGGCGACCATCGTCCGCATCTTCCAGTCCTGATACGTATTGATGCGCGGCGAAATCTTTGGAACTCGTCCGATGTCGATGCCGCCCCAGACGTGACGATGGCCGTCAATCATGCCGGGCATCAGGATCATGCCCGTTGCGTCGATGACCTCTGCGCCATCGACCCTCAGATTCTTGCCGATGCCCGCTATCTTGCCGCCGTCCAGGAGAACGTCGGTCTGAATCAGTTCCCCCAGCGCAGGATCAAGGGTGATGACGTCGGCGTTTCGAATAAGGGTGCGATGGGCCGGTGTAATACGGCTGGGCGTCCGGGCCTGCGCGGAGCGCGCAACCGCGCCGCTACCCGCGGCCGCAATAGCGCCCGTGGCCAGACCAAACAGACCGTTTCGCCTTGTGATTTTCATCTCAGATACTCCGGATGCCGCCGGACCCTCGATGTCCGGCTCTATAGAGACAAAGGGCGGCGACATGTCTGCCGCCGCCTTCAGGATGGTCAGAAGCGCAAGCGGACGCCGGCGTAAAAACGCCGCCCAAGAACGTCATAGACCGCCACATCGGTGTTCGCGTCGCCGGTCAGAGCAACGCCTTGTATGGGCGGATCCTTGTCGAACAGGTTTTCGACGCCGAAATAGGCTTCAGTCTTCTCAGTGATCGCATAACGGCTCGACAGGTCAGCATACCACTGCTGTCCCACATGATCGACCGCCGCAGTGACGTTCGGATAGAGGTTCATCTCTCCGACCATCCGCACGCCCAGACGCAGGTTCAGCGGTCCGTCCGAATAGGCCGCGCCCAGACGCAGCTTGAAGTCTGGGGTGCCCGGCACTGCGGAGCCTGTGCAACCACCGCCGAAATAGCCTGCACAGTCGATCGGCGCGCCCCCGCCGGTCACTTCGACCGTCCGCTCGAACAACCAACTGGCTTGAGCCGACAGATTGACGCGCGCATCACCCGACAGCGACGCCCAGCCTTGAGGCCAGAACAGGCGATAGTCGGCCTGAACATCGACCCCATTGACGGCGAGCGATCCAATATTCTGCAGATAGCTGCGAATTTCACCGATCTGACCGTTGCTCAGACGCTGGATCGACTGACAGGCGGCGGCATTCTGATCCAGTGAACGGAAACATTCATTCAGGGTCTGGTTGGCGTTGATGCTGGTGATGGCGTCCTTGACCTTGATGTCGAAATAATCGACCGCGACGTTCAGTCCCGGCGCCCAGGTCGGCGACGCCACGAAGCCGAAGGTGAAGGTCTCAGAGGTTTCTTCACTGAGGTTCAGATTACCCCCGGTCAGGACGTCAAGCTGCGGCGACGACTGGCTGAAAGTCGGCAGGTCCGCTGCGGAAATACCTTGGGCGATGCACAGGTTTCGTTGCTCAGCCGAAGGATTGCGGGACGCGATACAGGGATCTTCGACCGACTGCGGGGTGCGGCGCTCGTTGGAGTAGAGCTCGTTGATATTTGGCGCCCTGATCGCTTCATTATAGGCGGTGCGGAACCGGAAACCCTCGACTGGCGCGTATTCCAGACCCAGCTTCCATGTAAACACCTGTCCGACCGTTGAGTAGTCGGCCACACGCGCAGCGCCTTCCACCGTCAACTCGTGAGCGAAGGGAAGATCGGCCAGGATTGGCGCGCGAAACTCGCCAAAGATCTCGGTCAGGTCATAACCACCAGAGATCGGCTTGATCGGATTGCCATACTCTCCCTGCTGCTCAAGAGCGTTCGGGAAGGAGTCATAGTTGTCGCTGCGATATTCGACCCCCAGGGCCACTCCCAACGGTCCGGCGGGAAGCTGGAAGGCGTCGCCCGAGATCGTGGCGTTCGCCACTTGACGCTCGAAAATATCGTAGCTGGCTCGCGACGGCGCCAGGAAGGCGACTGCATCAGGCGTGATCGAACCATAGCCGAACACGCCAACTGGAACGCAGCCGTTCGAGGGATCGACGCAAACCACCCGGCCAGAGCCGTTGATGACGGCGTTCAGACCCTGCGACAGGCGATTGGTGGCGACATAACCTTCCTGGCGCACATCGCCCCGGTTACGCTGATACTGATAGAAGGCGTCCCAGCGCCAGGTCGAGCCAAAGGCGTCGAAATTGCCGCGCAAGCCGCCCGCCAGACCCAATGACGTCCGCTCGTAAAAGGAGTCTCGCGTCCCGACTTCTTCAAAGCGACGTTGCGATCCCACCACCATGGCTGTTCCATCGCCGTCGGCGTCGAACAGGGCCCTGTTGTCGATAAAGAACTGCCGGACCGCCGGTGTCAGGATCGGATTGGTCGCATAATCCGGCACACGCAGCGTCGAGGCCGGAGCGCCAGGTGATGCGAGGGTGCGCGAATCCGGCGCAATCCGTTGAACGTTCGACGTTTGAACATAAAAGGCCTCAGCATAGGCTTCGATCCGGTCAGTCACCGCATGGCGGGCCAAGGAAGAAACCTGGAAGCGTTCCAGAGGCCGCTGAAGATAAAGGAACGGCGCATAATTATAGGCGTCTTCGGGATTGCAGTAGGCGCCCGGCGTCCCGTTCTCACGGAACACAACACCCGTCACGGCGCTACAGTCGCCGCCCGGCGTCAGATTGACGCCAACCAGTCGCCCAAGTTGGGTGTTCGACAGACCAATGCGCGTCCCCGGAACCGCCCCCGAACCACCAGGAGCCAGAACGCCGCCAACGGTGTCGAGCGGAACCGATGAGAATTCTCGCGCGCCCTGAAGCACTTCCTTGCGGTTGGCGTAGCTGAGCGAGACGACGACATTGCCTGCGTCGTCGTTCAGATTGGCGCCGAACGTCAGGTCCAGCTTGTCGGATTGACCGTCACCTTCTTCGGTCTGAGCCCGCATATAGTTCAGCTCAAGCCCCTCGAAATTGCGCTTGAGCATGAAGTTGACGGCGCCCGCGATAGCATCCGAGCCATAGACAGCCGACGCGCCGCCGCTGACGATGTCCACACGCTCGATCAGCGCGTCAGGGATCGAAGACAAGTCTACCGTGCCTTCGGAATCGGCAGGGATGAACCGTCGACCGTTCACCAGAACCAGGGTCCGCGAGGCGCCCAGATTTCTCAGATTGGCCGTCAGGATGCCCGAACCGCCGTTGCCGTTGACCGTCGATGTGCGACCGCCAGCCAGTTGAGGAAACTGGTTCAGGACATTCTCCAGCGACACGCTGCCGGTGCTGCGGATATCCTCCTGACTAACAACCGTAAGGGGACTGGCGGCCGTCAGGTCGCTCCGCGCGATGCGCGAGCCGGTGACGACAACCTCCTCAACCTGACTGGCCTCTTCCGGTGCGGAAACGGCGTCCTGCGCCTGAGCCACTCCTCCAAGCGCCAGCACCGCCAGCATTACGCCGCCCACACCAGATGTTGCGTAAAGCAGTGATCGACGCCCGCCACGGGGCGCTCTGAGAGTAAACAATTTCCACCTCCAACAGTCTGTGGCCGGCAATCGGCCACGGCGGTGCTCGCGGGGTCAGTCCACGAGCAGATTTCTGATTTCACAAAACAGCCTGAGCCCCCTCGGCCGCGACGAAGCGCTCCCCAAATCGATGCACTTCGTATACGAAATATAATATCTGATAAATTTGACTGTCAACTGTTTGCTAAAAAATTGTCGCAATTACCCGAATTCGGTAAAATACGGGCGCATATGCAAAGTATGGATGGGCGCCGTGGCATTGGCCAAGCGCCGCGCAAGCCTCCAGGTCTTCTTTGGCATTGGACCCGACCAGAGATATCGTATACGTTATAAGTCTGACTTCATCGAACGATACTCGTGCCGATGGCCGCTGAGACCCTGATCCGCCTCAGACAATGAATGGTCAGGCAGTTTCCGACGATGTGATCATCGTCCGTTGCAAAGGTTCATGCATTGTCTGAAAGCGTTCTTCGAGGCCTGTCAGCGTCCCATGCATCCCCCGCCGCGCATGTGATTACTGCGACGGAACGTGAGCATTGCGCCTCGCATGACCTGTTTTGGCTGCCAGGCTGCGTTCTGACCCTTAAGCATGGACAGCTCATTGCTGACGCAAGACCATTACGGGACAAAACGCCAGACCGCCCTCCCAGCGGGCGCCGCCACACCCGCGCCAAAAGCCTGGCCAACGGCGTGAAAGCGCCGCGCGATACATATGCCGTATCATGGCGCTGTAGCTTAACCGCTAAACCGCTCCTTCTTTTCATCATTACCACCAAGGACCCCTCCCGATGACGGACACGCTTGAGCTTAGCCACTGGATCGGCGGCGAGAAGGTTGGCGGCGGTCTGGAGTGCGAGAGCCTGAACCCGTCCGATACGCGCGATGTCGTGGCTCGCACGCCTATAGGCGGCGTCGTCGAGGTCGATCAGGCCGTGTCGGCGGCGACGGCGGCGTTCGACGAGTGGGCCGGCGCCTCGCCCGAGGTTCGCTCTGACGTACTGGATCGCGCCGGGACGCTTCTGATGGACCGCCGCGAGCTTGTCGGTCGTCTGCTGTCGCGCGAAGAGGGCAAGACCCTGCCCGAAGGCATTGGCGAGACAGCCCGCGCAGCCCGCATCCTCAAATATTTCGCCGGAGAGGCCCTGCGCCTGCATGGCCAGAACCTGGCCTCCACCCGCCCTGGCGTCGAGATCCAGACCTATCGTCAACCTGTCGGCGTCTTTGGCCTGATTACGCCGTGGAACTTTCCCATCGCGATCCCGGCCTGGAAGATCGCGCCCGCCATCGCCTTTGGAAACACCGTCGTCATCAAGCCCGCAGGCCCCACCCCGGCCACCGCCGAGGCCCTGATCGCCATCCTGCATGAGGCTGGTCTGCCCGCGGGCGTGGTGAACATGATCATCGGCGATGGCGCGGTCGGTCGCGCCATTGTGGCTCATGAGGGCATCGACGGGATCAGCTTCACCGGCTCTCAGGCCGTGGGCGCAGGCGTGGCCGCAGGCGCGATCAAACGTCAGGCCCGCGTGCAACTGGAGATGGGCGGCAAGAACCCGCTGATCGTTCTGGACGACGCCGATCTGGACCGTGCAGTGAACATCGCACTTGATGGATCGTTCTTCGCCACCGGCCAGCGTTGCACAGCCTCCAGCCGCCTGATCGTTCAGGACGGCGTTCACGACCGCTTCGTCGCGGCCCTGTCGGAAAAGGTTAAAGCCCTTCGCGTCGGCGATGCGCTCGCCCCGAACACCCAGATTGGCCCCGCCGTCACGGAGGCCCAGCGAGAGACCTCCTATAAATACATCGACATCGCCAAGGAGGCGGGCGGACGCATCGTCGCGGGCGGCGGGCGGCTGAACCTCGACGCGCCGGGCTGGTATGTCCAGCCGACCCTGATCGCCGACACGGACGCGCAAGCCCGCGTCAACACCGAGGAAGTCTTCGGTCCCGTCGCTTCGACCATCCGCGTCAAATCCTACGAAGAGGCCCTAGAGATCGCCAATAACGTCGAGTTCGGCCTGTCGGCGGGCATTGTCACCCAGTCCCTGAAACACGCCCGCGACTTCCAGAAGAACGCAAAGGCCGGTATGACGATGGTCAACCTCGCCACCGCTGGCGTCGATTATCACGTCCCCTTCGGCGGCATAAAGAAGTCCTCCTACGGCCCCCGCGAACAGGGCTTCGCCGCCGCTGACTTCTACACACTCACGAAAACCAGCTATTCTGCTTACTGACGGCGTTCGACGGGGCGGCGCTCATCTCTGGCGCTGCCCAGCAGGTACTGACGCCTTAACCTGTCCGGTCGCAGAATGCTCCTCCCATACCCCGAGGCAGCTTGGGCCGTGCAGTCCCAACTCCCTGGCCGCCCCACCGACGGTCAACCCGCTGTCGGCGACTCGATCAACGGCTTCCCGCTCGAACGACTCCGGAAAGACAGCCGCCGTTGATCACTCATGAAAAACGCCTCTCTAGCACCGAAAAACCAACATGGGTGTCCACTGAAACGAGGGAGGATCAATGTGTCTCGGATTGCAGCGCGACCGCATGCAGGCGACAAAAACAGGTGCGCGAGCCGTCGGCATCAGCTCAAATGCGGTCATGGACCTCGCCAAACGCGCCTACGACCACGGCTTCCGCCTGGACCCGATCGTCCGCAGTCTGCTGGACACTGATTTCTACAAGCTGCTGATGCTGCAGATGATCTGGCGCGAGCATCGCGACGTGCCGGTCACCTTCCAGGTCATCAACCGCACAAAGCGCGTGCGGCTGGCCGAAGAAATCGACATTGGCGTGCTGCGCGATCATCTGGACCACGCCCGCACCCTGCGTTTCACCAACAAGGAGCTGGTCTGGCTGGCCGGCAACAGCTTCTATGGGGTGAAGCAGATCTTCTCGCCCGATTTCATCGCCTGGCTGACCGACTATCGGCTGCCGGACTACGACCTGTCGGTTCAGCACGGGCAGTATGTGCTGACCTTTTCCGGCGGCTGGGCCGATGTGACCCTGTGGGAAATCCCGGCGCTGGCCATTCTGAACGAGTTGCGTTGCCGGGTCGGGATGCGGCGGCTGGGCCGGTTTGAGCTGGACATACTGTATTCGCGCGCCAAGACGCGGCTGTGGTCCAAGGTGGAGCGACTGCGACGCCTGCCCGACCTGGCCCTGTCGGATTTCGGCACCAGGCGGCGGCACGGCTTCCTGTGGCAGCGCTGGTGCATTCAGGCGCTGAAGGAGGGTCTGGGCTCATCCTTCATCGGCACCTCCAACGTCCTGCACGCGATGGAGAATGATCTGGAGGCCATCGGCACCAATGGCCATGAGCTGCCGATGGTGCTGGCGGCCCTGGCGCCCGACGACGCCGCCTTGGCCCAAGTCCCCTACGCCGTGCTGGACGAGTGGCGCAGGCATTATGCGGGCAATCTGCTGATCGTCCTGCCCGATGCCTTCGGCACCGAGGCGTTTCTGGATCAGGCGCCGGAATGGGTCGCCGACTGGACAGGCTTCCGTCCCGATTCCGCGCCGCCCATGCCCGCTGGCGAGCGTCTGATTGATTGGTGGAAATCGCATGGGCGCGATCCGAAGGAGAAGCTGCTGATCTTCTCGGATGGCATGGACATCGACGGAATCGAGGCGACTCACGCCCATTTCCACGGCCGCGCGCGGTTGAGCTTTGGCTGGGGCACGAATCTGACCAACGACTTCCGCGACTGCTCACCCGCCGTTGCGCCTGAGCTGGCGCCGATCTCGCTGGTCTGCAAGGTGGTCGAGGCGGGCGGACGACCGGCCGTCAAACTGTCGGATAATCCAGAAAAGGCCGTCGGCGATCTGGCGGAGATCGAACGCTATCGACGCGTGTTCGGCGTGCGCGGCCTGACGGCGCAGCCCGTCACGGTGTGAAACTCGGCCTTAAGCCCGTCGTGCGACAAGGCGGGCATGAACGCCTTTCTCGACAAGATGCGCCGCCGCGCCGGCCGCTATCTCGATGTCCGTCCTGCCGACGTGCGGCCCGCGCGCGGCGTCCTCAGCCTATCGTTCGACGATATCCCGGCATCGGCCTGGACCGAGGCCGGGCCGATCCTGGCTCAGCACGGGGTCAAAGCGACCTACTATGTCTGCGGCGGCCTGTCGGGCGGTCGCAACCTGGACCTGCCCCAGTTCGAGGTCGAGCATCTTCAGGCCCTGCACGACGCCGGGCACGAGGTCGGGTGCCACACCTACGAGCATGTCTCGACCCTGACCCTGTCGCCGGCCGAACTGGACGCCAGCCTGGCCCGCAACGCCGCCTGGGTGGCCGAACGGCTGGACGGTTATCAGATGCAGACCTTCGCCTATCCGTTCGGCGATTGCGCCTTGGGATCGAAAGCCGTGATCGACAGCCGCTTCCTGTGCGGGCGCGGCGTACGCGACGGGATCAACGCCGGGCGTTCGGATCGCAACCTGTTGCAGGCCGTCGGCCTGGAGAGCCGTCGCCTGCCCGGCTACAATCTGGAGGCGCTGGTTTCGGAGACGGCGGCCTCGAACGGCTGGCTGATCGCCTACGGCCACGACGTCAGCGACGCGCCGACGCCGTATGGTTGCCGTCCAGAGGACATCGATCGGTTGATCCGGCTGGCCAGAGCGGCCGACTTGGACATTCAGCCGATCGCGGCGGCTTGGTGGCTGGCCACCCTCCAACAATCCATTTGAGCCGCAGCTTCACTCGTCCGAGGCATTGCGTGGTGCAATTCCGAACAAGTAAGCGACAAAGCCGCAGACAGTGATAGCGGCCAGAGTGATCAACGCCACTTGACCATCCGACATACCGAGAAATCCGGTCATAAGAGGATGCTCATCGCGGACAATCGGGTCGAATGTCCAATGAGTGTCTCGTCGACGTGTGCCAGCTCTCGCAATCACTTCGACACCGTCAAAACGCATTGCTAGGATTGGGCGGACGGCAAAGTTGAATAAGGCGCAGCTAAGAACTGGGACGATCACCCACCAATAGCGGATCAAGTCTTTTGGGGTGAAAGGGCTCATATTGACTGATAGTTAGATTTTTTACGCCTTCCGGGTATCAGCCCAGGCGATCAGCTCCTTGCGGGGCCAGATCATGAGCCAGGACCGGGCGGTGTATTCGCCGCTGTCGATCAGCGCCTTCCTCGACGCCGAGGCCGTGCCGGCCCGCTCGGTGTGGATCTCGCCCGGTCCTTGGTGGACCATGAAGGCGCCGCCTTTGAGCGGGTTCAGGCGCAGGTGGGCCAGACGCGGGCTGATCTCGGTCAGGGGGGGATCGTAGAACCAGCTGGAGCCGATCATCCCCGCCAGTTCGGGCCGCGCGCGGCACAGTTCCGCCGCCGTCGCCCAGGCTTCGTTCCAGCCCTCCTCGTTGAAGCCGCGCAGCCATCGGCTTTCGGTATGAACCTCCAGCCACGGCTCGCGTTTGGCGCCCGCCGCCAGATAGCGGAACAGCGGCTTGAGGCCCCAGCCGTCGCGGACGTGTTTGACGATCTGGCCCGGCCCGACCGGCGACGACAGGTCGATGACCTGGCTCTTGGCCCCCGGCACGCTCAGCGCCAGGGTGAAGCGCACGTCCTTGGACCAGTGGTCGAAAACGTAGTCGCCCTCGGCCTTGTCCAGAAACGCCGCCAACTGATCGATCCAGTAGGGATAGAGAGCCATGACCTGAGGCGGCAGGCGCATCGCCGCCGCTCGTTCAGGCAGTTGCAACGCCCAGGCGGCGATCAGGCCGCGCCGCACGTCATCGCTGGCGTCCGACGGCAGGATGGCGTCCACCGCCTTGGCGGGCATTTCGAAATCCCAATGCGGAGCGGCGTCCGCGGCCTTGGCGGCGGCGGGGACCAGAGCGGCGTCCACGCGGGCGCGATCCTCGGGGGAAAGCCTGTCCAGCACGGCCTGGAAGGCGGCGACATCGGGCGTCAGGTGCATATCCATGTTCGACAACATCGCACATAGCGGTTGGCGAACCTTTAAAGCCCGTCGCATGGGTGACGCCGCCCTTGCCCCGCGCTAAACCGCGACCAGATAAAAGGAGCCCCCATGACCGTTGAAGCCCGCATCACCGAACTCGGCATTACTCTTCCGGAACCGGCCAAGCCGGTCGCCAGCTATGTCTCCTTCGTCCGCTCGGGCGACCAGATCACCATCTCAGGCCAGTTGTCGAACGACGCGAACGGCGGGATCAAGGGCACGGTCGGCGTGGACGTGACGCCGGAACAGGCCGTTGACGCGGCGCGCCTGTGCGGCCTGAACCTGATCGCCCAGATCAAGGCGGCCTGCGACGGCGACCTGGACCGGGTGGTCCGCATCGTCAAACTGGGCGGCTTCGTCCAGGCCGGTCCCGACTTCGAGGCCATTCCGGCCGTCATCAACGGCTGCTCGGACCTGATGGTCCAGGTCTTCGGCGACGCGGGCAAACACGCCCGTTCGGCTGTTGGGGTCTACAAGCTGCCTCTGGGCTTCGCCGTCGAGGTGGACGCCGTCGTGGAGATCCGCTGATCTTCGCCTGCCCTCCCCCTTCCGTCGTCATCCTAGGCCTTGTGCCTGGGATCCATACTCCCGGTTTCGACGCTGTGCGCACCCTTTGGGGTCTGAGTTTATGGATCCTCGGGACAAGCCCGAGGATGACGGATCAGGGGGGCGGCTTGTGACGTTCCAAATCTCGGTTCACGAAGGGATTGCCGACATCGGCCGCGAGGCCTGGGACGCGTGCGCGCATCCAACCGGCGATCCCTTCGTCTCCTACGATTTCCTGCACGCGTGCGAGGCCTCCGGCAGCGCCGAGCCGCGTCAGGGCTGGGCGCCGCGCCATCTGGCCTTACGCGGCGAAGACAACGCCGTCCTGGGCGTCATGCCGCTGTATTTGAAGGGCAACAGCCAGGGCGAATACGTCTTCGACCACAGTTGGGCCGACGCCTATGAGCGGGCCGGGGGTCGCTATTATCCCAAGCTGCTGGGCGCCGTGCCCTTCACCCCCGCGACCGGGCCGCGCTTCCTGAACCATCCGGACGCGGACGCCGCCGCGGTGCGCCAGGCCCTGTTGCAGGGCGCGCTGACCCTGGTGGAGCGGCTGGGCGTTTCATCCCTTCACGTCAACTTCCCGACCCAACCGGAATGGGCGGCCATGACCGAGGCGAGTCTGCTGCCGCGCCAGGACATCCAGTTCATCTGGCGCAACGACGGCTATCGGGCCTTCGACGACTTCCTGGCCGCCCTGTCGGCCAACCGCCGCAAGTCGATCCGGCGCGAGCGGCGCGACGCCCAGGCGGGCCTGGAAATTCGCATCCTGACCGGCCCCGAGATCACCGAGGCGCACTGGGACGCCTTCTTCGCCTTCTACATGGACACCGGCTCGCGCAAATGGGGCCGGCCCTATCTGACGCGCGACTTCTTCAGCCGCATCGGCGCGACCATGGCCGACCGCATCGCCCTGGTAATGGCGTTTCGGGATGAGACGCCCATCGCCGGCGCCCTGAACTTCATCGGCCGCGACGCCCTGTATGGCCGCCAGTGGGGCGCGCTGGACGACGTGCCCTTCCTGCATTTCGAGCTGTGCTACTATCAGGCCATCGAATTCGCCATCGCGCACGGCCTGTCCCGCGTCGAGGCAGGGGCGCAGGGCGAACACAAGATCGCGCGCGGCTACCTGCCCTCCCCCGTCTATTCCGCCCACTTCATCGCCGACCCGGCCCTGCGCGAGCCCGTCGCCCGATATCTGGAGGGCGAAGGCCCGGCGGTTGAGGAACAGCGGGCCGCGATGACGGCCGAGCTGTCGCCGTTCAGACAGGGCTAGGAAAAAGGCCCGGCTGTTTCCAGCCGGGCCTTCTGACGCGGCGATCAGGCCGTCTCTTCTTCCTCTTCCGACTTGGCCGGGGCGCCCGAGGGGCCAGCGATGTCGAAGTCGATCTTGCCGTCCTTCAACTGGACCTTGACGTGTCCGCCGCGCGTCAGGCGGCCAAACAGGATGTCGTCGGCCAGCGGCTTCTTGATCGAGTCCTGGATGACCCGCGCCAGCGGACGCGCGCCATACAGTTCGTCGAAGCCGTTCTTGGCCAGCCAGTCGGCGGCTTCGTCGGTCAGTTCGATGGTGATGTTACGGTCCGCCAGCTGGGCTTCCAGCTGCAGCACGAACTTGGTCACGACCGAGCGGATCGTGTCGGCCTGCAGCGGCTTGAAGGCCACGATGGCGTCCAGACGGTTCCTGAACTCCGGCGCGAACAGTCGCTGGATGGCCTTGTCGTCCTCGCCCTCGACCTTGCCCCGGCCGAAGCCGATGGAGGCGCGGGCGTTGTCGGCGGCCCCGGCGTTGGTGGTCATGATCAGGATGACGTTCCTGAAATCCACCTTCTTGCCGACCGCATCGGTCAGCATGCCGTTGTCCATCACCTGAAGCAGGATGTTGTAGACATCCGGGTGCGCCTTCTCGATCTCGTCCAGCAGCACCACCGCATGCGGATGCTGATCGACGGCGTCGGTCAGCAGGCCGCCCTGGTCATGGCCGACATAGCCCGGAGGCGCGCCGATCAGGCGGCTGACCGTGTGGCGCTCCATGTATTCCGACATGTCGAAGCGCTGCATCTCGATGCCCAGGGTCGCGGCCAGTTGCTTGGCCACCTCGGTCTTGCCCACGCCGGTCGGGCCGCTGAACAGGAAGCTGCCGATGGGCTTGTTCGGGTCCCGCAGACCCGCCCGCGCCAGTTTCATCGCCGCCGACACCTGTTCGATGGCCTGTTCCTGACCAAAGACCGCGCGTTTCAGATCGGTTTCCAGTTCGCGCAGGCTCTCAGTGTCGGACTTGGAGACCGACTTGGCCGGGATGCGGGCCATCTTGGCGATGACGGCCTCGACCTCCTTCTGGCCGATGACCTTCTTGCGCTTGGACTCGGTCAGCAGCATCTGCGACGCCCCGGCCTCGTCGATCACGTCGATCGCCTTGTCCGGCAGCTTGCGGTCGGTCATGTAGCGGGCCGAAAGCTCCACCGCCGTGCGCACGGCGCTGTCGGTGTAGCGGACCTTGTGGTGCTGCTCGTAGTAGGTCTTCAGGCCCTTCAGGATTTTGACCGTATCCTCGACCGTCGGCTCGTTGACGTCGATCTTCTGGAAGCGACGCACCAGGGCGCGGTCCTTCTCGAAGTGCTGGCGATATTCCTTGTAGGTCGTCGAGCCCATGCAGCGCAGCGTGCCGGAAGCCAGGGCAGGTTTCAGCAGGTTGGAGGCATCCATCGCCCCGCCCGAGGTCGCGCCCGCGCCGATCACCGTGTGGATTTCGTCGATGAAGAGGACCGCGTTGTCGTGGTTCTCCAACTCCTTGACCACCTGCTTCAGGCGCTCCTCGAAGTCGCCGCGATAACGGGTGCCGGCCAGCAACGCGCCCATGTCCAGGCTGTAGATGGTGGCGTCCTTCAGGACGTCGGGCACCTCGCCGTTGACGATCTTGCGGGCCAGACCTTCGGCTATGGCGGTCTTGCCGACGCCGGGGTCGCCCACCAGAAGCGGATTGTTCTTGGTCCGGCGGCACAGGATCTGGATCGAGCGTTCGACCTCGGCCTGACGACCGATCAGCGGATCGACCTTGCCCTGGCGCGACTTCTCGTTGAGGTCGACGCAATAGGCTTCCAGCGCCTCGCCGCCGGATTTGACCGCCGACGCATCCTCGGCCTCTTCAGGCGAGGAGCCCTTGGCGGGACGGGCCTCTGTGGCGCCCGCCTTCTTGGCGATGCCGTGGGCGATGAAGTTCACCGCGTCATAGCGCGTCATGTCCTGCTCCTGCAGGAAATAGGCGGCGTGGCTCTCGCGCTCGGAGAAGATGGCGACCAGCACATTGGCGCCGGACACCTCTTCACGGCCTGACGACTGGACGTGGATCACGGCGCGCTGAATCACGCGCTGGAAGCCGGCTGTCGGTTTGGCGTCTTCGCCGTCAGCTGTGGCCAAGGCGGCCAGATCATTGTCGACATAAAGGGTCAGCGCCGTCTTGAGCGCGGTCAGGTCGACATTACAGGCGCGCATGACGCCGGACGCATCCGGGTCGTCGATCAGCGAGAGCAGCAGATGCTCCAGCGTCGCATACTCATGCCTGCGCTCGTTGGCGTATCCCACCGCGCGGTGCAGGGTTTCTTCGAGAGGACGGGAAAATGAAGGCATTCGGAGGCTCCTCTCAGTCCTTTTCCATCGTGCATTGCAGAGGGTGCTGGTGGCGGCGCGCAGTTTCGATGACTTGCGCGACCTTGGTCTCGGCGACCTCGTAGGTGAAGACGCCGCAGACGCCGACGCCATGCTGATGCACATGCAGCATGATGCGGGTGGCCTCTTCCCGGCTCTTTTGGAAGAACCGCTCCAGCACATAGACGACGAATTCCATCGGCGAATAATCGTCGTTCAGAATCAGCACTCGATAGAGCGAGGGCTTCTGAAGCTTCGGCTTTGTTTCGGTGACGGTGGCGGTTCCTTGACCGCCGCCGGTTTCACCGGGCCTTTGTATGGGCATTCGTATTCCGTAATGGGGAGTCGTCTTGGCTATCAGATAGGGAATGATGAACTGAATTGAAGCGGCGTCCAGTCACGGCTTTCGTGACGACCTCAAGTGACCAAAGATTCACGAGACTTTCATGCATTCCAGACGCACCAAAAGCGCCTGATCCCTGCTGTATGAGACGCCGCCGATGCTTATCGCCGCACTGTTCGCAACCGCCCTTTCTTCTAGCGGGGCGCAGGCGCCGCCTTCAGTTGAGGCGATCCAGATCCCTGATCAGCCTGAACTGACCACAATCATCGCCGCGCGCGACACGGCGCTGTTCAGCACCATGTTCGACAGATGCGACCCCGCGGCCCTGGCTGATCTGGTGACAGACGATCTCGAATTCTATCACGACAAGGGCGGCCTGACCGCAACGCGAACCACCTTCGTCGACGGTTACGCCAAGAGCTGCGAAGCAGCCAAGGCGCCCCACGCCTATCGTTCGAGACGCGAACTCGCACCCGGCACGATGCGCGTCTACGCCATTCCCGGCGTCGGCGCGGTCGAGGAAGGCAGTCACGTCTTCTACGAGCGTCAGGGCGACGGTCCCGAGCAACTCGTTGGCCGCGCCCGCTTCTCGGTGTTGTGGCGTCTGGAAGGTGATCAATGGCGGCTGGCCCGCGCCTTCAGCATCGACCACGCCGCCGTCAGCGAATAGCGATCAACAAAAGCCCCCCGGATTGCTCCGAGGGGCTTCTGGTACGCGACTAAGGCAGTCGATCAAATGGGGCGGATCAACCGATCCAGGCCCAAAAGATCAGAACTTAGCGGGCAGCCTGGAAGGTTTCGACCGAGGCGGTGACGCGCTCGTTGATCGGCTTGATGCTGTCCTTGACCGTGGCGGTGACGATCTCGTTGGTCTTGGCCAGTTCCGCGACGTAGCGCTCGACCGACTTCTTGGCCCAGGCGGTCTGCAGCTCGAAGAACTCCTGCACCGAACGAGCGGTCGACAGTTCCTTGCCAGCGGCCAAGTTTTCTTCCCAGGCCGTCTTGGCGAAGCCCAGGGCTTGCTGCGAGAGGGCCTCGGCGCCCTTCTGAGCGACGGTCGCGGACTCGACCAAAGCGTCCAGGTTCTTCTTGCCGTGGGCGTTCAGTTCAGTCAGCGAAGCGACCGATTTGTCGATGCCTTCGCGGAAAGCCTGTGCGCCGGCGGCTTGAGCGCTTTCAGCCTGAGCCTTGACCTTGGCGCCCACAGATGCGGCAGCGGCGGCGGCTTGATCGGCGGTCTTCTTCACAGTGTCAGCAGCGGTGTCAGCCATTGGAGTCTCTCCGGTATGAGTGCCTGCGGGGGCAGGCTGATGCGGAAGCGATCTTGACGAAAATTATTGCGAGGAAAGCCTCGCGCATCGGCCTTATGCTGCAAGTGCGAAGAAAGGTCAACACCGCGTTGTGCGTCGCACAATACGATCATCGATAACCGCGCTTTTTGGTTCAAATTCCCGTTGACGCCCCGTTAACCACCCCGAAACCTGACAGGCTCATGCTAGTCATCAGTTTCGCGTCGGCTGGGGGTCTGTCGCAAACCCTGCTCACCGAGGGTCGTGAACGCTCATGGTTGCTTTTCTCCGTCGTGGTTTCTTCGCCGTTCTGGCGTTCAGCCTGCTCACATTCGGCACGAACGTCCGGCCCATTGAAGCTCAGTCGGGAGAGAGTGCGCGCTACGCCGCCATTGTTCTCGACGCGACGACCGGCGAAGTTCTGTTCGCCCGTCACGCCGACAGTCGTCGTTATCCGGCGTCTCTGACCAAGATGATGACGCTGTATCTGACGTTCGAGGCCCTGTCGCAGGGCCGCGTCAAACCGGATGACGTCCTGACCATTTCGTCGCGAGCGGCATCTCAGCCGCCGTCGAAACTGGGACTTCCCGCAGGCCAGACCATCAGCCTGGACAACGCCATGCGCGCCACCGCCGTGCGTAGCGCCAACGACATGGCTGTGGCCATCGCCGAACACGTCGGCGGCTCCGAAGCCCGTTTCATCAATATGATGACGCTGAAGGCCGAGCAGTTGGGCATGACCCAGACCCGCTACGCCACCGCCAACGGCCTGCCCGACGCGCGCCAGCTGACCTCAGCCCGCGACCAGGCGATCCTGGCCCGCGCCCTGATGCGCGACTATCCGCAGTATTATCATTATTTCGGCCTGCATGACTGGGCCTACAACGGCCGCGAATACCGCAACACCAACGGCCTGTTGGCGACGGGTCGCGGCTATGACGGGCTGAAGACGGGCTACACCAACGCCTCGGGCTATAACCTCGCCGCCACCGCGGTGCGCGACGGCCGTCGCATCATCACCGTGGTCATGGGCGGCCGTTCGACCGCCAGCCGCAACGCCCACGTCGCCGAACTGATGGACACCGGCTTCGAGGTCGAGCGCCGCCGCGCCCAAGGTGAGACCATCCAGGTCGCCCAGACCTTCTTCGAGCAACGCGGCTTCGGCATCAGCAATGACACCGCCGGCGACGCCCCCATCGCCTACGCCTCGATCAACAGCGACGACGAAGACGGCATCGGCTCCAACAGCGTCAGCAGCGGCAGCGCCATTCCCTACAACGCCGTGGCCTATACGGCGGCGCCCGCGCCCGCCAATCTCCCGACGCGTGTCAGCCCCTCGCCTTCCGAACTGGCCGCCGCCCGCCAGCGCGACGCCGCCACAGCCCAGGCTCAGGGACAGGCCAATCGCTCGCCCGCCAATGTCACCGCAGCCCTGAACGGCGCACCCGGCGCGCCTGCGCGTGCTCGTGCAGCCCCTCCGCCCGCGCGCGAGCCCGCCCGCGCAGCGACCACAGCACGGCCTGCGCCCGCCGGTCGCTGGTCCGTGCAGGTCGGCGCCTTCCGCGAAGAACGCCTGGCCCAGGACTGGCTGACCGAAGTCAACCGTCGCTTCCGCCCCCAGTTCACGGGCGCCGAGCGCAAGGTCCAGACGGCGGGTGAATGGTATCGTTCGCGCTTCACCGGCCTGAGCGAAGCCTCGGCCAAGTCGGCCTGCGAAGCGCTCGCTGAACGCCGCGTCACCTGCATGGTCGTGCGACCCGATTAGTCGACACAGGTCGTGGCGAGGCGGCGGAATCAGCCCTAGATAGGCGCATGGCCACGCTTCGTCCCGACACCCTGGAAGCCGCCCTCTCGCGCATATTCGAGGGCAAGATGATGGGCCGGGCCAGTTGGTTCGCCCTGACCGGGGGCGAGCAGTTGTTCGCCGAAGGCGACGAGTCCGACACCCTGTATCTGGTCCGCAGCGGACGCCTGGGCGTCTTCCGCATGGAACAGGGCCAACCCGGCCAGTTCCTGGGCGTTGTGAGGTCAGGCGAGCCGGTCGGGGAAATGGCGATGCTGGCGGGAACGCCGCATACGGCCAGCGTCGTGGCCCTGCGCGACACGGAAATCCTGTCTCTGCCGCGTGAAGCCTTCTTTGAGGCCGCCCGTACCGAACCCGACCTGATGGTCGAACTGTCACGCCTGATGATCCACCGCGCCCGTGAACGCGCGGGCGGCGCGGCGGAACCCAGCGTCTTCGGTTTTATCTCGGCCCGCCCCCAGCCGATCCGAGCCTTCGTCGAACGGATCGCCGCCGCCATTCAGGCGCTGGGCTTCACCTGCAAGGTCATCGACCAGTCGGCGCTGTCTTCCGCATCGGAATGGTTCAGCCGCGTCGAGGACGACCACGACTATGTCCTCTATGTCGCCGAACAGGACCAGCCCGCCTGGGCCAATCTTTGCAGTCGTCAGGTGGACCGGCTGTTCATCGTCGGCAACGCCCTCATGGCTCCGCCCGGCAACCTGCCGCGCCGGGTCGGGTTCGGCGACAACCGCCGTCTGACCGACCTGATCCTGCTGCGTGATCCACGTATGAACAGGCCAGCCAACACCCGCATCTGGCTGAATGCGCTGGAGCCGGATCGCTGGTTCCACTGTGTCGAGGGTCTGGCGCCCGACGCCGAACGCATGGCGAGGGTCATCACCGGAACCGCTGTCGGACTGGTCCTTTCAGGCGGCGGCGCGCGCGCCTATTGCCACATCGGCGCGATCAAGGCGCTTGAAGAAGCCAAGGTTCCGCTCGACTTCCTGGGCGGCTCGTCCATGGGCGCCGTGGTGGCGGCGGGCCCCGCCCTGGGCTGGTCGTTCGAACGGCTGGATCACGAGATTCGTCGCGCCTTCGTGGAATCCGATCCTCTGGCCGACATCACCTTCCCCATGATCGCCATGTCGCGGGCGCGCAAGGTCGCCGGGCTGCTGGAGCGCGCTTATGGCGACGTGGACATCGCCGACCTGCCCCTGCCCTTCTTCGCCGTGTCGTCAAACCTGACGTCCGGCCGGATCGTGGTTCATCGCAGCGGGCTGATGCGCAGGGCCATGCGCGCCTCCATCGCCATTCCCGGCGTTCTGCCCCCGGTCGTCATCGACGAACAGGTGTTGGTGGACGGCGCGGTGCTGAAGAACTTCCCCACCAGCGTGATGCGACAGCTGAACAGCGGTCCAATCATCGGCGTCGACATGTCCCAGACGCGCGGCGTGGACCCTCAGTCGCTTGAAAATCCGCCCTCCTGGTGGAAATGGATCGCTTCGGGCGCCTGGAAGCGCGGGCCGCCCATCGTCTCAATCCTGATGCGGTCAGCCACCATCACCACCGACGCCGAGATGGAGCAGTCACGCGCAGACGCCGATGTCCTGATCCTGCCCAAGGCTGGCACGACCGACATCCGCGACTGGAAGGCTTACGACGCGCCCGTGGCGTCCGGCTATGAGGCGACCCAGACGGCGCTGGCCGAACTGCCCTGCCCGGTGGCCCAGTTGCGGCATTGCGCCGATCAAAAGCCGGTCAGATCAGAAGCGCCAGAACCGACAGAAGCGTAGCGGTCGCCACCGCGTTCAACGCCATGCCCAGACTGGCGAATGCGCCCGCTGTCGCATCGACCTGAAACGCCCGCGCCGCACCGATCCCGTGGGCTGATACGCCGGTGGCGAAGCCGCGTGCGCGGAAGTCCTCGATCTTCAGCGCATTCAAGAACGGTGTGGCGACCATGGCGCCGAACACGCCTGAAAACAGCACAATCACCGCCGCCAGAGCCGGAATGCCGCCCAGCTGCGTCGCCATCTCCATGGCCACAGGCGTCGTCGTGGCGCGCGGCGCGATCGAGGCCAGGATCTGACGTGGCGCGCCGAACAGGGCCAACACCCCGACCGCACTGACCACCGCCGTGACCGCCCCTGCCCCCAGCGCCAGCCCGACCGGCAAGGCCAGACGCCGGATCACCGCCCGCTGCGCCCAGATCGGAACCGCCAGCCCGACCACCGCCGGTCCCAACAGGAAGACCAGCATCTGCGTCGCGCTGGCATAGGTCGAATAGGAGGTTCGGGTCAGCAGCAAGATTGCAATCAGCACCGGCGTCGCCAACAGGACAGGGTGGCACAGCGGATGCCGCCCGCTGCGCCGCGACAGCCTGTCCGCCCCCTCGAACACGACCAAAGTGACCGTCAGCCACAGGATCGGCGACGACATCAAGCCGTTCATGCCTGTTCCTCCTGCGCAGGGCCAAACCGACGCACGGCCCAACGGAACACCAACCCCGTCACGCACAGAGTCAGCAGGACCGAGATCACGGTGGCCACGGCGATGCCGACACCATAGCGCGACAGCACGGCCCCCTCATCGATCAGGCCCACAGCCGCCGGCACGAACATGATCGACAGGTGCGCCGTCAGCCAGCCGGTCACCGCCTCCAGCGTCGGGCGCTCCTTGCGCACCAGCGCCAGCCAGCCCCCCAGCAACATCATGCCGATCACCGCGCCCGGCAGGGGCAGCCCCGTCAGCCGATGAATCGCCTCGCCCAGCAACTGGCAAACCAGCAGCAGGCCGATGGCGCCGATCATGGTCATGCGACCGATCTCCCTACAAAGGCGCGCAAGCCTGTTTCAGCCAGGCCAGAACCTTTGCGTCCAACAGAGGACCGACCTTGGCCAGCGTCTCGGCGTGATAGGCGTCCACATAGGCCCGCTCGTCCGGCGTCAGCAGATCAACGGCGATCAGCCGCCGGTCGATGGGGGCGAAGGTCAGTTGCTCGAACCCGTGCATGGGCCGCTCGCCGCCCTCCGGGACCACGGCCGGCGTCACCACCTGCAGGGTCTCAATGCGGATGCCCCAATGGCCTTCGCGATAATAGCCTGGCTCGTTGGACAGGATCATGCCTTCCAGCAGCGGCTGGCTGGTGCCCCATTTGGCGATCCGCTGCGGTCCCTCGTGAACGCCCAGGTAGCTGCCGACGCCGTGGCCGGTGCCGTGATCGTAATCCAGCCCCGCGTTCCACATCGGCGCGCGGGCGATGGCGTCCAGCGCCATGCCGCTGGTCCCCGCAGGAAAGCGGATCGTAGCCATGGCGATGTGCGATTTCAGGACCAGGGTGAACATCCGCTTCTGGTCTGCGGTCGGTTCGCCAATGGCCATGGTCCGGGTCACGTCGGTCGTGCCGTCCAGATACTGGCCCCCGCCGTCCACCAGCAGCAGCGAGCCCTTCTCGACCTTGCGGATCGTGGCGCCGACCGGCTTGTAATGCGGCAGCGCCCCGTTCGGGCCAGCGCCTGCGATGGTGTCGAAGCTCAGGTCTTTCAGCGCGCCCGTTTCCTCGCGGAACCGCTCCAGCGCCTCGACCACCGTGCGCTCGTCCGGCAGGGTCTCCTGAACCACCGTATCGACCCAGTGCAGGAACCGGCTCAGCGCCGCCCCATCGCGGATATGGGCCTTGCGGCTGCCTTCGATCTCCACGGCGTTCTTGGCCGCGCGCGGCACGGCGCAAGGGTCCGCCCCGCGCACCACTGTCGCCCCAGCCTGTTCCAGACGGTCGAAATACCAAGCCGAAGACAGGGCGGGATCAACCAGAACCTTCTGACCGCCAAGACCATCCAGCGCCTTGGCCAGACGCTCGGTCGCCACGATCTGCACCGCATCGCCCAGCCATTCAGGCAGTTCATTCGTCACCTTGGCCGGATCGAGGAACAGTCGCGCCGTCCCATCCGTCGCCAGCAAGGCCTGACCGATCGGCAGAGGCGAACGTATCACATCCCCGCCGCGCACATTAAACAGCCAGGCGATCGAGGACGGCGCCGTCAGCAGCACCACATCCGCGCCTGCACCCGCCACGGCCTCGCCGATCCTCGCCCGCTTGGACGCATGGGTCTCGCCCGAATAGACATCCTCATGCGGCACGACCGGCGCAGCGGGCTGGACGGGACGCGCATCGCCCCAGGCCATATCCAGCGGATTGACCGCCACGGCCTTCAGTTCCGCCCCCGCCTTCTGCGCCGCGCGCTTCAGCGGGATCAAGGCGTCGGGGCTGTGCAGACGCGGATCGTAGCCGATCACCGCCCCCTTGGCCGCCGTCTCCAGATAGGCGGCGACATCGTTCAGGTCGCGCCGTTCGAACAGGGCCGGATCAGTCTGGGCCTTCACCTGCACGGTGTAGCGCCCGTCGGTGAACATGCTGGCCCGATCCTGGAACACCACCGCCGCCCCGGCCGAGCCGGTGAAGCCGGTCGCCCAGGCCAGACGCTCGTTGGCGTCGGGCAGATACTCGTTCTGATGCTCGTCCTCGTGCGGGATCAGAAAACCGTCCAGCCCCTGCCTGGCCATTTCGGCCCGCAGCAGAGGCAGGTGCTTGGCTCCAAAGGACGGATCGGTGGTTTCGTCAAAGGTCTGGCGCATGATCGCTCCTCAGGCCTTGCGCAATTGCAGGGCGCTCCAGGCGTCGTGATGGATGGTCTGCTCGACCGCAAAGCCCAGCGGCAGATAGGCCTCCAGCACCCGCTCCTCCTGCGTTCGCAACAGACCGGACAGGATGGCGACCCCGCCCGACTTCAGCGCCGCGCCGATCTCGGGCGCCAAATGCACCAGCGGCGCGGCCAGGATGTTGGCGAACACCAGATCATAGGGCGCGTGCTGTGCGATGCGCGGATCGCTCAGGCCATCAGCGAAATAGAAGTCGCATTTGGCGTCGTTGATCTCGGCGTTCTCGTTGGCGATCCGGGCCGATGGTTCGTCGATATCGGTGCCGACGGCGATGGGCGTGCCGGTCTTGGCCGCAGCAATAGCCAGCACCCCCGTGCCGCAGCCGACGTCCAGCACCTTCTCGAACGTTTCGGTCTTCAACAGATTGTCGAAGGCTTCCAGGCAGCCGACAGTCGTGCCGTGGTGGCCCGTGCCGAAGGCGGCGCCCGCGTCGATCTTCAGGTTCACACGGCCTTCCGGCACCTTGCCCTGATCATGCGCACCATAGACGAAGAAGCGCCCGGCCTCGACCGGCGGCAGGCCCGACAGCGACATGGCCAGCCAGTCGGCGTCGGCCAGCTTCTCGACCACGACCTCAAGCCCGCCGTGATCGCGCAGGATGGCGGCCATGCGCTCGGCCTCGTCGTCCGTGGTGGGGAAGCCGTCGATGCGCCAGATTTCCTTGTCCTCGTCTTCCTCAAGGATGGAATAGGTGGCGCCTTCCAGCAGGATGTCGGCGTCGATCGCCTCGGCGGCGCTTTCAGCCGCGGCGCGCTGACCGCGCGCGATTATCTGAACTGCAGACTCGGACATTTCTCAAACACCGCTAATATGACGAATCGTTGCGATCTGGCGCGTGCCGTGCCCGTCGCCGCCGCGTTTTTGATCAAACCGAGGGGTCGGGGAATACATGGCCAAATCACCAACTACGTCTAAACCTGCGTCGCCCAAGGCGGCGCCTGCCGCTTCCAAGCCTAAAGCCGCGCCGAAGTCGAGCGCTGTGAAGGCCGCCGCCGAGAAAACTGCTGAGCCCAAGGCGGCGAAACCGGCCGCCGTGAAGGCCGCACCCAAGGCGGCCGCAGCCAAGGCTGCGCCTGCAAAGCCCGCTGCGCCAAAGGCGCCGGCCAAGCCCAAGGCCGAGGCCAAACCTGCGGTGAAGGCGACCGCGCCGAAGGCGCCGGCCAAGCCCAACGCCGAGGCCAAACCTGCGGTGAAGGCGACCGCGCCGAAGGCCGCTGCGCCAAAGCCCGCCAAAGCCTCCGCACCGAAGCCGGCCAAGCCCAAGGCGGCCGCATCCAAGCCTGCACCGGCTTCGGAAGCGCCAGCGCCCAAGCCCGTAGCCGAAGCGCCCAAGCCGGTCGAGACGCCCGCCGTCGCCCCTGCCCCTGCCACCCCTGCGCCTGCGCTTGCTCCGGTGGTCGAAGCGCCCAAGCCGACGCCCGCGCCCGCCGCTGCTGCTGCCCCGGCGGCCCCGGCCGAACCAAAGGGCTTCTTCGCCAAGCTGGGCGACCTGATCTTCGGCAAGCGCTGATTTCAGATCACCGACGAACCGGATCGCCGGACGGATCGCTCCGTCCGGCGATTTGCGTTCAAGGTCGAAAAAGGCGTTCCTGCGCCGCACGACAGATTGAGACGGAGACCACCCCATGGCGGGACTGAAGGACAAGCGCGGCTTCATCGACAAGGACCGGCTGGACCTGTCCGAGCGTCAGGCCGTCGAATACTGGATGAAGCGCTGGGGCGTGACGAAAGATCAGATCACGGCCGCCCACCGCAAGGTCGGCCGCATGACCAAGGACATCGCCGCCGAACTGGGCAAGAAACGCTGATCAGCGCAAACGTTCGGCCAGGAAGTCGACAAACACCCGCACCCGCGCCGGCATGTTCGCGCCGCCGACAAATACGGCGTGGATCGGCTCTTGGTCGCCCGGATTGAACGCCTCCAAAAGCGGGACCAGTCGACCGCTTTCGACCGCATCCCCTACGCTGAAGGCGCCGACGCGCGTCACCCCCACCCCGTCCAACGCCAGCTGCGTCAAGGTCTCGCCATTGTTGGCCTCGACCGATCCCCGCACCGTCAGGGCATAGTCACGGCCGTCCTTGCGAAACGGCCACACCGGCTCGGCTCGGCGGAAGTTGAAGTTCAGGCAGTCGTGCTCCAGCAGGTCTTCCGGCACATGCGGCACGCCGCGCCGGGCCAGGTACTCGGGCGAGGCGACGATGATCCGCCCCGTCTCGCCCAGTCGCCGCGCCGTCAGCGGACTATCGGCCAGCGGGCCGAACCGGATCGCTACATCCGCCTGTCCCGCCGCCACATCGACCACCGCATCGGTCAGGTTGATATCGACCAGAATATGCGGATAGCGCCGCACGAACTCGCCCAGCAGCGGCACGACCACCAGACGCCCGTGCGCCAGCGCGGCGCTGACCCGGATGCGGCCGCGCGGCGCGCCCTGATCGGCGATGCTCTGCTCCGCGTCATCCAGATCGGCCAGTATCCGACGCGCTGCGCTGAGATAGGCCTGACCTTCCGCCGTCAGGGTCAGCACGCGCGTGGTCCGCAGCATCAGCCGCACGCCCAGACGCGCCTCGATCCGATCGATCGTCCGGCTGACCGCTGACGGCGTCAGCTCCAGCGCGCGCCCCGCGGCAGAGAAGCTGCCGCTTTGCGCCACAGCCGCAAAAACCTCCAGTTCCCGTGCCCGATCCGCTCCATTCGTCTGCATCTTTGCGTCCAGATCAAAAATCCTTGGCCTTATGACCACCTACCGCCGTTTCAGGCCGACGTCCATCTGTCCCTTCGAACCAAGCCCTCCCCCTCAAGGAACCAACATGGACTATCGTCAGCTAGGATCGTCAGGCCTGCGCGTGCCTGTTCTCAGCTTCGGCACGGGAACTTTCGGCGGCTCCGGCCCGCTCTTCGGCGCCTGGGGAACCAGCGACGTCGATGAGGCGCGGCGTCTCGTCGACATCTGCCTGGAGGCCGGAGTCAATCTGTTCGACACCGCCGACGTCTACTCCCACGGCGCATCGGAACAGGTCCTGGGTCAGGCGATAAAAGGGCGTCGCGATCAGGTGCTGATCTCCACCAAGACGGGCCTGCCGACCGGCGAAGGCCCCTGCGACTGGGGCGTATCGCGCAGCCGCCTGATCCGGGCGGTCGAGGACGCTCTGCGCCGCCTCGGCACGGACCACATCGACCTGCTGCAACTGCACGCCTTTGACGTCTCGACGCCGGTTGAGGAGCTGCTGGCGACGCTGGATACGCTCATCGCGTCTGGCAAGGTCCGCTACACCGGCGTGTCCAACTATCCTGGTTGGGCGCTGATGAAGGCGCAGGCCGCCGCGGACCGCGATGGTCGCAACCGCTTAATCGCCCATCAGGTCTATTATTCCCTTATCGGCCGCGCCTACGAAGACGATCTGATGCCGCTTGGCGCCGATCAGGGTGTCGGCGCTCTGGTCTGGAGCCCCTTGGGTTGGGGCCGCCTGACCGGCAAGATTCGTCGCGACGCCCCAATCCCTGAGGGCAGCCGTCTGCATCAGACGGCCGACTTCGCGCCGCCGGTCGAGGATGAACACCTATACCGCGTGGTTGACGCTCTGGACGCCGTCGCCGCCGAAACCGGCAAGACCGTGCCCCAGATCGCCATCAACTGGCTGCTTCAACGCCCGACCGTCTCATCGGTCATCATCGGCGCGCGCAACGAGGAGCAGCTTCGCCAGAACCTCGGCGCCGTCGGCTGGAGCCTGACGGCCGAGAAGATCGCCGTGCTCGACGCCGCCAGCAGCGTCCTGCCCGCCTATCCGCACACCCCCTATCGCCAGCAGGAAGGGTTCGCGCGTTTGAACCCGCCGCTGGTCTGATCCCGAAGGTTTCCGGACATGAAGCTCAACCCTCCCCTTCTCGCCCTCGCCGCCGGGGCCTTCGGCATTGGCGTGACCGAATTTGCGCCCATGGGCCTGTTGCCTGTGATCGCCACCGATCTGGGCGTCTCCATTCCCACAGCAGGCCTGCTGATCAGCGCCTATGCCCTGGGGGTCATGCTGGGCGCCCCCCTGATGACCCTGACGACGGGCCGCGTGCCGCGCCGGGCGCTGCTGATCGGGCTGGTCGC
This sequence comes from uncultured Brevundimonas sp., assembly GCA_963522565.1. Taxonomy (GTDB): domain Bacteria; phylum Pseudomonadota; class Alphaproteobacteria; order Caulobacterales; family Caulobacteraceae; genus Brevundimonas. Next base: position 36,439 of record CAUQZC010000006.1, on the reverse strand, counting down.
GATCTTCACTCTGGGCAATCTGCTCTCGGCCATATCGATCGACTACAACACCCTGCTGATCGCGCGAGTCATCACCTCGCTGAATCACGGCGCGTTTTTCGGCGTCGGCTCCATCGTCGCCGCCAGCCTTGTGCCGCCAAACCGTCAGGCGGGCGCCGTCGCCGCCATGTTCATGGGTTTGACCATCGCCACCGTCGTCGGGGTGCCGCTGTCGACCTGGGCCGGTGACGTGCTGGGCTGGCGCGCTTCGTTCTGGGCCATCACCGCCATCGGTCTGATCGTCATGATCGCTCTGCGCCTGACCCTGCCGAAACTGCCCGCGCCGACGAACAGCAATCCACTGGCCGAACTGAAGGTGCTGGGGCGCGGCCCCGTGCTGTCGGCCTTGGCGCTGACCGTGATCGGCTCCAGCGCCATGTTCACCGTCTTCACCTATATCGCGCCGATCCTGCGCGATGTGACCCACGCCTCCATCGGCTTCATCACCGCCATGCTGGTGATCTATGGCCTGGGTCTGACGGTCGGAAACTGGCTGGGCGGCAAGTTTGCGGATCGCTCGGTGGACCGCACGCTGATCATCACCCTGACGGCGCTGGCCGCCCTTCTTGTGCTCTTCGCCTTCGTCATGCCGTTCGCCGCGCCCAGTTCAGTGGTCATCTTCTTCTGGGGCGTCGCCAGCTTCGCCTTGGTGCCGCCGCTGCAGGTGCGGGTCATGACCGCCGCCTCCGATGCGCCCAACCTGGCCTCTTCGGTCAATATCGGCGCCTTCAACCTGGGCAACGCCATGGGCGCGGCCGTGGGCGGCGCGGTGATCGCAGGCGGTCTGGGCTATCCGGCGGTCGCCATCGCCGGAGCCGTCTCGGCGGGATTAGGCTTGGTGCTGGTCCTGATCCTCAGTCGAAAAACAGCGCCCGCTGCAGCTTCGGCGGCTTGCTGACCCAGGTTCCGCACGGTCTGTTCACGCAGATCGTGCGGTCCTTTGCGCGACCCGGCAGCCTTCAAACGGCATGAATACTTGACTTTGGCGAGGGGACTTCTATATCGCACCCAGCCTCGGGACAGGTCTGCGATACGCGCCGCCCGCTCGCCCACAGAGGGGCGGTTCCGTTGCTTGATGCACGCAGACGCTTTTCTCTCCCTAAGGATTCATGACCGAATTTACCCAACTGGGCCTTTCGCCCACGACGCTCCAAGCCGTCGCCGACACCGGCTATACGACCGCCACGCCCATTCAAGAACAGGCGATCCCGGTCGCCCTCGCCGGCCGCGACGTGCTGGGCATCGCCCAGACCGGCACCGGCAAGACGGCGGCCTTCACCCTGCCGCTGGTCGATCGCCTGTCCACCGGTCGCGCCCGCGCCCGGATGCCGCGCGCCATCGTCCTGGCCCCCACCCGCGAACTGGCCGATCAGGTCGCCGAAAGCTTCGCCAAATACGCCAAGGGCACCAAGCTGACTTGGGTGCTGCTGATCGGCGGCGTCTCCATGGGCGACCAGGTCGCGGCGCTGAACAAGGGCGTGGACGTTCTGATCGCCACCCCCGGCCGTCTGCTGGACCTGTTCGAACGCGGCAAGATGCTGCTGACGGGCGTCGAGATCATGGTCGTGGACGAAGCCGACCGCATGCTGGACATGGGCTTCATCCCCGATATCGAGCGCATCTTCAAACTGACGCCGCCGCGTCGCCAGACCCTGTTCTTCTCGGCGACCATGCCGCCCGAGATCACGCGCCTGACGACAGCCTTCCTCAAGGATCCGACCCGGATCGAGGCCTCGCGTCCGGCGATGACCGCCGACACCATCACCCAGTATCTGGTCCGCATCCCGACCAGCGATCCCAAGGCCAAGCGCACCGCCCTGCGCGCCCTGATCGAACGCGCCGACGTCAAGAACGGCATCGTCTTCTGCAACCGCAAGTCCGAAGTCGATATTGTGGCCAAGTCGCTGCAGAAGCATGGATTCGACGCCGCCGCCATTCACGGCGACCTGGACCAGGCGCACCGGATGAAGACTCTGGCCGACTTCCGCGCTGGCAATCTGAAGATCCTGGTCGCCTCCGACGTCGCCGCGCGCGGCCTGGACATCCCCGACGTCAGCCACGTCTTCAACTACGACGTCTCGCACCACGCCGACGACTATGTCCACCGCATCGGCCGCACCGGCCGCGCGGGCCGCCTGGGTCAGGCCTTCATGATCGTGACCCCGTCCGACGACAAGTCGCTGGATAAGGTGCTGAAGCTGATCAAGAAGGACCCGGAAGAACTGGTTCTGGACGGCATCGACTTCTCAGCCATCAAGGACAACTACCGCCGCGACGACAAACGCTCGGGCGGACGCGAACGTTCAGGCGAACGGGGCGGCCGCAGCCGTTCGCGCGCGGTCGAACCGGCTCAGGCTGAAACCGCGCCGGTCGCAGTCGCCGTCCTCGACGAGTTTGCTTCCCCTGCCGTAGAGGCGCCTCGCAGTCGCAGCCGCCGCAAGGCCAAGCCGGAGGTGGTCGCCGAAACCGTGGTTGAAACCCCGACTGTCGTGGAGGCGGTCGAACCCGTGGAAACCCGCGCGCCCCGTCCCGATCGCGAACCGCACCTGCTGCAATCGGACCGACGCGGCGACCGCAAGCCATCCAGGGACGAACCTCAGCGTCAGGGCGTCCGCGGCTTCGGCGATGACATCCCGGCCTTCCTTCGCCGCCCGGTTGTGATCCGCGCTTAACTCGTCGTTACGTTTCGCGACTTATAATCTTCTCCTGGGCCTCAGAATGGGGCTCATGGGGAAGAGACGCATGTCCAATCAGGTCGAGACAGCTGTGCGCGGGCCAGAAGCCTATGCGCTTGCGCGCAATGTCATCGTCGAAATGGAAAAATCGGGAGTCTGGCCGACCCCGCTGAATTTCGAACTCTGGCTGCACTATCTAGGCGATCCGAACGGCCCCCTGGGCTTGGCGATCCAGAAGCTGCTGTCGGAATCCGACTCCATATCCGACCAGACCTCTGAAATGCTGGCGGCCGAGTTTCTGCCGCGTGGTCGTTTGTCAGAAGAAATCCGCGACGCTGGCGCCGTTCTGGATCGCGAACTCTCCAGCATCGCAGACGCCATCTCCAAGGCCCACAAGACCCAGGCAGACTACGGCGAGTCCCTGGAAGAGGCTGCTGCCACGATGGATGCGGCTCATGATTCTTCGGCCCTGAAGACCATCGTCGGCGGTCTATCCAAGGCGACCCGTCGCGTGCGTCGCGAAACGGCCATTCTTGAAAAACGTCTGGAAAACTCCAACCAGGAGGTCGCTCGTCTGCGCGAACATCTGGATCAGGTCCGACGCGACGCCATGACCGACGCCTTGACCAATCTGGCCAACCGCAAGGCCTTTGATGAACAACTGTCCGCCGCCTGCGCCGTAGACACCAACCCGCCGCTGTGCCTGGCCATTCTCGACATCGACCATTTCAAGCGCTTCAACGACACCTGGGGTCATCAGACCGGCGATCAGGTGCTGCGTTACGTCTCAACCATCCTCGCACGGATCTGTGTCGGCCGTCGTTTCGCCGCCCGGTTCGGCGGTGAAGAATTCGCCATTATCTTCCCTGGTGAAAGCAGCAGCGCCGTCCTGTCAGCGCTTGAAAGCATCCGACACGAAGTTTCATCGCGCGGCCTGCGACGTCGCTCGACCAATGACGATCTAGGCACGGTGTCGATCTCGGCTGGATTTGCAGAGCATCAAGCCGGCGAAAGCGCCGCCTCCCTGCTGGAACGGGCAGATGCCGCGCTTTACGCGTCCAAGCGCGGCGGCCGGAACATGGTCAGCACCGCACCCTCCCTAAAAGATGCAGCCTGACAAGCGCGGATTTTTCTGAGCATAGTTCAATTATGCGCAGCCTCGCTTTTAACATCGCCTATTGGCTTCTCTCGATCAGTTACGGGCTGGCAGCCGCTTTCGCGGCGCTGGCGCCCGGTCGGGGCCCCGCCAGCTGGGTCATCCGCCGCTATGTGAAGCGGATGGTGCAGGCCATGTCGGTCTTTGCGGGCATCAAGCTAGACGTGCGCGGCAAGGAACGCCTGCCGCAGGGCGCATTCATCATCGCCTCAAAGCACCAGAGCTGGGGCGATGGTTTCGCCACCTATGACCAGTTCGACGATCTGGCCTTCGTCACCGGCGACCATCTGGAGAAGTTTCCGCTGCTGGGCGGCGTACTGAAAAAGCTGGGCGCCATCGTGGTCAACTCCTGCGGCGGTCACGAAGCCCGCAAGGCGCTGGCCATGCGGGCCGCAGAAGCAAAGGCCGACAACCGCAAGATCCTGATCTACCCTGAGGGCCATCTCGCCCCGATCGGCCAGAAATACAAATACCGCTCCGGCGTCTGGCACATGTATCGCGACTTCGACATGCCGGTCGTGCCGCTGGCCACGAACCTGGGCCTGTTCTGGCCCGAAGAGAAGTACGAGAAGCATGCCGGCGTGGCGACGCTGGAGTTCCTTGAACCAATCCCTGTCGGCTTGAAGAAAGAAGAGTTTCTGGAGCGTCTTGAGGCGGTCATCGAGGCTCGCACCGCCGAACTGGTGGCTCAGGCGACGGGCGCCCCCGTCACCCCTGCCCTGCTGGTGGACACGCCGAAGAAATGATCTCTTCTTCCATCCCGGAGCAGACAGCGGCCTACTTCTTCGGCTTCTTCGCCGCCGCCTTGCGCAACGCCACATCCAGCGACCGTCGCGCCCAGATCACCGCCTCATCGGGATCATCCAACGCCGTCTCCGGCAGACTCCAGTAGCCCAGCGACAACATCCGCCCATCTTTGGCGGGATAGGTGAACAGACGTGATCCCGACGCTACGAACGCCTCCGACAGCGCATCATCCGCTTTCAACCAAACCACGCCGTCGTCGAGCAGCGCAAACATCAGACCGTCTGAATAGACCCCTGCTCCACCGAACAGCCGTTTGATATCAAGCCGCCCCAGGGCGTCGAAATGCTCGCGCACCCAGTCATTGAAGTCGGGATCAAACGCCACTTCAGGCGCTGGCGACGGGCACGATGGTCACGCTCTCGCCGCAACCGCAGGCGTCGGTCTGGTTCGGATTGTTGAACACGAATTTAGAGGCCAAATGCGTCGTCTCGTAGTCGATTTCGGTGCCGATCAGGAACAGCACGGCCTTGGGTTCGATCAGGATGGTGACGCCCTTGTCCTCGACCACCTCGTCCAGCGGTCCGACCTCATTAGCGTAGGCGAAGGTGTATTCCTGCCCCGCGCAGCCGCCGTTCTTGACCCCGATCCGAAGGCCGATGTGGTCGTTCTCGGCATTGTCCAGAATTTCACGCACGCGATCAGCAGCGGCGTCCGTCAGGGTGACGGCCTTGGGGCGCGGACGGCGCGGGCGGGATGTGGCTTGAAGCTCGGTCATTGGAACGACCTCATCAGAACATATTGAGGGCCAGCTTGGCCTCGTCGCTCATCTTGGAGCTGTCCCACGGCGGGTCGAACACCAGATTGGCCTTGGCGCTGCGGACGCCGTCCACCTTCTCCACCGCCGTCTCGACCCAGCCCGGCATTTCGCCGGCGACCGGACAGCCCGGCGCCGTCAGCGTCATGTCCACCACCACATCACGGTCGTCGTTGACGTCGACCCGATAGATCAGGCCCAGTTCATAAATGTCGACCGGGATTTCCGGGTCATAGACGCTCTTCAGCGCCTCGATCAGGTTCTCGGTCAGGGTGTCCAGCTCGGCCTGCGACAAGGCGCTTTTCTGGGGTTCGTCCCAAGCCTCCTTGAAGGCGTCGCTGTCCTGAATCGTTTCGTCTGTCATCGGCTTACACGAAGAAGTTCCGCGCCTTGATCAGCGCATCCACGAAGGCGTCCGTATCCTCCACGGTGTTATATAGGGCGAACGAGGCGCGGGTGCTCGACGTCACCCCCATTCTTTTCGCCAGCGGCTCGGCGCAATGCAGGCCCGCCCGCACGGCGACGCCGTAACGGTCCATGATCTGGGCCACGTCATGGGCGTGGGCACCCTCGACGGCGAAGGTCAGGATCGCGCCTTTGCCTTCCGCCTGGCCCAGAATGCGCAGCCAGTTCTGACCCGCCAGCCGGTCCATGGCATGCCGATACAGCGCATGCTCATGCGCCTGCACCGCCGCCGGGTCGTACTGCGCCAGCCACTCCAGCGCCGCGCCCAGGCCGATAGCCTCCAGGATCGGCGGCGTCCCCGCCTCGAACCGATGCGGCGGCCGGGCATAGGTGATCCGGTCCCGCTCGACCGTCTCGATCATCTCGCCCCCGCCCTGATAGGGCGGCAGGGCCTCCAAAGCCTCGGCCTTGCCGTACAGGGCGCCGATGCCGGTGGGGGCGAACAGCTTGTGGCCCGTCAGCACATAGAAGTCGCAGCCGATGGCCTGGACGTCGGGCGTCGCATGGACCGCGCCCTGGCATCCGTCGATCATAACCTGCGCCCCGGCCGCATGAGCCAGACGGCTGATTTCCGCGACCGGATTGATCGTCCCCAGCACGTTCGACATATGGGTGACCGCGACCATCCGCGTCCTGGGTCCCAGCAGATCGGCATAGGCCGCCATATCCAGCGATCCGTCGTCCTTGACCGGGATCCATCTGATCACCGCTCCATGCCGCTCGCGCAGGAAATGCCACGGCACGATGTTGGAGTGATGCTCCATCTCGGTGAGGATGACCTCATCGCCCGGCTGGATCGACAGGCCGATCCCATTAGCCACCAGATTGATCGCCTCGGTCCCGCCCTTGGTCCAGACCACCTGTTCCGGCGTCTCGGCGTTCAGGAACCGGGCCACGATCTCGCGCGCCTTCTCGAACGCTTCCGTCGCCTCGTTCGACAGGGTGTGCAGACCCCGGTGGACGTTGGCGTAACCGCCCTCCATCGTCGTGACCAAGGCGTCGATCACCGCGCGGGGCTTCTGCGCCGAGGCCGCATTGTCCAGATAGACCAGCGGCTTGCCGTTCACCTGTCGCGACAGGATCGGGAACTGCGCCCGCACGGCATAGGGGTCGAAGCTGTTCACAACCGCGCCGTCAGCCATTCCCGCGTCACCTCTCTCGCGCCTTCGTGCTCAATCCGATCTACGACCTCGATAAGGAAGGCCTGGGTCAGCAGGGCGCGCGCTTCCTCGGCCGGAATGCCGCGCTGCTGCATGTAGAACAGGGCGCTTTCGTCCAGCGTCCCCACGGTGTTGCCGTGCGCGCACTGCACGTCGTCGGCATAGATGATCAGTTCCGGCTTGGCGTCGATCTCGGCCCGCTCGCTGGCGATCAGGGCGTGATGCCCCATCCGCGCATCGGTGCCGTCGGCCCCGCGCTCGACCACGATCTTGCCCTGGAAGACGCCCCGTGCCGTATCGCGCGCCACGCCCTTGATCAGTTGCGAGGTCGCGCCGTCGTGTTCGACATGACGCACCACGCTGGTCAGGTCGGCGTGCCGCGACCCGTTCAGCAGATAGAGTCCGTCCGCCTGGACCTGCGCGCCCTGGGCATAGTGGGTGATCCGCGTCTCGATCCGTTGCAGTTTCGCGCCGGTGGCGATGATCGTCTGGCGATAGATCCCGCCCGCCTCGACTTTCACATGGGCCTCGGACACGGAAATGGCGTCCTCTGGCTCCTCGACCAGGACGACGCGCGTCACCTCGGCCCCGGCCGCCACGTCCAGCTCCAGCGTATTGTGGGCCACATAGGCCGAGCCCGCACCTTCGTGCGTCTCCAGCAGCAACAGCCGCGCGCCGGCCCGCGCCGACACCCGCGCGCTGGCCGTATGGCCCGTCCCGACCGCGTCGGAGACATAGCGCAGCCGCAGCGTACGCTCGCCCGAGGCGATGAAGTCGGTCACGCCCACGGCGCGCCCGTTGGCGAAGACGATCGCCTCCCCGCCCAGATCATAAAACGGTCCCGGCGACCCGGCCTCGGCCGTGCCGGAAGGCTCCGGCGCGGCGCGAAGATACCGTTTCAGATCGCTGTATTTCCACGCCTCCGTGCGCCGCGACGGATAGGTCTCGGCGTCGTTCAGGTCGATGGCGAAGGCCGCGCTCATGCCGCCCCCTGCAAAACGGGCGGCAGATACTTGTCGTATCCTTCCGCCTCCAGCTCCAGCGCCAGTTCCGGTCCGCCCGAGGCCACGATCCGCCCGCCGGCCAGCACATGCACCCGGTCGGGTTTGATATAGTCCAGCAGGCGCTGATAGTGGGTGATGACCAGCATGGCGCGGTCGGGAGAACGCAGGGCGTTCACCCCCTCCGACACGATCCGCAGGGCGTCGATGTCGAGGCCCGAATCCGTCTCGTCCAGGATCAGCAGAGACGGCTCCAGCAGGGCCATCTGCAGGATCTCCATCCGCTTCTTCTCGCCGCCGGAGAAGCCGACGTTCAGCGGCCGCTTCAGCATGTCGAAGTCCATCTTCAACGCCTTGGACGCCTCGCGAACCAGCTTCAGGAAGGCGGGCGCCGCCACCTCCTCCTCGCCCCGCGCGCGCTTTTGCGCATTCAGCGCCGTCCGCACGAAGGTCAGGGCCGGCACGCCGGGGATCTCGATCGGATACTGAAACGACAGAAACACGCCCTTGGCCGCCCGTTCGGCCGGGTCCAGCGCCAACAGATCCTCGCCCGCCCATTCGACAGACCCTTCCGTCGCCTCATAGCCCGGCCGTCCCGACAGGGCGTAACCCAGCGTCGACTTCCCCGCCCCGTTCGGCCCCATGATGGCGTGCACCTCGCCGGCGGGAACGTCGAGCGTGAGCCCCTTGAGGATCGGCTTTTCACCGACGGAGACGTGGAGGTTGTTGATATTGAGCATTGTTTCTTCTTGATTATCCAACCGAGCCTTCAAGGCTGATCGCCACCAGCTTCTGCGCTTCGACCGCGAACTCCATCGGTAGTTCCTGCAGCACGTCGCGGACGAAGCCGTTGACCAGAAGGGCTACCGCCTCCTCCTCGGACAACCCGCGCTGCTGGGCGTAGAATAGCTGATCGTCCGACAGGCGCGTCGTCGTCGCCTCGTGTTCCAGCTGGGCCGAGCCGTTGCGGGCCTCGATATAGGGGATGGTGTGCGAGCCGCAGTCCTTGCCGATGAGCAAGGAGTCGCACTGCGTGAAGTTGCGCACCCCCGTCGCCTTCGGATGCACCGAGACCAGGCCGCGATAGGTCGAATCCGACCGCCCCGCCGACACCGCCTTGGCGATGATCCGCGACTTCGAGTTCCTGCCCAGGTGGATCATCTTGGTGCCGGTGTCGGCCTGCTGATGTCCGTTGGTGATGGCGATGGAATAGAACTCGCCTGAGCTTTCCTCACCCTTCAGGATGCAGGACGGATATTTCCAGGTGACGGCCGAACCCGTCTCCACCTGCGTCCACGACACCTTGGACCGATCGCCCCGGCAGTCGGCGCGCTTGGTCACGAAGTTGTAGATGCCGCCCTTGCCCTGGGCATCGCCCGGATACCAGTTCTGGACGGTCGAATATTTCACCTCGGCGTCGTCCAGCGCCACGATCTCGACCACGGCCGCATGCAGCTGGTTCTCGTCGCGCATCGGCGCGGTGCAGCCTTCCAGATAGGAAACATAGCTGCCCTTGTCGGCGATGATCAGCGTCCGCTCGAACTGGCCCGTCTGCGACGCATTGATGCGGAAATAGGTCGACAGCTCCATCGGACAGCGCACGCCCGGCGGGATGTAGACGAACGACCCATCCGAAAAGACGGCGCTGTTCAGGGCCGCGAAATAGTTGTCCGAGACCGGCACCACCGACCCCAGATATTGCCGCACCAGATCAGGATATTCGCGCAAGGCCTCGGAAATCGGCATGAAGATCACGCCAACCTTGGCCAGCTCCTCCTTGAAGGTCGTGACCACCGACACGCTGTCGAACACGGCGTCCACGGCGACCTTGGGCGCGCCCTGCACGCCCGCAAGCACTTCCTGCTCCTTCAGCGGGATGCCTAGCTTCTTGTAGACCTCCAGGATTTCGGGATCGACCTCGTCCAGAGACTTGGGTCCCTCCTTCTGCTTGGGGGCCGCATAGTAGAACAGGTCCTGATAATCGACCGGCTCATACTTCACCGCCGCCCACGTCGGCTCCTCCATCGCCAGCCAGCGCTCATAGGCGGCGAGGCGCCATTCCAGCATCCATTCCGGCTCGCCCTTCTTCTCGGAGATGAAGCGCACGATGTCGGCGTTCAGCCCGCGCGGGGCGAACTCCTGCTCGATGTCCGAAGTGAAGCCGTGCGCGTATTTTTCCAGCGCGGCGACGGCGTCGATGGTTTCCTTGACGGCGGCCATCAGGCGACCTCTCTCACGCGCTCGGCGGCGCGTGTCTTATGCTTGTCGTAGGCGGCGACCCAGGCGTCGGCGAACCGCGCCCAGTCACCTTGAACCGTGCCCCAGCCGCCGGAGACGCGCACGCCCCCGGTCGCCAATGCATTCAGCCCCATGGCGCTGATGGTCTTGGACGGCTTGACCTTGCCCGAGGAACAGGCCGAGCCCGCCGACACCATGACGCCGGTCAGGTCCAGCGTGATCAGCTGCTGTGGGCTGTCCCAGCCCTCGACCGCCATGAACAGTGTGTTGGGCAGGCGAGCCACGCCGCCGCCGATGATCGTCGCGCCCGCCGCCTTGACCTTCACCTCGGCCGCGTCACGCCAGGCGACGTGCGATCCCATCGCCTCCAGATCGCGCGCGGCGCAGTCGGCCGCGACGCCGAACCCGGCGATGCCCGGCACATTCTCGGTCCCGGCGCGCAGGCCCCGCTCCTGCCCCGCGCCGTGCAGGATGCGCACGCCCGAGAGGCCTTCCTTGAAGATCAGGGCGCCCACGCCCTGCGCCCCGCCCAGCTTGTGCGCCGACAGGGTCAGGGTGTCCGCGTTCAGCGCCCGCATATCGACCGCGATCTTGCCCGCCGATTGGATGGCGTCGACATGCAGCCAGCCGCCCGCCGATCGCACTAGAGCCGCCGCCTCGGCGATCGGCTGGATAACGCCGCTTTCGTTATTAGCGTGATGGATGGCCACGACCGCCCGGCCCGGACGCGAAAGCGCCTCGGCCAGCCAGTCCAGATCGACCACTCCGTGCGCATCAACAGGCAAAACCTCAACCGGCGCCCCCGCATTCGCCGCCGTCTCGGCCACGCAAGGATGCTCGGTCGCCGACACGATCAATCGCTCGCAACCGGCCGCCAGCGCACTGGCGATGCCCTGTGCATTGGCTTCGGTGCCGCCCGAGTTGAACACCACCGCCGTCGGATCGGCCCCGACCAGGTCCGCGACCTGCGCTCGCGCCGTCTCGACCCGGGCCCTTGCACGCCTGCCCGCCGCATGAACCGCCGAGGGATTGCCGTTGTCGGCCAGCGCCCGCGCCATGACCTCCAGCACTTCCGGCCGCACCAGGCCGGACGCATTGTAGTCCAGATAGACGCCGCTCATGCCGCCACACCCACAGCATCCGACGCGGGGACCTCAATATTGTGTCGACGTTGACCCGTGCGGTTCATCACCACATCCTCCAACGACACACGCGCAAGATAGCGATGGATCTCGTCGCCCAGATCTTCCCACAGATTATGGGTGATGCAGCGTTCGCCGGCCAACATGCAGCCCTTGGGCGACCCATGCGCCACACAGCGGGTCGCGCGAATCGGCTCATCGACCGCCAGCACGATGTCCGCCACCACCGTCTCATGCGCGCCCTTGGCCAAACGATAACCGCCGCCGGGGCCCCGTACGCTCTTGACCAGTTCGCTCTTACGCAGTCGTGCGAACAACTGCTCCAGGTAGCTCAGGGAAATCTCTTGTCGCGCGGCGATTTCGGCCAGCGAGACAGCCCGGATTTCGCCGCTCTCGCCGCGTCCGTTCTTCGCCAGATCGGCCATCGCCATTACGGCGTATCGTCCCTTGGTCGACAGACGCATATCGCACCCTCAAAAATTACGCGCTTTTCGGGGCTCTTGTGCTAGAACCCGCGCCTTCGCAAAGGCGGCGCGCGCTGGACGGACCTATAAAGTCCTACCCCACTAGTCAAGTATTGCGCGGCCACGAAATGACAGTTGAACGGATTCCAGAGCCCAAATGCCTGAAGTCATCCTGCCCGGCGCCTCCGGTCGCATCGAAGGCCGCTATTCCCCCGGCAAGCGTGCTAACGCGCCCATCGCCTTGATTCTGCATCCGCATCCCAAGGCGGGCGGACATATGAACAACCCGGTGACCGTCACCCTGCACCAGTTGTTCCTGCAACGCGGCTTTGCAACCCTGCGCTATAATTCGCGTGGCGTGGGCAAGTCTCAGGGCGAGTTCGACAGCGGCATCGGCGAACTGGCGGACGCCGCCACCGCCCTGGACTGGCTGCAGTCGAACAACCCCGCCGCCAGCCAGACCTGGGTCGCGGGCTATCAGTTCGGCGCCTATATCGGCATGCAGCTGCTGATGCGCCGACCAGAGACGGATGGTTTCATCTCGGTCTCGCCGCCGTCGAACATGTACGACTTCAGCTTCCTGGCCCCCTGCCCGGCGTCCGGTCTCTTCCTGCACGGCACCGCCGACACCATCGTTCCGCCGGTCGAAGTGGAGCGCGTGGTCAACAAGCTGCGCACCCAGAAGGGCATCGTCATCGACTACGAATTGGAAGAGGGCGCCAGCCACTTCTGGCAGGACCACATGGGCGCGGTTGATCGCCGCGTCGGCGCCTATCTGGACAAGCGGCTGGAAGAAAATCCGGCCTGACCCCACATTCGGGTCAATCGCTCAGGAGACCCGGATGCAACATGACATCGTCATCATCGGCGGCGGCGCTGGCGGGCTGGAGCTCGCCGCCCGTCTGGGGCGTCGGTTCGGCCCGCGTGAAGGGCGCCGCCGTGTCCTGCTGATCGATCGTTCGATCTTCCATCTCTGGAAGCCCAGCCTGCATGAAGTCGCCGCAGGCTCGCTGGATTCGCACCAGGAAGGCCTGTCCTATCCTTTGCTGGCGCGGCGCAATCATTTCAGCTTTGCATTCGGCGATCTGACCGGCCTCGACCCAGCGGCCAAGACGCTGACCTTGGCTGAAATCCGCGACGACGGCGCGGTTCTGGTGGCGCCGCGCACCCTGTCATTCCAGACGCTGGTGCTGGCCATCGGCAGCGGTTCGAACCTGTTCAACACGCCGGGCGCCGCCGAACACGCCCATCTGCTGGAGAACGTCGCGGACGCCGAGGCCTTCAACCGGCGTCTGACCGCAGCCTTCCTGTCCGCCGCCTATTCGGACGAGCGCAAGCTGAACATCGCCATCGTAGGCGCTGGCGCGACAGGCGTCGAGTTGTCCACCGAACTGATCGAGGGCCACGACGAACTGTCCGCCGGTTTGACGTCGGACCAGATGTTCGACCTCGCCGTCACCATCGTGGAGGCCGCACCCCGAATTCTTGGCGGCCTGCCCGAACGCGCTGCCGCCAAGGCCGCCCGGGCGCTGGAGGCCAAGGGCGTGCGCCTGCTCACCGACGCCAAGGTCAACGCCGTCCACGCCGACCGCCTGGACACCTCAAAAGGCGATGTCCCCGCCGACCTGATCGTCTGGGCCGCAGGGGTCAAGGCATCCGATCACAACCGCGATCTGGGCCTGTCCACCGGACGCCTCAATCAGTTTGTCGTGGACGACCATCTGCGCACCTCCGCGCCCGGCATCTATGCGATGGGCGACTGCGCCGAAGCGCCAGGACCGAACGCAAAGCCCGTCCCGGCCCGCGCCCAGGCGGCGTCGCAGCAGGCGGCCTATCTGGCCAAGGCCCTGGCCAGCCCCGCGCGCGATCCCGGCCCTTTCCTCTATCGGGATCGAGGCTCACTGGTGTCTCTGGGCGGGGACACGGGCGTCGGCTCCCTGATGGGCGGGCTGGGCGGTCCGAACTTCCTGATCGAGGGGCTGATCGCCAAATGGGCCTATATGGCTCTGCATCTGGATCACCACCGCGCCATCCTGGGCGTCAGCCGCACGGCGATCCTGGCCCTGTCGCGCCTGCTTCATCGCCGGGTTTCAGGACGTCTCAAGCTTCACTGATACGCATGTTTAGGGCGCGATCCGCACGACCGGACGAAATCCGCCCGAGGCCCATCATGCGCCCGTTGCATTCCGGCCCTGTCATCGTGTCGATGTCCAACGACCCGGCGCCCGCCTTCGCCCAGACTGCGCGTGACTTCGGCGCCGACCGTCCGGTCGATCGAAATCTAAAATCGTCAATCCGGGGCTGAGCAAGGCGAAGAAACCGGAACTCAGAACTGCAGCGCCGCTACTGGACGTACTCGACGCCGAATTCTCTGCGGACACCCCGGAAATACGGTTTGGCCTGAATGTCGATTGAACCCAGGCCTTACGCCGCCTCCACCACCTCAACCGCCGGTTCCGTGCGGATCATGTAGTCAAAGGCCGACAGGCCGGCCTTGGAGCCCTCGCCCATGGCGATTACGATCTGCTTGTAGGGCACGGTCGTCACATCGCCCGCGGCGAAGACGCCGGGCTGGCTGGTCTCGCCGCGATGATCCACCTCGATCTCGCCGCGCGGGGTCAGGGCCACCGCGCCGTGCAGCCATTCAGTGTTCGGAACCAGACCGATCTGCACGAAGATTCCCTCCAGATCCACATCGTGCTGCGCGTCCGAATTGCGGTCCTTATAGACCAGGCCCGTCACCTTCTCGCCGTCGCCGCGCACCTCGGTCGTCAGGGCCGAGGTGACGATCCGCACGTTCGGCAGGGTCGCCAGCTTCCTTTGCAGCACCGCATCGGCCCGCAGTTCGCTGTCGTATTCGATCAGCGTCACATGAGCGACGATGCCCGCCAGGTCGATGGCCGCCTCGACGCCCGAGTTGCCGCCGCCGATCACCGCCACCCGCTTGCCCTTGAACAGCGGCCCGTCGCAGTGCGGGCAATAGGCCACGCCCTTGTTCTTGTACTGATCCTCGCCCGGCACGTTCATCTGACGCCAGCGCGCGCCGGTCGACAGGATCACCGTGCGCGACTTCAGCGAAGCGCCATTCTCAAGCACCACCTCATGCAGGCCGCCAGGAACCTTGGCCGGGATCAGTTTCGCCGCCTTGTTCAGGTTCATGACGTCCACCTCATATTCGCGGACATGCTGCTCCAGATGGGCGGCCAGTTTCGGCCCTTCGGTATGGGGCACCGAGATGAAGTTCTCGATCGCCATGGTGTCCAGCACCTGGCCGCCGAACCGCTCGGCCACCACGCCGGTGCGGATTCCCTTGCGGGCGGTGTAGATGGCCGCCGCCGCGCCGGCCGGGCCGCCGCCGACTACCAGCACGTCGAACGGCGCCTTGGCCTTGATCTTCTCGGCGGCCTTGGCCTCGGCGCCGGTGTCGATCTTGGCGACGATCTGCTCCAGCTCCATCCGGCCCTGACCGAACAGTTCGCCGTTCAGGAACACCGTCGGCACGGCCATGATCTTGCGCTCATCCACCTCGTCCTTGAACAGGCCGCCCTCGATGGCGACGTGCTTGATGCGCGGATTGATCACGCTCATCAGGTTCAGGGCCTGCACCACGTCGGGGCAGTTCTGGCACGACAGCGAGAAATAGGTCTCGAACAGATAGTCGCCCTCCAGGTCCTTGACCTGCTGGATCACCTCCTGCGCCGCCTTGGACGGATGGCCGCCGACGTGCAGCAGGGCCAGCACCAGGGAGGTGAACTCGTGCCCCAGCGGAATCCCCGCGAACCGCACGCCGATGTCCGTGCCTTTGCGCCGGATCAGGAAGCTGGGCTGGCGCTCATCATCATAGTCGCGGCCCATCTCGACCTTGCCGTGCGAGACCGAAACGATGTCCTCCAGCAGGGCCTTCAGTTCCTGCGACTTCGGTCCGGCGCCCAGCGAGGCGACCAGTTCTACCGGATGGACGATGTTCTTGAGATAGCCCTCAAGCTGAGTTTTCAGATTGGCGTCCAGCATGGCGGGCTCCTCGAATTCGATTGGGAAGGATGCGATGCCTTCGAGCCACAATGGCGAGGCGATCACAGGATCACACGGCCCGGATCGCGGGCCGGTTGGGTCCGACGCAAGGCCGGACCCAGATAGGCATAGCGCTTAGATCTTGCCGACGAGGTCGAGCGACGGCGCCAGGGTGGCTTCGCCTTCTTCCCACTTGGCCGGGCAGACTTCACCGGGGTGCGCGGCGACATATTGCGCGGCCTTCACCTTGCGCAGCAGTTCGGCGGCGTTGCGGCCCACGCCTTCCGACGTGATTTCCATGAACTGGATCACGCCTTCCGGATCGACCAGGAAGGTCGCACGGTCGGCCAGGCCCACGCCAGGACGCATGACGTCGAAGTTGTTGGTGATCACGCCCGATTGGTCGCCGACCATATAGTAGTTGATCTTGCCGATGGCGGGCGAGGTGTCATGCCAGGCCTTGTGGCTGAAGTGGGTGTCGGTCGAAACCGAGAAGACTTCGACGCCCAGACCCTGCAGCGTCGGATAGGTGTCAGCCAGGTCTTCCAGCTCGGTCGGGCAGACGAAGGTGAAGTCGGCCGGATAGAAGAAGAAGATGGCCCATTTGCCCTTTACGTCGGCGTCGGTGATGTCGACGAACTTGCCTTCCTTGTAAGCGGTCGCCGCGAAGGGTTTGATCGTCGTGTTGATGAGGGCCATGTGAAATCCATCGGCTGGGGTGGTTAGGAGGACTCACTCCTACCGCACCGCAAACCATAAGCCCAATCACTTATTTGCAGGTACTCAATAGATTTTAGTTATAAGATAGAGCTCAGCTCTCCATCCCGGGCACGGCCCCCGCCTTGATTGCTTCCTGGATGCAGGCGGCGCGCTCCGAAGCGAACCCGGCGGCGTCCTCGGTTCCGCGTTTCGCCATCGCCGCCTTGACCGCCCTTTCCCGGTCGCGCGCGGATTGCGCCTCATCCCGCCTGGCCCCCCACCAATCGCGAATGAACCAACTCGGTCCCGCCACCCGGCCGGTTTCGCGCGCGGCCTCCTCGATCAGGAGCATGACGTGGGCGTAGCAAACCTCGGCCCGCTGCATATCGGCCGGATAGGGCGTCGCCTGCGCCCCTGAGACCTGCAACGCCGCCGCAAACACAGACCCGATCATGATCCCCGTCTCCCTCGTCTCTCGCCCTCAATACAGCAGGAACGGCCGCCGCGTCTCTTCCCATGCCGCCTCGTCGGGCCGTGTCACGGCGTTCAGATCGATCGGCGCCGCGTCGGCGTCGTCCACCCATTCCCGCAAGGCCGGGCCGCCGTTGATGACGTCGATGGGCATTTTGCCGAACGCATACTCATACGGAAAATCGCGCCACAGGTCGTAATCGGGATACAGCCGCCGGACCGCCTTGAACCCCAGCGCCTGCACCCGCCACGGCCGGAACGCCGCATGATCGTAGGCGGGGTCGTCGACGTGAATCTGCACCCCGCTGCACAGTTTCCCGACGTGTTTGTGGAAAGTCGGTTCGAACCACATGGGCCGCAGCACGCAGCCCGACAGCCAGTCAGGCGCCAGCGCCTGCATCTCCGCGATCACCGCCCGCGCGTCGATGTCGGGCGCCCCGAACAGCTCCAGCGGCCGTGTCGTGCCCCGCCCCTCCGACAGGGTCGCCCCCTCCAGCATCACCGTCCCGGCATAGGCCCGCGCCATCGACAGGTTCGGCGCGTTCGGGCTGGGGTTGACCCACGACCGTTCGCCCAGCGGCCAGCCGAAGCCCGGCCCCGCCTCGGGCGCCCAGCCCTGCATCTCCACGACCCGGTATTCGACGTCCAGCTTGAAGTGGTCGATGAACCACAGGCCCAGTTCGCCCATCGTCATGCCGTGGCGCATCGGCATCGGCCCGGCCCCGACGAAGCTCTCGTATCCGGGCCGCAACATCATCCCCTCGACCGGCCGCCCGGCCGGATTGGGCCGGTCCAGCACCCAGACCGCCTTGCCGTGTTTCGCCGCCGCCTCCAGCACATAGAGCAGGGTCGTGACATAGGTGTAGATGCGGCACCCCAGGTCCTGCAGGTCGATCAGGATGACGTCGAACGTCTCCATCCATTCGTCCCTGGGCCGCCGCACCTCGCCGTACAGGCTGAAGACCGGGATGCCATGCACCGGATCGCGATAATCCGGGCTCTCCATCATATTGTCCTGCAGGTCGCCCTTCATCCCGTGCTGCGGCCCGAAGGCGGCGCTGAGGGTGATCTCGGGACAGGCGGCCAGCGCATCCACCGCATGGGTCAGGTCGCGCGTCACCGAGGCCGGATGCGCCAGCAACGCCACGCGCCGCTCCTTCAACGGCGCCCGCAGCGCGGCATCGGACAGCAGGCGGTCGAGACCGAAGTTCATGGCAGTTCCAGCGCGAAGGAGTCGGGATGATGAAAGTCCGGCTTATCCGACGAATGGCTCAGCGCCCAGTATCCGACCGAACCGTTCATCCCCTGGATCACGGCGGTCAGGCCCAGCGTCCCCGTCGCCCCGTCCGGCAGGGTCACGTCCGCCGTCAGCGCGAACTGTCCCGGCGCCCGGCGCGTCACGATGAAGGGCGCCGCCATGTCGAAGGCGCGCATCCCCTGCCGATAGCCGTCGAATCGATAGGCCGCCCACGCCCCCGACGGCGACAGATTGTATTCGACATAGCCGTCCGGCGTCGCCGCGAACGCCTCGAAACAGGTCGCGCGCCAAAGGTCCTCGGTCCTCGTCCGTGCGGCCAGTTGCGGCCACAGCACGGCCTCCACCGGCCCCGACAGCACATAATCCAGACTGAGCCGATCGCCCTGCCGCCGCGCCTCGACCTCCAGCGTCAGACCGTCATGGCGCGATGTCGGGTGGGGGATCAGGGGCAGGCGCACAGGCTCAACCAACGCCGAAGGCGAACAGGGCCAGGGACAGCGCCACGATCGCCAGCATGGCCAATGGCGGCGCCAACAGGATGATCCACCCCAGTCTGGCCCGCCCCTGCTTCGCCGCCATCAGGGCCACCACGCCCTGCAACAGCACCGCCGCCACCGCCGGCATGAACACCTGCCCAAAACCGGGATGCGGCGGCAGGAACCCGGCCGCCGCCAGCCCCCCGAAGATCACGGCCGCGACCACGGCCCAGCCGATCAACAGACGCAGGGCGGCTGGATTTCTGATTTTGTCGGCCATTTCGTTCGCTCCGCTCATCGAGCGTGCTAAACGACCGCTCCCTTATTGCCGACGTAATCGACCATGACAGAGCCTGCCTTCAAGTCCGAATTTCTCCGCACCATGCAGGCGCGGGGCTATATCAACCAGATCACCCATCCGACCGAGCTGGACGAAGCGGCGACGAACGGCGTGGTCACGGGCTATATCGGGTTTGACGCCACGGCGGCGTCGCTGCATGTCGGGCACCTGATCCAGATCATGCTGCTGCGTCGTCTTCAGCAGGCCGGGCACAAGCCCATCGTCCTGATGGGCGGCGGCACGACCAAGGTGGGCGACCCCTCCTTCAAGGACACCCAGCGCCCCCTGCTGACCGAAGAGCGGATCGCCCAGAACATCGCCGGCATCAAGGGCGTGTTCGAAAAGTTCCTGACCTTCGGCGACGGCCCTTCCGACGCGATCATGGTCGACAACGACGAATGGCTGTCCAAGCTGGGCTACCTGGAATTCCTGCGCGACTACGGCACGCATTTCACCGTCAACCGGATGCTCAGCTTCGATTCCGTCAAGCTGCGTCTGGAACGCGAGCAGCCGCTGACCTTCCTCGAATTCAACTACATGCTGATGCAGGCCACCGACTTCCTGGAGCTGAATCGCCGCTACGGCTGCACGCTCCAGATGGGCGGGTCGGATCAGTGGGGCAACATCATCAACGGCGTCGAACTGACCCGCAAGGTGGACCAGAAGGCCGCCTTCGGCCTGACCACGCCGCTGCTCTCGACCGCCTCGGGCCAAAAGATGGGCAAGACCGTGGGCGGCGCCGTCTGGCTGAACGCCGACGCCCTGTCGCCCTATGACTACTGGCAATACTGGCGCAACACCGAGGACGGCGACGTGGGCCGCTTCATGCGTCTGTTCACCGACCTGTCGGACGCCGAGATCGCCGGGTTCGAGGCCTTGGAAGGTGCCGCCATCAACGACGCCAAGAAGGCCCTGGCCGACGCCTGCACCACCATGCTTCACGGCGCCGACGCCGCCGCCACCGCCCGCGCGGCCGCCGAAACCGCCTTCGAAAGGGGTCAGGTCTCGGCCGACCTGCCGACCGTCGAACTGCCGGCGGCCGAGGTTTACGGCGCCATGATCGCCGCCGTCGTGACCAAGGCCGGCCTGACCGCCTCCAACGGCGAGGCCCGTCGTCTGGCCCAGGGCGGCGGCCTTCGCCTGAACGACGCCGCCATCTCCGACGGCGCCCAACTCCTGACCGAAGCCGACGCCAGGGACGGCGTGATCAAACTGGCGGCCGGCAAGAAGAAGATCGTTCTGGTTCGCCCCACCTAACCTCCGTCACCCTCGGGCTCGACCCGAGGGCCGGATCATCCGCCGCCTATCCGAACGGGCGGCGCACTCCACGACCAGCATCCGATCCTCGGGTCGAGCCCGAGGATGACGGCAGGAAGCCACGAAATGTCCGTAACCGAAGGCCAACCCGCCCCCGCGCTCGATCTGCCCACGGACGGCGGAGGCCTCATCACCCTGACCGCACTGCGTGGCAAGCCCGCCGTCGTCTATTTCTATCCAAAGGACGACACGACCGGCTGCACGCGCGAGGCCCAGGACTTCACCGCCATGGCCCCCGACTTCGCCGCCCTGGGCGCGACCGTCATCGGGGTGTCGAAGGACACGGTGAAGAAGCACGACCGCTTCAAGGCCAAGCATGAGTTGAACCTGATCCTGGCCTCGGACGAGGACGGCGCGGCCTGCGAGGCCTGGGGCGTCTGGGTCCAGAAGAAGCTCTACGGCCGCGAATATATGGGCATCGAACGCGCCACCTTCCTGATCGACGCCGATGGCCGGATCGCCCGCACGTGGCGCAACGTCAAGGTCGCCGGTCACGCCGCCGCCGTGCTGGAGGCGGTGAAGGTTTTGTGATCGGCGAGCGCAGTTCGGAACCTGTTCTTGACCTGAACCTCTGCTCTCCCCCTAACTGCGCCCAAGGCTATTCGGAATAGGCTGGCGTCGGCTGGCGAGATGCGGAGCGCACCATGTTCACCAAGAGCAAATCCTACGACAACGGGCCCCAGTCACTGGGCATTCCGCCTCTGCCTGAGCCGACCAGACCCGCCACGCCCCCTGCGCCAGGCCCCGACCCGCGCGTATCGGAGCCATCCCGACAGGCGGCTCGGTCCTCCAATCTATCCACCCTGTCGGGGGGCGTGAAATATGAAGGCAACATCTCGGGCGCGGGCGATCTTCACATCGACGGGGCGCTGAAGGGCGATGTGCGTGTGGCCCGCGTCATCATCGGAGAAGGCGGCGCGGTCGAAGGCAGCGTTCATGCCGACGTGCTCGAAATCCGGGGCCGCGTCTCCGGCGCCATCGTCGCCAAACAGGTTCGTCTCTACGCCACCGCGCGTGTCGAGGGCGACATCACCCAGGAACAGCTTTCGGTCGAACAGGGCGCCTGGTTCCAGGGTCGCTGCATCCAGGCCAAGCGCGACACGCCCGGCGCCGCCATGCTGGAAGCCCCCGCCCCCAAGCCCGACAAGGCGGACAAGCCGGACGCCAAGACCCCGGCCTGAATCATTCAATACAATCGTCATTCCGGGGCGTCCAAAGGACGAACCCGGAACCCAGGGCCACATCTCCATCGCTCGATGCGGTTGACGCCACGACAGGCCCTCTGGCTTCCGGGTTCTTCGCTGCGCTCAGCCCCGGAATGACGATGGAAGCTGGGCTTAGGCCTAACAGCCCAAACAATGCGGGCTCAAGCAGGCCGAAGGTCGGTAACCCATCAAAAAAGGGGCGGTCCGTGGGACCGCCCCCTTTCGCTTAATCCACACTTGCGCCGCGTGTCTCGCCGACTCGGGCCGCCAGGGCTGCGCCCATGAACTGATCCAGGTCGCCGTCCAGCACCCCTTGAGTGTCAGACGTCTCCACCTCCGTGCGCAGATCCTTCACCATCTGATACGGCTGCAGGACATAGGAACGGATCTGGTGGCCCCAGCCGATGTCGGTCTTGGCGTCCGCCAGCGCCTGGGCGGCGGCCTCGCGCTTCTGCAGCTCCAGCTCATACAGGCGCGCCCGCAGCATCTTCCACGCCATTTCACGGTTCTGGTGCTGCGACCGGCCGGCCTGGCAGGCCACGACCGTATTGGTCGGGGTGTGGGTCAGACGCACCGCCGAATCGGTCTTGTTGATGTGCTGACCGCCCGCGCCCGAGGCGCGATAGGTGTCGGTGCGAACGTCCGAGGGGTTGATGTCGATCTCGATGGCGTCGTCCACGACCGGCGACACCCCGATGGAGGCGAAGCTGGTGTGACGCTTGGCCGCCGCGTCATAAGGGCTGATGCGGACCAGGCGGTGCACGCCCGATTCCGACTTCAGCCAGCCATAGGCGTTCGGTCCCTCAATCAGGATGGTGGCCGACTTGACCCCCGCCTGTTCGCCCTCTTCGTGGGCCTCGATCGTGACCTCATATCCATGCGCCTTGGCCCAGCGGGAATACATCCGCAGCAGCATCCCGGCCCAGTCGTTCGACTCGGTGCCGCCGGCGCCGGAGTTGACTTCCAGATAGGCGTCGTTGCCGTCGGCCTCGCCGGACAGCAGGGCTTCCAGTTCGGCACGGGCGGCGCGCTCCTTGATGCCCCGCAGCGACGCGCGCGCGTCTTCCAGCGCGCCCTCGTCGCCTTCCTCGTCCGCCATCTCGGCCAGCATCACCCCGTCCTCAAGGTCCTGCTCCATCGCCTTGACGGTGTTGATCTTGGCTTCCAGCTGCGAGCGTTCGCGGCTGACGGCCTGGGCCTCGTCGGGCTTGTCCCACAGCGTCGGGTCCTCGACCCGCGCGTTCAGCTCATCGAGCTTTCTTAGAGCGACATCCCAGTCAAAGACGCCTCCTGAGCAGAGCGACGCTCTGCTCGATGTCGGCCTTCATGGCCTCGACATCCGGTCTCATCGCAATCTCCAGCGATACAAATGTGAGGCGCGGACATAGAGCGCCCCGATGAAAAGGGAAAGGCGTAGCGGGGATTAGGCGCCCTCAAGCCCCTAATTCCCAGCTCCTATGTCCCACCGCTCAATACAAGCCGCTCAGATCCTCGGCCGGTTCGCGGCGTTGGGGAATGGGCGGCGGGGCGGTCTGCGTCGCGGGCGGTGTCGAAGCCCCGGCGTTGAACCGCGCCTCCTGCTCGCGGCGCACCACGTCATTGTAGTTCTGCGGACCCACAGGCGCGGCCGGAGCCACGACCGCCGGAGCCTGGCGCTCGGTGCCGGGCCGGAAGGCTTCCTCGATGCCGTTCACGACACGGAAGATTGCATTCTTGGGCCGCACGAACGGACGTGCAGGACGCTCTTTCAGCGCTGTCTGCATGAACTGGGTGAAGACCGGCACGGCCGCCGAGGCGCCCGCTTCCCCGGAACCCAGAGAACGGTTGTCGTCAAAGCCGATGAAGACCCCGACCACGATGTCGGTCGTGAAGCCGACGAACCAGGCCGAACGGTATTCGTTCGTCGTGCCCGTCTTGCCCGCGACCCAGCGGCCCAGGCCGCGCGCGCTGGCGGCGGTGCCGCGTTGGACAACGCCTTCCAGCATCGAGCTCATCTGATAGGCGGTGATCGGGTCGATGACCTGGGTTCCGCGGGGTTGCAGGCGCGGCGATTCCTGGCCCGAGAAACCGCGTCCGCATTCGCGGCAGCTGCGGTCGTCGGCGCGGAAGATGGTCTCGCCGTGGCGGTCCTGCACATAGTCGATCAGATAGGGATGCACCCGGCGCCCGCCGTTGGCGAAGGCGGCGTAGGCGGCCGTGATGTCCAGCGGCGTCACCTCGCCCGCGCCCAGCGACACCGACAGGTTCGGCGACAGGCCGGGCAGACCCATCTTGTCCGACAGGGCCACGATTTTGTTCATGCCGACGGTCGAGGCCAGACGCACGGTCATGACGTTGCGCGACAGTTCCAGCCCGCGCCGCAGGGTCTGCGGCCCGTAATACTGGCGGCTGTAGTTTTCAGGCGTCCAACGCTGGCCGTTCGGACCGCCTGCAAAGCTGATCGGCGCATCCAGCACGATTGAGGCGGGGCTGAAGTCGCCCTCCAGCGCTGTGGCATAGACGAAGGGCTTGAACGCCGAACCCGGCTGGCGCTTGGCCTGGGTGGCCCGGTTGAAGCTGGACAGCGCGTAGGAATAGCCGCCGACCATCGCCAGCACCCGGCCCGACTGCGGCTCGACCGCCACCAGGGCGCCGTTGACGCGCGGCACCTGCTTCAGGGCGAACTGTCCGCCCTTCTTCTCGACGAAGATCAGTTCGCCGCGACGCAGTTGACGGTTGGCGTTGGCCCAGGCGGCGTCGCCGGGGATCAGATTGCCCGTCTCATTCCCCTTGGCCGTGATGATGCGGACGGCGTTGCCGCTGACGCTTTCGATGGCGGCGGCTTCCCAGCTGCGACGTTCGGGCGGCGCCTGCTCCTTCAACGCCACGGCCTGCCAGCCGTCGGCGAAGTCGGTCGTGCCCCAGCCCCCGCGCCAGCCGTGGCGGCGGTCATAGTTCTCCAACCCCTGCATCAGGGCCTGGCGCGCCGCCGTCTGCAGCGTCGGGTCCAGCGTCGTGCGCATGTAGAAGCCGCCCGCGCGCAACTGTTCGCCGAACTTGGGATTCGCTGCGGCCTGACGACGGGCCTCTTCGACGAAGAAGTCAGCGTCCTGATATTCCGCCCGCTTGGGCGCATCCTGGGTCGTCAGGGGACGGGCGCGCGCCTCGGCGACCTGAGCCTGAGTCAGCCAGCCATTCTGACCCATTTCGCCCAGCACCCAGTTGCGACGGCCCAGCGCCGCTTCGGGATGACGCTTGGGGTGATAGTTGTTCGGCCCCTTGGGCAGGGACGCCAGGAAGGCCGCCTCATCCGGCGTCAGCTGATTCAGCGACTTGCCGAAATAATTATAGGCCGCCGAAGCGATGCCATACGACCGATAGCCCAGGAAAATCTCGTTCAGATAAAGCTCAAGAATCCGCTCCTTTGACAGGCTGGCCTCAAGGCGGCTGGCCAGTATGGCTTCCTTCAGCTTGCGGTTCAGGCTGGATTCGTTGGTCAGCAGGACGTTCTTGGCTACCTGCTGGGTGATGGTAGACCCGCCCTCAAGCCGACGCCCCGACGCCAGGTTGAACACATTCTTGATCGAGGCGCGGCCGATGCCGCCCACGTCAATGCCGCCATGCTGGAAGAAATTGCTGTCTTCAGCCGCCAGGAAGGCATGCACCACCGTCTGAGGAATCTGATCGTAGGAGACGAAAATCCGACGCTCTTCGGAAAATTCGCCGATCAGGGTGCCGTCCCCGGCATAGACCCGTGTGGCGGTAGGCGGCGTATAGTCGGCCAGTTCCGATGCATCCGGCAGATCGTGAAACAGCCACGCCGCATAGACGGCGACCACCAGCCCCGCCAGGGCGATGCCGCCCAACAGCACCATGCCCGCCCATACGAACCAGCGTTCCGCAATCTTCACTTCGTGCTCCGCGACGCGTTTCGATGGTTGCTTTAGCCCGCGTCGGGGCCGTTCCGCTAGAGCCTGATGGTTTTAGGTGGAACCGCTTCGCGGTTCCGACTGAAAGCTGAATCAGGCTCTCGCCAATACCTGGAGCCTGATTCACCGCTTCGATGAAATCGCGTAGCGATCCCATCTCAACGGATCAGGCTCTAGGGCGTTGTGCAACGCCCCTTACTCTTGACAGTCAAGGCGCCCATCTCAGTCATTCCCATTGATAGGAGCCCGATCATGGAAGTTCTGTACCGCGCACAAGCCACGGCATCCGGTGGAGGCCGCGAAGACGGCCGTTCCGCCACCGACGACGGCAAGATCGACGTGAAACTGTCCACGCCCAAGGAAATGGGCGGCAAGGGCGGCGACGGCACCAACCCCGAACAGCTGTTCGCCACCGGATACGCCGC
The DNA here is from genome assembly GCA_963522565.1 of uncultured Brevundimonas sp. Taxonomy (GTDB): domain Bacteria; phylum Pseudomonadota; class Alphaproteobacteria; order Caulobacterales; family Caulobacteraceae; genus Brevundimonas. The sequence goes on along the minus strand of CAUQZC010000006.1, from coordinate 10,428 downwards.
CTGCTACCTCGGCGCCCTGCGTCTGGTCAGCGGCAAGGCCGGCACGCCCGTCAGCCCCGACACCAAGATCACCGCCGGCGTCGGCTTCGGCAAGAACACCAAGGGCGAAGGCTTCAATCTTGATGTCGACCTGACCGTAAGCGACCACGGCCTGGATCAGGCGGTGATCGACGACCTGATCCAGAAGGCGCATCAGGTCTGCCCCTATTCCAACGCCACGCGCGGCAATGTCGATGTGAAGCTGAGCGCGAAATAAGCAACGAACCGCCGCGCGCGTGTTGAGCCGCGCGCGCGGCGCCTCTAGATGGAGGTCATGACCTCCCCGCTCGACGCCACTCCCGATCCGCTGCTGACGCTTGAACCCCACCGCCGCGTGACGCTACGCGAAGCGTTCGGCGTGGACAGCGACATGACCGTGCCCTGCTTCAACGAGCGCGACAGCCATGTGCCCGAGATCGACGAAGCCTATCGCTTCGATCCCCAGACGACCATCGCCATCTGCGCGGGCTTCGCCTTCGACCGCCGCGTCATGGTTCAGGGCTATCACGGCACCGGAAAGTCGACCCATATCGAACAGGTCGCCGCCCGCCTGAACTGGCCGCTGGTGCGTGTGAACCTGGACAGCCACGTCAGCCGGATCGACCTGATCGGCAAGGACGCCATCGTCCTGAAGGACGGCAAGCAGATCACCGAGTTCCGAGAGGGCATCCTGCCCTGGTCGCTGCAACGCCCCGTCGCCCTGGTCTTCGACGAATATGACGCGGGCCGCCCGGACGTGATGTTCGTGATCCAGCGCGTGCTGGAGGCGCAGGGCCGCCTGACCCTGCTGGACCAGAACCGCGTCATCCGGCCCAACCGGTATTTCCGCCTGTTCGCCACGACCAACACCATCGGCCTGGGCGACACCACGGGCCTGTATCACGGCGCGCAACAGATCAATCAGGCCCAGTTGGACCGCTGGAACATCGTCACGACGCTGAACTACCTCGACCACGACGTCGAGGCCGAGATCGTCGCCGCCAAGGTGCCCGAGTGGTCGGACGCCGAGGGCCGCCGCCGGATCGCCGCAATGGTCCGCGTCGCCGACATGACCAGGAACGCCTTCATGAACGGCGACATCTCCACCGTCATGTCGCCCCGCACGGTCATCACCTGGGCCCAGAACGCCATCATTTTCGACGGCGACGTGGCCCTGTCCTTCCGCCTGACTTTCCTGAACAAGTGCGACGAACTGGAACGTCCCACCATCGCCGAGTTCTACCAACGCGCTTTTGGCGAGGATCTCCCCGAAGCGGCGACGCGGGTGAAGGTTGGCTGATCGCCTGGGGCCAGCCTCATCCCTGTTGATGGCGTAAACATCTACGTCGTCAGGAATAGGCCCTTGTCGGTGATTGCGGCCCAGGCATGCTTCGCCACGGTTCGCACGGTGTCGCGAACACCCTGCGGCCAGGCCGCCACCGCCGCCTCAAAGGCTTGGCTGTCGCCTGCGAACAGCGTCCGGGTCGCCTCCTCATAGTTCGGCAGGTCGCCCGCCAGTGCTGTCATGAAACGATAGGCGGCCTCACGCGACCGACGCGCGCGGTCCGGTCCCTCGGCCTCGCGCATCGCCGCCTCGACCATCCTGCGCAGGGCTGCGGACGCCCCGCCCGGCTGGCTGGCCAGCCAGTCCCAGTGGCGCGGCAGCAAGGTCACCTCGCGCGGCTTTACCCCCAGCCTAGGCCGTCCCGGCCCCTTTTTTGATTCAGGGGCTATGACGGGCAGCCGCGCCAGCGCCGTCTCAAGATCGCCGCGCAGATCGAACTCGACGGCGTGGCCAGTCGCCAGGTCGAACACCAGCACGCCCTCGCCTGCATCCGCAGCCGCCTTCACCGCAGGCAGCACATCGTGCGGTTGACCCTCAGCGATCAGCCGTAGACCTGAAAAGGCCGCGCACCGCATGTCGAAGGTCGGGATCATCGGTCTTCTCCTTATTCGAAGCCCGAATTGCCCGGATAAAATCACGCCGTCCAGTCACCGACGGCCAGAGGCGTTGACGACGACACTATGAAGCGCCGCCGCCCGCCGTCTCGTCAGATCACGCCGAAAGCCCGCATCGCCTCGGCGACCCGCACGAAGCCGGTGATGTTGGCGCCCAGCACATAGTCGCCCGGCACGCCGTATTCGTCCGCCGTCTCGGCGCAGCGGTCGTGGATCGAGTGCATGATGCCCGCCAGACGCGCCTCGGTGTCTTCAAAGCTCCAGCTGTCGCGAGAGGCGTTCTGCTGCATCTCCAGCGCCGAGGTCGCTACGCCGCCCGCGTTGGCGGCCTTGCCCGGCGCGAACATGACGCCCGCTTCCTGGAAGATGCGCACTGCCTCCGGCGTCGACGGCATATTCGCCCCCTCGCCCACCGCCAGCACGCCGTTGGCGACCAACTGTTTGGCGTCATGGCCGGTCAGTTCGTTCTGGGTGGCGCACGGCAAGGCGATGTCGCCCGGCACGTCCCAGATCGATCCCCCCTCGACATAGTGGGCGCCCGCGCCACGCAGTTCGACATATTCGGAAATCCGCCCGCGCGACTTTTCCTTGATCTGCTTGACCAGATCCAGATCGATGCCCTTTTCGTCGACCACATAACCGTTGGAGTCCGAGCAGGCGACGACCGTGCCGCCGAACGCCTGGACCTTCTCGATCGCATAGATGGCGACGTTGCCCGAGCCGGAAACGATGGCGCGCTTGCCCTCCATGGAGATCCCCCTGGCGCCCAGCATCCGCTCGACGAAATAGACCGTGCCGTATCCGGTTGCCTCGGTGCGGGCGCGCGATCCGCCATAGACCAGCCCCTTGCCGGTCAGGACTCCCGCCTCATAGCGGTTGGTCAGGCGCTTGTACTGGCCGAACATGAAGCCGATCTCGCGTGCGCCAACACCTATGTCGCCAGCCGGAACGTCAGTGTATTCGCCCAGGTGGCGGTGCAACTCGGTCATGAAGGACTGGCAGAAGCGCATGATCTCGCCGTCTGACCGCCCGCGCGGATTGAAGTCCGACCCGCCCTTGCCCCCGCCGATCGGCAGACCGGTCAGGGCGTTCTTGAAAATCTGCTCAAACCCCAGGAACTTGATGATCCCCAGGTTCACCGACGGATGAAAACGGATGCCGCCCTTGTACGGCCCCAGCGCCGAGTTGAACTGCACGCGGAATCCTCGGTTGATCTGCACCTGATTGGCGTCATCCACCCACGGCACGCGGAAGATGATCTGACGCTCCGGCTCGCAGATGCGCTCGATCAGGGCGTCGTCGGCATAGTTCGGGTGTTTAGCGACGACCCGGCCCAGGCTTTCCAGCACCTCGCGCACCGCCTGGTGGAATTCGGCCTCACCCGCGTTGCGGCGCAGCACTTCCGCAAGAATGGGCTCCAGCTTTTCGTCGATCTGGGTCAAGTCACGCTCCGTATAGTCAAGCAGCGCCAGGACGAGCCGACGCCGTTGGGCGTGCTGCATAGCTAAAAAATTCTGCCTTTTCCGAATTTTCTCGCCCTGAAACGATATTTAATTTCGAGTATCGCCATTTGATCGGTCGAAAGCTGCGAGTAATCCCGCGCACGGCAAGGCAAAAACGGGGCGGTATTTGTGATGAAGCCCTTGGGATGATCGAATCTGACGCCGCTCCTGAGCGCCCGACCACGAAGGCGTCCCCTTGGACGCTCCGACATGGGCGCGGAACAGATCGCCCTGCGGCGCGGTTTGGCCCTTCGCCTCAAGAGCGAAGCGCTTGTAGAGGTCGAGCCGCAACGGAGCGGGGCAACCTTCGCTTTCCCGCGGCTGACAGCCCGTTCAAAGACATAGTGGTTCGCGGCTGGCAGGCCCCCGCTAGGCGGGGCCGTTCGACGCGCGGGAGGTCGCAAAGCCCGGACAAGAACAGCTGATAGTTGGCGCGCTCGCCCCCGCCTTCCCCCCGACCAGCGAACGGCGAAGGCTTCAATGTCCTGTTCTGAAACCGCCGCCTCAACCATAAGGCGAACCTTCGCAAATACTGCATCACTCGACGAACGAGGGTTTCGCCTTTGCTAGAGCGAAAAACAAAAAGGCGGGCGACCCTTGGGCCGCCCGCCGATCTGGTGAGGACAATCCTCTTGTTAACGGAGGGACGCCTCGACCGTCTTTGCTAGACAATGCGATTGTGCACGCGGTGAAGTTGCGGTCAAGTGGCCGACGAGGGAGATCGCTATCCATGACTATCGCAAACGTCGTTGAACGCTCGCGTTTCGCCTTCGACCTCGGCACGAACTCCATCGGCTGGGCTGTGTATCGTCTGGATGGACAGGACCGTCCCTGCGAACTGATCGACTGCGGGGTGCGCCTGTTCACGGACGGTCGAAATCCCAAGGACGGGCAGTCCCTGGCCGCCATGCGCCGCGTCCCCCGCGCCGCCCGCCGCCTTCGCGACCGCTTCATCCAGCGCCGCGACTGGCTGATGACCCTGCTGATCCGGCACGGCCTGATGCCGGAAGACGAAGCGGCCCGAAAAGCTCTGGAGAAGCTGGACCCGTACGACATCCGAGGTCGCGCCCTGAAAGAACGACTCGAGCCGCCTGAGATCGGCCGAGCCCTGTTCCACCTGAACCAGCGTCGAGGCTTCAAATCCAATCGCATCGCCGATTCCAGGACAAGCGAGAACGACAAGGAACAGGGCAAGATCGCGACAGGCGCCGAGAATCTGAAGCAGAAGCTCAAGGATGGCGGCTTCGAGACGCTCGGTGAATACTACGCCAGCATGCCCGCCGGCCCCGGTCGCCAGACCCGCACCCGCATCAACGGCAAGGGCGCAGCCGCTGCTTACGACGTCTATCCCCAGCGCGACATGTTGGAGCACGAATTCGACCGCATCTGGGAGGTCCAGAGCGCCTATCATCCCGAACTGATGACCGAGACGGCCCGGCGCGCAATCAAGGGCGAAGGGGTTCTAAGCATCGATGCCTGGGACCGGATGACGGACGATCAACGCAAGACGGCGCAAGGTGCGATCTTCTACCAAAGGCCGCTGAAAAGGCCCGTCGTCGGCCGTTGCACCTTCTTCCCGGACGAATTTCGCCTGGCCGTCGCCCATCCGACCGCCCAGGCGTTCCGCATCTATCAGGAACTGGCCAATATCGAGATCACCGAGGGCTTGGAACGTCCCCGCAAACTGACCCTTGCCGAACGCGATCTGCTGGCCGCGCCTTTGCTGGCGGGTGAAGACCTTACCTGGGGCAGCCGGGGCGTCCGCAAGATTCTCGACCTCGGCGGCGCCGCCACGATCAACATCGAGGAAGGCGGCCGGGACCGTCTCAAGGGCGACGAGATCATGGCCCGCCTGGGCGGCAAGAAGGGGCGCCTGAAACGCGTGTGGCCCGACCTGTCCAATGAACTCAGGGCTGAAGTCATCGACCGGCTGCTGTTCGAGACAGAAACAGCCGACCTGACCGCCTGGTTGATCGAAACCATCGGCGCCACGCCGGAAGAGGCCGTCGCCACCGCCGGTTTCCGCCCGCCCGAGGGCCATATCCGCCTGGGCTTGACCGCTGCGACGGGCGTGGTCGACGAACTGAGGCGCGGTCACCCCGAGTCGGGCGAGATCATCCGCTATCATGAGGCCCTGGCCCGTGCCTTCCCCAACCTTCACCATTCGGACCTGCGGACCGGCGAGGTGTTCGACAAACTGCCCGACTATCGCACTGTGCTGGAACGCCACACCATCGGCGGAACAGGCGATCCCGCCGACAGCGACGACAAGCGCTTGGGTCGCGTGCCCAATCCCACCGTCCACATCGGACTGAACCAACTGCGCCGTGTCACCAACGCCCTGATCGACCTCTATGGCCCACCGAAACAGATCGTCCTGGAACTGGCCCGCGATCTGAAACGCACTCAGGAAGACAAGAAGCGCGCCCAGATTGACAACAGGAAGAACGAAGAGGCCAACCGCCGCCGCGCCTGCGATCTGGAGGACGCCGGATATCCCGACACCCCGGAAAACATCCGCCGTCTACGCCTGTGGGAAGACCTCGGCTCCATGCCGCGTCTATGCACCTACACCGGCAAGCCGATCGCCTTCGCCCAGGTTTTCTCGGACGAGATCGAGATCGAGCACATCCTGCCATTCTCACGGACGCTCGACAACAGCATGGCCAATCGCACCCTGGCCTATCGGGAGGCCAATCGCGGCAAACGCAACCAGGCCCCGGAAGCTGCTTTCCACGGCGCCAATTACGAGGCCATCCAGCAGCGCGCCGACGCCCTGCCCCGCAACAAGGCTTGGCGCTTCAAGCCCGGCGCCATGGAGCGATTCCAGAACGAACACCGGGGCTTCCTGGACCGTCAGCTCAACGAGACCCGCCACCTGTCGAAACTGGCGCGCGAATACGTCGCTGGCCTGGTCGATCGCGAAGAACGCGAAAGCAACGTCTGGGTCGTAACCGGGCAACTGACAGCCCTGCTGCGCGCCCGTTGGGGGCTGAACTTCTCCAACGTCAAGGATCGCAACAACCATCGCCACCACGCCATCGACGCCGCGACCATCGGCGTTATCGACCGGGGCCTGTTGAACGAGATGGCGCGTCGTGCGGGGGTCAAGGAAGAGGGCGACCAACTGGCCGCCATCACCAAGGACGTCCCCGAGCCGCCGGGCTTCGTCGCCGCGCATCGCAACTTCCGCGACAATGTCCGCGAGCGCGTCCAGGCCCTGATCGTCTCGCACAAGGCCGAGCACGGCAAGGGCGGCGCCCTCCACGAGGAGACGGCCTATGGGCTGGTCGATCCGGCGCGCGGCGAGGACGGCAACCTCGTCTATCGCAAGGCCATTGATCGCCTCACCGCGCCCGAAATCGGCCGGGTCCGCGACCTGAACCTGCGCGGACGTCTGCTGGCCGTGCTGGAGGAGGTCGGCGGCAAGAAGGCCGACGCCAAGGGCCTGGCCGAGGCCCTGACGACCTTCGGCAAGGACCACGACATCCGCCGGGTTCGTCTGTTGAAATCGGAGGCGAGCGTGGTCGAGATCAAGGACCGCAAGACCGGCGCCCCTTACAAGGCCCTGGTCCCCGGCGCCAACCACTGCATGGACATTGTCGAGGGCGCCGACGGCGTCTGGCGCGGCCATGCAGCCACAGTGTTCGAGGTCAACCAGCGCGACTTCACGCCTGCCTGGCGATCAGATGCGGACGCTCGGCTGGTCATGCGACTGCACAAGGGGGACCTGGTCGAGATCGAGGACAACGGCGAACGCCGCATCAAGCGCGTCGTGCGGATCAATCCATCCGGCGGCCGCCTCTACTTGGCCGCCCACGATGAAGGCGGCGAACTGGCCAAACGCCATGATGATGCCGACGACGCCTTCCGCTGGGACCTGGCGTCGATCTCGAAACTGAAAGAGCGCGGGTGCCTGCCTTGTAGGCTTAGCCCATTGGGTAAAGGTTCGTACTGAGAACAGCGTGGGCCTGCCCCGCTGGCCTGGCGAAGTCTTGACACCTGCTCGCATATGTTCCCTACTTCATGGAACAAAATGAATCAAACGATGCTGTTAGATTTTCCCACAACTCAGACAGGGCAGACGAGTTGTGGGGCGGAAGCTGAAAATGGAAGCCGACTCCGGCACAAGACGACGTAGTATGAGCTGCACATAGTGCTTCCATGAAGTAGTTGCGGTTGGGCCCCGTCCTGTCTTTGCTAGCCCCGGTCCGCGCCTGATGGCGCGGGCCGAACCTGCATTCACCCTGCACGCGAAACGATTCGCCGTTCTCCCAACTCCATGTCTCCCTGTGGATAAGCCGTGGACAACGTCTCGGCGGAGGGTCTGAACATGCTGGGACACATCATCGAACTGGCCACGGACGGCGGCCGTCTGGGCGTCGAGCGCGGCTTCCTGACGATCACATCCGAAACAACCAGGAACCGCATCCCGATCGACGATATTGAGGCTGTGATCGCCTCTGCGCGCGGACTCACCTACTCGAACTCCGCCCTCGCCGCCCTGGCGGAGCGGGGTGCGCCCCTGGTTATCTGTGGCAAGGACTATGCGCCCGCAGCCGTCCTGATGCCCATGAACGGTCATTTCGAACAGGGCGTCCGCATGGCCGCCCAGGCCTCAGCCGCAAAGCCCGTCAACAAGCGCCTGTGGGCCCAGATCGTGCGCGCCAAGATCACGGCCCAGGCAGAAGCCCTCGATCACGTCGCCGCCCCATCCACCCGCTTGCGCCGCCTGGCCGACAGCGTGCGTTCTGGTGATCCGGACAACTGCGAGGCCCAGGCCGCCCAAGTCTACTGGACGGCCTTCATGGGCAAGGATTTTCGCCGCGACCGCACCGCCGGCGGAACCAACGCCTTCCTCAACTACGGATACGCCGTCCTGCGCGCCGCGACCGCCCGCGCCATCGCCGGCGCTGGACTGCATCCCTCACTGTCGATTCACCACCAGAGCCGAGGCGAGGCCCTGCGGCTGGCCGACGACCTGATGGAGCCGTTCCGCCCCGCGGTCGATCTTGTCGCCCGCCAACTCCGCGACGAGGGTGCGACCGAGGTCAATCCCGCCGCCAAGGCTCGTCTCGCCGGCGTCCTGCACCACGAATACGACGCCGCCCACGGCCGAACCGTCCTTTCGTATTGCCTGTCCCGGCTTTGCGGCTCCCTCGCCCGCGTCTATCTCAAACAGGGTGAGAAGCTGGACCTCCCTCGCCCGCTGATTCCCTGCGCCGACGATGCGTTCCACGACGAAGCGGCCTGATGGCTGGGCTTTCGGGATATCGGCTGATGTGGGTTATGGCGCTGTTCGATCTGCCGGTGGTGAGCAAGCCCGAACGCAAGCGGGCGACCGCCTTCCGCAATTTTCTGCTCGAACAGGGCTTTGAGATGGTGCAGTTTTCAGTCTATGCGCGATTCGCTCCGGGCCGCGAACGGGCTGAGGCCATCACCCGCAAGATCGGCGCGGCGGTCCCCTCCGACGGCAAGGTCGACATCCTCTATTTCACGGACAAGCAGTATGAGCAGATCGTCAGCTTCCGCGGAAAAACCGCCGGCCCAAAGCCACACAGGCCCCAGCAGCTTGCCCTTTTCTGACCCTCTCGCACAGAAAAAAGCCCTGCGAAACATGAAGTTCCGCAGAGCCTAGTCTAGCAAAGACGATCGGGGCGCCCAACCGCAACGCTCGCCTGTGGCGGTGGTTCAAGGCCCTCAGTCTAGCAAAGACGATCGGGGCGCCCAACCGCAACAGCCGGGCTCAACGGCATCGGTGGGCGCATAGTCTAGCAAAGACGATCGGGGCGCCCAACCGCAACCACGAGGGCCTTGATATCCGGGTTCGCCTCAGTCTAGCAAAGACGATCGGGGCGCCCAACCGCAACGGTGTCGATCGACGTAAACGACAACCGCGGAGTCTAGCAAAGACGATCGGGGCGCCCAACCGCAACGATGGCGGTGTTACCGTTCTCCGTCACGGTAGTCTAGCAAAGACGATCGGGGCGCCCAACCGCAACGGTCTTGGAGCCGTTGACGACATAGCCGTTAGTCTAGCAAAGACGATCGGGGCGCCCAACCGCAACCTGCAGGCCGGCGAAGAACTGCTGGAAGTCAGTCTAGCAAAGACGATCGGGGCGCCCAACCGCAACCAGGGCGTCGCGCTTATGTCGGGCGCCAATAGTCTAGCAAAGACGATCGGGGCGCCCAACCGCAACCACCTGGATAAAGACCCGCGTATTCGCATCAGTCTAGCAAAGACGATCGGGGCGCCCAACCGCAACGACGCCGAAGCCGCCAAGGTCGCGGTTGCGAGTCTAGCAAAGACGATCGGGGCGCCCAACCGCAACAGAATAGGGTGAAACGAGTGGGGCGAGGTTAGTCTAGCAAAGACGATCGGGGCGCCCAACCGCAACCAGGACTTCCGCAATATCCTTGCGGCGCTCAGTCTAGCAAAGACGATCGGGGCGCCCAACCGCAACTAGTGCAATGATTGCATCCTCTCCTGCTTCAGTCTAGCAAAGACGATCGGGGCGCCCAACCGCAACTTCGCTTACCTCGTGGGCGTTCATCGGAACGAGTCTAGCAAAGACGATCGGGGCGCCCAACCGCAACGGCCTGCGCTGCTATGAGCCGCGCAAGGACAGTCTAGCAAAGACGATCGGGGCGCCCAACCGCAACCCGCACGGCCAGCATGGGCAGGCCAAGACGAGTCTAGCAAAGACGATCGGGGCGCCCAACCGCAACAGGGCGAACGGAGCGATGATGTCGGCATACAGTCTAGCAAAGACGATCGGGGCGCCCAACCGCAATGTCTATGGCTATGCAGCGGCGGGAGATGGCAGTCTAGCAAAGACGATCGGGGCGCCCAACCGCAACGATGCGTTCCGAGGGGTTTCAGGAAAAGGCAGCCTAGCAAAGACGATCGGGGCGCCCAACCGCAACCCAGCTGAACAGCGACAGCGGG
>CAUQZC010000005.1:0-267789 GCA_963522565.1 uncultured Brevundimonas sp. | reverse complement strand
TTGGCCGCTTCCTGCAGACCGACCCTATCGGGTACAAGGACCAGATCAACCTATATGCATACGTTGGGAATGATCCGGTGAACAACACCGATCCGACGGGCGAGGGCCTCGAAACCGTCTGGGATCTCGCGAATGTGGCGATCGGCGCCGCTAGCTTTGTCTCCAATGTTCGGAATGGCAATGCTGGAGCCGCAACGGTCGATGCTCTTGGTGTCGTTGTCGATGTTGCGGCGACGGCTGTCCCGTTCGTGCCGGGGGGTGCGGGTGCGGCGATTAAGGCTGCTCGTGTTGGCGGAGACGCAGCGCAGGCAGCGACGACGACGTCCCGGGCTGCAGCACGACAAGCCATGCGTGATGCAGGCGTACCTACGTCGCGACCGCGTTCAGACGTAAAAACCTCTAGTGGACAGCCCACACCGTCTAGCTCGCGCCAACAGACAACGACCGATAGCAGTGGTAGGCCGGTAGTTGTGTCGAGGCATGACGCTCATCCGGGAGGGGGGCAGCCCCACGATGGATCGCCCCATGTGCACGTGGCGGGAGCGAAAACCGATGCGGCGGGCAATCCAATTGTTCGACCAGATGGCAGCTGGCCGTATCGGAATGGTGGTACTGTGAGGCCGCATGACAGGGATTAGAACTTTGAAGGCGTCGCGGCTTGCTCCCGCTCTCGAGCGGACGATTTCGAAAGCGATCACAGAATCGCTCGCCGGTGAGCCGGTGACGCGTTGTCAGATAGTGGGCGAGCGGCCCGAGCAGTCCCTTCTGACAGTCGGCGATGAGTTGTCGACTCATGCTGGCTGTGTGTTCGCTCAAGTGGATGTGGGTGGAAGGCGAGTCACATCGATTGTTCGGGCCGAAGACGCCTTCAACTTCATTGAAGCGGCTGCGTCATCCCAAGAGGCTGTTTCTTTCGTTTTCGATAAGGGGGCCATAACTGCAGCATTCGGTGTGTCGGATGATGGCGCTCGTATGGAGCTGCACATAGTGAGCTGGGGCGTGATGCGGGCGTATGTGGAAAAGGTGGCATTGGAGGGCGGCGGAGTTCTCTACTGAGCTTGCTGGAGGCTAACGGATCGACGAGAATCTGGCGCGGGGACTGGAGGTGTTCGCTTTTTCGGCGATTTGTAGATTAAGAGGGCAAGATAAATAGGGGTGTGTTCGCTTCGCTTTTGTCCGTTTCTATCCTTTAGCGAGCGCTCCCGACCGGTTCTGTGACTTGTGACGACTTGCGGCGGTTGAGAGCGGTTTCGCCTCCTTGGAAGGCGTCGTCATGACTGTTCGCAGCATCATCGAAGAGCGTATGTCGGCTCTGACCGGGTCGGATGGCGACGGGTTGCAGGTGCACCTTGCGACGAGCCTGAAGCCCGACGGCTCTGTCCGGACATCGATGCTGAAGCAGCTCTCGTCCTCGATGCGGTTCAGCTACGGCGCCAGGGCAGGCGCGCTGAAGGCGGCCGCGACGCCATCAGGCGCCGCCTTCCGCATGGGCGTGCGCCAGCCGGTCATCGTCAAGGCGCTAGAGCATGATCGTTTTAGACGGAACCGCTACGCGGTTCCGACAGAAGCGTGAATCATGCTCTCGCTTAATATCTGGAGCCTGATTCACCGCATCGACGGAATCGCGCAGCGATTCCATCTCAGCGGATCAGGCTCTAGTGTCACGTCATATGGGCGAGGGCATGGCTCGCGCCGGGGCGCTGGCCGCCCATGTCCGCTATCTTGGTCGTGAGGGCGCCGGCCACGAAGGGGAGGCGGGGACCTTCTTCGACCGGAATGAGGAGGCGGTGGGTGGTGCGGAGCGCATCAAGGACTGGGCCGAGCATCGGCACCACTTCCGCTTCATCATCTCGCCGGAGCATGGCGACCGCATCGCCGACCTTCAGAACTACGTGCGCGATGTCATGGGGCGGGTATGCGCCGATCTCGGCGAACCGGAACTCCCGTGGATGGCGGTTTTCCACTACGACACCGATCAGCCGCACGTCCATGTCCTCTTGCCGGGACGGCGGGCGAACGGAAGGGACCTGGTCATTCCGCGCGACTATGTCGCGTACGGCTTCCGGGCGCGGGCCCAAGAGGCGGCGCAGGAACGATTGGGCGACCTATCACGGCTCGACGCCGAGCGCCGCGTCTGGCGCGAGACACAGAGAGACGGCTTCACCGGTTTCGACCGGTGGCTGCTGGCGTCGATGGACGGGGAGGGGATGGTTGCGGACGCGGTGGGCGGCAACAGCGCCTGGGCGGTTCGCTTCCGGCGTCGCAAGATGTGAGAGGTTAGGTCAGTTGATCGGTCAACCCGAAGCCTTAGTTCCCGGCCTCTAGCCGGGAGATCTGCGATTGGCTTACTCCCAAGACACCCGTCATGGCCACCTGGGTCAACCGCGCCTGAACCCGCAGCGCCGCCAGACGGGCGCCGACCTCTGCGTTGCGTGTCTGAAATCATACTCTCAAGCCTCCCGAATATATTCTCAACTTATCGAATAAAGGCTCAACAGAGGCAAATGGGCGATCGATTCATTCATTTGCAGACCAGCGGCGCCTGGCTCCTCTCGAGTCGCGAGACAGGGCTTGCCGTGGCGCTTGGGCAAGAAGGGCTCCAGCCGAGCCATTTGTTCGTCCGCCAGCCCATGCAGGTCACTCATATCCAGACTCCTCAGGAGCCTGAATCAGATCGCGCGCCTCACATCAATGGGTTCTGACACTAGGTTCCGCTTGCATGGAAACGGATGGTCGCCACTAAGCCTTTTCGTCTAGGGCGGTTCGTGAGGCTGAGACGTCCCTGTTGTGCAGCGCTTAGAGCTTCGACGATGGCGAGGCCAAGGCCGGAGCCGGTCGAGCGGTTGGGATTGCTGCGGAAGAAGCGTTCGGTCAGGTTGGGCAGGACCGCGTCATCGACGCCTTCGCCATGATCCCAGACCGTGACGGCGGCGCCATCCCGGCTGTTCGACACATGGACGATGACTGGCGAGGCGCCGTGGCGAAAGCCGTTGTCGATCAGGTTCAGCACCTGCTCGACGATCAGGTCTTCCGAACCCCGGACCTCGACGGTTTCGAGTGGCAGCCTGAGCCGCAGTGCGCCCGGCGTCAGCGGATGTCGGTCTGCAAAGACTTGATAAGCTTTTCTGACCGCGCGGCTCAACTCGGCGGTTGCGTCCGAATGGGCGGTGTCCGCGCGGGCGGTGGACAGCAGTTGATTGATCAGATGGGTCATGCTGGCGGCGGCGGATTGCGAGTCCGTCAGCAGCCTTTGCTCGGTCCGTGTCCAGGGGCGTTTCGACGCCGCAAGCAAATCCAGATTGGCCGCCATCACCGACAGCGGAGTCCGTAACTGGTGTGAGGCGTCGGCGGCGAACCGCTGCATCCCTGCGGTCGAACGTTCCAATCCTGCCAGCAGGGCGTTGAACGCGGTCAGCACCGGCGTCAGTTCGCGCGGGGCGAGGGTGACGGCGGCGGGGGCGAAATCGGTGGTGCTGGACGACGACCGCGCCGCCAGTTCATCGACCAGCCGCCTGAGTGAGTTCAGGCCCCATTGCAAGGCGGGCCAGATCAGCAAGGCCGCCAGAACCACCAGCAGGCCGGGCAGCAGAAGCAGGCTGCCGTACAGTTCGTGCAGGCTGGCCTTTCGGGAATCCAGGCTCTGGGCCACCGAGACGACCACCGGGGCTGTGCGGCCCGGTATCATGACTGTCTGTTGGGCCATGCGGACCGGCACGCCCCGCACCATCAGGTTGGCGAACACCGGCCGTTCGGGATTGGCGGTCTTCAGCGTCGGCAGTTCGTGATAGCCGGTGACCATGCGGCCGCCCTCGCGGACGCCATAGAAGACGGCGTCGCGTTCGGGCGTGTCCAGCAGGGCCAGGGACCAGGGCTCCACATCCACGGTCACATCCTGATCGTCCAGCGAAACGCTTTGCAGGATGGTCTGCATCGCGCCGGCCAGCAGGCGGTCTGACGTGCGCTCCACCACCCTATGTGCAGTCCAGGCGCCGACGCCCAGCAGAACGATGGCGAACACCGCGAGGGGCGCGACCTGGGCGATCAGCAGGCGGTTGACCAGACTGTGCGAGGTTTTGGTCAGCGCCGCTGTCATGGATCGAGGCGATAGCCGCGGCCGCGGATGTTGGTGATGGCGGGACCATCCGGCTGCAGCTTACGGCGCAGGCGGCCGACGTGGATCTCCAGCGCGTTCAGCGACGGAGCTTCGTCTTGGGTGAAGACTTCGGCCGCCAGCATGTCCCGATCCACCACCTGGCCGACGCGCGACGCCAAAACCTTGAGCGCCGCCCACTCGCGTGGGCGAAGCGACAATTCACGCTCGCCCACCTGAACGCGGCCCGCTTGCCAATCGCAGACCAGAGAGCCGATGACGATGGAGCCCGCCGTCTGGCCCTGGCGCCGCCGCACGATGGCTCGCAGCCGCGCGATCAGTTCGACGGGAGCGAAGGGCTTGACCAGATAGTCGTCGGCTCCGAGATCCAGTCCCGCCACCCGGTCGCCCAGAGCGTCGCGGGCCGTCAGCATCAGGATCGGCGTCGTTGAGCCGCGACGGCGCAGGGCGCCTAGAATCTCGAACCCGTCGATGTCGGGCAGGCCGATGTCGAGAATGGCGGCGTCGAAGTCCTCGGACTGCTCCAGCCCCAGGGCTTCAGCGCCGTTGTCAGTGCAGCGTGGCTCAAAACCCGCACTGCGAAGGCTGGCGTCCAGAGAATGTTGCAGCGCCTTGTCATCCTCGACGACGAGTATTTTCATGGGGCCACAGATGCGGGGAGCGGAGACATGGACGCCACAATAGCGAGAAAGCCGAAGTGGTGAAGGCGCGGTGTCTGCTCGCTCTGGTCTTCGCTGTCGCCTTTATCGTGAGCGCCTGTGGGCGTGAGCCGGACGGGGTGGGCGCCGCGCCGCATATCCGCTGGCGGGCCGAGCAGGAGGGCGCGCTGCTTATCCGCACCAACACCAGCATGTTGGGACCGGTCATTGATGCCTTTCGGGCGCGGTATCCCAAGGTGGATATCCGCCTTGAGGACATGAACTCCACCATGCTGGCCAGCATGGTGGTGGAAGACGTGCTGGCGGGGCGGCCCGGCGCCGATCTGGTCTGGAGTTCCGCGATGGACATGCAGATCAAGCTGATCAACGACGGTTACGCCCAGACCTATAAATCGCCGCATCGGCGCGCCATGCCCGATGGCATGGTGTGGCGCGATCAGGGGTTCGGCATCACATCGGAACCGGTGGTTTTCGCCTATAATCGGCGCTTGCTGCCGCCTGCGCTGACCCCGACCAGCCATGTCGACCTGATCCGCCTGCTAGAGGCCTGTCCCGAAGTCTTCGACGGGCGCATTGGGGTCTATGACGCTGAACACAGCGGCGTGGCCCTGATGCAGTTGTCGTCGGACACGCAGATTTATCCCGACGCTTGGCGGATGATGGGGATGTTGGGCAACCGCAAGCCACGCCTCGACACCTCGGGGCAGCGGATGATGTCGCGGCTGGCGACGGGGCAGACCCTGTTCGTGTTCAATATGAACCAGTCCTACGGTCAGACCTGGGTTAAGGATCACCCCGACATCGCCCTGGTCACTCCGACGGATTACCACCTGCTGGTTTCGCGGGTCGCCTTTATCCCGAGCAATGCCGCCCATCCGAATGCGGCGCGGCTGTTTCTGGACTTTCTGCTGTCGCGCGAAGGTCAGGCGGCGGTGGCGAAGGCAGGCATGAGGCCAGTGCGCGATGATGTCGATCAGGCGTTGAGGCTATCGCCGACCGGTGCACGCCCGATTCGGGTTGGGCCAGGTCTGCTCGCCAATCTGGACCATGAGCGGCGCGCGAAACTGCTGGGGCGTTGGCGCGCCGCCATGGAGGGCGCGCCCCGCGCGCCGCTTGATCCGCACGCGCCGTGACGGTTTCTTGTGGATAACCCTTAATCACCTAAGGGCCGCTTTTCTGTCACGACGCCGTCACGCTTAGGCCTGTGAGCATCTCAGGTCGTTCCATAACGGCGACAGTCTGGCCATTTCTGGAATGAAATTCTAGATATCCTTGCTTTCATGGGCTGAAAACGCAGGAATGCCGCGTTTGACAGCATCCCTCAGCGATATCTTACTGACATTCGCAGCTCGGGAGAGTTCGGAAACTTCCCGACGCCGAAGGCGCAACCGCCCCGGAAACGCTCAGGCAAACGGACCGAGCTGCACGATGAACGCTGGAGAGCAGGGCGACCCGAGGGGGGCGGCCTTCGCCGAAGGAGCAAGGGCCGGTGGCCTGAAACTCTCAGGCACGAAGACAGCGGGGGCGAAAATGGCGCCGTCAGAGCGCCGAACCGCATCGGACTTCCCTGGGAGGGGACGTCGCCGCCGTCCATGAGGAATCTCGCCTTGTCTCGCTTGAACATCCGCCTGATCAGCTGCAGCAGCGCCATCGCCCTGCTGACCTGCGCTGGAGCCGCTGTGGCCCAGACAGCAGAGCCCGCCACGGAACAGACCGCATCCGTCAGCGACATCGTCGTCACCGGCTCGCGCATCGATCGCGCCGGCTTCGAAGCCCCGACTCCGACCGTCCGCCTGACGGCTGAGGACCTGTCTGTCGGCGCGCGTCCCAACATTGCCGCCGCGCTGAACGACATGCCGCAGTTCCGCGCCACCACCTCGCCCCAGACGACCGGCACCAACACCGGAGCGGGCAACGCCCCCGTGGACCTGCGCGGCTTGGGCATCAGCCGCACCCTGGTGCTGATCGACGGCCGCCGCGTCTCCAGCGAAAACGACCTGAACAGCATCCCGTCGGTTCTGGTGAAGAGCGTCGACGTCGTGACCGGCGGCGCCTCGGCGGCCTGGGGTTCGGGCGCAGTCGCAGGCGTGGTCAATGTCGGCATCGACCGCAACTTCACCGGCGGCAAACTGGGCGCCGAATACGGCATCTCGTCCTATGACGACGCCGAACAGGTGCGTTTCGAGGGCGCGTGGGGGCGTGACTTCTCTGACGGTCGTGGCCACTTCGTCATCGGCGGCGAGTATCTGCACAACGATGGCGTCATCCCAAAGAACTCGCGTCCGAATATCGGGCGGTGGGCCACCGTCAACGGCGCGCTGACGCCGAACGTCGGCTTTGCAAACGCTGCCTACGGTGGTCTGATCATGTCGGGCGTCAACAAGGGGATGGTGTTCAATCCCGATGGCTCCCTGCGTCCATTCAACTACGGCACGATTTCGGATACGAATTCCATCGGCGGCGAAGGTCCTTCGAACGATGATCTGAGCCCGCTGGTCACGCCGCAGCAACGCTATACTGCGATGGCGAGCCTCACCTATGAGATCAGCGACACTCTGCGTTTCACCGCTGATGTTCGGCACTCACGAATGTGGAACAACTACATCTGGTTTGGCGACCACGACCGAGGTGATCTTAATATCAAAATCGAGAACGCCTTCCTGTCGCCGACCATTCGCAACAGGATGGAGGCGGCTGGGGAGACGACTTTCCAGTTCGGCCGCTTCAACTCTGACCTGTCCTATTCGACCATCGATTTCGAGCGTCTGACGACCCAGGCGACCCTGGCGCTGGATGGTGAAATTGGCAGCAAGTGGCGCTGGGGCGCCTACTACAGCCACGGTGAATTCGAGAACAATATCGACACTCCCGGCTTCCTGCTGAGGACGCAGTTCGCCAATGCCGTGGATAGCGTTATTGACCCGATCTCGGGCAAGGCGGTTTGCCGCGTCACTTTGACGAACGCCAGCTCCGGCTGTGTGCCCATCAACCTGTTCGGCCTGGGTTCGCCGTCGCAGGAGGCCATCAACTACGTCACGGGCACGCCGCAGCAACGCGCGACCACAAAGCTGGACACAGCAGGTATCAGCCTGCGTGGCGAACCCGTCACCCTGCCGGCCGGCGACGTCTCGGTGGCCGTTGGTTTCGAAGCGCGCAAGGAATCTGTTGACCAGACCGTAGGTGAACTGGACGCCGCCAAGGCGTTCAAGACCTTCAGCTTCTCGGCCATGTCTGGTGACTTCACCGTCAAAGAAGCCTTCGCCGAAGTCTTGGTGCCGATCGTGCGCGATCTACCCATCCTGAACAATCTGCAGTTCAACGCGGCCGCACGCATCTCTGACTACGACACAACTGGCTCGATCTGGTCGTGGAAGGTCGGGGCGACGAACGAGTTCTTCCCAGGCTTCCGTGGCCGTATCACGCAATCGCGCGACATCCGCTCGGCGAACCTGTCGGAATTGTTCACGACGACCACCACAGGCTTCAACTATATCAACGATCCGGCAAAGAACGGCGCACTGGTCTATGTGCTTAACAATGGCGGTGGAAATGCGAACCTGGCGCCGGAAACGGCGGACACCCTGACCCTGGGCGTAACCTATGCGCCGCCGTCGATATCGGGCCTGAACCTGTCGCTCGACTATTACAACATCAGGATCGACGACGTGATCACCACGATCGCGCCGCAGGATCTGGTGAACCGCTGCAACTCGGGCAACACCGCGTTGTGCGCCAAGGTGGAGCGTGATGCGAACGGCAATCTGACGCGCACCATGTCCACCTTCGTGAACCTGGCCGAGTATCAGACGGATGGCATCGACGCTGAGGTTTCTTATTCGTCAGCCGCCGACCTGTGGGTGCCTGGTGCGACAGGACGCTTGAAGATGCGTCTGGTCGGAACATGGGTGAACAGCCTGACCACCGACGATGGCGTCAAGGAGATCGAATATGTGAAGTCGCAGGGCTACTCGTTCGGTCTGGGCGTGCCCAAGCTGCGCCTGAACGCCAGCCTGGGCTGGAAGGGCGAAGTATTCAGCGTTGATCTGCGCGCCCGCTACATCTCGGCCGGCAACTATAACTCGACCATCAATATCGCGAACAACCACATCGACGCTTTCACCTACGTCGATCTGGGGGTGACGGCTGACCTGGCGAAGTACGGCGCTGACGGCGTCGAACTATACGCCAAGGCCACGAACCTGTTCGACAAGGATCCCCCCGTGGGGGCGTCGTTCTCGCCATATTACGATGTGATCGGCCGGTACGTCACGGTTGGGGCTCGGTACCGCTTCTAGTTCTGGTTCCGCGTCCCGTGTCGTCGGCTCCCGGGTCTCCACCCCGGGGGTCGGCGGCTCCTATTCCTCCCGGCTGAAGAGGCTGCTCATGATCTCCCGCCTTTCGCTCGCCCTGGCTCTGGCCATGTCTGCGGCCCCGCTCGCCCTGGCCCCTGTGGCTCTGGCCGAGGTTCCCAAGCCTGCCGCCATCGTCGCCGATGGTCTGCCGTCCGTGCCGGATGCGCTGGCCGACGAGACCCGGCCCTATCTGCAGTCACGCCGCGCCGCCTTCCTGGGCTGGAACGCCTCCGACCGCTCGATGCTGATCAAGACGCGGTTCGGCGCCACGGACCAGATTCACTCTGTGGCTGGACCAGACGGCGCGCGCCGCCAGATCAGTTTCGAGAATGAGCCGGTGATGGCGGGCGCCCTGTCACCCTCCGGCGACGTGATGGTGGTCCAGAAGGACAACGGCGGCGACGAATTCTACCAACTCTACACCCTGGATTCGGGTCGCCTGACGCTGGTGACAGATGGCAAGAGCCGCAACTGGTTCGGCGCCTGGAGCCGCGACGGCAAGCGGGTCGGCTATGCCTCGTCGCGTCGCAACGGCGCCGACATGGACCTGTATGTCGTTGACCCGCGCGATCCCGCCAGCGACCGTCTGGTGGCCCAGGTCTCGGGCGGCGGCTGGAACATCACCGACTTCTCGGCAGACGGGGCCAAGGCTCTGGTCCTGAACCGGATGTCGATCAACCACGCGCAGGTCTATGAACTAGACCTGGCCAGCGGGCGTATGACGCAGCTGACCAATCCGCGTGCGGAATTCTCCTATGTCGATCCGCAATATGGATCGGACGGCGCCATCTGGGCGACCTCCAATGCGGATTCCGACTTCCTGCGGCTGGGCCGCATCGCCAATCATCGCTTCACCCCGGTCAGCACTGAACCGCGCTGGGATGTCAGCGACTACGCCATCGCGCCTGACGGCTCGTTTATCGCCTATGCGATCAATGAGGCGGGCGTATCGCGCCTGAATATCCTGGACACGTCTTCGGGGGCGGTGCGCACCGTCAGTGGTCTGCCGTCAGGCGTGATCCCCTACAGCATCGGCCCTGCGATCGACATCGCACCCTGGGGCGCCATCGGTCTTTCGATGTCGTCTGCCCGCACGCCGGGTGACGCCTTTTCGGTCGATCCGCGCACCCTGGCTGTGACCCAGTGGACTCACAGTGAGACGGGCGGTCTGGACCCGGCGGTTAATGTCGAGCCGGAACTGGTGCAGATTCCCAGCTTCGACGGCGAAATGATCTCGGGCTTCCTCTATCGCCCGGATGCCGCGAAATTCCCGGGCAAGCGCCCGCTAATCATCGACATCCATGGCGGGCCCGAAGGTCAGACCCGTCCCGACTTCCTCGGCCCGCAGAACTATTTGGTGAACGAGCTGGGCGTGGCCCTGTTCTTCCCGAATGTGCGTGGCTCGTCCGGCTATGGCGCCCGTTTCGTCAATCTGGACAACGGCCCGTTCAAGCGCGAGGACTCGGTCAAGGATATCGGCGCCTTCCTGGAGGCGTTGAAGCAGAACGCCGACCTGGACGCCGCGCGCTTTGCTGTCACCGGCATCTCGTACGGCGGCTACATGTGCTACGCGACGGCAGTCCACTACAGCGACCAGCTGAAGGGTGCGAGCTGCTACGTCGGCATCTCCAACTTCGTCACCTTCCTTGAAAACACGCAGTCCTACCGTCGCGACCTGCGCCGGGTGGAATATGGCGATGAGCGCGATCCCGTTCAGCGCGCCAAGCTGCAGGAAATCTCGCCGCTGAACAGCGTGGATCGGATCACCATTCCTCTGCTGGTGGCGACCGGCGGCAACGACCCGCGTGTGCCGGCGTCGGAAGCCGATCAGATCATTCGGGCCGTGCGCGCGAACGGCGGCACGGCCTGGCATCTGCTGGCAGAGAACGAGGGTCACGGTTTCCACAAGAAGGAAAACGAAGACTACTACTTCTGGACCAGTCTGCTGTTCTGGAAACAGACACTGTTGGGCGAAACCGCCCGCTGAAGACCTGCAAACGGGGCTGGCTGCGGCTGGCCCCGTCATGCTTTTGGACCATCCCCATGAGATTCAAACTCGCTGCCCTGATGGGTGCGGTCGCGGTGGCGCTTGCGGCCTGCGCGACGAACCAG
Source organism: uncultured Brevundimonas sp. (assembly GCA_963522565.1). Taxonomy (GTDB): domain Bacteria; phylum Pseudomonadota; class Alphaproteobacteria; order Caulobacterales; family Caulobacteraceae; genus Brevundimonas. The sequence continues at coordinate 256,555 of CAUQZC010000005.1, read as the reverse complement.
CCCGCCATGACGCCGGTGGTGGTCGATCACCACGTCCACGTTCATTCGCCCGAAATCCTCGCCTTCCTGCCGGAGTATTGCAGCAGCCTGGGCCGGATTGGAGCTTGTCCTGAGGTTTTCCTCAAACCTCTGACAGTCGATGATCTGCTGGCGGATATGGACGCGGCCGGCGTGCGCACGGCGTGGATGATGTCCACGGGCTATCTGGCCGAAAGCCCGATGATGGTCCCGCCCCGACCGGACGCAGCGCAACTGGTCCATGCCGCCAACGCCTTCACGGTGATGCAGGCGCGGACCCATCCTGATCGGCTGACCGCCTTCATCGGCGTCAACCCCCTGACCCCCACAGCCCTGTCGGAGATCGCACGCTGGAAGGAAGACCCGTTCGCGACAGGGGTGAAGATCCACCTGACCAATTCTGGCGTCAACCTGCGCGATCCGGCCGATGTCGCCCGCCTGGCGGCTGTGTTTCGCACGGCCGGCCAGGCGCATATGCCGATCCTTATCCACATGCGCACCCGGGCGGAAGATTATGGCGCGCATGATGTCCGCATCTTCCTGAACCAGGTTTTGCCGCAGGCCGCAGGGGTTCCCGTGGTCATCGCCCACTCCGGCGGCTGGGGCGGGCTCGACGACAATACCTGGAGCGCGATGGAGGGCTTCGCCGACGCCCTGGCGGACCATCCCGAGTTGCAGCGAAACCTCTATTTCGACCTTGCCCAGACCTTCAAAAGAGACACGCCAGACGCGGACCTGGCGCGTCTGGTCGTCATGATGCGCCGTATCGGCTTTGACCGTTTTGTCTCCGGCTCCGACTGGCCGTTCTCGGGCCCGTTGGACGGCTATCTGAACGCCGACATGGCGCGATTGCCGCTTACGCATTCTGAAGCTGAGCAAGTGCGAAGCGAAAAGATCGTCAGCCGACCACGTCCGAGATTGTGAAGTTTCTTGAGCTCGGCAGAGGATTTGCCGCGTTTCAGTAATCTTACAATCAGGACTTTCGCTGCTGGGCGAACCGGACAAAGGGACAAATGAAATAGCGTGAGCCGTGAGCTGACGCGCTATCTATTCATGCCGGTGCGTCACGAAAGCTCTCCTCCGCCGAGGTGAGTTTCAGATTGCGGCAGGTCGTTTGGAATTGAAGGCCAGGTTCGCGAAACTGCACAGGGCGGCGATGAAGGCGCAGATCGCCGCGGCCATCGTCGGCGCTGGTCCCTGGCCGAGGTTCCGGGCAAGCAGCATCGTCAGCAGGGTCGCGCCGAGCGCCGAGCCGACAAGGCGGGTGGTGGAGATCATCGCTCCGGCTGATGCACTGCGGGAGGGCGGTGCAGACGAAAGGATCAGGTGGGAATTCGGCGCCAGGAACAGACCCGACCCGACCCCGCCGACCATCAGTGGCGCGATCAGCAAGGCGTAGCCCGGAAAGATCGTCGGCAATCGTGTCATGAGCACAAAGGCCGAAAAGGCCATCACCATGCCCAGCCCCGCCAGCAGGCTTTTTGGCGCGCGGTCGGACAGAAAGCCGGCGAAGGGCGCCACGACCATCATGGTCAGGGGCCAGGCCGCCATGACGGCGCCGATCTGGGCTGGAGACAGGTCGTAGGCGGCCTGAAGGCGGAAGGGCAGGGACAGGTTGAAGGCCATCGACCCGACGAAGGACAGCAGGGCCGCCGCGATGGCGAGGGAAAAAGCCGGGCGCGCCAGCAGGTCCACGGGAAGGATTGGTTCGGGGCGCTTGAGTTCGCGGCGGACGAACAGCCAGGCGGCTCCAGCGCCGATGGCGGCCAGGGGAGCGACGACAAAGCCGTGGGCGCCGTGGGTCTGAAGCTCCAGCGCACCGATCAGGGCGCCGAACATGGCGGCGCAAAGCAAGGCGCCCTTGACGTCATAGTCGGCGCGCGTCGGGGCTGGATCAGGAAGGAAGCGGCCGATGGCGAGCGACATCAACGCGAAGGGCGCGGCTGCGGCGAAGACCCAGCGCCAGGAACCGAAGGCCAGGATCAGTCCCCCCAGCGTCGGCGCCAAGGCCCCGGCCGATGCGATGATGATGCTGTTGAGGCCGAGGCCGCGTCCCAATTGTTCAGCCGGATAAATGCGTCGCAACAGGGCCACGCCGACGGCCAGGACCGCCGCCACGCCCAACGCCTGGAAGGCGCGCGCGGCGAGCAGCATGGGAAAGCTTGAGGCGGTGAAGCTGATCAGGCTGGCGGCTATGAAGACGCACTGGCCTGTTTGATAGAGGCGTTTGTGGCCGATCCGGTCGCCGAGCGCCGAGAACGGCAGCAGCGCCATCAGCAGGACCAACTGATAGACGGTCATCACCGCCACCGCCGAGGCGGGCGCAATATCGAGCGCTCGGGCAATGGTCGGCAGGGCGATGACGGCGATGGCGTTGTCCAGCACCAGCAGTGCGGTGCCGAACGAGATGGCGCCGATCGCCCACAGCCGACGCGGCAGGGGCAGGCCTGTCAGGACGTTGACGCGGCCCGCCTTATCCGTCGTCAAGATTCAGCCTTGGCCTGTGGTGTCTGCAGGGTGTGATAACTCTGCTGCTTGCGGGCTTCGGCCAGGCCCATGCCCGACAGGATGGCGTCGCGGATGCGGTTTTCGGCGGCGTCGATGGCCTCGGCCGTGTCCAGAACCTCGTCTTCGCGATCCTGGGGGATGGCGACCACCCCGTCGGCGTCGCCGCGCAGGATGTCGCCGGGACGCACGCGGGCGTCGCCGATGTTCACGGTGGTCTGCACGGTTTCGAGTTGAACCCGGTCCTTGCCGGTGCGCATGGAGTAGCTGCGGCTGTAGAGCGGATAACCGAGGTCCAGGGCCAGGTGGGTGTCGCGGCAGGCGCCGTCGATCACCGTGCCGCCTATGCCGCGGTTGTGGGCGTACAGGGTCATGATGTCGCCCCAGACGGTGGCGTCGGGGCGGCCGCCGTTGTCGATCGCCACGATGGCGCCGGGCGGAACGTCATCGATGAAGTCGCCCACGGTTCCGCCGGGGCCGACAGGGGCATAGGTCAAGGTGAAGGCTCTGCCCGCCAGCCGCAGCTTCTGGTCCAGGGGTTTGATGCCCAGGCACTGTCCGGCGATGCCCAGCTTGTCCAGGGCGTCGCTGAGGGTGGCGGTTTCCAGGCGGGCGGCGCGCTCTACATTCGTGTCGGTCTTGGGTGTGTCGGTCATTGGCCTGGCTTCTTTTCAAGCAGGTGTTCGTAACTGGCGCCCATGACGGCGCTGACGGGGTTTCCGGCCAGGACCGCCTTGGTCATGGCGGCCTCCTTGGCGGCGATGTTTTCGGCGGCGTCCAGCACGGCCTCGATGGCGGCGGCGGGCACGAAGGCCGCACCGCTGCTGTCGGCCACGACCCAGTCGCCGTCATGAACTGTCAGGTCGCCGACGGCGACTGGGCCGCCGGTTTCGGCCTCATGGATGCGGCCTCGTGCGGTGCGGGCGGTTGATCCGCGTCCATAGACCGGAAAGCCGATGTCGGCGGCCTCATCCACGTCGCGCGCCAGACCTTCCACGATCACGCCTGACAGGTTTCGGCCCCGCGCGGCGTTGGACAGGATGCCGCCCCATCCGGCGCACGCGATCCCGGTCTTCTGCTCGACCACAATCACCCCTCCGGCGTCAGAACTGTCGATGGCGGTGGTGCAGAGGTGGCGCGGCGGGGCGTCCGCGGGCGGCTTGCCCGCAGCCAGCCGCACGGTGGTCACACGTCCCGAGACGCGCTGACGCACCGACAGGGCGCGCAGCCCTGTGACCGACGGCGCCAGCCCCAGCTGGTCCAGCGCGTCCGACACGGCGCAGGCGTCCAGCCGCGCCAGGCGGGTGGCGATCTGTTCGTTCATGCTCATTTCCGTTCGCTCCAGGCGACAAAGCCGTTGGCCGTGCCTGTGCCGGCTTCCGACCGATAACAGGGCACATAGTCGATCAGGCCGCCGGACGACCCGCTCGACAGGTCCGTCTCGAACAGGCAGCCCGCCGCCGCGATCCAGTTCTTCAGTTCGGACGTGCCGGACTGGAACCATTCCTCGCCGATGCTGCACAGCATCTCGCCGTCGCGCGCCTCGATGGCGTCGATGATGCTGCGGTCGAACGGCTCGTCGATGACGAAATGGCTCATCCCGCCCGAGCCGATCACCACCACGCGGGCGTCCGAATCCCAGTCACGGATCGCGCGGCCCACCGACCGACCGAACTCGAACATCCGCCGGGCCGTCGGCTGGTTTGGCGGGAAGAAGGTGTTGGCGATCAGCGGCACGTTCGGGATCACCTTGTCGCGCATGATCTGGCGATAGATGAAGCCGAAGGCGTGGCCGACGCCGCTGTTCCAGTGGCCGGGATTCTCAGGCAGGCGCGACGAGCGCGCCACGTCGAACTGGTCCGTCATGGTCTGACGAATGATGCGGTCGGCCAGTTCCGGCTGACCTGGGTATTCCGTGCGGACGGGCGGGTTGTGCCCCCATTCCGCGGCGTGGATGCCGGGGGCCATCTTTTGGGCCTGTTCCTCGGTGGCCGGCGCGTTCCACAGGGTTGGCCCGTTGAACACCGTCAGGGCCGGCATGATGTCGTCCAGGAACAGTTCGCTCTGGTCGTTGCCGAAGATGACGGCGACGTCAGCCTGGGCAGCCTCATAGATGTCGGCCATGCGTTCGACCGCCGCGCGACAGGCGGCATGACGTCGCGTGCGTTCCGCGACTGTGGCGCGTTCGCCCAGCCGCTCTTCCTTCCTCAGTTCGACGAGGGAAGGGAAATCATAAGTCTTTCCCCGGAAGGGATGGTCCTTGCGGGCGTGGTCAGCCGGAAGGCGCAGCAGCCACTCTTGCGGCGTGGTGGACAGAGTAGGGCCGTGGGTGGTCCACATGCCCAGAACGATCTCGGCCATCGGCGTCCTTCCTACAGATCCAGATTGAAGACGCGGCGCGCGTTGTCTTCGAAGATTTTCTTCTTGTCGGCGTCGCTCAGGAAATCGAACTTGGCGATGGTCGGGGCGATGTGGTCCATGGTGTGATCCTGGCCTTCCAGCACCTTGGAGCCGACGCCGGGACATTCCGAACCGAACAGGCACTGGTCGACGCCCACGGTCTCGATCAGCAGCCGCAGCGCGCCTTCGGTGTAGAGCACCGTGTCGTAGTAGAGTTTGCGCATCCCCTCCGAGAAGCGGCGCTTGGCTCCCGGATGGATGGAACCTGCTTCAAACCGGCCCAGCTGATAGGGAATGGCGCCGCCGCCGTGGCTGACGACGATCTTCAGATCGGGAAAGTCGTCCAGAACGCTGGAGTTCACCAGATTGAAGACCGCGATCGTCTCTTCGTTGATGAAGTGCAGGCTGTAGGGCGAGCGGTCCGAACGCGAGCCCGTAGCATGAATGTGCGCAGGCACGTTCATTTCGCACAGTTTTTCGTACAGCGGATACCAGTAGCGATCGTCCAGCCCCGGCCCGTCCGTGCGGGTGTTCTCATAGGGGTCCGGGTTCAGCAGCACCCCCTTGAACCCCAGGTCGTTGATGCAACGGTCCAGTTCGCCAAAGGTGTTTTTGATCGGCTCTCCCGCCACCTGGGGCAGGCCGCCCACGCCGACGAAACGGTCGGGGAACAGCTGGGTCTGGCGATGGATGATGGTGTTGCACTCTTCCACGAACCAGTGGACGACCCGGCCCGGTTCGAAGCTGGACATCATCTGGAAGGGGCGCGGCGAAATCAGTTGAACGTCCGTCCCGTGGCGGTCCAGCATGTCCATGTGGCCGCAGGGCGCCATCTCGACCTTGTTCACTGCGCGGCGGATGTCGTCGTCGCTGACGCGCACCCCGCCGCGCCCATGTGATCCCCGATGCGACAGAGCCGACGCCTTGTAGGCCCACAACTCCGCCGGCGCGCTCACATGTCCATGACAGTCGATGATCATGACTTCACTCCCGATTCCGGCTTTGGCCGGTGCGTTTCTGGCTCGCACGTCGGCATTCGGCGTCGCGGCTTTGGTTCAGGATTAGCGGCGCGAAATAGTAGACGCAAGCAACATTATTGTCTCCATCGTGTCGTTTTCGTATCGCGGATGGCGCGGCGGGGGTCGGCGCTTGCGCAGGGTTCCAAGTTGTCCCTGTTTCCAAAACATCATATGTTTTGTGTGGTGATCAGGAGGCGCTGCGGATGAAGAGGCGGAAAACGTTCGAGGACGGACGTGCGGAATCCCTGCCGTCGCGCATCGTTGCGCAGGTTTTGGACGCCCTGTTCTCGCGGCGTCTCAAGCCGGGGGAGTTTTTGGGGACGGAAGCGCAACTGATCGAGACTTACCAGGCCAGTCGCGTGCCCGTGCGTGAGGCGCTGGGACGCTTGGAGGCGCTGGGTGTGGTCAACATCAAGAGCGGCGTCGGCGGCGGCGCCAGCATCGCCACGGGCGAGTCCAGCCAGTTGTCCACGGCTCTGGCGGTTCAGTTCATGCTTTTGGGCGTGACAGCCGAAGAGGTGTTTGACGCCCGGATCGCCGTTGAGGTTCGAGCGGCCGAACTAGCGGCAATGAATGCAGAAATAAATGATATTAAACGACTAAATGCTATACTGATGGACTTGCGGCGCACGCGAAGAGAGGGGCGGGAGGCGGTCGAGGCCATCCTGAGCTATCACCTGGCCCTTGTCGAAGTGTCGCGCGCGCGCACTCTCATCACGCTGATGCAGGCCCTGTCCCAGGCCCTGCTCAATCTCTATCTCGATGCGTCGCATCCGGCGGGATCGTTGGGCGCGGAGACGGGCTATCGCTCGCTGGGCGAGGTGCTCAAGCGGATAGAATCCCGCGATGCGGCCGGCGCGTCCCGCGCCATGCATGAGCATCTTCTACGGCAGAAAGATGCCGTGGTCCGCCGGTTGAAGGCGGTGAGTGCTGAGGGCGGGAAAATCTGAAGCAGCGGCTTTCGCCTCGTCGTATTCGGGTCCGCGCTTGACAGTTCTGGGACTGCGCGGCACATCAAAAGATGTAAAACATAATATGGTTATGGTGTCGGGGCGCATGGGTGAGCGTCCTGGACCCTTATCCTGAAGCTGAAAAGCTTTTGATTTTATTCCATGTTCTTGGAGATCGAGTGATGAATCCTGACTGGATTTCGGTCCGTGTGGCGTCCAAGCGTTCGATCGCTGAAGACATACAGGCGTTTGATCTGACGGCGGTCGAGGGCGGGCCCTTGCCTGTCTATACGGCGGGCGCGCACATCGACATCGAGGTGCGGCCCGGACTGGTGCGTCAGTATTCCCTCTGCCGGCCGCCGGGCGAAGCTGAGGCCTATCGCATCGCGGTGCTGCGCGATCCTGCATCGCGCGGGGGCTCCACGGCCATGCATGATGATCTGCGCGAAGGCGACGTGGTCTGCATAAGCGCCCCGCGCAATCATTTCGAACTGGAGCCCACGGCGGTGCGGTCCGTGCTGCTGGCGGGCGGAATTGGGGTCACGCCGCTGCTCAGCATGGCGGGGCAGCTTCATCGGGACGGCAAGGATTTCGTCCTGCACTATTGCGCGCGTTCCAGGGCGCGGGCGGCTTTCCATGACGATGCAGCGAACGGCGAACTTGCGGCCCATGTCCGGTTCCATTTCGACGAAGGACCGGGGGCGTCGCGGCTTGATCTGGAGAGCGTTCTAGGCGCGCCGTCAGCGGATGTGCACGTCTATGTTTGCGGCCCGACCGGCTTCATCGATTGGATATTCTCGACCGCTGAGGCGATGGGCTGGCCCAGGACGCAGCTGCACCGCGAGTATTTCGCAGCCGAGCCTGCTGTCGCCAGTGCTGATGACGAGGCGTTCGATGTCCGCATCGCCAGCACCGGCGCGACCTACGCCATCCCTGGCGGCCGCAGCGTCACGGATGTTCTGGCCGAGCATGGCATAGACATTCCGGTCTCATGCCAGCAGGGCGTGTGCGGCACCTGCATCACTCGCGTGTTGGAAGGGCAGCCTGACCATCGTGATCTGGTGTTGATGGGTGATGAGATGGATGAGTTCGCACCCTGCTGTTCGCGGTCGCGAACGCCCGTGCTGGTTCTGGATCTCTAGGCGGTCGTTCCGGCGGGCTTTCGCGCGCCCTATTGGTTGAACAAGACAACAATATAGTTATAGATGCATCATAATGCGCCGGTTCAGACGGCGTGCAGGCAATGCCGAAGCGGCGAAGCCGAAAGACAGGGGAGATGGGCCGATGCTCAGCCAGGAAAAGAACGACCAACTGACCCAGGTGGGGCCGGATACGCCGATGGGCGACCTGCTGCGCCGCTACTGGATGCCTATCGCGGCGGCGACCGAGTTTGACGAGAAATCTGTTCGCGCCGTCAGGCTGATGGGTGAAGACCTGGTGCTTTACAAGGATTTGGGCGGCCGTTTCGGTCTGATTGATCGCCAGTGTCCGCACCGCCGCGCCGACTTGTCCTACGCTTTCGTGGAGCAGTGCGGCCTGCGCTGCAACTATCACGGCTGGCTGTTCGACGAGACGGGTCAGTGCATCGAACAACCCTATGACGATGTTGCGACGCCCGACCTGAACCTGAAGGAAAAGATCAAGATCAAGTCCTATCCGGTGCAGGAGAAGGGCGGGCTGCTGTGGGCCTATATGGGGCCTTTGCCCGCGCCGCTGCTGCCGAACTACGAGCCGTTCGGCTGGACCAACGGGTTCAAGCAGATCGTCTTCGCCAACATCCCCTGCAACTGGTTCCAGTGTCAGGAGAACTCCATCGACCCGGTCCACTTCGAGTGGATGCATGCGAACTGGAGCGTGCGTCTGCGCAATCAGACCGGGCCTTACGCCGCGCGGCACCTGAAGGTCGGTTTCGACGAATTCGATCACGGCTTCGTCTACAAGCGCGTGCGCGAGGACACTGACGAGGAGCATGACCTGTGGAAGGTCGGTCGTGTCTGCCTGTGGCCGAACGGCGTCTTCCTGGGCGACCATTTCGAGTGGCGCGTGCCGATCGATGATGAGAACACGCTCAGCGTCTGCTGGTCCTTCTCGCGCGTGCCGCATGAGAGCGAGCCTTATGAGCAGGAAAAGGTCCCCTATTGGTATGGGCCGATCAAGGATGAGCAGGGCCGCTGGCTGTCGACCCATGTGATGAACCAGGACTTTGTCGCCTGGGTGGGACAGGGGGTGGTGGCCGACCGGCGGCTGGAGAACCTGACGGGCAGCGACCGGGGCGTGCTGATGATCCGGCGCCAGTTCTTCCAGGACATGGAGAAGATCAAGCGCGGCGAAGACCCCAAGGCCGTCGTTAGGGACCCCGCCAAGAACATCTCCATCGAGCTGCCGATCGTCAATCGTGCGAACTATACGCAGGGCATGGCCAAGGCCGACCTGCTCAAGCATCCGATCCTTGGACACCATCTGCACGGCTACGCCTTCCAGGCCGGCCAGCCGCAGGAGATCGCCGACGCCTATACGGCGGCCATGGGCATCACGCCTGAGGACCTGGAACAGGTCCATGTGCCGCTTCAGTTCCCGACGCGCGGCGGCTCGAGCGCAAGCTGACCTTCGGCGATGACGCGGTTTGTGGCGGGGAGGGGCCTTGTTCTCTCCTCGTCGCGGCGCCGTCGCAACCCGCCCTTATCTGATGACATGCAGCGCCCGGAGGCGCCCCGATGACGCTTGAGACCCCTTCTGTTCCCTATCGGCGCATCGCGACCGAGGAAGCCTTCTGTCCGCCGGAAATGCTGGAGCGGTATCGCCGATTGATTGAGGCGGGAGCCGTCGATGACATCGGTTTCAACAGCATGTGGGGCTTCTATCTCAGTTCCGACAGTGCACGCAGCCGCCATATCCGGGACTGTCTGTCGGATGTGGACGACCGCCGTCTGGCGCATATGGATGCGGCGGGGGTGGACATGGCCGTCCTGGCTCTGACTTCGCCCGGCGTCCAGCCGATGCCCAAGGACGAAGGCGTGGGGTTCGCCGCCTACGCCAACGACTGGCTGGCGGAGGCCATCAAGCGCCATCCCACACGCTATGCCGGGCTGGCGGCGTGTGCGCCCCAAGATCCTGAAGCCGCCGCAAAAGAGATCGAGCGAGGCGTCTCAAAGCTGGGACTGAACGGCGTGATCATCAACTCCCACACCCAGGGCGAATATCTTGATGATCCGAAATTCTGGCCGATCTTCGAGGCGGCCGAGGCGCTGGACGCGCCCATCTATCTGCACCCGAACAGCCCGAACAACGCCATGATCCAGCCCTTGCTGGACAAGGGGCTGGACGGGGCCATCTACGGGTTCAGCATGGAGACGGGCATGCACGTTTTGCGCATGATCATCGCGGGCGTGTTCGACCGTTTTCCCAAACTGCAGGTGGTGATTGGCCATGTGGGCGAGTCCCTGCCGTTCACGCTCTATCGCATCGACTACATGCATCAGGCCTCGGTGGCGTCGGGCCGCTATGAGGCGATGAAGCCGCTGAAACGCAAGCCCAGCGACTACATGCGCGAGAACCTGCACTATACGAACAGCGGCGTGGCCTGGGCGCCGCCGATCCGCTTCCTGCAGGAGGTGATCGGCGCCGATCGCGTCATGTACGCGATGGACTACCCCTATCAGTACAACGTCGAGGAGGTCGCCGCTCTGGACGCCTTGCCGATCAGCGCTGAGGACAAGGCGGCCTTCTTCGAGGGCAATGCGAGGCGGTTGTTCAAGCTGGGTTGAGGGTCATCCGGCCCGGAGGCGGATATGAAAAGGGCGGCGACCGCATGGTCGCCGCCCTTCTTGCTTCGGCGTGCAGGGGGCTCAGGCGCGCGGCGGCAGGCTGATGACCTGAAGCTCCATGTAGGACCGCAGCCCCAACTGGCCATGCTCGCGGCCGTAGCCGGAATCCTTCATGCCGCCGAACGGCACTTCGGACTCGTTCACGCCGTGGCGGTTGACCCAGACGGTCCCTGCGTTCAGGCGTTCGGCCACCGACAGGGCGCGCTCGACGTCACGGCTCCAGACCGAGGCGCCCAGGCCGAAGCGGGAGGCGTTGATGCGGACGACGGCGTCTTCGACATCGGTGAAGCGCAGCACCGGCAGAACCGGGCCGAACTGCTCCTCGCGGACCAGGGGCGTGTCGTCGTCCAGGCCGGTTATGATGGTCGGGGTGATGAAATAGCCGCCATCCTGCGACACCTGGCCGCCGGTCTTCACCTGGGCGCCGTCGCGAACCATCGCGTCGGCCAGATAGGTCTTCACCTTGTCGAACTGGACGATGTTTTGAAGCGGGCCGAGGGTCGAATCCGCCTGCATGCCGTCGCCAAGGCGGTGCTGTTCGACGGCTTTCGCCAGGCGTTCCACGAAGTTGTCGTGCAGACTGTCGGCGACATAGACGCGCTTCGTCGCCATGCAGATCTGGCCGCTGTTGTAGAAGGCGCTGCGGGCCAGGCCCGGCACGACCACGTCGAGATCGGCGTCGTCCAGCACCAGCGCGGCGTCATTGCCGCCCAGTTCCAGGGTGATGCGTTTCAGGGTGGCGGAGGCGCTGGCCATGATCTTCTTTCCGGTCTCGGTCGAGCCGGTGAAGGTGATCTTGTCGATGCCGGGGTGGCTGGTCATCCAGGCACCGAACTCATTGCCGCCCGCGATGACGTTGATGACCCCTGCGGGGAATAGGTCGCGCGCAAGGGCCGCCACGGCCAGGGTCGCCAGCGGCGTGAAGGGCGACGGCTTCAGGATCAGGGTGTTGCCGGTGTAGAGCGCCTGGGCCACCTTGTGCATGGCCAGGGCGATGGGAAAGTTCCACGGCGCGATGGCTCCCACGACGCCCAACGGGTGATAGCGCATCAGCACGCGCCCCTTGGCCTCGTCGTCGCGCAGCACTTCGTCGCCGATGGGAATGGCAGACAACTGCTTCATGTGGTGGGCGGCGACCGTCAGTTCGAACTTCGCCTGCTCCAATGGTTTGCCGTGCTCCTGGGTCAGCAGGGGCGCGATGTCGGCGGCGGCGGCGACCATGCGGTCTGCGAAATCGGTGATCAGCGCGCGACGGTCTTCAGCCGAGCGGGCGCGCCATGCCGGGGCTTCGCGCCGCGCCGCGGCAACGGCGTCGTCCAGATCCTGGTGTGTCGCCGACGGGCACAGGGCGAAGGCGCGGCCGGTGGCGGGATTGACGACCTTATAGAAGTCCGCGCCGGAACGCAGGTCGCCATCGATCAGATGGCCTTGAACCGGTGACGTAAGGGTGTCGCCCGCACCCTGGTTGTGATTTTGCTGCGTCGACTGCATGCCCGCCTCCCGAGATATGTCTTATCGTTGGGACGAGTATGATTATTGTTGCTTTGGTCTACAATGTATTTTTGGCTTTTTCCGAGAGCCGCCGGTCAGGTTTTAAGCTGGGCGGCCAGAACGGCCGCTAAGGATTCAGCCAGCTGGCGGTCGATCTGGATCGTCTCTCCGCTGCTTTCGGGAGCGACGTTGCTGGTGTCCTTTACGGCTTCTTCGACATTTTCCAGGGCCTCGAAGGACTGGCCCAGGGCGTCCAGGCGGGATTCGAGTTGCCTCAAGGTTGCGGTGAAGGCCTGCGGTTGGTCTGCAGCCATTGTCGCCGTCAACCAGTCGTTGAGTCGTATCGCCGCCTGGTGCATCTCGTCATGGACTTTAATCCCGTGCGCTGTCAGGCGCAGCAGGACTGAGCGGCTGTCAGACGGATTTTCCTGCTTTTCGAGTATGTTGCGCTCCACCAAGGATGACACCACGCGGCTGGCGTAGCTTTTTTCCAGATAGGTGTCGCTGGCCACCTTCTTGAAAGAGACGGAGCCGTAACCGCCGGTGATGCCGATGACGCGGCACTCTGGCAGAGAGAGATCGAACTGACGGCGGTAGTATTCTTCGGACACGCGCTCTGACAGTCGCGCCACCATGTGCAGTCGAAATGTCAGAAGATTACGAAAGCTCTTGGGCTGTCCCGGTTGGGCCGGCCCTGGCGCCGCTGTGCTCTTTTTCACCATCTGGCCAGCATAGAGACCGCTTTAGACAAGGTGCAAACCGAATCGCATCGGCCGGGACGCGCCAAAGTGAGAATTGTTATCAATCCAACAAAATGATTGTCTAAGGCAACATAATCGACATAGGCTTCCAGAACGGCTCAAGGCGTTAGCCTGGCGAACATGCGCCGGCCGATATAGTTTTCCGGGAGGGGAAAATGTTCAGGTTTGATAGCGAGTTCCGTGCGGAGTTCCGCGAGGGCTGGCCGGTGCTCATAATCGCGTTCACCTGTTTCCTGTTCGGCTTTGCAGCGCCGGCGTTCTCCCTTCCTTTCATATATCCCGAAGTCATCAAGGAGTTCGGCTGGACCCGCGAACAGGCGACGCTGCTCGCCTCGTCCAAATACGCGGTCGGCGCTCTTTCGGCGCTCGTGGCCGGGCGCCTGGTCGACTATATCGGCGCCTGGGTTTCGCTGATTGTCACCATTGCTCTGGGCGGGCTCGCCCTGCTCAGCTTTATGTGGATCCAGAGCCTCACCGGCTACTACATGGTGGGTGTGCTGCTCGGCGTCGCCGCAGGGGGCACCATGGTCTCGATCAAGGTGCTGATCTCCAGGGCCTTCAATGCGTCGCAAGGATCGGCGATGGGCATTGCGCTTGTCGGGACGGTCATCGGTTCGGTCATCCTGCCTTTCATCGTGGTTTTCGCCACCGAGCATTGGGGCTGGCGCACCGCGATTGCATCGCTTTCGGGCGGCATCTGGCTGATCACCATTCCCATGTTGATCTTCGGCCTGTTCGCCAAGTCGATGGCTTTTGGGCGTCGACCCAAGGCTGCGCCCGCAGCCCAGACATCCAAGGATGACTCATTGGCGCTGATCATGCGTGAGCCGCGGTTCTGGTTGATCGGGTTGGCCGTATTCATCGTCGCCATGGTGGACCAAGCCTTCACCCAGCATCAGGTGCTGATCTTCCGCGACATCGGTCTGCCCAAGGAATATATCGCCATCGGCGTCAGCGCCTTGGGATTGGCGGGCATCGTAACCCGCACCTTGGTGGGCAATATTCTGGACAGCACGTCCAACCGCGGTCTCGCCCTGTTATGGGTGGTGCTGAGCGGATCGGTGCTCTTGGCCTTTGCGCTGCTGAATCCCCTGCTTTTCTTCGCCTTCATCGTCTTGCGCGCCATCGGCCATTCTGCGGTTCTGCTGGACACCACCATCATGACCAAACACGTCTATGGACCCTCACGGCTGGGAACCCTGATCGGCGTCTTCACCGCCATGGTCAGCGCGGGTTTCGCAGTCGGACCTTGGCTGATGGGCAGGCTCTATGACATGTCAGGGTCCTATGCCTCTTCCTTCATCCTGTTCGCCATCCTGCCGCTCGTGGCTTCGGCTCTGATCTGGAACATCAAGCCGGTCTATTGGCTGACCCTTAAGGCGAAGAAGGCCCAAAGCGGCCAACCCGCTTCGGCGGTTGCGGTCAAGGCGGCGGAATAGGAGGCGGACATGAAGACTGTTCAAACTGCGACGCGCCGCCACGCAGAAGGCCCGGCGGACCCTGGTCTGATCTCTGATCTGTTGAGCCGGGCGCGACGCCTGGGGGCGGCCACCCTGCATGAGGCGGCGGGACGGATCGGGGCGCTGCCGTCGGGCATCAAACCTGTCACGCCGGAGATGACGCTGTGCGGCCCCGCCTTCACCGTGCATTGTCCGCCGCTGTCGAATCTGCAGATTCACCATGCCCTCTATCAGGCGCAGCCGGGCGACGTCCTGGTGGTGCATGTCGGCGGTGGAACCGAGGCCGGGTACTGGGGCGACATTCTGAATGAGGCGGCGATCGCGCGCGGGCTAGGCGGTCTGATCATCGACGGCGGGGTCCGCGACACGGCGGGGCTGGCGAAGATGGATTTCCCGGTCTTCTCCAACGGCGTGTGCATTCGCGGCACGGGCAAAGACTATGAGGCCGTGGCCTGGCTGCAGGAGGCGGTGCGAATGGGCGAAGTGATGATCCGACCCGGCGACCTGGTCATGGGGGATCGCGACGGGGTGGTGGTCATCCCGGCCGACCGCGTCGAAGAGGTCGTCGTCAAGGGCGAAGCCCGCGAGGCGGACGAGGCGGCCAAGATCGAGAAAATCCGCCAGGGCGCGCGTACGGTCGATCTGTATGGCTTCGCCCCGGGCGCGCCGACTGAAATCCGTTCAGGCCTGCCGTTCCGAGGACGGATCTGAACGGTCCGTCCGACTTCAGCCTGAAGACATCCGCCCCTCCGGCCCTGAAAGGCCGGAGGGGCTCTTTTCTAGAGGTGGGCGCGGTGGCCGGTGTCGATGCTGATCGAGCCGACGACGCGGGACACGCAGGCGCAGATCTGGGTGTTCTCGGCCTTCTGGTGATCGGACAGGAACAGGTCGCGGTGATCAATCTCGCCCGTGACCGCCGTGACCTGGACCACGCACAGGCCGCATTCGCCGCGTCGGCAGTCCGAGGCCACGTCCACGCCGGCTTCGGTCAGCGTCTCCAGCAGGCTGCGGTTGGCGGGGATCTGGATCTGGATGTCGCGATCGACGATGGCGGCCGTGAAGGTCTGGGCCGGGTGATGACCGCTGGAGCCGAAGGTCTCCATCCGCAGACGGTCGGCCGGGCGTCCGGCCTCGCGCCACTGACGCCGAACGGCCTCCATCAGGCCCACGGGGCCGCAGACGTACATTTCGCCTTCGGGATGCAGGGCGGCGATCTCAGCCGCCAGGTCGACGCTGGCGCCCTCGTTGTCGGCGTGCAGAGCCAGGCCGCAGCCAGGCGCCGAGATCAGGTCGATAAAGGCCGCCTGGGCGCGGTCGCGCACGGCGTAGACGGTGCGGACGTTCGCGCCTGTCTGTTCGAGGGTCTGGGCCATGCCGACGATGGGAGTGATCCCGACGCCTCCCGCCAGCAGCAGATAGCCGGGACGGCCCGACCGCAGTTCGAAATGGCTGGTCGGACGAGTGATCCGCAGGCGTGCGCCGGGGGCCAGCGACCACATGCGTTGTGATCCGCCGCGGCTCTGGGGCAGGCGCTTGACGGCGATGCGCCAGGCCCCGTCATGCGGCGCGGCGCCGACCAGGGAATAGGAGCGCGTCGCCGGGCGCTCGTCGATCAGCACCTCGACGTCGATATGGCTGCCTGAAGGATAGGGATGGGCGCCGCCGTCCGGCACGATCTCGAACAGTCGGATGTCTTCGGCCACGTCCTCGATGCGGCGCAGGACGGCGGGTATCCAGTGTTTCTGGGCTTTCAAAGCGGATCTCCTACAGGGGGCGGCCAGGATCAGGCGCGCTCGACGTTTCCGGGGGCAGGGCCCTGTTCGTCAGGGTCTGACGGGCAGGCGGGCGGGCCCGCTCATGCCGCCGCGGCCCGCTCCCGTTCGGCTTCGATCATCCGGTCGATCAGTTTGCGCGCCCAGACGCCGCCCGCGTCGATGTTCAGGTTATAGAATTCGCGGCCGGGGTGCGCGTCGATGGCCTTCTGCTGGGCTTCAAGGATCAGTTCGTCTTCGCGGAAGACGTTGCGGACCCCGGCCTTGATGCGCTGGGTGATCGCCTGATCGGTCAGCGAATAGTTGCGGCAGAAGGCCCAGAAATACCAGCATGAGCCATCCCGTTCAGGGGTGATGGTGTTCAGAACATAGCCATTGACGCCCTGGCTGCGGTCGCCCTGCGGCGCGCCGGTCCCGGTGCGGGCCACGCCCACGTCGATGGCGATGGTCGAGGGCGCCTGGAAGCGGATGATCTGCCAGCGATCGACACGGTCCGCCTCGCCGAACTTCCACATCATCTGCTGACGCCAGAAGGGCGGGGCCGTCTCCAGATCGGTCATCCAGCGTTCGACCTCGACGCGGGTCGCGCCGTGGAAGGTCATGAAGGGCGCCTCGGCGACGGCGTCCTGACCGATGGAAGAGCCGTGCACGAAGGTTTCGTGCGTCAGGTCCATCAGGTTGTCGAGCACCAGTTTGTAGTTGCATTTGGCGTGGATCACCTCGCCGTCGCCGGCCCATTCAGGATCGTCGTTCCAGTGCAGGTCGGGGATGTCGGCCGGATCGGCCAGGGCGGGATCACCCATCCACACCCAGACAAAGCGGTGTTTCTGCACCGCCGGATAGCTGCGGACGCAGGCGGTGGGATTTATGGTCTCCTGCGACGGCATCTGGGTGCAGCGGCCGTCGCCGTTGAACCTCAGGCCGTGATAGCCGCAGACCACCTCGTCGCCGACCAGACGGCCCTTGGACAGGGGCAGCATCCGGTGCCAGCAGCTGTCGGCCAGAACCACGGGGCTGCCGTCGGCGCGGCGATACATGACCAGATCTCGGTCACACAGGGTGCGCGCCAGAAGCTCGTTCTTCAGTTCTATGTCATAGGCCGCCGCATACCAGGCGTTGAGGGGATAGTCCTGGGCGGCGGGGCCGCTGGGCGTCGTTTGCGCGGGTGACTGCATCGTTTCGCTCCTGCCGAATGACGGGCGCTCAAGCCCGCATAAGTCGTCGCATTCAATGTTGGTAAAGACAACAAAAAGGTTGTTTTGACTTCTAATGCGAGGTCGGGCCGATCATGGCAACTAAATTTATATCAAGTGACTTGATATATGTTCGGGCCAGGGATAGCGTCGCCTTCGAAATCGAGATGGGATGGGTCGATGTACACACCTGAGGAGAGGGCGTTCGCCGATGAGGTGCGGGATTTTGTCCGCGCCAATCTATCGCCTGAAACCCGCGAGCGGGTGATCAATGCGATTCCCGTGCCGCCGGAAGACCGCAAGGTCTGGCACAAGACCTTGCACAAGCGTGGCTGGGCCGCTCCTCATTGGCCGGTCGAATGGGGCGGCACGGGCTGGTCCCCGGCCCAGTCCTATCTTTTCTCGGAAACCCTGGCCGAGGAAGGGGCGCCGGAGCTGAGTCCCTTCGGCCTGATGATGCTGGCGCCGACCCTGATCATGTACGGGACTGAGGCCCAGAAGCAGGCCTATCTGCCCAGCATCATCGCTGGGGATCATCAGTGGTGTCAGGGCTTTTCCGAGCCGGGCGCCGGATCGGACCTGGCGTCCCTGTCGCTGCGCGCCGAGCGTGACGGCGACCAGTGGGTGCTGAACGGTCAGAAGACGTGGACCACCATGGCGCATCGGGCGGACATGATGTTCTGTCTGGCCCGCACCGATCCTAATGCGCCCAAAAAGCAGATGGGCATCTCCATGTTCCTGCTGGACATGAAGACGCCTGGCGTGACCGTGCGGCCGATCCTGCTGTTGAACGGCAAGCAGACGACCAACGAGGTCTTTTTCGACAATGTGCGCCTGCCCGCCGACAGTCTGGTCGGCGAGCCGCACAAGGGGTGGGACTACACCCGTGTCGTCCTCGGCAACGAACGGCTGAACATCGCGCGCGTCGGTCTGTGCAAACGGCAGTTGCGCCTGTTGAAGCAGATCGCTGGACGTGAGCCCGACGGCGACGGCGGGGTGGTGCTGGACCAGACCTTGTTCCGCACGCGCGTCGCATCGGCCGAGATCGAGCTGATGAGCATCGAGGCGTTGAGCCTGAAGATGTTGAGCCGGGTGCAGCAGGGCGCCATCCCCGGATTCGAAGCCAATATGCTGAAGATCAAGGGATCGGAATTGCAGCAGCGGCTGACCGAACTGCTTGTCGACGCCGTGGGGCCGGGAAGCCTGCCTTACGACGCGGATGAGGAGCAGGCCGACTGGTGCTCCGCCCTGTTCAAGAACCATTTCGATACGCGGGTCGTCACCGTCTACGGCGGCTCCAACGAGATTCAGCGGAACATCGTCGCCAAGGCGGCTCTTGGTCTGGGAGGGCGCGGCTGATGAGCGGCGACGACAGCTTGAACGACATCCAGGCCATGCTGCGCGACTCGCTCGCCAAGGTGCTGGAGCGTCACTATGAATTCGAGGCGCGGCAGTCCTTCCGGCGTACGGCTCCGGGCTATTCCACTGACGCCTGGGACGCCTATGCGGAGCTGGGTCTGCTGAGCCTGGGCGTGTCCGAGGCTGACGGCGGCGCGGGCGGCGACCTGTCGGATCTGGCGCTGATCTGCGGCCAGATGGGGGCGGTCCTGACGCTGGAGCCCTTCATCCCGACGGTGGTGTTCGGCGCACGATTGATCGCTGCGGTGGGGACCGAAGAACAGAAGGCGCGCTGGCTGGGACCCGTGATGGCGGGGGAGGCGAAGGTCGCCCTGGCGCACGGCGAACGGGCCAGCCGTTACAGCGTGCAGACGATTCAGGCCAAGGCGCGACGCAAGGGCGACGGCTTTGTTTTGAGCGGAGATAAGCGGGTGGCGGAGGGCGCCGACGCAGCCGACCTGCTGGTGGTTTCGGCTCTGACCGAGGACGCCGCCGGGCAAGAGCGGCTGGCGCTCTTCCTGGTGGCGGCGGACGCTGTCGGCGTGGCGCGTCGGGGCTATCGCGCCTTTGACGGACAGGGCGCGGCGGACATTGTTTTCAACGACGTGCGGTTGCCGGGCGAGGCCCTGCTGGGTGGTCACGCCGACGGGCGTGCGGCGCTTGAGCAGGCGCTGGACGAGGCGACAGCGCTGCAATGCGCTGACGCCGTAGGCGCCATGCGGGCGGCCAACGCCCTGACGCAGGCATACGCCCGTGTCCGCAAACAGTTCGGAACGACCATCGGCAGCTTCCAGGCTCTGCAGCACAGAATGGTGGACATGGCCGTAGCCGAAGAGATGGCCGCAGCCATCACCGGGGCCGCCGTCTCCGCCATCAAGGCGCCAGAGGCGACGCGCGCGCGGGTGGTCTCAGCGGCCAAGGTCCGGGTGGGAGAGTCCGCTCGAATGATCGGGCAGCAGGCCGTCCAGCTGCACGGCGGCATGGGGCTGACCGAGGAGTATCCGGCGGCCCACTTCTTCGCCCGGCTCGGCCTGTTCGAGCGGCGCTGGGGCGACGCCGATCACCATCTCAACCGCTTCTCCGGGACAATGGAAGCAAGCTGACAGTTTTCTTTATATAAAGTTAGTTGATATGTGATCCAGAGTCTGACTATGGTGCTAATCCGGGGTTTGGCGCAGTTCGGCGTCGCTGTTCGAAACAGGTTTCGACGACATGACCACCCAGTCGCCATCGCCAGCCCCTTCTTCGCAATCGCGCGCCGAGGGCGGCCCATGGCTCTTTTATCTGCTCAAGCGCTGGTATTCGGCCGGTCACGCCCGGATCGAAGAAGTCACGCGCGCCTTCGGAATGACGACGGCGGACTATTCGATGCTGGCGATGCTGACGCGCAAGGGGCCATGTTCGGCCGCCGATTTGGCGCGCGCTGCTCGGATCACGCCGCAGGCGGTGACGCAGCAGGTGGTTCAGCTGGAGTCCAAGGGGCTGATCGTCCGTTACGAGAACGAGGTCAACCGGCGCATCACCCTGATCGAGCCATCGGTGCTGGGGCGCGAGAGCCTGGCCGCGATCGACCAGCAGGTGGCGCAGATCGAGCGCGCCCTCCTCACCGAAGTTCCGGCCGAACAGGAGGCCGCCGTCAGGGCCTTCCTGTCCCGGCCACCCGTTTTCAACCCTTAACGCCGTCGCGATCTGGTTTCGCGGTCGGCACAAACCGACAGGATCGATATGTCAGACACCGTTGAAACCCAATTGACCGTCGTTGACGTGAAGATTGACGACCGCCTCGCCTGGGTGACGCTGAACCGTCCCGAAAAGCGCAACGCCATGAGCCCGACGCTGAATCGCGAAATGGGCGCCGTCCTGGATGAACTCGAACTGCGTGACGATGTGGGCGTCATCGTCCTGACCGGTGCGGGCGAGTCTTTCTCGGCAGGCATGGACCTGAAGGAATACTTCCGCGAGACGGAAAAGCAGGGCGCGCTGCAGGTCGCAAAGGTCCGCAAGGAAGCGACGGACTGGATGTGGCGCCGGCTGCTGCACTATCCGAAGCCGACCATCGCCATGGTCAACGGCTGGTGCTTCGGCGGCGCTTTCACGCCTCTGGTCGGATGCGACCTGGCCTTCGCAGCGGATGAAGCCACATTCGGCCTGTCGGAAATCAACTGGGGCATCATTCCCGCCGGCAACGTCACCCGCGCCGTGGCCGAAGTGATGAACCATCGCGACAGTCTCTACTACATCATGACCGGCGAGCCGTTCGACGGGCGCAAGGCCGCAGAGATGGGTCTGGTCAATCGTTCGGTGCCCGCCGCCGAACTGCGCGCCCACACCGAGGCTGTCGCCCGCACCCTGCTGGACAAGAACCCCACCGTTCTGCGTTTCGCAAAGAACGCCTACAAGTACGTCAAGACGATGGACTGGGAAACGGCCGAGGTCGTGCTGGGGACGATGGCGGCGACGTCGGCCGCGTCGGATCCGGAACGCGGGCGCCAGAAAGGCATGTCGCAGTTCCTCGACGAAAAATCCTATCGTCCCGGCCTCGGTGGGTATCGCCGCGATGCATGAGGTTTCTTCCAGCACGCGGTCGCCGGTCGACCGCGCGCTCCGGCCGCGTTCGGTCGCCATCGTCGGCGTCTCGGCGACGCCGGGCAGCGCCGGGCGCAACGCCCTGAACAATCTGATCGTCGGCGGTTATGACGGCGACATCCATATGGTCAGCCGCAGCGGCGTCGAGATCGACGGCCGCACGTCGGTCGGCAGCATCGCCGAGTTACCCGAAGGGGTTGACCTGGCCATCCTGGCGGTCCCTGCCGCAGCCATGCTGGAGACCGTCGAGGCCTGCGCGGCCCGGCGTGTGGGCGTCGGCATCATCTTCGCCTCCGGCTTCGCCGAACTGGGCGAGGAGGGCAAGGCCGCCCAGGACGCACTGGTCGCCGCCGCACGGTCGGGCGGCATGTTCCTGATCGGGCCGAACTGCCTGGGCTATCGCAACTACGTCGATCCGATGTTCGTCGGCTTCAGCGGCGGGATGACGCCCACTTTGTCGCCTCAGGGCGGCAAGGCGGTGGCGGTCCTGACCCAGAGCGGGGGCATGATGGCGCACCTGACCCTGGCCCTGACGGCGCGAAACCTGCCGATCTCTTACGGAGTCTCGACAGGAAACGAGGCGTCGTTGGGCATCGAGGACTTCCTGGCGGACTTCGCGCAGGATGAAAAAACGCGCTCGGTCATCGTCTTCGCCGAACAGGTCCGTCGTCCCAAGGACTTCCTGGCCGCTGTCGCCGCCTGTCGCGATCAGGGCAAGGCGGTGGTGTTGATGCATCCCGGCCGAAGCGAGCGCGCACAGGAGGCGGCGCAGTCGCACAGCGGCGCCATGGCCGGCAACTACGCCGCCATGCGCACTCTGGTCGGCCATGCCGGAGCGGTCATCGTCGAGACGCTGGAGGAACTGGTCGACGTAGCCGAGATTCTGGCTCGCAGCGGCCCGCCCTCGGGCGGCGGCGTCGGCATCGTTACAACCTCGGGCGCCTTCTGCGGCATTTCGCTGGACTACTGCGACTCGATCGGTCTGGATGTTCCGCGCCTGGCGCCTGAGACGCTGGAAGGGCTGCGGGCCATCCTGCCGTCCTACGCCCAGCCGGCCAATCCCCTGGATCTGACGACCCAGCCGCAACGTGAGCCGGACCTGTTGGGCAAGGGGCTTCAGGCCGTGCTTGACGATCCGGCCATCGGCAGCGTGGTCGTGGCTATCACGCCGGGCGGACCGGGGCAGGCGGTTAAGTATTTCGACGGCCTGCAACCCGCGCTTTCTCAGGCGCGGAAACCTGTGTCGCTCGCCATCATGGGCGACGGTTCGCCACTGCCGCCCGACTTCATGGAGCGGGTGCGGGACGCGGAGATCGCCTTCACCCGGTCGCCCGAGCGTGCGCTTCGCGCGCAGGCGGCGGCCAGCGCTCTGGGACGTCAACTGGACCGCGCCCGTCGATCGGGCGTCACGACCGAGGCGCCGATCGGCCCCCTGGGCGCGCCGGTCCTGGCGGAATATCAGTCCAAGGCCATTCTGAAGGACCTGGGCATTCCAACGCCGCAGGGCGAACTGGCCCGAACCCCGGATGAAGCCGTCGCAGCCGCCGCCCGCATCGGCTATCCAGTCGTTCTGAAGGCCCAGGCCGCCGATCTGGCGCACAAGTCGGATGTCGGCGGGGTCGCTCTGTCCATCGCCGATGAAGCGGCGCTTCGTGCGGCATGGACCAGGATGCAGGCCGATGTCGGCGCCGCGCGCCCAGACCTGAGGCTGGATGGAATTCTGGTCGAGAAGATGGGCGAGCGTGGTCTGGAGATGATCCTGGCGGCGCGCCGTGATCCCGACTGGGGCGTGATCCTGTTCGTCGGCCTTGGCGGCGTCTGGACCGAGACGATGAAGGATTTCCGCATCCTGCCTGCGGACCTTTCAGAAGCCGACATCGCCGACGAACTGCTGCGTCTGAAGGCTGCGTCCCTGCTGCAGGGCGGTCGCGGCACGGTCGTTCGCGATCATGCGGCGGCCGCTCAGGTCGCGGCCCGTCTGGGCGCCTTCATGCTGTCGAACCCGCATGTCGGTGAAGTCGAGATCAATCCTCTGGTTGTGCACGCTCAGGGCCAGGGTGTCGTGGCGCTGGACGCATTGGTGTTCGCTTCAGTGGGGGGCAGTTAAGCCGTGGAAATGGCGGGTGAAATGCGCCGCGCGCATTCACCCGCCCGTGTCCCGATGATCACTATTAAATTGATGAATTCGACACCATTAATGTTGACATAACAAACTATATTGCACACCAATATAGAGGTGAGACTAACTCCGCATCGCCAGGTCCTGGCGAGTAAAGGCGCCGAAGAGCGTTGGGGTGGAAAAGCAAAAAATGCTGCAAAGCAGCGGGATTGGGAGGATGCCATGACCTTCAAGGTCAATCGCGCAGCATTGCTGTGCACTGCAACGCTGTCTGCTTTCGCTGTAACGGCGGCTGAGGCGCGAACCCTTGAGGTTCAGCAACCATCGGCTCAACAGGCGGAGCCTGAACTGTCTCAGCTTGAAGAGGTTGTCGTCACGGGCTCTCGCGTCGCCCGCGCCGGATTTGACGCGCCCACGCCGACGACCGTGCTGGGCGCCGAGGCCATGGAGCAGCGCGGCTTGCAGAACGTCGGGGAGTTCCTCAACGAGGCGCCCGCCTTCCGGCCCAGCCAGACTCCGCAGACCAATCCGCAGAACCTGCTGGGCGGCGGTCAAAATTTCGCTGATTTGCGCGGATTGGGCAGCATACGCACTCTGACTTTGGTCAACGGTCGCCGCTACGTGCCGTCGTCGGCCACAGGACAGGTCGATCTCAATCTGATCCCGACGATCATGGTGGATCGCATCGAAGCTGTAACCGGTGGGGCCTCGGCAGCCTGGGGATCGGATGCGGTCGCGGGCGTGGTCAACGTGATCTTCAACTCAACCCTCAGCGGCATAAAAGCCGACGTCTCCTACGGGCTTACTGAGGAAGGCGACAACCAGACGGTCCGCGCCGCTGTGGCTGTCGGCGATGACTTCCACGATGGGCGTGGTCATTTCGTGGTGGGGGGCGAATACTATAACGCTGCTGGCATCGCGAGCTACAATGACCGGGAGTGGGGGCGTCGTTGGGAGGAGCTGGTCTCCTACAGTGGGGCGCGTGGAAATAATCCGTCACGTTTTTACGCCAGCGGCGTGACCCAGAACAATCAGACCTATGGCGGCGTCATCATCGGTCCAAACGCTGCAGCCGGTCGCCCCCTTTACGGCATCCAATTCGGCCCTGGCGGCTCTGTTCTGCCATTTGATTACGGAACGGCGGTTGGCGTCAACGCCGTCGACTACACAGGTGACGGCATATACTCGCGCGGGCAGCATACTCTTTTGCCCGAAATCTTCCGAGAGGCTGCGGCAGGCCAGTTTAAGTATGACCTGACGTCGTCACTGAAGGCGTTCGCAGAGCTTAGCTATGCGAGTGCGGGCGCGCGGTTCCGCACGCCTCAGTCCCGGGACTCCAGCCTGACCGCCATCGTCATCAAGCGTGATAATCCGTTCCTGCCGAAGGCGGTGGCGGACATCATGGACGCGAACGGCATCGCCTCTTTCCCGATCGGGCGCGCGAACGATGACTTCGGGCCGACCAACGCCGAGAATTTCAGCACCACCACACGCTTTGCGGCGGGTCTGAACGGCGATCTCGGGGGGGGCTGGGCATGGGACGCCTATTACCAGTTCGGACGAAATATCGCGGATTCGACGATCGAAAACCTGCGTATCGCCCAGAACTTCAGCTACGCCATTGATGCGGTCTGGGATGCGGGCGCAAACCGGGCCATCTGCCGCGACGCTGTCGCCCGCGCTCAGGGCTGCGTGCCGATCAATCTGATTGGTGAGGGGTCGCCGAAGGCGGACGCCATCGACTACACGCACGGCACACAGTTCTACCGCATCACGCTTGAGCAGTCGGTCTTCGCCGCCAACGTCACCGGGGAGCCGGTCAGCACCTGGGCCGGTCCGGTTTCGGTCGCCGCGGGCGTCGAACATCGCAAGGAAACCACCACCGCCATCTCTGACGAGCTGGCCGCCAACGGCCGTTTCACCTTCAGCAACCCTCGTCCGTTCGACGGCGAGCTGTCCGTCAATGAAGTCTATGCCGAGACGGTCATTCCCCTGGCTCAGGACATGGCATGGGCCAAAAGCCTCGATCTGAATGCCGCCATTCGATACACCGATTACAGCACCAGCGGCGGCGTGACGACCTGGAAGGTGGGCGGCAGCTATGAGCCGATCAGCGACGTGCGGCTTCGCGCCACCCGGTCGCGCGACATCCGCGCGCCCAACGCCAGCGAGCTGTTTGCGACGACGTCCAGCATCACGACGATCCGCAATCCGTGGACGGGCGTGACGGAGCAGACCACGGTCGTGTTCAGCCCCAGTCCCACATTGAAGCCGGAGGAGGCCGACACCCTGACCGTCGGCGCAGTTCTCAGCCCGTCCGCCGTGCCTGGGTTGAGGTTGTCGGTCGACTATTATGACATCGACATCGCCGGAGCGATTTCGTCCTTCACCGCGCAGACCGTGGCGGATAACTGCTTTGGCGAGATCGCCGGGGGCGGCGCCGGCTTCTTCTGTGGTTTCGTGAACCGCACTGGAACCGGCTCGTCCACGGCTGTGCGCGCGGTGGACGTTCAACTTCTGAACGTCGCGTCCCTCAAAGCCAGCGGCGTGGATTTTGAAGTCAGCTATCGTCGGCCTTTCCGGTCGGGGAGAATCAACGCCCGTCTGTTCGGCACCTACACCAAGGATCTGATCTTCGACGATGGCACGGGGGCCAAGCCGACCTATAATCTGGCGGGCGTGATCCAGAGCCGGGGCGGCGTCATCAATCGCGCCGGCCAGGTCGGGGGGTTCACTTCCGGGCAGAACAACGGGGCGACCAATGCGCCGGAATGGGTTCTGAACGGCGCATTGAACTATTCTGATGATCGCTTCATGGCCCAGATTCAGGGCCGTTATGTGGGCGGCGGTTCCATCGACAACGCCTTGGTCGGGCCTGACAGTCCTGACTACGATCCGGCCTCGCCGATCTCGATCGCCAACAACAAGGTCGACAGCCGGTTCTATGTGAACCTGTCGGGCTCGTATCGCCTGAGCGAGGCGGCCGAGATCTATGGGGCCGTCAACAACGCCACGAACACCGAGCCGCCCTTCCCATCGACGGCGGTGGCGGGGCTCTATGACCGCATCGGTCGTTCCTACTCGCTGGGTCTTCGCCTCAAGTACTGAAGCCCGCCTGATCTCCCCGAAGATTGTCTGGCTCAGGCGTTTGTCTGGGCCGGACAATCCGCCTTCATGCCGGACCCGTTCGGTCCTGGCCCCAAACGCATGAGACCGCCGGAACCATGAGCCGCAAGATCTACGCCTCACCTGCCGATGCGTTGAGGGATCTGCTTTTCGACGGCATGACGCTGATGTCCGGCGGATTCGGCCTGTCGGGCAATCCGGAAAGCCTGATCCCGGCTGTCCGCGATTCTCGGGTCCGGGGACTGACTGTCATTTCCAACAACTGCGGCGCCGATGGTTTCGGGCTGTGGATGCTGCTGAACAATGGCCAGATCAGGAAGATGATCTCGTCCTATGTCGGCGAGAACAAGCTGTTCGAGAGCCTGTATCTGTCGGGAGAGCTTGAACTGGAACTGAACCCTCAGGGCACGCTGGCGGAGCGCATCCGTGCAGGCGGAGCAGGCATTCCCGCCTTCTACACCCCTACCGGCGTCGGCACGGTGGTGGCCGAGGGCAAGCCTGTCGAACGCTTCGAGGGGCGCGACTATGTGCGCGAAACCTGGCTGCGCGCCGATCTGTCGATCATCAAGGCCTGGAAGGCCGATCCCGAAGGCAACCTGGTTTTTCGCAAGACGGCGCGAAACTTCAACCCGGTCATGGCCACGGCCGGCCGGATCACGGTCGTCGAGGTTGAGGAGATCGTCGAGGCCGGAGCGCTGGACGCAGACACCATCCATACGCCCGGGATTTACGTCGACCGGATCGTGCTCTCGACCATCAATGAAAAGAGGATCGAGAAGCTGACGACACGCCCGCGCGAGGAAATCGCCGCATGAGCTGGACCCGCGATCAGATGGCCGCCCGCGCAGCCGGAGAGCTTCAGGACGGCTTCTACGTCAATCTGGGCATCGGCATTCCGACCCTGGTGGCCAATCATATTTCCGACGGGGTGTCGGTCACGCTCCAGTCCGAGAACGGCATGCTGGGCATGGGGCCTTTCCCTTATGAGGGCGAGGCGGATCCCGACCTGATCAACGCAGGCAAGCAGACCATCACCCAACTGCCGACCTCCAGCTTTTTCGACAGCGCCCAGAGCTTCGCCATGATCCGCGGCGGCCATGTCGATCTGACCATTCTTGGGGCCATGGAGGTCGCCCAGAACGGCGACATCGCCAACTGGACCATTCCCGGCAAGATGGTGAAGGGCATGGGCGGGGCCATGGACCTGGTCGCGGGCGTCAAGCGCGTGGTCGTGGTCATGGATCACGCCAACAAACACGGCCAGTCCAAGGTGCTGAAGCGCTGCGTCTTGCCGCTGACCGGGGCGGGGGTGGTGGACCGCATCATCACCGATCTGTGCGTAATGGATGTGGTTCCGGGCGGCGTGGGCCTGCGCCTGTTGGAACTGGCCGAAGGCGTTTCGTGCGACGAAGTCATCGCCCGCACCGAAGCCGATCTGGACCTGGGAGCCTTTGCATGACGGCCGCCTATGTCTGCGACGCGGCGCGCACCGCCATAGGCCGCTGGAACGGAGCGTTGGCCCATGTCCGGGCCGATGACCTGGCCGCCGCGCCGATCCGCGCCCTGACGGCCCGCAACGACCTCGATCCCGCGGCGATCGACGAAGTCTATCTGGGCTGCGCCAATCAGGCGGGCGAGGACAACCGCAATGTGGCGCGCATGGCGGGGTTGCTGGCCGGGCTGCCGGTCGCGGTTCCGGGTGTCACCTTCAATCGGCTGTGCGCTTCCGGCGCCGAGTCCGTAGGGGCGGCGTCGCGGGCGATCCGTGCAGGCGAGGCCGACCTGATCCTGGCGGGCGGGGTCGAATCCATGACCCGGTCGCCGCTGGTCATGGCCAAGGCGGAGACAGCTTTCCAGCGTGGAATGACGCTGGAGGACACCACGATCGGCTGGCGGTTCGTCAACCCGCGCATGCAGGCCCTGCATGGAACCGCCGCCATGCCGGAAACGGCAGAGAAGGTGGCCGAGCGCTGGCGTATCAACCGCGAGGATCAGGACGCCTTCGCCCTGGCCAGTCAGGTCAAGGCGGCGGCGGCGCAGGCGGCTGGCTGGTTCGCCGAGGAGATCATCCCGTTCGAGGCGGGCGACGCAAAGGGGCGGTCGTTCGTCTTTGACCGTGATGAACATCCGCGTGAGACGTCGTTGGAAAAGCTGGCGGCGTTGAGGCCGGTGGTGAAGCCGGACGGCACGGTGACGGCGGGCAACGCCTCGGGCGTCAACGACGGGGCGGCGGCGATGTTCATCGCCTCGGAGGCGGCCGCGCATCGTCATGGGCTGACCCCGCGCGCGCGTATCCTGGGTCTGGCCTCGGCGGGCGTGGAGCCGGACGTGATGGGGATCGGTCCGGTCGGAGCCGTGCGAAAACTTCTGGCCCGCCTGTCGCTTACGCTGGACGATCTGGACCTGATCGAACTGAACGAGGCCTTCGCCAGCCAATCTCTGGCCTGCCTGCGCGAACTGGGGATCGACGACGCCGATCCGCGCGTCAATCCGCATGGCGGGGCCATCGCCCTGGGTCATCCGCTGGGCATGTCGGGCGCACGACTGGTCCAGACCGCGGTTCATGCTCTGGAGGCGGGCAAGGCCCGGCGCGCCCTCGTCACCCTGTGCGTCGGCGTGGGGCAGGGGGTCGCCCTTATCGTGGAGAAGGTCTGAGCATGGTCGAACCGACACCCTATTCGCGTGAGGATGCGGGCCAGCCCGCCGCGCTGCATCCGGCCTACGCCTCGACGCTCAAACGTTCGCCGCGCCATCCGTTGATCCGCATTCCCCATACCCTGACCGAAACGACCGGGCCGTCGGATTGGGCGCGCCTGACCGGCCCGGCCCTTTTGGACCTCACGCATCAGCACAAGGGCGAGGCTTTGGGCCAGAGGATCATCGTCTCCGGCCGGGTTCTGGATGATCGCGGGCGGCCTGTGCCGCATACGCTGGTCGAGTTGTGGCAGGCCAATGCGGCGGGCCGCTACATCCACGCCAAGGACAACTGGAACGCGCCTCTGGACCCTAATTTCACGGGTGCGGGTCGGGCGATCACCGACGCAGAGGGGCGATATCGCTTCATCACCATCAAGCCCGGCGCCTATCCGTGGGGCAATCACGCCAACGCCTGGCGGCCAGAGCATATCCACTTTTCCCTGTTCGGTCCGGCCTTCGCCAGTCGACTGGTGACGCAGATGTATTTCCCCGGCGATCCGCTGATCCCGCTGGACCCTATCGCCAACGCCGTGCCGCCCGAGGCCCTGCAGCGGATGATCAGCCGGTTTGACATCGGCGCCACGGAAGAGGCGCACGCCCTGGCCTATGTCTTCGACATCGTTCTGCGCGGGCGCGAGGCGACGCCGATGGAGAATTGCTGATGACTTCGCCGCAGCCGACGAAAATGGGTCAGACCCCCTGGCAAACGGTGGGGCCGTTCTTTCATTACGGCCTGCCATGGAAGGGCGGGGCCGATCTGACGCAGACGGGGTCGGACCTTGGCGCGCGCCTCGATCTGACGCCGCCGGGCCATTACCATCTGGCCGAGCACGCCCGGCAGCGGCTGATCGGCGATGAGGCCGTCATCGACATCGTCGGCACGGTGACGGACGCCGACGGCGCCCCCATTGTCGACGCCCTGGTGGAGATCTGGCAGGCCGACGCCGATGGTGTCTATGCCTGTCCCGATGATCCAAGTGCGGACGCCGCCTCGGTTTTCATCGGCTTCGGCCGCTGCGCCACTGACGAGGACGGCGGCTATCGGTTCCGCACCATCCGTCCCGGCGCAGTTCCCGGCCCAGGCGATCACCGCCAGGCGCCGCATATCGCCGTCAGCGTGTTTGGGCGGGGCCTGCTGAAACGGCTGGCCACAAGGCTCTACTTCATCGACGATCCGGCTTTGACGGACGATCCGATCCTGGCTCTGGTTCCCGAGGGGCGGCGCGACAGCCTGATGGCGCGTCACGACGGCGGGGTCTGGCGTTTTGACATCCGAGTGGCCGGGCCTGAAGAAACAGTCTTCTTCGACGTCTGACGAGGGACTGCGGGCTCATGACCTCATTGCTGACGCAACGGCTGTTCTCAACGCCCGCGATGACCGAGGTTTTCAGCGATCGGGCACGCATACAGGCCATGTTGGACGCCGAAGCCGCCCTGGCCACAGCGCAGGCGTCGGTCGGCCTGATCCCCGAGGCGGCGGCCGCCCCGATCGCCGGGGCCTGTGAGGCGGCGCTCTATGACCCGCAGGTGCTGGGCCAGGCGACGGCCATCACGGGCAATCCGGCCATTCCGCTTGTTGCGGCCCTGACCAGGCGGGTCGCCGAGAATAATCCCGACGCGGCCCTGTGGGTTCATTACGGGGCCACCAGTCAGGACATCATCGACACCGGCATGGTGTTGCAGGCGCGGGCCGGTCTGGGGCTGATTTTCGATGAAATGGACCGCATCGAGGCAGCTTTGGCCGCACTGGCTTGCGACCACGCGGAGACGGTGATGGCGGGGCGCACCCTGTTGCAGCACGCCGTGCCGATCAGCTTCGGCCTGAAGGCTGCGGGTTGGCTGGACAGTCTGCGGCGGACGCGCCGGGCGTTGACGGCGGCGGGCGACGACCTGGCGCCTCAGCTTGGCGGGGCGGTCGGTTCACTGGGGGCCATGGGCGCCGACGGGCCGCGGGTTCTGGACGCCTTCGCCCGGGAACTGGGGTTTGCTGCCTCCCCGCCCTGGCATGCGCGGCGCGAGCGGATCGCTCTGTTGGGTGCGGCGCTTGCGGTGCTGATCGGCGCTCTGAGCAAGGCGGCGCTGGACCTGACCCTGATGATGCAGACCGAGGCGGGCGAGGCGTTCGAACCGGCGGTGGCGGGCGGGGGCGGGTCCTCGGCCATGCCGCACAAGCGTAACCCTGTCGCCCTTGTCGCAGTTCAGGCCGCTGGGCGCCGCGCGCCGGGACTGTCCGCGACCCTGATGTCGGCCCTGCCTCAGGCCCATGAGCGCGATGTGGGCGGATGGCATGCCGAGTGGGAGGTCTTGCCTGAACTGTTCGCGCTTTGCGGCGGCGCGACCGCCGGCATGGCGGCTGTTTTCGAGGGACTGGAGCTGGATCCGGCGCGGATGCGGCGCAATCTGGACCTGACCCACGGCCTGTTGTTCGCCGAACGCGCGGCCTTGGAGTTGACGCCTCAGCTAGGGCGGGCCGAGGCGCACGCCTTGGTCAAGCGCGCCTCCGAACAGGCGGTGCGTGAAGGGCGTGGACTGCGTAGCGTGCTGGAGGCCGACCCGGCGGTCAGGGCTGCCCTGGCTGGGCGTTTTGACGAGCTATTCGATCCTGCTCCGACGCTGACTGCCGTGCCTGAACTGATCCGGCGCATGATCGGGAGAGACGCATGAACACCCTCTTGACCGACGACGGCGTGCACATCGCCTGGACCGCGGCGGGCGACCGCACGAAACCGGCCCTGCTGCTTTCCAACTCTCTCGGCACGCGATGGGAGATGTGGGACGGCGACATGTCGGCCTTGACGGCGCGGTTTCATGTCATCCGCTATGACGCGCGCGGCCATGGACGTTCCGATGCGCCATCCGGCGACTACAGTCTGGCGCGGCTGGGGGGCGACGCCCTGGCGGTGCTGGATGCCGCGGGCGTGGCGCGCGCCCATATGGCGGGCGTGTCGATGGGCGGCATGACGGCCCAGTGGCTGGGCGTCCATGCGCCGCACCGCATGGATCGGCTGGTGCTGGCCAATACGGCGGCGGTCATGGGACCGGCCTCGGCCTGGGACGCGCGGATCGGAACCGTGCGCAAAACAGGCATGGCGGCGGTGGCGGAGGCTGTTGTCGAGCGCTGGTTCACCCCCGAGTTTCGGTCCACCCGTCAGGCTCAGGTCGAGACGATCCGTGACATGCTTCTGGCGACGTCGCCGCAGGGCTATGCCGGATGCTGCGCCGCCATTCGGGACATGGATCAGAGAGCGGACATCGGCCGGATCACGGCGCCGGTGATGGTGATCGGCGGTCTGTCCGATCCCGCCACGCCGCCGGAAAAGGCCGAGGAGCTCGCGCGGCTGATACCGGGCGCCCGCCTTGAGATGCTGGCCGCCGCCCATCTGTCGAATATCGAGCAGCGGGAGGCGTTTGACCGCCTTGTGATCGATTTTCTGGAGGACTGACGATGGATGAGGCCGAACGCCTTGAACTGGGCTTTCGCACTCGCCGCTCGGTGCTGGGCGACGCCCATGTGGATCGCTCCATCGCCAACACGACGGAACATACAGCCGAATTTCAGGATCTGATCACCCGTTACGCCTGGGGGACAATCTGGACCCGCCCCGCGATCGAGCACGCCACGCGGCGGCTGATGGTGTTGTCGATGATGATCGCTTTGAACCGCAGCGAGGAGTTTCGGCTGCATGTGCGGGCGGCGCTGGCGCATGGCGTCGCGCCTGAACTGATCAAAGAGGTCATCTTGCAGGCCGCGATCTATTGCGGCGTCCCGGCGGCCAACGCGGCCTTCCATGATTTGAGTCTGGAACTGGAGTGTCATGCACAACAAGCGGAAGAGCAGTTGCAGGCTTAAACGCCGGTCGATGAGAATCGCGTGAAACCGTGCGCCCGGCGCGGCGCGCGGCGACGGGCCGCCTCATTGACCCTTTCGTTTTGTAGTTAAACGCAAAAAGGTTATACCAAAAGAAAGCGCACTTGGCGCAAGGAGATGTGCGTCATGGCGGATGGTCTGCGTGTGGTGTCACGTGACACCTCAGAGCGTCGACGTGAAATCACGACTATGATCCGATCACGCGGCAGCGTTCAGGTCGCGGCCCTGTCTGAAATGTTCAATGTGTCGATGCAGACGATCCGCAAGGACCTGCATTATCTGGAAGAGCGTGGGGTGGCGACGCGGGCCTATGGGGGCGCCATCAGTTCCGAGGTCGTGAACGCTCCCGTCGAGCCGGCCATTGAAGTCAAGCGCGTCAGCCACACGGCGGCCAAGGAGCGGATCGGCAAACTCGCGGCCAGCATGATTGCTCCGGGGGAGTCCATCATGTTGGATTCAGGCACGACGACATTGCAGATCGCCCGTTTTCTGCCGTCTGATGAAGAGCTTACGGTCGTCACCAATGACTTCGACATCCTGGCTGTCCTGACCCAGAAGCGGAACATCAGGGTCGTCATGCTGGGCGGAGAACTGCGGCGTCGGAACATGGCCTTCTATGGGGCGCAGACGGTTGCGGCTCTGGACGACCTGTTGCTGGATAAGGTGTTTCTGGGGGTCGATGGACTGGACATCGAGCGTGGGGTCACGACCCACCATGAGCCTGAAGCGCAACTGAACCGCAAGATGGTCGAGACTGCGCGTGAGGTTATCGCCGTCACGGACGCAT
Organism: uncultured Brevundimonas sp.; assembly: GCA_963522565.1. Classification (GTDB taxonomy): domain Bacteria; phylum Pseudomonadota; class Alphaproteobacteria; order Caulobacterales; family Caulobacteraceae; genus Brevundimonas. The sequence continues at coordinate 222,581 of CAUQZC010000005.1, read as the reverse complement.
CCAAGTTTGGAAAGATCTGCCTGCATCGCATCATCGGGCTGGCTGAACTGGATGCGCTTGTCACGGACACCGAGGCGTCGGCCTACATCGATGAAGCGGCGGGGCGTTTGGGATTCAGCCTGCATAAGGCCTGACAGCGCGTCGATGCATGAGAAGGCATCGACGCGCGCTCTGGTCATCTGGACGTCAGTTTTTGCGGGTGAAGAATTCCTTGCGGGCATTGCCGTAGTAGATCTTGTCGATCACAGACTTTGGCAGGGACAATCCGGGGACGTCCGCGTCGATATCTTCGACGCGCTGGCTGTCGTTGGTGGCCAGGTATTTCCAGTCTGACAGCCAATAGTCGTGGGCGGCCTTGCGGAATGCGGCTGGATCCTCGCCTGGATTAAGCGTCAGATCCGTGCCGTACATTATGCGGTCCTGGTACTTGATGAAGAAGTTCCGCACCCGGTCCGGGTTGCGGACGGACTGATGCTGGATCTGCGCCATGCGAGCGGCCAGTTCGAGATTGGCGTTGGGGTGGGCGTCCAGGAATTTGGCCGCTTCATCCACGTTCCATTCCAGACTGGCCATGTGCGCGCCCACGACATGCAGTTCGGGATGGCGCGCAACCATCGCGTCGCGCCTGCTCATCAGGCTTTGGTGGCTGGGCATCTCGGGGTGGAGATGCATGTGATATTCAGGGTGCGCGCTGAAGTAGAGCCTGTCGTTGCGCGTCGTCATCTGATCCAGCGGAAGCCAGCAATTATAGGGCTCGGCCTGGTGCGCGATCAGGGGAATGTTGATCGCGGTCAGATGGTTGAACACTGGATCAAAGCCAGTGTCGTCGATAAAAATCAGATGGCCTTCAGCGTTGCGCTCGACCATGCCGATGTTTTTCCAGACCTTGACGGCGACAGCACCGCGCTGAACCTCCGTGTCGATATGGGCGTTTGTATTTTTCGCCCAGCCGTTCTCGCTGAACCCTTTCATCGAAAAGGTGGTTGCATAGTGGAACCGGTCCGGGTTCTGCGCGGCATAATGGTGCGCAACCTGGGCCTGATCATTCAGGGATGGGAAGGCAGGGTAGTCGACGTTGATCGACAGCAGTTCGAAATTGTCCGCCGCCGCCTGATCGAGAAAGGCGTCGTCTGCGACGTTGACGTGCACATGAGCATCGATTTTCCGCACCCTGGCGAAATCCGACAGGCCATATGTTCCATCCTGCGCCCCGGTGCAGGCGGACAGGACCGATCCGACGAGCAGGACCGCGCCCGCAAGCAGCATGCATCTGTTGTCTATCATGACGGCCTCCCTCTCCTGGTGATCTGACCGCGCTGAAAGGCGCGATCAATATGTTTCGTTATATGTCTTTTTGTTTGCCTTCGGAAAAAACCTTATGCAAGGTCATTTGCAATTGCAGGGGCTGAAAAGGTGCGGGGATGATCACGGGACCTCATTTGCAGCGTCGAGGCGTTCTGGCCTTGCTGAGCGGCACTGTCCTGGCGGCGGGCGCGATGGGGGCCGGGCGCGCCTGGGCCGGGCCTGTGGTGGCAAGGGCAGGCGACGGGGTCATGGCCGTGGAATTCGATTCCAGCCTGAACAGTCGTCTGATCTCAAATCTCGGGGGCTGCGCTCTTGCCCTGACGGATTTCGCGCCTTCTGAAATGGTGAAGCTGCAGAGCGGCCAGGTCATCGCCCGGTTCTCGTTTACGAACCAGTCGCGGGAAACGGTCAATGACGTTCACGGGCCGGGCGTGCGTCACTCTGTGCGAGGCGTTTCCGCCGAGGGTCTGGAGAAGACCGTCGCCTTGACTTTTTATGACCGTTATCCGGGCTTTCCCCTGATGAAGGTCGTGTGGCGCAACACGCGCGGCGAGGTGCTCGACATCAAGAGCTGCAGCATCGGCGCCCATGTGTTGAAGTCTTCGCGCGCGGGCTTCTGGTCCTGGTCGGGATCCACCCATTCGGATCGCCGGGATTGGGTTCAGCCGGTCGGGGATGGCTTCGAGCAGCCCAACTTCATGGGGATGAACGCTTCTGACTATGGTTCAGGCACGCCTGTCGCCGATGTCTGGCGTCCTGACGGCGGGATAGCTGTCGGCCATATCGAGTTGACGCCCAAACTGGTCTCCCTGCCGATCATCGCTTCACGCTCGGGCGCGTCCGTCGCGCTGGACCAAGAGCGCGCAGTCAAGTTGGGCGAGGGCGAAGTTCTGGAGTCGCTGGACGCCTTCGTCACCGTTCACCAACGCGACTATTATGCGACCCTGGACGCTTATCGCCGCGTGATGGCGGACCGTGGGCTGGCTGCGCCCAAGGCCCCGGAGGGCGCATACGAAGCGATCTGGTGCGCCTGGGGCTATGACCGTGATTTCTCCATCGGCGAGATCGAAGGCGCCTACGCCAAGGTCAAGGATCTGGGCTTCACCTGGGCGGTTCTTGATGACGGTTGGCAGACCAACGAAGGCGATTGGGCGCTGAATCCGAGCAAGTTCCGCACGGAAGCCGAGATGAAGGCCTTTGTGTCGAACATCCGCAAGGCAGGCCTGAAGCCGCGCCTGTGGCTGGCGCCGCTGGCTGTGGATCCCGGGTCGGACCTGCTGCACGACCACACGGACATGCTGCTGCTGGACGAGAATGGCGCTGTTCAGGACATCACCTGGTGGAACGCCTTTTATCTGTGCCCCGCCTATCAGCCGACGCGGGAGTACACGCGAAAGCTGATCCACAAGATCATCGGCGAGTGGGGCTATGAGGGGCTGAAGCTGGACGGTCAGCACATGAATGGCGTGGCCCCCTGCTATAATCCGGCCCACAACCATGCGCGACCCGAGGAGTCCGTCGAGCAACTCCAGCAGTTCTGGAAGATGGTCTATGACACGGCGCTGGCGGCCAACCCGGAAGCGGTCGTCGAGTTCTGCCCGTGCGGCACATCCTACGCCTTCCACAATCTGCCCTATACAAACCAGGTCCCTGCGTCCGACCCGCTTTCCTCATGGCAGGTGCGGCTGAAGGGCAAGTCGTTGAAGGCGCTGATGGGGCGCGACGCCGCCTATGCCGGGGATCATGTCGAACTGAGTGACGGCGGCGACGATTTTGCGTCTTCGGTGGGGATCGGCGCGGTCATATCGACCAAGTTCACCTGGCCGCACGAAGGCCGGGGCAAGGATGCGAACTTCCTGCTGACGCCTGAGCGTGAGACGCTGTGGCGCAAGTGGGCCGACATCTACAACAGCAAGATGCTGCCCAAGGGCCAGTATCGCGGCGAACTGTACGATATCGGCTTCGACAAGCCCGAGGCTCATGCCGTCGAAAAGGAAGGCCGCCTCTACTACGCCTTTTATGCGCCCGTCTGGGACGGAGAGGTCGAGTTGCGCGGTTTGGGCGCCGGCGCCTACCGGCTGACGGACTACTTCAATGGGGTTGAACTGGGGACGGCGACGGCTTCTGCGCCGCGCATTCCTGCGAAGTTCGAACGGTTCCTCCTGATCGAGGCGGCGCCTGCTCAGGGTGAAGAGGCATGACCGAGGCTGCTGTGGCGGGTCGTCCCGTTTCGCCCAAGCGCTGGCTGCTCTTTGCTTTGCTGACTGTAGGCCTGTGGGGCGTATGGGGCGCATTTTCGGGTGTTTCGGCGCAGCGCGGCTTCCCTGAGACGCTGGTCTACTGCGTCTGGGCCGTCACGATGGTTGTGCCTGCGGTGGTGGTCATGCAGCGCGAGAAATGGAGGCTGGATCGCGATCCGGCGTCGATCCTTTTCGGACTGATGATCGGTCTGACGGGGGCGGGCGGGCAAATGCTGCTGTTCTATGCCGTGACGACCGGACCGGCCTATCTGATCTTCCCGATCATTTCGCTGTCGCCGCTGGTGACGATCCTGATGTCGCTGTTCCTTCTGAAGGAACGGACGTCACGTCTGGGTGCGCTCGGGGTTGTTCTGGCGTTGGCGGCCCTGCCTCTGTTCGATTTTTCACCGCAGGGCTTTTCGTTCGCGAATGGGGCGACATGGTTTCCGCTGGCGCTGGGCATCATGCTCTGCTGGGGCGTGCAGGCCTATTTCATGAAGCTGGCCAATACGCGCATGAGCGCCGAAAGCATCTTCTTCTACATGACGTTCAGCGGTCTGCTGCTGATCCCGGTCGCGATGGCGATGACGGATTTCTCTCAGCCGGTGAACTGGGGCTGGGACGGGCCGTGGCTGGCCGCCCTGATTCAGATGCTGAACGCCATCGGCGCGCTGTTTCTTGTCTATGCCTTCCGGCACGGCAAGGCGATCGTCGTCGCGCCCCTTACGAATGCGGGCGGTCCGCTGGTCACGGCGGTCATATCCCTGTTGGTCGCGGGCGTGATGCCTGGCGGGTTCAAGGTGCTCGCTCTGGTGCTGGCTTTCGCCGCCGCAGCGCTTCTGGCGACAGCGGCCTGACTTCCCACGAGACGATAGGTGATTTCCGTTTCGAAACACAAAGTAAGTTTCGATTTCATTGTTTTGGTTGCGATTAACGATCGATAGGCTAAATTGATGTGGTCTATCGAAAGGGTTCCAAATGAAGGTGATGCTCGATCTCGTCGCTCGGCATAAGGCTGGGCAAGGCTGCGGCATCTATTCCGTCTGTTCGGCGCATCCGCTGGCGATCGAGGCGGCCTGTGTCCACGCGGTGCAGACCAATCTGGAGGTGCTTCTGATCGAGGCGACCTGCAATCAGGTCAATCAGGACGGCGGCTATACCGGGATGACGCCCGACATGTTTCGCGACTTCGTCCATGCCATCGCCAGCAAGGTCGGTCTGCCGGTCGAACGCGTGCTTCTGGGCGGCGATCACCTTGGCCCCAACCCATGGACCAGCCTTGGCGCCGAGGCCGCCATGCAGAAGGCCGAGGTTCTGATCGAACAGTACGTGGCGGCGGGCTTCCGCAAGATCCACGCCGACTGCTCCATGTCATGCGCGGATGATCCGACGCCTCTGCCGGAGGAGGTCATTGCGCAGCGGGCCGCGCGGCTGATCAAGGTCGCGGAGGACGCCCAGGCGCGCGTCGGCGGCGAACCTTGCGTCTATGTGATCGGCACCGAGGTTCCCGTGCCGGGCGGCGCGGCGGAGGATCTGCCGGAGCTGGAGGCGACGACGCCCGAGGCGGCGCGTGCGACGCTTCAGGCCCATCGGGACATTTTTGAAGCTGAGGGCGATGGTGACGCATGGTCTCGCGTCATCGCTGTCGTCGTGCAGCCCGGCGTGGAGTTCGATCATCGCAAGGTCATCGATTATGACCGCGCCAAGGCCGTGCGCCTGATCAAGGCGCTGGATGACCAGCCACATGTGATCTTCGAGGCCCACTCGACCGACTATCAGACCGCCTCGAACCTGAAGGCTCTGGTCGAGGATCATTTCGCCATCCTCAAGGTCGGGCCGGGGGTCACATTCGCCCTGCGTGAAGCGCTATGGGCTCTGGATGCGGTCGAGCGCGAATGGCTGGGCGAGGCCAAGGCTTCGCATTTCCGTCAGGTGGCGATCGAGCGCATGACGGCCGACCCGCGCGACTGGGCCAAATATTACCATTCCGAAGGCGCGGACCTGCAGTTCGACATGCAGTACAGTCTGTCGGACCGCATCCGCTATTACTGGCCGGACCCGCAGATCGTGGCGGCGCAGGAGCGGATGTTCGCCAACCTGACAGACAGTCCGCCGCCTCTGGCGTTGATCAGCCAATATCTCCCTGAAGCCTACGCCGCCGTGCGCAACGGCGGCATTGCGTCCGATCCTGCCAGTCTGGTGATCGCCCATGTCGCCGCCACGCTGGAAATCTATCGTGCGGCCTGCAGCCCTGAGTTGGAGCCTTCTCATGTCTGAAGTCACCCGATTGGGTCTCGTTGAAACCGATCTTGAGCGGTTGGGCGGGCTGTGGACCGCGCGTGAAATCGCTCATCAACCGGCCATGCTGCGTGAAACCCAGGCGATGCTTCTGGCGCGCCAGGCCGAGATCGAGGCCTTTCTTCAACCGCTTCTGATCCAGCCGGATCTGCGCATCATACTGACGGGGGCGGGCACTTCGGCTTTTGCGGGCGAATGCCTGGCGCCGATGCTTTCTGCGCGCCTCGGTCGTCGGGTCGAGGCCGTGGCGACCACTGATCTGGTCAGCGCGCCGCGTCTGTATTTCGAAGCCGATACGCCGACCCTGCTCGTTTCCTTCGGCCGTTCGGGCAACAGCCCAGAGAGCGTCGCGGCGATCGAACTGGCGAACCGCCTTGTCACGGACATGAGCAACCTGGTCGTCACCTGCAACGCAGACGGGGCTCTGGCGGCCTTTGGGCGGAGGCCGCACGGCCTGACCATCCTGTTGCCTGAGCCGACCCACGATCGCAGCTTTGCGATGACATCCAGCTTCACCAGCATGACCTATGCGGTGCTGGCGGCATTCAGCGGCGTCACAGCCATGACCGACCGGATCGACGCCATTGCAAACAGCGCGGAGAAGGTGGTCGCAGACTACACTTCGGTCATGAGGACGGTCGCGGGCGAAGGTTATGAGCGCGTCGTCTATCTGGGCAGCCACATCTTCAAGGGGCTGGCGCAGGAAGCCGGGTTGAAGCTGCTTGAGCTGACCAACGGCGCATTGGTGACGATGTTTGATACGCCGCTAGGATTCCGCCATGGACCGAAGACCATCGTCAATGACCGCACGCTGATCGTCGTCTTCGTCTCGAACGACGCCTATACGCGCAGTTATGACATGGACTTGCTGGGCGAACTTCGCCGTGACAATGACGCCGCCCGCGTGATCGCGGTCACAGCTCAGGGCGGGCTGGGCCTGCCGGAACAGGACGAGGTCCGGATTGTCGGTCTTGAGCGGGCGGACGATGTCGATCTGCTTTTCGCCTATATCATCGCGCCGCAGATGCTGGCCTTCTTCGAATCCTTGCGGCTCGGTCTGCGACCGGACAAGCCGAACGCGGCCGGCACGGTTAACCGCGTCGTTCAGGGCGTTCAGATTCACGAGTTGGCCTGATGGTGGGCGGGGAGGCTCAACACGGCGACTATTTTCTGGGCGTCGATGGCGGGGGAACCAAGACGGCCTTTGTGCTGATGGATCGCTCCGGGTGGGTTGTGGCGCGCCATGAAGCCGGGTCGAGCTATCATGTGGAGATTGGCGTCGAGAGCCTCCATCTGCTTTTGCACGACGGCGTTCAGTCGGTGCTCAAACGGGCTGGAGTGTCTGCCGACGATGTCGCCTTCGCCTTTTTCGGCCTGCCTGCGCACGGCGAGGACGCGCAGATACAGCCCGTTCTGGATGTGATCCCCGAAGCGATTCTGGGGCATCGCCGATATGCGTGCGGCAATGACATGATCTGCGGGTGGGCGGGCTCGCTTGCGGGCGAGGACGGCATCAACATCGTCGCCGGAACCGGCTCCATCGGCTATGGCGAACGACAGGGGCTGGCGTCGCGCGGCGGTGGTTGGGGAGAGGTCTTCTCCGACGAAGGGTCCGCCTACTGGATCGCCGTTCAGGGACTGAATCTGTTTTCACGCATGTCGGACGGTCGTCTGCCGCGTGGGCCGCTGCATGGGCTGATGGTGCAGGAGTTCGACCTGCAGAACGACCTCGACATCTGCGCCTCCGTCAATTCCAGGGCGACACCCCAGCGTGACCGCATCGCCCAGCTTTCCCGTTTGATCGCCCGTGCGGCGGCTCAAGGGGATGAGGCGGCGCAGCATGTGTTCGATCAGGCCGGGCGCGAGTTGGCGGCGATTGTCGACGCCATTCGCCGACAGTTGAACTATCCGCCTGGAGAACCGGTCAACCTGTCTTACTCCGGGGGCGTCTTCCAGAGCGGGGACATGATCCTGAGCGCTTTTAAGGCCCAGCTTTCTGCCTGCTCGCCCGACTACCGGATCGTCGCGCCGCGACACAGTCCGGCGATTGGGGCCGCCATCTATGCCGCACGGCTTGGCGGACATCTGCTGAAGGCGGTTGGGTCGAACTGAGTTCTGACCCGCCTTGGTGCAGGTCGACCCGTTTTCAGGCCGAAGTGAGACAAAAACGCACAACGAAAGAAGTTTCGTTAAGTAGCTATTTGACAGGTTTGCGAAACAGTAGTTTCTTTTTGTCACTTTCCTGACTGAAGATCGAAGCGCCGAAGAGCACAGTCAGTTCTCGATGATCATGCGAAAAAGGGGATCGCAATGTCACGTCGCCCATCACACCGCGCCGCCGTCATGGCCGGCGTCGGCATCGCCGCCCTGCTTTCGGCAGGCGCAGTCCAGGCCCAGACGGCCAACCTCAATCCATCAGATCTGGAGCAGAGCGGAGAGCCCGGTCAGGTCGTCGATGAAGTGGTCGTCGTCGGCGTACGCGCCAGCATCGCCCGCGCTGTCGGTCTGAAGAAGGAAGCAGCCACGGTTCAGGATTCGATCAGCGCCCTGGAGCTCGGGATGTTTCCCGACGACAACGTCGCCGACTCGCTCAGCCATATTACGGGCGTCTCGATCTCACGCACCGCAGGCGGCGAGGGGCAAAGCGTCAGTGTTCGCGGTCTGGGCCCGGAATATACGCTTTCGACGTTCAACGGCCGCATCCTGGCCACCGACGGCGCCGGGCGGGCCTTCGCCTATGATGTGCTGCCGTCTGACGTCATCAGCGGCGCCGACGTGATCAAGGGCGCTGAGGCGGCCAATATGGAAGGCGCCATCGGCGGTCTGATCAACCTGCGCTCGGCCAGCCCGTTCGATCAACGTGGCCAGCATGGCATCATCCGCGTTGAGGGTGACCGCAACAAGATGTCGGAACTGGACGGCGCCAAGCTTTCCGCCGTCTACAGCAACACCTTCATGAACGACACCCTGGGCCTGCTGTTCGGCGTCGTGGCTGAGCGGCGTGATGACCGCACCGATATCGCCGGTAATGACGGGGGCTGGTCGCGCAACGCTGATCCCAATGACGAAAGCTGGCTGTGGGGCAACACCTGGGGCGGCGCCATCGATCCGAACGGCAATGGCGTTCTGGACGAGAATGAATACGGCCTGATCGCACCGGGTCAGTTCCGGGTCGGGTCGATCCTGGAGACGAAGAAGCGCAACGCCTATACGGCCAAGCTGGAATGGCGTCCGCGGGACAATTTCCGCCTTGTCATCGACGGGCTGAAGACCAAGCTCGATTCACCGCAGGTCGGTTACCAGCAATCCTTCTATCCGCTCTTTGCGCCTGGGCGCTGGTCGAACATGGTGGTTCAGGACGGCATCGTCACCAGCTTCGACATGGACAGCTCCGATCCGGAACTGCGTCTCAATCCGGAATTGCTCAATCAGACGTCGTACCGGGTTGTTGAAACCGACCTGTACGGCGTCAACGCGCAATGGGATGTGTCCGACACCCTGGCCCTGACCGGAGATGTCTATCGTTCCACGTCAAAGCGTCATTCCGGCGGGCAGGACACCTATGTCGTCCTGCGGATGAACCAGCCCAACATGGCCCATATTTCGCTGAGCGGCGGGTATGTTCCGAACGTGGAGGTCAAGTTCAACGACGGTCGCGACCTGGCGCTTGGAATGGAAAGCGGCGCCTTCACCGATGCCGATTTCAACACCCACTATTTCTCGCTGGCGGGTGACAACATCGATGACAAGATCACCGGCGCCAGCTTCAGCGGACGCTGGTCGATCGAACGCAGCTGGCTCGACAGCGTGCAGTTCGGCGTCAACTACACGGATCGTGAGAAGTCGCGTGATCTGATCAACAACGCCCTGACTGGCGGCGCTGACTATTATTCGGGTGACTACGCCATCAACGTCGGCGCTCTGGGCGGCGGGGTGATTTCGGACAGCTTCCACCTGCCTAACTTCATGAGCAAGGTGCACGCCGACTTCCCACGCTCATTCGTTTCGTTCGACATTGCGAATTATCAGGCCGCGCTTGCCGCCTATGACGGGCGTCCGAGACCGGGCGGCGGCGTCTACGACTACGCCGATGCGGCGCCGGTCTGGAACCCTTTGCAAAGCTATCGCGTGGGTGAGGAGACATGGTCTGGCTTTGCTCAGGTCAATCTGAAAGGCGAGCGTTGGAGCGGCAACCTGGGTCTGCGCGTGGTTCAGACCGCCACCAGTTCTCAGGCCTGGGATGCGAAGATCCTCAGCATCGTCGAGAATGGCGCGTTCAACTACACGGCGGTCTATGACGACCCCACGCCCCTGACGCAGAAGAATGATTACACCTATGTCCTGCCATCGGTGAACCTGAACTACCGCCTGACGGAAGAGCTGCGCCTGCGACTGGGGACGGCCAAGACCATGGCGCGTCCGTCGGTGGAGACCCTGGCGCCGACCAACACGACCGAGAGCGTGTCCTGGGGCGAGTTCACCCAGATCTACGGCGGCAACGCAGAGCTGAAACCCTACTCCGCGCAACAGTATGATCTGTCTCTGGAATACTATTTCCGCCCAAACTCCATCCTGAACCTCGCCCTGTTCAAGAAGGACATCAAGGATCAGATCACCACCAGCTGGGAGCCCGGTCAGGACATCGGGGTGCCGGGTTACCTGTTTAACGTCAGCCGCCCGATCAATGGCGACACGGCGGAAGTGAAGGGCGTCGAAATCGGTCTGCAGCACTTTATGGACAATGGTCTCGGCCTGCGGGCGCAATACACCCGTAACTGGTCCAAGAGCTATGTCGGCGGGGAAGAGCGTCCGTTGGAAGGCATTGCGCCATCCGTCTATTCGCTGGGTCTGTTCTATGAGCGTGGTCCGCTGTCGCTCAGCGTTTCCGGCGATCACACTGACGGCTTCACCACGGCGATCAATGTGTTGGGGCAGGGCTATAACGAGGTGTCGGATCCGATCACCTGGGTGACGGCCCATGCCTCCTATCAGGTGACCGACCGCTTCAGCATATCGCTGGAAGGTCAGAATCTTCTGGATGAAGCCAACACATACAGCATCAACGGCAACCGCCTCTTGCCGCAAGGCTATTACCGCTACGGCGCGTCGTACAAACTGGGCGTGAGCTATCGGTTCTGATCTGAGCGTTGCTCGTCATCGGAGGCTCAGGCCCCCGATGATTCGTCCTATGTCCCACAGGCCGGGAAGGGCGCGCAGGCTGGAGATTTTTACGACCTCTGCCCGTAGCTTCTGAACTGATCCAGGATGCGGCTCATTTCGGCTTCTTCGAGCAGAACGGGACCGCCCAGCGCCATGGCGCCCCAATAGACGGCGGCCTGTTCCTCGATCTCCTCGGCGATCAGAAGGCCCAGTTCCAGCCCCGGCGCGACGACGACCTGGCCGTGGTTGGCCATGAGGGCGGCGTAACGCCCCGCCAGGGTTTCGGTCACCGCGTCGGCGAGGGCTTCAGAGCCGAAGGTGGCGTAGGGCGCGACCGGCACAGAGGCGCCGCCGCTGACCCCCACCATATAGTGGGCGGGGGGGATGGGCTTGTGCGCGCAGGCCAGGATGGTGGCGTGCCGCGAGTGGCAGTGGACCACGGCGTTGCAGTCCGGGCGCAGGGCCAGCAGTCGCTGGTGCATCCGCCATTCGCTGGACGGTTTCAGCGACCCGGCCGGCGTCGAACCATCGGCCTCCACCCTGACCACGGCCTCGGGCGTCATACGGCTGGAGGGCACGCCGCTGGGCGAGACCAGAATGGCGTCGCCCAGACGGGCCGAGACATTGCCGGACGTGCCGCGATTCAGGCCGCGCGCGTCCATGGCCTGCATGACCGAGACAATTCCGGCGCGCAGACGTTCTTCGTTCTCTGGGGTCATGCGGCCCTCGCCGGCAGGGTGGTCATCGCCGTCTCTACGTCCTGAACGCCGGTCAGTCGTCCCAGGGTGCCGGGGCCCTGCGCCACCAGCGCGGCCGTGGCGGCGGCGAAGCGACAGGCCTCGGCGGCTTCGAGCCCGCGATCCAGCGCCGTCAGGAAGCCTGCGCAGAAGGCGTCGCCGCAACTGGTCGTATCGACCGGCTTGATCTCATAGGCGGGAACGGTGACGACCGCGCCGTCCAGCATGGCGACAGCGCCGTGGGCGCCCGCCTTGATGATGCAGTTCCGGGCGCCGCAATCGATGAAGAATTGCGCCGCATCGGCCAGATCGACCTTGCCGGACAGCATCACAGCTTCGGCGGCGCTGGGCAGGAAATAGTCCACCATCGGCAGCAGGCGCCGCAGTTCGTCCATCGCGCCCGGCTGCGGAGAGATCAGGTCACAGCTTATGATCGCGCCCGCCGCCTTGGCGACCTTGAGCAGTTCCGCCCCCGGACCGCCATCCAGACGAGGTCCGCCGACGCCGCCGTAGTGCAGGAACCGGGTTTGGCCCGCCGCCTCGGTCGTCGCCTCTGAAACGCCGGCGAAGAACCCGGCGCCCATGGCGTGGAAGTTGGGGCGCCCGCCCTGGGAGTTGACGGCCAGAATGGTGGTTGAGGTCGGCACGTCAGGCAGGGTCTCTGTCAGCGACAGGTCGACGCCTTGTTCCTCCAGCGCCATGCGCACGACCCGGCCCGTCAGATCGCCCCCGACCGCCGAGGCCAGGCGGCTTTTGAGACCCAGCGTGGCGGCGACCATGGCGGCGCCCGCCGCTGTTCCCGCCGGGACCAGCACGATGCGCTCGACCAGGGCGGTGCCCTCGTCTGCAGGCAGGGCGTCAATCGGCAGGGCGACGACGTCGAGCGTCGTCAGGCCGATGCAGATCAGTCCGCTGTTCGACATGTCCTGATCCTTCTTCACAGCGGCTGAATCATCTGCAGCGCCTGATGCGCCATCTGCAGCTTGCCGACAGGCTCCAGCGGGCCCGCCGCCTTCAGCAGCTTGAAGCTCTCGTCCGCCGCCTCGAGGGTGAAGTCGATGTCAGCTTCGGTCATGGCCGCCGAGAAGAACATGTTGTGCCAGGGGTGGAAGTAAACGCCGCGACGGATCAGGGCGTTGGTCCAGAAATAGCCCTTGGCCATGTCGGCGTCGTCTTCGAACATGATCAGCGGCAGTTCCGCCGGACCCGTCTGGCGCAGGCCCAAACCATGCCGCGCAGCCGTCTCGGTCAGGCCCGTCCGCAGGCGTTGACCAAGAGTCTGGGTCTTTTCCAGATAGTCGGTTTCGCGGATCAGGCGCAGGGTCTCCAGCGCGGCGGCCATGGGCGCCGCAGAGAACCAGTAGGAGCCGGTGACATAGACAAAGGTCGCCGCGCCCTTCGCTTTCTCAGCGCCGAGCAGGGCCGAGATCGGATGGCCGTTGGCGATGGCCTTGCCCCAGGTGGACAGGTCCGGCTTCACCCCCACCAGCGACCAGCTGCAGTCGCGGGCCAGACGGAAGCCTGCGCGCACATCGTCAACGATCAGCAGGGCGCCACGTTCGTCGCACAGCTCGCGCGCGCGTTGGGCATAGGCGACGGTGGGATGCTCCTGGTCGACGAAGGTGTCGTGCTTGATCGGAGAGGCGAAGATGGCCGCCAGATCGTCGCCTGCCGCGGCGACGGCCGCCTCCAGGCTTTCGACGTCGTTGTAGTCATAGAATATCTGGTTGGCCCGATCGGCCGTGGTGACGCCAAGCGGCAGGGGAGTGCACCAGGGCGCGGCCCCATGATAGGCGCCGCGCGCCCGCACGATGGTCTTCTTCTGGGTGTGGTTGCGGGCGATCATCAGCGCCATGGTGGTGGCGTCGGTGCCGTTCTTGCAGAACATGGCCCAGTCGGCGTGGCTGACCTGGGCGACGAAGGCTTCGGCCAGTTCGACCATGACCCCGGCGGGGCCCGTCAGGGTGTCGCCGTCGGCCATCCGTTTGACGTAGGCCTGATCGATCGTCTCCACGCCATAGCCAAACAGGCTGGGGCCGTACCCGCACAGGTAGTCGACGTAACGATTGCCGTCCACATCCCAGAGATAGGCGCCTTTGCCCCTGGAGAAGAACTGGGGAAAATCATCGGGCAGAAGCGTCACCGACTGGTGGCCGTACATTCCGCCGGGGATCACCGCCTCCGCACGTTCACGCAAGCTCCGATCCGCCGAATTGGTCCAGCTCATTTCCGCATCCTCAAGAAAATAGTCTTCACTATCTTTACTGAGGCTATGATCCGCGTCAAGACTGAGAAACACCGTCAAAAATAGCCGCTAGGGAGGCTTGGTCATGGCGTCAGACCAGCAGACACTCGCCGTCGTCTTTCAGGGTCAGAAGGACGCCGTACTGCGCGATGGCCCGCCCGACGCGGCTCTTCGCATCGACCGACTGAGCCGTTGCATCAATCTGCTTGTCGATCATCAGGACGCCCTGTGTGACGCCATGCAGGCCGACTTCGGCTCACGTTCGCCGGACGCTTCCCGCCTGACGGACATCGCGGCCTCGGTGTCCGCCCTGAAGTTTGCGCGGACGAATGTGCAGCGCTGGATGCAGGCAGAACGCGTTTCTCCAACGCCGGGCTTGCTGGGGCTGTTTGGCGCCAAGGCGCGGATAGAGATGCAGCCGAAGGGCGTGGTGGGCGTCATGGCGCCCTGGAACTTCCCGGTCTTTCTGGTCTTCGCCCCTTTGGCCAGCGTGCTGGCGGCAGGCAACCGCGCGCTGATCAAGCCGTCTGAGCTGACGCCCCGGACGTCGGCCCTGATGCAGGATCTGATCGCGCGGGCCTTTTCGCCAGAAGAAGTGGCGGTGGTGACGGGGGATGCGGCGGTGGGCCAGGCGTTCTCGGCCCTGGCGTTCGACCATCTGGTCTTCACCGGCGGGGGACAGGTGGGGCGCAAGGTGATGGCGACGGCGGCGCAGTCCCTGACGCCGGTCACGCTGGAACTGGGTGGAAAATGCCCGGCCATCCTGTCGCGAACAGCAGACCTTCAGGTCGCTGCGGCGCGGATCATGAACGGCAAGACGCTGAATGCGGGGCAGATCTGTCTGGCCCCGGACTATGTCCTGGCGCCGGTCGAAACTGTCGAGGCCTTCGCGGGTCATGCCGCCCAGGCTGCAGCGGCCTATTTCCCGACGATCGAGACGAACCCGGACTATGCGTCCGTCATCGCTGACCGTCACGCCGTGCGACTGAAAGCCCATGTGGAGGATGCGCGGTCAAAGGGCGCCCGGATCATCGAAGTGCGGCCTGCGGGAGAGGTCGCCTCCTCCGACAGCCGCAAGATCGCGCCGACCCTGATCGTGGGCGCCACCGACCAGATGACCGTGATGCAGGAAGAAATCTTCGGGCCGCTTCTGCCGATCATGGCCTACCAACAGATCGAAGACGCCGTCGCCTATGTGAACGGCCACGATCATCCTTTGGCCCTGTACTGGTTCGGCGACGATGCGTCAGAGCGTGATTATGTCCTCGGCCGAACACGCAGCGGCGGCGTGACGGTGAACGACGTCATCTTCCATGTGGCGCAGGAACGTCTGCCGTTCGGCGGCGTCGGGCCTTCCGGCTTTGGCGCCTACCACGGCCGCGACGGTTTCCTGGAGTTCAGCCACCGCCGCGCGGTGTTTCAGCAGATCGCCAAGGATATCGGGCCGTTGAAGGACCTGCGTCCGCCGTTCGGTCCCGCGATCCGGAAATATCTGAACGGTCAGATCCGTCGTTAGGACAGGGGTTGCGCGCGGGGGCGGAACTATCCGACCGTCCTGTCTCCGCCGAACTGCGAATAGTAGAGATAGACCATCCGGCAGACTTCCTGGGTGACCATGGCCTCGTCCGTATCGGGTTGTTCCAGCACCATTTCGGTGGCGGCCATCATCAGTTCGATGGTGATCCGCGTCGCCGCGAACAGCTCATCCGCGCTGGAGGCCGGATACTGTTTCAGCAGCCTGTCGGCCATGTTCCGGGCCACGATGTCACGTGACGCGATGCGGATGTCCTGCAGCAGGGGCACCGCCCGCATGGCCCGCAGAATCCACACGCCGCCGGGCATGTCGCGCGTGATCTGGTTCACCTTCTCCTGGATCTGCCGGTTCTTGGCGATGGCCGCGTCCATGGAGTCGGCCTCGAGGCCGCCCGCCTCCATCCAGTCGAACACCGCCTGATCCTGGGCTTCCATCAGCCGTCGACCAAGTTCGCTCAGGATGGCGTATTTGTTCGGGAAATACCGATAAAGCGCGGGCGGTGTCAGGCCTGCGCGTTGGCATACCAGATTGGTGGAAAGCCGTTCAAACCCGACCTCCGCCAACAGTTCGCCCGCGACGACCAGAATAGCCTCGAACGTCTGTTGGGCGCGAACCTGAGAAGGCTTGAGTTTTGTCTCAAGTGAAACGGTCTGATGGGCGTCAGCGCCTGAGTTGCTTTTTGTGCGGGCGCTGCGTTGGCCCGTTGGATTTGTCATGAGACGCCTGAAATGGACCCTGATTGGCCGGGACGCCAGAGGTCAATATCGCGCAGAGCGAGCGCGTGATCTTATTCGTCTGGGCCCTATGCGTCGAGTTGCATCTTTGTGGCAGACGATTTTAGCGAGCGGCCCGACATGACTGCTGCGAACATCAGGGACGACAGGACCAACAGCCCAGCGGATACAAACAAGACATTGGCGATGGGGCCATCGCCCAGGATCAGACCCACTGTCAGCGGGCCGAAGCTGGAACCCAGCAACTGGGCCGCACCAATCTGCAGAGCGGCGCGTCGCGTCGGGTCCAGTTCGATCATCAGGGCCGCGTGAAGGGGGATGGCGAACATCCACAAGAAGCCGAACAAGATCACGCAGCCCGCAAAAATCATCGCCGTGGGCGCCAGCCCGATGCCGATCAGGGCCATGGCCTGAAGACCCGCCACGCCCATCAGAATAGGAGCGGCCGGCCATCGCGCGCTGATGATCGTGGCGGTCAAGCTGCCGGCGACCTGCGCGCCCAGGGCCAGAGAGACCATCAATCCAGCCATTTCCCCGGACAGGCCCGCCTTTCTGGCCAGCGGGTCCAGATAGACCCACACCGACACGATGAAGGCCATCGACAGGAAGACGCCCGCAAGCCCGAGGGCAGGGCGAAGGGCCAGGGCGCCGCTGGCGCCCTTGGCCGCCTTGGGCAGTGAAGTCATGCGATCCGGCCCCGCAAGGGCGGACAAACCGGCGCCCAGCGACAGGGCGGCCAGCAGGAACAGCGCCCCGTTCACGCCGTGCCGGGGAATGATCCATAGGGCCAGAACGGCGGAGACGGTCATCTGCGCCAAGGTCTGGGCGGTCGCGAAAATCCCGGCCCACCGCTCGGCTGATGCGGAGCGGACGATCATGCTGATGACGGCCCACAGCATCAGGCCCTCGAATACGCCAGCGATCGTCCGGTCCGCCGCCAGCCAGACGGAAGACAGCCCCAGGCCTGCCAGGGTGGCGACGACATGGCCGATGCAGGCCAGACCGACCTTCATGCGCACGTGCGTGGGCTTCAGGAAGGTCGCCGCCAGGCTGGTGGTCAAGCCCAGGGCGAGCAATTCGCCCATGGCGGCCAGACCGATCTCGGCTTCGGAAAGCCGCCCTTCATGCGCCCATCCGCCCAGGACCAGCGGTTGAAGGCCAGCGATCAGCAGGGCGACGACCCCGACCGTCAGGCAGACGATCTGCTGTTGCAGGTCCAGATCGCCTTTGGTTCTCGCGTCCGCCGTCATCCGCCATCGTCCCCGCTGGCTGTTTGGTCAGGTCAGTAGTTGTATTTCAGGAAGACGCCGACGCTGCGCGGTCGGTTGTAGGTGACCAGGTCCATGCCCAGGCTGTCGATCGGCGAGATGTTGACGGCCCAGTCTTCGTTGAAGACGTTCCGAGCAAAGACACCGGCCTCCAACCCGCTTGAACCCGACCGCCAACTGACCTGAAGGCCTGTGTTCCAGACCTCCCCTTGAGACAGCCGTTCACGGTTGGAGTTGTCGAAATAGATCTTGGATGAATAGTTGGTGTCGACGCTGGCCAGGATGTCGCCGCCGGATGCAAGCGGCCAGGTGTAGCTGACTGAGGCGTTGAGGGTCGCCTTGGGCGACTGCGGCAGGACATGGCCGCTGTAGTCTTCGCCTTCGGAGATGAACTCGTTGTATTCGGCGTGCAGCAGCGACAGGCCCAGACTGATGTCCAGATTGTCGATCGGGGTCACGGTTCCTTCGATCTCGGCGCCATAGACGGTGGAGTCGCCGGCGTTGTCGAGCACCAGGACGGTCAAGCCGTTGCGAAGCGCCTGGGCGAAGACCTGTTGATCCTTATAGGCGTAATAGAACAGCGAAGTGTTCAGGCGCGCCCTGCGATCCCAGAACTGTCCCTTGTAGCCCACTTCGTAGGCGTCGAGCTGTTCGTTGTTGTAGGGTTTCAACTGTTCGACCGATGTTGCCAGCCCGCCGAAGAAGCCGCCGCTCTTGAATCCGCGATTGTAAGTCGCATAGAGGTTGGATTCGGGGCTGAGTTCATAACGCAGTCCCAGACGCCCGGACCAGGCTGAGAAACTTTTGTTGTCCTTGTAGGTCAGGATGGTGGCCAGGCCGTATTCGATCTCGCTGCGATAGTCGAAATCCCGGTCATCCGACGACCAGCGCAAGCCCGCCGTGCCGACCAGCCGATCTGTCAGCCTGTAGTCGGCCTGACCGAACAGGGCGTAGCTTTTGGTCTTCTGCGTATAAGGATATCCGAAGACGCCGACGCTGTTTTCCGGGCTGACGCCCAGCGGATTCTGGGGTGTGATGAACAGCGGGCGAAGATCGCGCAGCACATCCTGGGTTGAGCTGTCCTTGATGGTCTCGTTCATGAAATAGGCGCCCACGACCCATTTCAGATCCGCAGCGGGGTCATTGCTCTGCAGACGCAACTCCTGACTGAAGGACTCGGCCTGGGCGCGATAGTTTATCTCGATCATCCGCAAGGGATTGGAATCGGTGTTCTCGAAGGCGCTTCGCTTGGCGTTCTGATAGGCGGAAATGGCCACCAGATCGACGCCGCCCAAGGTCCAGTCCAGTTGCACAGAGGCGCCGTTCAGCCGCACCTTGTCCTTGCCTGAGTCGGGACCATAATCCCCCGCGCGAATATCATTGTCGGTGTCGGCATAGCCCAGAAGGTCGGTGCAGAGGCCGCTGGAATAGGCGCTGGGCAGACACTGTCCGTCGGGGCCGGTCACCGCAGCGGTCGTCGGAAACAGGGCGCGATGCTGGGCGGCGGTCGCGTCGCCGTGGTTCTCGAAATGATTGACCGAGGCCAGTATGCTGACGTCGGCGCTCGGCGTGTAGAGCAGGGAGAAGCGGCCGCCATAGTATTCGATGGCGTTCAGATCCTTGCCGGTCAGCCGATCACGGGTGTTGCCGTCGCTGGCCACATATTGTCCCGCCGCCCGGAAGGCCAGAACATCGTCTATGATCGGGCCGCCCACCCCGCCTTGAAGGCTGACAGCGTTGTCGGAAGCATATTCGATCCGACCGTCGCCCGCCCAGTCGAAGCTCGGTCTTTTGGTCGTGATGTTGATGGCGCCGCCATTGGTGTTGCGGCCGTAGAGGGTGCCTTGCGGCCCCCGCAGGACTTCGACCTGAGCCAGATCGTAGAAGCCCGCCATCTGGGCCAGGGGCGATCCGATATAGACCCCGTCCACATAGATGCCGACGCCGCTGGACGCGTTCGGGTTGAAGTCGCTCAGACCCACGCCGCGAATGAAGATCTTGGGACTGGAGGCGGCGTCGCCGCTGGAGACCCGCAATCCAGGCGCCACGTTGTTCAAGGCGGTGACGTTGCTGACCCCTTTCGCTTCAAGGGCTTCGGAGCCCAGGACGCTGATGGAGACCGGCACGTCCTGCAGACGTTCGGAACGTTTTTGCGCCGTGACGACGATGTCATCGACGGTCGCAGGTGAGGGCGTGCTGGGTTGCGGTCCCGACTGGGCGGCGGCGGCGCCGGCCAGAATCGAGGCGATGGATACGGTCGTCAGGAAGATGGTCTTCACGGCTAGAATCCCCGAACTGGCCTTGCGAAGGTTGCGTGACAATCGTGTGATCTAAAATAAGATAGTCAACACTATTTTTGTTGAGGGGCGCAAAATTTCTGCGGAGTGAGTTCGTGCCGCCTCTTTCCAACACCTCGGCTTTCGCAGCCGGGGACGAGATCGGAAAAGATGGCGGCGGAACCGTTTGACAAAGCCGAAACGATAATCTTCACTATCTTATCGTCGCGATTAGGGGATCGACTGATGAGTGCTTTCTATACGGATCGGTTGAGCGTCCGGCCGGGCGAGGTGTTTCAGATCCACGCCAGCGCCAAGGGGCCTTGCGTCATCGAAATCGCCAGGGTCGGTCGTGAACGTGTCGTCGTTCAAACCCTGTCTGATATTGAAACAGAAGAACATCCCGTTCCAGCCGAAGCGGATGCGAAGGGCTGTGGCTGGCCCTCGTGTCTGGCTGTGACGGTCGGAGAGTGGCTCTCGGGCTATTACGATCTGCTGATGACCGACGCCGAGGGGCGGACGTCCCGGCATTTCGTCTGTGTTCGCCCCCGCGCTGGCAAGCCTAAAGCCAGAGCGGCGATCATTCTGGCGACCAACACTTATCACGCCTATAATTGGTGGGGCGGGGCCAACGCCTATAGTGACGTGACCGCGCTCATGACGGGGCGGAAATCATTCGCCGACGCCATGGATGGCGCTATCGGGGTGCTGTCCACCCAGCGTCCGTTCACGCCCCTGATCGTCGGCGCGCCCGAAGACGCGCCCCGGTTGATCAACCTGCGCAAGCGAGGCTTGAAAGAGCAGCCGTTCGCCGCCGATTTCGAATGGATGATGGCGCATGGCTGTTCGCCCTACGACGGCTCCGCCGGGTTTCTGAACAAGTGGGAGCACCGTTTCGCGGCCTGGGCCGAGGCGGAAGGCTATGCGCTGGATTACCACACCGACTATGATCTCGACGTCGAGGACGACGTCCTGAAAGACTACAGCTGCGCCCTGTTCGTCGGGCACAGCGAATACTGGTCGGGGCGCGAACGAGAGCAGGTTGAACGGTTTGTCGACGCGGGTGGCGGGCTGGCCATTCTGTCGGGCAACACCTGTTTCTGGAAAGTGCGCTGGGACGATGAGGGCAAGACCTACGTCAACAAGAAATGGCGTGGCTTCGAAGCATCTGAAGACCAGGACAACCCCGCCGACGCCACGCACCTGTGGTCGCATCCAGACTTCGCCCGACCAGAAGCCGCGCTGACGGGGCTGAGTTTTGTGTTCGGCGGGTATCACCGGCTTGGCATGTGCGCATCGCGTGGACAGGCGGGCTTCACCATCTACGACGACCGGCACTGGGCGCTGGAAGACACCGACCTGTTCTATGGCGATGTCATCGGGGATGAAGCCCCGTTGGTCGGCTATGAAAGCGACGGCTGTCGGTTCCAGTTCGACGAGAACGGTCTGCCCCGCGCCACACCCATGCTGGGCGTGCCTGAGAATCTGGAGATCATCGGCCTTGTGCCCTGCGCCTTCGGGGAGGAGGCGGGGCGGGGCTACGACCCTGTCATTCCACCCGAAAAGCTCGATGTGATCGCCAGGGTGGTTTACGGCGACGACACGCCGGAATCTCAGGCCAAAATCCTGAAAGGCCACGCGGTGTTGGCCAGTTTCAAGCGCGGCGCGGGCGAGGTGTTCAACACCGGCACGACCGAATGGGCGCACGGTCTGGCGTCGGGCGACCCCTATCTGGCCCAGATCACGCGCAACGTCCTGACCCGTTTCGGCGTCACGCCTGAAAAGACGGCATGACGCGGCGCCGCACGGCATCCCGCCATCCCTCGCCCACTTCTGCCCATGCATCAGCCGGAAAAACAGGCCTATGACCGAGACCGCCGATACTCCCGTTGTCGCGACCGCCGGTTCTAGGGGGCAAGGCTCGCGGCTAGGCCTCAGCGCCTGGTCCTGGTCGCTGTATCAGGCGGCGCGCGACCCCTACATCATCCTGATCGGCACCTATGTCTTCGTGCCTTATTTCGCAACGGCGGTGGTCGGTGATGCGGTGCGCGGCCAGTCGGTCGTCGCTGGTTTCAGTCTTGTGTCGAACCTGTTTGTCGCGCTCACGGCGCCCTTCCTCGGCGCTGCGGTGGATCAGATGGGGGCGCGCAAGCCCTGGATGCTGGCGCTGACGCTGATTACGGCGCCGCTTATCATGGGGCTGTGGCTTCTGACCCCTGCCGGAACGCCTGGACTGGGGGTGGCGGCCGGGGTCGTGATGCTGACCCTGATCGCGATCCTGCTTTCCTATGCGGATGTCTTCTACAACGCCATGCTGATGAGCGCGGCGAGGCCGTCTGTGCAGCCTGCGGCGTCAGGTCTTGCATTCTCGCTGGGCAACGCCACGGCGATCTTCATGCTGGTCGCGGTGCTGGCCTTCTTTGTGCTGCCGGGTCAGCCGGGCTGGTCAATCCTGCCGTCGCAGCCCCTGCTCGGGCTTGACGCCGCGCTGCGAGAGCCGGAACGCATCACCGGACCGATCGTCGGCCTGTTCCTGCTGCTGGGCGCCGTGCCCCTGTTTCTCTTCGCCCGAGACGTCAAGCCCACCGGCGTGCCTCTGCTGAAGGCGTTCAGCGATGGCGCCAGGCATCTGACGGGCCTGGTGCGGTCGGCCCGCGTGCCGCGCGATGTCGGCGTCTATCTGATGGCGCGGATGTTCTACATCGACGGCAAGATGGCGCTCCTGGTGTTCGGCGGCGTCTATGCCGCAGGGGTCATGGGCTGGGGCGTGACAGAGCTGCTGGCGCTGGGACTGGTCGCCTGCGTCGCCGGCGTGATCGGGGGCGTCTTCGGCGGTTGGCTGGACAATCTGCTGGGGCCGCGCGGCGCCTTCAAGCTGGAGATCTGGGTGACGATCCTGGCCCTGATCGCCCAGATCACCACTTCGCCTTCGCGTCTGCTGTTCTTCTTTCCCGCGGGCGATCTGCGTCTTTGGGACGGGCTGTTCGGCTCGGCGCCTGAGGTCATCTATCTGCTGGCCGTGATCGTCGTGTCGGTGTTCGGCACCGCGTCCTGGGCGTCGTCCCGCACCCTGATGACCCGTTTGACGCCGCCGCAGGAAGCCGGAACCTTCTTTGGTCTGTTCGCGCTTTCGCAAACCGCGACCATGTGGCTGGGGCCGCTGTTGGTCGACGCCTTCACCCGGACCTTCCACAGCCAGCAGGCGGGCTTTGCGCCCATCGTCATTCTGATGGTCGTTGGCCTTGTCCTGCTGCACTTCGTGCGGGGCGGCGGCCGCATCCCCCGACAGGCCTGACCTGCCGGGGAGGGCTTGTTCAACCGACCTGCGGCATTCCCTGCGGCACGATGGTCTTGATGATCGAGGCGTCCAGTTTTTCGAAATCGTGCAGGCCGATGACGTCGTACAACTCCTGACGGGTCTGCATGTTTTCGACGGCTTTTTGTGTCCCGCCGTCACGTTTGATCGCCGCATAGAGTTCCGCGACCGCCTTGTTCGCGGCGCGTAGCGACGACACCGGCCAGATCACCATCTTGTAGCCCATCTGCTCGAACTCGGACGCCGTATAGAAGGGCGTCTTGCCGAACTCGGTCATATTGGCCAGCAGCGGCACGCCGGGCATGGCCCTGGCGAACTTCTCGAACATCTCGTGGGTGTTCAGGGCTTCGGGGAAAATCGCATCTGCGCCCGCATCGACATACATCCTGGCGCGATCGACGGCGGCGTCGAAGCCTTCCACCCCGGCGGCGTCGGTGCGGGCCATGATGACGATGTCACGGCTGGCCTTTTTGGCGGCGGCGACCTTAGCGGCCATGTCCAGGGCCGGAACCAGGTTCTTGCCGTTCAGGTGGCCGCATTTCTTGGGCAGGACCTGATCTTCCAGGTGAACCGCGCCCGCGCCGGCGTCCTCGAAGGTGCGGACCATGTGCATGACGTTCAGCACTTCGCCATAGCCGGTGTCCCCGTCCACCAGCAGCGGCAGGCCGGTCGAGCGCACGATCTGGCGAATGAAGAAGGCGACCTCGTCCACTGTGATGATGCCTAGGTCCGGCAGGCCCATCGAGGCTGTCATCGCCGCGCCGGACAGATACAGACCGTCAAACCCCGCCCGCTTCGCCTGGATCGCGGCCTGACCATTGTGGGCGCCGGGCAACTGCCAGATGCCGGGGCCGGCAAGTGCGGCGCGGAAGCGTTTCCCGGCGGATTCCGTCGGCAGGTCTGAGGCGAGAAGATAGGGCATGGGGTTTCCGTCAGTCTCTCAAGAAGGCTCAGGCGCGTTCGGCCAGGGGCGCGAAGGCCAGGTTCTCCGGCCCGGTGTAGTTGGCGGACGGGCGGATGATCTTGTTGTCCGTGCGCTGCTCGATCACATGGGCGGCCCAGCCAGTGGTGCGCGAGATGACGAACAGGGGCGTGAACATCGCCGTCGGCACGCCCATCATGTGGTAGGAGACGGCCGAGAACCAGTCCAGGTTCGGGAACATCTTCTTCTCGTCCATCATGACGCTCTCGATGCGTTCGGCGATGTCGTACATCCGAGGCGACCCGGCCTCGTCGCTGAGCTGTTTGGCGACACGCTTGATCACCACATTGCGCGGGTCAGAGATCGTATAGACCGGGTGGCCGAAGCCGATGATGACCTCTTTGGCCTCCATGCGGCGGCGGATGTCGGCCTCGGCTTCGTCGGCGTCGGCGTAGCGTTTCTGGATTTCGAAGGCGACCTCGTTGGCGCCGCCGTGCTTGGGGCCGCGCAGGGCGCCGATGGCCCCAGCGATGGCCGAGAACATGTCCGACCCGGTCCCGGCGATGACACGGGCGGTGAAGGTCGAGGCGTTGAACTCATGCTCGGCGTACAGGATCAGCGAGGTATGCATGGCCCGCACCCAGCCTTCGGATGGCGGCGTCCCATGCAACAGATGCAGGAAATGGCCGCCGACCGTATCATCGTCGGTCTCGACCTCGATGCGGCGACCGTTCTGGCTGAAATGGTGCCAGTACAACAGCATGGACCCAAGAGAGGCGACCAGCCGGTCGGCGATATCGCGTGCGCCTGGATGATTATGGTCGTGCCCTTCCGGCAGGGCGCACCCAAGGGCCGAGACGCCCGTGCGCATCACGTCCATCGGGTGTGCCGCGGCCGGCACCGTCTCCAACGCAGACTTCACCGCCGCTGGCAGGCCGCGCAGAGCTTTCAGCTTGGCCTTGTAGGCCTTGAGTTGGGCTTTGTTGGGCAGTGCGCCGTGGATCAGAAGATGGGCGATCTCCTCGAACTCGCTCGTCTCGGCGAAGTCCAGAATGTCGTAACCGCGATAATGCAGGTCGTTGCCGGACCGACCGACGGTGCACAGGGCCGTGTTGCCCGCCAGAACGCCAGACAGGGCCACGGACTTCTTCGGCTTCACGCCAGGGGCGATGGCGGTTTCGGTCATTGAAATCTCCTGAAGGAAAGCTGGGATCGACAGCGGAAGGCGTCAGGCCGAGGCGCAGGGTTCTGGATGGCGGGCGAGGGGCGTCGGCCGCCCGTCGGCGTCGACCGCGACCATCTCGAAGCGGCCGTGCAGAGCGGGCCGTCGCGCGCCGGTCGAAAGGATTTCGGCGACGCCTTCGACCTCGACGGTCAGCGATGTGCGCCCGACCCGGACCACGCGGGCGATCAAGTCCAGCAGTTCACCCACCCGCACGGGGGTGTGAAAGTCGGTCGCCTCCGACCGGGCCATGACGACGTCGCGCCGCGCCCTACGGCTGGCCGCGATGAAGGCCGCCTTGCTCAGCAGGGCCAGACCTGCGCCGGCGAACAACGCACCGTAGTGGTTGGCCTGATCTGGAAAGACCATCTCGGAAAAGCGGGTCTCTTCGTTGGCGAACTGCGTCGAAGACAAAACTGGGACCTCGGACCGCGGCGGATCCGCGAGGTCTGGAAGTATTCACGGCTCAGGTCGCGCCAGAAGGACTGAAAAGGCGGAAAGCTGCGGAGCCGAAGCTGTGAAACTGCAAAAACTGCAAAGCCAGGAGTTCTGAGGAATTTTACAAGCTTGGCCGATTTGCAGAAGCGCTTTCACAAACTTCCGCTGTTTCAGTCGTCCTCAGGTGCGGGGCGGACGCCTATTGAGAGAGACTATCCGCAACCTGTCTCTCTGTTCCAAGGATCGCACCGATGAACCAGGCCTATCGCAGTCGGTTGCTCAGCGCCCCCGGTGACGCCCCCGTGGACTATTTCGACGCCCGCGCCGCGATCCACGCGATACAGCCCGGCGCCTATGACGGCCTGCCCTATGTCTCGCGCATTCTGGCTGAACAGCTTGTCCGCCGCTGCGACCCGACGCTGCTGCCGGATGCGCTTCGCCAGATCATCGAGCGCAAACGCGATCTGGACTTCCCCTGGTATCCGGCGCGCGTCGTCTGTCACGACATTCTGGGTCAGACGGCGCTGGTCGACCTCGCGGGCCTTCGCGACGCCATCGCTGATCAGGGCGGCGATCCGGCCAAGGTCAATCCGGTGGTGCCGACCCAACTGATCGTCGACCACTCGCTGGCGGTCGAGGCGCCGGGATTCGATCCCGACGCCTTCGCCAAGAACCGCGCCATCGAGGATCGCCGCAACGAGGACCGTTTCCACTTCATCGAATGGACCAAGCGGGCGTTCGAGAATGTGGACGTGATCCCCGCCGGAAACGGCATCATGCACCAGATCAATCTGGAAAAGATGTCGCCGGTCATTCAACTGCGCGACGGCGTGGCCTTTCCCGACACCTGCGTCGGCACCGACAGCCACACGCCGCACGTCGATGCGCTGGGCGTCATCGCCATCGGCGTCGGCGGGCTGGAGGCCGAGACGGTCATGCTGGGCCGCCCGTCGATGATGCGCCTGCCCGACATCGTGGGCGTGAATCTGACCGGGCGTCGCGCCGAAGGCATCACCGCCACCGACATCGTTCTGGCCCTGACCGAGTTCCTGCGCGGGCAGAAGGTGGTGGGCGCCTGGCTGGAGTTCTTCGGCGAGGGCGCCGACAGTCTGACCATCGGCGACCGGGCCACCATCTCCAACATGTGCCCTGAGTACGGGGCCACGGCGGCGATGTTCTACATCGACCAGCAGACCCTGGACTATCTGCGTCTGACCGGGCGCGCGCCGGACCAGATCGCCCTGGTGGAGACCTATGCGAAGACGACCGGCCTGTGGGCGGACGCCCTGAAGACCGCAGAGTACGAGCGCGTGCTGGAGTTCGACCTGTCGACGGTCGAGCGCAATCTGGCCGGTCCGTCCAATCCGCATCGCCGCCTGCCGACCGCCGCCCTGCACGAACGGGGCGTTGCGGTTGGTCTGGAAGGCGCGTTGGCGGAAGAACGCGAGGGGTTGATGCCTGACGGCGCTGTGATCATCGCCGCCATCACCAGCTGCACCAACACCTCCAATCCGCGCAATGTCGTAGCCGCTGGTCTGGTGGCCAGGAAGGCGCGGGCGTTGGGACTGGATCGCAAGCCCTGGGTGAAGACGTCGTTCGCGCCGGGTTCAAAGGTTGCGCAGTTGTATCTGGAAGAGGCCGGGCTGCTGGGCGAACTGGAAGCGCTGGGCT
Organism: uncultured Brevundimonas sp.; assembly: GCA_963522565.1. Lineage (GTDB taxonomy): Bacteria > Pseudomonadota > Alphaproteobacteria > Caulobacterales > Caulobacteraceae > Brevundimonas. The sequence continues at coordinate 195,215 of CAUQZC010000005.1, read as the reverse complement.
TCGGCATCGTCGGCTTCGCGTGCACCACCTGCAACGGCATGTCCGGCGCCCTGGACCCGGTGATCCAAAAAGAGGTCATCGACCGCGACCTCTATACGACCGCCGTGCTGTCCGGGAACCGCAACTTCGACGGCCGCATCCATCCCTATGCGAAACAGGCCTTCCTGGCCTCGCCGCCGCTAGTGGTGGCCTACGCCATCGCCGGGACGGTGCGGTTCGATATCGAGCAGGATGTGCTGGGCGTCGCGGCTGACGGCGCCAAAATCCGCCTGAAAGACCTGTGGCCCGCCGACGCCGAGATCGACGCCATTGTCGGCAGGCATGTGAAGCCAGAGCAGTTCCGCAACGTCTATGAGCCGATGTTCGCCAAACGCGTGCATGGGGGCGCGCCCGCAGCGCCGCTGTATGACTGGCGGCCCCGGTCGACCTATATCCGGCGTCCCCCTTACTGGGACACCCAGGGCCTGGGCGCCCTGGCCGCCAGCCCGCGCACGTTGAAGGGGATGCGTCCGCTGGCCATCCTGCCGGACAACATCACGACAGATCACCTGTCGCCGTCCAACGCCATCCTGCCCATCTCGGCGGCGGGCGAGTATCTGACGGCGATGGGCGTGCCTGAGGAAGACTACAACTCCTACGCCACTCATCGGGGGGACCACCTGACGGCCATGCGCGCCACCTTCGCCAATCCCCAACTGGTCAATGAGATGGCCGTGGTGGACGGGGCGGTGAAGAAGGGATCGCTCGCGCGCGTCGAGCCGGAGGGCGAGGTCATGCGGATGTGGGAGGCGATCGAGACCTATCTCACCCGTCGCCAGCCGCTGATCATCATCGCCGGCGCTGATTACGGCCAGGGTTCGTCACGAGACTGGGCCGCCAAGGGCGTGCGTCTGGCGGGTGTCGAGGCCATCGTCGCCGAGGGTTTCGAACGCATCCACCGCACCAATCTGATCGGCATGGGCGTTCTTCCGCTGGAGTTCATCAACGGCGTGACCCGCCTGGGCCTGAAGCTGGATGGGACCGAGACCTATGATGTCGCGGGGACGCCCGCGCCGGGCGCCGAGCTTTCGCTGGTCATCCGCCGTGTCGATGGAACCGAAGAGACCGTGCCGGTCAAATGCCGCCTCGACACCGCGGAGGAGGTTTCGATCTATGAGGCGGGCGGCGTGCTGCAGCGCTTCGCGCAGGACTTTCTGGAACAGGAGCGCGCCGCCTGATGCCGCAGCATCCGCAAATCCGCGTCCCCGCCACCTATATGCGCGGCGGCACGTCCAAGGGCGTCTTCTTCCGGCTGGAGGACCTGCCCGTGGCCGCGCGTGTTCCCGGCCCGGCGCGCGACCGGCTGTTCCAGCGCGTGATCGGCAGCCCCGACCCCTATGGCAAACAGATCGACGGCATGGGGGGCGCGACCTCGAGCACGTCGAAATGCGTGATCCTGTCGCCCAGCGCCCAGCCCGGCCATGACGTCGACTATCTGTACGGCCAGGTGTCGATCGATGCGGATTTCGTCGACTGGTCCGGCAACTGCGGCAATCTGTCGACGGCGGCGGGCGCCTTTGCGATCCACGCGGGTTATGTCGACGCGGGCCCGAACGGCGTGCGCACTGTCCGCATCTGGCAGGCCAATATCGGCAAGACCATCATCGCCCATGTGCCTGTGGAGGGCGGGGCGGTGCAGGAGGCCGGCGACTTCCAACTGGACGGGGTGGCCTTCCCTGCCGCCGAGATCGTCTTGGAGTTCATTGATCCGGCAGACGAGGGCGAAGACGGCGCCATGTTCCCGACCGGCAATCTGGTCGACGAGCTTGAGGTTCCTGAAGATATGGTCGCGGGGGGCAGGCTGAAGGCCACCCTGATCAACGCCGGCATCCCGACCATTTTCGTCAACGCCGCCGACATCGGCTATACCGGCGCCGAGTTGCAAGAGGCCGTCAACGGCGATGCAGCGGCGTTGAAGCGGTTCGAGGCCCTGCGCGCCATCGGCGCGGTTCGGATGGGGCTGATCGGATCGGTCGACGAGGCGTCACGGCGTCAGCACACGCCCAAGATCGCCTTCATCGCGTCCCCGCGCGACCATGTCGTCTCCAGCGGCAGGGCCGTGAAAGCGCAGGAGGTCGACCTGCTGGTGCGCGCCCTGTCGATGGGAAAGCTTCACCACGCCATGATGGGGACCGCCTCAGTGGCCATCGCTGTGGCGGCCGCTGTGCCGGGGACGCTGGTTAATCTGGCTGCGGGCGGCGGAAAGCGAAGCGCCGTACGGTTCGGACATCCCTCAGGCGCATTGCAAGTCGGCGCCGAAGCCGTTGAGCGCAACGGCGATTGGACGGTGTCGAAGGCGGTGATGAGCCGGAGCGCCCGGCGATTGATGCAGGGCGATGTCCTGATTCCCAGCGTTCTTCTCGACGCCTGAGAACAGGCGCGTCCGCAGGGAGGTTGCTCGACGACCTGTTTTGCAATATTTGCATTAAGCGCAGTAATCGCTGTCGTTCTGCTGTAAAAACTTGGCTTTCTAGCGTCAGAATTTGTAAAAGTTGTAAATTGGAATGAGCAAGACCTTCATGGGCGTTCGGCTGCGGCGGTTGCGCGAAGAGCGCAAACTGACTCAGACGGCCGTCGCGCAGGCGCTCGGAATCTCCAACAGCTATCTCAGCCAGATTGAGCAGAACCAGCGGCCGTTGACCGTGCCGTTGCTGCTGAAGCTGAACGCGACGTTCGGCGTCGATGTTCAGTTCTTCTCGGAAGACGAGGAAGGTCGGCTGATCTCCGATGTGCGTGAAGCCCTCGTCGAGGGCGGCGCCGAACAGATCTCCACAGCCGAGTTGCGGGAGTTGGCCCTGAACATGCCTGCGGTCGGGCGGGCGCTTGTGGGTCTGAATCGCAAGGCGCGCCAGAGCGCTGACCGCGCCGAGGCCATGGCGCTTCGGCTGGGCGAGGACTTCGATCAGGGCGCACCCGCGCGGATGCCGTTCGAACAGGTTCGCGACTTCTTCTACGCGCGCCGCAACCATGTGGCCGAACTGGATGAGGCGGCCGAGCGACTTTATGGCGCCGCTGGTCTTTCGCCCCGTCAGGTCCGGTTCGGGCTGGAGGCCTGGTTGGCGCAACGGCACGGCGTTCGCGTCATCGTCGATGAGGGTGAGATGGCGCAACGGCGCTTTGATCCGTTGAATCGCACGCTTCATGTCTCGCCCTTCACCAAACAGGGTCAGCAGGCGTTTCAGATGGCCATGCAACTGGCCTTCCTTGAGTTCGGCGAAGTCATCGACGGATTGCTGAACGCCGCCGATCTCAAGGAGGCCGAGGCCCGCGATCTGCTGCGCATCGGTCTTGCACAGTATTTCGCCGGTGCGGTGTTGCTGCCCTATGCCGATTTCCTGCGTCAGGCCGAGGCTGTCGGCTACGACATCATTCGGCTGGGCCGTCATTTCGGGGTCGGCTTCGAGACCGTCTGCCACCGCCTTTCGACGCTGCAGCGCCCCGGAGCCCAGGGCGTGCCCTTCTTTTTTGTGCGGGTGGACCGGGCCGGAAACATCTCCAAGCGTCAGTCGGCGACGGACTTCCACTTCTCCCGGGTGGGCGGGTCATGTCCGCTCTGGAACGTCTATGAGGCCTTCACCCAGCCCGGTCGCGTCCTGACGCAGATGGCCCAGATGCCAGACGGGCGCACCTATCTCTGGATCGCGCGGACCGTGGGCAGCCCAAGCCCGGCCTATGGCGCGCCCGGCAAGACTTTCGCCGTGGGGTTGGGCTGCGACATCCGGCATGCGTCCCGTCTGGTCTATTCGCACGGGCTTGATCTGGTCGACCTCACGGCCGCCACCCCGATCGGCGCGGGCTGCAAGGTCTGCGAACGGCCCGCCTGCCCGCAACGCGCCTTTCCGCCGATCGGCCGAACCCTGTTGATTGATCCGGATCGCAGCGCGGCCACGCCATACCCGACCGCCGCCGCCTGATGAGGATGGCGGGGTCGCAAGGCGGCTATCGGCCGGGCAGAGGCGGCAGGGCGCCGATGACGCCGTCTGGGCGGGCGACGGCCAGCATCCGCTGGTAGGCCGGACGCTGTTCGATCTTTTCACGCCAGGCCGCCAGATGGGGGAACTGGCTGATGTCGGCGATCTTCGTCGAGGTGGCGACGTTGAGCGGGAACAGCATCATGATGTCCGCCGCCGAGAATTCGGCGCCGCCGAAATAGGGATGACGGCTGAGGTAGTCTTCGGCGAAGCGTATGGTGTCCTCGGCGTCGACCAGCGGACTGGGATTGGTCGAGCGCCGGATCATCTCGACGCGATAGTCGCCGATCACCCGCGCCGCGAACGAACCCTCTGAATAGTGCATCCACTGCAGATAATAGGGGAAGTCGGGAGAATCGACGGCGGGACGCAGGCGTCCGTCGCCGTGGCGGGCCAGCAGCATCTCCAGAATGGCGCCCGATTCGACGATGACTTGATCGCTATAGAGGACGGTGGGCGCGACCGGCATCAGGGGATTGAGGGCGCGGATCTGCGCCATCGAACCGCGCAGGTCGCCGCGCTTGTATTCCAGCCTGTAGGGCAGGCCCAGTTCTTCGCACAGCCAGACGACGCGCTCGGAACGGCGGCCTTCCAGATGATAGATGGTCAGGATCGGCTGGGCCTCGGATGCCCCAGGCTGGGATTGGGGCTGGGCAGCGGCCATCGAAGGCGGGGCGGCCAAGCCCAGGGCGCAGGCGAGGACCAGGGCGGACAGGACAGTTGTGCTGCGCCGTGTCGGCGGATGCAGGCGGGCGGTGGTTTTCATCATCTGTTCTCGTGGTTCTGGTTGAGGCCGATCTGGAGCGCGCAGGACTAGAAGCGCGTGGACAGGCTGATGCTGAAGCGGCGCACGGAATCGGGGCTGAAGAACTGGACATAGCCGCCGGGGTTCAGGGCCGTGGACGGCGACGGGGCGATCATGGCCGCGAAACGCTCGTCCAGAAGGTTGCTGCCGAGCAGGGCCAGTGTCCAACGGGCGTCTTGGCTGGAGACTGCGAAGCGTGCGCCCAGCAGGCCATAGGCTTTCTGGATCGTGCCGGGGTCGCCGCTAGGGGCGAAGTTGACGTCGCTCTGCCAGTTCCAGTTGACCTGACCGGCCAGGTGCAGCCCGGCGCCCACGTCCCGCTGATAGCTGACGGTCGTGCCGTAAACCCACTCTGCGACGCCCGCCAATGGCAGGCCGCCTGCGTTGAAGAAGCCGTCAGGTGATGTCGGATTGGCGGGCGGAGTGGTGCAGGGACCGCCCTGAGACACCTTGGGCTGGCCAAAGTAGCACTGGACGCCATTGAAATCGACGTAGCGGCCATCGGTGTAGGCGCCGCCTGCCGTGATGGTCAGTTCGGCCGTCGGTCGGGCGATCAGGTTGAACTCGACCCCCTTGGTCTTGATCTCGCCGGCGTTGGTGATGCGCGTCGAATAGGTGGGGCTGGACAGGTCCGACACCTGGGCCTGGAAGTCTTCGACCGTGGTGCTGTAGAGCGCCAGATTGGCGACCAGGCGACGATCCAGGAAGGCGGTCTTCAGGCCCAACTCATAGCTGGTCGGGATTTCGGGCTGGACGCGTTGATCGGCGGTGGCGGACGCCGCGCTGAGACCACTGAAACCTGGCCCCTTATAGCCGCGCGAAATCGTGGCGTAGGCCATCATGTCCGAGGCCAGATTGTATCGGGCGCTGGCCCGCCAGGACAGATTATGGGCGTCCACGCTCTGTTTGAACTGCAGCGGAACCGAGCCGGGGATCGGCATGGCGCCGGGCGTCAGGGCGCGGCGATAGTCCAACTCGGCGTCGTCCCAGGTGGATCGGGCGCCGACGATGATGTCGAGGCGGGGCGACAGACGCCATGTGCCCTGACCGAAGACGGCGAAGCTGGTGGAATCGACGTCGTTGTAGGTCGAGTTCTCGAACACCGTGTTCAGGCTGGCGCCGGGAACAACCGGGATCACCTGCCCTTGCGACGCGGGAACGATCCAGTTCAGATTGCCGCGCTGGCGGATCAGCGACGACGCAGTCGAGCTGTAATAATAGAGGCCTGCGACATAGTCGAAATGCTCGCCGATGGGTGAGGTCAGGCGCAGTTCCTGGGTGAACCAGTCGGTCTTGTTCGCCCCGCCGTTGGAGTCGATGTAATTGACCGCCGTCAGATCGCCGTCAGACGCGCCATGGGCGTCGAACTGGCGATAGGCGGTGATGGAGGTGATCGTGTAATCGCCCATCGCATAGTCCAGCTGGATCGACGCGCCTTGCGCGTAGCTGTCGCCGACGACGGGTCCGCTGGCGGCGACGTCCAGGTTTTCCGGTCCGGCGACGACGCCGTAGCGCGCGTTCATGACGGCGGGCGCAAAGCCGGGCGTGACCTTGCGATAGGTCGACTGGCAGCAGAAGCCGCCGCTCTCGGTGCGGTCGGCCGAGAGATAGATCGTCAGGTCATCATTCGGTTTCCAGAGGTATTTCAGCGTCAGGCTGGAGACATCTTGCGGGTCGGTTCTGACGCCGTCCTGGAACAGGTTGCGGATCAGGCCGTCGCGCTCGTGGTGCGAGGCGACGATGCGCAGGGCCGAGTTTTCAGTCAGGGCGACATTGCCGATGGCCTGGACGATGCGCGTGCCGCGGTTGCCGACCTGAACGTCCAACTCGCCTTCGTTGGCGTCCAGCTTGGGGCGTTTGGTGATGAAGTGGACCAGGCCGGCCGAGGCGTTCTTGCCGAACAACATTCCCTGCGGGCCGCGCAGGATTTCGACACGGTCAATATCGCTGAGGGTGGACAGGCCGGACGGCACCGCCAGAACCACGCCGTCAACGACGGTGGAGATGCTCTGTTCAATGCCTGCGGAGAAGCTGCTGGTGCCGACGCCGCGAATGGACAGGCCGGAGGCGCTGCTGCTCAGGCTTTGTTTGAATCGGACGCTGGGGTCGATCAGCGACAGTTGCGACGGCTGGGTGATGTTGAGGTTCTGCAGCGTCTCGCCATGAACCGCCGTGATGGCCAAGGGGACGTTCTGGACGTTTTCGGCGCGGCGTTGCGCGGTGACGACGATGTCGTCGACCGTATTGGCCGGGGGCGGCACAGTCTGCGCCCAGGCGCTCGAACCGGCAGTCAGGACGGTCAGGATCAGGCTGGTTCCGAGCGCGGGCTTTCCCAGGCTGTTTAGAGGCGTGTTTTGACCTTTAGGCATGCATTCTCTCCCCGTCGCTGTGCGACTTATTTTTGAAAGTTTCTTGGTTGTGGAACGGGCGGATTGGGCCGCCTGGCCACAGTCTCGATGCAGGCTTTGATGGAGGCGGCGACAATCGCGCCGGACCCTATGCAGGCGGCTTGCGCCGGCGGCTTTCTCCCTTCCAAACGGGTTTAAACATTTAAGTGACGATATCGTCACTTATGGCGTTGAGCAATGGGGTTCTGGCTTAGGCCTGAGCACTGGGACGTGCGGAAACGCGGGCGTGCCAGGCCCGGATGACCGGGCAGGATTCAGGGATGTCGACGCCGATCATCCGGCCGAAGTCGATAGCGGTCAGGGCGACGATGTCGGCGATGGAATAGTGGTCACCGGCGATGAAGGGGCGGTCCTTCATCTCCCCATTCAACCAGAGATGGAACTCGTCGATGCGGGGGCGATTGGACTCGCCAAAGTCCTTGTACTGCACCAGCAACGCCGCCGTCAGCGGATGGGTGTGACGCCAGATGTTGGCGATCGGGATCATCAGCCGCAGTTCGATGCGGCGGCACCACATGTCGATCAGGGCCTTGTCCTTGGCGTCACGCCCGAACAGCGGCGGTTCGGGGTGGGTCTCTTCCAGGTAGCGGCAGATGCTGACGCTCTCGCTGATGTAGCTGCCGTCATCCAGCTCCAGCACGGGGACCTGGCCCAGAGAGTTCTTCTCCAGAAACGCCGGCGTCTTGTGCGCGCCCTCGCGCAGCGACACGCGCTCGTGCTCAACCTTGATGTTCTTCTCGGCCAGGAAGATTCTGACGCGTCGCGGATTTGGGGCGGGGTTTTGGTCGCCGTACAGTTTCATGGAAGCTCGCGCTGATCGCCGGATTGCGGCCCGACCGGAGCGGTTGGGCATTTAGTGACGGTATCGTCACTTTGTGCCGGAGGGCAACGGGAAACTGGCGATTTGCCCCTTTGTCAGGGGCTATTCTTCTTCCTGGGCGGGGCGTATTTCGCCCGCAACGCCTCGCAGGCCGCGACAACGGCGACGACCAGGGTTTCGATCAGGGCTTCGTCGTCTTCGCCGTTTCGCGCGGACAGGATTCCGGCCGCCCCGCTGACGATGAACCAGGCCATGTGTTCGGCCTGTCGTCGGGGCAGGTGATAACCCGCCTGAAGTCCGGCCGCCCAGCCTTGAGCGGTGGCGCGTTGGGCGGCGCGGGCGCGTGAGGCGAGGGGGCCGTTATCGCCGGCCAGACGCGTGAACAACTGACCCTGTTCATCGGCCAGGCGGAACCACTGTCGGCAGCCGCCGCGTATCCAGTCCTCCAGCCGCGCGCCCGGCTTCATGTTCTGGCGGGCGTGGTCGACATAGGACTGCATTTCACGGTCGAACAGCGCACCCAGCAGGTCGTCCCGGTCCTTGAAGTAACGATAGCCCAGCGACTTGGCCACGCCGCAGCGCGCAGCCACGCCGTCCATGGTCACGGCCGAAACCCCGTCTTCCACGACGATTTCCGCAGCGGCGTCCAGAAACCGCGAGCGGCGTTCGGCGCCCTTCAATCGTGTCTGCTTCACGCCCTGCCTCGGTGAGCCAATGTGACGACTGTCGAGGAGTAGAGCCGGGGTTAGGGCAGCTTTGCGAAAGCGCCTTGTGGCGACCCGGTTTTCCACCCTTGCGAACAGCCTGCGGTCGTCCGCCCGCAGTTGGACGACCCACCCGCAGTACGCCTCTCGGCTTGACGGTGGCAATGGGGCGCACCGCGTAAAGGTTCGTGCAGGCGATGGGGTTCAGGCCGCGCTGTCGCCGACCAGCGCGGCCTTGAGTTCGGTCTTGATGATCTTGCCCGCTGCATTTCGGGGCAGCATCTCCGTCTGGATGCGGATATCGGCGGGCACCTTGAATGCGGCCAGACGCTCGGCGACGAAGGCCTTCAGTGTTTCCGCTGAGGCTGTTTCGCCGGGGATCAATGTGACGAAGGCGACGGCTTCTTCGCCCAGCATGGGATGCGGGCGGGCCACCAGCGCCGCTTCGGCGACAGCCGGGTGGCTGTAGATGGCGTCCTCGACCTCCTGGCAATAGATGTTCTCGCCGCCGCGGATGATGATGTCCTTCTTGCGATCGACGATGAAGACGAAGCCTTCTTCATCGATGCGGGCGATGTCGCCGGTGCGGACCCAACCGTCAACGAAGGTTTCGGCGGTGTCTTCAGGACGGTTCCAGTAACCCGTCACGATATTGGGGCCATAGGCCATCAACTCGCCCTGTTCGCCGACAGGCAGGGTGCGGCCGTCTTCATCCACGACCTTGACCTCGCTGACGGGCAGGGCAGGGCCGCAACTGGCGGGGCGCTGGGAATAGTCCTGACCGGCGTGATGGGTGTGGGCCGCGCTGGTCTCGGTCATGCCCCAGCCTGAGCCGGGCGCGGCATGGGGGGTGTCGCCGTCGATGCGGCGGACCAGTTCGGTGGGCGCGGCCGCGCCGCCGTAGCTCATCAGCTCAAGCGACGACAGGTCGTAGCGGTCGCGGTCGGGATGGGTCATCAGGGCGATGGCCACGGCGGGCACGCCGCCCGCCGATGTGATGCGCTCACGCTCAATCAGGGCCAGGGCCTCGCCCGCATCGAAGCGACGCTGGCAGACCAGCTTCTGCCCAACGGCCATCGCCACAAGCAGGACGGCGTTGCAGCCGGTGGTGTGGAAGAAGGGGATCGACACCAGTCCCGCGCCCTGTGGCGCATCCGGGGCGGGCGGCTTGGGCGTCTCCCCGCGCCGCAGCATGGTGCGGACGATCGAGAACTGGATGGCCATCAGACCGCAGCCGGCATTGCGGTGGGTGCCCAGCGCCCCCTTGGCGCGACCGCTGGTGCCTGAGGTGTAGAACAGGGTGGCGGGGGTTTCGGGCGTCAGCTCGACATCCGGCATCCGGCCTTCGGGCAGGGACGGCCAGTGGTCAGGCGCGCCGATCAGGGCCTCCAGCGCTGAGACGCGCGCGTCGTCCGGCAGGCTGTCCACGCGACAGACATAGACGCGCGTCAGGGCGGGGGTCTGATCCAGCAGGGGCAGGATGGCCCCCAGGCGTTCAGGATCGACAATCGCGGTCGTGGCGCCGCTGTCGTTCAGGCCATGCAGCAGTTCGGCGCTCGACCACCAGGCGTTCAGCGGGGCGATGATGGCGCCGATCAGGGCGCCGGCGAAGAAGGCCACCGGCCATTCCGGCAAGTTGCGCATGATGACGGCGACACGGTCGCCCGGCTGGACGCCCTGCGCCTGAAGTTCCGCCGCCAGCGCCAGGGATGCGCGTTTGAAGGCGTCGAAACTGACCCGGTCCTGCTCGTAGACGAGAAAGGTCTTGTCGCCGTGGGATGCAGCGACCTGGAAGGTCTGGCGCAGGGTCGAAGGCGCGTTCTTCCACCATTTGACGGTGCGGCCGTCGATCTGGACATCCTCGATCTCAAACGGCGAACCGGGTTGGGTCAGCAGGGCGTGCGCCTGCTCCAGGCTCATTGCGGGCCACGACGGCCGGGCGGATTGGGCGCTTTGGGTCGTCATGGTCATTTCCTCTACTTGCTGGCCCGTTTGCCGGGCTCTTGAGTATTTTGAATGCGGATCGCCTCTGGCGCACGGCAGGAGGGTGGCCGGAAATCCTATAAATTCGAACTTGAGGTATGATCGAGTTTGAAGTCAAGACAAACAGCAGGCGCCCCAGGGCGCCGCCGTGGGCGATGAGAGCGGCGACGGCCCTATCCAACCCTGAATAGCGCTTTCCGCCTCGTCGTCGCGCTCAGTGGGGGCGAGGTGTCGGGGGCTTGCGCTGGGCGTGGACAGTCGATACTCCAAAAATCGAACATTTGGTATGGCAACGGAAGCGCAGCGGCGCTTCAACCGCAGGAGACGCGCGTGGACTTTCAGCTTTCGGACAGAGAGACGCATTTCCGTGATCGGGTGAAGGCGTTCATCGACACCCGCATCCGACCGCGCCACGCAGACTATCTGGCCCAGCAGCGGGAGGGCGAGCGCTGGAAGGTGATTCCGGTAATCGAGGAGATGAAGGTTCAGGCCAAGGCCGAGGGGCTTTGGAACCTGTTCATGCCCCCGACCAGCGGCGCGCCCCATGTCGACGACAGCTTCGTGTTCGAGGGCACGCAACTGTCTAATCTGGAATACGCCTTGTGCGCCGAGGAGATGGGCAAGGTCGAGTGGGCGTCGGAGGTGTTCAACTGCTCCGCTCCCGACACCGGCAACATGGAGGTGCTGAACCGATATGGCACGCTGGAGCAGAAGGAGCGCTGGCTGCGGCCGCTGATGAACGGTGAAATCCGTTCCGCCTTCCTGATGACCGAGCCCGAGGTCGCTTCGTCGGACGCCACCAACATCCAGACACGGATCGAGCGGGACGGCGACCACTATGTCATCAACGGCCGCAAATGGTGGTCGTCGGGCGCGGGCGATCCACGCTGCAAACTGGCCATCGTCATGGGCCGCACCAATCCAGAGGCGCCGCGTCACCAGCAGCAGGCGCAAATTCTGGTCGACCTCTCGACGCCGGGCGTCCGCATCGAACGGATGCTGTCGGTCTATGGCTATGACCACGCCCCGCACGGCCATGCCGAGATCGCGCTGGAGAACGTGCGGGTGCCGGTCGAGAATCTGGTGCTGGGCGAGGGGCGCGGCTTCGAGATTTCGCAGGGGCGGCTTGGTCCGGGACGCATCCACCACTGCATGCGCACCATCGGCGCCGCCGAAATGGCGCTGGAGGCCATGTGCCGCCGACTGGTCAGCCGCGTCGCCTTCGGCAAGCGGATCAGCGACAACAACGTCTGGGAGGAGCGGATCGCCCGCGCCCGCATCGACATCGAATGCAGCCGCCTGCTGTGCCTGAAGGCTGCCGACATGATGGATCGCGCAGGCAACAAGTCAGCCCAGCTGGAGATCGCCCTGATCAAGGTGCAGGCGCCCACAATGGCCCTGAAAATCCTCGACGACGCCATTCAGGCGCATGGCGGCGGCGGCGTATCGGGCGATTTCGAACTGGCGGCGGCATGGGCGGGCATCCGCACCCTGCGCTTCGCCGACGGCCCGGACGAGGTGCACAACCGCGCCATCGCCCGCGCTGAGCTGGGCAAATACGAGGACGTCGCCGCTCCGCGTCCAGAGCGGACCTATCGCTAAAAGCCGCCCTCATTCCGGCCTCAAGGCCTCGCTGTATTTCAGGGATTATCCATGTCTCAGTTCGATCTGGCCGGTAAGGTCGTCATCATCACCGGCTCGTCGCGCGGCATCGGCAAGGCGGCGGCGGAGGAACTGGCCGCCAATGGCGCCAAGGTGGTCATCTCCAGCCGCAATAAGGACGCCTGCGACCTCGTGGCGGCCGAGATCAATGCGCGTCATGGCGACGGAACCGCCATCGCCGTCGCCGCCAGCATCGCCCACAAGCCCCAGCTGGAGAACCTGGTGTCCGAGACCCGCAAGGCCTTTGGCCGCATCGACGTCGTGGTCTGCAACGCCGCCAGCAATCCGCACTATGGCCCGATCGGAACCATCACCGACGATCAGTTCCGCAAGATATTCGACAACAACGTCCTGTCGAACCATTGGCTGATCCAGATGGTCATCGGGGAGATGATCGAGCGCAAGGAGGGTTCGATCATCATCATCTCCTCGGTCGGCGGCCTGCGCGGCTCGGACATGATCGGCGGTTATAACGTCTCCAAGGCGGCGGACTTCCAGTTGGCGCGCAATCTGGCGGTCGAATACGGACGCCACAACGTCCGCATCAACTGCATTGCGCCGGGTCTGGTCCGCACCGACTTCGCCAAGGCCCTGTGGGAAGACCCCAAGGTCGAAAGGACGATGACCGCCGAGACGCCGCTGCGCCGCATTGGCGAACCGCATGAGATCGCGGGCGCGGTGACTTTCCTGGCCTCTTCGGCCTCGACCTTCATGACGGGGCAGGCGTTGATCGTGGACGGCGGCGCGACCATCCGTTCCTGACCGAAAGCGGAGCATCCTGATCGTCGCGGCGTCGGGCTGACTTTCCTGCGAGATTGGGTATTTATCGGCAATGAGCAGCACGGATATCGAGCCTGCGGAACCGCGACGCCCAGCCCGCTATCACGCCAAGCGCGAGGCCATACTCGCCGCCGCCGCCCAGGCCATCAACGAACAGAGCGCAAAGGGACTGACCCTGACGGATGTGGGACGCCGTGTGGGTCTGACCACGACCAGCGTCACCTATTATTTCAAGAAGAAAGAAGACCTGGCGGCGGCCTGTTTCAGCCGGACGCTGGACAAGCTGCTGGAGATTCTGGACCAGGCGCTGGAGGAGCCGACGCCCCAGTTGCGGGTGCGGCGCTATCTGTCGCTGCACATGGCGCGGCTGGCGCGGATACATGGGGGGAAGGAGGCGCCGTTCGCGGTGCTGTCCGACCTTCGCGCCATGGAGGATCCGCTGCGCGCCCAATTGTTGGCGGCATGGCGCACGGTGTTCAGGCGGACGCGCAGCCTGTGGGGAACGCCCGCGACCCGCGCCCATGCGGACCTGTATGGCGCCCGCGCCCATCTGTTGCTGGAGAAGACCTTCTGGCTGCCAGTCTGGCTGGATCGCTATGACGCGCACGAGTTCGACCGGCTGGAGGCCCGGATGATGCAGTTGCTGGCGCACGGCATCGCTGCTGAGGGACAGTCATGGGCGCCGGAGCTGATCGCGCTCATGCCGGATCAGGACGACGAAACGGTCAATCGCGACGCCTTTCTGCGCGTCGCCACGCGGTTGATGAACGAGGTCGGTTATCGGGGAGCGTCGGTCGAGCGCATCTCGGCCGAGTTGAAGGTCACCAAGGGAAGCTTCTATCACCACATGGACGCCAAGGATGACCTGATCACCGCCTGTTATGACCGCAGTTTCAACATCATGACGACGGCGCAACGGCTGTCGGACACGGTGGCGGGCAATCACTGGCGGCGGCTTTCTAGCGTGCTGGCCAGCATACTCGATCTTCAGTTGGCCAATGGCGAGGGACTGCTGCGCACCACGGCCTTGACCAGCCTGCCGGCGCGTGAGCTGGCCCTGATGCTGGAACGGTCGCACCGGATCGCGCAATCCTATGCGGGCATGATCAGCGACGGCGTGGCCGAGGGCTCGATGCGGCCTGTCGATCCCTTTATCGCCAGCCAAGGCTTGGTCGCGCTTCAGAATGCGGCCTTCGATATGCGCAGCTGGGCCTCGACCATGCCGAGAGAAAGGGCGGTGGCTCTTTATGCCTCAAGCCTTGCGTTCGGCATGTTTGACGACCAGTTGCTGGAGACCCTCTGACGGGGTCATTCGGGGCGTAGCGAGGGGTGTCGCCTTTCGGCATACTCATTTTTCGATTTATGCCTTGATGCGCTATTTGAAATACGCCATCCACATTGGGTGTGACGGCCCTGCATTCGGCCTCGATCCTCATTGACGCGTCTGCGGTCACGCGGCGCATTCCTGACGCCGCATGGCGCGACCAGACTGGAAAGACGGACCATGACCGACATCGCTTCCGGCATCGAACTCAGAACCCTGATCACTTCTGAAGGGCAGTTGCGGCTGTCGCTGGAACAGGTTTCGGTTCCGCAGCCAGGGGACGGCCAGATCGTCGTCCGGGTCGAGGCCGCCCCGATCAGTCCGTCCGATCTGGCGCTGCTGCTCGGTCCCGCGGACCTCGGCACGGCGCGTGCGGAAGGAACGCCGGACAGCCCGGTTTTCGTCGCCGATGTGCCGGAGCGGCGACTGGCCATCATCAAGGGCCGGCTGGATCAGTCGATGCCGGCGGGCAACGAAGGCGCTGGAACAGTCATCGCGGCGGGCGCCAAGGCCGAACATCTGATCGGAAAGACTGTCGCCATCGTCGGCGGGCCGACATTCGCTCAATATGCAACCGTTCGGGCGCATGACGCCTTGGTCCTGCCCGACGATGCGACCGCCGCCGACGGCGCTTCGGCCTTCGTCAATCCGATGACGGCGTTGGCCATGGTCGAGACCATGCGTCGCGAAGGCCATACGGCCCTGGTTCACACCGCCGCCGCCTCGAACCTGGGACAGATGCTGAACAAGATCTGCCTCGCCGACGGCATTGGTCTGGTCAATATCGTCCGCAGCGCCGAGCAGGCGGCCATCTTGCGCGGCATAGGCGCCGCCCATGTGGTCGACAGCACGTCGGAAACCTTCGAGGCTGAACTGACGGACGCCATTGCTGCGACGGGTGCGACCCTGGCCTTCGACGCCATCGGCGGCGGCAAGCTGGCCGGCCAGATCCTGAATGCGATGGAGGTTGCGGTGATCCGCTCGGGCGCGCCCTTCAGCCGCTATGGTTCGGCGGTGCACAAGCAGGTCTACATCTACGGCGGTCTGGATCTGCGCCCGACCGAACTGACACGTGGTTTCGGCATGACCTGGGGCATCGGCGGCTGGCTTCTGCCGCCCAGCCTGGCCAAGTTCGGCATGGAGACGGTGCTGGCCATGCGCAGCCGGGTCATGGCCGAGCTGAAGACCACATTCGCCAGCCGCTACACCGCCGAAATCTCCTTGGCCGATGCGCTGAAACCTGAAATCGTCGCCGCCTATAATCGACGTGCGACCGGCGAGAAATATCTGATCCTGCCGCAGCAGGGCTTGGCCTGAAGGGGCGGGCGTCACGCTCGACCCGCTCGGACACGGCGTCAGTCCCGCGCCTATATTAACGGCGAAAACCTGTCACTCGCAGGGGACACGGCAGCCATAGGCGGTTAGAGAGTTCGGAATGTCGTCCATTTCCATCTCTCGCCGCGGGCCTCGTTCAAGACTTGAGGTCTGGTCGGGTCTGGGGCTGGCTGTCGTACTCGCGTTCTTTCTGGTCAGCGCGGCCCTCGCGGTCATGAATGTTCAGACCTTGCGTGGGAACAATGATCGCATTCGTGACACCCATGCGGTCATCGTCTCGCTGAACGATCTGCTGTCGAAGGCTCAGGATGCGGAAACCGGACAGCGTGGCTATCTGCTGACTGGGGACGCGCGCTATCTGACGCCCTATGAGGAGGCGGTGTCTGCGGTTACGGCCCAGATCGATCTGGTGGCGTCGCTGACCCGAGGCAACCCTGTTCAGCAAACCCATATGGTGCAGCTGCGCCAGCATATTCAGGCCAAGCTTTCTGAACTGGCAGCGACCATAAATCTGCGCCGGACCCAGGGCGAACAGGCGGCGCTGGCGGTCGTGACCACAGATCGCGGCAAGATCGAGATGGACGCCGTCCGCTCCCAACTGAATCTGATGCGCCAGGAAGAGGTGCGCCAGCGCCAGGTGCGGTTGGCGCAAATGGAGGCCGCCTATCGCACCGCCATCATAAGCGGCGTTCTTTCGGGACTGTTCGGCGGCTTTCTGACTGTCGTGGTTTTCGTGCTGATCCGGCGGACAGCCAGGGCGCGCGCCCGTCAGGAGTGGCTGCAATCCGGGCAGGTCGGCCTGTCTGAGGCGATGATGGGGGACAAGACCGTCGAGCAACTGGCGGACAGCGTCCTGACCTATCTGGCGGGCTACACCGGATTTCATGCCGGGGTTCTGTTCAAGGGTGAAGCTGGCGTCTTCCGACGCGTCGCCAGTCTTGGCGTTCTTGCCGAAACCTCCACGATTGAGCGTTTCGGCTTGAAGGACGGTCTGCTGGGCCGCGTGGCGTCCGAGGGGCGCAGCCTGAGCCTTAATGATGTGCCGGAGGGCTATCTGACGATCGGCTCCGCCTTGGGGCAGGACAAGCCGCGCCACCTGTTGATCGTGCCCGCCCTGGCCGAGGGCGTGGTCAACGCCGTGATCGAACTGGGCTTCCTGCATGAAGCGGATGACCGGGTGGCGGAGCTGCTGGATCACGCCTCCGGCGCTATCGGCATCGCCCTGCGCTCGGCGCGTTACAGGACCGAACTGCAGGAAGTTCTCGAAGAGACGCAACGCCAGGCGGAGGAGCTTCAGGTTCAGAGCGAGGAGCTTCGGGTCTCCAACGAGGAGCTGGAGGAACAGGGGCGGGCCCTGAAGGAATCCCAGGTGCGGCTGGAGCAGCAGCAGGTTGAACTGGAGCAGACCAACAGCCAGCTGGAGGAACAGGCCCAGACGCTGGAGACGCAGCGTGACGATCTGGAAAGGGCCAGCGCCACCCTGACCCTGCGAGCGCGCGAGCTTGAGCAGGCCAGCCAGTACAAGACCGACTTCCTGGCCAATATGTCCCACGAACTGCGAACGCCGCTCAATTCGCTGCTGATCCTTTCCAAGCTTCTGGGCGATAATCCCGAGGACAATCTGACGGCGGACCAGGTGCGTTTCGCGCGGACGATCGAGTCGTCCGGCAATGATCTCCTCACCCTGATCAACGATATTCTCGACCTGTCCAAGATCGAGGCGGGCCATATCCAGATTCAGCCCGAAGTCCTGCCGCTTTCGCGCCTGGCGACCGATCTGCGTCAGACCTTCGAGCCGGTGGCCAAGGAGCGGGGACTGGCGTTCGAGATCGATATCTCGCAGGCGGCGGATGCGATTGAAACCGATCGTCAGCGCCTGACCCAGATACTCAAGAACCTGCTCTCGAACGCCTTCAAGTTCACCGATAAAGGCAGCGTGAGCCTGAACGCGTGGTCTCAGGACGGCGTGACGACGATTGAAGTGACCGACACCGGCATCGGCATATCGGCTGAACAGCAGGAGAGCGTTTTCGAAGCTTTCCAGCAGGCGGACGGAACGATCAGCCGCAAATACGGCGGCACCGGTCTGGGGTTGTCGATCTCACGTGAACTGGCGCGTCTTCTGGGCGGCGAGCTTAGACTGCGGAGCCGGCTGGGAGAGGGAAGCACCTTCTCCATTCTGATCCCTGACGCCTATGACCCAGGCCAGATCAGGCCGCGAACGCGCGCCGAGATTTCCGTCCCGGAACGTGAAGCCCCGGCAGAGCAACCCAAGCCGGCGCTGGCTTTGGCCGCGCGGCGGCCAGCTTCGGTTGAAGATGACCGTAATGATCTGCAAGGCGACCGCCGTCTTCTGCTGGTCATTGAAGACGATGATGTCTTCGCCGCCATTGTCCGCGATCTGGCGCGCGAGATGGGCTTCCAATGCCTGGTGGCGGGAACGGCTGAGGATGCGCTGCGTCTGGCCAGGCAGTTCCAGCCCAGCGCGGTTGTTCTGGATATCGGTCTTCCCGATCAGTCCGGCTTGATCGTGCTGGACAGCCTCAAGCGTGATGACGCTACCCGCCATATTCCGATCCATGTGGTTTCCGGCGAAGATCACGGCCAGACCGCCCTTTCGCTGGGCGCGGTGGGGGCGCTGGTCAAACCGATCCAGCGAGAAGCCCTGGCCGAGGTGCTTCGCAATCTGGAAGCCAGGCGTAGCGGCGCCACCCGCCGCGTGCTGATCGTCGAGGACGACCACGTGCAGAGAGACGCCGTCAAACGGCTGCTGTCGTCGAGCGAGGTCGAAACGGTGGGCGTGGGCACGGCGGCGGAATGCCTTGAGCAACTGGCGTCCCAGACCTTCGACTGCGTGGTGCTGGACTTGTCACTGCCTGATGCGTCGGGCTTTTCGATCCTGGAGACGTTGAGCGAGAACGGCGACCACGGCTTCCCGCCGGTCATCGTCTATACGGGCCGCGACCTCAGCGCTGATCACGAACAGATGCTGCGTCGCTATTCCAGCTCCATCATTCTCAAGGGCGCGAAATCGCCGGAGCGGCTGGTGGATGAAGTGTCCCTGTTCCTGCATCAGGTCGTTTCCGAACTGCCGCCTGAGCAGCAGAAGATGATCCGCAAGGCCCGCAATCGCGATGCGGTTCTCGAAGGTCGACGCATCCTCATCGTCGAGGATGACGTGCGCAACGTCTATTCCCTGACCAATGTGCTGGAGCCTCGCGGCGCCAAGGTGGAGATCGCGCGCAATGGCCAGGAGGCGCTGGACGCCCTGCACGCGTCGGAAAGCGCGCCTGACAAACGCATCGATCTGGTTCTGATGGATGTCATGATGCCTGTCATGGACGGACTGACGGCGACACGGGAAATCCGGGCGGACCCGCGCTGGGCCAAACTTCCGGTCCTGATGCTGACCGCCAAGGCCATGCCGGATGATCAGGAACGATGCCTGGCGGCGGGCGCTAATGATTACATGGCCAAACCGATCGACGTCGACAAACTGCTGTCGCTGGTTCGCGTCTGGATGCCGCGCTAGGGGCGATCAGTGACGGACACCACCAAGGATCTTGAAATCCAGCTTTTGCTGGAGGCTCTGTTTCATCGCTATCACTATGACTTCCGGCATTACGCCCGCGCCTCGATCAAGCGTCGGCTCCTGCAGGCCACCGAGCAGATGGGGTTTTCGAGCCTGTCTGCGCTGCAGGAGCGGGTGCTGCACGATCCGCTGATGCTGCCGCGGCTGCTGGGCTATCTGACGGTGCAGGTCAGTGAAATGTTTCGCGATCCCTCCTATTACCGCGCCCTGCGCGAACAGGTGCTGCCGCATCTGCACACCTATCCGTCCCTGAAGGTCTGGATCGCCGGATGCAGCGCGGGCGAGGAGCTGTATTCCCTGGCCATCCTGTTCAAGGAGGAGGGGCTTTACGACCGCACCCTGTTCTACGCCACCGACATCAATCCCGATGCGTTGCGGGCCGCCGAGTCGGGGGTCTATCCGATGGATCAGGTGCGCAAATACACCGAAAACCACCAGAAGTCGGGCGGTCGATCGTCGCTGTCGGACTATTATACGGCGAACTACGGTCGGGCCGTCTTCGACAGCCGTCTGCGCGCCCGCGCTGTCTTTTCGGATCATAGCCTGGTGACCGATGCGGTGTTTTCGGAAATGCACCTCATCTCCTGCCGCAACGTGATGATCTATTTCGATAGGGAATTGCAGGATCGGGTGGTGGGCCTGTTCAGTGAATCTTTGGTGCGTAACGGTTTTCTGGGACTGGGCGCCAAGGAAAGCCTGCGCTTTTCGGCCCATGCCGATTTGTTCAGCGAATTCTCACGCGAAGAAAAAATCTATCGACGGCGCGCGCGATGAGCGGGGGGCAAGCCATCGTCATCGGAGCCTCCGCCGGGGCTGTGCAGGCGCTTTTGAAGATTCTGCCTCCTCTGTCGGCGGATTATCCCCTGCCGATCATCATCGTTGTCCATGTCCCCCCGGATCGGAACAATCTTCTCGTGCCTCTGCTCGCCGATCGCTGCCGGATTCGCGTCAAAGAGGCTGAGGACAAAGAGCAACTTACGCCCGGCGTGATATACTTCGCCCCTTCGGACTACCATCTGATGGTGGAGGCGGACGGCGCCTTGGCGCTGTCGGGTGAGGAGCCTGTCAACTACTCTCGCCCGTCGATCGACGTGCTGTTCGACAGCGCGGCCGACGCCTATGGCGCGGGTCTCACGGGTGTCATTCTCAGCGGCGCCAATGATGACGGCGCGCGCGGACTTGTCACGGTTGCGGCGCGAGGCGGGCAGGCTGTTGTGGAAGATCCTGAGGCCGCCTATGCATCTGTCATGCCGACTGCCGCGCTGAGCTTGTGCGCAACGGCGCGCAAGATGACCCTGGATGAAATCGGCGCGCATCTGTTGGAGCTAGGCAAATCATGAGCGACACCGACGCCCCCATCAATGTGCTGCTTGTGGACGACCGCGAGGAGAACCTGATTGCGCTTGAGGCCCTCCTGAAGCGTGAGGGCCTGCGTTTTCTGACCGCGCGCTCGGGTGAGGAGGCGCTCGAACTGCTGCTGGTGAACGACTTCGCCCTGGCTTTGCTGGATGTGCAGATGCCAGGCATGGACGGTTTCCAACTGGCCGAGTTCATGCGCGGCGCAGAGCGCGTTCGTCATGTTCCGATCATCTTCGTCACGGCCGGCGCCGCAGATAATCACCGTCGCTTCCAAGGCTATGAAGCTGGCGGTGTCGACTTCATTCAAAAGCCGATTGAACCCGACATACTTCGCAATAAGGCGGCGGTCTTTTTCGACCTGTACCGTCATCGCCGCGAGGTGCTGGCGCAACGCGACGCGCTGGAGGAATACGCCCAGGCTCTTCGCAGGACCGATTTCAACAAGAACCAGTTTCTCGCCGTTCTCGGCCATGAGCTGCGTAACCCGGTGATGGCGTTGCAAGCCGGGCTGGAGCTGATGGAGCGGCGTGGCGCGCCTGATGGCGGCGATCAGATTCGCCAGCGCATGCAGATCCAGGTCTCCCAACTGGGCCGTCTGGTGGACGATCTGCTCGACATCGCAAGGATCGATCAAGGCAAGATCGAACTGCGCAAGGATCGTGCGGACGTTCGCACCCTGTTGGAGGCCGCAGTGGATGGCGTCCAGCATAAGCTCGATCTAGGCGGACACGTATTCGATATCGACATGCCCTCCGATCCGGTCTGGCTGACGATTGACGCCGCACGCATCATTCAGGTTGTCGGCAACCTGGTTGGCAATGCCGCCAAATACACGCCGCATGGCGGGCGGATTGCACTATCCCTGACGCAGGAAGACAACGCCGTCATCATCAGCGTCTCGGACAACGGCGTCGGCATTCCGCCGGATATGCAGGACAAGGTGTTCGAACTCTACACCCAACTTCAGGGGCCGGATGTCAGGTCAAAGGACGGCCTGGGCATCGGTCTGGCGCTGGTGAAGCAGATTGTTGAGCTTCACGACGGGACGATTTCGGTTGAAAGCGAAGGCCAGGGCGCGGGCAGCACCTTCATTGTGCGGCTGCCCAGAACGGCTGTTCTCTGATCCACCCCGACAAGCGCGGCGCCACGCAACAGGCTCGAAAGCGATCCATCATGGCGCCTTCAGCGTATTATCGACATCGCCTGGAGGGCCTGATGAACACTGCAATCGCCTATGGTCTGACCCTGATCGTTTTCGCCGTGATCGACACGGCATGGCTGGGGAGCATGGGAGACCGGATCTATCGCCCTCTGATCGGCTCCATGTTGGCGGACAACTTCAGACTGACGCCCGCCATCGTCTTCTATGCGCTGTACGCTGCGGGTTTGACGGTCTTCGCAGTTCTGCCCGGCCTGTCTGACGGCGGCTGGAAGAAGGCTCTTCTGTGGGGCGGTCTGTTCGGCCTGTTCGCTTATGGAACCTACGACCTGACCAATCTGGCCACGCTGAAGACCTGGAGCGTGAAGCTGACGCTGATCGACATGACCTGGGGTGTTTGTGTCAGCGCCGTATCATCGGGGATCGCCTGCGCCCTCGCCATGCGGCTTGCGCGCGCCTTCTAGAGCATGATTCACGCTTAATATCTGGAGCCTGATTCACCGCATCGACGGAATCGCGCAGCGATTCCATCTCAGCGGATCAGGCTCTAGGGTTTGGGCGGACGTGGGAAGAAGCGGCTGGTGCGGGCCGCATAGGCTGCAAAGGCTTTTGGCCGCGAACGCTGCATATGCGCCTCCAGCAACGGCACGCCTGAGACACGCGTCAGCAGCCAATAGATGTAGGCCGGGCCGGTCAGCGCCAACCAACCCCACGGCCAGGCGCCGCTGACGTTGACCGCAAACACCGGCCACGCACACCAGCCCAGCCATTCGAAGAAGTAGTTAGGGTGTCTGGACCAGGCCCAAAGGCCAGTGTCGCAGATTCGGCCACGATTGGCAGGATCGGCTTTGAACACGACCAGCTGACGGTCTGCGACGCCTTCGCCGATCAGGGCGGAGACGAAAATGATCGCGGCCAGTCCATCCTGCAGGCTCAACCCAGCTGAGGGATTGCGCGCGGCCAGCAGCACGCTGAGCGCCAGAAAGGCCGCCGCCCCGGCCTGAAGCATCAGAAAACCGAACATCCGGGGTTCGAAATCCGTTCCCCATTCGGTCCGCAGTCGGGCGTATCGCGCATCCTCGCTTTCATTCGCGGCGCGCCGGGCGATGTGCACACCCAGCCTCAGACCCCAAAGCCCGATCAGAACCGCCGCCAGAAACTGCCGCGCCGATGGCGGCTGGCCATCCACGGGAAACAGGGCGACGCCGACGCCGGCCGCGCCCAGGCCTAGCGACCAGAAGGCGTCAGCCCATCCGCCCTGGCCTGTTCGGCGCTGCACCCACCAGGCCGTGCTCATGACCAGGACCAGAAAAAGCGCCGCCGCGCCCCAGAGCCCCAGCAGAGAGATCACAGACGCACGAAGGGCTGCATGAGCCGCCCCAGCCAACCGTTCAAAAGGATCTGGCCGTCCAGAGCGACGGCGCACAGGCAGGGTTCGTCCGACACGACACGCGGCTGGTGCAGGACATCGCCGTCCGCTTCCTCCAGATCGCCGACGTCGAACCGCTCGCTCTCGGTCGCATAGGCGCCGGACAGCACGCAGGTCAGCTCGACTCCGGCGTGCGTGTGGCGCGGTGTTTCGCGGCCAGGATCAATCCGCAGCAGAATGACGCGACAGTCGCCGTCGCGCGGCGCATGCACGTCGCGGACCCGGATTCCAGGACCGATCCAACGCCACGGACCCAGCGCATAGCGTCGCAGCGGCTCTGGCAGTTCCGGCATGTCATTGAGCGGCGCGGGCAGTGTCGCCACACCCGCATCAGTCTCGATCCTGGTGAGGGCGCGCGCCAGGGCGTCGTCGGTCAGGGCGACGGGCGCAGCCTCTTGCAGGAAAGCGCCGCCCACGGCCTGCAACTGGCGCACCCAGGCGTCGTTGGCAGGCCGCAGCGCCAGATGGGCGGCGACGACCACGGCCTCGGGCGGGCTGAGTGTTCCCGCTGCATAGGCGAGCAGAAGGTCCTCGGAGGGGTTGCGGGCGGGGATCATCGCGGCGCCGTCTCGGTCGGTTCCAGAATAAGGCGAAGTTTGGTCATGGCGTTGCGTATGCGGGATTTGACGGTGCCCAAAGGCAGGTCCAGCCGCCGGGCGATTTCGGAATGAGGACTGTCCAGGAAGAAGGCCAGGCGCAGCACTTCGACCTGATCAGGCTTGAGCTGCGCCAAGGCGTCGCGGATGCGCCGGGCGTCCTGAACGGCCGACAGCAGGTCGTCGGGGCGCGGCGCTTCGACCTCGGCCAGATTGATCTCCGGCGTCGGCAGAGGGCGGGCGTCGCGACGCAGAATATCCAGGCGGCGATTGCGGGCGATGGTGAAGATCCATGTCGCGGCCCGCGCCTTGCGGGCGTCGAACAGGTCGGCCTTGCGCCACACCGTCAGCATGGTGTCCTGGGCGAAATCCTCTGCCGCCGCCGGAGCCGCCCCGGACTTGATCAGCCAGGCCTTCAGGCGCGGAGCGAAATAGCTGAACAATTCAGCGAAGGCCTCACGGTCGCGACGCAAGGCCACGGCCTCTATCAGGCGGTCATGCGCGAACGCATCCTGTGCGGCGCCGGGCGCAGTCATCGCGCGCAATGTCCTTGCCGGACGTGAGAGAGAGGGGGCCTCGACATGCATTGACCCTAGTACGGTTCGGGAAAATGTCTGGATCAATCGCAATCCAGCTTTGGCGCCGCTTCGTAGTTCTCTCTGGTCCGCAGTGATTTCGCGGGCTGTGTCGGAGCCGTCATGTCGCAATCGCCCGTCCGCGCATCTCATGGCGCATTGAAGATCGCCGTCGTCGGATCGGGCGTCTCCGCCCTTTCGTCAGCCTGGCTCCTGTCGCAACGGCACAGGGTGACGCTTTACGAAAAAGCGGAACGGCTGGGCGGCCATTCCAACACGGTGACGGCGGGCGCTGTGACGGGAGACGTAGCGGTGGACACCGGCTTCATCTGTTTTAACGACGCCACCTATCCCAATCTGATCGCCCTGTTCGCGCATCTCGGCGTACAGACCCGCGCCACGGACATGTCCTTCGCTGTATCGCTGGACGATGGCCGGTTTGAATATGCCGCGCCCGGTCTGTTCGCCCAACGCCGCAACCTGCTGCGCCCGCGCTTCTGGTCGATGCTGAGCGAGATTTTGCGCTTCTATCGAGAGGCTCCGGCAGATCTGGCCGGGCTCGCCGATCCCGACCTTACATTGGGCGACTATCTGAAGCGCGAGGGGTTCAGCGAGGCGTTTCGCGACGATCACCTGCTGCCGATGGCGGCGGCGATCTGGTCGTCTCCGGTCCATACCTTGATGGACTATCCGGCCGAGGCCTTCATCCGGTTTTGCGGCAACCACGGTCTGCTTAAGCTGATGAACCGCCCGCTCTGGAGAACGGTCGAGGGGGGAAGCCGCACCTATGTCGAACGCCTGGCTCATGCCATCGACGACGTGCGGCTGGATCGCGGCGTGACCGCCGTTCAGCGGACGGAACAGGGCGTGGTCATCCACGACAGTCAGGGCGGGATCGAGCGTTTCGACCATGTGGTCATCGGCGCTCATGCGGATCAGGCCCTGGCCATGCTGGCTCAACCGACCGAGGCGGAAAGGTCCGTGCTCGGCGCCTTCCGATACAGCCGCAATCTGACGGTGCTTCACACCGACGTGGGTCTGATGCCGCGCCGTCGCCGCGCCTGGGCCAGCTGGAACTACATCGGCGCCGACGACGGTCTTTGCGTCACCTATTGGATGAACAGGCTTCAGGGGCTGCCGGGCCAGAATCTGTTCGTCACGTTGAATCCGCCGCGTCCACCTCGCCCCGACACCCTGTTGCGCAGCGAACTGTACGAGCACCCCGTCTTCAACCCCGAAGCGCTTCAGGCGCAAAAGCAGCTTTGGAACCTGCAGGGGCAGGGCGGCGTCTGGTTCTGCGGCGCGCATTTTGGCGCAGGATTTCATGAGGACGGACTTCAGTCGGGCCTGGCCGTGGCCGAGCAGTTGGGCGGGGTTCGACGTCCGTGGTCGGTCGAGAATGAAAGCGGCCGCATCCATCTGCCGCCCGCCGCCGCGCGGGCGCTGGAGCACGCGGCATGAGCCCAGCGTCCGCCCTGTATCGCGGCGGCGTCATGCACCAGCGGCTGCGGCCAAAGCGGCATCGGCTGAGCTACCGTGTCTTTTGGCTGCTGCTGGACTTGGCCGAGGTCGACGCACTGGATCGGCGATTGCGCCTGTTCTCGCGCAATGGTTTCAACCTGCTGTCCTTTCATGATCGCGACCACGGCGACGGTTCTGGTCGGGCGCTGCGGCCGCAGATCGAGGCCTTTCTGAACCGTGCCGGCGTGAATATCGGCGACGGGCCGGTTCGCCTGCTGACCATGCCCCGCGTGCTTGGCTATGTCTTCAATCCCATCAGCCTCTATTATTGTCATCAGGCCGATGGACGACTGGCGGCCATGGTTTACGAGGTGACCAGCACCTTCGGCGTGCGGCACGCCTATGTGATTCCGCTGCCCGAGCGCGATCAGGCGGCCGGTCTGATCCGGCAAGGCGCCGCCAAGGCCCTGTATGTGTCGCCCTTTATGGGAATGGAGATGGATTACAGGTTTCGCGGGCGCGTCCCCGGCGCCCGTCTGGACCTGACCATCGACGGCCTGGACGCCGAAGGTGTGCTGATAACCGCCGTCATGGCCGCCGAACGGCGTCCTCTTGATGACCGGCGCCTGTTATCCGCCGCGCTCGGCTTGCCGTTGATGACGCTGAAGGTCATGGCCGCCATTCACTGGGAGGCGCTGAAGCTTTGGCTGAAGGGTGTGCGCCTGACCCGGCAGCCGCCTCCGGCGGCGGAACCCGTCACCATCCAGCGCCAAGCAAGCGAGACCCGTCTGACGCCCTGATTCTGGAGACAGATTGTTCTCCATCCCTCAGGCGTCAGACGGATTTCGACGGCGCCCTACACCCCCAGTTCAGCGACCATGTCGTAGGCGTCGCCCCGATAAAAGGAGCGGGTCAGCTCCACCGGCCGCCCGTCGGCGAGGAAGGCGCGGCGTTCGATCATCAGGCCTGCGTGGCCTGTGTCGACCTCCAGCAGCTTGGCGCGTTCTTCGCCGGTGGTTTCGGCCCGCAGGCGCTGCAAGGCGCGCACGGGACGGCAGCCGGTGCGGTTTAGCGCCTCATAAAGAGATGCCCCGACCGCTTCGACCGACGGGAGGGCGAACCCGGCGATGGTGGAGAATTCCAGCGCCATCGGTTCGCCGTCCGCCAGTCGGAGACGCCGAAAACGATGCACGGGTGAGCCGGGAGAAAAACCGAATGAAAGCGCTTCTTCCGGCGTGACAATGCCAGAGCCGCGCGCAAGCCAGCGGCTGCCGGGCACGCGATCCCGCGCCTTCATGTCTTCTGAAAAGGAGGAAAGGGTCGAAAAGCTCTTTTCAACCCGCTGCGTGCGCGGCGCATTGTCGGACACGAAGGTGCCTGATCCGCGGCGGCGGCTCAGGAATCCATCATCGACCAGACCATCCAGGGCCCGGCGGACCGTCACGCGCGACAGACTGTAGGCTTCGCCCAGATCGCGCTCGCTGGGCAGGGCGGCGCCGACGACCAGTCGGTTGTCGTTGACGGCGGCGCGAATGAGCCGTTGCAGTCGGACATAAAGCGGGCCGCCTTCGCCCAGAACACCTAGGTCAGTCGAAGAACGATAGATGATGGGCCTTTGGGGAGATGATGTCGCCAATGATCTAGACAATCCTGACTGGAAGTGCAGAAGTCTTTGTGCGATCCACTTGGTGTTGGTGTCAATACCGGCGATGGCAGATTGGTATTGTCCACGGGAGAGTGATGATGCGGCTTAAGGCAACCCTATTGGGAACGACCCTGCACGCGGGGGCGGCCGCGATCCTGGCGGTGCTGTCGCTGGGCGCCGCTTCCGCCTCGGCGGGCGACGCAGCCCTGATGCCCTTGCCTGCGTCGACGACGGTTCAATCAGGTGAAGGCCAGGCCTTGGCCATATCCGGGCGTTTCCTCGTGCGGTTCGAAAGCTTTTCGGATGCGCGTCTTCAGCGCGCGGTCGCGCGGTTCCAGACCGACGTCAATCAGCTGACTGGAGAGGCGCCGACGACGGATGGCCCCGCGCTGGTCGTTGCAGTCAGGCCGGACCCGGCCGCAGGCACGCTGGAGGCCAGGGAGGCCTATAGTCTCAAGGTGGCCGAGGACGGCGTGCGGCTGACGGCGACGGGTCAGGACGGGGTGCTGCGCGGGCTGGCCACGCTGCGCCAGCTGGTTCAGGCTGAAGGCGGCGGCTTTATCCTGCCTTACGTCCAGATTGAAGATTCGCCGCGTTTCGCCTGGCGCGGCCTGATGATCGACACGGCGCGCCATTTCATCGAACTGGATACGCTTAAGCGTCAGATCGACGCCATGGAGCGGGTGAAGCTGAATGTGCTGCACTTCCACTTCAGCGACAACGAGGGCTTCCGCATCGAAAGCCTGCGGTATCCGCGCCTGACCGAAGTCGGATCGCACGGTCAGTTCTACACCCAGGCCCAGGTGCGTGAACTGGTCGCCTATGCCGCCGATCGGGGCATCCGCGTGGTGCCGGAAATCGATTTGCCCGCCCATACCGGCGCGATCATGGTCGCCTATCCTGAACTGGCCGCCATGCCGGTCGATCCGAACAATCGCCTGGCGATGTTCAGCGCCGCAATCGACCCGACCAAGCCCGAGACCTACGCCTTCATCCGGGGTTTGCTTGAGGAGATGTCGGCCCTGTTCCCAGACGCCTATTTCCATGTCGGCGGCGACGAGGTTGCGCCGACCGCCTGGACCAGGAATCCGGACATCGTCGCCTTCATGGCGGACAAGGGATACGCGGACACGGTCGCGCTTCAGGATCACTTCTTCAAGGAGGTGAACGACATCGTCCGCAGCCTCGGCAAGACGTCCATGGGCTGGGAGGAGGTGGCGCACACCTCCATCGACGACGACGTCGTGGTCCAGGCCTGGAGAAGCTCGGAGGCCGTGTCGCATGTCACCGGCCAGAACAATCGCACCGTGGCGTCGGCCGGCTATTATCTGGATCTGCTCTGGTCGGGGCTGGATCATTATGCGCGCGATCCGTTGGACGCCGCCTCCACCCCGCCTGACAGCCCGGAGAAGATACTGGGGCCAAAGCCTGATCAGCCGCTGACGGCGCATCAACGGTCCCTGGTGCTGGGAGCGGAGGCCGCGATGTGGAGCGAGACCATCACGGACGAAATGGTCGATCATCGTCTGTGGCCGCGCACCGCCCTTCTGGCCGAACGCTTCTGGTCGCCGGAGACTGTCCGTGATCCTCAGGACGCGATGCGCCGCGCCGCCGTGGTGCAGGAAGGCCTGCGCGTTCAAGGCCTGCGCGATCAGGCGCAACGTCATCGCATGGCCGCGCGCCTTGCGCCCCAGGACGCCGAGGCGGTGGAGACCCTGGCCCAGGTCACCGTGCCGGTGCGCAACATGGGGCGACTGGCCGAGGTGTTCGCGGCTCTGCGCGAGCGGCGCCCGCTGCGCATTCCCAGCCTGACCGCGCCGGTGGACATCGCCGGGCCCGACAGCGTGGAGATCTACCGCATGTCGGTCTGGGCCGACGCCGTGGCGCGAGGCGATCAGACGGCGGCCGCCCCTCTACGCGCGGCCCTCAGCAAATATCGCGATAATCACCCCCGCTTCGTCGCCGCCGCTCAGGGCGTGAACAGCCTGGAGCAGGCCGTTCCCATTTCCGAGGAGGTCGCCCATTTCGCCACGGTCGGACTGGAGGCGCTCGACCTTAAGACGCGCGGCGCCCGCCCGACGCCGGGCTGGACAGCGAACGCCAGGGCCATGCTGCAAAAACAGGTCGAGGCCTCTGCGGCTTCGTCTTCCTCGGCCAAGATCATCATGGGCGTGCCGCAGCCGCCCGCGCTGCTGCTGATCGGCCTGGCGCCGGTGATCGATATCCTGGTGTCGAGTGTGGAGCCTCAATGATGAAGCGGACTCTTTTTGCAGCGCTTGCGTTGTCCGTGCTGGCCGGCTCAGGCTTGGCGATGGCTCAGGATGTTCCGGCCTCGCCCGCGCCAGGAATGGCCGACGCCCCGTGTCCGCCCACATTGACCAGGCCGCCGTCGGTGGAGGCGCTGGCCGAGGCCATGATCCAGCCGGGTCCTGCGGATATCCCGGCCATGCTGGCCCTGACGCAGCAGCCTGACTACCAGGCCTATGCAGCGGCCAAGGCGGCTCAGGACGCCAGGGATTGGGCGGGAGTCTGCATCTATCGCGAAGCCAATGCTGCTGTGTTGGCCAGTCAGGTGCGGCCTGACGTCGTTCTGATGGGCGACTCGATCAGCGAGAACTGGGCGCGGGCTGAGCCCGCTGTGTTCCAAACGGGCCGCATTGTCGGTCGAGGCGTCGGCGGTCAGACCAGCGCCCAGATGCTGGTGCGGTTCCGCGCGGATGTCGTCGCGCTCAGACCCCGCGTCGTCCATATCCTGGCGGGGACGAATGACATCGCGGGCAATGCCGGTGTCAGCAGCCCCGAGATCTACAGGAACAACATCATGGCCATGGTGGATCTGGCGCGCGCCAACGGCATCCGGGTCGTTCTGGGGGCCATGCCGCCCGCTGACCGATTTTTCTGGCAGCCTAGGCTGAGGCCTGCGGAAAAAATCAACGAACTGAACGCTTGGCTGCGAACCTATGCGGCCGAAAACCATATCGGCTTCATCGACTATCACGCCGCTCTGACCAATCAGGCTGGGGGAATGCGGCGGGAGCTCAGTGTGGACGGGGTTCATCCGAATCGGGATGCCTACGCCATTATGGATCGGCTGTTCCTGAAGGACTTTGAGTAATACCAATTGGCCCGCAATGGGGCTTTCCAATACCGCTTTGGCGTCTTCTGGGTCACGCATTCGTCATCTAAACAATCCGCCGCATTTTCACACTTGCGGCCATTTCCAAGCAATGATGACTATAACTGTCAGGCCGAGGCGTGAGCCTTGACCTGACAAAAGCAGAACAATGCGAGGGGAACGGATTAATGCGTAAATCATACGGACGGACGGCCTGGATGGCTGCCTCTGGCGTGGCGACGGTTCTCGCCATGGCTGCACCGGCCAGCGCCCAAGATGCTGCGGGCGCCAGAGCGGCCCAGGTCGACGATGTGGTGGTCACCGCCACCCGCCGCGCCCAGCGCTTGCAGGACGTGCCGGTGTCTGTGACGGCGGTGTCGGGCGAAACACTTGAGAAGTCCAACTTCCGCGAAGTGTCCGATCTTCAGTATCTGGCCCCTAACGTAACCTTCTCCTCGACGAACCCGGTATCCAACGGCGGCGGCTATCAGGTTCGCGGCGTCGGCACCCAGACCTATGACGGCGGCGTGGAGCAGACCGTCGGTCTGGTGATCGACGGCGTGGTGATCGGTTTGCCGCGCGACCCAGGCGCGACGGGATTTGCGGACGTCGAACGGGTCGAGGTTCTGCGTGGACCGCAGGGCACGCTGTTCGGCAAGAACGCCTCCGCCGGCGTCATCCAGATCATCTCCAAGAACCCGCGTATTGGCGATTTTTCTGGCAATCTGGAAGCCGCCTATGGCGAGCGTAATGAGCAGATTGCGCGTGGCGCTCTGAATATACCCCTGGGTTCGACCGCCGCCATGCGACTGTCGGCCTTCCACACCTCTCAGGATGGCGCCATTCCCTATGTTCTGCATGGCGGCAACGTCGGCGATCGCGACAATCAGGGTGTTCGTGGCAAGCTGTTGTGGCAGCCCACCGAGAATCTCAGCCTTGTCCTGACGGGGGATTACCAGACCGGCTTCGCACGGGATTCGGTGATTATTCACAAGCTGGGCGTCAATCCGCGCTACAATGCCCTGTTCGATCAGTTCGTGGTCAAGCCGGGGCCGGATTCCTATCGCGCCTACGACGACGGCGACTGGACGGCGGATACGACCGTCAAGGGGCTCTCATTGCAGGCCGATTATCGCCTGGGCGATTTCAACCTGACCTCCATCACGGCTTACCGCGCCTCGGAGATGACCCAGCTTTCGGATATCGATCACGCGCCGATCAACATTCTGAACAGCAGCAACGGCGGGCTGGACAGCAATCAGTTCACGCAGGAACTGCGCCTGACCTCGCCTGGCGGACAGCGTCTCGAATATGTTGCGGGCCTGTTCTACTTCAAGACCGACATCAAGGGCTGGACGACGCAGGGCGGCGACATCCTGAAGTTCGTCCTCAATAATCCCAGCTTCCCCACGGCGGTCCTGTATGGCGAGCGTCTGCAGACCAGTCAGACGGAAAGCTATGCCGCCTATGGCCAGGCGACCTATGCACTGAGCGATACGGTCAAGCTGATCGGCGGCCTTCGCTACACCAATGACAAGGTTGATGGCGCGCTTGTCATCAATCCGGTGCCCTGGGCGCCCTATGTGCTCGGGGCGGGCGGCTTGGTTCCCTATTCCGGTTCGGTTTCGGCTGACAATGTGTCGGGCCGTGTCGGCGTTCAGTACCAGCCCAGCCGCAACCTGATGGCCTATGCCACTTATTCGACCGGCTATAAGGGCCCGGCGATAGACAGTCTGAACGGCGTGGTGAAAGAGGTCAGCCCCGAAACGGTCGAAAGTTATGAGGTGGGCGTCAAGTCGACGCTGTGGAACGGCCGGTTGATGCTGAACGGCGCGATCTATTCTTCTGATTTCAAGGACTTCCAGGCTCAAGCTCTGGACATGACCTCGGTGACGCCGCGTCTTGCGCTGACGAACGCGGGGCTGATGCGGGCGCGCGGGGTGGAGATCGAGACCACGCTTCGTCTTACCCAGCATCTGACCGTCGGCGGCAGCGCCAGCTATAATGATGCGCAGTACAAGGACTACACCGGCTCTTGCTACACGGGTCAGCCGATCTCGCCTGTCGTCGGCCAAGGCTGCTATCTGCAGCCCGGTTCCACGAACGTCTATGTCGCCAATCTTGCGGGTGAGCGTCTGACGAATGCGCCGGAGTGGAGCTACAACTTGCGGGCGTCCTATGAACGCTCCGTCGGCGGCGGTCTTCAGTTCGATGCGTCGACCAACTGGTCCTGGAGGGATGACGCCTACGCCCTGACGGCGGACAAGGACTCCATCGTGGACGCCTATGGAATCCTGAACGCCAATATCGGCATAGGGGCCGAAGACGGTTCGTGGCGTCTGGGGCTTTATGGCCGCAATATTCTCGACCAGATGTTCTTCGCATCCACGCCGGCGCTGAATATTCCGTCGCTGGCGCCGGCCTTCAACGTCGGTGGCCGCGAGCGGGTCATCAGCCCTGACGCTTTCCGCACAATCGGCATGAAGCTGACAGTCGCCTTCTGATCTTCTGAGCCTGCCCATTGGGCATGGGCCGGGCCTGAATACAGGTCCGGCCCCTTTTTTCGCAGAAGCCCCCGTTTTGGCGGGTTGTGCGCAGCGGGGCCGCGCGGCGACGCCATGCCGGATGCCTGCGGCTCCGCCTAATGGGCTGACTGCCAGAGGTTGGAGCCCGCAAATCAACTTACAATCATTATTGACTGTTTTTATTTGCTCCTTAGTGTGTGGGTTCTGGGGACGAGAGGGAGAAAGGGATGGCGGTGATCAGTCGAAGGGGCGTGCTGGGGGCGGGCGCCGCAGCAACCGCAGGCGGGACCGTCGTCATGGCGGCGGGAGCATCGGCTGCACTCGCATCGCCCAGGCCCGAATTTCTGTGGGGCTCGGCGGGCGCCGCCTATCAGATTGAGGGCGGCAATGTCGCCAGCGACCTGTGGGTCATGGAGCATGTCCAGCCTACCATCTTCCGCGAAGCGTCAGGCGACGCCGTCGACGCCCATCACCGCGTTTTTGAAGACATCGCCCTTGCGGCGTCCCTGGGTTTCAACGCGCACCGCTTCTCGATCGAATGGTCGCGGATTGAGCCTGAGAAGGGTCAGATCTCCCTTGCCGCCATCGCCTATTACCGCCGCGTGCTGGAGGCGATCCGCAGTCACGGCATAACCCCGGTGGTCACCTTCCATCACTTCACCTCGCCCCGGTGGTTCGCGGCCGCGGGCGGTTTTGAGACGCGCGAGGGGATCGAGCCCTTTGTGCGCTATGCCGAAATCCTGAGCCGCCATCTGGGCGACCTGTTCGGCGTAGTGGCGACCTTCAATGAGCCGAATCTGGGCGGGCTGTTGAGCTGGGGTTCGCTGTCGAAACAGATCCGTCCCATCGTTCAGGCCTCGCGCGCGGCCGCGGCCCGCGCCGTCAACTCCGACAAGTTCGCGCCTCTGGTGCTCGGCGACTTCCGCATCCAGACCCCGATCATCATCGAGGCGCATGAGCGCGCCTATGACGTCATCCGCCGCGAGACGGGCGGCCGTGCGCCGGTTGGCCTGACCGTCGCAGTCAATGACGAGCGGGCGGGCGCGCCGGACGCGGGGCTGGACGCCAAGATGGAAGATGCCGTCCTGCCGTGGCTGAGAGCGCGCGGCGACTTCATCGGCGTGCAGAACTACACCTACAGCCTCGTCGGCAAGGACGCCGATCTGCCAAACCCCGAAGGCGTCGAGCTGACGCAGATGAACTATCCTTTCGCGCCCGAAGCGCTGGAGGGGGCGATCCGGCTGGTCGCGCGTCACACCGACAAGCCGATCTATGTCACCGAGAACGGCGTGGCGACCGAGGATGATACGCGCCGGGTCGCCTTCATCGACAAGGCGGTTCCGGGCGTCTTTGCCTGTATGCGTGATGGGATTGATGTTCGGGGCTACATCCACTGGTCATTCTTGGATAACTGGGAATGGTTCGCCGGGTTCGGGCCGAAGTTCGGGTTGGTCGCGGTTGACCGCACCAGCTTCGTGCGCACGCCCAAGCCGAGCGCCGCCCATCTCGGGCGGGTCGCGCGGGCGGGCCTGCCAGGAGATCTCCGAACTTGACCGAAGCCAAACCGCCCCGCCGCACTCAGGAAAGCCGCAGCGCAGACACCCGCGCTCGGCTGCTGGAAGCCGCCATCCAGTCGCTGCATTCGCGCGGCTATGCGGGGACGACGACCATGGCCGTCGCCGCCGACGCCAAGATCAGCCGCGGCGCCCTGCTGCACCAGTTCCCCACCAAGGTGGACCTGATGCTGTTTGTCGTGGAGAGCGTCTACGCTGAGGAAATGGGCCTGTATCGCGAGATGCTGGGCCGGATTGAAGACCCGAGAGAACGGCTGGCGGCGTTGCCGGAGGTCGCCTGGGAAGTGTTGTCGCGGCCTGCCGGGGTGGCGGTGCTGGAAATACTGCAGGGCGCGCGAAGCGACAACGATCTGGCCCTGCGGCTGAAGCCGCTGCAGATCGCCATCGAAAAGGACTCGTTCGAAGCGGTGGATCGCGTCGCGGACGCAGCCGGGATTCCCGTTTCGCCTGTCGTCAAACGCCTGATGGTGTGGGCTGTGCGCGGGCTGTCGATCGCCGGACTTCTGACCGAGGAGCCGGGCGAGATGGTCAAGTCCGTGCGTCTGCTGAGCAGGCTTCTGTCCTACGGAGCTGATACCGGCGGCGGCGAAATCGTCGAGCCGACATCTGCTCCCGGAGCATTCCGCGTGCGCGGTCGAGTAAAACCAAAGGAAACGAACCCATGAAGTTATTGAGCATCCTCCTGGCGTCCACCGTGCTGGTGTCGGCCGCCCCGGCCCTGGCGCAGACCGCCGCTCAACCTACGTCGACGGCTGCGCACCCGTGGTCCAACGCCGCGCTGTCGCCTGATGAGCGGGCCCGTCTGGCGGTCGCCGCCATGACGCTGGATGAACAGATTCAGCTGCTGCGGACCCAGGCCGGATTTGGCCTTCTGTCGCTGGGCGTGCCGCTGCCGGCCTCGATCCCCGAGGCCATGCGCAAGGAGACGCCGCCAGGCGCGCTGGGGTCTGCAGGCTTCGTGGCGGGCGTCGAGCGTCTGGGGCTTCCGGCGCAGCAGATGTCGGACGCCAGCCTGGGCGTGGCCAATCTGGGCGGCATTCTGCGTCGGGGCGACGAGGCGACGGCCTTGCCCGCCAGCCTGGCGCTGGCGTCCACCTTCAATACTGAACTGGCGCGTGAGGCGGGCCGCATGGTCGGCGCCGAGGCCTTCGCCAAGGGCTTCAACATCCAGCTGGCGGGCGGGGTCAATCTGGCGCGTGAACCCCGTAACGGCCGAAACTTCGAATATGCGGGCGAAGACCCGCTGCTGAGCGGCCTGATCATCGGCGAGACGATCGCGGGGATTCAGGACAAGCACGTCGTCTCGACCATCAAACACTACGCCCTGAACAACCAGGAGACGGGCCGCTTCGTTCATGACGCCCGGATTGACGAAGGGGCTCTGCGCGAATCCGAGCTTCTGGCCTTTGAGATCGCCAATGCGCGCGGTCGCCCAGGGTCGGTGATGTGCGCCTATAACAAGATCAACGGCGTCTATGCCTGTGAAAACCCGTTCCTGCTGAACCAGGTGCTGCGCGACGAGTGGAAATTCCCTGGCTGGGTGATGTCGGACTGGGGCGCGGTGCACAGTCTGAAGGCGTCGCTGGACGCCGGCATGGATCAGGAATCTCCGCAGGATAATAGCTATTTCGGCGGTCTGAAGGCTGCGGTCGAGGCGGGAGAGATTCCTGCTGATCGCGTGGCTCTTGCGGCGCAACGCATCCTGCGCAGCCTGTTCGCCGTGGGCGCCGTGGATAATCTTGCGGTCAAGGGCGGGGCTGTCGACCGCGAGGCCCACGCCGCCATCGCCGAACAGGTGGCGTTGCAGGGCATTGTTCTGCTGAAGAACGAGGGCGGTCTGCTGCCTCTGGCGGCGACGGCCAAGAAGATCGTGGTGATCGGCGGGTTTGCGGATCGCGGTGTCCTGGCGGGCGGGGGGGGTTCGTCCCAGGTCATGCCCTACGGCGGCAGCTTCCGCGACGGTCGCGGGCGAGAAGGCATTTCGGCCCTGCTGGCGCCAGTCTATGGCCTGTCGTCGCCGCTGAAGGCGCTTCAGGCGCTGCGTCCAGACGCCGACATCCAGTTCGACGACGGTTCCGACCCGACGCGCGCCGCCGCCCTGGCCCATGCAGCGGACGTTGCCATCGTCTTCGCCACACGTCCTGAAGAGGAAGGCCTGGACGCCGAGACCCTGCTGTTCCCCTTTGGACAGGACGATCTGATCGCCACGGTCGCCGCCGCCAACCCTCGCACGGTCGCCGTGCTGGAAAGCGGCAACCCGACCGCCATGCCCTGGCTGTCCAAGGTTGGAGCTGTGCTTCAGGCCTGGTATCCGGGCCAGCGCGGCGGGGAGGCCATAGCCAAATTGCTCACCGGTGAAGTCTCGCCTTCGGGACGGCTGCCGATGACCTTCCCGGCCTCGGTGGCGCAGCTGCCGCGTCCGGAAATCCCCGGCTTTGACCCAGCTCAGCGCACGCCTTTCGGTCTGGGCAAGCCCGTCGAACCTTTCGGCTTCGACATGCAGGAAGGATCGGACGTCGGCTATCGCTGGTTCGAGCGCACCGGCGCCAAGCCGCTGTTCGCCTTCGGCCACGGCCTGACCTACACCAGCTTCCGCTACGCCCACGCCCGCTTCAATGGCGGTGCTGATCTCAGCGCGACCGTCACCCTGACCAACACCGGCGCCCGCGCCGGGACCGAGGTGGCCCAACTGTACGCCGCGCCTCCGGGCCGCACCCACCGTCTGGTCGGCTGGGCGCGGGTCGAGCTGCAGCCGGGGGAAAGCCGCACGGTCACCCTCCAGGCCGATCCCCGCCTGCTGGCCTCGTGGGATGGGACGGCCCGCGACTGGCGTCGTGCGGGCGGTGACTATCAGGTGTTCGTGGGCCGCGCCGCCGATGCGCCGGAAGGCCGGGCGCGGGTTCGCCTGAACGCCGCGACCCAGATCGCTCGCACCGTCGCCGGGGACCAGTAAGCATGAGATCGGCGCTCGTTCTGGCCCTCGTCGGCGTTCTGGGCGCCGGTCTCCCCGGTCTTGCCCATGCCGGACAACCGGCGCGGCCTGTCGTACAGGTCCAGAGCGGCGCCGTGCGCGGCGTGGTTCAGGACCACGTCGCCGCCTGGCGGGGCGTGCCCTATGCGGCCGCGCCCGTCGGCGATCTGCGCTGGCGTCCGCCCCAGCCTGTCGCGCCATGGTCGGGCGTGCGCGAGGCTGACGCTCTCAGCCCCGACTGTTTCCAGGGACGGATGCCGAACCTGCCGGGGGTCAAGGCGGCGGCGCCCGCGCCCCTGTCGGAGGACTGCCTGTATCTGAACGTCTGGCGGCCGGAGCGGGTGTCTGCCCGTCAGAAACTGCCGGTGCTGGTGTGGATTCACGGCGGCGGCTTCGTGAACGGCGGGTCGTCCTCGCCGGAAACCTATGGCGACGCACTGGCCAAGCGCGGGTTGGTGGTCGTCACCTTCAACTATCGTCTGGGGCGGCTCGGCTTCTTCGGCCACCCCGGTCTGACCGCCGAACATCCAGACGAGCCAAAGGGCGACTACGGCCTGATGGATCAGATTGCGGCTCTGCGGTGGGTGCGCGCCAATATCGCGGCCTTTGGCGGCGATCCCGCCAATGTCACGGTGATGGGGGAATCGGCCGGCGGCATCTCCATCAACCTGCTGCTGGGTTCGCCGATGGGCGAGGGGCTGTTTGACCGCGCCATCATCCAGTCGGGCGCAGGCCGTGATTTCCTGGGCCGCGAGCGCCGTCTGTCGCAGGATCTGGAGGGTTCACCCTCTGCCGAGAGCCTGGGCACGGCCTTCGCCCAGCGTCTGGGCGTTGAATCGACCGGCGTCGATGCGCTCGCCGCTCTGCGCGCGCTTCCGGTCGAGCAGATCAACGGCGATCTGAACATGATGACCCTGGTCGTATCAGGCCCCCGCGCCCTCTACGCCGGGCCGGTGGTGGATGGCCGTGTCGTCGCAATGACGCCGGAGGCCCAATATCGTCAGGGCCGCCAGCGTTCCGTTCCCGTACTGATCGGAGCCACCACGGCGGATTTAAGCCTGGAGTTCGCCGCCAGCAAGGACGCCGCCTTCGCCAAGTTCGGCGTTGACGAAGCCGCCGCCCGTCAACTGTATGATCCCACCGGCCAGGCGCCGGTCGAGGGCGTCAACCGGGCGATCGGGGGCGACCGGAACATGGTCGAGCCCGCGCGCTTCGTCGCCCGCGCCTTCGCGGCCCAAGGCGGCCCCGTCTATCAATACCGCTTTGGCTATGTCGCTGAAGAGAAGCGTGCTGGGGCGCCATGGGGGGCCGATCACGCCTCCGACGTGGCCTTCGCCTTCGACCGTCTCAGCGGGGTTCTGGATCATCCGACGGCGCAGGATCAGGCTGTCGCGACGCGTCTGGCCGACTATTGGGCCAACTTCGCCCGCACCGGCGATCCCAATGGCCGAGGGCTGCCGAACTGGCCGCGTTATGAGGCCGGAACCGACCGCCTGCTGTCGATCACGCCGCAGGGTGGATTCGTAGGCGAGGCCGACCCGCTGAAGGCGCGACTGGATTTCATGCTGGGTCGCGCAGGCGGTCAATAAGGCTGGGCGAAGGGGCGCTGCTGTCTTCACGCCTTCAAACGCTGCTGACCTGGGACGGAAAAGGGGAATGGGATGGTGTCTCGACGTGGATTTCTGGCGATGGCGGGCGCGGCGCCTGTCATTCTGGCGACGACCGGGGGGATGGCTGAAGCCGTAACCGCCGCGCCGCCCGCCGACCTGGGGGTCCAGCTTTGGATGGTGCGCCATTCGATGGCTGCGGACTTTGCCGCAACTCTGAAAGCTCTGGCCGATCTGGGCGTGCGCAAGGTGGAGCTGGCGGGCGCGCCGGATCTGTCGGGCGCCGATTTGCGTCGCGCCTTCGACAACGCCGGGCTGGCCTGCGTCAGCGGCCATCTGCCCGTGCTGCAGATGACCGACGTCGAGGTTGAGCGCCGCATCGCCTATGGCCTGGAGGTCGGCATGACGACGATAGCCACGCCCATGCCGGGCTTTGCGGCCCTGCTCGACGTGGCGCGGGAGGATCGTTTGGCGGCGCTGATGGCGCATCGATTCACGGCGGACGATTGGCGTTGGAACGCCGACCGGCTGAATGCGCTGGGCGAGCGCGCCAAGGCGGCCGGATTGGCGCTGGCCTATCACAATCACAACATCGAGTTCGCGGATCTGGGGGGGCAGACGGCGATGGATCTGCTGCTGGAGCGGGTCGATCCGGCCCAGGCGCATTTCCAGTTCGATGTCGGCAATGCTGTGCTGGGCGGCGTCGATCCGTTCGACCTGTTGATCCGTCACCCCGGTCGGTTCCGCTCGGCCCATCTGAAGGATTGGCGCGCACCGATCCAGACGACGACCCGGCCTGCGTCCCCGCCGTCTGCTGCCTTCGGCGAGGGGGTGATCGACTGGGCGCGCTGGCGTCGGGCCTCGGCCGAGGCCGGGATCGCCATCTCATTCATCGAGCGCGAGAACATGCCGGCCGGAGAAGAAGTCGCAGCTGCGGCGCAGGCGCTGCAATACTTCACCCTCTTGCAAGGGCATCGAGCATGAGACGCCGAAACAAGGCGAGCGGTTGCGCCAGGCCTGTGTTGACGGTCATCGCGGTGCTGGTGATCGCGCTGGCGTTGCTGGTTACGGTTCTGGTGGTGCGGACCCTGATGCTCAAACCAGCGCCTCTGCAGACGCGGCAGGCGTCGGCGGCGGCGGACTTCGACCTCAATCTGGCCGCTGAGAGATTGGGCCAGGCCATTCGCTTCGAGACGGTCTCGCACCAGGATGCATCCCGCGATGATGTGGCGCAGTGGACGGGCTTCCACGACTGGATGGCTGAGACCTATCCCGCCTTCCACGCTGCGGCGCGGCGCGAGACCGTGGGCGGCGGCGGACTGGTCTGGACCTGGACAGGGCGAAACCCGCAGCTGGCGCCGATCATCCTGATGGCGCATCAGGACGTGGTTCCCGCCTCGCCCGAAACCCTGGCGGAATGGAAGACGCCGCCGTTCTCAGGCATGATCATGGAGCGGGCGGTCTGGGGGCGGGGCGCCGTTGACGACAAGGGCTCGCTGATAGCCCTGCTGGAGGCGGGCGAGGCTTTGGCGAAGGCCGGGCGCCAGCCGGAACGCACCATCATCATTGTCTCCGGCCATGACGAGGAGACGCAAGGAACCGGGGCCAGGGCGGCGGCGGAACTGCTGAAATCGCGCAATGTCCGCGCCTGGTTCGTGCTGGACGAAGGTTCGGCGATCATCGAGGACCACCCGGTCATCAAGGGCCCCGCCGCCCTGATCGCTGTGGCGGAAAAGGGCTATGTGACCCTGCGTGTCACGGCTCGGGGCGCGGGCGGTCATGCCTCGGCCCCGCCCCAGCAGACGGCTGTCTCGACCCTGGCGCGCGCCATCACCGCCATCGAGGGCAAGGCCTGGCCCTTGCGTTATGACGGCCCCAGCCGCGACGGGCTGCGTGCGCTGGCTCCCTATGCTCCCTTCCGAACACGCCTTTTCCTGGCCAACGACTGGCTGTTCGGCGGACTGCTGACCCGACAGATGGCGGCCAATCCGACGGCGGCGGCAGGCCTGCACACCACCATCGCTCCGACCATGCTGAGCGGTTCGCCCAAGGAGAATGTCCTGCCCCAGACCGCCAGTGTCTGGATCAACTACCGCATCGCGCCAGGAAACTCGGTGCAGGACGTGGTGGATCGGGCCAAGGCCGCGACCAAAGGGTTGCCGGTCGATGTCGTGATCGAGGGCGCGGGCCGCGAGCCCACGCCTGTGTCATCAGGGAATTCGGAAGCCTATCGCTATCTGACCGCTGCGCTGGGCGGTGAGGCGCCGGCTACCCCGATCGCGCCTTCGCTGATGACCGCCGCCTCGGATTCCCGCTACTTGACGCCGGTCGCGCAGGATACCTATCGGTTTGCACCCAACCGTTTCCATCTGAAGGATCTGGGCATGGTGCATGGGGTGAACGAGCATATGACCCTGGCCAATCTGGAGCGGAGCATTCGCTTCTACGCTCGGCTGATGGTCGGAGAGACGGGAGCGGCTGCGCGTGAAAATTGACTGGCGAAAGATGCTCCGCTCGCGCGTGATGGGGCTGGTGTTGATCGGGGCGGCTTGTTTCGGCGCAGGCGCGGCGCTGGCGCAGACCTCCCCGCTGAAGCCTTCCCGTCCTGGGATGACGCGGCCCGCCGCCTGGGACGCGGCAGAGGAGATACGGCTTTGGCCAGGCGATGCGCCTGGCCAAGAGAGCTACAGGCCTTTGGCGGATTTCCCCAACTGGCCGGGCTCATTCCTGAAATCCACGCCTACGCCCTCGATGCGGATCTGGCGTCCGGCCCATCCAAACGGCCGCGCGCTGCTGGTCATTCCGGGCGGCGGCTATATGTTCGTCTCCATCGCCAATGAAGGCGTACAGGTGGCGGAGCGTTTCGCCGCAGAAGGCTATCTGGTCGCGGTGCTGAACTACCGCTTGCCGGGCGAGGGCTGGACCAATCGCGCCGATGTGCCGCTTCAGGACGCCCAGCGTGCGATCCGTTTGCTGCGACAGCGCGCCGACACATTGGCGATCCAGCCGGATCATGTGGCCGTTGTCGGCTTTTCGGCGGGCGGTCATCTGGCCGGCAGTCTGGCCACCGGCTGGCAGGAAGCCGTCTATGCTCCAGTCGACGCCGCCGATGCGCTCGACGCCCGCCCCGATGCGGTCGGCCTGATCTATCCGGTCCTGTCGCTGGAGCAGCCGCTGGCCCACGCCGGTTCGCGCAGCCTGTTATTGGGCGATAAGGCCAGCGCCGACCTCATTCAGGAACGTTCGCCGATCCGGCACGTCAGCGCCGAGACACCGCCCAGCTTCCTCGTCCATGCCTGGGACGACACGACGGTTTCGCCTGACAACAGCCTTGCCTGGATCGCGGCGGCCCGCGCCGCGCATCGGCCTGTCGAGGCGCATCTGTATCAGGAAGGCGGGCACGGCTTCGGCCTGGGGGCGCCGGGATCGCCATCGACCAGCTGGGCCGATCTGTTCGCCGCCTGG
Organism: uncultured Brevundimonas sp.; assembly: GCA_963522565.1. Lineage (GTDB taxonomy): Bacteria > Pseudomonadota > Alphaproteobacteria > Caulobacterales > Caulobacteraceae > Brevundimonas. The sequence goes on along the minus strand of CAUQZC010000005.1, from coordinate 152,311 downwards.
CTGGACCGGGTTCTGGATTAAAGCGTAACGGGTCGAGCGTCCGAAGGGGCTCAGGCCAGCCATTTGGACAGGACGGCCAGAAGCAGCGGCATCTGAAGCGGCTTGGCCAGATGGTCGTCCATCCCGGCGGCCCGGCAGTGACTGATCTGTTCGGGTTGGACATTGGCGGTCAAGGCGATGATGGGGATGCGGCGGTCGGCGGCGGCTTCCAGACGACGGATTTCGCGCGTGGCCGTCAGACCGTCCATCACCGGCATCTGCACATCCATCAGAACCAGATCATAGACGCCGAAACGCAAGGCGTTCAACGCTTCCGCGCCATTGTTGACCGTCGTCGTCTGGATGCCGAGCTTGGTCAGAATCGTCGAGAACAGTTCGCGGTTGGCGTGGGTGTCGTCCACCACCAGAATATGCGACTGGGCCTTGAGGCCGCCGACATCATCGATAAGAGGCGCGACCGTGCTGTCGCTGATCGGCAGGCCGACCTCGAAAGAGAAGGTCGAACCCTCGCCCAGTTGGCTGACTGCCGTCAGTTGGCCGCCCATCGCCTCGACGAGACATCTGGAGATCGCCAAGCCCAGGCCTGTGCCGCCGTAAAGGCGCGTTGTGGAGGGATCCGCCTGGGCGAAACGCTCGAACACATTAGCGATGGTGTCCGTCGTCATGCCGATGCCGGTGTCGGTCACTGTGACCTTCAGACGCCAATCGTCGTTGTCGCCGCGCTGACCGCCAATCGTCAGGGCGACGGACCCCTCGGCCGTGAACTTGGCGGCGTTGCCCAGCAGGTTCAGCAGCACCTGCCGCAGCCGATCTTCGTCACCCCGCAGAGAGGCGGGCAGATCGGGATCGATGGCGATCTTCAGAGACAAGCCCTTGGCGGCGCACTGAGCCTCGATGATCTCTGCGACATCATCAGTCAATTGCACCGGATTGAACGGGCGGGGATCGAGGTCGATCATGCCCTTTTCCAGCTTGGAATAGTCCAGAACGTCATTGATGACGGCCAGCAGCGCCTTTGACGCCGTGGCGATGCGGTGGACATAGCCGCGCTCGGTCTCGGGCAGGGCCTCGCTGCTGGTCAGGAGGTTGGAGAAACCCAGCACGCTGGTCAGCGGCGTGCGCAGTTCGTGGCTCATGTTGGCCAGGAACTCACTCTTGGCCGCAGCGGCGCTTTCGGCGCGCTCCTTGGCCTCCAGCAGTTCGGCCTCCATGGCCTTGCGGTCGCTGATGTCGCGAATGACGACGATGGCGTCCTGACGTCCGTGCTGCGGGTTGACGATGGCCTTGAAGGTGCACTCGACCCAGATCACGGTCCCATTGCGGTGGACGGCGCGGTGTTCCAGACGGCTTTGGGCGCCTGTTTGCAGGGCGTCCTGGACCGCCTTGCTGACCTTTCTGCGATCAGGCGGATAGACATAGTCGAGCGGATTTCCCGACATCTCCTCCAGCGTCCAGCCCAGCAGATTGTAGATGGCGGGCGAGATGTATTTGCTGGCGCCGTCAGGTCTGACGCGGGTGATGACGTCAGCGACATTGTCAGCCAGAAGCTTGTAACGGGCCTCGTCCTTACGGGCCTGACTGATCTGCTGTTCCAGATCGGTGATGTCGGTCACAGCGCCGAAGACGGCCTTGACCGAACCGTCGCGAGCCTGTTCGGCGCGAGCCTGCACCATGGTCTGCCTTTGCACCCCGTCACGCCGGTTCAGGCGCAGGCGAAAATGCTGTTCTTCACCCGTATCGACGACGCGTTGGATCGCCGCAGCCATTCGGGCGCGATCTTCATCCGGAAACATCGCGCGGAAGGCGTCGAGGCTCGGCTCGCCGTCCGCCGGGTCCAGTCCGAGCAGTCGGAACGTCGTGTCGGTCCATTGGATTGCGCGTGTGGCCCAGTCGATCCGCCAGTGACCAACGCCCGCCATGTCAAGGACCGCCAGACGCTCGGCGGAGAGGCTGTCCGATGTCGCGTCTTCAGGCTGTTTGCTCTCGTCGAGCAAAGCCTTCTGGAGATCAATACTTCTGTGATTGAGTGACATCGCGATACTCCGGCGATTGTCGAGCTATCAATTTCCGGCAAATTCTTCGTTACCGAAACAGACGGGCGCAGATCGGCGCGCGATTATTTTTCTGTAGGCGGATCGATGACGCCGGGGATGACGACCATCAGTCCGATTACGGTCCTGCGCGATCCAGAGGGCGAGGCCGGGCGTCGTGCAGCCTGCGTCATGTCGTAGCGCCTGGCAGGCGGCGTCCTGGAAGCGCCATCTTCTGGAACCGGCGCGGCATCGGATCGTTGGTTGCGCATCAAGGAGAGACGACATGCTGAAATGGGCTTTGATTTTTGCGGTGATCGCCATCGTCGCCGGTTTGTTGGGCTTTGGCGGCATTGCGGGCGCGGCGGCGGGCATCGCCAAGTTCTTGGCGATCCTGGCGCTGATCGTCTTTGCGGTGTTCCTGATCCTGGGTTTCACGGCGGCCAAGAAGGTCACGTGACCGGGACCAGGCGGTGATCGGCGGACGGCGGCTCGTAAGGGCCGCCGTCTTGCGTTTCGGGCATCAGTTCGTCGTCCAGGTCAGGTTGAGCCCTATGGTGCGCGGACGCAACGGCGTGGTCGTCAGAGCCTCGGGCAGACGGAACGGATCGCCGAACGCAAAGGTGTTGGCAGAGGTGTTGAACGGGTTGGTGACATAGGCGCTGGCCCGCCAACGGCCTGTTTCGACCCCGATCGAGGCGCGGGCCGTGACATAGTCGCCCATCTTGTGGCGTTTTGCGGCGTCGAAGGTCAGTCGCGACGACCCCACATAGGCGACGGAGCCGTCGGCGGTCAAAACCACACGGTCAGTCATCGGGCGACGCCAGCCGACTTTGATATTGGTCGATACGGCAGGCACGCCGGGCAGGCCCGCATTGCCTCTGGAGTTGAACATAGGGTTCGACCTGATGACACGCGGATCGGCCAATAGAGCGTTGCTGCGGATCTCCAGGCTTGCGGTGGGTCGCCAGTTCGCCTCGATCTCCAGGCCCGTGTTCGCGCCGTCGCCGACATTGACCGTGTAGGACAGACCGCTGGGCAGGAACTGGTCGCTCTGGAGATTGCGCCAGTCGGCATAGAACAGGGCCGCGCGCAGCTGGACGCGGCCGTCCTGCATCACGCCCTTTGCGCCGAACTCATAGTTCCACAGCGAATCCCCGCCATAGGCGCGCAAGGGTTTGACGACGGCATTGGTGAAATAGTCGTTGATGGGGCCTGCGGTGTTGAAGCCGCCGGCGCGGTGGCCTTGGCTGATCTGGCCATAGAAGGACCAGTTGTCGTCACGCCGCCAGCTCAACGCAAGTTTGGGCGAGAAGCCGGACGTCCGGCCTGTGCCGTCAAAGGGGCGCTCATCGACGCCCTGGCGGACCAGGGACGCAGTCTCATAGTCGAAGACATAATAGCGCCCGCCGATGATCAGGCTAAGATCCTTGGTCAGGTCGTAGGTCGCCTGAGCGAAGCCGGCGAACTCGTGCTGCCGATCGCGGCGACGTTCGCTGTAGACGGGGCGGAGCGTCGGCCAAAGGGCGGTCAGATCGACGCTGTTGTCGATGACCGTGTCGGACCAGAACAGGCCGGTCAGCCAGCGCAGACGCTGGCCGCGGGGCGAACTGTAGGCGATGTCCAGCACGCTCAGGTCGATGTCGCGGTGGTCGTCCAGGGCGCCGATGCGTCCGGCGGAGCCGAAGAACCTCAAGCCGGTGGAGGCGTCATAGCGGCTGACGAACGAATGGCTGACCCGCGCCGTCGTGGCCTCCAGACGACCCCAGTCGCCGTTGCCGACCAGGCGCGCGTAACCCATGCCGAAGATGTTCTCATGCGGCTCGCGCACCAGGTTTTCGCGCCGGGCGCCATTGACGGTGCGGTAGACGTAGTGGGTGTCTTCGGTCTTGATCTGCTGGCCCACCCCGCCGCCCGACAGGGTCCATTCGGGGGTGAGATTGAAGATGTAGGCGAGGCGTCCGCCTGAGCGTCGGCCATTATTGACCCGGCGCAGGTTCAGGGCCTCGTCGTCGATATAGCCGCCCGTGTTCTCGTCATAGGCCGCCAGCCGCAGCGCGCCTCGACCGTTGAAGACCGGCAGGTTGCCTATGAACGCCGTCTCGCCGCTGGGATCGCCGCTTCGGGTGTCCGCATAGCCCGCCGAAAGCGCCAGCAGTCGTTTTTCGGTGTCCGGCGCCTCGGGCACGATGCGCAATACGCCGCCGATAGGACCGGTGCCGTACAGCGCCCCCTGCGGGCCGCGCACCACCTCGACCCGATTGATGTCGATCAGCTTCAGGTCCGGGTCCGGCGCGCTGTAGGTCAGGGGGACGCGGTTGAGATAAAGGCCGACGGTCGACTGGGTCTGTCCGGTGAAGGCGCCGTCCGACATGCCGCGCAGCAGGATCTTGTTGCGACCTGATCCCAGATTGGTCACCGTCATGCCTGCGACAAGGGCGCTGAGGTCCGAGGCGCCCACCGCGCCGCTGTCGATGATCTGCTGGCCGGTGAAGGCGGTCAGGGCGGTCGGCGCCGTCTGGGGTGATTCGGAACTGCGGCCGGCTGTGACGATGACGTCGCTGAGCATCGGCGTGATTGTGGCGACCGGGGCAGGCGTCGGGCGCGCGAGGGCAGGCGGCGTTGCGGCGGCTGTCGGGGCGGTGCGCATGACCCGGCGAATGATGACCGCCCCGTCAGGTCTGATCTGATAGGTGCAATTGCTGTCAGACAGAACGCGGTCCAAGGCGGTATCCAGCCGCATGGATCCGGTCAGACGAGGGGACGCTCCCGTGCAAGAGGCCACATCACCGCCCAGAGACACCCGGGCCTGAACAGCCAGGTCCAATAAGGCGGCGCGAACAGGCTGGACGGGTATGTTGGCGCTGAACGTGCGTGACGACGAGGCAAGCGCAGGCGGCGCCGCAAGCAGCAGCGTCAGCAGGCCTCCGAGGGCCGACTGGGTCAACCCGCGCATCTGGAACAGAAACCAGGCCGGAGCCTGTTAGGATGCGCGCGCGGACAGGTGCACGGCGTTGAGTGTGCGTTCTACAGTGACGGGAGAAAAGTCGCGAAGTTGGGCCAGCATTGTCGTTTCATCTGCAATGCGCAGGGCGCCCGTGAAACGAAGGCCTCGCGCGGAGGCGGACACTGTAAACGGCTTGTTGAAGTAGCGCGACAGGTCACGGCTGACATCGGTGATGGAAGCGTCGCGATAAACCAGAACCCCATTGCTCCAACTGGACATGGCGTCGACGTCCTTCGCGCCAAGCTCAGCCTTCTGGGCAGCCGACTGATGCAGCGTCTGGCCTGCGATCAGGCGTAGGGGGGTCTTGGCGGATCTGGCCTGAACCGAGACGACGCCGCGCTCCACCCCGATGGTGAATTCGTCATTGTGGCTGACGATGTTGAAGGCGGTGCCGACCACCCGGACCTCGCGCCCGTCCGCGTCGATCGTGAATGGGCGGGTGGCGTCATGGGCCACGTCGAAGGCGGCCTCGCCGTCCTTCAGCGACACCTGGCGCCGTCCGTCCTTGAAGCGGACCTTCAGGCTGGAGTGGCGGTTCAGTTTGATGGTCGAGCCGTCTTCAAGCGTGATGGTCCGCGGTGCGTCCTGCGTCTGATAGGTGAGGGGGCGGTCCATGAACTGGGGCCACAGACCCGCTGTCAGAGCCGCAGCCGCCGCCACGCCGACAATCGGATAAAGCCAGACGCGACGGCGCGACACGCGCGCATCAGCGTTGGCGGCGCGCCGCAGCGGCGTCACCTTGGCGACAGGTTCCACAGCCGCAGCTTCGTCCAGATCGATCCAGACCTGCTCCAGCGCCTCATAGGCGGCGCGGTGCACGGGCGAGACGGCGATCCAGTCGCCGAATGCGCGCCAGTCAGCCTCCGACGCTTCGACATCGCTCAGGCGCACGAACCAGGCCAGCGCCTGCGCCTCGACTTGCCTGTGCTGCGTCATGCGTTGACCCATCCCTGTGCTGCACCATGCAGCACCCATGGATACGACGTCGCCGTGAGCGCGGCGCCTCCAAGAATACCGCCGCGCCAAGGCGAGATCGCGTCGACGCGTCCGGTCATCTACGCATCCTCGCAGCCAGAATGCGCAAGGCGTCCATCATATGTTTTTCGACGGAACTGCGTGAAATCCCCTGTTTCAACGCCACTTCGGCGTAGCTGAGGCCGTCGAACTTGTGCAGGCGAAAGATGGTGCGGGTCTTTTCCGGCAACTGGTCCAACGCCGTCATCAGGGTCTGCAAGCGCTGGCGGCCCGCGACAACGGCCTCGGCGGACGGGGCGTCATCGACCTCGTCTCCGTCTTCCGCCCCGTGCATCGCCACCCGCCAGGCCCCGTCGCGCGCGGCCGCACGGCGGCTGGAGCGCCATCGATCCAGCAACAGGTTGTTGGTCAGACGATAGAGATAGGCGCGCGGGTCCCGAATGTCGGCGTCCTCAGGGGTGCGCGAAACCTTTAGATACAGCTCCTGCAGCACATCCTCGACGTCGCCGCGTCCGCCCAGCCGCGACGCCGCGAACCGGCCCAGGTCGTCGCGCATCTGAAGATAGACGTTGGTCAGGCGGGGCGGGTCGAACGAGGGCAAACTAACTCATCTCCGCTGGACGCCCATACGCGTGAAGCCAGGCGCAGCACAGCCTGTTCGAACTGTGTCGTTTAATGCCGTGGGGAAAGTCGTGAGGCAAGCACCCGCTGGCGGCGTCATCTGAGTCGAGGGGCCGTAAAGAGCCAACAAACCCAGTCGAGGATGATGATGACGACCGTTGCGCCGAAAACCGCCTATCTTGGCTGGCTTTCCCGCGTGTTTGCGTCAGCGAAAAAGGTCGCGCCTGAGCGGACCCAACGCACCGATCTCGTGCTCGGTTACGCCACGGGTTATGACGCGGCGATGATCGCGCCCTTCGTGCGCTCTTTGCGGTCGTGGTTTGACGGAACCATCGCGCTGGTGGTCGACGAGCGGGACGATGTCCTGGCCCTTCTGGCGGAACACGTCGTCGTCGCCGTCCACCCCGAACCGGCCGCAGGCTGGGAGCCGCATGCCGTCGTGGCGCGCTTCTCCGCCTATGCCGACCTGATCGAACGCTGGCCCGATGCGGACAGCGTCTTTGTGACCGATGTGCGCGATGTCATCTTCCAGGGTGATCCGTTCGAGCCGCATCCGGGGCGGATGGAGGTCTTCAATGAATGGGACAACGGCGATCTGGGCGGGCACGCCTTCAACACCAAACACCTGAGCGCCGTGTTCGGCGAAGAGATCGCCGCCAGTCTCGCCGACCGCGCCTGTCTGTGCGTCGGCACCATCATCGGGCCGCGCGACGACGTGCTGCGCCTGTGCCGCACCATGCTGATGCTGGCGGCCATTCCCCGCTCCGAGATCGGCGGCGCCTTCGGGGCCGATCAGGCCGTCTTCAACATGGCGATCCATTTCGGTCTGGTTCGGTCGTCGATACAGCCCAACTATCGCCGTGTCGCCACTATCGGCATGACGCCGGGCGACCTGCTGCACTTCCATGAGGGCAAGGTGGTCAATCCCACGGGCGGGATCAGCCCCATCGTGCATCAGCACGACCGCCATCCGCATCTGGCCGATCCCATCCATAATTTGTGGGGCAAAGGGCTGCGCTATTGTGGACGCACCAAGTCCAGGACGGCGGCGGATCGCGGCCTGCGGCTGCAGCGTTCCCTGATGCGCCGCCTGCCGGAACTTCGCTGAGTTTGCATCATGTATGACGAATGGCGCGTCGGCTTCACACGACGACCGATCCAGCATGTGCTTGAGCCGGACGTGCTGACCGGGGAGGGGATTGTCTGGCTGCCGCCCTGTCCGCGCAGTTTCCAGTTCATCGCCGATCCGTTCGGGATCGAGCGCGACGGGGTGACGACGATCTTCGTCGAGGCCTTCGATTATCGCGTGCGGCGCGGCGAGATCCATTATTATCAGTACCGGGGGGACGCCCTGATCGGGCAGGGGCTGGCCCTGGCCGAACCGTTCCACCTGTCCTATCCCAGTCTGATCGAGGACGGCGGCGAGCTGTACATGCTGCCGGAAGGCTACAAGAGCGGCGGCCTGACCCTGTATCGATGCGAGCGGTTCCCCGACCGTTGGACGCCTGTGCAACGCCTGTTGGACCTGCCGGCCATCGATGCGACCGTCGTAAAACATGACGGGCGGTGGTGGATGTTCCACACATTGCCCGGACCGGACGACCGGGCCATGCGGCAACTGCATGTGGCCTATGCCGATGAGCTGACAGGGCCGTGGACGTCCCATGCCGCCAATCCGGTCCGCACGGGCTTTCTGGAATCGCGACCGGGCGGCACGGCGTTCGCCCATGAGGGCATTCTCCATCTGCCGGTGCAGGAGTGCCGTCCCACCTATGGAGCGGCGATCCGTCTGCTGAGGATCGACACCCTGACCCCGACCGAATTCGCCGCCAGCCTGGTGCACAGGATCACCCCAAAGGGCCTGCTGGACGGTTTCAAGGACGGGTTGCACACCCTGTCTGGCGATGATCGGTTGACCGTCATCGACGTGAAGGGGCTGCGTCGTTCGTCGGCGGAGGGGCGGATCAAGCTGTTGTACAAACTGCGTCGCCTGTTCGGCTTGAACGGCCCTTGTCGGGGCAAGGCATGAAGATCGCCGTCGTCCTGCCACGCGGCAGTCTGTTTGATGTCGGCAAGATCAACTCCATGGAGCGGGTCGCCCTGACCCTGAACGCGTGGAGCCGTTTCGCCGCCGACATCCGTTTCGTCTGCGAGGAGGGCGCCGCAAACCCCGCCGCACCGGACCAGACCCTGTTCGTGCCGTCCGGTCTGGGCAAGCGGGGCCACACCGCCGCCGTGGTCGCGGCGCTGGAGGCGTTTCAGCCCGACGTGATCGAATATCATCAGCAGTTGGCGGGGGCGGCGGACATCGCTCGACGCCTGCCTGGCCGCGTGCATGTCCTGTACCGCCACACTCGATTAAAACCCGCCTCCAACCTGATCGACCGCTGGCGTTATCACGGGCGGTTGAAGGCGTTCGACCGGCTGATCTTTGTCAGCAAGGCCGCGCGCGAAGAGTTCCTGCGCGACTACCCCGGTTTCGCCGCCGCCGCGGTGGTGGTCTGCAATCCCATTGACGTCGAGGTCTGGCGCGGGGACGCGGACAAACGTGAAAACCTGATCTTCTTCTCCGGCCGCACGCTGGAGGAAAAGGGGGTCGATTCCTTCTGTGCGGCCTTGGCCCGGACGCTGGATCAAGCGCCCGGATGGCGCGGCGCCCTGATGCTGGGCGAGTGGGAGCGGAACAAGGACTGGGCCGAGCCCCATCTGCGGGCGCTTGACCGGTTTGGCGACCGAGTCGAAGTCCATAAGTCCGCCTCGCCCGATCAGGTCGTCGCCGTCGCTCGCCGCGCCGCCATCGCGGTCGTGCCGTCGCGCGTCGCCGAGGCTCTGGGTCTGACTGCGCTGGAGGCCCATGCTGCGGGCGCGGCCCTGATCTCGTCGGGGCGTGGGGGCTTGCGCGAAGCCAGTGGTCCTCACGCCCTCTACGTCGATCCGCCGGAAGCGGACGGCCTGGCTGCGGCCATGCAGCATCTTGTGCGCAACGACGCCGAACGGGCAGACATGGCGCGTGAGGCTCAGGCCTTCGTCGCCCGCACCCACTCGCCCGCTTTGCGCGCCGCAGAACTGGACGACCTACGTCTGCAGCTAGTGGAAAGCCGCTCTGCCGCCATCCGTCGACCACGCGCCGCGCGTTAGTTCGACCCTTGATCAGGCTTGTTTGATGACCGTTCTTCTGTCCGCCCTGTCTGTCCGGTTCGGGAATCTGTTCCAGCGCCGCAAGAAGACGATTGAGCGGATCCGGGATCTGCCTGACCGTCGTCTGCTGACGTCGGCTTACATTCCTGCTCTGGCGGCGCGCGGCGGGCGCATCCTGTGGGTTGGATGCCGGGCCTATACGGCCCCTGACTATCCGGCGCTGGAGCGGTGGGGCGCCGAAGTCTGGACCACTGACATCGACCCCAAGGCCGCCCGCTGGGGCCGGGCAGGACGTCACCAGGCCGGCGACCTTTGTCAGATTGACCAGGTTTTCGACGACCTGCGTTTCGACGCCATAGTCTGCAATGGCGTGCTGGGCTTTGGCGTGGATTCACCGGCCGCGCAGGAACAGGCCATGACCGCCATGGCCGGCATTCTGAAGCCGGGCGGTCTGCTGCTGCTGGGGTGGAACAACGACAAGATCGACGATCCGCTACATCTATCCGCGACGGGCCGATTCTTCATCATCGGCCATATCGGCGACCAGCCGCCGCGTGTTCGGTTTGACGATGTCACCCATGTCTATGACACCCTGGAACTGGCCACTCCGCACTAGGTGACCTCATGCGCTCTAGGGGGCGGCGGCTCGAGTCGTCAGACTGACAATCCGCCTTAAACCGCTCAATAGGACCTAATCCTGTCCAATCCGGATTGACGTCAACAATACAGATAGGTAGTGACGCGACCTCGCAGTGACTGGCGACATGGACAGGTGGCGGAGTGGTCGATCGCGCACGCTTGGAAAGCGTGTGTAGGTGAAAGCCTACCGAGGGTTCGAATCCCTCTCTGTCCGCCACTGCCTTTCAAAACTCCTGAAAAATCATTGATTTAGTTCCTTAGCTCGTCAAGGCCCTAATCTAGGCCCTAAAGGCTCATTTTGCTGTGCATAAGTGATTAGCGGGCGCAAATGGGCGTCTGTCTGTGGAGCCTGGCCCAAACGACGGTGGTCCCACTACGAATCATGGCGCAGTTCACCTCCACCTCGGATGGTGGTCCAGCAGATAGCCGTGATGCGGTTGTAGCTCGTCCCTCTCTTCTCACAGGAGAGCGTTCGCCCGGACTCTAGAGATTGGGCGCGGTGGTGGCTGATGCGGCGGGGGCTGTGCCTTTGGGGCGGTTGAGATCGTTTAGGCCTGCGGGTTGGTTGCATTGGATCAGGCTAGGTCAGACCAGCGAATAGATCGTTGAAGCCAAGCTCTGATAGGCTTTTACCAGTGCTCTGGCGCGTCAAGCGCCTGCTTGGTTTGATGGAAAGGAGGCCCGCTTGTCGGAGCAGGCCCCCCCCTCTTGCAATGATTGCACTCAAACCAACTCGGAAACTGACCTTTGTGCCTTAGCGCACGACAAAACTAATGGACGAGTTCGTTGCCTCAGAGACAACGATTTCAAGGTCTCTGAACCGAATTGCCGACTCCGACACGCTGTATGTCAGTTCTTGGAAGAAGGCCGTCCTAGCGAGGTCCTGAGGGCTGTACTCCCTGTATGCGATCCGTATCGAGTCTCCGGTCCGGCCGGAGTAGACCAACTCGAACTTACGAAACGGCATCGTCGTGTCGATCACGCGGCTGTCGTAGCGGACTAGCCGATTGCCGGTGTCTCTTAGATCGGAGGTTAGAGGCCCCATCGCAGCCCCAACCTTGGCTACTCGCCCTGTTTGATCCACCAGCACCGGGTCCATGAACGACGTGAGTACGTCGTAGCTGTTCCCGCCAATGTCGCGGCGATAGGCCGTCGCGTAGATCGCTCCGGGCTGGAAGGCGTAGGTGCTAAACCCATTGGAAGCCGAGAACGCCGAAGTCGCGGTCCATCCACCATAGCCTGACGTGCGGGCGTAGTAGTCTTCGACCTGAACCATCGCTTCACCGACGTTCGTCGTCTTTGGCTGACCGGGCTCGTAGTTCCGATTGGCGATATGGGAGACCACGGGAGCGGGGGGCGGTGCCACCGAAGCGCAGCCAACCACAGACAGAGCCATAGCCACGAGCGATACGGCTAGAAGCCTATTTCTATTACGTCCTGTTGTCATGATCGGCCTACGACCCCCTAGTGTCACGGAAGAACTCTCGCCGCATTCGGTCTTGGTAGCCACTCCACACATCGCCTGTCGTCATTCCGCCAGTGCCTGGGATGGTGCCGCCTGCCAAATGCATGAGCATTTCGAGATCCGAAGGAGGAACATAGTCGTAGCTAGTGTGCATCCATCCACGCCACGACGGCTTTTGGTAGGTAGCACCGCCTGAGAGTTGCATAATAGAAGCGGCGTCTTGTTGAGCGAACCCGTAACCCGCTCGTGCGCCTACACCCCAGCCGACTAGGCCGACACCTATCAATGCAGCGACCGTTGCCGGAACTCGCATACCGGCACCAACTTTCGACTTCTTTCGCTTCACCCCGCCGCTTGTTCGCGCCAGAATCGACATCATTCCCTCCAATATGGCTTATAATCCCTAGTGACTATAAGCCCGATCCTGCTCCCTCCTGTAAATGGACTGGAGAGCGGTGGTTGGGGAAAATGTGCGTCGGCTTCGCTTAGAGCGCGGCCTTACGCAGGAGCAGCTTGCCTTCGACGCGGAAATCGACCTGACCTATCTTGGAGGTATCGAGCGTGGCCGACGAAATCCAACCGTTGCTGTGATCGGGCGGATAGCAAAGTCCCTGAATATAGACCCTCACATCCTTCTCATTAGAGCAAGAACTCAAGACATATAGGTAAGCTCTATCGTAAATTAATGATTACGCAGCCTGATTTCACAGTCAGTCTTCCGTCACTTACATCATATATTCCATTTATATTTGAACGTGGAAGTACGCCTATCATCATTAGGCTCCTCATCAGGGATCTTTCCGATTCAGATAGCCCCTCAAACCAATCGGGATTCAAGAACAAGTTTTCCGTTTTCTCAAGAGCAAATCTAAGTATAACAGACGCAACATCCTTCAGAGGTCTCGACTTTAGGGACGTAATGAATTTTTCAATTTTTTTGGATTTATTCCAAACCATAGCAACGTTTGTTTTGCCTCTAACTACATACGTCGATACCGTTACGTAATCGAGAAACTTGTCATCGTGGCTTTGTAGATCTACCATATCCAAGTCGTAAAATGGTGCAACCGCACAGGTAAATGCGAACGGTAGAAGTGTATCAAACTGAATTACTAAACCATCAAGCTGATCAAACACTTTTGTTCTGAACATCTCCACTAATTCTGACTTCGTTATTTGTAGTTCTTCAACAGCTGGATCGTTGTTGTAGTCAAAATCCGACGCCATCTGCTGAATCAGACGCTGAGTGTATAATGACCTGCCGGCGTCCATTTCTTTTATTATTTTGTTAGTGGCGACGGACTGCATTTTGTAGAACAGTTCGTTTGATATAGCTCGATATCCAAAAAGATGAGCGTTGGCCTCATTGAATGGTATGTCTGCGCCTTCAATGGGAGCGAACAGATCATTGTCGTGTATTTTACAGAATCCTGGAAATACAGATGCTTTAGATATTCCAACGAGTTTTGGTTCAAGGAACCCATCATTAGCAACAATATTGTCTCCCGATTCCTTGATGCCGTAAACGTGGCCATCACGTGCGATAGCTCGAAGAGGCCCGGATTTTTGAACGGTATGGGATTTAATTATAGCGCCCGAACAACTTTTTCCTGCATCAGGGTGAAAGCACTTTATCTTCTTTCTAAACTGAGCGGATACGTTTGATATCACAGCATTTAGTGTCGTTGACTTCTTCGAACCTCTGTCCTTATGGCACTTCTTCCACTTGATACCCGATCCGCACCAGCAAGGGTCGTTGCGCCCCATCTTCGATGATGGCGACAGGCGTCTCGGTGAACCCAACTTGTCCATTTTCCCTCCAAGTCTGCATTTGACTATACCCCACTGATACACTGCGATGAGACACGAAAAGCGTCTCAATAGGCCTGCAATCCGCACTTCTGAGATTCAGAAATCAACGATCTTAGAACCTATTGAGACAGCCTCATGCCTCTGATCGGCTACGCCCGCGTTTCCAGCAGCGGACAATCCCTTGAGGTCCAGCGTGACCAGCTTCTGGCCGCTGGATGTACCCGCATCTTTGAGGAGAAGCGTAGCCAAGCACCTGAACGTCGGTAGGGCCAGCGTGTATCGCGCCCTGACGACATGATCTGTGAGGCGGTGGTATTCGGCTCCAGCAATCATGCCTGCCACACCCTTTCTCAGCAGGAGTGCAAGCGCGACAAAATTTATAGCCTCACGTCACGAGGTTAACCGGAACAAGGCGGACATTGTGCATGTCCTCTAGGGGTGGGAAGCAGGCATTGGCAGACTAACAGCCACATGTAACGGTTGCGGCGTTCAAGGGGAGTTGCCCGTGCAGCCGAAAAGCATCATTGCCTTAGACATCTCGGAGGGCTTGCCGAGTGGTGCAGTAACGCTGACCGACATCCGCTATGGCGCGGAAAGTAGATGGAATTTAGGCTCACCCGTTTGTCGGTGGTTTCAGTTGCGCTTAAGTAATGGCTTGTGTGAGTTCATCTACCGCAACTCGCGTATTCGTCATTGCAAACGTTGCAATGGCCTTATGGCTGTTAATAATGAAGGAGGAGACGAATGAGAACTTCACCTCCTGACCATGAATATGATTAAGATAATATTAGCATTACATGAGACTGTAATATATCTGGCAAGGAACGATTGAACTTACTTTACTTCTACAGTAAATCCCATCATTTTATCATATTCATCGAGCATAATGGTTTTCAGAAGTTCTTCATTGTCGCTGGATACGATAAAGCTATCATGCACTGGGTAGACGGCAATGCCTTCATCCATGCACCTATCCATAACCTTCAAAGCCAGATCACTATCGATCTTCTGAAGCTTGGCTCCTTCATCGCTTTGGAATTTATGGGCTATGGGCTGAAGGTGTGCAATCATTGCATCACGATAGGCGTTGAATGCTTCTCTGGTCTTGAAGTGTACCTTGTCCTCCTGCTCCCGCCATGTGATCTTCCTCTTGCTGTTGAGGAGGCGGTTAAAGGTCTCTTTCGCCACCTCTAGAGGAACATCGAATCCAGGGACGGTGTAGGGATCGAAATCAAACCCAAACTCAAGTCCTTCCCTGTTGTATAGCATCCTGGGGTGTAGGCGGCTGTAGTCGAGTTCTACAACGGGCCGACCATCGATCATCAAGCGCTGACGGAAGACCTTCGGCATCCCTTGCCAGTGACCATGATACATCCGCCCGCTCCGATCCCAGTTCCCCTTGAACAGACGGATGAGGTAGATGCGACGGTCATCAAAGCCATTGTGCAGTTTGGTGGTCTTCCCTGTGCTGTCGGCGTCGATCATGTACGCTTCAAGTTCATCCCAGGCGTCATCCGGCAGCGTCAGTTCGAACTGGCGGGTGTACTCATTGTAGCGGCGCACGATGGCGTCCTGCACCACGATGTCGTCAGGCGCTTCCCCAACCCCTTCTTCGGCCTCGCGGATCACGTAGGAAGGATTGGGCATATCCAAAGGAGGAAGCTCGACGCCATACTGCTTCACAAGCTCCTTGAATGCCTGTGTCGGCCTGATGCGCGTGGCGTATGACTTCTTCTTTCCGGTGCTGTCATAGAAGTGCCCCCCCAACCTCAATAAAGCCCAGCTTCTCCATCTCCTTTCGGATTTTCCGCAACTGTGTCGAACTGATCGGAGAGCAGGTGTATTTCCCGTCGCCAAACGCGATGCTCACTTCTCGGTGGGGTTGAATGCGCAGCAGTGCAGGCGTTGCAATGGCATCCGCAAACGCCAGGAGGGACGCGCGAAATGCGTCATCATCTGACTGCTTGGGTTGTCTCTTCAACTGCTGAACCGTCCTGATTCTCGCATAAAGATCATCGACAAGCGCAAGGAGCGCCAAGCTAGGTGAGCGAACGCCAGTCAGTACCGGCGAGCGATATCCGGGCGTGTCGTGGAGAAATTCTTTTTCCGAGGAGTCAGTCATCCGCCGACCCCCAGCAGCGAGTGAATATCGCTACGCAGGATCAGCGAGCGTCCGACAACCTTCCTGATCGGTAGTTTTCCAGCCTTGGCGAGATTGTAGATCGTTGACCGACTGACGCGCATGTAAGTGCAAGCCTTAGTAATGGTCATTGTCAGTGAGTGGTTTGGCGTTGGATGGCTCAACGGGGAGTCACCAACGATTGTGAGTAGGTGGTGCGGGGGTCTGGCATTTCGGTCCTTTTTATTGAGCAATATATCGTGCTCGGCAGGACGGAACTAAGTAACGCCAAATTTTCGCGTTGCAATAGGCCAGTTTTATTGATCCGAAGTAAACTCTTTTCCTAATTGTACTTTCTAAGTTTAGTTGATTGCTATCAAAAGTTGATCCAACAATTCAGTGTCTTAGCGGGAGCTGTGTTGGGCTCACATCACGAGGATGTTACCGAATATATTTTGCCCATGCCGCCATCACCGCCCTGCGCCGATCCAGCGCATCTCCACGGCGATAGGCCCGTTCTACCGCATTGCCGACTTGATGGCCCAAAGCCATTTCGACGATATCGCTGGGGAAGTCAGAACACTCTCCCGCCCAATCGCGGAAAGTAGACCGAAAACCATGGACGGTAGTCTGCTCGCCTGCCCCCATCCGGAGCAAAACTGAACGCATGGCATTGATGGAGAGTGGTTTTTGCATTGAAGGCGCAGGAAACACCCAGTCACTGCCTAGACGCTGCATCTCACGGAGAATCGAAATGGCATCGTCTGACAGTGGAACGCGAAGCTCAGTAGACGTTTTCGTGCGGCTGGCGGGAATGCGCCAAACCTTCGTGTCCAGATCGAATTCAGCCCACGTTGCGTTGAGGGTCTCAGACGTGCGCACTGCATTCAGAATCGTGAACTCAAGGGCCCTTGCGGCTACGCCTTCACGCTGTCTGAGGGTTTTTACGAATTTAGGAGCGTGTTCGTAATGGAGGGCGCGCTGATGCCCCCGACTGAGCTTTGAGCGAGCGGACAGAAGAGTTGCAAGATTTCCCTTCCAAGCCGCAGGATTTTCACCTGACCGATGACCGAGAGCCTTCGCTGCGTCGAGGATGTTCTCAATCCTCATTCGCACCCGTGATGCGGTTTCCGGCTTCTCGTTCCAGATGGGAGCCAGACACGCGCGCACGTCTTCGGTGGTAATGGCATCCACCGGCATGTCAGCAATCGGCTTCGCATAGTCCTTGAGAGTGTTGGACCACTGCTGACGGTGCTTATAGTTGCGCCAGCCAGCTCCTTTCAGAGCGATGAATTCTTCAGCCATTGCGCTGAACGAGGGGATGGAGCTTTGCTGGGCGGACTTAGCTAGCGGGTCCACGCCAGATTTCACCAGTGCTCGTGCGGCTGCGCTTTTCGTACGGGCTTCGGCCAACGACGTATCGGAGAATCTGCCGAGGCCCATCTCCCGACGACGACCCTTCCATTGGTACACGTAAACCCAGCTTTTCCGCCGATCAGAGACGCGGAGATAGAGACCTGCTCCATCGTTGTGAAAACCATTGCCGAGGGACTTGGCGGCGAGTGCGGTAAGGCGATTTGAAGTGCTCATGAGGCCGACGTGGCCCTAAGCTCGATCCTAAAACAAGCGGTTGGATTGCCAGCAACGACGGTGGACTCGCGTGGACGTTTTTGTAGAATAAGTAGCTGTTAATAAAAGAGATTTGGACAATCTCACGCAGTCGTGGATGAGCGTTTAGCGGGCTCTCTGTCCGCCACGTTATCCACGGCTACGCGCCGGTGCAGATCGTCGCCTGGAATATCTCTCTCATAACCGAGCCTTGCGCGATAGCAGAGACACCGCTGTGGTCTCTGCGCGCCTGATCCATCGCCAAATCACGAGCCTTGCGGCCGCCTGTCTCCGTTTGGCGTGAGGCGGTCCACTTTCCCTGTTTCCCTGCTATCCAGAATTTTTGGGAATGCACCGGTCGATATTGAGCCTCCCTATGGCGCATTTCTTGGAGATTTCCGTAGCTTAAGGACGCAGTTGGCTACAAGAACCAGCTCAGATAACAGGGAAGCCAATGCGGGATATCAGGGAATGTAATCCTTCCTATCAGCGAACGAAAAGCCGCCGATCCGAAGTCTGATCGGCGGCAGTAATCTTAAGGCGGCGGAGGGCTCAGGCGGCGTAACGCCGTCGCTGGTCGGACCATTCCAACGCCAGATCGTTCCGCATGACGTCTTCCAACGTGAGACGTTCAGACTGGACGCCGTGCAGTATTGCTCGCTTCAGATCGGGCGCGAGGAATGCCACTCGAAGCAGCCGCGTGACGTAGGTCAAGGTCACATCTTCGGCGTCGGCGATTTCAGCCAAGGTGGCAGATCTTCCGCTCAGCAGTTTGGCCTTCCACGCTTCGGCCCGGACCAGAGCCGCGCTCAGTGCAGCATCGACTTTGGGCGCATGGATGGCGTCTCTACCGCCTGGCCCGGCGATCGAAACAGCGCCTCGACGGTCGGTCGCGAGGGAGAGCCGGACGACCGGGGCCTCGCCTCGACGCTCCAACTGCTGAAAGACCAGTCTGCCAGACGGCGTGTTGATCAGTTCGCCGCAGCGTTGCTCGTCCAGCGCGATGAGAGCCTCTCCCAGCAAGATTTCGATCCGCGCAATCGCGTCGCGCAGGATCGACCAGTCCGTGGTTGCTCTGTCTGGGAACAATGGGGTCATCGCTCTAGCGACGGCTGCTTCGATGACCGGAGCCGAAAGGCGAGGGTGCAGTCCCGCCCTGCCAGGCGATCCCTTCTGCACGGCCGTCGAGACATAGTATCGATAGATGGCTCCGCCCCTCCGGGGCGAACTGACCGGCGACATCACATTGCCGACGCTATCCACCATCAACCCGGTCAATGGCGCCCCCTTATGGGCGGGGCGCGGCTTACCAACTTTACGAGAGCGCCGCGTCGCGTCCAGCATGAGCTGGACGGCCTCGAAAGTCTCGCGGTCGATCAGAGCCGGATGCTGGCCAGGATAGACAAGGTCCTTGTGCGGGATGTCGCCGACATAGATGGGGTTGCGCAGCATGTGATAAGCGCCGCCGCGTTCGATCGGTAAACCGCCTTTTGGCTCCCCAGCCTTTGTTGTCCAACGCTTGGTGACGACACCCCGCTCCGCCAACTCCTGGACCAACCGGTTCGCCGAGCGCAGCTCCAGATACCGGGAGAACATCCAACGAACGACCGGCGCTTCCTCAGCGTTGATCTTCAAGGTTCGACCGTCTGGGTCGTAGCCAAGGACAGGTCGCCCCCCCCCATCCAGAGCCCCTTCTTCTTCGATGCGGCGATCTTGTTGCGGATACGTTCGCCGGTCACCTCCCGCTCGAACTGGGCGAATGACAGCAGGACGTTCAGGGTCAGCCGACCCATCGAAGTGGTGGTGTTGAAGGCCTGGGTCACGCTGACGAAGCTGGCTCCAGCCTTGTCCAGCACTTCCACGATCTTGGAGAAGTCCGGCAGAGAACGGGTCAGCCGATCCACCTTATAGACCACCACGACATCGATGCGGCCGGCCTCAATCTCCGCCATTAGCCGCTTCAAAGCCGGGCGATCCATGTTCCCGCCACTAAAGCCGCCGTCGTCATAGACTTCGGGCCGGAGGATCCAGCCCTCCCCAGCCTGCGACATCACATAGGCGGCGCAGGCGTCGCGCTGCGCATGGAGGGAGTTGTAGTCCTGCTCCAGACCCTCCTCAGTGCTTTTGCGGGTGTAGATGGCGCAGCGAACCGTCCGGCCCTGGACGCTCATGGTTTTGCGTCTCGAAGACCAAAGAACCGCGGTCCGTTCCATCGCACGCCGGTGATCTCACGCGCCACTTGGGAAAGGCTTTTGAAGCATCGGCCTCTCCACTCAAAGCCTCCCGCGACCACATCCACCTGGTGAGCCTCTCCCTGCCACTGACGTTCGAGTCGCGAGCCCGTCTTGAACGTGGCCGTGCGCGGAACTGTCCGGCGGCCGGGGCGGTGGCGCGACGCGATCTGCCGGAGTGTTTTATCCAGGCTGACGTCGCTGCCTTCGGCCTCGGTCTGAAGTCGTTCGGCGAATACCCGCCGCATCAAATCCTTGGACTGAAGCTGAGGCGGCGCGTCGCCGAACTTTTTGGCCCACGCGAATCGGAGCTGTGAGATGGTCATCGATCTCAAGGCCAAAAGGTCATGGGAGAGGGTCATTGACTCTCTCCCTCGACGATCCGCCAGCGACGTTCGCCCTCAACCTTCTCGCTAAGGACCGCATGGCCTTTGCGCTTGAGCGCTCCGGCGATGGCGCCGCGAACCGAATGGGCCTGCCAGCCAGTCACAGCCATCATCGCCTGCATGGACGCGCCACGCGGGTGTCGCAGGACGGTGATCAGTTGATCCAGCTTGGAAACGCGCAGGACGGGTTCGGCCGTGGAGGCGGTCTTGATTGGCTTGTTGTTCGGCATGGTGTTCGTCTCGGATCATGGGCCTAAGCGCCCTACTGAGCCGAGCCCGGCTTGGCCGGGCGGAACAGCCCCACTACCGCTCCATTGGCGGCGGTTGTCCAATCGTTAGTGGGGATCGGCAGAGACAAGGGGAGCGGAGCCAAGGGTCAAGCAGGGTGTCGATCTCCGGAATATCGAAGCCGGTCACCGTCAAGTCAAAGTCAACGCCCAGATCCGACAGATATTCGAACTCGATTTTGAGGAGTTGGGCGCTCCAGCCCGCCTTCTCAGCCAGTTTATTGTCGGCGATGACATAGGCCCGGATCTCGGCCTCGGTCATGCCGCTCAGCCGGATGGTCGGAACCTCAGATATGCCGAGCATGTGAGCGGCTTCCAACCGGCCATGGCCAGCAATCAGATGTCCATCATCATCAATGAGGATGGGGTTGGTAAATCCGAACCGTTTGATCGAGCGAGCGATCTGCTCTATTTGCTTCTTGGAATGTGTTCGGGGGTTTCCGTCACGCGGACGAAGTTGCTCTATCTTGAGCACAACGATCTTGAGGTCGGCCAAAGCCGTTCTCCTTCATCAAATCCCGCTCTCGGCGTGCGCGAGAACGAGGAGATTGATTGATCAAGGAGAGACTGCGCACGAGACCTCACCCAGATCCGGAGAGGTTTCATGGCCTACCATCGGCCACGGGAGGTGCGCGGATGGAAGAACTTATGCTCACCGGCGCTCAAAACGCAAGGGGAGATCGAAAACGCACTTCGGAGTTGCTTCGATCAGCGACTGTATGGCACGCACAGAACGCGGCTCGGGCACATCTGAGGCGTGGGGCGTCGTAACCCCTTCATAGCGTAGGCCGGTCAAGTCATCTTGGCCGGGCGGCTGTCGCGTATGTCCAAGGCTCTGCCCAAAGGCGGCAGCGCCTTGCGCTACGCTCAGGGTTACGAACGCCCGGCTGTGATCGCCGGGGCGCCTCTCACGTTTGATCTGGAGAGGCGAGTGCGTTCGAAGGCGCAATCACAATACGACCTAGCAATGACCGGCAACGCCGGCCTGAATTACGCGGCCTGGCAACTCGCCAAACGCGGCTGGCACGCCATGCCGACCATTCGCAACGCCAGGGGGTCAGACCTCTTCGTCACCAACGATGACGAAACGATCTTCTTTGGCGTCCAATCCAAGGCCCTTAGCAAACGTGCGGCCGTGCCTCTGGGCAAAGACGGTCAAGAGCTTCGCTCCGAGTGTGGATCATCACTCTGGGCGCGATGACCGATCACCCGACCTGTTCATTCTCAGCAACGATGACGTGCGCACCCGCGCCAGCGTCGACAAAGGCGGGCAGGGCGGTCGCTGGCTCGAGCCCTCGGCTTTTGATCGCGAGGAGTTCCGCGAAGCCCTGGCACCGATTGTTACCAGCGCCAGACCTCGCAGACGGCACTTTAGCTCAGGCCTGACCCTGAAAGACCGACCTAAACACCACTCAACTCCAGAGACCCCCTATGAAACGTCGCCTCATCCCGATTGCTACAGCCGCAGCCCTGGGCGGATGCGCCACCAGCTTGCCGTCCCTGCCGACCTGGGGGGCGTTAGACAGAACCGACCGCTTTACCGACCAGACAGCTTGCCGGGTGACGCTCGTCGGTGCGATCCGGATCGATGTCTACCGCGGCGGTCTCAAATATTACCCCTATGTCGAGAGACGCGGCTCGGACGTTCGGGTTGGGCTCATGGCGCATCCCAGCTTTCCAGCGCCGGCCGGTGCGGTGCAGATGCGCATTGACGAACTTCCCGCCTGGACGATCGATCCGTCTGAAACGCCGATCGATACAGCCGGTGTCAGCACCGCTGCTCAGATCAACGCTTTGATGCCTGCAACAAATGATCCAGCGCAGGCGGAGGCTGTTCGACGGTCGGCCGCTGCTATGTCCGACAACATCACGCGCAGCGTCTCGCCTTACACGGCAGCCACTGGAGCAAAGGCGCGCGAGATCGTCGATCAGATGAAAACGGGCAACCGCGTGATTTATCGCACCCTAGGAGCCAACGCGGCTTCAACAGCGGGCGAAGCGGCCTTGGGTGCGGAGTTTAATCAGGCGCTTGCTGACTGCGGGATCTAGCCGGAGGAGGACTACGGTTTGCGCCAATAGCAGTCATATGTAGTCCGCCAGGAACACGACATTCGGGCATGGCGCGTGTGAGTGACGGCCGGGAGCAAGAGCTCAACGCGGGGGCCGCAGGGACCGATAAGGAACATGCGGCCCAACCTAAGCAGGGCCTGCTGATCACACGCTATTCGTTACAAGTGTGCAGTCCAGTGTGCCTCCGACACGATTGAAATTGGACTGCCTTCATCGCGCCACGCCGAGGCCTGCAGGATCTTGTTTCCAAAGCTGGAGTGCTTCCATGACTCGGTCGCATAGGCCCCGACCACCAGGACTTGCGTCTTCCGACTTAGCCCGCCGGCCTGCCCGCCACGCTCCAAGACTGCGCTCTCACAGAGCCTCCTCTGGCCGAACATGAAGGTGCCGGTGAAGCAGTAGGTTCGCCCGCTGAACTGCAGGGCCGGAGCTGGATCGCAAAGCGGAAGGGTCGAGGACTTGAGCACCTCTCCCAATTCGAAGTCCCTACTCGAGAAGCTGTTGAGCGTCTCCAGCAGCATCCCCTTCTCGTCATCGTCCAGGACGCCGTCGGCCAGCACCTCGTTGATCCGCGCATAAAGGGTGCGGATGACCGGCTGGTCGCTGACGACCGTATTGGCGGCCAGCCATTTCTGCAGGAACTCCACTTCCGCCTGGTTCAGGTCGCCGTCGGCGGCGATGCCGCGCGCCAGGCCCACCAGTTCGTCGATCTGGCGCGCCGTGATCCGGTCGCTGCCCAGTTTGTTGATCAGACTGTCCATACGCGTGTCCTAGGTCGAGAGAAGATGAAGAGATGGTGCGCTGCGGATCGCCAGTGCCGCCCCCGCGGCGACCCGGGGAAGCTCGGCGACGTAAGCATCGTGCCGATGTGCCCACAGCCGGCGCAGCACGTCCGGCGGCGCATAGGCGTCGAACTTCGCCTCGCTGAGATTGGCAACGAACTCACTGAGGTCTGCCGCTGAGGGGGATTGGGCGGCGAGGGTTTCGAGCAACGTCCGCGCGCGATCTGGCGCCGTTTGCGTCAGGGTGACGCCGAGATCGTGCACCTCGGTCTCGGCCCCCCTGGCCCGGAGCGCAACCGCCATGACACTGTTCATCGCTCCGCCTCGCCAGAACAGGAGGTGGGTATCGGGCCCATCGGCCAGAAACGCATGTCGCGCCAGGTCGTAGGCGGCGAAGGCGTCCCGCCCCTCCTGCAGCAGTGCGGTCGCGGCAGGGTCCGCATAGGCCGGCAGGTCCTCGCACAGATAGACCAATCGCATCTCCTGGGCCAACCGATCCCCGAGGGGCTCGACCGACTGTCGCTCGAACAAGGGCAGTCGCCCGGCCCGGTGGGGCTCCACATTCATGACCTTCGCCCGATCGTCGACGCCGGTCACTCGCCACCGACGCCCCGCGAAGGCGAGGATACTGCCGACGAAGAGGACATTGGAGATCGGGATCTGGCCCAGAGCCCGCACACCGTGCCGCAACGTCCATTCTTCGTCCGTGTCGAAGATGGCGTAGAATTCCCGGTCCGAAGTCAGGCGCTCGCCCAGTTTGCCTAACATGATCTGGCCGTCCGGCGCCTGTTCGATCAGGCGCACCGCCGGATCGCCCATACCCCGCAGGAGAGCGAGGAACAGGTCCCGATCCAGGGGGGCGAGCGGCCCGGCGCCACAGAGCGCATTGAACAGTCCGCCCGCCGAAACGCCCCCGCGCTCCACGATCAGGGACAGGATCTGATGGATCGCCACTGTGGCCAGGCCGACGCCGCTGCGGGGCGGCTCCACGTAGCGCTGAAGCAACAGGCGAACGGCCGCTACGGCTCGTATGGTCTCGGGCCGCAGAGCGTCCAGGGGACCGGCGGCGCCGACCAGAGAACGTTCGCGCACATAGACGCGCAGGATCGCCGGCGCGCCCTTGCGCCGCCCGCTCCGTCCCAGCCTCTGTCTCAGGCTGGCCAGAGAGCGCGGCGCGCCCAGTTGAGCTACAGATTTTACGCCGCCCAGATCGATCCCCAGTTCCAGGGTCGTCGTGGCCACCGCTGTCGTCGGCAGGACCGCCGCCTTCAAACGGCTCTCGAGGGTCTCGCGCAGCTCTCGCGACAATGAGCCGTGGTGGGGAAAGAACTCGTTGGGGACGGCGGCGGCTTCACTGCGCAGCCGAAGCCCGTCGGCCAAGGCCTCGACGTTGCGCCTCGAACTGGCGAAGAAGAGGTGATTGTCGCCGCGCAGCACGCCAAAGGCGTGGTCGGCGATGTCGTCGAGCGCCGTACGCGGATCTTCCGCCTCAGGACCGTCCGCCGAAGGGCCGGTCTCGTTCGGCTCGAGATAGCCCCTGATCTGAAGATGGATATCGCTCGCCGCGGCGGCGTCCTCGATCAGCACCACCCGCTCCGGCGCCGTCGGGTTCATCCAGGCCGACGCTGAAATCGGGTCTCCCAGAGTCGCGGACAGACCGATCCGGCGAGGTCGTCGCCCCGTTGCGAGCTCGATCCGCCGCAACAGACAGGCCAGATGTAACCCGCGCGGTCCCTGCAGAAAGGCGTGGAGCTCGTCGATCACCACGGCGTCGATACGGCCGAACAGGCGGGACACCTCGGCGCTTCGGCGCAGAAACAGGGCCTCGATCGATTCCGGCGTGATGAAGACCACGCCGGCCGGGGTTTTGAGGAGCCGATGCTTGGGACCTGCCGGCGCGTCGCCGTGCCACCGCACCGCCGGCAACCCCAGGCGTTCGCACAGTCCGTCCAGACGTCGATGCTGATCGTTGATCAAGCCCTTGAGCGGACTGACGTAGAGGATCGACAATCCCTCGTTTTCCCGCTCGGCCGCGCGTGACAACAGCGGCAGGAACGCCGCCTCCGTCTTGCCTGCCGCGGTCGCGGCCGAGATTATGACGTCCGTCTCGCTGCCCAGAACCGCATCTATGGCGCGCGACTGGATCGGGCGCAGCCCCGTCCAGCCCTCGTCGCGGATCCAGCGCTGCACCTCGCGGTGCAGTCGATCAAAGCCCTCCAAGACTAGAGCCTGAACGCGGTCAGTTCATCGTCTGCCGCCTCCGGCTCGAGGGCATGATCATTGGCGCTCTCGGCGTCATTGGCCACGTCGATCCCGCCGATGAGCTCGGCCCACCCCTGGTGCGGGTTCTGTTCGAGCACCGACAGATAGTTCACGAACGCCTTGATGGTATTGCGCGGCGTGCGGAAATAGGCCTCCCCGATCCTTCCGTTGCAATGTCTCATGAACAGCGGCAGAGCCTCGTCCGGCACGAGGTGTCGGGCGGGATCGCCCTGGGCGAACACACTGCGGATATTGGCCAGCAGGATCAGCAGATCCTCGGGGGTCAGGCTCTGCAGACGCAGAACCGGACCCGAGAGGTCCACCAGGCCTTGTGTGGCGAAGGCGTTCTCGGCCAGGCGGGATTGGAGCGCCTGGTAGCTGTAGAGCCCGCGTCGACTGTCCATCAGAAACTCCGGCGTGCCGCCGAACACGAAACCAAGACCCGAGGCGCTCCCTTGCAGGACGTCGTTGAGGATGCGCAGGATCTGCTCGAAGTTCTGATTTCGCGCCTGGGCGCTCTGCAGCTTGTAGAGGTTCACCATCTCGTCGAAGACGACGACGAGACCGGCATAGCCCGCCAGGCGCACGAAGGCCGAGAGCAGCTTGAAGCTGTCATAGACGCCGTCGTCGTCGATGATGTTGCGTACGTTCAACGCCTGGCGCGCCTCAGTCTTGGTCGAATACTCCCCTCGAAGCCAGCGCAGGGCCGCCCACGTCAGCGCCGCATCGCCCGCCTCGCTGCCCCGCCAGTACGCCTTAAGCACGGCGGCGTAGTCGTAGCCACCGACATGGTCCTGTAGCGGCGCGAGACGCGCATCAATGGCGGCCTCCACATCGACCGACCTCGCCTCGGCGTCCCGGACGCATTCGGTGACGAAGCGTTCGACCACCGTGCCCAGGGCCCCGCCCTCCGGCTTGGTCCGGGTCGCGAGATTGCGCACGGCCTCGGCGTAGAGGCCCCTCGCCTGCCCACCCGTCGCATGGATACGGCGGTCGGGTGCAAGGTCGGCGTGGACGGTGACGCAGCGGCGTTCCAGCGCGATCAGACGCACCAGGTTCAGGAAGAAGGTCTTGCCTGCGCCATACTCCCCGATCACGAAGCGAAGCGCCGCGCCGCCCTCGCTGATCCGGTCGATGTCCCTGACCAGGGCGCCGACTTCACCGGCTCGGCCCACCTGCACATGCGCAAGTCCGGTCCGGGGCACCACGCCGGCGGCCAGGGCCTGCAGGATCGCATCGCGATCCCGGGTCTTCAGAGGGGGCTGAGTCGTCATGCGGCGGTCTCCAGTTCGATCAGGCGGGCGCGGAGGTGCTCCACGACGACGACCTGATCGTCAGCTTCGAGAAGGGGCTCGTCGAAGACGTCGAAAGCCCACTCGTTGATGGTCTCCACGGCACCGGCCGGGAGCAGTTTGAGGGCCCGGGCCTCGGTGTCGAACCGGTCCAGATCCGCGACACCGCCGGCATCGACCACGCCCGCCAGCAAGGCGGCGTGGTGCGTGTCGAGTCCCGGAAAACGGCCCTCCGCCGACGCGGGCGCCCGCGGCGACACAGGCGACGGCGGCGCGTCTTCCTCCTGGAAGATGGTCGAGAGCAGCGCAGAGACCTGTGAGGTCTCCTGGCGCAGTCGATCGAGGCGTGTCAGATCGAAAGCCAAGGGGACATCGCCCGAGGGACGTGCCGCCCCGTCATTGGCCGCGACCGGCGGCCACCCGGCGTCGCTGATCGTTCCCCGGTGGAGCGCCGCATAGACCTCGCTCTCGGGCAGACCGAGCGCCTTGTGCAGCTTCTCCAGAAACCGGACTTCCGCCGGCAGAATCCGACCGTCCGCAACGACGGCTGCGATGGCCGACCTGGCCGCTGCGGCGCGCTGGGCTTCCGAAGCCGTCGCCAGCCGCTTCAGGGCGCTTTGCTGGCGCGGCAGATCCCGGCTCAGCCAGAGCGCATGGGCCGAGAGCCTGCGCCGGTCGTCCGGCGACAGTGCCGGCTCCGCTTCGAGGTCTGTGGAGATCTGATCCAACTCGGCCTGGACCACCTCGCCGTCGGACGCTGAGGCGAGAATAGCGATCTCCACCTTGGCGCGCGTCGCGGCGTAAGCCGTCCGATCGCCAGGGGGCGCCGCCCCACAGCGGCCGGCAAAGAGCACCATATGCCCGCCGGTCTCGAGAGCGGCGTCGCTATGGCGGCGGTCGGGCTCAAAGGCGTAACCGAGGCGATCGAGCATGCCCGCCAACTGCTTCTGCTGCGCCGCAGGCACCTTCGCGCCTTCGCAGTCGATATCGAGCAGGCCCAGGATCGCCGACGTCGTCACGGTTCCACGCTCATCGGGTCCGACGAGCTCGGCAAGCCGTGCCCGTACCGGGGCGATCAGACCTTCGGCGACAGGGGTCTGGAGATCAGGCGGCAGGCAGAGCGCGCCCTCCAGGCTCGTGCGGGCGTCCGGTTTGCGCAACAGCAGACGACTGAGTCCTTCCAGCTCCTGCTGACAGGCCGCCAGCATATCCCGCAACCCGTTGAGTGGCGCGGTAACCGCGGCGATATCCGGGATATCGCCCGCCGATAGTTCGAGCTCGAACTCGCCACTTGCGCTGCGATAGACGGTGGAGAGCCGACGTTTCGGCGCCCGCACCTTGAGACCCGCCGGATGACGCGCCGCGCACCGGACCCGCCACAAGGCTATCAGTTCGTCGAAACAGCGTCGGCCGGGGGTGTTCAGATAGGTCTCGGGCGAGGACAGAAGCCAGCGCAGAGCGTCATCGGCCTCGAAGGCCGCGCCGGTCGTTAGCCGCGCCCCGAGATAGCGCCGCACGGCGAAAGGCATCTCGTATTCGCCCGAACGAATATCCGGCGACAGGACGGGCTCGGCCACGGGATCGTTCCGGACCAGGCTGACCGCGGCAAGAAGACGGCGCGCATAACCGCGGAACGAGCCGTTGTCGCCGTACAGCGTAAGAAGACGGCCGACTTCAGCAATGACCTCGTCAGCGTCTACCGCGTCCTCCCGCAACAGCCGGCGTTCCAGGCCATAGAAGAACAGGAAGACGTAGCCGATCCCGTAGCCGGCGGGCCGCCCGAGCGCCAGCCACTGCAGATAGGTGTGCCGGGCGACCGGGGTCAGGCCGGAATATGAAGGCCAGTATCCGAGCGACAGCCCGTCCCGATCCTCGCCGCTGGACGCGACCTGAAGACCGGGATGCACCAGATGGCGCGGCGCCTCCCAACTGCGATCGACGACGCCGGTGTAGATCATTGGGGACGCGAGCTTTACGCCGCTGACGGTGACGGACGCTCCCTGACCGAACCAGGTCGGGCCTGTCGCCCTCTGCGCAGCGGAGGACGCCGGGCGGGCTGATACCGCCGCTGAGGCCTGTTTGGGCGCCGGCGCAGGAGCCACCTCGGCATTGAGGCGACGCGCATAGGCGAGCGCCTGAGCCAGGGTGGCGAAGCGATGGTCGCGGCAACGAAACCCGTCTCCGACACTCTCGACCCCGTACAGGACCGCCAGCATCCGATCCGTATCGCTCAAGGGCGAAGATACCGGCGGCTCCTCGGCGGCCGGGACCGATCTTGAGACAGGCACGACCGGCGTCCCTGCGACGGGGGCGGTGATGCGCGGCGGCGTGCTCGGCGTCGCGGTCTCTGCGGCCAGCCGGCGCACATAGTGAAGGGCCTGCCCGAGCGTGGTGAAGGTATAGCCGCGACAGCGGAAGCGATCTCCGACCGCCTGGATACCGAACCTCGCCGCGAGTGCGCGATCAGCCTCGGACACGCGGTAAAAGGGATCCTGCGCCTCCGTAGCCGACGAATGGGCAGAAGCCGATGCTTGCCGCTGCGCCGGAGTTGAGATCGACTGCGGCCCGACCGGAATCGGCGCGGCCAACTCCATGTTCAGGCGGCGCGCATAGGCCAAGGCCTGTGCGAGGCTGGAGAAACTATATCCGCGGCACCGAAAGCGATCGCCCTCCTGGCTGAGTCCGAAACGACCCGCCAGCGCACGATCGTCGGCGCTGAGGCCATCCAACAAATCGGCTTCGACCGAGATCGTGGGGACGGTCACGGTCGACGTCCCCGCGTCCGACTGGCCCGTCGGAAGTTCGAGCACGAAACGCTGCGGCGACGGCACGGCGATCGCATTGATCCCACGAGCCTGCGCGACTGAAGCCCGGCGGCTCGCCTTTTTCGTCTTTCGGTTCTTCTGCCAGGCGACCAAGACGATGATCGTCAACGCAGCAATCCACACCCACACGCCTCAGCCCCCCCCAAGCCTCAGCGAACGCTACTCTTTTTCCAAGGGGCGATCCAGCGAGAAGTGTATCGCCCCGCCGCAGGGGTTGCGTTGGGGCACCTCCCGTCCATCAACCGCTTGCCTTGCGCACAGCCTGCCGACGGTGAACGGTTGGAACTCAGAGGTCGGCCTTGCGCCCTGTCTACGGAACGCGTGAACCAGCATCGAAATGCTCCCAGGCTTCGAACCCGCCCCAGGCCAAAGCGATGATGATCAGAATCGCGGCTGACGCGCGAAGCGAGAACGGCAATCGGTCACGCCATGTGAATCGCTTCTGTTCGTCGATCCAATCGTGCTGCATTTGACAGAAGAATTTGTAGTGCGCGTACCAGTCGCTGCCGAACACCTGCTTGCTGACACCCAGCCCGTAGGACTGGCTCTCGATTGCGAGGAGATCGGAATGAGCCGCGGACACATCCGCTCCGCCCTGCACGCTTCGATAGAGGTCACGCAGTCGGTTGTAGAGTTGGGTCAGATCGCGTCCCGCCCGGTCGTACTCATCCTTTCGATGCGTGAAATGCGTGATGCACAGCGACGCGACGCCCGCGATGGTGAGTGTGGCGGATGGCAGTTTTGTCGACAGGTCGTCGAAGACGAGACTGAGAATCCCGACAGCGATGGATATGAAGCCGATCGACCCAGGTATATTGTCAACGATGTCGTATGAGGCGAAGTGCTTCTTGGCGCCGAAACCGACGTTGTAACCGGTCTCGGCGATCGACTTCAGCAGGCTGTCCCTGTCCACCTGATCTACTCCTGAATCGGCACGCGAATCCGGTCCTTGGCGACCACCACATCATTTATCACGGCGTAGCACTCAACGACGTGTTCACCTCGAAATCGCGAAGTCTCCGATTTCTGGTGCTGGCCCATGTCTGCGAGGATCTGGCCCCTGATACAGTCCCGCCGAACGGCCTCGGCCCCACGGTTGAGAACCTTCCAGTAGAGGATAAATCCAGGCGGCAGGCCGTGGCTCACGATCGAGAACGTAAGATCGCGCTCACGATTTAACAGCTTGCGGCTTGCCAACAGCTCGCGGAGCCACTGAGGCCGGAATCCTTTCTCCGCCACCTCGCAGTCGATACGTATGGGGTAACGGATGTCGACCGCAAACTTGTCCTCGATGAACTGCTCGGTATTCTTGGCATAACGGCCGGCGTCCTCGACGAATGCCTTGGCCACAAGCGTGGCCGGAGCAGGAAATCCACGTCCGAAGAGCTTTCGCCACTTCGCCCGCTCCCCACTCTGCCCTGCGGCCGCAATCGCCGCCTCGGCCAGTTCGAACGCCTTCTTGGCCTTCTTTTGGAACCGCTTCTTGACCTTGACGCGTTGACCGCTGCCGAGCGCTGCGAAGTAGTCCTGATCTGGAAGGCCCTGAAGGTAGTCGAAGAAATCCCGGCACATCTCGTCGTAAGCGCCATAGCTCAACGCATCATAGACGTCGGTCTGTTTGAGGAAATTATGGGCGAGCGTGTCTATCAGCAGTCCCCCAATGGCGACGCCATGCTTATTCTTCCAGGCCCGGGCCATCTTGCACAGTCGACGAAGATTTTTGTTCTTCTGGGCGTCAAAATCCTTCATCGCCTGAAGCTCCAGCTTCGGCTTTGTCGTCTTCCAGCTGCCGCCGTTCTTAGTGTCGGGATAATAGAATCCACCGTCAGTCAACTCGAAAACTGGTTGAACTTCGATGTGGAAGCCCTTGTAGAGCACACGAACCACAGGGCTATCGACGAAAACTTCTGTTCGGGAATATCGCGCCTTGATTGCAGCGCAAGTATCGGACAGCAGCCTTGATTGTCCGCCGTCCTTGTAGCTCTCCCATTTGCCTGCAGGCAGGATATAGAGCATGTCCAGATCGGAGACGCCCTTGATTGCGGTCCATCGGCCATAGGAGCCGACCTGCAGACTGTTTGCGATCTTTGAGTCCGTATCGCGGAACTTTTGGTTCAACGCGCAAGTGATCTCGCCGTAACGCAAGGCGATCGTGTCGCCATTGTCGATCGCGATCGCCGCCAGCAGCGCCTTGAAATCTTCGGAAACGCTCATCTCTCATCCACGCCTAAATCGTCGGGCGCAGCTGAATGCCGTTGGTCACGCGCAGATAAGGGGATGCTTGCTAGGCGCGCCGAGAGCCAGGCTAACGCTTCAGCATTTGATTTCCACCGGCCCCACAGCAGAACTTGCTAACTACCGCTTTGAGTCAGAAGCGGTCGTCGGCGCTGACGTCGGGTGCCATGTCCGCTTCTGACTCCCAACGGACCCTCGGAAAGTCCGCTGTCAGGCATCAGTCTAAGAGCATCCGATCCTTACATTTCACCTCGTATGGATATGGAACAAATGTTGAACGGGCGGTAAGCTTCTCGCATGAGCGTTGTCCTTGCAGCTGTCGTCACTGGGGCCCTGACATGGGCAGGCGAGCGGATCGTCGACAAGAGCCTCTCAGGGCTCAAGGCCAAGCTTCGTGACTCGACTGCCAAGGACGAACTGACCCAAATCACAATTGCGGGCATCGAGGCCGGCATCGCAGTCACGCCCAGTATCGGTGACGACCTTCGGTCTGAGACCTTCATCCACGGCGTCTTGGGGCCGATTGTCATCGACCGTCTCGGAGACCCGTCGATCGCTACACCCTCTGCTCGATTAGCGCAGCAATACATGGAGCGATTTGTTGCGCCCTGGGCGAAGGACGGTAGTCGCGACAACGCACTGACCCGCATTTTCCAAACCGATCGTGCTTCGGTCGAACGGTCGATGGAAGCCGTTGTCGACGCCATCAGAACCGGTCTGTTCGCTTCGGATCACTGGAAGGATGAAGGCAGAGATCGCACCATCGCCGAAACCTATCGAAAGGTTTCGGAACTTCACGACGTTCAGAGCCGGCGTGCCCATCCAAGCTCGGTCGACGTTGAAACCGCCAAGGCAGATTCGAAGGCCGCATCGCAGGACCTTTTGGAGTGGCAGCGGACAATCGGCGGTCTCTTCATGGACCGCGCAGAACTCGACCTACTGGCCAATCGCATCCGAACTGAGCCGCGCGGTCGGACCTTGCTTGTCGGAGAAGCGGGCGCAGGGAAATCCGCACTGCTCTCGGAACTGACCGAACGACTGCAAGCACAGGGCATGACTGTGTTCGCCGTCAAGGCGGACATGCTGCCCTCCGGCGTCGCATCGATCGCCGATCTGTCAAATGCCTTGGGCCTGAAAGGCAACCTCGACGATGAGCTGAACTTGCTCGCTGCATCCGCGCCTGTCGTCTTTATCGTCGACCAGATGGACGCCGTGAGCGACGTGATGGATCGGACGTCACAGCGAATGAAGCTTCTGCTGCGCGTCGCCAACGGCTTCACGCGCGACAGGCGGTTCTTGGATGGCCCCCCCGTTCACGTGATCGTATCGTCCAGGCCCTTTGAAGCGGCCCATGACGGCCGGTTTCAAAGCCTGGGGGCCGAGACGATCAAGCTTGGCCTTCCATCGAGTGAGAACGTCAACGGTCTTCTTAAGGAGCTAGGGATCGAGGCCGCCTTGGTAACGGAGAGTTTGAAGGAAACGCTGCGGCGTCCGTTCGCTCTTCGCCTGTTTGTCGAACTCGTTGGGCGCGGGGTCGATGTGACGAAGGTAACAGCGTCGGAGCTTCTCAACGCGTGGCTGATCTCGGCGGATTTGGGGGATGAGCAGCGCAGGCCGAAGGTCATGAAGTTTCTCGAACAACTCGCCGCCGACATGACGGAAACGGAGACCCTTTGGCGGCCCTCGGACACATTTGATCTCGCCTCATTCGCCGACGTGAAGATCGCTCAGGCCGCAGGCATCGTTATCCGGCAAGACGCCAAGCTCGGCTTCAGCCACCAGTCTTGGCTCGATGACTTCCAGGCAAAGGCTTTTTCAACGGGCGCGTCGGTCGCGACCTTCGCGTGGGAGAGACAGGACGGGCTTTTTGCCCGAGCTACCATCTTGAGAGCGCTGGAGCGTCTGCGACGACACGACGTCCATGCCTATGAGGCTGGCCTTGATTTCATGCTCGGCGAATCACAGACGAGGAGACACCTCAAACACCTCGTTGTTGATCTAATTTCGAGCCAGGATTCTCCGACCCCCCGCGAGCTGGGATGGATTCAAAAAATCTTTCAAACCGACATGCAGCTCGCTCGTCGTGCCGTCGGCAAAGTGGCTGAACGGTGGGCGAGTTGGCAAGCGGCGATGCAAGGCTTGCTTCCCTCAATTCTCGCCAATCCAGAACTCCGTTGGGCCTCCATCCGCTTCGTACAAGCCGAGGCCGAAGTGGACGCCGATGAAGCGATCGAACTGCTCACCAGCCATTGGGCAGCGTCAGAGCGCGATCTTGAGCTCTTCGAAGTGTTCTGGCGCGCTAAACTCTGGAGCCCTTGGGTCGCCAGGCGGATCGGCGAAATCCTTGAACATCATGACATCCAGGACTTTGCCATCACGCACTACGTCAACGATCTGACAGAAGCCGGCCGGTTCGATGAAGCGGTGCAACTCGTCACGCTTTACCTGACGGCAAAACCCGTGGAGCAGCGGCAGAGACGACGGCTTCATGATCTCGACAAACTAGTCCAGGCGGCCCCCCAGAAACTCGCGGTGGCTTTGACGCCCTGGTTCATTTCCCTCGTGACGCCGGCGGAGGAAGCACCAGAAGACCGAGCGGCGTTCTACAGCGCGCACGCGTTGCCGTTCGATTGGGACAGGAACGAAGAGGGGGACAATGTCTTCACTGCACTAAGGCATGCGCTCGCGCTGTCGGCGAAAGCCGATCCTAGCGATACGCTGTCGCTGGTCCATAACCTCGCCGCCCTGCCCGTTGCCGAGACTCAAGCGCTTGCTGCGGAGACGCTGACCGAGAACCCGGAGGCTTTTGCGCAAGCTGGCTTGCAGTTTCTTCTCGATGACGCACGCCGGCTAGCAGTCGGAGAAGGCTACTTCGAAGACGAGACTGGTTGCGGCCGCCATGTTCATGGCTGGGCCTCCAAACAGTTGATCAGCGCCATCTCCCCATATTTGGATCCTGAGGAGCTATCTCAACTCAAGGAGCTCATCGCAACTTGGGACCAGTATGCAGGAAACTCTGACGACTGGAATGTGGCGGACAGAATGCATCGCCGCCGATGGACGGAAGATGCGCGGTTGGCGCTGCTTGAGCGCCTACCCGAGAATCTTTTCACGGCCCGTGAGATGCGCCGAATTCATGAATGGCGCGCTGGCCAGCCCGTCCTCAGACCTGGCCGTAGCATGGCCAGTTTCGTTGGTGCGCCGATGTCGACAGAACAGATGTCAAAGGCGACCGACGACGATCTGATGCGCCTTCTCGATGAATGCCATGACGGCACGGAGTGGGGAGATCGGAGAAACGGTCGCCGTAGGCACATTTCCAAGAGTGGCGGTGCAATCCAGGTCGGCCGAACCTTCGCCGCCTTGAGCAAGCAACAGCCGGAACGCGTCATAAGGCTCATAAGAACACGCCTTTCGGCCGAAAGACACCAACAGGCGGCTGGCAGTGCCGTTGGTGAATTGGCTGAGAACTTCGACGTGCCCGCCTCCGAGGTCATCGATCTGATCCGCTTCCTGGATGCAAATGGGTTCGTCAGCGAGGACTGGCGCCGTGACGCCGCCTGGGCCTTTCAGAAGCTGGCGCGTCGTATGGGCGGGCTCGAAGGGAACGATCTCCAACTCATTGAAGGCTGGATCATCGACGACATCGACGTCGCTGCATCCAGAACGGCTCGTCGCCTTGAACTGGATGCCTTAAACAAGGAGCGCAACCACAAGCCTGATGAGGTTAGGGCGGCCTCGGCGGTCATTTTTGGAAATGGATTTGGCCGTGGTTTCGGTGTTTTGCCGCAGCGGAACTATGCACTCCTGAGCGCGATCGCTGCCGGCCTTCTTGGTCAAGACCCGGCCGACTGCGAGGCCTGGTTGGCGGTTCTAGAACGACACGCAGAACGAGCCGAGGATCCGCACATCTGGGAGACCGTGCTTGCCTACCATGGCAGCTACCTCTTCTGGGCTGACCGGGAACGTGTCGGTGCGCTATTCAAGGCGCTTTGGGCAAAATTCCCGGACGCATTCTCCGTAACTGTGGGTGGTCAGCTTTGGAGCTACCGCGAGATGATCCCTGCTGAGGTTCAGACCGGCATGCTCGACCATTGGGCCGATACGGAAGACCAGATCGGGGCGCAGGCGGCCGGCGAGTTCGGCATCGCTTCTCTACTGGTCGACGGCTCGGATTCGGTTCTGGCCAGCATTGCTGACGGAATCATGAATGCCGGACCGAGCGCCGGTCGCCTGGGAGGCCTGTTCGCCGCAGCATCGGCTTGGCGGCAGAACGCTGGCAGGCTGCGCGACAGCTCCCATGCCATTCTGATGCGGTTCGCTGGCACCGCGTCTGGCGATGAAGCGGAGGCCATCTCGACCGCCTTGGACGGAAGCCGAGTTCTACTGCCTGACCCAGAGACCGAGGCCATGCTAGGCGAAGCGTTGCAGAATGAAGCCTTGCTTGCCGCTGCGCTGAGCAATCGGTTCGCCGATGCGCTCCAAGTCCTTCTTCTGCATCCCGGTTTCGAGGAAATCGTGCTGACCATCTCGGAAAAGTGCGTTGACCGGTTGGTCGCCGAAGACACCGCGAGAAGAGGGCTCGACAGCGACTTCGTATCCATCGCCATCGCTCTTCAGCGCTCCCAGGGGGAACAAAGGGTCCGCGCCATGGACCTATACGAGCGCCTCCTCGACGCAGGCGCCTATGGTGCCGATCAAGCCGCTGCCGCATCCATTCGTCACTAGCAATCGGTGAGCGATAATCCCTCTCCGCTTGCTCGCTTGACTACCCACTCGATGTCGCTTTTGCAGCACGGTTTAGACGTCCGCATTTGATGCTGTGGACGGCTCTCCAACCCACCGGCAGCGTTAGCTTCCGGTCTGAGCTGGAGGAGAGCCATGGGACAGGTAGTCACGATTGGATTGGACATCGCGAAGTCGGTGTTTCAGGTGCACGGCATCGATGCTGAAGGCGGCGTCGTCATTCGACAGAAGCTGACGAGAGCGCGGCTTCTGAAGTTTTTCGGCAAGCTGGCTCCGTGCCTGGTTGGGATCGAGGCGTGCGGAACATCGCATCATTGGGCGCGTGAGTTGATCGGTCCCGGCCACGACGTGCGGCTGATGCCGCCGAGTTATGTGAAGCCCTACGTGAAGCGCCAGAAGAACGACATGGCCGACGCGGAGGCGATCTGTGAAACCGTCAGCCGGCCGACGATGAGATTCGTGCCTGCGAAGTCGCCCGAGCAGCAGAGCATCATGGTGCTTCACCGCACGCGATCGATCATGATCCGTCAGCGAACCCAAGTTTCCAATGCAATCCGCAGCCACATGGCGGAGTTCGGGATGGCTGCTGCGATCGGTCGGCAGGGCTTGCAGACGCTGATCGAGGTCGTTGAGAATTCTGAGGATCCGCGTGTGCCGCCCGAGGCACGGGGCTGCCTGACCATGTTGGTTGCGCAACTGCGGCTACTGAACGTGCAGATTCTTGAAGGTGACCGACTGATCAGGACCAACGCCCGTTCAACCGAAGTAGGCCGCCGGCTGATGGATATACCGGGCGTGGGCCCGCTGCTCGCCAGCGCGCTGATAGGCACGATCGCCGATCCGAAGGCCTTCAAGACCGGTCGCAATCTGGCGGCGTGGATCGGACTTGTCCCCCGTCAGAACTCCAGCGGAGGCAAAGAGCGGCTCGGCGGGATCGCCAGGCAGGGCGATCGCTACCTGCGACAGATGCTCGTCGTCGGCGCCCTGGCTGTCGTGCGCTACGCCGTTCGAAACGGAACCCGCCGGCCGTGGCTGGTCCAGTTGCTCGCGCGACGAACGCCGAAGGTCGCGGCCGTCGCGCTCGCCAATAAGAACGCCAGGATGGTCTGGGCGATCATGACCTCAGGCGAGCGCTACAGGGAGCCGCTGGCTGCATAGAGATCAGGCCGAGGCACGTGTGCCGAGGCTGACGAACTTGGGAAGGGCGAACAGGATGTAATGCGACAGCCGGTCGATACCGGAAGACGGGAAAACCCACATGCGCCAGAGCGCCTCGAGCGCGTGCTTTTGGTCGGGACCCGTCTTCGCGGAAGGCATTATGGCCAGCGGTCATGCGTACCGCACCAGCAGGTCGAACACATGGCCGCACCGACCAGACTTAGCAGAACGTCACTTCAACCCTTGCCAACGGGGAGCCGTCCACACATGGCGCATTGCCGACATGAGAGCGCAGGGCGCTTTGCGCCTAAGCGGCATTCCGCGAACCGATACCCTGGCTTCGATATCAGCGGCCCGACCGATTGGGTGTCCCAACGCGGACGAACGGGAATCGCCCTGTGCGAGCTTGATCTGCAACTATCACGAGCATGTGATCCTTCGACAGCTTGACCGTTAGCGCCTCTGCCTGACCACTGTTCGCCAGCGCTGTTTGGGGGAATCGCGGTGAAGCAGGGGCTTATGGGTTTGGCGTGTCTGACGGTGCTGGGGCTTGGCGCGTCGGCCCAAGCGCAGCAGACGGACACCTATTTCTACGACGTGCAGGGCCGGCTGGTCGCTGCGACCAAAGCCCCCGCCGAACGGTGGCTATCGCACGCGTTACGGCCTGGACGCAGCCGATAATCGAGAGGGGCGGATCACCGAAGCGGCGAACGCTCGCACGACCAATGATCAACTTCTCACCGGACAGGACCTGCTGCCGAGCCAGAAGCTTACATCGGCCGACGGTCGCTTCATCTTCTTGCTGCAGGCCGGCGACAGCAACGCCGTCATCTACGGCCCCCCGGGCGGGCTCTGGTCGACCAACACGGCGAGCGGTCGAGGCACGGTGCTGAGCCTCCAGACGGATGGCAATCTTGTGATGCGCGGGGCGTCCAACGAACTGATCTGGCAGAGCGGCACGGGCGGTCATCCTGGTGCGCGTCTGGTCATGCAGACCGACGGCAATCTCGTCATCTACGACGGCTGGACGGCCGTCTGGTCCACCGGCACCTGCTGCTACTGATCTGGGGGAGATCATGAAGACCGCACTCAAGGCCGCGCTGCTGGTCAGCAGCGCCCTCGTGGCCACGCCGGTTCTGGCGCAGCAGCAGCCAACGCCGCCGGAGCACTACACGCTCGATCCGCGTGGGGTCGATTTGGTTCAAGGTGTTTTCAACGCCTATGCTGAGGATGTCGTCATCGGTCGACCCGATGAAGGAGGGATCGTTCATGCCCGCGTCCTACTAAACGGAGGTTGGCGGGATGTGCTCTCCGGAACCATCTCGATTTCGGGTTCCACTTACATCGTCAGCGTGGGCGCGCAGTCTTACAGGTTCACGAGAAGCGGAATGGTGTTCACGCCCCTGTCAGGCGGCGGGGAGACCTTGACCCAATCGGGCTCGAACTACACGTTCAAGACGTCGGACGGTACGGTCGCTACATTTACTGGGCATAGCTATTCCGCGCCATGGACCGCCACGAACGCCGCGCTTCAAAATCTTGTAAAGCCAAACGGCGACACCCTGACATTTTACAATCTCGTTGCCCCGTACTGCCCAAATGGAGGATTGGTTGAAGATTGCCAGGGAGCCGTGCTTACCGCGATCAGACCGCAGGCTGTGGTCAGCAATCGCGGCTATATGGTCAAGTTTTCTTACAAGGAAGATGACATTGACACGGGCTCTCTCAACGACTGGATGACCCGAACGGCGGCGGTGGGCGTCAATCTGGCCGTCGACTATTGTGATCCGTTCGCTCCCGCTTGCGCCGGTTTGACCGAGCCTGGGCCCAGCGTGTCTTATGTGGCGAGCAGTCCTTCTCGAGTTTCTTCAGTCGCCGATCAATCCGGAAGAACTACGACTTACAGCTATGGGGCCTCGGGATTGAGCGGGATACGACGTCCAGGCTCTACGAGCGACGATGTGTCCATAAGCTATGCCGCTGGCAAGGTGTCCGGCGTCACGAATGCGTCTGGCGCATGGAGCTATGTTTATTCCGACAGCACAGGCGCCCGCACGACGACGGCCACCGGACCGTTGAACCAACGCCTTGTCGTAACGTCCGATCTTGCCATTGGCAGAGCGGTCGGGGTGGCCGACGGACTGGGACGAACTTGGCGATACCGTTACGACGGCAATGGCCGGCTGGACAGGGTGATCCCTCCCGAAGGCGATGTCTCTGGCGGCTATGTCGATTATTTCTATGACGCCCGGGGCAACGTCACGCAGACGCTATACGTGCCGAAGTCGGGCTCGGGCCTGGGCAATCTGACCACCAGCGCGACCTTCCCGGCGTCCTGCTCCAACCCAGTGACCTGCAACCGACCAACCTCGACGACGGACGCGCGCGGCGCCGTCACGGACTATAGCTGGAACGGCACTCACGGCGGGCTGGAGAGCATGACCCTGCCGGCGCCGACGTCGGGGGCGACGCGACCGCAGACGCGCATCGCCTATGCGGCGCAGACGGCCTATTACAAGAACAGCGCTGGAATGATCGTCGCCGCGCCGACCCCGGTCACGCTGCCGGTCTCGGTGTCGTCGTGCGCGACCAACGCCGCCCCGGCGTGCGTGGGCACGACGGACGAGGTGCGTCAGACAGTGCAGTACGGCGCGGCGGGCGTGGCCAACAACCTTCTGCCGACCGTCGTGACCCAGCAGGACCGCACGGGGGCGCTGACCGCGTCGGTGACGACGATCTATACGGCCAACGGCGACGTGGCGTCGGTGGACGGCCCGCTGCCAGGATCGGACGACACCACCTATTACCGCTACGACGCCGGGCGCCGTCCGGTGGGTGTCGTCGGCCCGGACCCGGATGGAGCGGGCAGCCTGATGCGGCGGGCGCAGCGCGTGACCTATGACGCGGCGGGACGTCCGACCCAGGTGGAGCAGGGCGTCGTCAATGGAATCTCGGACGGGGACTGGAGCGGATTCGTCAGCCTGCAGCAGCAACTGACGGCCTATGACGGCTTCGGCCGTCCGGTGATCGTCGCCCAGCATGGCGGGAGCCAGGCCCAGACGGTGACGCATGTCGGCTATGATGCGGCGGGCCGCACGGAGTGCGTGGCGACGCGGATGAACCCGGCGGCGTTCAACAGCCTGCCGGGCTCGGCCTGCGACCTGGGCGCTCAGGGCGCCTACGGTCCGGACCGGATCACCAAATACGAGTACGACGCCACGAGCCAACTGACGAAGTCGATCTCGGGCCATGGCACGGCGAGCCCCATCACGGAGGAGGCGACCTACACCGCCAACGGCAAGCCGCTGACGCTGAAGGACGGCGCCGGCAACGTCTCGACGATGGTCTATGACGGCTTTGACCGGTTGAGCCAGATTCTCTATCCGAACTGGGCGGTGGGCAATGGCGGGTCCGACGCCGGCGACTACGAGCAGTACGGATACGACGCCGGCTCCAACGTCGTCAGCTATCGCAATCGCGGCGGGGACAGCGTCACCTACACCTATGACGCGCTGAACCGAGTGACCCTGGCCGACGCCACGGCGGCGAACGATGTCGGCTACACCTACGATAATCTCAATCGGCCGCTGACGACGTTCGGGGGCGGTCAGAGCCTGACCAACACCTGGGACGCCCTTGGACGTCAACTGACGGCGACGGGCCCTCTGGGGACGATGAGCTACGGCTATGACCAGGCGGGACGGCGGACCTCGATCCACTGGCCGGACGGCTTCTGGGCGGCCTACGACTACGACTACGCCAATGAACTGACCGGCATCCGCGAGAACGGGGCGACGGACTGGCGACTGTCGGCCTGGGCCTACGACAACCTGGGCCGACCCATCGCCCAGAGCCGGGCGAACGGCGCGACGACCCACTGGAGCTATGACGCGGCCGGTCGCCTGTCGGCGCTGAGCCATGACGCGGCGGGGACGGCGAACGACTTCGGCCTGAATCTGACCTACAATCCGGCGGGTCAGATCGTGAAGCGGACCCTGTCGAACGGCGCCTACGCTTACTCGCCGGGCGCGGGCAATACGGCCTACGCCAACAACGGCAAGAACCAGGTGACGAGCGTCAACGGGAATGGCGTCGGCTACGACGGCCGCCAGAACATCACCAGCGTCCCGGGTCTGGGCAGCTACGGCTACAACGGCTACAACGAGCTGACCTCGGCGACGGTGGGCGGGACGACCACAGGCCTGTCCTACGACCCGGCCGGTCGGCTCTATCAGTCGGGTTCGACGCGGTTCCTCTACGACGGCCAGCAGGTGGTGGGCGAGTACAACACCTCGGGTGGGCTGCTGCGTCGCTATGTTCCTGGCCTCGGCCTGGACAATGTGGTCACGGCCTATGAGGGCGCGGGCTACGACCGGCGCTGGCTATTGGCGGATGAACGGCAGTCGGTCGTGTCGATCACGGACGGGGCAGGAGCCGCTATCGCCATCAACACTTACGACGAATACGGCGTGCCGGGCTCAGGCAACGCGGGCCGGTTCGGGTATACGGGGCAGATGTGGCTGCCGGAGGCCCAGCTCTACCACTATCGCGCTCGGGCTTATGCGCCCACGCTCGCTCGGTTCATGCAGGCCGACCCGATCGGGTATGCGGCCGGAGCGAACATCTATGCTTATGTCGGCGCGGATCCGATGAACTGGGTGGATCCGAGCGGATTATTGTGGCTCGATACACGCTGCGGCAAGGATATAACCATCGGAGTTGGGGATCCAACAACGGGTGAGATACGTTGGGAGAAGGTCTCCTCAAGCTATGAATGCTCGATTTACCTTCCAGACACGCCAACAGACCTAGGTGACATTGAGGTTGTTGGTCGACGCGGAGATGGGGGCGACTCACCGGCGCCAGCAGGACCGACAATCGGAGACATCAGTCGTCGGGCACTGCGATGCGCTGCTGATCAATATGGTTTAACGACTGTCTTGGCGGGCACTGGAATCATCGGAGGGCTCAACACCATCCCTACGCGAGCTAAGATGGGAGCCGGAGCGACAGTGGGAACTTCACTTTCATCCCTTGGAGCCAGAGCGATTTTCGGCGACGCGGCTCGACCGAACGTGTTGGGCGGTGCTGCAGTTCGATTCTCGAGAGGGTTGCCAAGCGCAACTGGAGCCATTGCCCGAGTCGGATCTCGTTTTGTGGGCCCTGCTGTAGGCAGAGCTATTCCAGTCGTTGGCTGGGTGCTTCTAGCATACGACGCGGCTTCAATCGCTTATTACACTGCCACGAGTGAGTGATGCTTAACCAGAAGCCTTTTGATTTCTTTTCGTCCAGAATGGCTGATTACTATCCCGTGATAGAGCTCGGCACGCGAATCGTCGAAGATTGCGTTGGATCGACAAATGATGTTGCGGATGTCGTCAATTACATGATCGCCGAATACGAAATACGCGATCCTGAAATTGTTGACTGGAACAGATATTTTTCGGATTTGATAAAATCAAGAGGCGTTCGATTAAGTGACTTTTTCCGCTATTTCTCTAGAATTCCAGAACTTGACTTCTCCGAAATAACCGTCGGAGAGCTATGCAGCGCGGCCGAGTCGCACTTTTGGCCTAACGGTACTGAAGAAAAGTTGCTTTCGGTCAGTAGGGCGGAGGGAAAGATAAAAGGGTGATCTGCTCCCCGGAAACTGGATCATTCGAAGCTGGAGTTTTCGGCTGAGATTTCCCTGGCTGGGAAACGGGGCGACCACGACCTGGGGTTATGACGGCGCGAACCGCCTGACGAGCTTGAGCCAGGACCTGGCGGGCACGGCTAACGATCTGACGCTGAACTTCACCTATAATCCTACCAGCCAGATCGCGACGCGGACGATGTCCAATGCGGCCTACGCCTATACGCCAGGAACAGGCACTACCAGCTACGCCAACAACGACAGGAACCAGGTCACCAACGTCGGCGGAACCGCCATCGGCTATGACGGCCGCCAGAACATCACCTCGGCGCCGATGGGGACTTACGGCTATAATGGCGCCAACGAACTGACCTCGGCCACGGTCGGCGGGACGACGACGGCCCTGTCCTATGATCCGGGCGGGCGGCTTTATCAGTCGGGGGCGACGCGCTTCCTCTATGACGGCGCACAGGCGATTGGCGAGTACAACACCTCCGGCGGTCTGCTGCGGCGCTATGTGCCGGGCCTCGGCCTCGACAATGTGGTCACGGCCTATGAGGGCGCGGGCTACGACCGGCGCTGGTTGTTGGCGGATGAGCGGGGCTCGGTCGTGTCGATCACGGACGGGGCAGGAGCCGCTATCGCCATCAACACTTACGACGAATACGGCGTGCCGGGCTCAGGCAACGCGGGCCGGTTCGGGTATACGGGGCAGATGTGGCTGCCGGAGGCCCAGCTCTACCACTATCGCGCTCGGGCTTATGCGCCCACGCTCGCTCGGTTCATGCAGGCCGACCCGATCGGGTATGCGGCCGGAGCGAACATCT
Organism: uncultured Brevundimonas sp.; assembly: GCA_963522565.1. Lineage (GTDB taxonomy): Bacteria > Pseudomonadota > Alphaproteobacteria > Caulobacterales > Caulobacteraceae > Brevundimonas. The sequence continues at coordinate 108,161 of CAUQZC010000005.1, read as the reverse complement.
ATGCTTATGTCGGCGCGGATCCGATGAACTGGGTGGATCCGAGCGGATTATTGTGGCTCGATACACGCTGCGGAAAGGATATAACCATCGGAGTTGGGGACCCAACAACGGGTGAGATGCGTTGGGAGAAGGTCTCATCAAGCTATGAATGCTCGATTTATCTTCCAGATCCTAACGAGGAGCCATGGCAATTTGGGGATATTGGCGTTGAATCAGTAACTACATTCGATGACGTCGTGGTAACTGCTTGCCCTCGCGCTCCACGATATCAAGAAGCATTTGAGAATGTCCTCACTGCTACTGGGTATATAGGCAACGGACTGACTATTCTGGGGGTTCTTACTGCAAACCCAGTCCTTATCGGTGTCGGGGTAATTACGAGTCGTGCTAGCGCTGCTGCGTCCGTTGGGTTGCATGTGTACCAACAAGACTACGGTGCCCTCGCTGGCGACGCCGCCGGATTTGGAGCGGGACTTATTCCTGGCGGGCGCCTCCTGCGACGCTTCGGAGGCGCAAGTTTCGATGCGGGGCGCAACCAACTGGGGAGGTTTGTTAGAAATCACGTCATACGACGTGACGCGCAAGATAGAGCCGCAATTATATTGCAAGGAACTCTTGCGTCGAACGCTGGAAGGAGCATGGCATGTTCAATCTGAATTATTTTGCCGTTCCTTTATTATCCGCAATCGCATTCGCTCTAATGCCAATGTATTGGGCTATAATATACAATATTCTACCTCCAAGCGAGCGTGATATTGTCAATAATGAATATAGTAATTTTTATTTTGTACTAAAATACAATAGAACTATAAAGATATTTGGATTTATATTGGTCTGGGCTGGAGTAAATATGCTTAGGTACGATTTTGGGGTGATTGGCGTGCTAATTTGCGTCTTATCTATTTTACTGGGAGCGGCTCTGTATATCGTGGCCGCACTCTGGAGGAATTGGGCACGCTAAGGAATTTGTGTATTCTAATTCGATTTGTGGTTGCTTCAGAATCCTAAACTCAGGCCCCATTGATATGAGCGACCTGTATTGGCTGACGGACGAGAAGATGGCTCGGCTGGAGCCTATTTCCTCAAGCGCCACGGCAAGCCCCGGGTTGACGACCGCCGGGTGCTGAGCAGGATCATCTTCGTTAATCGCAACGGTCTCGCTGGCGGGATGCGCCGGCAGCTTACGGGCCACACAAGACCCTCGCTGTGACGTGACCCCCTGAAACTCCTCCAGGAATAGCTAGAGTCCGCCCTCGAAAGGACGGACAGAATGAAGCGATCACGGTTCACGGAAGAGCAGATCATCTGGATCCTGCGCGAGCAGGAGGCCGGTATCCCGGTGGCGGACCTGTGCAGGAAGCACGGGCTGAGCTCGCCGACCTTCTACAAGTGGAAGGCCAAGTATGGCGGCATGGACGTGTCGGAGGCCCGGCGTCTGAAGGCGCTGGAGGACGAGAACGCCAAGCTGAAGCGGATGCTGGCGGACTCGATGCTGGATAACGTCGCGCTGAAGGGTCTGCTGGGAAAAGTGGTGACGCCCGCTGCGCATCGAGCGGCGGCGGCGCACCTGCAGTCGGCCTACGAGATGAGCGAACGGCGGGCCTGCCGGGTGCTGGGCGTGGACCGGACGAACGTGCGCTATCGGACGACGCAACCGGACGACGGCGCCCTGCGCGATCGGCTGAAGGCCCTGGCCCAGGAGCGTCGGCGGTTTGGCTATCGACGTCTGCACGTGATGCTTAGGCGCGAGGGGCATGCGGTCAACAAGAAGCGTGTCCAGGGGATCTACCGCGAGGAGAAGCTGACGGTGCGCCGGCGCGGCGGGCGCAAACGCGCCATGGGCACGCGGCGTCCGCTGGAGATTCCTCTGGTCGCGAACCAGCGTTGGTCGCTGGGGTCTTGTCAGCCCAAACGGTTTCCGCGGCTGAACGGGTCGGATAGCGTGCCTTATGGCCAAATCCGACAACCCGTTTCGATGGTTCGACAGCTCGCCTGAGGTGATCCGGACCGTCGTGATGATGTATGTCAGGTTCCCGCTGTCGCTGCGTCAGGTCGAGGACCTGTTGGCCGAGCGGGGCATCGACATCTGCCAAGAAACTGTGCGGCTCTGGTGGAATCGGTTCGGTCCGATGTTCGCCGGCGAGATCCGCCGCAAGCGGGTTCAGGCCATGCGATCCTTCACCCATTGGCGTTGGCATCTGGATGAGGTGTTCGTTCGGATCAATGGCGAGCGTCACTATCTTTGGCGCGCCGTCGACCACGAAGGTGAGATCCTAGAATCTTTTGTCACCAGGACACGGGACAAAGCCGCAGCTCTGAAATTCCTCAAGAAAGCCATGCGCCGGCACGGTCCGGCCAAAGCGATCGTCACCGATGGATTACGATCCTACAGGGCTGCTTTGAATCAGATCGGCGGCGCCGGGAAACAGGAAACGGGCCGCTGGCTCAACAACCGCGTCGAAAACTCACACCTGCCGTTTCGACGACGAGAACGGGCCATGCAGCGGTTCCGCCAGATGAAGACCCTGCAGAAATTCAGCGCCGTCTACGCCGCCCTCCACAACCACTTCAACCAGGATCGTCACCTTATCAGCAGAGACCACTTCAAAGCCCGACGCTCGGCTGCCATCGCCGAGTGGAAGGCGCTTGCCGGGTGAAGACTAGTGGGCAGGGGAGGGCTGCGCTCAGTGGAGACAAGTTAGCGTTGGACTGACAGCACCTTCGCCAACTATGACGGACGGGGCGGCGAGGCCCCGCGCGATCACCGCCATACCACCCTGGTTCGTTTCGACGACCAGTGGCGACGGTTGGAGGCCTGGGCCCTGCCGCCCTCAATCCTGGAGCGGATCGCACCGATGAGCATTTCCGGCGGCGGCTGGGGGCCGGACGGGCGGCTATATCTGACCGGTCACGACCTGCCAGAGCTTTACGTCGTCTCCATCCCGATGGGCGGCGGCGTTCTGGATCACGTTGAGACCTTGGGCATGGAGGCGCAAGGCCAGGCGATCGACTGGGACGAAACCCAGCCTGGGATGCTGTACGGCATCACCCGCCGCACCCGCGAAATCCTGGCGATGAAAGTACCGATTTATCATCCGTGAACAGCCGACCCATGAAGCGATTCTGCCATCTGAGGCTGGTGCGGCGTCCAGCTTTGGGCCGGCAACAGGAACATCCAGAGCGTCGCGGTCACACCGTGGATGTGGAACTCAGAGGGCGCGCTGGACAATGCGCCGAAATAGCTTCGCCAGAAGGCGAAGACGGTCGCGGCGATCAAGGCGACGATAAACAGCCAGCGTGGGGATACGGAATGCTTGCCTCCGCAACTGACCGCCTACTTTGCTACTTCAGAGAACACTGTCTATCTGCAAAACGATGCTTTCCGATTTGGACGATGAGTTGATTGCGTTGATCGGTCCGTGCTTGCCTTGGTGTGCCTAAGTGGACAACACCCTCATTACTTACCGGCATTCAATGAAGACGCGAGTTCCGTCCATTCTGACGCCCCTGTGGCGCGATAGATTTCCGCAAGGTGTTTCTTCAGGGACTCCTTGCTGATGCCGAACATGCGTGGGGCGTCTGTTCTCCGGCCCCCGGTGGCGGCGAACTGCAGGATTTCGCTGCGCAAGGGAGACAGTTGCATCGCCATGATGTCGGCGACGACGGTCACGCTTCGCGGCCGTTCCAGCAGCATGGTGAGCAACATCTGATCGCCGTCCGCTGCGCTGTCGCTCGATACGGTGCGGATCGGGCGACCCGTCACCTGCAATTTGCCCGTTCCCGCCGGCAAGTGCAGCGTGTCCAGGCCGACGCTGCGGTATTGGTTGCACAGATCGGCGGCGAAACGCGGAGGGGCATCGAGCGAGCCGACAAGGCTGACGCCCTGACCGATCATATGCGCCTCCTGCAGCAGCCTTTCGGCGCCGTAGCTGAGGCTGATCAACCGTTTCCCGCTCGCATCGACGATGAGGTGTTCCTCGCTGACGCTGTCGCCGATCCAGATGAGGCCATCGTCCGGCGTGGCGGCGCGTTGTAGCAGGGGTTCGACCATCGCCAGACGCGCGACGTCTTCGTCCGTGAAGGGCCAGCCGGGCTCGCGATAGAAGGTCAAAAGCGCGCGCGGCTTGCCCGCCGCCTCGACGCGCATTTCGATCAGATGCCTGTGTCCCATGGGGCGCATCCAAAGATTGTAGGTGTTGGATCGCTCCACCTCGCCGTCCACCGCCAGCCAGTTGCCGATGGTCCGCCCCCGTTGAGACAACATCCAGGCGACGCCGTATTCGCCTGGGCCGGCGAACAGAGCCTGGTAATCGTTGGCGAAGAGCTCCTTCAACTCAGGCAAGGAGTTCTCGTGAAAGAAGCCGATCGGCATTCCTTCGTCGTCGAGCCAGCAGATCGCGCCCGAGTCGCAGGGCATGATCTGGCGGATCAAACGACAGAGTTCAGGGGCGATGGCGGCTATGCCGACCCCCCTTCGACAAAGCAGCCGAAGTTCGAGCCAAGTTCGACGCGAGTTGGATGTCGCCCGACCACTGGCGCGCGCTGCATACATACGCATCGACATGGCGTCTGAAAGCTCCCCCTAGGGGGAATATTCTAGCGAATGGCCGCTCCCTAAACAATGCGCCGGTCCGGGCCAGCACCGGTTATGTCTTCTGGGGAAAAGCCGTCATGTCTAAATCGAAAATCAGCCTTAGCCCGACCCTCACGCTCGCGGGTCTGATCGCGCTCGGCGTGCTTGTGCCGGGCGCCTCCATGGCGCAGACCGTGACCGGCGGAACCACAACGACGACGACGGGCGAGGTCTGCAATCAGAACGTCCCCGGGCAGAATGTCGCCTGCGGCAACGGCGCCTCGGCGGGATCAAGCACCAATCTGGGCGCGACGGCCGTCGGCGTTCAAAGCACGGCGAACGGCAGGCTCGCCAGCGCGTTTGGCGGCGCCAGCCGCGCCATAGGCAATGACACGACCGCCGTCGGCGCCAACAGCGCCGCAACCGCCAGCGCCAGCACGGCGGTCGGCGCGGGCAGCCGCGCCAGCGATCAGCAGAGCACCGCCCTGGGCGACAACAGCGAAGCCAGCGGTCAGGGCTCGACCGCGACGGGTGCCTTCAGCATCGCGAGCGGTTCGCAGAGCACGGCCACAGGCTCCTACGCCTCGGCGTCAGCGGGCAACGCCACCGCCACGGGCTACAACAGTCAGGCGAGCGGAAACAACAGCACGGCGACCGGCGTGAACAGCCTGTCCAGCGGACAATATTCCACCGCGACCGGCAACGACAGTTCCGCAACCGGCCAGCTATCCACGGCGGTGGGCGGATTCAGCACGGCGTCCGGCTATAGAAGTTCCGTGTTCGGCTCAAACAGCACGGCCTCCGCCAACTACGGCCTCGCGGTGGGCGTACAGAACACGGCCTCGGGCTCGAACAGCAGCGTGTTCGGCAACGGAAACACGGCCAGCGGCATCGCCAGTACGGCGATGGGCATGAACAATGTGGCGAGCGGTAATGCGAGTTCCGTCCTCGGCTTCGCGGCCAGAGCGGCGGGGGTGGGCGATATCGTGTCGGGCGTCAGCGCGCTTGGCGGAACCGACAGCTACGGCGGCGCCGCCAACGGCACTAAGGGCAACATCGCCATCGGTTCGGATTCAGTCACCGTAGACAGCGCGACACAGTTTACGGCCACCACGGCCAATGGCGGCAACTCCGTCGCCATCGGCACCGCCTCGCAGTCGACAGGAAATACCAGCGTCGCCCTGGGCGGATATTCCCTGAGCTCGGGCCTCTACGCCAACGCCTTCGGGGGCAACAGCACGGCAAGCGGCTTCCAGAGCAGCGCTCTGGGGGCCTTCAGCACCGCTGCCGGGTCGAACGCCACGGCCGTGGGCCCGGTGAGCCGGGCGCTGACGAGCGGCGGCGCCGCGCTGGGCGGTTTCAGCGTGACGTCCGGCACGGGCGCCTTCCTGGGCAATGTCGCCTTGGGTTACGGCAGCTCCGACGATGGTGAGAACGGCCGCGCCGTCGTTTCGGTGGGCTGTTCGCAAGGCGTACTCTGCCATGCCGGGATGTCGTTCACCCGTGCCGTGACCAACGTGTCCAACGGCGTGGTGGCCGCCGGTTCAACCGATGCGGTGACGGGCGACCAGCTGTATCAAACCAACCAGAACGTCACGGCGGCGCAGACGACGGCGAACACGGCTCTGACCAACGCCGCGACGGCCCAGACGACGGCGAACACCGCCCTGACCAATGCCGCGACGGCCCAAACCACAGCTGACGCGGCCTTGGCCAATGCGGCAGGCGCGCAAACAACGGCCAACGCCGCCCTGACCAACGCAGCAACCGCCCAGACCACGGCTGATGCGGCCCTGACCAACGCGGCGGCGGCGCAGACGACGGCGAACACGGCTCTGACCAACGCCGCGACGGCCCAGACGACGGCGAATACGGCCCTCGCCAACGCCGCGACGGCTCAGACGACGGCGAACACCGCCCTGACCACGGCCAATCAGGCGGCGGCCGCCACCACCTATGTCCGGGTCAGCGGAAGCGGCGCGACGCCGGTCGTCAGCGGCAATGGCGCCGTCGGCATCGGCGTAGGGCAGATCGCGAACGGCAACGGCGCGGTCGCCATTGGCGATCCGAACACGGCAAGCGGCGTCGGTGCGGTGGCGATTGGCGCCGACAACAACGCCAGCGGAAACGGCGCGGTGGCGATCGGCAATGGCAACACGGCGTCGGGCAACGGCGCCGTAGCGCTCGGGAACGGCGCCCAGGCCGGATACGCCAATGCTGTGGCTCTCGGCTCGGGCGCCACGGCCACGCGCGCGAACCAGGTCACCCTGGGCGGCTCCGGTAGCTCCATCAGCGTCGGCGACATCGCCGCCTCCACGGCAGCTCAGACCGGGTCGACCGATGTGATGACGGTGGACGCTTCGGGCACGGTCGGCCGGGATACGACCATCCGTCCCGCGATCACTTCGTTGCAGGCCGCCATCGCCGCCCAGTCGTCCACGATCGCCGCCATGCAGGCCCTCGACACTGTCCAGAACGGCCGTCTGACGGCGCTTGAAACGACCCAGACCAATCTTCAGACGCAGATCGACATGAACAACCGTCTGGCGAATGGGGGGGTCGCGGCGGCGATGGCTCTGGGCGGCACGATCATGCCCGCTGATGCAAAGTTCGCCGTCTCGGTCAACTTGGCGACCTATCGGGGCGAAGAGGGCTATTCTCTTTCTGCGGTCGTGCGCGCCAGCGATCACATGTACCTGTCCGGTGGTTTCGCCGGATCAAGCGTGCGCGGCTCGAACGGCGGGCGGGTCGGCGCGACCTTCGCCTGGTAAGACCGAAGCTGACGACGAGGGCTTGCTGCGCCTGACAGCGGAGAACGAAAGCGCGGACCTCGTGCTTTCGTTTTTCTGCGTGCCCATTTTTGGATCGATGGCCGGACACCAGGGCGAGCAAAAAATAGCACCCCACCCGCACCCCAGACGTAGGAGGTTGGGAAGACGACGGGCTGGGGCAGCGCGATTACACGCCCATCATTCGTCGGGAATTCCATAACACGGACCACACTTCAGGCCTGTCCAAAGTCAGGGGCTTATGAACAACATTACAGCACTTCGTTGCATCTAGATCATGATCAGACACGATGTGGCCTTCCTGGAAGGTCCGCCCTGTGAAGCCTGACAGCAACCGAAGGTAGAGCCAGACGGCTTGGCGGATGACCGCTGCGAGTAGCGGCTTCACGGTCAAAGTCGCAAATCGAACCTCAGCATCCTCCACGAAATCATAAGCTTTGCCCCCGCCGCCTGGCCGTGTTCGATCAAGGCGCGTCCGATTGCAATCGATTGTATTTTGTGCCATCGATTGCATTAAGGCCCCTGAGAGGCCCCTACGGAGGAATGAGAGTCATGAAAGTCGCAGGTTCCATCTGCATGGCCGCCCTGTTCGCCGCCCTGGGCACGACCGCCTGGGCGCAAGAGGCCGCAACCCCGTCCCAGGCGCCCGCCGCCGAGCCGTCGACCGTCGACGAGGTGGTGGTGACGGCGGTCGCCGGCCGCACCTCGACCTTGCGGTCTTCGGTGTCCGTCACGACCCTGAACGCCGAAGCCGTTCAGGACCTGGCGCCGCGTTCGACGGCCGAAATCTTCCGCAGCATTCCGGGCGTCCGCGCCGAATCGTCGGGCGGCGAAGGCAACGCCAACATCGCCGTGCGCGGCATTCCCATCTCGACGGGCGGGGCGAAATTCCTTCAGATTCAGGAAGACGGCCTGCCGGTCATGGAGTTCGGCGACATCTCCTTCGGCAACGCCGACATCTTCACCCGCTATGATTCGACCATCGCGCGGGTCCAGGCGGTTCGCGGCGGTTCGGCCTCGACCTTCGCCTCCAACTCGCCTGGCGGGATCATCAACATGATCACCCAGACCGGCCAGGCCGAAGGCGGCAGCGTCACCCTGACGCGCGGCCTGGACTTCGACACCAGCCGGGCGGAATTCCAGTACGGCGGCCCCATCGCCGACAAGCTGTACGGTTCGATCGGCGGCTTCTATCGCACCGGTGAAGGCGCGCGCGAAGCGGGCTTCACCGGCGAGCAGGGCGGCCAGGTTCGCGCCTCGGTGACGCGCGAGTTCGATAACGGCTATGTCCGCTTGACCGGCAAATATCTGAACGACCGGGCCATCGCCTATATGCCGTCGCCGATCCAGGTGACGGGAACCAACAGCGATCCTAAATGGGGCGCCCTGCCGGGCTACGACGCCTCCACCCAGACGCTGCATTCGGCCCTGTTCCAACTGAGCCCCGGCCTGGGCGGCGACAACCAGCCGCGCGTCGGCAAGATCTCGGACGGCATGCACCCGGAAGTCCTGTCCGGCGGACTTGAGGCCAGCTTCGACCTGGGTTCGGGCTGGACCCTGACGGACAAGTTCCGCATCGCGTCCAACAAGGGCGGCTTCATCTCGCCCTTCACGGCCGGCGTCGGAACGCCTTCGGCCATCGCGGCGGGCATCGGTGGGACGGGCGCGGTCGCCCGTTACGCCAACGGCGCCAACGCCGGGCAGGTGGTCCCGTCCAACGCCAACGGCAACGGCCTGCTGGCTCAGATCGTCCTGTTCGACGTCGATATCAACGACTTCGGCAACATGGCCAACGACCTGAAGCTGGAGCGCGAATTCGCGGCGGGCGGCGGCACGCTGAAGACCACCTTCGGCTATTACCGCGCCAGCCAGTCGATCGACGTGGATTGGCTGTGGAACAGCTTCCTGACCGAGGTGAAGGGCGACAACGCCGCGCTGGTGGATGTCTTCGACAGCACGGGAACCAAGCTGACGCAGAACGGCCTAGTCGGCTACGGCGCGACCTTCTTCGGCAACTGCTGCCGCCGGTCCTACGACGCCGACTATCAGATCAACGCCCCCTATGTGGCCCTGAACTGGGAAAGCGGTCCGCTGATCGTCGACGGTTCGGTGCGCTACGACGCCGGCAAGGCGTCCGGCAGCTATGCCGACGGCATCGTCACCACGCGCGACATCTCGGGCGACGGCGTGATCCAGCGCCCCGAGACCCAGGTCAGCCAGATCGACTACGCCAACGCCAAGCCCATCGACTACGACTGGAGCTACTGGTCCTATTCGCTGGGGGCGAACTATTCGATCAATGACGACGTCGCCGTGTTCGGCCGCGCCAGCCGCGGCGGACGCGCCAACGCCGACCGTCTGCTGTTCGGCCCGGCCATCGCCGCCGACGGCCGCCTGGTCGACAAGGGCGCGGCGGTCGACATGGTCGAGCAGTACGAGGCGGGCGCGCGCTATCGCCATGGCGCCACCCAGCTGTTCGCCACCGCCTTCCTGGCCAAGACCGAAGAGACCAACTTCGAGGCCACCAGCCAGACCTTCACCAACGCCCAGTACGAGGCCAAGGGGATCGAACTGGAAGGCCACGTCCGGGCGGGCGCTTTCGATCTGAACGGCGGCCTGACCTGGACGGACGCCAAGATCACGGCGGATCGCCTGAACCCCGCCAACGTCGGAAACCGTCCGCGCCGTCAGGCCGAATGGGTCTATCAGGCGACGGCCGCCTATAACCGCGGCCCCGTCCGCGCCGGCGTGAACCTGGTCGGAACGTCGGATTCCTACGCCCAGTTCGACAATCAGCTGGTCATGCCGGGCTATGTCATCGTCAATCCGTTCGCCAGCTATGACCTGACGGACGACCTGGCCCTGACGCTGAACGTGAACAATGTCTTCGACACCTTCGCGGTGACGGAGTCGGAAGAAGGCGCGATCACCAACAACGCCACCAACATCGTCCGGGCCCGCGCCCTGAACGGTCGAACGGCGACGATCAGCCTTCGCTACACCTTCTGACGGCGGCGACACCGCTCCCCTGAGCCGCTGAACTTCGGGCGCGATCTTCCGGGATCGCGCCTTTTTCTTTGACCCCGTGCGGGGTTCACGTCATTCGATCGATATGCCGGATAAATCCGCCCCAACGCTCGCAGACCTGGCTCGCCTCAGCGGTCTTTCGACGTCGACCGTGTCGCGGGCCCTGGCCGACAATCCGGCGATCCGTGAAGAGACGCGCGAAAGGATCAAGGCCCTGGCGCGCGAGCACGGCTATCGCCCCAACATCGTCGGCCGCAGCCTGCGAACCGGCCGCACCCAGGCGATCGGCGTCGTCCTGCCGCTGGGCCACGAAGTCGGCCAGCCGGTGTCGGATCCCTTCTTCATCACCCTGCTGGGCCATCTCGCCGACGCCCTGACGGCGCGCGGCTACGATCTTCTGTTGTCGCGCATCATACCCAGCAATGCCGACTGGCTGCGCGACATGACCGAAACCGGCCGGGTCGACGGCGTCCTGGTCATCGGCCAGTCCGATCAGGTCGAGGCCATCGAGGCCATGGCGAAGCGCTATGCGCCCCTGGTGGTGTGGGGCGCGATGATGGACGGTCTGTCCCAGTGCGTGGTCGGCACCGACAACCGCCTGGGCGGCCGGCTGGCGACCGAACACCTGCTGAAGTCCGGCCGGCGTCGGCTGGTCTTCTTCGGCAATCCGGACTTCCCGGAGTTAGGCGAACGCTATCAGGGCTTCCTGCAGGCCCACGCCGAACTGGGGGTGGCCGCGCCCGCCCACCCGCTGGCGGTGCATCTGACGCCGCAGACCGCCTATGAGACGATCCGTAGTTTCCTGGATGAGACGGATGCGGTGGACGGCGTCGTCGCCGCCACCGACATCATCGCCCTGGCGGCGATCCGCGCCCTGTCGGAGCGGGGGCTGCGCGTGCCCGACGATGTGGCCGTGGTCGGCTATGACGACCTGGAGATCGCCATTCACGCCAGTCCCGCCCTGACCACGGTGCGCCAGGACATCGGGCGGGGCGCCCAGGCGATGGTCGATCTTCTGCTGCGCCGTCTGGAAGGCGAACCGGCGCCGTCCCTGGTGATGGCGCCGGAACTGGTCGTGCGCGCCTCGGCCCCCTGAAGGGCGCGCGGCGACGCGCCTTACAGGCTGTCGTCGTGCTGGACCAGCCTGCGTTCGGCGGGTTTGACGACCGCATTGACCGCCAGGGCGGCCGCCAGGACGGCCGCCAGAACCGTAGCCAGGATGAACCCGTACTGCGGGCCGCCGAACCTGTCGCTGACCACGCCCATCGCCAGAGGGGCGAGAACGGCGCTGATGCAGGTGAAGAACAGGATGACGCCGGCCACCGCGCCATGCTGCGGCTTGGGAAAACAGCTGATGCCCTTGGAGTTCAGCGTCGGATAGATCACCGACATGAACAGGCCCGACAGCGGCAACAGCCAGACCGCCGCGGACCGACCCAGCACGGCGGCGCCGAGGAAACAGGCGAAGATCAGCAAGCTGGCCCACATCAGAACCCGCGTCCAATCCATGCGGCGCAGTAGCCAGGCCCCAAGGAACCGTCCCACGACCCTCAGGACGAAGAAGATCGACAGGGCGTAAGCCGCCAGCATCACGGCCGGACCGGCGTAATCCTTCAACAGGGTCGGCATCCAGACGTAGATGGCCGTCTCCACGCCGACGTAGAGCATGGCACCCGCGCTGAAGGCCAGGGCGTAGGGATCGCGGCACATCGCCAGGCTGGCGCGCAGCGACGCCGGCTGTTCGGCGGCTTGGGAGGGGGGATAACGCACAGCCAGGGCCGCCACGATCAGGCCCACCGCCAGCAGGCCGGCGATGACATAAAGCCATTTCCAGGACGCCCCGGCGGCCAGCAGGCCCGTGACCACCGCCGGGCCGATGATGGCGCCCACGCCGAAGAAGCCTTCGACGGTGTTCATCGTCGCCGTGTGATCCCTCGTCGACGTCGTGATGTCGCCGATCAGGGCCAGGGCCGCGGTCTTGAACACTCCGATCGCAAGGCCCGAGACGAAGAGCAGCAGAACGAAGAAGCCGAAGCCCGTGCCGAAGGCGAATAGGAAGGAGGCCGAGGCGAAGGCCCCCAGGCCCAGCAGGATCGCCGCCTTTCGCCCCAGCCGATCCGCCAGGAAGCCCAGCCCCAGGCCGGCCAGGGCGATGCCGCCCATGGAGGCGTAATGGAAGGCGCCGGCGGCCGTCAGTCCCAGACCGTATTCCTCGATGACCTTGGGAATGATGACGCCGACCGCATCGGTGGTCATGGCGAACATCATGAACATCATGAAGGTCAGGGCCTTGATCAGGCCGATATTGCGTTCGGGCGCCGCTGTCAGGGCGTTGGCGGTCATGGTGTTTCTTCCCTTGCGCGGGCGGGGATACAGGGTCCCCGCCGTCTTTAATGTTGGTTCAGAAAGGCAGACTCGGCGACGGCGATGGATCCAAGGACGCCGGCCCTGTCGCCCAGTTCCGGCGCGACCAGATAGGCGGCCATGGCGTCTTCCCCGTCCAGGTCCGGCAGATAGCCGCCCAGCAGGATGGGCAAACGTCGTCGGGTCCGATCCAGCAGATGCGCCTGGCCCCCGACGCCGCCGCCGATGACGATGCGGCGGGGCGAAACCATATAGGTCAGGCTGGCGGCCATTTGGGCCAGATAGTCGGCGACCAGGTCCCAGACCGGATCGTCCGGCGTCAGCGTATCGCCCGGCCGGCCGATACGCTGGGCCAGGGCGGGCCCCGAGATCAGACCTTCCAGACAGTCGCCATGGAACGGGCAGGCGCCGGGGAAGGGATCGCGGTCGGGATCGCGGCGCACCAGCAGATGGCCCGCTTCGGTGTGCAGGGCGCCGTGGACGGCGCGGCCGCCCGAGATGATTCCCATCCCGACGCCGGTCCCGACCGTGACATAGACATGATCGTCCAGACCCCGCGCCGCGCCCCAGCGACCTTCGCCGAAGGCCGCCCCGACGACATCGGTCGCCAGACCCAGCGGCCGTTGCAGCCGCCGCAGAGGCGCCAGCACGTCCGCCCCCGACCAGCCCGGCTTCGGCGTCTTCAGAATACGGCCATAGTCCTCGGCCGCCGCATCGACCCGCACCGGGCCGAAGCTGGCGACCCCGATCCCGGCCAGGTCATGGTCGGCGGCCCAGGCCGTGATCGTCTCCACGACCGCGCCCATTGTCTCTTGCGGGGTGGTGGTGGGAATTCGCACGACCCCGTTCAGATCGTCCGGCCCCGTTCCGAAGCCGACCACGACCTTGGTTCCCCCGATTTCAACGCCGGCGAAGCCCTTCATGGCCGCCCCGCCAGCCACAGGATCTGATACGGCTGCAGCGTCAGCGGCCCAGAGGCGACGGCCTCGTGGGTCAGGACGTCCCAGGGCGTCTCCACCCCGTCGATCGGTTCGTTCAAGGCGACGGTCTCCGGCGACAGATTGGCCAGGCAGACGAAAGGCTGTCCCGCCGTTCGGGCGAAGGCCAGGAGGCGTCGGTCGCCGACATCCAGAGGAACCGCGCGGCCCGTGACGCCTAGACCGTTCAGCTCGCGCGCCGCCTCGCCGAACCGTCGCAGGCTGCGGAAGACCGCGCCGGCCGGCCCCTGGCCTCGGGCCGCTTCCGATGCGCGCGCCCAATCCATCGCGGGGCGATGCAGCCAGCGCCCTTCGGCGGCGCGTTCGGGGTCGAGGGTGTAGGACTCGTCGTTGCCCAGTCCGATCTCGTCGCCCATGTAGATCAGGGGCCAGCCGTCCAGGGCGTGGATCACGCCGTACAGCAGCCGCAGACGCGCCAGGGCCAGATCCTGATCGACGCCCGATTTGCCGACCCCCGCCAGGGCCGAGGCCATGCCGTTCGTGGACGGCACCCCGCCGGGCGCGGTCTGGAACCGGCGCCCGTCCGAAAAGCCGGCGCCGTCGTAGAAGGTCGACCAGCGCTCCAGGTCGGCGAAGTCCGCATAGGCCGAAAGCGCGTTCCAGATCAGGTCGTCATGGCAGCGGACGTAATTCAGCCAGGCGGCGTGATCGGGTCGGGCCGCCGCGGCCGTCAGGACCCGGTTCACGGGCTCTGCGTCCTGATCCGCCAGGGCGCCCCACAGGGCGGTCATCACCCCGTTGTTGTAGGCCAGTCCGCAGGCGGGCGCCTCGCGTCCGAAGAAGGGCAGCACGTCGTCCAGGCTCTCGATCGCCTCGGCCAACAGGACGACGCTGGGCGCCGCCAGATCCAGCGCGGCGCGAAACGCCTCGATGATCTGATAGGTCTCGGGCTGGTTGCGGCAGCTCGTTCCCTCGCGCTTCCAGAGGAAGGGCGCGCTGTCCAGGCGGAAGCCCTGCACCCCCCGATTGGCCAAGAACAGCAAGACCTCCAGCATCTCCAGGAAGACATCGGGATTGGCGTAGTTCAGGTCCCACTGGAACGGGTAGAAGGTGGTCCAGACCCACCCGCCCATGTCCGGGTCGTGGGTGAAGCTGCCCGGCGCCGTGTCGGGGAAGACGTCGATCAGCGTCTCTTCCCAGGCCGCGACGGCCTCGGCGGATTCGACGACATGGTAATAGGCCCGATAGCGCGGATCGCCTTCGCGCGCGCGCCTAGCCCAGTCGTGCTCGCGCGCCGTGTGATTGCAGACGACATCCAGCAGCAGCCCCATGTCGCGCGAGTGCAGTTCCTGCGCCAACCGCTCCAGATCGACCATCGTACCTAGGGACGGCTCCACCTCGCGATAGTCCTGAACCGCGAAGCCGCCGTCGCTGTCGCCATCACGCGCCTTCAGCAGCGGCAGGGGATGCAGCCAGCGCACGCCCAGCGCCTGAAGATAATCCAGCCGGTCGATCAGGGCCGAAAGGTCGCCCGCCATCCGATCGACGTAGAAGGTGTAGACGCTCTCGCCCGAGCGCGCCGTCCAGCCGGGCGAGGCGGCGCGGAGGCGGTCCAGGGCCTGCAAGCGCTCGGGCCGGTTCGCCCGCGCAGTCTCAATCGCCCGCTTCACGCCTTCTAACAGCGACGAAGCCTGCAGTGGATATAGGATTTCCAGCCTACCCGCCAAACGCTGGAAAGCGTCCTGGGAGACATTTTCAGTTGGCTGGGGATGAGTTTGCACTGCGGGCATCAAGGTTCCGTGTCGGATTGCAATCGTTTGCAATCAATATTCGCTGGCATGGTTTTTTGCAAGGCGTCGGTTAGCGAGGTTGGAAAGGGCCGAAAGCCAAATTCGCTTTAAAGTCGTGACCGGCCTCGGGCCGGTCGGTTTCGAGACCTTAAATGCAGAGCGAGATGACACTTCCGCACAGTCGTCGATGGCTCCAGCGGTCATCTCCGCCAGAAGAATGCTCCGCACGCGCTCATTCTTTTGAGTTGAAATGCGAGCGTCTTCCAGCGCGAGAGCGTCCATCAACGCAAGAAGAACTTTGTCTGCGAAGGTGATTCCTCATCACCAAATTTACCAAGGAGAGCTTTTCGGGCTTCAGCGAAATAGGGCTTGAAAGTGCTGTCAGGTCAGACCCATAGCCGAGCAGTCCGCCGCCCAGGCCTTGAAGGGGCCCCGAGCCTCTCGGGCCGTCGCAAGAGGGTCCGCACGAAGGTCGCGTTTTAAACCCGGAGCGAAAAACTGCTTTCGGCGCTGGTCCGACACTAGGCCCAGTCTGCATTCAGAAGTCGAAGGGCGATCCGATCCATCATTGGCTGCGGCAGGTCGGTGTTGTTCAGAACGACGACGGTGCGTCTGTCATCAAGGATGTGGCCCAGGACCGATCGGTAGCCGTCGGTGCGGCCAGTCTCCCAGGCGGCCTGTCGTTCGCCTTGCGCAGTTGCAAGACGAGCGACCCGACCGCCGAGGGCGTAGTGCTGTCCCGGCGTCGTCACGCCAAGCATCTCGGACCGTGAGGAAGCGGCGAGCAGACGGGTGTCGAACACTCCTGACGCCGCGCGCAGAAGATCGGTGGCGGTGCTGCAGAACCCCCCGGCCGCTGCGAGGAACTTCGGCCGTGGCGACATCTTGAGCACAGCGGGGGACAGAGACGCCCACGCCTTGGCCGTATCGGATCGTTCGACGAAGTCCATCAGAGCTACCTCGGTGTCAGGCAACCGCAGCGGCGTTATAACCAACTCATCCACGACCCGCTCAAACGGTTGGCTGGTCGCGGCTTCGACCATGGCGGCGACAAGTATCCAGTTAGTGATGGCGTAGTCGAAGCTCGTTCCGGGGGTGAAAACCGGGTCGGCTGCGCAGAATTTTCTGGCGGCGTCGGCAGCGCTCATGGTCGAGAGTTTGAGCGTCGGGTCGGCGTCGACTGCGGGGCCATAGAGGTTGGGAATGCCGCTGGTGTTGCTTAGGAGTTGGCGAAGGGTGACCCCTCCGGCCTCAAGCCCGCGAAAGCCGGGAAGGCCATCGGCGACCGTCCCATCCAGATCCATGACGTTTTGCTCGACGAGCTTCAGGATCGCGGTGACGGTCAGCCATTTCGAAATCGACGCGATGACATAGCGGTCCCGGACCGACGCCGGCCGGCCGGTGCCGGCGTCTGCAACGCCGTACGCCTTCTGGAAGGTGGGAACGCCATCCTTACCCAAGAGAATGACGCCATTGAATTCGTACTCGACGACGATGGCCCCGATCCGTGCGTCCTCGTCCGCAGCCTGGACCGAGCCCGCCATTGAGAGGGCCGCCGCTCCGGCCAGAACTGCACGACGATCCAGCATGAGACGCTCCATCCACGATCCGATGATGACTGCAGACCTTCATCGAAGCGGCGGCGATCGCCAAGTGAACTCCATGTAAGCTCAACCTCGACCTCAAGCCTCAAGCCGGGTTTTCGTTTCCGGCGTGGATCCACGCTCCCAGGCCGCAGTCGACGGTTGGCCGAAGGGAAACGCCGACGCCGTCCACTGAGCCGGTACGGGAGCGGCGGGGGCCGCTCCCGTCCATCTCGCCTCAGGTCAGGCGTCAGGTCGCCTTGCGAAGGTCAGCCCTGTCTGCCCCGTCCCGGGCGACCAGGGTCCAGGCCTCGCCCCGGATCCACAGTCGTTCGACCTCGATGGCGGTCCACCCGCGGGGCAGGATCACGGGACGTCGCGGCCAGCCGGCTGGGTCGCCGTCATCGATGACGAGGCCCGTCAGGCCCAGCAGCAGACCCATCAACATCCCGCCGAGATTGGCGAAGAAGGGACCGGCAGCCACCCGGCTGTCAGGATGATCGGGCCGGTATTCGAGACACTGATGGAAGCGGCCGCTGTCATAGGCGGCATACCCTTCTTCGAAGAGTTTCAGGGCCAGATCCCTGTCTCCCATCATCGCCGCCCAGGTGGTGTAGAGGGCGGGGAACATGGGGGCGCCGACATAGTCCTCCCAGGCCGCGAGGAAGAACTGGAGCGTCTTTCGGCGCTGCGCCGCTGATGCAGGGTGGTCATAGGGAAACAGACCGGCGAGGGGGGAGGGGGTGGCGCCCTTGTCTTCCGTGATCCTGAATCCGTCGTGGGAGGCGATGACCCCGTTCGGTCGGACCGGCAGATAGAGATTGGCCGCCGCCTCGCCCCATTCCGGAGGCGCCGGCCGGCCTGTCTGTTCCGCCGCCCGGATCGCCCGCTTCAGCATCTGGCGGGCCGCCATCAGGGTGAAAGCGTCGTTGTCGGGCGGGTCGGGCGCCTCCGCCGGGCCGGTCGTACGTTTGAACTCCAGGCCACGGGCGGTTCGCGTCGCCCGGCTGATGATCCAGTCGGCTGTCCGTGAAAGGATCGGCCAAGCCGCCTCGTCCAGAAAGGCGGCGTCACCGGTCGCATCGGCGTAGAGGGCGAAGGCCCGGGCCGTGTGAAGCGTGCCATGATCCTCATGCGCAGCCGCATCGCCCCCGCCGGGAGCCGCCTCCTGTCCGCTCAGCGGAGCAGCCTCCCAGGGGAACTGTAGGCCCCTCCGGCCGGATAGACGAGCGTTAGACCGGGCGGCTGCGATCCCCCGGGTCCTGAAGTCCAGCATGGCCCGCGCCGCGTCGGGCTGGAGCAGGATGAGGGGCGGCACACAGAAGGCGTCCACATCCCACATCACATGGCCGTAGTAGTAATGATAGTCGTGCCAGGTCGCGAGGCCGAACATCGAGGTGGCTGCAGGCGATGCGGGATGGGTCGAGGCGTTGAGATAGAACAGGGCCGCGTCGATCATGCCTTGATGGCGCGGCGTGGCTCCTTCGACCGTAATGCGGCTCTTCCAGAGCGCGGACCAGGCCTCGCGATTGCGGGCGCGGAGGGTATCGAAACCCGTATCCAGGGCCCTGGCGAGACGCCGCGACGCCTCCTCATCGGGTCGGTCATGGAGCACGGAAGGGACGAGCGCCGCGATCTGGCGAAGCCGGGCGGGACGATCGGAGCGGCCTCGCAGAGCGTAGTCAGTTCTCAGGGGGCCGGCGGCGTCCCAGGCCTGAACGGTCCGATCCAACTCGCCCGCGCCGCGCATCTCGGTTGCGACGGCCAGGCCGCAGCGGCTGAGGCCGCCCTCCGCCTCATAGAGAAGTGAGCCGTCGACAAGGGGGGCGGGTTCTCCCGGCGTATCGGTCCGGCGCCGCGCCACCAGCCCTCGCAGCCCGGCCGTTTCGACGATAGCGCGCAGACCGATGTCGCAGGGCCTATCAGGCTGGACAGAGACTTCCTGCAGGACGACCGACGGAGCGGTGCGGCTGGCGAAGGTGATGACGGTCACCTCTGCGGTCGCACCGCCGGCTTCGAACCGGAATCGGCTCGTCAGTTCAGCGGTCGAGAAGTCATACGCCTGCCGTAGATCGGACACGGCCGAAGGCTGATCGTTGAGCCATACGCCGTTCAGGGCGAGATCGCCCGCGAGGGGATAGGGGGCGAAAGCGGCCGCCTCGATGCGGCGTTCGGGATGCTCGCCCGCGAAGCCGCTGACGAGCGCCATCCCTGGCTGCAGAGGCTGCTCTCTCACTCTCAGACCGATCAGGCCATTGCCGACATAGGCGGGAAGGGCGCCGTTGCGAGGCCCCTTCTCAGCAGGCGGGTTGATCGGGGTCGTCAAGGTCGACGCTCCGTCAGGCCACGCCATGCCGTGGGCGTGATCATTCGCTCGCCGGGATGCGAGGGGCGACGCCCTTCGCGCCTTCCTCGCCGATGTGATGCTCGATCTCGCCCCTGAGGAGTTCCTCCCTGGCGAAAACTTCTTCCTGACCGTCCTCCAGAAGCTGGTCCTGTGGGCCGCCTTGATCTCCAAGGGCCAGACCGGCGGCGCTGGGCGAAGCTCTCCTCTGCCCGCCCAACTCGCGGCGCACTGCCTCCGCGTTATTCCCCACCCGTTCGACGGCTCGCCGGATTGCGACTTCCGTGACGCCGAACCGCCTCGCCCATTCCATCACTTCAGAGCCGCGCTCCAGATGGATGCGGACGACGTCGCTTCCTGCGGGATTTAATGGGTCTCGGGTCATGCCCGTTGGCCCTCGCGGTCAGCCGCTGCCGACAGGATGAATGCCATGTCAGCGCGCCGCAGCCTGCGCCACATGGGTGTAGCGCTCGTATTCCTCAAGGTAGCGGGCCGTAATCCGTGTGGGGTGTTCGGCCTTTTCCCTGAGCTTCAGGAACCAGTCGCTTTCTTCCTCGAACATATGGGTGAGGACGGCGCCCTCGATATGCTCCCACTTGTCCAGCCACTCGGATTTTGAGGGGGCGATGTTCTCCAGTTCCGCCATCTGAGCCTTGGCGGTCGTCTGCTCCAGATAGGCATGAGCCGCATCGTGCTTCTCCCCGGCCTGGCCGAGAGCGGGATAGAGCACCAGCTCTTCCGCCAGCGAATGGCCGTTCAGAACCAGGGCGAGGGCCTTCATCGCGGCAGTGCGCTCGCCTGCGGTCTTGGCCTGACGACCCGCCGCAAAAGCCTCCCGGATCTCGTCATGGTGGTCGAGCACGGCCGAAAGCCAGTCGCCGGGCGATGCTGCGGCTCGCGCGGCCTGGGTCGCTTCCGCACGACGCTCAGCATCAGGTTGCGGCGTGATGGCGGCCAGGGCCTTGTCGATGATGGACATGTGGATGCATCCTGTCGGTGTTGATGAGCCGGAGCTTGATAGGGGATGGCCGCGCGCTCATTCCCTAGTCGATCTGCGATCATGGGAAGGCCAGGCGCGCGGCCCGTTAGAGGCGCGTTCGCCCCCCGGCACGCCTGCGGATTTCACCAGCGCGGGTGAGCCGCCGTACAGGATCAAGGTCGTGTGGCTTTCGCCACCATCCGTCAGCGACATGTAGAGCTCGGCTTCGCTGCGCGACGCCTCGGCAAGTTCACCTTTGGCGCCGCGATTCAGCATCGACACGATCGAGCCGATGACCTCCAGATGGCTGGGCTCTTCGGTAGCGATGTCGATCAACATGTCCTTGCGGTCGGCATCTTCCTCCGCCAGGGCCTGCGTGAAATACCGTATCGCCGCAGCGAGCTCGCCCTGTGGGCCGCCGACCCGTTCGCGCGGAAGGGGGGCGAGCGCCGGATCGGGTTCCGAAACCCTGACGGTATGCATCAGTCGCTTGTTGTGCATGAACATGGCGCCGGATCCTGAAGGCGGGACCTTACCAACATCAGTAAAAGTCCTTCGTTCCTGTGTCGGCTAGCGCACGTAGCTGAACGCCAGGGCTGTCTTCGTTATGACCGCCGTTCTGGTCTTGGCCGCGATCGGCTGCGGCATTGTCTGGCCGGAACCCGCCGGCCGTGGCTGGTCCAGTTGCTCACGCGACGGACGCCGAAGGTCGCGGCCGTCGCGCTCGCCAATACGAACGCAAGGATGGTCACCGCCGCCATCTGTTACCGAGACGAGGACAGCGCCACGAGTTCCTCGGGCATGAACATCGCTCCAAGACCGCAGGTCATGAAGATGGCGCTGGAGACAATGAGTATCGGGCGGGAGGGCATGTGCCGCCCTTTGCGTGCCGTAACTCGCTGAGCAACCTCATGTCAGCAAGATCGCCGGGAGCGGCGCGACTTTCGCCGGCGAGGTCAAACTCCCTCGGCAGGCAAAGGCGTAAACGCCGTGGGTAATTCGAAATGGAACGCGCCTTTGCCGCAGGCGTTGCTTTCGTGTCGGGTGACCGACGGAAGGCGCTATGGGACCTTGCTAGGTCCGGATCAACCGAACGCGTCTCGCGCTCGAATGGAGCGTTCGATGTCCGCCAACCAATTCCTTCGAAGCCTGTCGTCGGACGATCAGGCGCTTCTCGTGCCGCATTTGCGCAAGGTGATGCTGCGCCCGACGGCTGTGCTCGTCGAACAGGGGGCTTTGGCGGAGACCGTTCATCTCCCCATCGACGCCCAAGTCACCAATATCGTCATCCACGATGACGGTTCGGCCATCGAGATTTCCGTGGTGGGCGCCGAAGGCGTCACCGGTCTGTTGCCTTTTCTGGCGGATGCGCCGTCGGCCTGGAGGACCAGCGTGCGGCTCGAGGGAGCGGCCTGGGCCGTTTCCGCGCAGACCCTGAGAAGCCTGCAGGCGCAAAGCGACACCCTGGCCCAGCGCCTTGTCCAACTCGGATACTTCTATCAGGTGCAGGCCGCCTACAACGTCGTATGCACCGCCAGCCACCCGATCGGGGCCCGCGTGGCGCGCTGGATTCTGACGGCGGCGGACTTATCCGGAACAAGGGAAATCCGGTTCACCCAGGAAGAGATGGCGGCGCTTCTCTCCGTGCAAAGGACCTCGGTGGTCGAGGCCTTCGGCGCGCTGAAGGCCGCGAACCTCATTCGGCATCTGCGCGCCAAGGTCACGATCCAGGACCGTGCCGGTCTCACCCGTCACGCCTGCAGTTGCTACACGACCTTGAGGGGCATGGCCGACGAGATGAACATCATGCCGGCCCATTCCGCCGCCACGTCAGTCTGAGGCGGCCTCCGCCTCCGCGATCACATTCGCCAGGCGTTCCGCAAGGTCTCGCGCCGCCTGGAGGGTGTAGCACGCGTCCCCGTTCGGGCTGCGCAGGATGATCTCGCCCTCGACGAGCAGGATCTCGGGTGAAACATCGTAGGTGGCTGTGAGCGGAACCATGGCGCTCTCCTTACCGCCCTATACGCCGCAAGTCGCGGGTCGGATGTCTCCGGCCGACGCCGAGGTCAGGCCGAGCCCGGTTCAGCCATCTTACGGTGCTGCTCGGCAAGAACGGATTGGGGCGTGATCGCGGCCATGGCGGCCTGAACCTTGTTGCCGAGACCCGCGACCACATCGCCGTCTCGGCGTTTCATCGCCTCGTATCCCGTCCGCGCGACGTCGGCGGGGTCGGCCTTTTTGTCATCATGGCCGACATTGGTGTCCATTAGGTCGGCCCGTTCGAAGAACTGCGTGTCGGTCGGACCGGGCATAAGGACCGTGACGGTCACCCCGGTCTCTTTCAACTCATTGCGAAGGGCGAAGGAGAAGTTGTCCACGAAGGCCTTGGAGGCGTTGTAGACGGCCTGAAAACTGCCCGGCATCAAGCCGGCGATCGAGCCGGTGAAGAGTATCTTGCCGCGCTCGCGCGCGCGCATCTCTCTTCCGACCAGATGGGCGAGCCGGATGGTTCCGGTGATGTTGGTGTTGATGACCGCAACTACCTCATCGAACTTCTGATCCAGAAACGCCCGGCCGAGTCCATGGCCGGCGTTCGCAGCCAAGGCGTCGACGGGGCGACCTCCTGCAGCCGCATAGACGCTCTGGACCCCCTCTTCGGTGGCGAGATCCGTATGGACGGCGGTGACGTGGGCGCCCAGGGCGGTCAGTGCCTGGGAGGCTTCGGCAAGCGAGGTGTCGGCGGCGATGACCAGATCGTAGCCGTCCTCAGCAAACAGTTTGGCGAGCTCATAGCCGATGCCGGAGGAGGCTCCGGTGACGATGGCGAGGGGGCGGGCTTCAGCGTCGGTCATGGCGGTTCTCCGGAAGGGACTTGGGATCAACCCGCCCTCTAAACGCCTGTTCCGTCGGGTACCCGACGCAACAAAGCCATGACGCGACTGGTTGTTCAGTCTCCGCTTCGGAGCACTCCATGAACGCCCATGACATCTCGACCGACGCTGTCGTCGGCTCCACCGCCTTTCTCGACAAGGACCTTCAGGAGGGCGAATACGCGGCCTCCAGCCTACGGGCGGTCCTGATCAATCGTCCGCGGGAGACCCTTTACGCCTACTGGCGCGACCTCTCGAACCTGCCGACATTTTCGGAGAACGTGAAGGCGGTCGAGGTTCTGGACGACCGCCGATCGCGGTGGATCGTGGCGGGACCCGGCGGAAAGGACATCAAACTCGTCAGCGAGATCGTCGAAGACCAGCTCGGCCAACGGATCGCCTGGCGATCAACCCAAGGCTCGGACATCGACCACGAGGGCTGGATCGAGTTCCGGGATAACGCCTTCGGACGCGGGACCGAGGTCCGCGTCTTCATCAGCTACGATCCGCCTGGAGGCGTTGTCGGCAAGGTGGTCGCCAAGGTGATGCAGCGCGAACCCCGCATCCAGGCTCGACGAGAACTGCGCCGTTTCAAGCAGCTCATGGAGACGGGCGAGGTCTCCACCTCCCGCGCCCCCGAAGCCGCGCCCCGCGCGTCTCGCCACCTCTGATTCCACCTTCAACAAGGAGACGCCGATGCGCGCCCTGACCTGGCACGGCAAACACAATGTTCAGGTGGACACCGTCCCCGACCCGGAGATCGTCAATCCACGCGACGCCATCATCAGGATCACGGCGACGGCGATCTGCGGTTCCGACCTCCACCTCTACGACAGCTACATCCCGGGCATGTCCAACGGCGATATCCTGGGCCATGAGTTCATGGGCGAGGTGGTCGAGGTCGGCCGGGGCAACACCAGTTTGAAGAAGGGGGACCGGGTCGTGGTGCCCTTCGTCATCGCCTGCGGGAAATGTTTCTTCTGCGAAAAGTCGATGCCGGCGGCGTGCGACAATTCCAATCCGGCCGACAAGGCCGACGCGTCGGAGATACTCTACGGGCAGTCGATGACAGGCGCCTTCGGCTACTCCCACCTGACCGGCGGCTACGCCGGCGGCCAGGCCCAATATGCGAGGGTGCCCTATTCCGACTATGGCCCGATCAAGATTCCGGACGGGATCGAGGACGAACGGGTGCTCTTCCTGTCGGACATTTTCCCGACCGGCTGGATGGCGGCGGAGAACTGCCAGATCCAGCCGGGCGACACGGTGGCCGTGTGGGGCTGCGGACCTGTCGGCCTGTTCGCCATCAAGAGCGCGATGCTGCAAGGCGCCGGCCGGGTGATCGCCATTGACCATCATCCAAATCGGCTGGCTCTGGCCAGAGCCAACGGGGCGGAGGTCTTGAACTATCACGAGGTCAAGGTGCGCGAGGCCCTGCTGGAGATGACGGCCGGACTAGGCCCCGACAGCTGTATCGACGCCGTGGGGATGGAGAGCCACGGCTTCTCGCCCGACAACATCGTCGATGCGGTCAAGACCTCGACGCGGCTGGGCACGGATCGCGCCCATGTGCTGCGCGAAACCATTATGGCGGTGCGCAAGGGCGGCACGGTCTCGGTGCCCGGCGTCTATGGGGGCTTTGCCGACAAATGGCCCGTGGGCGCCTTCATGGAAAAGGGTCTGACCCTGAAGACGGGCCAGACCCATGTGCAACGGTATCTTCCAGAGCTTCTCCAGATGATCCTGGAGGGGCGGATCGACACCACCGACTTGATCAGCCATCGCCTGCCGCTGGAGAAGGCGCCCGACGGCTACAGGAACTTCAAGGAAAATCAGAACGAGTGGACCAAGGTGGTGCTCAGCCCCCACTGAGGTCCTCAGGCCGGGAGGCTTTCTCATGCTGAAACGCTACGCCTACGCCTGGAGGCCAAGCTGGACGCCCTGCTGGAACTGGTTGGCCAGGAAAGGGGGCAGGCGTTGGTGGAGGCCATCGATCGCGACCATGAGCGGCGAGGAGGCCACGCCGCACGCCATCAGAATCCGCCCTACGCGACCTCCATGAGCCGTAGTCCGACCCCGTTTTGATCCAGAGGAGAAACTGATGTCTGTCCGAATCTATGATGTGCGTCTGGGCGGCGATGGCGGCGAGCGGACCGTCCGCGTCGCGGCCGAGATCGATGTCCAGGCCGGCGACGCCGCCGCGAGCCTGATGAAGCCGGATGAAGCGATCCTGTCGATCGCGGAGGTCAGGGACGCCGATCGCCCGCGGGTGGAGGCCGGACCTCCACTGTCACAGGCCGCCGAATTCTCTGACGTGACCGAGGGGGAGGCGGCGAGCGATGCAGGCCGCTCGCCTTTCTCATGAAGCCGGCGCCGGTGATCCGCGAGATGGAGGGGCCAGAAGTCCCTGCGCTGAGCTCGCCCGTCGCCCGACGCAGACCCACGGCGCCTGCATCCATCGAGGACAGGCCACATGACCGGGGGCTCAAGTCGATCCGGGATCAGCGGGATTCGATCCTGTCCGCCTGAGGCGGAAAGAGGGGGGAGCCGGGCGCGGTCGAATCGACCTCGTCCGACACTCCCACCACATACCATCCCGCACCGGCGAGTTTCTCAAGCAGCTCACGGGAAGGCGTCGCCGGTCCGGCGCCGTTCGAAGGGATTTCCGCCATGCGTCGGCCATTACGCCAGAGAAAGACGCTGCAGTGACAGGCGAGGGCGCGCTCGCGGGCCTTTTCCAGGGCTTCCGCCAAGTTCAGGGCAATGAGGGTCTCGGGGTCATACGGACCTTCGAACCGGAGACCCCATGAAAGGCCGCCGGGCGCCCTCCCTCGAAGACGGTCAACGCCACGCATCGAAGAGCTCATGGCTGTCTGTCGTTTCGACCTGCTGGCCGTACCGATCATTGTAGAGGTCGATGATCTTGTCATGGGTCTCATCTGCGGAGCTGCACAGGGCGTCTGTCACGACGATGGTCCGGTAGCCGAGATCGACGGCTCCGAGCACCGCGGCCAGAACACAGACATCCGTTTCCGCTCCGGTGACGACCAGGGTGTCCACGCCGGACGTCCGGAGCGCGGCCTGTAGTCGACCGTCACGCCAGGGCGAGTAGCCGGCCTTGTCGAGGACGCGCGCAGGCGGCGCGAAGCCTTGGAGGGGTAGGGCGAGATCGACCTTCTCTGCGCCAATCGCCTCGATCGTCATGGAGGCCCAACGTTCCCAATAGGCGCGCCATGTTCCTTCCCCTTCGCCGGGGCGATGGGCGGGAATGAAGCGTGTGAAGATCGTCCGCTCCGTCTTGCGGGCGCAGATGTTCTCGATGACGGGAAGGACGCGCCCGGCCCACGGGGTGAGCCAGGGCGTGTCCTCCACAAATATCCGCTGCATGTCGATGCAGAGATGCACGGCTGAGGCAGGAACCTGAGATTTCAGCCCCGCGCCCATAAGAGGTCACGCGGCTTCCGCGCCCTGGGCCTTCTCATTGGCCTTGGCGTCGGCAAGCGTCGTCAGGCTTTCGTCGGTGGCCGACTCCTCCTGGAGCGTCTGGTCGAGAAGGGCGACGGCATCCTGGAAGCCCAGCAATCCGGCCCAGCGCTTGAGCGTGCCGTAGCGGGTGATTTCATAGTGTTCGACGGCCTGGGCCGCAGCGATCAGGCCCGCATCGAGGGCGTCGGTGTCCTTGTATTCCTCAAGGATCTCATCGCCTTCGGCCAGGATGCCTTCGATGGCGTCGCAGGTCTTGCCCTGGGCGCGTTTGCCGATGATCTCAAAGACCTGCTGGAGGCGCTCGATCTGCCCTTCGGTCTCCTCGCGATGCTTTTCGAAGGCGGCCTTCAGCTCCGGGGACTGGGCCCCGCGCGCCATCTTGGGCAGCGCCTTCACGATCTTGCGCTCGGCGTAATAGATGTCCTTGAGGGTGTCGTAGAAGAGATTGTCGAGGGTTTTCTGAGCCATGGGTTTTCTCCAGGGGGTGAGATCAGTTTGAAGCCGTGGGGCCGCCTGGCTTGCGCTTGAACGTCTCGCCGATGACCGAGGCGTCCGGCCCGTCTGGCCCGGCGGCTTGCTGTGACCGGCGCCCCGTCCGAATGATGTCGGCGTCCGAGGTGTCCGGCGAAGGCCCGCCGTCGGGGGTGGCGCCGTTGGCGCGACGGGCGTCGCGACTATCGCGGTGGGTCATGGGAGCTCCACTTGAAAACCGGTGATCACCAGACCGTCCGGCTGTCTCATAACCGCTGAATGCAGAGAGGGTTTCTATGTCTGGACGCCGACACAAATGCGCTTTTCGGGCGTCTCAGGTGTCTGCGGGCCGACATAAGAAGACGAAATCTTCCCGACCATGAAGCCGATCCGAAGTTGACGCATTGCTGGGCCATGGTCTCGAAAATCGCATTCGTCGGCGCCGGCCCGACGACCCTCTACGCTCTTTAAGCCTTGTTCGATTTTACGGACGCCCGCCGGTTCGCGGTGACGGTGTTCGAGGGTCAGGACATCGCCGGACCGGGGGCTCCTTACCGACCCGGGTGGAACGATCCGGCCATGCTGTCGAACATCGCCAGCGTCGAGATTCCACCGCTCCCGACAAGCCTTCTGGATTGGTTGAAACGCCAGGATCGGCGCGCCCTCGACGAGATGGGCGTACCTGGGCAGCGGATCAGTGAACGAGCCTTCGTGCCGCGTCTGGCCCTCGGCCGCTACCTTAGAGACCAGTTCGACGCCGTGGTCGCGCGGGGCAGGGCGTCGGGCTACGCGATCGACGTGCGCACCGACTGCCCGGTGGTCGATGCAGAGAACACCCCTTCTGGAATGAGGCTGACGATCGCGCCGCGATCCGGCGCGACCGAAAGGCTCTGGTTCGACCACGTGGTCCTCGCGACCGGACACCAATGGCCCATGAGCCGCGACCTCGGGCAAGGCTACTTCAGGACCCCCTGGCCGGCGTCGAAGCTTGCAGGTGTTCCGCCAGTCCATGTGGGCATCCGAGGCACGTCGCTAACGGCGATCGACGCTGCCGTGGCCCTGGCCAACATCCATGGCGCCTTCGCAAGGGAGGAGGGCCGGATGACCTATCGATTGAAACCCGGAGCTGACTCCTTCCGGATGACGATGATGTCTCGCAAGGGTCTCCTCCCAGAGGCGGATTTCTATTTCCCGCTTCCCCATACGCCGCTGTCGATCTGCACGCCGGAGGCGATCGCACGGTTGGTCGAGGCAGGAAAGGACGGCCTTCTGGACGCGGCCTTTGACCTGTTTCGGCAGGAACTTCTGCAGGTCGATCCGGGCTATGGTCTGGCCGTGGGGCTGGCGGGATCTACGCTCGAAGCGTTCGGCTCCGCCTATTTCGCGAGGCGAGCCGCCGCCGATCCATTTGCGTGGGCTGCAGACAATCTCGACGAGGCGCGACGGAACCACGCCTCACGGGTCACCGTCCCCTGGCGGGACGCGATCCTGCGGATGCACGATGTGCTGGCGGCGGTCGTCCCCCACCTCGACGCTGAGGACTTCAACCGGTTTCACAGCCACCTGAAGCCGGTCTTCGTCGACGGTTACGGCGCGGTTCCTCATGAATCCATCGAGCGTATCCTGGCCCTCCACCAGGCAGGCCGGCTGGAGATCATTGCGCTTGGGGACGACTACAGGGTCGAGGTCGCGTCGGGCGGTAACGGCGCGTCCCTTCACCAGGGCGCCGATAGGATCGACTACCCCGTATTCATCGAGGCGACGGGCCAGCGCGCCTTGGGCGCGCTCCAGTTTCCATTTCTCTCGCTCATCCAGCAGGGCGTCGTGCGTGATCAGGCCTCCTCGGATGACGGCAGCCCGCGGGGAATCGCCATTGACGACGGCTTCCAGGTGGTCGCGGACGGCCTGCCGCCGGGGCGACTGTTCTGCCTCAGCCTGCCCTTCATCCTGGGCAGTCACCCCTTCATCCAGGGCCTCACAAGCTCCCATGGGATGGGCGTCCGGGTGGCGAAGCAACTGGCAAAGATCGTCGGCCGGACGACACGTCGTCTAAACCCATCGGGGGCGTTGGAGGCGGCATGAAACTGTTCGCGATCTATATCGGCGGCGAGCACCCGCCGCGAATATCGAAGTGCACGACACGCGCTTCGTCGTCGCCCACGGAGAGAACGAATGCACGCCTTGACCGCCGACGCCTTCATTGCGCCCCGATCGTCTCTGCGGCCAGCCCCGTGGCGAAGAGATCCTGACCGCTGCCCCAGGCGGAGAGGGCCTTGGGTCGGGAACTGACCGCCACCGAATAGGCGTGGAAACCATCGGACCAGCGAAAGACCTTGAGGCGCGGCGCCACGTCAGGCTTCGATCATATCGTGAACCTTGGCGGCCAGGTCGCCCATGACGAACGGCTTGGTCAGGACTTCCATCCCAGGCGCCAGCAAGCCGTTCCCCACCGCCGCATTCTCCGCATAGCCGGTAATGAACAGCACCTTCAGGTCAGGGCGCGACACCCGGGCGGCGTCGGCGACCTGTCGCCCGTTCATCCCGCCCGGCAGGCCCACGTCAGAGATCAACAGATCGATCCGGCGGTCCGAACGCAACAGCTCCAGCCCTGACGGTCCGTCCGGCGCCTCTATGACATTATAGCCGGCGTCGCCCAGGACCTCGGCGACCAGACCCCGGACCGTCTCCTCGTCGTCAATGATCAAAACCGTTTCGCCGTGTCCGCCTTCGGTGACGGGGGGCAGGCCTGTCTCGTCATCGGCGATGACATCGCCCTGGTGGCGCGGCATGTAGAGGCACATCGTCGTGCCCTTGCCCATTTCCGAATATATGCGGACCTGACCGCCCGACTGGCGTACGAAGCCGTGGATCATCGACAGGCCCAGGCCTGTCCCCTGTCCCATGGGCTTGGTGGTGAAGAAGGGGTCGAAAGCCTGGGCCTGGACCTCAGGCGGCATGCCCGATCCGGTGTCTGTGACGCAAAGTGAGACGTATTGACCGGGCGGCAGATCCCGTGCCCGCGCCGCGCGGTCGTCGAGCCATTTGTTCGAGGTTTCGATCGTGAGCCGGCCGCCGTGCGGCGCCATGGCGTCACGTGCGTTGATGCACAGGTTGAGAAGAGCGTTCTCAAGCTGGCTCTGATCGATTTTCGTCGCCCATAGCCCTCCGGCCCCCACGACCTCGACCTCCACGTCGGGACCCACCGTACGGCGGATCAGATCTTCCATGCCGTTGATCAGCCGGTTCACGTCGGTCGGCTTGGGGTCGAGCGTCTGGCGACGTGAGAAGGCCAGCAGACGCTGGGTCAAGGCCGCGGCGCGCTGCGCCGATCCCTGCGCGGCGTCGATGTAACGCTCCATACCGTTCAGACGGCCTTCGTTCAGTCGCTTTGAAAGCAACTCAAGGGCCCCCGAGATTCCGGCGAGTAGATTGTTGAAGTCATGGGCGATGCCGCCGGTCAGCTGTCCGACCGCCTCCATCTTCTGGGACTGGCGAAGGGCTTCATGCGCTCGGGTCAGCTCTTGCGTACGCTCGGCCACTCTCTCCTCGAGGGTGGCGTTTAAGGTCTGCAATTCGATCTCGGCCCGCTTCTTGTCCGTGAGGTCCTGGAAGAGGACGGCGACCTGTCGATCCGCCTCGGAGCCGACGCGGAAGGCCGCCAGTTCCAGCCATCGGCCCGTGGCTTCGAGCTCCTTCTCGAACCGGATGGGGTGGCCGGTCTCGAGCACGTCGCGATAGAGCTTCAGCCATTCATCGGCCTCGGCGCCCACGATTTCACGTAGCCGCTTACCGACGACGTCGGGGATGCCAGTGTTGGTCACATAGGCACGATTGGCCTGTATGTGGACGTAATCGCTCAAGGGGCCGTCAGGGCCATCGATGAACTCGATGACGCAGAAGCCTTCGTCGATGGTATCGAAGAGGGTGCGGTAACGTTTCTCGCTCTCCCACCGCTCGGCTTCGGCGTGGACCCGTTCGATATGGGCCCAGGAGCGTGTCACGACCTCGCGGATGACCGTGAGTTCCTCTTCCGACCAATGGTGAGGCTCTTTGTGGTGGACCGCCATAAGCGCGACCAGCCGGCCCTCCTTGACCAGCGGCATGCAGACCGTGGCGGAGATTCCCATGCTATGGAAGGCGTCGGCCTCCTCGGGGGCGATCTCCCGGCGGTTGTCATTGATGATCAACGGGCGGCCGGCGCCGAGTTCCTGCACTGCAAGCCTGCCGAAGTCCGCGAGCCTGTAGTGACCCACGATGCTAGTGGATCCCGGCGCGGCCCAGTCCCCACGAATGGTGAAGCCATCCTGGTCCGGGTCCATGTCGGCATAGGCGACGACAGACGCGCCCAGATGCCCGCCCGTCAATCGGGTGATGATGGCGAGGATCCCCGCGGCGTCGACGGCGACCTGGGCCGTGGAACTCAACTCGTCCAGAAAGCGCAGGCGCCGCTCGCTCGCCTTTAGGGAGGTCGTCACCCGCGCGCGCTCACTCGCGGTGCGAACCCGCTCGGCGACCTCCCGCACCAGGGCCAAGTCCTCCTCGGACCAGGCGCGCGGCGTGGCGTTGTTGAGGAAGAGCAGGGCCACCACCTTGCCCCTCTCGATCAACGGCATGTTGATCAGCGACGTGGCGCGGATGCCGGCCAGAGCTGCACCGCCGTCGCCGACCCGGGGATCAGCAGCGGCGTCCGCGAATATGACCGTCTCGCCGCGCTTAAGGTCCTCGATGTAGGAGCCGAAATCCCGGAAATTAATGACGCCCGCGAGGCTTGGGATGCCGGGTGCGTTGTAGTCCCGGGCGATCGTGACCGTCTCGGCCTCGGTGTCCATCACGCCGTAACCGACGCGGCTGACGCCCAGTGTCTCCGCCAGAATTCTTGACGAGGCGTGGGCGATCTCCTCGGGGTCTGTGAGGTCGCGTATAGCGTCGTTGAGCTCAAGCAGGGCGGTCTGGCGCGTTTCGGCCTGCTTCCGCTCGGTGATGTTGGTGAACAGGATCGCCACGCGGTGCGCCTCAGGCGCGCCAATACGAAGGGCCTCGACGTCGTACCAGCGCCCGAAGATATCGGCAGGGTTCTCGAACCGAGCCGTTTCGCCGGTCAAGGCGACCTGACCGTAGAGATCGAACCAGTGCTGTTCCAGCCCCGGGGCGATGTCTGACACCCATTTGCCGTTGGCGCCCTCGAGACCCGTCATCGCCTCGAAGGCCGGATTGCCCTCGACGATCATGTAGTCGACCGGCCGCATGGCCTCGTCGAACTTCATCTGGATGATGCAGAAGCCGGTCGCCGTGGAATTGAACAGGGCGTCATAGCGGGTCTCGGTTTCCGCAAGCGCCTCATCGATCGCGCGTCGATCAGTGATGTCGAAGGTGACGCCCGGAAAACGCAACGGCTTCCCGTCGTGGTCGAGTACGACGCCGCCCTCGGCTACTACCCAGCGGGTCTGTCCGTTTGGCCGGATCAGGCGGTATTCGCTCCGGAACGGAGCGCCCGTGGCCAGGGTATGCTGGATCCGGGTATTCACCCGATCGGCGTCTTCGGGGTGTATGGCGGCGAAGAACTGGTGGAGTGGGGCGCCGTGCCGAGCGATCTGTGGATCGACCCCATACATCTCGGCGAAGCGCTCGTCGGCCGTGACCCTATTGGTGGCGAGGTCCCACTCCCAGGTGCCGACCCCCTGGCTCGCCGCTAATGTCAGCTCCAGCCGGTCTTGAGCCTCGCCTTGGCGCCGCTGCGCCAGAACCCTGGGGGAGCTGTCATTGGTGATGTTGATCATGCCAGAGACCGATCCGCTCTCGTCGCGCACCGGGCTGTAGGCGAAGCTCCACCAGGTCTCCTCGGGATAGCCGTTGCGGGTCATGATCAACGGCATGTCCTCGAACGCGACTGCTTCACCGCTCATCGCCTTGTCGACAAGGGGAGCGATATCCGGCCACACGTCATGCCAAGCCTCCGCCATCGGCTGGCCCAAGGCGTCAGGGTGTCTGAGGCCCAGCAAGGGCGCATAGCCGTCGTTGTAGATCAGCGTTCTGGCGGGTCCCCAACTCAAGCAGATCGCCTGGGGCGTGTTCAGCATCATGTCGACGACCGCGCGCAGAGACGCAGGCCAGATCTCCATGCGGCCCAGAGGGGTAGCGGCCCAATCGAACTGGCGGACACGCGCCGACATCTCTGAGGAGCCGGCGGGAAATGCAGCCGATGGAGACGGGTTGAACGACGCTTCTGACAGTGGCTGGCCCCCCGAGGCGGGCCCATCTGAACGCCGCCAAGTCTCGCAAACGCAGTCTAGCTTGAAAGGCTCCGCATGGAGCGTCCTGGCGCTGTCAGATTAGCTGCCATCGGCCGTAGCGCTGTCAGGTCAAGTTCGGGCGGTGGTTGAATAGAGCCGCGCCGCATCTCATGCTACGGCCTCGCGCCAGGCGCGATGAGCGTGGTTCCGGAGCGCGAGAACGGCTTCACGGAAATCGTTCTCAATCAGCGGCTTACGCCGGCCTTCAGTGGAGACAAGTTAGCGTTAGACTGACAGCACCGACGTGCTGCATCTGGGACGGAGCGGTCAAGTTGGCGGACAGCAGCGTGACGCCGGAAGGCATCTCCGCCAAGGTCGCAGAGCAGGAGAGGGCGGCGGCGGACGAGGCGGCCGCGAAGACCTGATAGAAGACTAGATCGTTGATCACACGGGACGGCGTTCCAGCACGAATCCTCGTTAGGCTTTGCGGCGATAGTCGATCCGGACCAAGAAGGTCCGTGTGCGCCAGTCGGTGGTTGCGGGCGGGCGAGGGAAGGGCGTGGCGTTGCGGATGGCGTCCAGGGCGAGGGCGTCCAGGTTCGGATCGCCGCTGGTGGTGAAGACGCCGCTGTCGTGGACGCGGCCCCGGCGGTCCAGAACGAAGCGAATGGTGGCGACACCTGTGGCGCGTCCGGCCGCGCGGCCCTTGTGCGCCTCGACCCAGGCGATCACGCGGGCGGCGTATTGATCCTCGTCCAAGGTGGCGGTCGCGCCCAGCGTGCTGGCGCCGCCGCCCTGCGTTCGGCCGGCGCGGGAGGGAGCGATGTCGGCGTCAGAGGTCAACCCTGGCGCGGCAGGGGCGGCGCTGTCGATGGAGGATGTCAGCATTGGTGCGAGGGGGCGCGGCGTCGGGTTTGAAGACACGCGCACTGTTTCAGGCGCCAACGCATGGACGACTGCCCGGCGGGGTTTGGGCAGGGGCGGCGCAGGCCGGTTCGTTGAAGCAGCCGGTGCGGCGGCCGTGACCTGTGTGGCGGCCGAAGACGTGTCATCGAAGCGTGGGGAAGGCTCCAGCGTCAGATTGACGACCGGCGCACCGCCTTCCGTCCGCAAATCCGACTGTTCGGGCGGGAGGTTCGTGAGAAACAACGCCGCATGGGCGGCCGTCACCGACAGGACGACGAAACCGCGCAGCGGAATCTGGTGGGTTTGTCTGCGCATGCGGCTCTCCTAGAAAACACAAGGCTGATGTGCAATTGAGAATCGCTTGCATTATTTAAGCCTCGCCGTTAAGCCGCCCGCCAGTTTCGGGAAGGGTCGCCATGCGAATGTTTATTCTCCACACCTCCAGTCTTGCCGCGATGATGGCGGCGATCGCGGTCCCGGCCGCCGCGCAGCAGGCCCAGATTCCGACTGTGGTGGTCGAGGCGGACGAGAAGGCGGCCCCGGTCTATCGCTTTGGCGATCCGGTGGATTCCGGGACCACGAAAATTGATCAGGGTTCGGTCGAGAGCCGCGCGCCAGGATCAGGCGATGTCAACGAGGTGCTGAAGGCCCTGCCGACCGTGCAGTTCACAAGCCAGCAGGGCCGCGCGACGCGGGCTGAGCTGCAGGACCTGCGGCCCGAGAATCTGTCGATCTCGGGCGGGTCGATCTATGAGAACCTGTTCGTCATCGATGGTGTGGGCGTAAACTCGCGTCTGGACGTGTCGGGCACGAATCCTCAGCACTATATCGAAGGCAATACGGCGGCGTCGGCCCAGACGGTGTGGGTGGACTCCAATCTGGTGGAATCGCTGACCTTGCGGGATTCCAACGTCTCGGCGCGATACAGCCAGTTCACCGGCGGGGTGCTGGAGATCTCGACGCGCAGTCCAAGGCGGCGTTTCGGCGTGGAGACCTACTATGGCGAGACCGGCCCCGGTCTCGCGGAGTTTCGGGTCTCGGATCGGGTCCGGGACGCGATCACGGGGCCGCTGCCGCAGGCGCCGGACTATGAGAAACATCGCTATGGCCTGACGATCGACATGCCGTTCGGAGATCGGGTCCGAACGCTGTTGGCCTACAACCTGTCCGATGTGACGGTGACGAATTATCGCGGCGCCAACTGGCTGAAGTACGGCGACTATGGCCTGACAAGCCGCAACGAGACGGTGATGCTGAAGGCCGAGTCGGACCTGGCGGCGAACCTGCTGCTGACGTCGCAGTTCGTCTGGAGTCCCTATGAGAGCCGCTCATCGCACGCCAATGGGATCGACAACTATGTGACCCTGAACGGCGGCGGCTTCACCGGCAAGGTGGGGCTGGAAGGCCGGTCGGGCGAAGGTCGGTGGGAGCTGCAGCTCAGCCACGCCTTCTCGAACAACGACCGCGACAGCGATCGCCCCGGAACGGTGAACGTGAACACCGGCGGCGGATCGGGCATCGACTGGTGCTCGGGAACCAGCTGCTCGCTGGGCGGGCCGGGCATACTGGAACAGAGCCAGACCGAAACCGGTCTGGAGGGCCGATGGGAGCAACCGATGCTGGGCGGTGCGCTGAGCGCCGGATTCCAACTCGCCTATATCGAAGGCGAAAAGGGGCAACCCTATAGCGCCGCCTATCGTCACGTCAGCACGAGCGCCTATCCCGTCATCCCGAACGAGATCAATCCGAATACCGTCTGCGCCGATCCGGCGGAGGAAGCGGCAGGCACATGCGTGACCGGGCGCTACGCCCTGGCCCAGCGCAACGACACGACGGCCTTTCACACCAAGAGGGACCTGACCAGCACGGGGCTGTGGGCCGAATACGAAACGGACTGGCGCGGCTTCATGGTTCGGGCCGGGCTGCGCTATGACTATGAAACCTTCCTCGGCAACCACAATCTGGCGCCGCGCCTGTCGATCAGCCGGGACCTGCCGTGGAACCTGAACCTGACGGTCGGGGCGAACCGTTATTACGGCCGCAGCTTCCTGGGTTACGCCCTGCGCGAGGACTATCCTGGCAACCGCATCTATCAACGCCGGCCGACCATCGTCGGGACGCAGCGAATCTGGTCGAACAACTGGTATCTGACCAGCCATTCCGAAACGGCGGGATACTCGAACGCCAACCTGGCGACGCCTTATTCGGACGAGTTGACGGCGGTGCTGTCGGGGCGGGTTCCGCTGGTGGGCGGCGACTTCCGCTTGAAAGGGATCACAAGGAACGGCGAGGACCAGTTCGCCAGCTCGCGCGCCACAAGCCAGGTCTATGATCGCGAGACGGGCGGAACCTCGACGCGTCAAGTCTATACGATCACCAATGACGGCTCGACCCGGTACAAGGGACTGTCGCTGGAATATGTCCGCCAACTGGGCAGCCGCCACGCGATCAGCTTCAGCGCCAATGTCTCGCGCACCTCGTCTTCCAACATCAGCTATTTCGACCTGGCGGAAGACACCGAATACGATCAGGTCCTGGTCTATTACCATGGCGAGATCAGGCCGCTGCTGGAGGTGACGGCGGAGAACCAGCTGGCCGACTATGCGTCGCCGCTGATCCTGAATGCGGACTGGGACGCCAACTGGTTCGGAGGGCGGCTGCGGACCAATGTCAACGCGCGCTGGCGGGACGGCTTCGAGCGGATAGAAGACACGGGCGTCAACATCACGGTCGGAGGCGTGCGCTACGACGTGTTCGACACGGTCAAGTTCACCTCCTCGTTCAGCGCCAATCTGTCCGCCTCGCTGGAGCTGGCGCGCACCTCATGGGGCACGGCGCTGTTGGATGTTCGGGTCAACAACCTGTTCAACGACATCCTGGAACAGGATTACACGAGCACGTCGCAACCCTATCAAATGGGACGCAATACCTGGATTTCGTTGAAGTATCGGTATTGAGCGCCGCGCGAGACAGTCTGATCGTCCTGGCCGCCACGGCCTTGATGTTCGCGGCGACCGGCGCGGCGATGTCGCGGGTCCAGGCGCCGGCGACGATCGGCGAACTGCGTCTGGCCTATCAGGGCGCGCCCGAGACATGGCCGCGGCCGATGCTGGAGCCGGGCGCGGACTTCACGGAGTTCGGCCCTTTGCCGCCCGCGCCGTCGCCGCCGGACAATCCGACCACGCCCGAAAAGGCCGCCTTGGGCGCGCGGCTTTTCGAGGACCCGAAGCTGTCGCGGTCGGGACAGATCGCCTGCGGCTCCTGTCATCTGCGGGAACTGGGTTTCGCCGACGGTCTGCGCACCTCGTTCGGACATGACCGCCAGCGGGGGCCGCGCAATGCGCCCTCTGTCGCCGCGGCGGCCTGGATGGACAGCCTGTTCTGGGACGGCCGCAGCAAGACCCTGGAAGCGCAGAGCCTGCATCCGCTGGTCGATCCGCTTGAGATGGCGGGGTCGCTGGACGCCGTGCGGGGGCAGATGGCGGCGGAGGCGGCCTATGGCCCGCTGTTCCAGGCCGCCTTCGGCGATCCCGAAGTGACGATGCCGCGCATCGCCCAGGCGCTCGCCGCGTTTCAACGATCCCTGAAACCTGCGGGCGGTCGCTGGCGTCGGTTCATCAACGGCGATCGCGCGGCGCTGACGGATCAGCAACTGCGTGGCCTGCACCTGTTCCGAACCAAGGCCGGTTGCGCCAACTGCCACAATGGCCCGTTGCTCACCGACCAGAAGTTCCACAATCTCGGCCTTCACTTCTATGGGCGGGAGTTGGAGGATCTGGGGCGTTACCAGGTGACAGGCCGGCCCGAGGACGTCGGCGCGTTCCGCACCCCCAGCCTGCTCGGCGTGCGAAGGACCGCGCCCTATATGCACAACGGTCTGTTCGGCGACCTGGACAGCGTGCTGAGGTTCTACAATGCGGGGGGCGCCAATCCCCGCCCGAGACCCGAACAAGCACAAGACCCGCTGTTTCCCAGAACCGATCCCCTGCTGCGTCGTCGCGAGCTGACGCCGGAAGAGCGTGAGGATGTTGCGGCTTTCCTGGGGACGCTCTGACCGCCAATCGACGTGGGCTGGGAGGGCGGACGGCTCTTCGTGTCGCTGACCTTTCCCTCGGCGGAGCTCCAGCGCCAGACTGACAGCAAACAGCCTATGACTTGGCAGGCTTGCCGAAAACAGGGCGCTTTGCGCCTAAGCAGCGTTCCGCGAAAATGCACCGGGTGGAGTCCCGGCCATGCTGAAGGGCTGGTTCGACCGCGTGCTGTCCTATGGCTTTGCCTATGTAGATGGCGCCAGGTTCGAGACGGGGCTGTTCAAGGGACGAGCGTCGCTGATGTGCGTCACAGCCGTCCTCTTGAGGTGTGGGATTTTCCAGGTCCGGCACATCCCGTTTTGGAAGCCAGAACCCGATCTTGACCCGATCTTGAAGGGTCAAGCGATCGCCCTGTCGATTGCATGGCCAAGGCGTATAGGGCCGCGGTGGAGGACCAAAGGCGAACGGAAATCACTTTGGCGCATTTGTCGTGCGATGAGGAGAAGCATCATGGCCGCGCGTCCGACCTGGCAAGGGCATCTGAAACTGTCGTTGGTCACCTGTCCGGTGGCCCTCTATACGGCGACCACCAGCACCAATGACGTGCGGTTTCACCTGATCAATCCAGACACCAACAACCGCATCCGCATGGTGCCGACAGACCCGGACACCGGCCCGGTGGAGCGCAGCGATCTGGTGCGCGGTTATGAGGTGTCCAAGGACGAATATGTCCTGTTCGACGACGCCGACTTCGATCAGGTCAAGCTGGAGAGCACCAAGACCATCTCCATCGACAGGTTCGTGGATGAAGCCGACATCGACCGCCTGTACTGGGCCGATCCTTTCTTTGTCGTGCCGGAAAAAGGGGCGGGCGTCGAAGCCTTCGCGGTCATTCGCGACGCCATGAAGAAACAAGGCAAGGTGGCGCTGGGGCAGTTGGTGCTGCGGGGCAAGGAGCGGCAGTTGGCGCTGGAGGTGCGCGACAAGGGATTGATCGCCTACACCCTGCGCGCCCATGACGAGGTGCGCGACGTCGCCGACTATTTCGACGATATTCCGACGGTGAAGGCGGACGCCGACATGGTGGAGATCGCAGCGCGGATCATCGGCCAGAAGGAGGGCGACTTCGACGCCTCACGGTTCAAGGACCGGTACGACGACGCGCTGCGCGAGATGATCAAGGCCAAGGCCAAGGGCGGCAAGGGCGTGGTCGATATCGCTGAACCGGACGACACCAATGTCATCGACCTGATGGCGGCGCTGAAAAACAGCCTCAGGGGCGGCGGAGGCGACAAGAAGCCCGCTGCCAAGAAGGTGCCGGCGAAGAAGCCTGCGTCCAAGAAGAAGTCGGCGGCCTGATTCCTTTGTCGGGCGGGGAGGAGGGGGCTCAGAGGCCCATCCGCTTCACCACTGGCTTCAGGTTCGCCGCTGACGCCCGGAAGTCGTCCCACGGATCCGGCTTTTTCAGCAGGGCAGGGTATGTCCACAGGTTGAACGCCGCCGGGTCGAGGTCCGGCTTCACCTGTTCCCACGACAGAGGAAAGGCGATCCCGGCGCCGGGCCGTGCGCGCGGCGACCAGGGCGCGACCGCCGTCGCCATCCGGCCGTTGCGCAGATAGTCGATGAAGATCTTGCCGCCCCGCGCCTTCTTGGCCAGGGTCGTGGTGAAACGGTCGGGCGCCTCGGCGCGGATCGCCTCTGAAACCGCCTTGGCGAAGGCCTTGTTCTGGTCCCAGGTCACCCGGGACCGGGCGTCGGTCTTGATGGGCGCGACCACATGCAGACCCTTGCCGCCGGTGGTCTTGACGAAGGGCGTCAGGCCCAGGTCTTCCAGTTTCGCCCTCACCACCTTTGCCGCCGCGATGACGTCCGCGAAGTCCAGGCCTTCGTCGGGATCGAGGTCGAAGGTGATCTGTTCCGGCGTTTCCGGGTCGCCCGGCTTGCAGCCCCAGGGATGCAGCTCCAGTCCGCCCGACTGACCGATGGCGACCAAGCCGCCGACATCGACGGCGGCGACGTAGGGTGTGCGCGACTTGACGTCGATCAGCTTCAGGCGCGGGTTCGATCCCCTCATGGCGTGGCGCTGGAAGAACATTTCGCCGCCGATGCCTTCGGGTGCGCGGATGATCGATGTGGGACGATCCGCGACGTGCGGCAGGATGCGCTCCGCCGCCGCTTCATAATACCGCGCCAGATCGGCCTTGGTGATCGCGGGTCGGTCGCCGACAGCGGGCCATAGCACCTTGTCGGGGCTGGACAGGGTGACGCCCGCGACCGTGACCTTGCCGGGTTTCGAGGTCGGGCGAACCGTTGTGGTCGTCTTCTTCTGCGGCTTCATGTCGGCGGGCGGTTGCGGGGCTTCAGTGACCTCGGCGGCGGGTTTGTCCTCACGCAGGCCTTTGAACGCCGCCTGACGCAGCGACCCGGCCTCGGTGTATCCGCCGTGTTCGATCTCGGCGACCAGCACAGGTTTCAGCCAGTGGATGTCCTTGGCCGCCTTGGGCGCGTCCGGTCCGGAAAACGGGTTTTTGTCCGCCGCCTCGGCCTTCAGGACTGGGACCAGCGCCCGTGTGACGGCCTCGCCATAGCCCGTTCCGACCCGACCCAGATAGCGCAAGCCCCCGTCGCTTCGCACGCCGACCAGCAGGGAGCGGAAGCGCGTCCCGCCCTCTGACGACCAGCCGCCGATCACCACCTCGTCGCGGCCCCGGCACTTGGACTTGACCCAGCTGGTCGATCTTCCGGCGTGATAGGGGGCGTCCAGCTTCTTGGAGATCACGCCTTCCAGATGCATCCGGCAGGCGCTCTGCAGCACCGCCTGACCGGTCGAGGCGAAATGCTCGACGTAACGCAGTCTGGCGCCGCCCGACGCGCCGACCCGGTCGACATAGGCCTGAAGCCGCGCCTTGCGGTGCGACAGGGGCAGTTTGCGTAAATCTTCGCCGCCCTCGAACAGCAGGTCGAAGGCGAAATAGATCAGGCGGTCGGTGTCGGCGTCCGAGATCGCCGCCTGAAGCGCGCTGAAATCGGGCATGTGGTCGTCGTCCAGCGCGCACAGTTCGCCGTCGATCACCGCGTCTGGCCAATCCGCCGCGTCCGCCGCCAGTTCGGGAAACCGGTCGCTCCAGTCCAGGCCTTTGCGGGTTCTCAAGACCGCCTTTCCGCCGCCGACGCCGATCTGGATGCGATAGCCGTCGAACTTGATCTCATGCGCCCAGCCCGCCGCGCCGGGCGGATGGTCGACGGCCTTGCACAGTTGGATCGGGACGAAGGGGGGCGGTTTGGTCGCCGTGGACGCCGCGGCCCTGGAGGGTTTCGGCTTGGCGGGGCCCTTGCGTCCTGTCGGCCTGGAAGACGTCCACTGGGTCTTGCCATCCGCGATCTGGGCCAGCGAGCGGCCGGTGGTGATTGAGGCGTCGATTTCGGACAGGGCGTCGCCTTCGCCCGCCACGGCGTATTCGTCCTTTTCCTTTAGCAGGAGCCAGTTGTTGCGCTGCTTTCCGCGCCCTCGGGGCTTGTCCCGATCCGCCTTCAGCCGGATCAACGCCCATTTTCCCTTCAGCCGTTCGCCGTGCAGGATCATCTTGATCTGTCCCTTGGCCCAGGCGGCTTCCAGGTCCGGCTCCTGCGGCTCCCAGGTTCCGACGTCCCACATCTGCACGGTTCCGGCGCCGTAGTTTCCGCTGGGGATGATCCCCTCGAACGACCCGTAGTCCAGTGGATGATCCTCGACCTCAACCGCCAGACGTTTGACGGAGGTGTCGCGTGACGGGGCCTTGGTCACGGCCCAGGATTTCAGCACTCCGTCCGCCTCGATGCGGAAATCATAATGCAGCCGCGTCGCCGCATGGCGCTGGATCAGAAAGCGCAGCCCGCCCTTGGATCGCGCAGCCTTGCGCCCCTTGGGCTCGGGCGTCTCACTGAACCGTCGCTTTGCCTGATAGGTGTCCAGTTCGCCGCGCATGTGAGCAAGCCCCTTGGCGCGACGATCTGCGCTCGGCATGCGTCGCGATGGAAATCTTTCGTGCTGTAAGCTGTCCAACGCGCAATTCGTTCAATCGCCTGAAGACCGGAACAGTGATCACGGAACTGAAAACTCAAGTCACCTTAGCCGCAGAACGGCCCTCCCCGTGCCGTGTCAGGCGGCTTGGGCCGCTGCCACCCACGCAACCTCAGCATGGCCTCGCAGGACGCGAAGGCTGGGTCGGGAGATCAGATGAGGCTGAAGGTTGAACGTTTCGCAGATCTAGGCGTGGGTGGAGAGGAACGTCTGGGCGGATCCCTGCGATTCGAACCTCTTCTGCTTTCGCTCCTTGTCCAAATGCCAGCGGGTCGTCGGCCGATCGCGGCGCCGATGCAGATTGGCCGCGAGCAAGGGCCCGACTTGATCACCCGGCACCGCACCGTTTCGCGGCTGACCTCGATCCCGCTCGGCCCTCAACTCCTCGACATCGCGGATGCTCAGCGTGAACCGGAACTGCCAACGCACCGCCTGAACGATCACCGCAGGGGAAACGGTGGCGCTTGAACGATATCGGCCCCATCCCGCCTCCAGCCCTAACGGCGCAACTGGAGAATTTTCAGCGTTAGACTGCCAGCATCCCATCGTGACTTGACCCCGATCTGAGGTCAGTTGGCCGTTGACAATGAATGATACGTAATAACATTACTGATCCGTCTTTACGGGGTCGTTCATGTCGTTATTGCGTTCCGCATCCGGTGCATTCGCTGTCTTGGCGCTTTCGGCGCCCGGCCTGACGGCCCATGCCGAGGTCGAGGCGGAGGCGCCGCAAACCTTGCCCGAGGTGGTGGTGACGGCGACGGCGACGCCGCGCGCGTTGCGGACCGCCCCGGCCAGCATCACGGTCGTGGATCAGGAGGCGCTGTCGCGTCGGCCGGTTCAGGATCTGACGGACGTGCTGCGCGACGTGCCGGGCGTGACGGTGAACGGCGCCGGCCTGACGCGGCGGGGCATCTCCATTCGCGGCATGCCGAGCGAACACACCCTGTTCCTGGTGGACGGGCGGCGGGTCAACGGCTCGGCCGGGGCTATCGCTCATGCCGATTTCGAGCTGAATTGGGTACCGGTCGAGGCCATGGACCGGGTGGAGATCGTGCGCGGCCCGATGTCATCCCTCTATGGCTCCGAGGCGCTGGGCGGGGTGGTCAATGTCATCACGCGCAGCGCGACGGACGACTGGCGCGGCAGTCTGCGCGCCATGGGCGGGCTGCGCGAGGACGGGCGCGGCGGGGAGACCTATCAGCTTGGCGCCTATGCGGGCGGACCGCTGGTTCACGACCGTCTGGGCCTGAGCCTTTATGCGGAATCCAAGGCGCGGGGCGACACGCCCCAGGCCGCCAATGCGCGCCTTTCGGACCTGGAGGCGCGCGAGGCCGTGTCCGGATCGGCGACCTTGAGCTGGACGCCCGACGCGGCCCAACGCATCGACCTGACCGTACTGGCGGGCCGCGACGACCGTTCGCGCAACACCGTCACGACCGGGGCGGCGCCGGTCTATTATCAATATGCCGACGCGGTGGATCGGCGTCAGTACGCCCTGTCCCACACCGGGCGTTGGAGCTGGGGCGAGACGGCGGTGCGCGCCTATCGCTCGACCCTGGACCGGACCAACAGCGTCACCAACGGCCAGACGGCGTCGCGCCCGGTCGGCATGCAGGAAGACATCGTCGACGGTCGCGTCACGGTCGATCCCATCGCCGGCCATCGCATCAGCGTCGGCGGCGAATGGCGGCGGGAAGAGCTTCAGGACGCCGCCGCCGCCGTGTCCGGCGTTCTGGCCGGCGAGCGTTACGCCGTCTTCGCCCAGGATGAGTGGTCGCTGACGCCGACCCTGTCCCTGACGGGCGGCGCGCGTTTCGATCACCATGATCAATACGGCTGGCAGTCCAGTCCGCGGCTCTACGCCGTCTGGACGCCGCTTGAGGGGCTGACCCTGAAGGCCGGCGGCGGACGGGGCTTC
This sequence comes from uncultured Brevundimonas sp., assembly GCA_963522565.1. GTDB lineage: Bacteria > Pseudomonadota > Alphaproteobacteria > Caulobacterales > Caulobacteraceae > Brevundimonas. The sequence continues at coordinate 63,799 of CAUQZC010000005.1, read as the reverse complement.
AAGTCGCCCAGCCTGAAGCAGCTGTCGCCCGAGTTCGTGACCGTGGCGGCGGCAGGACGTTTCACCGTCTATGGCAATCCCGACCTGAAGCCCGAGATCGGCACGTCGTATGAGGCGTCGGCCGAATATCGCCACGACGGCTGGGCGGTGCGGCTGGGCGCCTTCGACAACGCCATCGAGAACCTGATCGAGACGCGCTGCACGGCCTTCTGCGGCGTGCGCGGGCGCGAGGTGCGGCTGTATCAGAACATCAACCAGGCCCGGATCACGGGCCTGGAGCTGGGCGCGGAAACCCAGCTTCCGGCCGGGTTCAGCCTGAGCGGCGACTATACCTATCTGGACAGCGAGAACCGCACGACCAACCAGCCCCTGTCCGAGCGGCCCCGTCACAGCGGCCATGCGACCTTGCGATGGGAGCCGGACGAGCGCCGTTTCGTGCAGCTGCGCGCGGAGTATGTCGGCGAGCAGCTGATGCTGTCGAACGCGCTTCAGTACCCCGTGCCCGACTACACCCTGGTGTCGCTGGAGGGCGGACTGCGGCTGGAGGACAACCTCTGGGTCCGCGCCGGCGTGCAGAATCTGGGCGATGTGCGTCTGGCGGATGAATCGGCCTACTTCTCCTTCGCCGAACCCGGCCGGTTCTACTACCTCGGCTTCACGGCGGGCTTCTAAGCCCTTGGGGCGGTTCGTTCAGATACTCCTGCTGGCGGCGCTGTGGGCGTTCGTCTGGGCCGGCGGCGCGACGGCGCAGACGGCGCCGACCGTGCGGGTGAATCTGATCGGCAGCGACTTCGTCCTGCCTGCCAAATACGCGCGTCTGGCCGGTTTCGCCGCGCCCGAGGGCGTTGCGGTCCGGGGCTGGGCGCTTTCCACCCTGCCCGAGACGGCGGCCTGGAGCGACGCCGATCTGATCATTCTGGACACGCCGCGCCCGGCGGACGTGGAGGCGGTCGAGGCGCGCATCGGAGACGCCTTGCGCGCGCGTGGCGCGCCCTGGGTGCGGATCGGCGGCGGCCCGCCGGCGTTCGGCGGTCTGCCGCCCGAGATCGGACGCCGGATCGCGGCCTATTACGCGGCGGGCGGGCAGCGGAACTTCACCGCCCTGTTCGACTATCTGGCGCAATGGAAGGCGGGGGGAGACCTGTCCGCCGTGACGGCGCCCGCCCCCCTGGGCGACAGCGGCTACTATCATCCGGCGGCGTCGATCACGGCGCCCGGCGCCTTCAAGGACTGGCTGTCGGCGCGCCCCGACCGGCCGCGCGCCGCCATCCTGATCGGGAGTTCGATCGTGGCCGACGACGACACGGCCGTGGTCGACGCCCTGATCGCCGCCCTGGACAGGCGCGGCGTCGAAGGCGTGGCCGTGTGGTTCGATCAGCGCAAGCCGCGCGGCCTGGTCGAGGCCGTGCAGCCGCTTCACCCCGATCTTCTGATCAACACCCAGCATATTGTCGCCGGGGGCGTCATCCGCGATCAATTGGTCGAGTTGGATGTGCCCGCCGTGCTGACCTTTTCCTACCGAGAAGGCGATGCGGACGCCTGGCGGTCGGCTCCGGCCGGTCTGAACAGCCGCTCGGCCGCCGCGCTCCTGGCGCCGGCCGAAACCTGGGGCATGAGCGATCCGATGATCATCTCGGCCGTCGATCACGGCGCCCTGGTTCCCATCCCCGAACAGATCGAGGCCGTGGCGGCGCGCGCCGCGCGTCAGGTGGCCCTGCGCCGCACGCCCAACGCCGAAAAGCGGCTGGCGCTGATGTTCTGGAACCATCCGGGCGGTGAGGCCAACATCTCGGCCTCGAACCTCAATGTGCCGCGCAGTCTGGAGGCGCTGAGCACGGACCTGAACGCCGCCGGCTATGAGGCGCCGCCCCTGACAGAGGCGCGCTGGATCGCGGCGGCGCGCGCCATGCTGGGCGCCTTCTACAGGCACGAGACCCTGGACGGCCTGCCCGGTCAGGGCCTGGCCGTGACCTTGCCTGTCGCCCGATACCGCGCCTGGCTGGACACGCTGCCGGCCGCCAGCCGCGATCCGATCCTGGCGCGGTGGGGCGATCCGGCGCGGCATTGGGCGGTGCGGACGATGAACGGCGAGCCTTGTTTCGTGATCCCCGCCTTCCGGGACGGCGCCCTGACCGTCATGCCGCAGCCGCCGCGCGCGGCGCGGGTGGGCGAGGCCTATCACGATACGGCCGTACCGCCGGACCACCTCTATCTGGCGGCCTATCTGTGGGTGCGCGAGGCCAGCCAGGCGAACGCCCTGATCCATCTGGGAACCCACGGCACGCAGGAGTTCCTGCCCGGCAAGGACCGCGGACTGTCGGTTGACGACGACGCCTTTCTGGTTCTTGGCGATCTGCTGGTGATCTATCCCTATATTCAGGACAATGTCGGCGAGGCGACCCAGGCCAAGCGGCGGGGACGCGCCGTGACCGTCAGCCACCAGACGCCGCCGTTCGCGCCCGCCGGGCTGAACGACGAGTTGAAGACCCTGCACGACCTGATCCACCAGTATCTGCAGCTGGACGAGGGGGCGGTGCGCGATGCGGTCGGAGACCAGATCCTGAGCCTGGCCGGCGCGCGTCACATCGATGCCGACATGGGCTGGACCCCGGCCAGGGCTCGCGCGGACCTGCCGGTCTTCCTCGGCGAACTGCACGACTATCTGCACCAGGTGGGCGGGGCGCCGACGCCCATGGGCCTGCACACCTTTGGTCGTCCGGCCACGCCCGATCACCGGCTGACGACGGTGCTGCAGCAACTGGGCCGGCCCTATTTCGACGCCCTTGGCGAGAACGAGACGGAGGTTCTGGCCCAGGACGAGGAGGGCCTGCGCGACAGCCGCCCCTTCACGGTCCTGAAGGCGTATCTGCGCGACGGCGCGCCGATCGAGACCGCCGAGCCCGCGCTGCGCGAACCCTTGGCGCGCGCGCGCCTGCTGGATCAGCGGCTGGCCGACACGGGAGAGAGCGAGGGGCTGCTCAGGGCCCTGGCGGGTCGTTTCGTGCGTCCGGGGGAGGGCGGCGACCCCGTCCGCAATCCCGAGGCCGTCGGCGGTCGAAACCTCTACGCCTTCGAGCCGGACAAGATGCCCGCGCCGGCCGCCTACGCCGCCGCCGCCGGGGCCTTGAACAGTCTCGCCGCCGCCTATGCCGCCGAACACGACGGGCGGCCCCTGACCAAGCTGGCGATCACCCTGTGGTCGTCCGAAACCATCCGCACCCTGGGCCTGCCCGAAGGCGAGATTCTGCAGGCGCTGGGCCTGCGTCCGCGCTGGGACGAGGGCGGGCGGGTGGTCGGCCTGGACATCATTCCGGCCGCCGAGCTGGGGCGGCCGCGCATCGACGTCGTGGTCCACGCCACCGGCGTCTATCGCGACCAGTTCGACGGTTTCCTGCGGCTGCTGGCCGATGCGGTTGATCGCATCGTCACCCTGAACGAACCGAACGATCCGGTCGCCGAAAACAGCCGAATCGCCGCCCGGCGTCTGATGGCCGAAGGGGTCAAGGCCGAGGAGGCGACGGCGCTGGGTCGGGCCCGCATCTTCAGCAATGCGCCGGGCGACTACGGCAGCGGTCTGCCCGAAGCGGTGCGCGATACGGCGGGGTGGGACGACCCGGCCGCCCTGGCGGACCCGTTCCTGGATCGGCTGGGCTATGTCTATGGCGCGGGTCGCTGGGGCGCCAAGGTCAAGGGCGCCGACGTGTTCGCCGCCCAGCTGGCTGGGGTCCAGGCCGCCGCCCTGTCGCGGTCCAGCAATCTGCACGGCGTGCTGTCGACCGATCACCCCTTCGAATATCTGGGCGGACTGTCCTTGGCGGTGCGCCGGGCGGGCGGGACGGCGCCGTCCCTCTACATCACCGACGCGCGGGCCGGGGCGCCCAAGACCGTCGCCGCGCGCGACTTCCTGGCCGCCGAGATGCGCAGCCGCTATCTGAACCGCAGCTGGATCCAGGCGATGAAGGCCGAAGGCTACGCCGGGACGCTGGCCTTGGTCGATCTGGCGGACAATCTGTTCGGCTGGCAGGCGACGGCGCCGGGCATGGTCCGGCAGGATCAGTGGCAGGCCCTGCACGACGTCTATGTGCGCGACGAACGCGGCCTGGGCATGCGGGACTGGTTCGCCGCCAACCCCTCGGCCGAGCGGCAGGTGTTGAACCGACTGAAGGACGCGATCCGCAAGGGCTTCTGGGCGCCTGACGATCAGACCCGTCAGGAACTGGACGCCCGTCTGGCCGAGATCGGCGCCCCCGCGCCGCGCACCGCCGCCGCCGGCTTCGGCCGGGGCGCGCCGACGGCGCAGTCGCCTATGTCCGCGTCAAATCCGACGCCCGCCCCGAAGGCGGATGAAGCGGCCGCCTCTGCGACGCCTGACCGGATTCGCGGCCAGGTTCTGCAGAAGATCGCGCCGCCCGCCGTCCCCGCCTCGCCTGCGCCCTGGGGGGCGTTGATCCTGGTTCTGGTCTTCCTGGCCGGCGGCGCAAGCCGGCTTTTCTCGCGTCGAAAGTTCGCCCATGCCCCAGTTTGAAGCCGGCCTCTATCAGGTCTCCAGCCTGTTCCTGATCCCGGCCCTGGTCCTGATCCTGGCCGCCCTGGCCTACGCCGTCTTCGCCCTGGGGGCCTTCTTGATCGAAGGCGTCCAGCGCCGTCGTCCCGACTGGCGGTCGCCCCTGTCGCGTCTCCAGGCCCGGACCGATGCGGCCAGCGACGATCTGGAGCTGCTGATCCTCAAGGAGCTGGAGGGGCTGCGGATCGTCTCGCGCAGCGCGCCGATGCTGGGTCTGGTCGCCACCATGATCCCCATGGGGCCGGCGCTGCTGTCCCTGGGGCGCGGCGACGCCTCCGGCGTGGGACAGAACATGGTGGTGGCCTTTTCGGGCGTCACCCTGGCCCTGATCGCCGCCAGCATCGCCCACTACGTCCTGACGGTCCGCCGGCGCTGGCTGCTGCAGGACCTGCGCGCCATCGAACGCGCGCGGGAGGGGCGCTGATGCGTTTCCTCGATGAAGACGACGACGATCCGATCACTTCGGTCGTCAATCTGGTGGACCTGTTCGTGGTCATCATCGCCGTCCTGCTGGTCGTGCTGGTCCAGAACCCGCTGAATCCCTTCAACGCCCGCAACGTCGTGGTCATCGAAAACCCCGGCGCCGCCAACATGCGGATCACGGTGAAGGACGGCGAGGACCTGACGCGCTACGAATCCCAGGGCCAGATCGGCGAAGGCCAGGGCGAAAAGGCCGGCTCGGCCTATCGCCTGCCGAACGGCAATCTGATCTATGTGCCCGAGTAGGGGGCTGTCATCTATGGAGGGCTCCTTGACTGGTCCTGTCCGGTTAAGTGCGTCGAGGCAGAGCCTACTTGCCCCGCATCCGCTCAGACCGTAGCCGCCGCCCGCGCGGTGTTGGCGTCGGTGCGGAAACGGCGGAGGGCGTTGTGGATCGCGGCGCGAGTGGTGAGAAAGCGCTGGGTGACGGGCTGTGAAGGCGGCCAAGACCCAATTCCCAAGCGCCCAGCCATATGCCGCCAAGCTGGCGATAGCGGTTTCGCGAAACTCCATCTCCGATCAGGCCTTTAGGCCGCCCGAAGTGAAGACAAGTCAGCGTTGGACTGACAGCACCGCGCCTGGCGCCGGGGCATGTCGTGGAATTGGAGCGGCACGTTCAATCGGCAGCGAGCCGCTCGTGGTGAATGGCCTCTGCGCAATTGGACCTTATCTACTGCCAGATCGACAGCATTCTTATGAGGAAAAGATTCATGAGCGGTTTATTGCAAGGTAAAGTAGCAGTGGTCACCGGTGCATCCAAAGGCATCGGCGCGGCCATAGCCAAGGCTTTCGCCGCACAGGGTGCGTCGGTGGTCGTCAACTATGCGTCGAGCAGGTCAGCCGCCGAAGCTGTTGTCGCCGAGATCGAAGAAGCGGGCGGCACGGCCGTCGCTGTGCAGGCCAGCCTTGCGAAGGAAGCAGATGTCGAGCGCCTCTTCACCCAAACGCGTGAGTCGTTCGGACGCCTCGACATCTTGGTCAACAATGCCGGTGTTTATGCGTTCGGCGGGCTGGAAGACGTCACTGTGGCCGAGTTTCACAGACAGTTTGACATCAATGTGCTCGGCCCCATCCTGGCGACAAGGGAAGCCGTAAAGCTGTTTCCCGCCGAAGGAGGCAGCATCATCAACATCAGTTCGATCGGCGGCGAGAAAGGACAGGCCGGGGCGACCATCTACGGCGCGACCAAAGCGGCGCTCAATCAGTTGACGCGCGCGCATGCGATCGAACTTGCGCCGAAGAAGATTCGCGTGAACACCATCGCACCGGGGGCCATAGAGACTGAAGGCACGCTCACCATGGGCTTCATCGGCAGCGACATGGCGGAGGAGATGATCGCGGCCACACCGCTTGGCCGCCTGGGCCTGCCGGACGACATCGCCGAGGTTGCTGTGTTCCTCGCCTCGGATGCGTCGCGGTTTATCACCGGCGACCGGATCAGGGCTTCAGGCGGCTTCCGCTGACCTTCGATGATCGCGCCGGGTTGGCGCCTTGCGCGATCGTCGCCGACTGGGGGCGGATCAGGATGTTAGTTGGGGCGCCGGTGAAGTCGTGGAGATGCGCGGCTGGTTGAGCATGGCTGTCGTAGTGACGGCGCTTGACCGTGGCTTGCTTGATGATCCGGTTCATCCACTCGACGTGACCGTTGATCAATCTATGGTCGATGCCCCAGCGGAGACAATTTCGCATTGGACTGACAGCACCGGGTAGCGCTCTCGCTTTTCACCAGATGCGACGCAGGCTGATCTGGACGGTCCTCGGGGCGGTCGCGACGACATAGCGCTCATACTCGGCGCGCGACGCGGCCCAGCCTATGCTGAAGGTGTTCAGGACGTTTGTCATTTGAAGCCCCAGGGACCAACCTTCTCCCCTCAATTCCAGGCCGCCGTTCACGACGGTCGAGGCGGGCAGGCGCTCGTAGTAGGGGTCGAGCCGATCAAACAGGGACCCGGCGTCTCCCCGATGGGCGATCTCGATCTGGGAACCCAGTTCGAGGCCCTGTCCCAAGCGCAGCTTCCCGATCAGGGCCACTGAAGCCCGCAGGTCAGGCTCATAGGGTATGCGATCACCGACCTTTCCCGCGACGTCGAAGGTCGTCGAGGCCGATTCCTTGGTCAATCGGGCGTCGGTGTGGGACAGGGACCAGCGTGCGAGCCAGTTGGGCGTCAGCCCCAGCTTGCCTTCGATTTCGACGCCGTGGATCGTGGCCTCGCCGGCGTTGGCGATGAAGTTGAAGTTCGGAATGCGGGCGGCGACCTGCATGTCCGACCAGAGCACCTGGAAGACGGCGGCGTCCAAGAGCAGGCGCCCATTGGCGGCCGTCGTCTTCAGGCCGAGCTCGAAGTTCCTGACGCCGTCCGGGCGGTAGGCGACATAGGCGCTGGCCAGCCCCGGGGTGTTGTTGGCGCCGCCTGGACGAAACCCCTCGGCGTACTGGGCGAAGACCATGGCGTGGGGGTTGAGGCGATAAGCGGCCGTGGCGCGGCGGACCCAACCCGAGTCCTGATTGTGGTTCAACGCCTCAGGGCCCTGGACGGAGGCGTTGAGGAAGCTGGTCTTCAGGACCTGGGCTCGGGAGACCTTGTCGTACTCATAGCGGCGCGCGCCGAGGCGCAGGGTAAGGTCCGGCCGGGGCGACACGGCCAGTTCGCCATAAAAGGCGGTCTGGACCAGGTCGACGCCCGTGGTGCGGGTGAAAACCATGCTCAGCGGTTCGACGACTTCCCCGCCCGAGGTCGCCAGGACGGTGCTGCTGGCGGATTCGTCGCTGCGATCCTCACGGAAGACGCCGAGGGTCCAGTTGAACAGGGGGTTGGGGGCCGAGTCGAGCCGCGCCTCGGCGACCGTCGAGGCGACCTGCATAGGTTGATAGCCCACGACCGGAAATATGGAGTCCACATAGGCCTGATAGGCCGTCAGTTGCTCCATATCGCAGGCCGTCTCGACGCCCGTGTATCGCGGACAATAGAGGCCGTGTCGACGGGCTGTAAGCGCGGACAGGCTGGTGTCGATGTATTTGGTCGCCTGCCAGTCGTAGTGGGCGAGGCTGGCGGTCAGACGGGCGCCGCCCACGTCCTGTTCCATCGTCAGGGCCCCAAGGGCGAAGCGGTTGGGGAAGGGTAGTCTGGCGTAGGAGTCCAGCCGGCGGCCGCCAAGAGCCGGGTCGGTGATCGAACTGTCCCTGACCCTCTGGTCCTGGATCATGACCGTGGCGTCGTAGACAGAGCCTTCCCTGGGGGACCATCGCAGGGCTGCGCGGGCGCCGGTCTTACGGGCCGAGTTGACTTTCTCCAGGCCCAGGCGCGGGTTGTCGACGTAACCGGGCTGGCCTTCAGACCAGACCGCAAGGCGCCCGCCGAGGGTGTCGGAAAGGGGGGTGTTGACCATGGCGGCGACCGATCCCGAGATTCCTCCTCCAGCCGCGGCGGTCCATGACGCCTGAAGCCGGTGATCCCGTCTCCCCGGATCGGGGCGATTGTACAGCATGCGCACCGCGCCGCTCATCGCGCCGGATCCGAACAGGGTCCCCTGCGGGCCTTTGAGGATTTCGATCCTCTGCATGTCGAACAGGCTGAGGTCGGGCGTGATGCTGCTGGGGTCTGAGGTCGCCGAATTCGGTCCCGTGACCGGCGTGTCGCCGATGTAGAGAGCGACGGAATTCTCACCGGCGCTCTGCACCCCTCGAAGGGAAAGACGTCGCTGCCCTGTGTTGAGCTCGGTCTGGATGAGCCCCGGAGCCAGGCCGCCGAGTTGCGACAGACTGGACAGATTGGAAGCCGCCGGATCATTGGCCTCTATCACGACCAAGGAGATGGGCGTGCGCGATGCCGTTGTCTCGCGCCGGAGCGCGGTGACCACGACATCGTCCACCAAGGCGGGTTCCCCATCGACGAGGCGAACCGGAGGCGCGTGGCTCTCCGAGACGGATTTCAGGAGGATGACGCGCCCATCGTCGGAGGCGATCTCCAGTCCGCTGTCGCCGATCAGTCGGGCCAGGGCGACACGTGCGTCCAAGGGACCGTTCAGGCCAGGAGAGCGTGCGCGATCAAGGCCTTCGGAGGGCGCGAGGACTTGAAACCCCGCCTGGCGCGCGAAGATCGGCAAGGCGCGCGCGGTAGGCAGGGGAGGGATGGAGAATTGGCGGACCTGGGCCCGGGCGCTGTTAGCGGGAAACAGGGTCAGCGCCGCCGCCAAGCCGAGGGCGGCGCTTAACTCATATCTCCAGAGCCTGCGGTTCATCCCGCGTATTCCCACGTTCCGGGAGATCGCTGGCCGGCCGCCGACGCCTCCCTGTCACATGATCGTCGCAGACCGGGCGCATCTCGCAAGTGCGAGATGCGCCTCAAGCGTCGCTGTCGGCCGAACGTCGCCATCGGGCAACAGTTCGCTTGTCAGGTGAAGGTGATGGTCTCGGCCTGGGCCCAGACTCGCGTCTGGATTTCATTCATCCTGCGCTTCAGGGCGGGCCAGTCGACGCCGACCATTTGTCCGTCATGCTTCAGCAGGCGTCCAGCGACCCAGACGCTGTCGATGTCCGACATACGGGCGAAGTTCACCACCCGATCCGCAAGGCCGCCGATGTGAGGGAAGTTGAACCGGTCGGTGGACAGCAGGACGAGATCGGCACGCTTTCCGACAGAGATCGTACCGGTCTTGTCGCCGCTCTTGATGCCGCGGGCCCCCAGTCGGGTGGCGTAGTCGAGCACGTCCTCGGACTTGTACTTGGCCGCTTCCGCCGCCCCTTCATCCGAAAGATACATGCTCCAGAACGAGGCCCGGACATGTTCGAAATAGTCCTCTGTGAGGGCGACGCCGACGTCGATGCCGATGCCGGTGGCGACCCCGGCGCGACGCGCGCGCCAGTGGCTGGATAGGCCGTTTCCGACGGCGCGATAGGGGAATTCTCCCATGGACGAGGAGCAGTGCATGGCGCCGACGCTCGCCATCAGGGCGAACTCCTCATCGGTGATCTGGGCGCCGTGGGAGCCGTGATAGTCGTCGCCCAGAAGGCCGGCCTCATGCAGATCGACGATGCCGCTGCCGCGATGGCCGTAGTGCCCGGCCGGGATCTCCCGCTTCGGCCGCCCGGCATGGCAGGCGATGAGCTTGAGGCCAAGATTGCGCGCCCGCGCGATCTCCTTGTCGCGTATCAGTTCGATCGGGCGCCCGTAGCTGGAGTTGGACATGGCCACCCCCATTTGAAGCGGCGCGGAGGTGTCCGACAGGACATCGGACATCACCTTCTCGATCGTGCGCCAGTGGCGGTCGGTGGTGAACTCCTCGCGTCCGGCGGCGGCCTCGGCCAGGGGCACGGTGTCGCCCGGTCCGTAGTTGACGGTGTGGGAATCCTGATAGGCGAACCAGCCGGAAACGCCCGACTCCTTCAAGCCGCGCGCGGCCGCCAGGGCCCGCGCCTCATCCTGCTGGCCATGGGCGTAGTCGAGCACGCCGGTTACGCCGGAATCGATGCACTGGAGCCCGCCGATGTGGTTGGCCCAGTAGTGGTCTTCCGGCGTGAGGCACGCCATGACCTTCATCTTCCAGCTTTGGTAGGTGCTGTAGCCGGCGGGATGGGTCTTCACGAGACGGCCCGCCTCGATGCATTCCCAGACGTGGCGGTGGCCGTCATTCATCCCTGGCATGAGGATCTTCCCGGCTCCGTCGATCACCACGGCGTCGCCAGCGGCGATTCCGGGTTGGATGGCGACGATCTGCCCGTTCTCGATCAGGACGTCGGTGGCCGTCATTTCGCCGAGCCGGGGATCCATGGTGAGGAGGTCGGCGCCTTTGATGAGCATGCGGCGACCTTGGAGTCGACGAGGCGCGACTGCCGCCTGGGCGCCCGTGGCGTTGCCCAGGCCGGCGGAGACGGCGGCCGTGGAGGCGGCCGAGAAGCGGAGAAAGTCCTTGCGTGTGAAACCTTGCATGGTTCAGCCCTCTGAGAATTGAAAAAGACCGGCGCCGCCCGCAGGCGACGCCGGTTAAGACGCGGTCAGAAACGACGGCGGACGTTCACGCCGATGGTGCGGGGCGGGATGCTGTAGGTCTGCTGCTCATAGGCCGCCTGCGACGCCACCTTCACCTTGCCGACGGTGTCGAACAGATTGTTGGCGAAGACGAACGCCCCCCACGTCTCGCCCTCGATGCCCAGACGGAGGTTGACATTGGTGAAGTCCCCCATGGTCTCGTAGTAAGGGCTGGTCGGTCGGAAGGTGGAGATCGACTCTCCGGTATAGGCGTAGTCCAACCGCGCCAGGCCGTCGAAGCCGGACGCGATCGGCCAGACGTATTCCGCCGAGAAGGCGGCCTTGAAGTCGGGCTCGTTCGGAATGGTGTCTCCCGCCTTGCCGGCGGCGACGATCAAGCCAGTGGTTTGATCGACGTCCAGCTTGCCGTCCACAAAGCCCATGGATCCGGTCAGCGAAAGGCCGCGGAGGGGACGGGCCGCCAGCTCGACCTCCAGCCCCTTGATGGTTGCGGCTCCGACATTGGCGATGAAGCTGAAGTTCGGGATGCTGGCCGCGATCTGCATGTTCGACCACTTGATCTCATAGGCCGATAGATTGGCCGTCAGCTTGCCGCCGAACCAGGTGGTCTTGGCCCCGACCTCGTAGTTTTCGAGGCTGTCTGACGTGTAGGGGATCAGGTCGGTCGTCAGCCCCGGCGTGTTGTTGATGCCGCCCGGCCGAAAGCCCTCCGAGTACTGTGCGTAAACCATGGCGTTGGGGGTGATGTCGTAGCTGAGGTTCGCGCGCCCGACCCAGCCGTCCGCATTGCTGTCGTAGGTCGTCAATGGTCCTGCGACGGAGGCGTTGATGTAGCTGGTCGACAGTATCTGGGAGCGGGACTTCTTCTCATACTCATAGGCCCGCGCGCCGAGCGACAGGGTGAAGCGATCGAGGAACTTGTAGCTGGCCTCGCCATAGAAGGCCTTCTGGGTCAGATCTACGCCGACGAAGCGCGAGAAGTTGTAGACGATCGGCCAGTAGACCTCGCCGGTGGCCGCGTCGGCCTCGACGGTGGAACTGGTGGCTTCGTCCTCGCGCGTTTCGTGGAAGGCGCCCACCGTCCAGGTCAGGGGGCCGTCAGAGTTGGACGTCAGGCGCACTTCGTTGACGCGGGATTCGACGATCATCGGCTGATAGCCGCTGAGCGGGAACACGGAGTCGATATAGGAACGGTAGGCCGCCAACTGGGTCGCGTTGCAGGCGCCGGTGATGCCGTTGTAGCGCGCGCAATAGGTGCCTGCTGCGCGAACCTGAAGCGCGGCCAGGCTGCCGTCGATGTATTTGGTGGCGTCCCAGTCGTAATAGGACGTCGAGGCATTCAGCGTCGCAAAGCCCAAGTCCCATTCCGCCGCCAGGTTGAAGAGGCGGAACTCATTCGGGAAGGGCAGTTTGGTGTAGTTGTCGGTCTTGTATTTGCCGAGCGCCGGGTACCAGCCGCCGTTGTCGCTTGCCGATTGCTTCTGGATCGTCAGCAGGCTGGTGATCTTCAGAGTTTCGGTCGGGGTGAACTTCAGCATCAGCCGTCCGCCGTAGGCGCGGGCCTCGTTGATGTCCTCTTGGCCCAGACGTACATTATCGACATAGCCCGCGCGCAGTTCGTCATAGACGACGAGGCGGGCGCCCAGGAGGCCCTCCATCAGCGGTACATTGACCATGGCGCGCCCGGCGTAGCCCTCGCCTCCGCTGCGGATCGTGTTGGCTGTGAGATCAACCGCGCCTTCATAGTCGTAGGCGTCGGCCTCGTTGAACACGACCCGGAAGGTGCCGCTCATTGAGCCTGAACCGAACAGGGTGCCTTGGGGGCCCCTTAGAACCTCGACGCGACTGACGTCGAACATGTTCAGATCAGGGGTGATGCTGCTGGGGTCCGAGGTCGCCGAATTGGGCCCGGTGATCGGCGTGTCTCCGAGATAGAGGCCGACGGTGCTTTCGCCCGCCGACTGGACGCCGCGCACGGAGATGCGCCTTTGGCCCGTGTTGCCTTCCGTCAGATTGAGGCCGGGGACGGAGCTGACGATGTCCTGCACCGTCGAGGCTCCCATGTTCTCAAGGGCCTTTCCCGTCACGGCGGTGATCGAGATCGGCGTGTCTTGAAGCCGGGTCTCGCGCCTGAGGGCGGTGACCAGGACTTCATCGACCACGGAGGCTTCTTGCTGGGATGGCGTCGTCTGGGCCTGGGCCGAGACGGGCAGGATGGCGAAAGGCAGGACTAGGGCGGTGGCGGCGCCGCAACAAAGGCGCGCACGCCGGCTGGCAAGCTTGATCATCTGAAATCCCCTCATCGCCGCCGCCCATTGCGACCGCGACTGGAGACCCGGATGCGGGGCCGGCGGCGTTCCGCCATCCCGCCGTCAAAAAAACTCAATCGGTTTGCGGAAAAACTGACGCTGCTTCAGCGCGAGGCCGAAGAGAGAACGATCCTGTCGCTCGCGACCTGGGCGCTCAGCCCTGAGGTCACCGCCACCGACCGGGCGAAACCGGCGGGATCGCGGGCGTCGAAAAGGCCGGTGATGCGGCGCTCCTGGGCGCTTTGATCGCCGATGACGATGGGAACCGCATTGTACCGCGCGAATTCGGCGGCGGCCTCCGACAGGGTGGCGTCCTCGAAAGCAATCAGTCCCGACGTCCAGGCCGTAGCGCTCCCGATCTGCTCGGCGCTCAGCTTGCGGATGGAGACGATGCGGGCGTCGGACAGAACCGCCTGTTCCGCCGCCCCGACAGATTGCCCGGAGCCCGTTCCACCGATCACGATCAGGCGGCCGCTCTCCACCGTCAGCACGGCTCCGGCATCCGTCTTTCGAAGACAGAAATGCGACACCTCGGTCGACAGGCGGACGTCGCCCACCTGGACCACATAGGGCTTGCCCAAGCCCTTGGCGGCGATTTCCCCGTCGATGAGCCGCAGGCGGGGAAGGCGCCCGTCCCGACCGATCTCGACGCGGGTCTCCGTGTTCAGGCGCGCTTCAAGCCCGTCGCCGAAGGTGATGGTGCGCGTCTCTCCGCGCGTGGTGGCGTAGGCCGTGTCGGCGCCGGCGAACCAGAAGCCGGCCGTGGCGGCGAGGCCGACTCCGGCCGCGATCCCGCCGCCCCACAGAAGGGATCGACGCGACACGACCCGGGCGCTCCGATGCGGCAGTGCGGCCCCTCCAAACGCGTCGGCATAGGCCAGGGCGAGGGCCTGAGCGCGCGCATAGGCTCCAGCGTGGCGTGGATCCTCGGCCAGCCAAGCCTCGAGTTCGGCCGCCTCGCCTGGCGCCAGGGTCGCGCCGTCGGTGCGGGCCGCCCATTCGGCGGCCGCTTCGTCGATCCCGTTCATTCGCCTGTAGTTCCGCGCCGGTTCCTGGTGACACCGCCATTCTGTCGACGGCGGGTGTCTTCTTCTTCCGTAGATACGTGAAGCCCCTCGTTTCCGCCATCGCCCTCCGCACTTACGGCTTGCATGATGAATTTGAGCGCCTTGCCAATGTGCTTCTCGACCGTGTTTTCGGACACCTGCATCCTTCGTGCGATCTCACGCTGACTCAGAGCCTCTACACGGCGCAGCACGAAGGCTTCGCGCACCCGGTCCGGCATAGCCGCCAAAAGGCGGTCCGCACGACGCAGTTCGTCGCGCAGGAGCGACAGGTCCTCGGGCGACGCGCTGTCGGACACGGCCTCGAAGTCGCTGGGGCCCAGGGCCTCGAAGCGCACGACACGTTCGCGACGTGCACGTTGAAGCACCACCGACCGGGCGGTCTGGAACAGGTAGTTCTTCGGGTTCTCAATGTGATCGACGGAGGCGATGCCGGCCAGCACGGCATAGGCCTCCTGCACGATGTCATCGACATCTGTGGATGGCATGCGTCTGCCGAGCCAGGAGCGCAGGCTGCGTTCGTGGGGCAGAATCTCCCGCGCCAGCCAGCGTGCCCGATCTCCTCCCAGCCTCATTTCGAATGCCCCCGTGCGCGCGTCACGCATTTTGCGCCGCAACACGGACAATGCCTCGAACATTCGCTGGTTGGGAAGGCCGTACGGGTAAGTGCTTCAGGTTGACAGCCACAGGTCGCAACTGCCCGGGACGCCGAAGTCTCGGCCCGCCCAAATCTCAGGCCGTCGCCGCCGCCCAGTCGCATCTGCTTCGGCGCGAAAGCGTCGGAGGGTCAGCCTGACGCCTGGCCCGCCACAAACCTTCGCTGCCGGATACCCTCGTTCGGGCGCTGGGCCACCGCATTGTCGTCTCCTGTCCTCGAAATCAGGATGGAAGGCGTCCAGAAATCTAGAGCATGATCGGTTTAGACGGAACCGCTAAGCGGTTCCGACAGAAGCGTGAAGCATGCTCTCGCTTAATATCTGGAGCCTGATTCACCGCATCGACGGAATCGCGCAGCGATTCCATCTCAGCGGATCAGGCTCTAAGGGCTGCTCAGCTAGGTCTGCACCTCCTGAACACCGCCCAGACCGACGCCGTAGCTGGTCAGGAGCGCGTCGCGGAGCGCCATGACGCGGCGGTTGTCGAAGTCGGGGCCTCGGCAGGCGAAGGCGATCTGTCGGACGGGCGCGTTCTTGCCGAGGGAAATCTCCTGGACGGGATAGGCGCTGAGCATGCGGCCGCGAACCTGGGGTAGAATGGAGACGCCCAGTCCCGCTGAGACCATGGCCAGGACGGCCTCGATCGACTCCAGTTCGAAGCGCGGCTTCAGGCCCGGCGCCAGCTTGTGCATGTGGCTGGCGGCGACACGTCCGCTGGTCAGGGAGGTGTCGAACTGCAGCCAGGGGTAATGGGCGATCATGGCCTTGATGGAGCGCCCCTTGGCGTCCGGCGGGGCCACGAAGACAAAGGGCTGTTCGACCAGATCGCGCCAGTAGAGCCGGCTCGATCCGCCCGAGGTCGGGCGGATGAGCGCAACCCCGTCCAGCCGTCCCGCCTTCAACTGGTCCAGCAGTTCGACGGAATCGCCCTGAATGACGCGCACGCTGAGGTCGGGGTGGCGCTGGCTGATCTCGGCGAGGACGAGCGGAACCAGCGTCGGCTGAAGCGAGCGGATCGTCCCCAGCATGACCCGTCCCGTCAGGGTCACAGTGTGGCGCGTCCGGGCCGCCTCGACGGATTCCAGGGCGACGCGGATATTCTCGGACAGTTCACGCGCCAGCGGCGTGGGGCGGGATGTTCGCGCGGATCGGTCGAACAGCGGCTGGCCCAGATATTCTTCAAGCCGCTTCATCTGCAGGCTGACGGCGCTGGGCGTCAGGCCCAGATCGTCGGCGGCCGCCGCGAAACTGCCGTGTCTGAGAATGGCGTCGAGCGTGATGAAGAACTCGAACTTCATGCGGGTCGTCCTCTGCAGCCAGAGATTGAGGGTCGTAAGGCGGTCAGGCGATTGATGACGATACCTCATCATTTGATCAATGAAACATCACTATTTTTGGTGGATCGCACCCGTTAGGTCTGAATAGTCACCGTTGAAGCGGGCAGCTTGGCGGTGACGAAAGACCGACAAGTCCGAAGAGACATCTGCGGTCAGGGAGATGAGGGAAGATGATCAGCGGGACATCCGTCCGACAATTTGTGGCCGGCGCCTGGGTCGAGGGCGACGGGGCTGCGGTCGACGTCGTCGACAAGTTCACCGGCGACGTCATCGCCTCGATCCGGTGCGCCACGACGGCGCAGGTCGACGCCGCCGTAGCCGGCGCGCGGGACGGATTCGAAACCGTCAAGCTGGAGCCTTTCGAGCGGGCGCGGCTGCTGAACCGCGTCGCCGACCTGATCCTGGCGAACCGACCGTCGCTGGCGGAGACCATCGTCGCGGAGTCCGGCGTGCCCTGGAAGGATTCCGACAACGAGGTCGCCCGGGCCGCCGAGACCTTCCGCCTGTCCGCCGAGGAGGCGCGACGCCTGGTGGGGGAGGTGGTTCCCATCCAGGGCGCGCAGGGACAGTCGCACCGCATGGCCTTCACCCTGCGGGTTCCGCGCGGCGTGGTGGGCGGTGTCAGCGCCTTCAACTCGCCCCTGAACATGGTGGCTCACAAGGTCGCGCCGGCGCTGGGCGCGGGGAATGCGGTGGTGTTCAAGCCGCCGCTGGCGACGCCGCTTTCGGCGACGCGTCTGTTCGAGCTGATGCTTGAGGCGGGCGTGCCCGGCGCATTGATCGCCCTGGTGCATGGCGAAGGCGATCCGGTCGGCCAGCATCTGGTCGAGCATCCGGGCGTGGACTTCTTCACCTTCACCGGCAGCACGCCGGTCGGAAAGCGCATTCGCGCCGCGCGCGGCATGCGGCCCGTCGCACTGGAGCTGGGAAGCATCGCCGCGACCATCGTCTGCGCCGATGCGGATCTGAAGCGCGCGGCCATCCGATGCGCACAGTCCGGTTTCCGCCGCCAGGGGCAGGCCTGCACATCCACCCAGCGCCTGTTCGTGCAGCGCGAGGTGCTGGACACGTTCACGAGCCTGTTCCTGGCCGAGGTCGCGGCCCTGAAGGTCGGCGATCCCAGAGACCCGAACACGGACGTCGGCCCGATGATCAGCGAGAAGGACGCCATCCGGGCGGAGACCTGGGTGCGTGAGGCCGTGGATCAGGGCGCCCGCCTGCTGGCCGGCGGCGTGCGCGACGGCGCCACCATCCAGCCGACCGTCCTCATCGAGGCAAAGCCGTCCATGCGGGTGTTGAAGGAGGAGATCTTCGCCCCGGTGCTGTCGATCCTTCCCTTCGACAGGTTGGACGAGGCCATCGATCAGGTGAACGCCACTGAGTTCGGCCTGGCCGCCGGCCTGTTCACCCAGGACATCCAGCGCGCCCTGACAAGCGCCGCGCGTCTCCATGTCGGGGTGGTCCATTTGAACGACGCCTCCAGCAGCCGCGTCGATCTGATCCCCTTCGCCGGCGTCAAGGAAAGCGGCGTCGGCGTCGAAGGCCCGAAATACGCCATGCGCGAAATGACCGAAGAGCGCCTCGTGACGGTGACTCTGTAATGGAAGAAAATATGAGAGAACAAGGCGTTACGGGCGCGATCTTCATGGCGCAATGCCTGAAGGCCGAGGGTGTTGAGAAGGTCTTCGGCCAGTGCGGGCACACCAACTATGCGCTGATCGACGCCTGTCAAAGGCTGGGGATCGACTATGTGTCGTTCCGCCACGAGCAGCAGGCGGTGCATGCGGCGGACGCCTATTATCGGGTGTCCAAGAAGCTGGCGGTGATCAACGTCCACCTGTCGCCCGGCCTGACCAATACGGTCACGGGCGTGGCGTCGGCGGCGATGGACGGCACGCCCATGGTCGTGATCACGGGCAATACGCCCACCTATCACCATCCGCGCGAAGCCCATCAGAGCATGCGTCTGCACGCCGATGCGTCGCAGGGCGACATCTTCCGGCCGATCTGCAAGCGCGTCTGGCGGGTCGACGACGCGAAGTTCCTGCCCGAGGTGATGCACCGGGCCCTGAACATCGCCCAGACGGGACGGCCCGGCGCGGTCCTGCTGGACATTCCGATGGACGTCTTCTCCCAGAAGATCGAGGCCGAGCCGGTGACGCGATCGCGCCGTCCGAACTTCCCGCGATCGATGGGCGACGCCGAGGGCGTGGCCGAAGCCGCCCGCCTGTTGGCCCAGGCCGCCAATCCGGTGATCTTCGCGGGCAACGGCGTGGCCATGTCGGGCGCCTTCGACGAATTGCGCGTCCTGGCCGAGCGTCTTCAGGCGCCGGTCGCCACGACCCTTGTGGGCAAGGGCGTCTTCCCCGAGACCCATCCGCTGTCGGTCGGCACGACAGGCATATGGGGCGCGCGGGCCGCCAACGACACGACGCGCAACGCCGATGTCATCCTGGCCGTCGGCACGGCGTTCGGCGAGGCGGACTGCAGCTCCTGGCGGCCTGAACACACCTTCGCCATTCCGGGTTCGACCCTGATCCAGATCGACATCGACCCGCAGGAGATCGGCAAGAGCTATCCGGTCGACATCGGCATCCTGGGCGACGCCAAGGCCGTGCTGGGCCAGTTGGCGGAGGCGCTGGGGGCGGAGCCGCGCGCGGCGGGCCTTGTTCAGGCCCAGGCCGAGGCCGTCGCGGCCCGAAAGGCGGCCTGGCGCGAAGAGCTGAAGGACACCCAGCTGATCGACACCAAGCCGATCCATCCGGCGCGCCTGTTGATGGAACTGTCCAAGGCGGCGCCCGACGACGCTGTTTTCGTGACGGACGTGGGCTGGAACAAGAACGGCGCCGGTCAGCAGCTGGAAATCGCCAGCCCGGCGGGCTTCATCACCTCGGGCGGCATGGCGACCATGGGCTATTCGCCCGGTGCGGCCGTGGGGGCCAAGCTGGGCGCGCCGGACCGCAAGGTATTGGGTCTGGTCGGCGACGGCGGCCTTATGTCGGTGCTGGGCGCCCTGACCACGGCGGTCGAACTGGACATCCCGGTCCTGTGGGTCCTGTTCAACAACTTCTGCTATTCGACCATCCGCACCGTCGGTTCGACCTATTTCGACAACAAGTACGGCACCGAGTTCCGGACGCCGGACGGCGAGCTTTACAATCCCGACTTCCAGATGCTGGCCAAGTCCTTCGGCATCGCCTCGGCTCTGATCGAAGAGCCGGAGGATCTGGAGGCCGGCATCCGCGACGCCCTGGCCAAGGACGTGCCCTTCCTGCTGGAAGTGCGCACGCGCGGCGACGTGCCGATGCCGCGCACCGGCTATTGGGACATCGCCGACTTCCTGGCGCACGGCAATGACTGACACGGAGCCGTCATCGGCGCTGCACCGCCGCGACTATCAGCCCGAACATTGCGGTCCGCTTGACGGCGTGCGGGTGCTGGACCTGTCGCGGTTGTTCGCGGGCAATGTGCTGACCCAGGTTCTGGGGGATTTCGGCGCCGAGGTGATCAAGGTGGAGCCGCCCAGCGGCGACACCCTGCGCGGCTGGAAGACCCGGGGGGTCTCGACCCACTGGAAAATCTACGCCCGCAACAAGAAGAGCCTGTGTCTGGACTTGCGCCAGCAGCGCGCCAAGGACCTGCTGCTGGGCCTGGTTCCGTCGGCGGCCATCCTTGTCGAGAGCTTTCGTCCCGGCGTGATGGAGGACATGGGGCTGGATGCGGATTCGCTTCTGGCCCTGAACCCTCGCCTGGTGATCGTGCGGATTTCCGGCTGGGGGCAGGATGGTCCCTATCACCAGCGTCCAGGCTTCGGCACTGTGATCGAGGGCATGTCGGGCTTTGCCGCGATCAACGGTTTCGAGGATCGCGAGCCGGTGTTGCCGCCCATGTATCTGGCGGACGGCGTGGCGGGGCTGTACGGCGCATCGGCGGTCATGATCGCCCTGCGCGAGGCCGAGCGTTCTGACGGCCGGGGTCAGGTGATCGACCTGCCGCTCTATGACCCGCTGTTCGCGCTTCTGGGGCCGCAAGCCGCCAACTATCGACTGACCGGCCAGACCCGAAAACCGACCGGCAGTCGGTCCAGCAACTCGGCCCCGCGCAACGCCTACCGCTGTCTGGACGGCAAATACGTCAGCTTGTCGGGATCGACCCAGGGCATGGCGGAACGGATCCTGCGCGCCATCGGCCGAGCCGACCTGATCGCCGATCCCCGTTTCCGCACCAATGACGACCGGTTGAAGAACGTCGAGGAGCTGGACGCGATCATCGGCGGTTTCATCGCCGGTCATACCCAGGCGGATCTGGTCGCACTTATGGAGGCGGCGGCGGTCACGGTCGGGCCGATCTACGACGTCGCGCAGATACTGGAAGATCCGCACGTCATCGACCGCGAAATCCTGGCGGACTATCCCGATGCGGAGATCGGCAGCCTGCCGATGCATCACGTCGTGCCGCGTCTGACCGAGACGCCGGGCGGCATCCGCGTCGCGGCGCCGACCCTGGGCCAGGACAACCGAGATCTGTTGGGTGAACTGGGCGTCGACGCCGTCGCCTATCATCGGCTGCTAGCTGAAGGCGTGGCCTTCGAGGACGCCAACACGGAGCCGGTGTCGTGACCGGCCCTTGGCGCTCCCTGATCTATGTGCCGGCCCACGTCGAACGGTTCGTGTCCAATGCGCGCCTGGGCGAGGCCGACGCCGTCATCCTGGACCTGGAGGACAGTGTTCCGGCCGATCAGAAGGCGACGGCGCGCAGTCGGCTGCCAAATGCGGTGGCGACGATCGCGGCTGCCGGGCCGGATGTGCTGGTGCGGATCAATGACGGCGCCGAAGGTCATGACGACATCGCCGCCGCCGTGCAGCAGGGGGTGGCCGCCTTGGTCGCGCCCAAGGTGAGATCGGCGGATCAGCTGGTCCGCATCGCTGAGCGCGTGTCGGCGGCCGAGGCCGGCGCGGGCCTGGCGCAGGGCGCAGTTCGTCTGATCGTTCTGATCGAGACGGCCGACGGCTTCATGGCCATGACGGACATTCTGCGCGCCACGCCGCGAACGCTGGGCGTCATTCTGGGGGCCGAGGATTTCGCCGCCGACATCGGAATGACGGCCGACGACGTCACGCTGCGCGGACCGCGGCAGCAGGTGATCATCGCCGCCGCGGCGGCTGGCGTCACCCCGTTTGGTCTGATGGGGGCGGCGACGCGGTTCGACGACCTTGAGGCCTATAGGCTGCTGGCGGCCGAGTCCAAGCGGTTCGGCTACGTCGGATCGACCTGCATTCACCCGAGCCAGATCGCCGTCCTCAACGCGGCCTTCTCGCCCGGCGCGGCCGAGCTGCAATGGGCCGAGCGGGCGTGCGCCGCCTTTGCGGACGCCCAAGCGGCGGGTCGCGGCGCGGTCGCTCTGGACGGCCGCATGATCGACGCGCCGGTCGCGGCCCGCGCCCGGGCGCTGCTGTCTCGCCATCGCGCCATTGAGGCCAGGACGGCTTCAAGACGAGGAGGCGTCCAGGAGGTGCGCTGAGAAGGGGCGGCGCGGAGACCCTGCACAAGCGGGGAACAATCAAAAAAATCAGGGAGGAAGAGAATGTACAGCAAATCAAACCGGGTGGACCCCGAGGTTATTCGTCGGCGTCGCAACGCTGTGATCCGCGCGAGCCTGATGACCAGCGTGGCGTTCGCCGCCGCGCTGCCGTCCCTCGCCATGGCCCAGGCCCAGGCGCGCCCGCAGGCGGCCGCCGTGGTCGAAGCCGACGACGCCAGTCAGGCCACCGAGGTCGGGGAAATCGTCGTCACGGGCACGGCCATCCGGGGCGTGGCGCCGGTCGGGTCGGCGACCGTCGGCATCGGGCGCGAGGATCTGGTCCAGGCGCCGGTGCGCGAACCCAGCGCGCTGGTGGCCTCTCTTCCCCAGGCGTCGAACCAGGGAACCAGCCTGACCTCGACCGGCGGACGCGCGGCGGGCGTGAACCTTCGCGGGCTGGGCAACAACGCCACCCTGGTTCTGTTCGATGGCAAGCGCGTCGTGCCGCAGGGCGGCAACGCCCAGGTCTCGGACCCCAACCTTATTCCCTTCTCGGCCATCGACCGGGTGGAGGTCGTGACCGACGGCGCCTCGGCGATCTACGGCTCGGACGCCGTGGCGGGCGTGGTGAACTATATCCTGCGTCGCAACTACGACGGCGCCCAGGTCACGGCGCGCTATGTGAACTCGCTGTACGATCAAGTCGTCCTCGACGGCGTCGTCGGCAAGACCTGGAAGGGCGGCAGCCTGATGGTCGCGGGCTCCTACGACGCCAACGACCGGGTCGGGCGCGATGTGCGCGACTACATGCTGCTGGATCTGCGCCCCTTCGGCGGCAACAACAACAATCTTGTCGGAACGACCGTCTATCCCGGCGACAGCGGCGCCCTGATCATCGGCAATACGGTCTATGGCCTGCCCGAAACTGGCGGCGCTCGCCCGACGGCGGCCCAGGTGCTGGCGCTGCAGGGCAACCCCGAGCTTTACGATCAGTCGCACCTCTATGACTTCTACACCCAGCGCGAACGGTTCGCCCTGCTGATCAAGGGACGCCAGGAACTCGCGCCGGGGATCGAGGTCGGATACACAGGCATCTACAACCGCCGCACCAATGACTCGCGCGCCGGCGACGGCTTCGAGCGGATCGCCATCCGGGTCGATCCGAGCAGCCCGTATTACATTCCCGGCCTGCCCAATCCGACGGCGGCTCAGACGGTCGTCTACAACTATTCGCTCAACAATCCGGGCACGTCGCGCGATCAGTCCAATCTGGAAGAGACGACCAGCCACGCTATCGATCTGACGGCTCAGCTGCCGATGGATTTCCGCTTCAACGGCCTGATCTCCTACGGCAAGACCGACAGCTGCAACGTCTGTCAGCCGCAGGTGAACACGACCCGCGCGGCGGTGATCGCCAACCAGGCCAGCTATGGCTTCAATCCCTATCAGCTCGGGCGCCAGACGGCGGCGGACGCTCTGGTCGGCGGCTTCATCCAGCAATATGACACCACCCTGTTCGACAGTGTCGCCAAGATCGACGGGTCGTTGTTCTCGGTTCCCGCCGGTCCGATCCGTATCGCCGCCGGCGTCGAATATTCCCGCTACAAGCTGTATCTGAAGGCGCAGAACACGCTGAATCTGACCAACACCTATCAGACCTCGCGCTTCACCAAGAGCGATCGCGACGTGAAGTCGGCCTTTGCGGAAGTCTATGTGCCCCTGGTCGGCGAGGGTGCGGGTCTGCCCTTCATGCAGTCGCTCGATCTGAGCGCCGCCATCCGTTACGACAGCTACTCCGACGCGGGCGACACGACCAATCCGAAGATCGGCCTGACCTGGAAGGCGACCGACGAACTGGTCTTGCGGGGCAGTTGGGGCACGTCTTTCCGCGCGCCGACATTGATCGAGGCCAATCCGCAGACGGTGGGCCAGACCAACCGCGTGTTCGTCAGCAACGGCGCGGGCGACCCCAATATTCCGATCACCAACACGTCGACGGGACAAAGCTCGGTGCTGTCGCGCACCGGGAACACCGCCGGCCTGCAACCCGAGTCGGCGAAAATCTGGTCGCTGGGCGCCGACTACAATCCGAACTTCGCGCCGGACCTGCGGTTGAGCCTGACCTATTACAACGTCAACTACACCGACCGGATCGAGAACCTGCCGAACCAGACGCTGATCCTGTCCAGCCCGGCCAACCTGGCCCTGCTGCGGGATTTCTTCATCACGGCGCCGCAGCCCTCGACCTGCGTGAACGGCGACTACTCGACCTATAATCCGGCCTACATTCCGTGGCTGACCGATCCCAACGCCGTCTATTCGCCGTCGACGATCAATGACTGTTCGCTGGTCGGCATCATCAAGGGCGGGCGCCTGAACCTGGGCGACGTGCGCCAGAGCGGCCTGGACTTCGCGGCCAACTATCGCCAGCAGACGTCTATCGGCGACTTCCGCTACAACTTCACCTTCTCGAAAATCCTGAAGCTGGAGAAGAGCATTGTCGCGGGCGGGCCGCTGTTCGACGCCCTGGACACCTACGGGTTCCAGGTCAGCCAGCGCGGGCGGTTCCACGTCGGCTACAGCCGAGGTCCGGTCTCGGCCAATGTGACGGCCAACTATGTCGGCTCCTATCTGAACAACGCCACCATCACGGTCGGCGGGGTCAAGAAGCCCGACACCCAGATCCCCAGCTGGACCACCTTCGACGCCGGCGCGGCCTACGAGTTCCAGGACGATGC
Source organism: uncultured Brevundimonas sp. (assembly GCA_963522565.1). GTDB lineage: Bacteria > Pseudomonadota > Alphaproteobacteria > Caulobacterales > Caulobacteraceae > Brevundimonas. The sequence continues at coordinate 39,143 of CAUQZC010000005.1, read as the reverse complement.
GCCGACGGGCCTGGGCGGCGTGCGGATGTCCGTCACGGTGCAGAACCTGACGGACAAGAAGCCGCCCATCGTCCTCAGCGGCACGACGGCGGTGGATCTCGGCAACCACAATCCGTTCGGTCGCGTCTGGAGCTTCGAAGTGACCAAGCGTTTCTGACCCTCCCTTCGGTCCGCCCGGGCGTCGTCCGGGCGGATCGTCATGCAAAGTGAAACACCATGCGTAATCTTCTCAGAGCCTTTGTGGCGGGAGCGGTCGTTGCGGGAACCGCGGCCTTCGCGACCCTGGCCCTCGCCCAGGCACCGGCCGATCCTGCGACCGCCCTTGCGACATCGGGGCCGCCGATGCGCGGACTGCCCGACCCCTACGTCGGCAAGAAGAAGCTGCTGGTCGTCGCCGACGTTCAGACCGGCTTCCAGCACAACTCCATCAATCACGCGATGGCGATGATCGAGCGGATGGGGCGCGAAAGCGGCTTTTACGTCGCCTTCCTGAGAACCGATTCCCAGCTGATCACCCGCCAGCCCATCGTCGGCGTCGGCGCGCGATACGGCGGTCGCTCGGTCAATGCGCGTAATCTGGACGACTTCGACGCCATCTTCTTCCTGGGCAGCGGGGAGGGGACGCTGAGCGACGCGCAGAAGGCCGATCTTTTGGCCTTCGTTCACGAGGGCAAGGGCTTCATCGCCGGCCATGCGGCCACCGTGGCCTTCTACAACTGGCCGGAATACGGCGAGATGATCGGCGGCTTCATGGACGGCGAGTTTCCCGTCCAGCCGACCGGCCTGATCGTTCAGGACCGCGCCTTCCCCGGCGCCGCCGATTTCCCGACCGAGTTCACCGACCAGTTTCCGTATCTGAAGGCGCCCTATGATCGCGGCGACGTCCACACCATCATCCGGCTGGACCCAGCGCGACTGACGCCGCAGCAGCTGGCCCGCCGCCCCGATGGCGACTTCCCGGTCGTCTGGGCCAAACCGTATGGGCAGGGCAGAGTGTTCGTTTCGTCCCTGGGCCATCTGGACGAGCCCTGGGATGATCCGGCGGTTCAGGCGCTCTACCTCGGCGGCATCAAATGGGCCCTGGGCCTGGTCGATGCGCCGATCCCGCTCGATCCGCGCCCCTAATCAAAAAAGAACATCAGAGGAAACACCATGAAGACCGCCGCATTCAAATCCGCTCGTCGCGTCGCAGGCCTCGGGCTGGTCGCTGTCCTGATGTCGAGCGTCAGCGCCCTGGCCCAGACGCCGGAACGCGACCAATGGCGCAGCTACGGGCAGAATCCGGGCAGCACCAACTTCTCGCCCCTGACCCAGATCACCCCCGACAACGTCGGCACGCTGAAACGCGCCTGGACCTTCAACTATGGTGGGGGAACCGACGAAAACGGGGATCGCGGGCTGGATTACCGCTGGGAAGTGACGCCCCTGATCATCGACGGGGTGATGTATGTCTCCACCCCGACCAATCCGGCCCGGCCGGAGCTGAAGTCCACGGTCACGGCGCTGGAGCCTGAAACCGGCAAGGTGCTGTGGAAGTACGAATCCCCGCGCAACATCCACGGGCGCGGCCTGGCCTACTGGCCCGGCGAAGGCGATGTCGGCCCGCGCCTCTTCTTTGCGACCGACCAGGGCTATCTGATGGCCCTGGACATCAAGACCGGCCAGCCGGCGGCGGGCTTCGGCCAGCAGGGCGCCATCGACGCCTACGCGGGCGTCGCCTCCGAAACCGTGGGCGAAAGCCGTCGCGACACCTGGACGATTCCGAACCCCGCCTCGATCTACAAGAACCTGGTGATCACCGGCTCGCGGCCGGGCGAAGCCGGCCCTCCCGGCCCGCGCGGCGACATCCGCGCCTGGGACGCCAGGACCGGCGCCCTGGTCTGGTCGTTCCACACCGTGCCCCAGCCCGGGGAGGCCAATCACGAGACCTATACGGGCGACGAGTGGAAGGATCGCAGCGGCGCCAACGTCTGGTCGACCATGACGGTGGACGAGGAGAACGGCATCGTCTTCGCCCCGGTGGGCGACCTGAACGGCCGCGCCGCCGGGCCGGAGCTGTATTCCAACAGCCTGTTGGCCCTGGACGCCGCCACCGGCCAGCTGAAGTGGTTCAAACAGATCACCCACAAGGATCTGTGGGACTGGGACATGCCGACGCCGCCGGTGCTGGTGGACTTCAAGTCGGCGGACGGCGCGACCACGCCCGCCGTCGCCCTGACCGGCAAGCAGAGCCTGTTGTTCGTCTTCGATCGGCTGACCGGACGTCCGCTGCACGACGTCACCGAACAGCCGACCCCGCGCAGCGACGATCCGAACGATCAGGCCTGGCCGACCCAGCCCATCCCGGTGCGACCTGGCCCCCTGGCCCGCACGACGATGACGCGGGACGAAATCCCCAACATCACGCCCGAACAGCACGCCTATTGCACCGCCTTCTGGGATCAGAACAACATCAAGGTCACGGGCCTGTACGGCCGGCCGTCGCTGACGACCGGGACGCTCAGCTTCCCCTCGACCCTTGGCGGCCCGAACTGGGGCGGCCCCTCCTACAGCCCGCAGTCCGGCCTGTTCATCGTCAATGTGCAGAACATGGGGCAATACCGCGCCGCAGGGCCGGCCGGCGCAGGCTTCTTCGCGCCGCGTCCCCGGTCGGCGACGCCCGCCGCCGCGCCTTCGGGACCGACGCCGGGCGTCACCCAGTCCGGCTTCAACTATCGGGTGGACGCCAACACGGTTCTGCCGTGCACGCCCACTCCGTGGGGCGAGCTGGTGGCGGTCGACATCAACAAGGGCGAGATCGCCTGGCGCGCGCCCCTGGGCTCCACGCACGGCCTGGGAGCCGAAGGTCAGAACACGGGATCGCGCAATCTGGGCGGCAATATCCAGACCGCCAGCGGCCTGGTCTTCATCGGGGCGACCAACGACAGGCAGTTCCGCGCCTATGACGCCCGCAATGGGCATCAGCTCTGGTCGGTGGAGCTGGACGCCAGCGCCCACGCCACCCCGATCACCTATCTGGGCAAGGACGGCAAACAGTATGTCGTCGTCGTCGGCGCCGGCGGCACGGCGGTCGGGTCGCGCCGCATGTCCGACACCCTGAACGCCTTCGTCCTGCCCTGACCCACTGCGCGCGTCGCGGTCGTCGCGACGCGCGCCCCATGGGCCCGGCGGGTCCGACCAAAAGGATTTCTCATGGACACTTCCGCCTCCGTGGCATCGCCCCGCAAGACATATGTGCGATACGGCGTCCTGGCCCTGATCGCCACGGGCACCATGATCAACTACCTGGATCGTTCGCTGCTCAGCGTCGCCGCGCCGTCGATGACGGCCGAACTCGGCATCGGCGCCGCGACCATGGGCATCCTGTTCTCGGTCTTCTCCTGGAGCTATGCGCTGGCTCAGATTCCAGGCGGCATCTTCCTGGATCGGTTCGGCGTCCGGCTGACCTATTTCCTGTCCGTCGGCCTGTGGTCGCTGTTCACCCTGCTGCAGGGCTTCGCCACGGGACTGGCGACCCTGCTGGGCTTCCGGTTCCTGCTCGGGGCCGCAGAGGCGCCGTGTTTCCCCGCCAACAGTCGCATCCTGGTCAGCTGGTTCCCCCAGCACGAGCGGGCGCGCGCCAACAGCGTCTATACCGTCGGCATGTATTCGGGCATCGCCTTTCTGAGTCCGGTGCTGTTCTGGATCACCGCGACCTGGGGCTGGAGAAGCCTGTTCATCATCGCCGGCGCCGTGGGCATCGCGTTCGCCGGTCTGTGGTATCTGGTCTATCGCGACCCTCAACACAGCCGCGCGGTCAATCAGGCCGAGTTGGATCACATCGCGGCGGGCGGCGGGGTCGCACCCTCGGAACGGTCGCCCTTCTCTTGGAAGGATGTCGGCTGGCTTCTGAGCAAGCGGCAGATCCTTGGCGCCTCGATCGGACAGTTCGCCACCAACGCCACCCTTGTCTTCTTCCTGACCTGGTTCCCGACCTACCTGGCCGTCGAACGCGGCATGCCGTGGCTGAAGGTGGGTTGGGTCGCCGTCCTGCCCTTCATCGCCGCATCCGTCGGCGTGCTGATCGGCGGGCAGCTTTCGGACTATCTGGTCAAGAAAAGCGGCTCGGCCACCTTCGGCCGCAAGCTGCCCATCGTCGGCGGCCTGCTGCTGTCGTCCACGATCATAGCGGCGGCCTTCATCAAGAGCGACGCCCTGGTGGTGGTGGTGATGTCCGTCGCCTTCTTCGGACAGGGCATGTCCAATCTGGGCTGGACGCTGATTTCCGACGTTGCGCCCAAACGCCTGGTGGGGCTGACCGCCGGGGTGTTCAACTTCTGCACCAATCTGGCGGGCATCGTGACGCCGATCCTGATCGGCTTCATCGTCGCCGCGACGGGATCGTTCCTCGGCGGCTTGGCCTTCATCGGCGTGATGGCCCTGCTGGGCGCCGTCTCCTACACGTTTTTTGTCGGCAAGGTCGAAAGGATCGAAGGCTGATGCGCTTTCACGCCCACTCAACCCGCCCGTTCTCCATCGCGCTCGGATCGGTCGCGATGGCGACCCTGATCGCCGGCTGCGGCGAAACCGGGCCGTCCGAGGCCGACCGGCAGCGCGCGGCGGTCGACGCCTACAATCACCACGGCGAACCGGCGGGGCCGACGGCCTCGTCGTCCGCGCCGACGCCCATCCAGACGGCGGCGCTGAACCCGCCTGCCGCCGTTCCCGACGAGACGCTCGCCGCCCCGTCCGAGCCCCCTGCACAGGCCGCGACGCCGACCAGACAGGCGCAGCAGACGCAACAGGCGACGCAGGCGGCGCCGGCGGCGTCTTCCGCGCCGACATCGGCTGCGGCGCCTACGCCCCGCCCGGCGCCGGCCGGGGGGCTGCCGCCCGGCGCCGGGCGCGACACCGTTCAGCGTGTCTGCACCAGTTGCCACGCCATCGGCATGGTGACCGCCAAGGGGCGCACGCCGGACGGCTGGTCGGAGATCATCGGCCGCATGATGGGCCTGGGTCTGGAGGCCAGCGACGAGGATCTGCAGACCGTGCATGCCTATCTCAGCCGCAATCTTCCGCCGCGCTGAGGGGTTGAAGGGATTTCCGATGGCCTATGAACCAACGAAAACGCCTACGCCGCGTCAGGCGGAGAAATGGACGGACGAAGAGGTTTCGATCCTCGTCCGACTGGCGAAGCGACAATGGCGGGCCCGCGCCATCGCCGCCCATATGGGCCGCACCGAGGCCGGCGTCCGAGGCAAGGCCGCAGGCTGCGGCATCGACCTTGTCAGCGACCGCAGTCCGACCCCGATCACCCTCGGACGCTATGTCGCCCGTTCGGATGACCTGGTGGGCGCTTCTCATAGCTGAGACGCCGGAATATCGCCTAAACGAAACGAACCGTCCTGACCTTGTAAACGCCCAGGGACAGATTTTGCTTGGCCAGTGCGGTCAGTCGAAACGCGGCTTCTTGCGCCGCCGCTTCCGAATGAAGCCACAGGTGGAAGAAGGCGTGCACGGGCTGCGGCGGGGCCATTCCGGGCTTCGGGATCAGGCCGTTGACGTCGTCGCGCAGCCAACGGCCGAGGCTGTCCAGCGAAGCGAGTTCATGCTCCACGCCGTCGCCATCGCCCACCACGGCCACGATCAGCTTGGTGGCGGCGTCGGACCGCAATTCGGAACCGCTAACGGCATAGCCTGAGCCGTGGCCCAGAAAGCCAGGCTCGTCCTCGACCATGGGCCGCGCGGCCTCGCTGGCGAAGGCGGCCGCCATGTCCTCGGGGCGGTCCCACAGCAGCTCAACGAAGCCATCGACGCGGATCGGCGACGCCGCGCCGAACGCCTCCTCGACGTGGTTTTGGATGTAGCCCCGGACGCCGGGCAGTTGCGACACCGGCGCGGCGTGTCGCTCCCACAGCGTCGAAAACGTCTCTCGGGAATGGTCGTCTCGCCGGACCAGAACGGACATGCGTTTGAACATCGGATCGAACCTCAGGCGATGGACGCGCCGCCGTCCAGTGTGACGACCGTGCCGGTGGCGTAGGGTGTGGCGGCCAGCAGCAGAAGCTGGCGAGCGATGTCCTCGGGTTGTCCGATCACGCCCGCCGGATAGCGTGCGGCCATCGTCTCGAACATGGTCGTCCTGGCGGCGGGGTCCATGCCGTCCCACATTTCCGTTCGGACCAGGGCGGGCGACACGGCGTTGACGCGCACCGGCCGTAATTCGAGCGCCAGTCCCTGAACGAGCGCTTCCAGGGCGCCGTTGATCGCCCCCATCAGGGCGCGCTTCGCGGCGGGCCGGGTGGCGAGGAAACCGGCCACGACGCCGAGAGATCCCCCGGGCGCGATGTTGGCGAAGCGCGCAACCCGGTAGAAACCCCAGAACTTGCTGTCGACCGCCGCCTGCGCGGTCGCCATCGGCAGGGCCCTCACAGCGTCCATTCCGACTTCAGACCCCGTGACGATGACGTGGTCCCAGACGGCGCCATCGGCGAACAGGCTTTTCACGCTGGCGTCGCGCGTCACGTCCACGGTTCGCCAACTGGCTCCCGGTATCGCAGCCGCAGCCGCCTCCATTTTTTCGGCGGACCGCGAGGCGATGACCACCTGGGCGCCAAGGGCGGCGGCCAAAGTCGCGGTCGCCCGTCCGATGCCCGAACTGCCGCCCACGACGAGGACCGACTGGCCGGTAAGACTGATCATCGCGTCCCGTCCCTTGCATTGCTGCGAGACACAGTGTCGATCGTGCGTTACCGTCGCAATCGTCACAAGTGACAAGCCGGACGGTACGATAACGGCGAAATGGTTGAGTTTCGGAAGGGGGCGAGCTTGGAGACGCAGGCGCTGGCCGTTTTCGTCCATGCGGTTTCGACCGGCAGCATCTCGGCGGCTTCTCGCCGAATGGGTCTGGCGCCGGTGGTGGCCTCGCGCCGATTGTCGGCCCTGGAGCGCGAGGTCGGGGTTCGCCTTCTTCACCGCACCACGCGATCCCTCTCCCTGACGGCGGAAGGACACGCCTTCCTGCCTTACGCCAAGGAGATTCTGGATCGCGAAGACGAAGCGCGAACCGCCGTCGGTCCCGAGGTTTCCGGGGCTTCTGGCCTGCTGCGCCTGACGGCGCCGGCGGCCCTGGGACGAGAGGTCATCATACCGCTGCTGCCCCGGTTGCTGGACGCCCATCCGCAGCTGCGGGTGGAGCTGAAACTGACCGAACGGATGGTCGATCTCGTCGGCGAAGGCCTGGACCTCGCCATCCGCATCGCCGATCTGAACGATACGGACCTGATCGCCCGCCGTATCGGCGCGGTGCGACGGATCGTTTGCGCCTCACCCGCCTATCTGGCCGAGCGCGGGCGTCCCCTGACGCGCCGAGCCCTGAGCGACCATCAGTGTCTGATGCTGACGGGCAAGCCGCATTGGCTGTTCGACGGACCGAACGGCGTCGAACGCCTGCGCGTCTCCGGCCGACTGACATGCGACACGATCGACGGCCTGCATGAAGCCTGCCGGGCCGGCGCCGGCCTCGCCATGCTGTCCACCTGGTCCGCAACACGTGATCTGGCTGAAGGTCGCCTGATCGAACTTCCGCTCGACGCCCCGCCGCACGCCCCTCCGATCTCCGCCGTCTATCCCAGCGCGCGGATGGTTCCTGCCAGGGTGAGGGTGTTCCTGGACGCGCTCACCAGCAAGCTCTCCGCCGACTGAGCTGGCAGGGGAGGGGCGTCGCTTTCTCAGACTTTCATCGCCAATCCCGAATCCTCTTGGTTCAAGGGCGTTGGGTGACGAGATGGCCGGGCGCGCCAAAATAATTGCGTCGGCGCGCCATCCAGCTGTGCGCAAGCAAGTCCATCACTCTCGTGAATCAGTTCTGTCTTGGGCGCTGCAACCGTCTCGCTTGACTCCATGCCAGGGTCGGAGCGCATATAGAACATATGAGGAACATTCATTCTCGGTCTGACGCTCTGGCGTCGCTGAAGGCTCGCTTGGACGGCCTGGATCGGGCGCGCGGCCTTCGTGTCAGCTCGGCTGCGCGCGGGGATAGAGACGACCCTTTCGCCCCTTTAGGCGCAAGCGTGGTTCACGACCTCTACGCTGCCGGTCCCGCCGACGCCGTGGCGGTCAACGCCTTTGGTCTTGGCATGGCGATGCGGGCGGCGGCGGGGCGGCCTATCGTCTGGGGTCTGCACGAGATGATGGCCCAGGAGGCAGGACGCCCCCATGGCCCAGGCCTGCACGAGATCGGGTGCTCGCCGCGCGATCTGTTGCTTGTAGGGACACGCGATGTGGGGGCCCTGCTGGCTGTAGGCGAGGAGGCCCTGCGCAGTCCGGCCGTGGGCGCCGTGCTGTTGAGCGCCTGGGGAGAGGCCAAGGCTTTGTCACTGACCGCCAGCCGGCGCCTGGCCCTTGCGGCGGAGACGGGAGGCGGGACGCTGTTCCTGGCGCGGGCGGGGGCGGAGCCGTCGCCCAGTGCGGCCGAGACGCGATGGTCGGTGCGAGCGGCGGCATCCACGCCCTTGGAAGGCGGAGCGCCGGGGCGGCCGTCTTTTTCCGTGACCCTGCTGCGGCGGCGCGGCGGGGGCGAGCAGAGAAGCTGGACCCTGGAGTGGGATCGTGACACCCGATCTTTCCGCGAACGGACGCCGCTATCTGGCGCTGTGGTTCCCGTGGCTGCCCAGCGATCGGCTGAGGCGTGGGGCGCGCGAGGGCGACGGGTCGCCTGAGATCGGGCCCGAGATTGGCTCTGAGATTGGACCTGAGGCGGCGCCAGTCGTCCTGGTCGAAAAGGTCGGCGGCGCCCTGCGTCTTGCCGCCGTCGATCCGGCGGCGGCGCGGGCGGGCCTGACGCCGGGCCTGACCCTGGCCGATGCGCGGGCGCGCACGCCGTCCTTGCGCACCGTCGTTCACAGACCCGAAGCGGATGCGGCACTCTTGGGACAGGTGATGGAGGATTTCGGACGCTTCACCCCGATGATCGCCGAGGATGCGCCGCACGGTCTGATGCTGGACGTCACCGGCTGCGCCCATCTGTTCGACGGCGAGGTCGGTCTGGTGCAGGCGGCGCATGACCGGGCAGGACGTATCGGACTGACGGTCCGCAGCGCCCTGGCCTCCACGCCCCAGGCGGCGCGCGCCCTGGCCCGTTTCGGGCCGGGCGGCCTGTTCGCGGCGGGCGAGGATCGACAGGCGGTGCGCGGCCTGCCGGTCGCGGCGCTGGAATTGGCCGAGTGTGACGCCCAGGCCCTGAAGCGCGCGGGGCTGAAACGGATCGCCGACCTGGACGACCGGCCGCGCGCCCCCCTGGCGGCCCGCTTCGGGACGGACTTTCCCGCGCGTCTGGCCCGTGTGCTGGGCGACGAGGATGTTCGGATCACCCCGCACCGGCCGGCGCCGCCCATCGTGGTCGACCGGGTCTTCTTCGAACCCATATTGACCGACGCGGATGTGGAGCGGGTGCTCTTCGACCTGCTGGTCGACACCGCCGACCGGCTGGATCAGGCGGGCCAGGGCGGGCGCGCCATCGAGGCTGGCTTCTACCGCGTCGACGGTCAGGTGCGTCGCATCGTGGTGCGGACAGGCCGGGCGACCCGGGATGTGGAGGCGATGCTGCGCTTGTTCCGAGAACGGTTGGCGGCCCTGTCCAATCCGCTGGATCCAGGTTTCGGCTTCGACCAGATGCGGCTGTCGGTGCTGGAGACCCAGAGACTGGCTCCCGCCCAGCGCGGTCTGGACGGCGACCGGCCTGACGGCGAGGACCTGAGCCGCCTGATCGACCGACTGACGGCGAGGCTGGGGCCCGAGGCCGTGTTGCGGTTCGAGCCGCTGGGGTCGCACATTCCCGAACGGGCGGCGCGGATGGTCCCGGCGGCGGCGCCGGCGAGACGAACGGATCAGGTCTGGCCCGAACGGACCCCGGGAGATCCGCCCTTGCGGCCGCTGCAGATGTTCGATCCGCCCCAGCCGGTCGAGACCCTGGCCGAGGTGCCCGACGGTTCGCCCCTGCGGTTCCGCTGGCGCCGCGTGCTGCACGAAGTGGCCCTGGCCGAGGGGCCGGAGCGGATCGGCGGCGAATGGTGGCGCGCGCCGCATCAGAAAACCCGCGACTATTACCGCGTCGAGGACCGCGAGGGCCGCCGCTTCTGGCTGTTCCGCCAGGGTCTGTATGGCGAGACCGACGAGCCGCGCTGGTTCGTCCACGGGCTGTTCGCATGACCGCCTGCGCCCCCGCGCCCGTGCCCGCCTATGCCGAACTGGCCAGCGCCAGCAACTTCTCCTTCCTGCGCGGAGCGTCGCATCCGAAGGATCTGGTGCTGACCGCGATCCTGAGGGGGCACACGGGACTGGGGCTGGCCGACCGCAATACGGTCGCCGGCGTCGTGCGGGCCTGGAGCGCCCTGCGCACCATCCGCCAGGAGGGCCTGTCGCCGCCCGATGTCGTGCGCGACGGCGGCGGCCCTGGAGAAGTGACCTATGTCGAAGACCCGTTGAACGATCCGGCCCTGTCGCAAATGGTCAAGGACCGGGCCGCGGGCTTCAAGCTGGCGACCGGGGCGCGTCTGGCCTTCAACGACGGGACACCCGACATCATCGCCTATCCCGAGACGCGGGCCGGCTGGGGTCGGCTGACGCGGCTGCTGACCCTGGGCAATCGACGGGCGGTGAAGGGCCAGTGCGAGATCGGATTGCGCGACCTGATCGCCACGCCCGAGGATCTGCTGCTGATCCTCATGCCGGGGGCGCGGCTGGACGGCGTGGATCAGACCTTGGCGCGGCTGTTGGATGCGTCGCCCGGCGCGGTCTGGCTGGGCGCGGTGATGGGGCGAAACGGCGATGATCGCCGAAGACTGGCGCGACTGAAAACGCTGTCGGAACGGAGCGGGGCGCCGCTGCTGGCCGTCAACGACGTCCTCTATCACGACCCGGTTCAACGCGATCTGCAGGACGTGCTGACCTGTATCCGCGAAGGCGTCACGATCGAGAGCGCCGGGCGACGCCTGAACGCAAACGGCGAACGCTGGCTGAAGCCGTCCGCCGAAATGGTCCGCCTGTTCCGCGACGCGCCCGAGGCATTGATCGAAACTGCGAACGTCCTGGCACGCATCGGTTTCGATCTGGGCGACATCAGCTACCAATACCCCAAGGAGACGACGCCGCCGAACAAGACCCCGCAGGAATGGCTGGAGCATCTGACCTGGCGGCACGCGGAGGTCCGCTATTCTTGCGGCATCCCTGACAAGGTGCAGGCGCTGCTGAAGAAGGAGTTGGCCTTCATCGCAGAGGCCGACTACGCGCCCTATTTCCTGACCATCTACGACATCGTGCGCGTCGCCCGCGACAAGCGAATCCTGTGCCAGGGGCGGGGTTCCGCCGCCAATTCCGCCGTCTGTTATGTGCTGGGCATCACGGCGGTGGACCCGGCGGAATCCGACCTTCTGTTTGAACGCTTCCTGTCGTCGGACCGGGGCGAGCCGCCGGACATCGACGTCGACTTCGAGCACGAGCGGCGCGAGGAGATCATCCAGCACATCTACACCCGCTACGGCCGCGAACGCGCCGGCATCGCCGCGACCGTCATCCGCTATCGCCCCAAGAGCGCCATCCGCGACGTGGGCAAGGTTCTGGGCCTGACCGAGGACGTCACCGCCCGTCTGGCCTCCAGCCAGTGGGGCAGCTGGGGCTCAGAGATCGGCGACCGCCATGTCGAACAGGCGGGGCTCGATCCCGCCAATCCGATGATCCGGCGGGCGGTGAAGATGGCCATGCGGCTGCTGAACTTTCCCCGGCATCTGTCCCAGCACGTCGGGGGCTTTGTCCTGACCCAGGACCGGCTGGACGAACTGGTTCCCATCGGCAACGCGGCCATGGCCGACCGCACCTTCATCGAATGGGACAAGGACGACATCGACGAACTGCGACTGATGAAGGTCGATGTGCTGGCGCTGGGGATGCTGACCTGCATCCGAAAGGCGTTCGACCTGATCCGCGCCCATTCGAACGAAGATTGGGCGCTGCACACGATCCCGCGCGACGATCCCGCCGTCTATGACATGTTGTGCAAGGGCGACTCCATCGGCGTCTTCCAGGTCGAGAGCCGCGCCCAGATCAACATGCTGCCCCGGCTGAAGCCGCGCCGTCTCTATGATCTGGTGATCCAGGTCGCCATCGTCCGGCCCGGCCCGATCCAGGGCGACATGGTCCATCCCTATCTGCGACGCCGCAACGGGCTGGAGGAGCCGGACTATTCCAAGCCGGGGCCGCAATATCCTCAGGACGAACTGAAGCAGGTGCTGGAAAAGACCCTGGGCGTGCCCCTGTTTCAGGAACAGGCGATGAAGGTCGCCATGGTCGCCGCCGAGTTCGACGAGAAGGAGGCCAACGGCCTGCGCAAGGCCATGGGCACCTTTCGGGGCGACGGCAGCCTGCACACCTATGAGGATCGGATGGTCGGCCGCATGATCGAACGCGGCTATGATCCGACCTTCGCCCAGCGTTGCTTCGACCAGATCAAGGGCTTCGGCTCCTATGGCTTTCCGGAGAGCCACGCCGCCTCCTTCGCCCAGTTGGTCTATGTCTCGTCCTGGATCAAACGACACCACCCGGCGGCCTTCGCCTGCGCCCTGTTGAACAGTCAGCCGATGGGCTTCTACGCCCCGGCCCAGATCGTGCGCGACGCCCGCGAACACGGCGTCGAGGTGCGGCCGGTCGATGTCTCTTACAGCCATTGGGACAACAGTCTGGAAGGTTCGGACAGGGCGCCGGCCCTTAGGATCGGCCTGCGCCAGGTCGACGGTTTCCGCGAAGACTGGGCCGAGGCCCTGGTCGCCGCCCGCGCCTTGCGCCCGCCCGATATCGAAGCCCTGGCCCGGCGCGCCGCCCTGCCGTCCGCCGCCATGCGTAAACTGGCCGACGCCGACGCCTTCCGATCTTTAGGGCAGGACCGGCGTGAAGCCCTGTGGGCCGTGCGTCGCTTGCCCGATGACGCGCCCCTGCCGCTGTTCGCCGCCGCCAATGCCCGCGAACTGGGCGCCGAGCCGGACGCCCGGCTGCCGACCATGCCGCTGGGCGAGCACGTCGCCGCCGACTACCAGACCCTGCGTCTGTCGCTGAAGGCCCACCCCATGGCCATCCTGAGACCCATCTTCGACGCCGAAAGCATCCTGACCTGCGCCCAGACCGAAGCCCGACGTGGCGGCGCCCTGGTGCGGGTCGCCGGCGTGGTTCTGGTGCGTCAACGTCCAGGCAAGGGCAACGCCATCTTCGTCACCCTGGAAGACGAGACCGGCATCATCAACGTCGTCTTGTGGGCGCGGATGTTCGAACAGTTCCGCCGCGAGGTCATGGCCGCCCGGCTGATGGAGGTCGAAGGCGTGGTGGAGAAGAGCCCCGAAGGCGTCGTTCACCTGGTCGCGCGCCGCGTCATCGACCGCTCGCGCGAACTGTCCCGTCTGTCCCAAGACCACGAAACCGCCGTCCAGCTCGCCCGCGCGGATGTCGTCGCCCACCCACAGACACCCCGACATCCGCCGCACCGCCATCCGCGAGATGTGCGCATTCTACCGGGCTCGCGGGATTTTCATTGAGCTAACCCATTAGGGGCGGGGCTTCACGGAATGCGATCCGTGAGCCGTTCTGGCTCAATCTGACCGGATGCAAGTCAGCCTTAAGCGGACGGAGCCGGGCTGGCCGCAGGGTTTGATGCGGTCCAGGCGGCCACGAAGCGGGCGGCCTGGGCGCCGACGGTTTCGGGCGACTGACCTGGCTTGAACACGGCTGATCCGATGCCGAAGCCCGAGGCGCCGGATGCGCGCCAGTCCGCAACACTTTCGGGATCGACTCCGCCGACGGGATAGACGCGGGTCGCGGGCGGCAGGACGGCGCGCACCGCTTTCAGCGCCTTCATGCCCGCCACTTCGGCGGGGAAAAGCTTCAAGGCGTCAGCCCCCGCGTCCAGTGCGACGAAGGCCTCCGAGGGGGTGAAAAAGCCGGGCATGGACAGAAGGCCCAGGGCTTTGGTTTCGCGGATCACCGCAGCGTCGGTATTGGGAGAGATGGCCAACTGGCCGCCCGCTTCGGCCACGTCGCGCACGGCGGCGGGGGTCAGGACCGTGCCGGCGCCGACCAAGGCGCGGCCGTCCAGCGCCTGGCGCAGGCGGCGGATGCTCTCCAGGGGTTGGGGTGAGTTCAGCGGCACTTCAAGGCAGCGGAAACCAGTCGCGACGATGGCTTCGCCCACGTCTACGGCCTCATCCGGCGTCAGCCCGCGCAGGATGGCGACCAACGGGAGGGCGTCGAGGGTTTCGATACGGGCGGAGATCATCGGCGGGCGGCCTCATGAATACGCCACAGGCCTTTGGCCGAGGCGGCGGCGCCGTCAGCGACGCGAACGGTGGAGAAGCCGCCCAGCGACAGGGCGGCGGCGTAGCGGAGGCACAGGGGTTCTGCGCCGATAAGCATGACCGGGTGGTTCTTGTCCTGGGTTTGCGCAGCGACCTCGGCGCCGATCAGCAGGCCCGACAGATAGTCGGCGGCGGCGTCAGGCGGCATACGGTCGGCCAGGGCCTCGACCCGCACCGAGAACAGGGCGGCGGTGATCGCCGGGTCTTGCAGGGCGCGCCTGACGCCCGCGTCGAAGGCCGCGTCATCCACGCCGGGCTCGCCCATGCCGACGCCCAGGATCGTGCCCTTGCGGATCGCGGCGAACAGTTCGCCGGTCATGAAGGTGCGGAAGGCGGCGATCCGGCCGCCTGTCATGCGGATCCATTTGCTGTGGGTGCCGGGCGCGACGATCAGGGCGTCCTCGGCAGTCTCCAGCCCGACCGCCTGGACCTCTTCGCCGCGGATCACGTCCTGCAGGCCGTCAGCGTCGAAAACGGCGACGCCGGGGACTATGGCGACTTCGGGCGCATCGTCGGGGCGGGCCAGCGCCTTGGCCAGATCTTCGGCGCCGGCGGGGCAGGGCAGATAGGCCATCTCGCGCCACTTGCCGCGCGCACCGGCCATGCCCCCGACCAGCACAGGCAGGCCTTGATCCAGCCAGTCGCCCGCGATTTCGGCCAGCACCGGTCGGAACTGATCGCGGGTCAGGCTTGCGGCGCCGCGTGGGTCCGAGCGGCTGTCCAGCACCCGTCCGCCCTCGGCGATGCGCATGACGCGCAGATTGCTGGTGCCCCAATCGACGCCGATCAGTCCGTTCGCTGAACTCACCTCACCACCAGATCGTATAGACCAGGATCAGGAAGGCGATCACGCCGACCGCCGCCAGGTTGAAGCCCAGCGAGGTCTTGTAGCTGATCTGGTCCAGCTTGATCTTCATCGCGTCGGGCTTGGCCGGGACCAGCAGGGACACGATCACCGCCGCGATCAGCGAGACGACGAAGACCACGCCGACCCTGTTCATGAAGGGGAAGATGAACTGGCCCGTCTCCTGCAGCCACCAGAAGACGGCCGACAGCACGACCGAACCGATGGCGGCGGTCAGGGCGCCCGCTTCGGACGCGCGCTTCCAGAACAGGCCCAGCATGAAGATGACCACGATGCCGGGGGTGAAGAAGCCGGTGAATTCCTGAATGAACTGGAACGCCTGATCGAAGCCGCCCAGCAGCGGACGGGCCGTCAGGATGCCGATGATGACGGCGGCGACGGCGGCGATGCGGCCGACCGTGACCAGCTGATGCTCGGGCGTGTCCTTCCTGATCTTGGCGTAGAGGTCCAGGGTGAAGATGGTCGAGATCGAATTCACCTTGGACGCTAGCGAAGCGATGATGGCCGCGATCAGGGCGGCGAAGACCAGGCCCTTCAGACCCACCGGCAGCAGGTTCATCATCGTCGGATAGGCCTGATCCGGCGCCGACAGATTGGGGGCCAGGATCAGGGCGGCCATGCCCGGCAGCACCACGATCACCGGCATCAGCAGCTTCAGATAGGCGGCGAAGGCGATGCCCTTCTGCGCTTCCGGCAGCGACTTGGCGGCCAAGGCGCGCTGGATGATGTACTGGTTGAAGCCCCAGTAGCTGATGTTCATGACCCACAGGCCGCCCAGCAGCACGGCGATGCCCGGCAGCTCCTGATAGTGGGGATTGTCCTTGGACAGGATCATGTCGAACTTGTCCGGGAACTCGGTCAGCAGGGTGTGGAAGCCCGCGACCGCCCCGCCCGCGCCGCCGATGGTCGACAGGGCGATGAAGCCGATGATCAGGCCGCCGCAGACCAGCAGGGCCACCTGGACGATGTCGGTCAGGGCCACGGCCTTCAGACCGCCCCAAAGCTGATAGGCCAGGGCGAAGACGCCGATGGCGATGATGGCGTAATCCTGGTTGAAGCCGGTCACGGTGTGGACGGCGATGGCGCCCAGCCACAGGATCGAGGTCACGTTGACGAAGACGTAGAGCAGCAGCCAGAAGACGGCCATCACGTTCCTGATCGTCGGGCCGTAACGCTGCTGCAGGAACTGCGGCATGGTCACGATCTCGTTGCGCAGGAAGATCGGCAGGAAGAACTTGCCCACGATCAGCAGGGTCAGCGCCGCCATCCATTCATAGGAGGCGATGCCCAGGCCGATGACATAGCCCGATCCGCTCATGCCGATGATCTGTTCGGCCGAGATGTTGGCCGCGATCAGGGACGCGCCGATGGCCCACCAGGGCAGGCTTCTGGACGCCATGAAATAGTCGGTGGAGGTCTTCTGCTCGCCGGTCTTGCTGCGCGAGACCCACTGGGCCAGCCCGAAGATGAAGACGGCGTAGATCGCCAGAATCGCCAGATCGATGCCTGCGAGCGACATGGTGCGTTACTCCCCCAACGCGAGCCGTCATTGCGGCTGCGGGGCGGAGACTAGGGAAGGGGCGTCGGTGTCGCAACGTGATTTTTATATGTGATTTGGACTTTTACTCACGGTATCCTGATGTGACGGGCAGCGGCCGCTATCGACAGGATTTCTCATGACGGATCAGGATCAGGTCGCCGACCGAAAGTATCGCGCCCCTGCCCTGGAAAAAGGGCTGGACGTGCTGGAGCTGTTGTCGGCCCAGGGTGAGGCCATGAGCCTGTCGCAGATGTCGACGGCTTTGGGCCGGTCGGTCAGCGAACTGTTCCGCATGGTCCAGGTGCTGGAGTTCCGCGGCTATATCGAACAGGAGGCGGGGGGGTATCGCCTGACAAATCGTCTCTTCGCCATGGGCATGGCCCAGACACCCGTGCGGTCCTTGGTCGAGGTCGCCTTGCCGGCGATGCGGGATCTCGCGGCGGATACGCATCAGTCCTGCCATCTGGTGGCGCCCAGCGGCGATCAGATCGTCGTCATCGCCCGGATAGAGAGCCCGGGGGACCTGGGTTATTCAGTGCGTATCGGCTATCGGCGCAGCATCCTTCATGCGACCTCAGGCCTGATGTTCTATGCGCGGGCCAGCGCGCGGATGCGGGATCATCTGCAAGGTCTGCTGACGGCCCAGTTCGGCGTGACGGCGGTTGCAGCCTTCGCCGAACGGTCTCAGTCGCTGACCCAGGGTGACTATGTCGAGCGGCCCAGCGATTTCGTGAAGGGCGTCACTGACCTGGTCGCGCCGATCCAGGGCGCGGACGGGATCATCGCCACCCTGATCACCCCCTTCATCGAACAGATCCCGGTCTCCTGCACTAAGGAGGCGGCCGCCGCGCGGCTGGTTCAGGCGGCGCAGTTCATCTCCAGCCAGATCGGCGCCGCGTCACAGGCCTGACGTCTTCGCCTCAAGGCGTCGTTGACAGGCCGGTCCTCCATCTGCATTTTCGCTGACGATAATCTATTTTATTCGTAAAAAGTTTTACTCCTCGCGTTGGGAGGCGCGCAGACGGTCATGGCCGCCATCTATCCCGATCTCAAACACAAGACGGTTGTTGTCACCGGCGGCGCCGGCGGCATCGGTGAAGCGATCACGCGCGCCTTCCACGCCCAGGGCGCGTCCGTCGGCTTTCTGGACATCGACACAGGGCGGGGCGAAGCGCTTGAGGCGGCGTTGGGCGGCAATGCGCGCTTCGTCGCCTGCGACCTGACGGATGTTGCGGCGCTTAAGGCTGCGATCACCCAGGTGCGCGAAGCGTTCGGCCCCATAGACATTCTGGTCAACAACGCCGCCCACGACGAGCGGCACGCCACGCTGGATGTGACCGAGGCCTATTGGGACGGCCGGATGGCCGTGAACCTGAAGCATCAGTTCTTCGCCGCCCAGGCGGTGCTGCCGGACATGCAGGCGGCGGGCAAGGGCGCGATCGTCAATCTGGGCTCCACCTCCTGGATCATCGGTCAGGGCGGAATGGCGGCCTATACGGCCTGCAAATCGGCGGTGATCGGTCTGACCCGTTCGCTGGCGCGCGACTTCGGCGAGTTCGGGGTGCGGGTGAACGCCGTCGCGCCCGGCTGGATCATGACCGAGCGCCAGCTGGAGCTGTGGGTCACGCCGGAAACCGAAAAAGACATCTACGCCAACCAGTGCCTCAAGCGCCGGCTCGTGCCCGACGACATCGCTCGCGTCGTCGTCTTCATGTGCTCGGACGAGGCGGGGGCGATCACCAACCAACACTATGTCGTCGATGGCGGCTGGACCTGAATGACCGACAACTCAAAGCCCAAGAAGCCGCTCCGCAGCCGCGCCTGGTTCGACAATCCGGAGAACCCGGACATGACGGCGCTCTATCTCGAGCGCTATCTGAACTATGGCCTGACGCGCAGGGAGCTGCAGTCGGACAAGCCGATCATCGGCATCGCCCAGACCGGCTCCGACCTGTCGCCGTGCAACCGCCACCATCTGGTTCTGGCGGAACGCGTGCGCGAGGGCATCCGTGAAGCAGGCGGCATTCCGATGGAGTTTCCGGTCCATCCGATCCAGGAGACGGGCAAGCGGCCGACGGCGGGTCTGGACCGTAATCTGGCCTATCTGGGTCTGGTCGAGAGCCTCTACGGCTATCCGCTGGACGGCGTCGTCCTGACCATCGGCTGCGACAAGACCACGCCCGCCTGTCTGATGGCCGCCGCCACCGTGGACATTCCCGCCATCGCCCTGTCGGTCGGCCCGATGCTGAACGGCTGGCACAAGGGCGAGCGCACCGGTTCGGGCGCGATCATCTGGAAGGCGCGTCAAATGATGGCGGCCGGAGAGATCGACTATGACGGCTTTATCGAACTGGTCGCCTCGTCGGCGCCGTCGGTGGGCTATTGCAACACCATGGGCACGGCGACGACAATGAACTCCCTGGCCGAGGCGCTGGGCATGTCCTTGCCCGGATCAGCCGCCATTCCGGCCCCCTACCGCGAACGCGCCCAGGTCGCCTATGAGACCGGCCTGCGGATCGTCGATATGGTGCGCGAGGATCTGAAGCCGTCCGACATCCTGACGAAAGAGGCGTTCCACAACGCCATCGTGGTCAACTCCGCCATCGGCGGTTCCACCAATGCGCCCATCCACCTGACGGCCCTGGCTCGCCACGCCCACGTCGATGTGCCGCTGCAGGACTGGCAGACCGAGGGGCTTAACGTGCCGCTGTTGGTCAATCTTCAGCCCGCCGGCGCCTATCTGGGCGAGGACTATTTCCATGCGGGCGGGGTGCCGGCGGTAGTGTCGGAACTGATGAAACAGGGGCTGATCCGCGAGGGCGCCCTGACCGTCACCGGCAAGACCATGGGCGAGAACTGCCGCAAGGCCGAGATCATCCTGCCCGACGTGATCCGCCCCTTCGATCAGCCGCTGAAGGAAGACGCCGGCTTCATCGTCTTTTCGGGCAATCTGTTCCACTCGGCCGTCATGAAGCTGAGCGTGATCAGCCCTGAGTTCCGCGAACGCTACCTGTCGAACCCGGATGATCCGAACGCCTTCGAAGGCCCGGCCGTCGTGTTCGACGGGCCCGAGGACTATCACCACCGTATCGACGACGAGCGCCTGGGCATCACCGAACAGACCCTGTTGTTCATGCGCGGCGCCGGCCCCATCGGCTATCCGGGCGCGGCCGAGGTCGTGAACATGCGGCCGCCCGCCTATCTGATCAAACAGGGCGTCAGCGCCCTGGCCTGCATCGGCGACGGACGCCAGTCCGGCACCTCCGGCTCGCCCTCGATCCTGAACGCCTCGCCCGAGGCGGCGGCGGGCGGAAACATCGCCCTGCTGAAGACCGGCGACCGGGTTCGCATCGACCTGAACACCGGCCGGGCCGACATCCTGATCTCGGATGAGGAACTGGCCGCGCGCCGCGCGGCGCTCGAGGCGGCGGGCGGATACGCCTACCCACCCTCGCAGACGCCCTGGCAGGAAATGCAGCGCGCCGTGGTCGGTCAGCTGGAGACGGGCGCCGTGCTTGAACCGGCTGTAAAATATCATCGCCTGGTCGATCGGTTCGGCCTGCCCCGCGACAGTCACTGACAGGAGCGCCAGAGGAAGTCATGAGCGACTGGGAACTGGTCTGGGACATCCGGGCCGAACTGGGCGAAGGACCTGTCTGGGATGCGGCGCGCGGCGCCGTCTGGTTCGTGGACATCAAGGGGCGAAAGCTGCACCGCTATATCCCCGCCACGGGCGAGACGCGGTCGTGGGACACCCCCGACCAGACGGGCTTCGCCCTTCCGGCCGAGGACGGCTCTCTGGTCTGCGGCGTGCGGGGCGGGCTTTATCGCTTCCACCCGGACCAGGGCGATTTCTCGCGTTTTCAGGTGGTGGAGCAAGACCGGCCCCAGAACCGCTTGAACGACGGCTATGTCTCACCCGACGGCGCCCTGTGGTTCGGTTCGATGGACGATAGCGAGGCGTTGCAGACCGGCGCCCTGTATCGCTGGTTCCGGGGGGAGCTGACGCGGCACGACGACGGCTATGGCGTCACCAACGGTCCCTGCCTCAGCCCGGACGGCCGGACCCTCTACCACAACGACACTCTTAAGAAGACGATCCTGGCCTTCGATCATGAGGCGGGCCTGCTGTCGAACCGCCGCGTCTTCGCCGTCACTGAGGACGGGTTCGCCGACGGACCCAGCATGGACGCAGAAGGGGTGCTTCACGTCGGCCTGTTCAACGGCTGGGGCGTGGCGCGCTTCTCGCCGGATGGTGAACGCATCGGCAAGATCGCTGCTCCGGTTCAGACTGTGACCAAGGCGGCGTTCGGCGGGGCGGACCTGCGCGACCTTTATCTGACCACGGCCTGGCTGGGCGCCGCCGACAAGCGCGAGGCTCAGCCGACGCTTGGCGGCCTGTTCCGGGTGCGCGTGACGACGCCAGGGCTGGCGCAGAACCTGATCCGGCTCTGAGCCGTTCGATCAGCCCTTCGGCGTGCGGTCGCGTTGCAGAAAGGCGTCGAACAGGGCTTCCCACGCGGGCGGGCCTGACTGACCCGGATCGTTCAGGCCGTGGCCGCCCTTCTCGAAGATATGCAGTTCTGCGGGCAGATTCTGCGCTCGCAGCGCCTGCCACAGCATCAGACTGTTATCGACAGGAACCACGCGATCGTCGGCGGCCGAAGCGATGAAGACGGGCGGGCTGTCGGCGGGGACATGGCGTTCGTTCGACCAGGCGGCGCGGTCGGCTTCCGTGGGGGCCGCGCCGACCAGGGCGCGGGCCGATGGGCCGTGGGCGTAGGGCGGCATCAGGGTGACGACCGGGAACATCAGCCCGGCGAAATCGGGCCGGGTCGGCAGGCGGTCGATGGCGTCGACGGGCGCATAGGCGTCCCTGTCGAAGCGCGTCGCCAGCATGCCCGCCACATGGCCCCCGGCCGAGAAGCCCGCGACGGCGACGCGGTTGGGATCGAAGCCCAGTTCGGCCGCGCGCGAGCGGACGATGCGGATGGCGCGCTGGGCGTCCTGAAGGGCGACGGCGGGACCGGCGGCCCAGCCGTCGCCGGGCAGGCGGTAATCCATGACGAAGACGGTGTAGCCCATCTCGGCCAGGCGCGCGTCGATGGGGCCGCCCGCCTTGCTGACGGCCACGCGCTGATAGCCGCCGCCGGGGATCATCAGTATGGCCGCGCCATTGGGCCGGGCCGGGCGACGCAGCATGATCCACGGATCGCGCACATGGACGAAGGCGGTGTCGTTAGGATCGCCATTCGGATTGCGCAGGACGACCTGCTCCTGAACCGTCACCGCCTCGCCGCCCGGCGCGGCGCCGGGCCATAGGGGGCGAACCTCGAACGGCGCGGACGCCGCCGTCGGCGGGGTCTGGGCCTGGGCCAAGGCAGGAGCGACCAGGGCCCCCGCGCCAAGCGCCAGCAGGGCGCGACGGGGCAGACGGGGCGGGGTCATCGGCGCGATCCTTCCGTGGTGGTCTGGACGCCGCCCCGCACATTGCGCTGTGTGATCAGGCGCACGTCTTCCAGCACATTGCCCGGCGCCCCGTCGGTGGAGACGGCCAGGGCGATGGTGTTATGGCCCCGCGCATTCAGTATGCCATCGGGCAGGGTGAAGACCCGCTGCGGCCCGACATTGGCGATGAACTGGCCCATGTGCCAGCCGTTTACGAAAATGAGGACGCGATAGGCCCGGTCCGAGCGCGGCTCGTCGATGTCGCCGAACGCTAGGCCGATGGAGGCGTCCTGACCCTGGGGCACATTCAGGTCGAAGCCGGTGCGATACCAGGTCACGCCCGGCTGCAATGGCTGACCGACCGTGGCGGCGCTCCAGGTCGTGTCGTCGAACTGCGGCAGGTGCCAGCCGTTGCGCTCGCCGAACAGGCCGCCGTTGTTGGCGACGCCGCGCACGGTGTCGGTGAAGTCCTCGCCGCCCTGACGGCCCTGGATCTTCCAGGCGACAGGGACAGAGAAGCCGGGGCCGGCGCGCGGGCCGACCGAGACCGAGACCAGGCCACGCGCCTCCTTATGGAAGTCGTTGGCGTCCAGATTCCAGTTATGGCCGTTGTTGCGCACCATCACCGACAGGACGTGCGGTCCCGGCGTTCGGGCGGCGGCGGGCAGGGTGAAGCGCGCCATGCCCGTGGTGATCGGGCGCGGCATCCCGGTGGGCAGTTCGTCCTGACCGACCAGTTCGCCATCCAGGAACAGTTGCAGCATCCCGGCGCCGCCCGCGCCATAGAACAGCTCGATCATCTCGGCGTTCGGCCCGCCTTCGAATCGGCCGCGATACCAGACGTCGCCCTCGTGGAAGCCGTAGGCGTCCATTAGCATGTTCGGCTGGCCGTCGGGACGCAGGGTGTTGCTGGCGTAGGCGCGGTTGTCGATGGTCTGCCAGTCGCGGTCGTCGAAGTCCGGCTTGGCCTCGGGTGATCCGGGGGCTGCGCGCCAGTTCGTCAGAACGGGCAGGGCGAAATCGGCCGGGCCGGGCAGGGCGGTGCGCGCCTCAAGTCCGCCAGAGGCCGTGGTGCGCGTGGCGGCCGTCGCGCCGTTCCAGCGAACCGAACGGACAGGGGCCGACGACCACAGCTCCAGCGGCGTTTCGGCGCTGGTGTCGCCGGTCAGCAGCAGTTGCCCGCGCTCGATGCGGGCATGGCGCAGCAAGGCGGGACCCCGCACCAGCACCTCGCCCTGACGCCAGAAGCGCGCGGCTTCCTTCTCTTCGCCGACCAGCAGAAGCAGGTCGGGCCGACCGCCGCCGCTGATCTTCACGCGGGCCAGACCCTGATGGGCGTAGTCCAGCTTCAGGTCGCCGGTCGCCGGATCGAAGGCGGAACGGACCTGCCCCTCCAGCACCGTCACCGTCGGGGCAGAGGCGAAGCGCAGCACCGTCTGGCCCGGCTCGTCCTTGCGGCCATACATCAGCACGACCGGCTGGCGCGCCGACGGCAGAACCGCCTGGACCTCGGACGTCGAATAGACCAGCCGCTGTCCCGCCAGATCGACCCCGGCGACCAGCCATTTGGCGTCGAAGCCGTTCAGCGTCATCGGCACGACATAGCGACCGTCGGGCAGGTTGGCGGTGACGGTGAAGTCGTCGTTGGTCTGGCCGTTCGACGGCTTGTGCGTGACCAGCAGGAAGCGGGCGTCCGTCTCCGGGCTGCGGTTGTGATAGACTTGGATATTCGGCGACGAGATATCGACCGGCCCGGCGGGGATCATGCCGGCCAGATCGGGAACCGACTCCAGCAGGCCCGCCAGTTGCTTCATCTCCTCGGCCTTGGGGCGCAAGTCGCGCGCCTCTGAGATGGCCGCGCCATAATCGTAGCTGGTGAACACGACCGGCGCCGCCAGCCAGCCCCAGCTGGTGCCGCCGAAGCCGACATAGATGCTCTGAAGAGAAATGCCGTTGGCCAGGTTCACGCCGTAGAAGACGCGCTGGAACCGCTCGCCGCGCTGGCGGGCGTTGCATTCGTAGCCGCCGTTGGAGCCCCAGTAGTCGAACCAGCCGCCGCCGATCTCGGCCATGAAGCCGGGCGTCGAAGGCGAGGCCGAGGCGCCGCCCTTGGCCCCGCCAGGACCATAGAAGCCCCAGTCGGGGGCCGCCGCGCCGCGCGTCGTCTGGCCGCCAACGGTGCAGGTGCCGCCCGGATAGCCGTCAAAGGCGTACAGATCGACCGGCCCGTGGACCACCTTGTCGACCGGCGAGTTCTCGGGCGCCCAATAGCCGTTGCGGCCCTGGTCGTTATGGAAGATCGGCACATTGATGCCGTCCGCCCGCGCCTTGGCGTAAAGATGATCCATGTAGCGCCGGTGCGCGGGCGTCGTGACCGCCAGCTCGTTCTCGATCTGATAGAGGATGACCGAGCCCTGGTTGCCGTTGCCGTCGCCGTTGATCTGATGGCGGGCGATGATGCCATTGATGTGGGTCATCCACTCGTCGGCGGCGGCCAGATACTCAGGCGAATCCGTGCGCGACGGCGCGCGCTGATTGACCAGCCAGCCAGGGAAGCCGCCGCGCGTCAGCTCGGCATTGGCGTAGGGGCCGGGCCGGACGATGACGTAAAGGCCTTCTTCCTCCGACATCTTCAGCAACAGATCGAGGTCGCGGATGCCGGTGAAGTCGTAAACCCCCTGTTTGGGGCTGTGGTAGCCCCAGTCGAAATAGAAGGCGACGGTGTTGAATCCGCTGGCCTTCATCTTCTGCAGCACGTCGCGCCACAGCTCGGGGCTGGGCAGACGGAAGGGGTGCATTTCGCTGGACCAGATGACCAGGCGCTTGCCGTCGATCATCAGGGAGCGGGCGTCATAGGAGACGCGACCGAAGGTCTGGGCCGGGGCGGTGAAGTCGGCGGTGGCCTGGGCCGTCTGGGCGACGGCGGCGGAGGCCTGAACCAGCGGGGCGGCGGCGACGGCGGCCGCGAGGAGAAGCGCGCGCATCAGGCTTGATGGAACATCAGTTGCAGGGGCCATTCGCGCGGTTTGTCGCCCGGCTCGACCTCCATCAGCGGCGCCATATAGGTCCACCATTTGCGCATCAACGGATGGTTGGGCAGGTCGTCCAGCGTATGGTCGTCCGCGCGGCGCAGAACCGCGAACAGCGACAGGGTCTCTTCGTCCAGGAAGATCGAATAGTCGCTGACGCCGCTGGCGGTCAGCAGTTCGGCCAGTTCGGGCCAGATGGCGTCGTGACGCGCCTTGTATTCCTGGACCGCGCCGGGCTTCAGCTGCATGCGGAAGGCGTGAAGCGAACTCATGATTCCTCCAGTTCCGATTATTCGGTATTCTGTTTCATCATTTGGTAGTTGGTCGGGCGGCGCGCGTCAAACGCTTCGCGGCGCGGTCAATCGCCGCGTGGGCGCTCGCGGCTTGTTGACAGACTGGGCGCTATGTCGGTCTCGGCCATCGGGGGGGCGTCAGGCGTGAAACTGCGGAAGTCGGGCGCGACATGGGCCGCCAGATCGGGCGCCTTTTCCGCGATCTGGGCGGCCGCGGCGCGGGCCAGCAGCCAGGCGCCGGCGTTGTCGTGGTGGGTGTGGTCCGCCCCGCCGTCGTTGAACAGGCGCGCCGCCTGATCGGGGCCCAAGGCCTCATAGATGCGGCGCGAGGCGTCGTTCAGATCGATCAGCGGCACGCCCTCCTCGCGCGCGACCCGGCGAGCGGCCTCGGCGTAGGTTCCCAGGGTGTCCTGGATGCGTCCGTCGCGGAAGTTGCGACGCTCGGGCGAGGTCACCAGGATGGGATGGGCGCCGCGTCGCTTCGCCTCGGCGATGAAGACCTTCAGATAGGCGGGATAGGTCGTCTCGGGATCGGCGTAGGTCTGAGGCCACTGGGCCTTCTGGTCGTTGTGGCCGAACTGGATCAGCAGCCAGTCCCCTGCCTTCAGCGTGGTCAGGATCTTGGCCAGCCGCAGCTCGCTGAGGAAGGACTTCAACGTCTCGCCCGACTGGGCGTAGTTGGCCACCGCGACATCGGACGTCAGCAGGGCGGGCAGCATCTGGCCCCAGCTGGCCGCCGGTTCGGACGGCTGGTCGGTGACGGTGGAATCGCCCGCCAGATAGATCACGGGCGCCTCGACCGGCTCGATGTCGATGGACGCCACCTGCGGGCGGTCCAGAAACTCCAGCGTCAGCCGGTCGTCCCAGGTGCGCGAGGCCAGCTCCTGAGGCGTCAGGACCACGGCCGTTCCGCCCGGCGCATTGGCGGGCGGCGGGGGCAGGGCGGGGCCGCGCACATGGACCAGGAAGCTGCGCGTCTGATAGGCGCCGGGCGCGGTGACGACATCGCGCACCATCAACCGGCGGGCCTCGGCCTTGACCGTGGTGCGCCCCGCCTGGGCGCCGCCGAAGCGGACGGTGACGCGATAGACGCCTTCGGGCACGGCGGCGGAAAACAGATAGCCGTCCGATGCGCCGCCCGGCTCGAACCCATAGGCGTTCGGCTGATAGGTCTGGCTGGGCTGAACCGCGATCCGGTCCGGCGCTGTCGGCTGGGCCGCCAGATCGAACCGCCAGGTCGAGATCGCCGCCGCCATGAGTATCGCCGTCAGCATCGCGGGTCTTTCCTTGTCAGGGTTCGGCCTATCGCCGGATGTCGAACCCGCCGTCGCCCATGGCGGCGTGGACGTCTTCGGCGGAGAACAGGTTGAAGTCGCCGGGGACCGAATGTTTCAGCCCGGCCGCCGCCAGACCGAAGTCCAGCGCCTGCTGATCCGACCAGCCGCTCCAAAGGCCGAACAGCACCCCGGAGGCGAAGGCGTCGCCGCCGCCGACGCGGTCGACCACGCCGGTCAGGTGGATGGCCTCGGCCCGGGTCTCGATCACGTCGTCGCCGTCGCGCGTCAGCATGACGGCCGACAGGGCCTGGTCGGCGACGCTGTCCTGAACGCGCTGGGTGCAGGCGATCCGCTCCAGCCGGGGAAAGGCGGCGAAGGCGGCGGCGGCGGCCTGACGACGTCGCTCGGCCGGGTCGGGACTGTCGAAGGTCGTCTTCAGCACCAGGGCGAAGTCGCGGTCGTCGGCGAAGGCGATCGTGGCCCCCGCCAGCATCCGGCCCAGCGTCGTCGGCGGATCGCCGTCCCACTGCTCCCACAGCTTGCCGCGGAAGTTGCCGTCATAGCTGACCTTGACGCCCTTTCGGACGGCGGCATCGATCAGGGCGACGGCGGCGGCCGATCCGTTCGGGCCGGTCGCGGGGGTGACGCCCGAGGCGTGCAGCCATTCGACGCCGTCCAGCAGCCGGTCCCAGTCGAAGACCGTATTCACCTGTTCGACGAAGGCCGAACCTGCGCGGTCGTACAGCACCTCGGACGGACGCCGCACCGCGCCCGGCGTCAGGAAATACAGCCCCATCCGGCCGGGCGTGAAGACGATGGGCGCGGTGTCGACGCCGTGCTGGCGCACCGCATCGCGGGCCGCGCGGCCCAGGGCGTTGTCGGGCAGGACGGTGGCCATGCGCGTCGGGACGCCGAACCGGGCCAGGGACACCGCGACATTGGCCTCGGCCCCGCCCGGACGCACGGTCAGGGCGGGCGACTGCAGCAGCAGCTCGTTCTGGTTCGGCGAAAGCCGCAGCAGCATCTCGCCGAAGCAGAGGATGTTTCTGGATGAGGCGTTCTGAGACATGAGACTAACCGCAGCGGGATCGGATGTGCACCTTGCCTGAAGGCGAGGCGAGAGCGAACGCCTTCAGTCTTTCGTCGTCATTCTCGCCCTTGTGGCGAGGATGACGATTCCAGATCAGCGCGCCTGCCAGCCGCCGTCGACCGGCAGAATGGCGCCCTGGACATAGTCGGAGGCCCGGCTGGCCAGGAAGACGGCGGCGCCGCCCAGATCCGACGGCTGGCCCCAGCGACCGGCGGGGATGCGGCCCAGGATCTCGGCCGAACGCACCGGGTCCTCGCGCAGGGCCTGGGTGTTGGCCGTGGCGAAATAGCCGGGGGCGATGGCGTTGGCGGTGATGCCGTGCGGCGCCCATTCGTTGGCCATCAGCTTGGTCAGGCCCGCCACGCCCGACTTGGAGGCGGTGTAGGACGGCACGCGGATGCCGCCCTGGAAGGACAGCATGGAGGCGATGTTGATGATCTTGCCGCCGTCGCCCTGTTTGATGAACAGGCGGGCGACCGCCTGGCTCATGAAGAAGACGGTCTTCAGGTTGATGTTCATCACCAGATCCCAGTCGGCCTCGGTGAAGTCCACCGCGTCGGCGCGGCGGATCAGGCCGGCGTTGTTGACCAGGATGTCCACGCGGCCCATCGCCTCCAGCGCCTCGGCCAGCACGCGCTCGACCGGCTCGATGGAGGTCAGGTCGGCGCTGACGGCGTGGGCGCGGCGGCCCATGGCCTTCACCTGGGCGACCGTGTCGTCGGAATCGGACAGGGCGACCGAGACGATGTCGGCGCCCGCCTCGGCCAGGGCCAGGGCGATGCCCTGACCCAGACCCGTGTTGCCGCCCGTGACCAGCGCCACCTTGCCGGTCAGATCAAACGGATTGCTCATTGGTGTTTTCTCCCCTGTCCCGATCAGCGCAGCTGGCAGATGTCGAGCTTGCACATGTCGGTGTAGTCCAGGTTCTCGCCGCCCATGCCCCAGATGAAGGTGTAGTTGGAGGTGCCCGAACCCATGTGGATCGACCACGGCGGGCTGATCACCGCCTCGCCATCGGCCATGACGATGTGGCGCGCGTTGTCCGGCTCGCCCATGAAGTGGAAGACGCGGTCGTTCTCGCCCAGGCCGAAGTAGAGATAGGCCTCAGAGCGGCGGTCGTGCAGGTGCGGCGGCATGGTGTTCCACACCGAGCCGGGCTTCAGCACCGTCACGCCCAGCAGCAGCTGGCAGGACTTCACCTTGGCCGGGACGATGTACTGATAGATGGTCCGCTCGTTGGACGTCTCCAGCGACCCCATCTCCAGCGGCACGGCCTCGTCGATCGAGATTTTCGTCAGGTCGTAGCGGGCATGGGCCGGCATGGCGATCAGGTAGAAGCGCGCCGGTTCGGCCGCGTCCTTGGAGGCGAAGGTGACCTCGTTCGACCCCATCGGCACATACAGGCCGTCACGGAAGGCCAGTTCGACGGTTTCGCCGTCGACGGTGATCGAACCGGCGCCGCCGATGTTGACCACGCCCAGTTCGCGCGCGTGCAGGAAGGGCTTGCCCGCCAGGGACGGCGGCTCGGAATGGGTGGGCAGGCTCAGGGCGCCGGCGACCGGCATGGCCCCGCCCAGCACCATCCGCTCATTGTGCGAATAGTTCAGACTGACCTTGTCCGGCGTGAACAGGCCGCCGACCAGATAACGATCGCGCAACTGCTGGTTCGTCGCGCCTTCCATCATGTCCGGATGGGTCGCCTGATAAATCTTGTCGTACATGGGATCGGACATGGTCCTTGGCCTCGCGCAGGTTGATCGTGACGTCCCATCCTCGAAGAACGGGCCGCCCCGAAGGCTTTAACAGAGTCTCAGCGCCGTTCTTGACGGGGCATTTATGCTCACATAATGAGAGTGGCATATAAGAAATGGGACGGCGTTGCTAGGCGTCGTTTTCGGGAATAGGGTGAAACTATCGGGGAGGCCAAGGGCGCGTGAGACGGCTTGTCGCTGTCGCGCCCATGGAAATCCCTGCCTGTTCATCTCCGCCCTGATGTGAATGACGGCGCCTTGGCGCCTTGGGAATCCGCAATGCCGAACCTGATCCACGACCTGCCTTACGCCGACGTCCGCGACGCCATCGCGCGCCTGATGGACAATCTGGTGAACATCAAGGACGACACCGGCGAGTTCCTGCTGCGTCTGGAAGACGGCCGGGTGATCGACACCAAGGGCTGGAACGACTGGGAATGGACCCATGGCATCGGCCTGTACGGCATCTACAAGCTGTATGAGCAGACCAATGATCCGGCCGCGCTGGACATCATGCTGAACTGGTTCCGCGACCGGTTCGCCGCCGGGACGCCGACCAAGAACATCAACACCGTCTCGCCCTTCCTGACCCTGGCCTATCTGTACGAACAGACGGGCGACCAGACCTTCATCCCGTATCTGGACACCTGGGCGGAATGGCTGATGGACGGCCTGCCCCGGACCGAGGAGGACGGCTTCCAGCACATCGTCTTCAACGACGAGAACCCGCAGGAGCTTTGGGACGACACGCTGATGATGAGCGTCCTGCCGCTGGCCAAGATCGGCCTGGTGCTGGACCGCCCGCACTATGTCGAGGAGGCCAAGAAGCAGTTCCTCATCCACATCAAATATCTGTTCGACCGCAAGACCGGCCTGTGGTTCCACGGCTGGACCTTCCTGGGACGGCACAACTTCGCCGACGCCCTGTGGGCGCGCGGCAACTGCTGGGTCACGATCGCCATCCCGGAGTTCATCGAACTGCTGGACCTGCCGCCCGAGGACAGCCTGCGTCGCTTCCTGATCGAGACGCTGGAGGCCCAGGTGAAGGCCCTGGCCCAGCATCAGGACGAAAGCGGTCTGTGGCGCACCCTGATCCCGGATCACGACAGCTATCTGGAGGCCTCGGCCACCGCCGGCTTCGCCTACGGAATCCTGAAGGCGGTCCGCAAACGCTACATCAGCGCCGAATACGCCCCGATGGCGTTGAAGGCGGTCAAGGGCGTCCTGGCCAACATCTCGGACGACGGCGAACTGCAACAGGTGTCGTTCGGCACCCCGGTCTTCGACGATCTGCAGGGCTACAAGGACATTCCTCTGACCTCCATGCCCTACGGCCAGTCCCTGGCGATCCTGTGCCTGGGTGAATTCCTGCGTCAGTACATCTGACGCGGCGCGGTCTGGAGAAGTCGAGATGACGTCCACGCAATCGTCCCCCCGCACCCCGCGCTGGTACAACTACTGGGGCTGGGGCTCCGGCGACATGCTGGGGGCGGGGGCGCAGGCCGTCATCACCGGCTGGCTGTTCTACTTCTTCACGACCTTCTGCGACCTGACGCCGGTGGAGGCGGGCCTGATCCTGGGCCTGCCGCGCCTGCTGGAAGCCATCACCTGTCCGCTGATCGGCTATGTGTCGGACAATCTGCGCCATACCTGGATCGGCAGGACGGTGGGACGGAGGAAGATCTTCCTCCTGATCACCATTCCCCTGCTGCCCAGCTTCGCCCTGATCTTCATCAGCGGCCAGACCTTCGTCTATTATCTGACGACCTTCATCTTCTTCGAGCTGCTATACACGATGTTTCTCATTCCGTGGGAGACGCTCGCGGCCGAGATGACCAAGGATTACAAGGAGAAGGCCAAGTTCGCCGGGGCGCGGATGCTGGTGGCCCAAAGCTCGGCCATCCTGGCCTCCTATCTGCCGACCCTGATCATCAACAACTTCGGCGGCAAGGATTCGGCCCAGACCTTCCTGATCATGGCGACCATCTTCGGCCTGTTGTTCAGCGCCGTGGTTATCCTGGTGGTGATCTTCACCTGGGAGCGGCCGTTCACGGCCGACGAAAAGGCGATGAAGGCCGAGCCGCTGAACCTGCGCCGGGCGGCCCTGATCCCGGTCAACATGTTCCGCGACCTGTTCTCGACGCTGCGCATCCGCGCCTTCCGCCAGCATCTGTCGATCTATCTGGGCGGCTATATCTCGCAGGACATCTTCAACACCGCGTTTCCGATCTTCGTGGCCACGGTCATGCTGGGCGCCACGGTGATGATCTCGCAGATGATGACGGTGATGTACGTCGCCCAGTTGCTTTCGGTGATGGTCGCCATCCATCTGGTCATCCGCATCGGCCCGGTCATCGCCTATCGGATCGCGGCGGGCTTCTTCACCGGCGCCCTGGTGCTGCTGCTGGTCTTCTATTTCGTGCGGCCGACCGTGGGAGGGCAGGACCTGTTCGCCCTGATCAATCCGGTCTCGGGCGGGTTCAATCTGGGCGCCGCCTTCTGGCTGCTGGGACCGATCGTCCTGGCGGGGCTGGGCCGCGGCACGCTGAACTTCGTACCCTGGTCCGTCTATAATTATCTGCCGGACGTGGACGAGGCGGTCACGGGGCTGCGACGCGAAGGCATTTTCGCCGGTGTCATGACCCTGGTGCGCAAGGTGGCCCAGTCGGGCGCCATCATCCTGACCGGCTGGATCATCGAGACCGGCGGCTATGTCTCGCCCAAGGCGGGGGCCGCCGGAGCCGTAGTGGCGCAGACGCCAGGCGCGGTCGCCACGATCGCTGCTCTGCTGGTCGCCGGCCCCATTCTGGTGATGGCGACAGGCGCGATCCTGTCCTGGTCGTTCCGTCTGGATCAATTCAGCCACAAGGTCCTGATGACCGAGATCGACCGCCTGCGGGCAGGTGAGACCGAACCGTCCAGCCCAGAAGCCAAAGAGGTCGTCGAAAGCCTGACGGGGTGGAAATACGAGCGCCTGTGGGGCCGTAACCGCTTGGTCTGACGAAAAAATCTAAAGAGCCGCTGAGCATATCTCAAAATATGAGATTGCAAATTCATATTTGGCACAAATCAGCGCCGGTGCTATAGGTGGTCCTGTAACAAGAATACGAGTCCGCCAAGGACCGCTGTCAGGAAGGAAGCGTGAATGGCCGCGTCTTCGCGTCCGGCGTCTTTGAACGTCGACGGGACGTCAGCCGCAGATGAACTGGCGGGCGTTGGGATGCTCGCACACAGCCTTCACAGAATGCGCCGCCGGGGGGCGGTCGCGAGGGCGTTGCTCAAACAATAAGGCCATAGGCCGCAGGAGGAACTTCAGTGACGACACAGTCGAACGGGCGATGGGCTCGCCGCTTCATGTACACCGCCGGGGCCGCCGCCCTGATGCTGGCGTCCGCCGGCGCCGCGAATGCTCAGCAGTCGACCGGAACCCAGGCGTCCGATGCGCCGGTCTCTACGGTCGGTGAGGTCGTCGTGGTCGGCACGCGCTCCAGCCTGCAGTCGGCCATGAACCGAAAGCGTTCGGCCAACACCGTGTCGGACTCCATCGTCGCCGACGACATCGGCCAGTTCCCCGACAAGAACGTGGGCGAGGCCCTGGGCCGTATCACGGGTGTGCAGCTGTCGCGTGATTTTGGCGAAGGCAACGCCGTGTCCATCCGCGGCGTCGAGCCCGACTTGAACCGGGTCGAGATCAACGGCGTCAGCGTCCTGTCCACGGCGGGGAACCTGAGCGTCTATGGCGGCGGCGGCCGGTCCAACGACTTCCGCGAACTGCCGGCCGAGATCGTAAAGTCGATCGACGTGTTCAAGGGCTTCACCTCCGACATGACCGAGGGCGCCATCGGCGGCACGGTGTCGGTGCAAACCCGCCGTCCGCTTGACTTCCGCAAGCCCACCTTCTCCATGAGCGTGGCGGGCCAGAAGCTGGACACCCTGCCGGACTGGACGCCGCGCGCCAGCTTCTTTGGCGCGACGCAGTTGCTGGATGGTCGTCTGGGCCTGATGGCCAACGTCACCTATGAC
Source organism: uncultured Brevundimonas sp. (assembly GCA_963522565.1). Lineage (GTDB taxonomy): Bacteria > Pseudomonadota > Alphaproteobacteria > Caulobacterales > Caulobacteraceae > Brevundimonas. The sequence continues at coordinate 5,455 of CAUQZC010000005.1, read as the reverse complement.
AATGTCCAGACGCGCGGCGACTTCTACGATGGCAACTCCTGGGCGCGTCTGGCCGATTTTGACCGATCGCCGGACAAGACCGCGAACTACTATAATCCTGATTACAGCCAGGCGGTGAATGAATACATCGCCGCCATCGGGACGGAAGCGGGCTGCGCGACCATCGCGACGCCGGACGCGAGCGCTCTGACGACAAGTCAGGCGCGGACGGCCTGCCAAAGCCAGTGGTATGACTATAACCCTCGGGTGCCGCGCTATCGCGTCTGGACGCGTGAGGACGAACGCATGTCGGGCGAATTCACCGCCGAATACAAGTTCGCCGAAAATCTTCGTGGGTTTGTCACCTATCAGACGAACACTCGAAAGCAGCAGTTGAATGACATAAACTACGGCACTGACTTCACGTCATTGGATCGACTGAACAACATGGTCGGCACGACTTGTCCACGCGTAAATGCGACGACCGCCAGAGACGTGCCGGGCGTTGTTGTGGATGCGAACCACAATGTCATTCAGTATACTGTCGGCAACTGTGTGGGGACGAACGGGCGGGGGGGCGATTCCGCCTTCAGCATCTCTTCGCGTGATTTCCGCTACCAGGCGGATTCTGATTACATCACCTATGGACTGAAGTGGTACAATGACCGCTTCAAAGTCGATTTCCTGGGCGCCAACGCCAAGAGCGAGACGCTTAGCCAGACGAACAATGTCTCGGTCAGCTTCAACACCCCCGGCATGGTGGTCAAGCTGGAGCCCGGCACTTCGGCGCCGACCTTCACCTTTGCGCCCGGCTTCTCTCCATCTGACGCGGCTGCGGTCAGCCAGTATCAGATTCAGTACCGCCCCTCACAGGCGTCAAACAAAGAAGACCAGTATAAGCTGGACGTGGACTTCGATCCGCGCACGACCTTCCTGACCAACATCAAGTTCGGCGGCCGCTATTCCCAGGCCCAGGCCCAGGGATACGGATATGGCGGCTTCATCATCGACCCCGGTGCAAACCCGCTCTTACCGAACGATGACATCGTCATCTACGCGAATTCGATCAACTCGACAGCGCGGGTTATTAATAGCGCGACGGTGGATCAGACTTCGCCGCTGTACGGCAACCCTTATCAAACCAACTACTGGAACACGACCGAGGACTGGTCGCGCGCCTTCTCCAACTCGATTTTCGCTTCGGCCATGACGCCTCTGCCGTCTGACTTCCATTACGGCGGCGGATCTCTGCCATCGAACTGGATGTATCCAGACTTCAATACGATCGCCCAGCATCTGGATACGAGCCACTTCAATCTGGACAACCTGTATTCCGGCGTCGGCAACGACGGAAAGACCTATGATCAAATCCCGTACCGGGTGAAGGAGAAGACGGATTCGCAGTACGTTCGTCTGGATTGGGCGCTGCCTATCTTCGGACTGGATCTGGTCGGTAATCTGGGGCTGCGCCGCGTCTATACGCAGACCACGACGGCTGGCAGCTACAAGCGCAACGAAACGCGCCGGAACGATGACACCAATGTCGTTTCGACGGTGACTGTGTCCAACAGCCTGGTCGAGTACACGCGCGATTACACAAAGTGGCTGCCCAGCTTCAACGTCAATGCTTGGCTTATAGACAATGAACTGAGCATGCGGGTGGGTTACGCCAAGCTGATGGCCCGTCCTCTGTATAATTTCCTGATCCCGGACATGACCTGCACCATCAATTACGCCAACGACGGCACGGCGGAAGATGGTCCGGACAGCTGCTCCGCCGGGAATCCCGAACTGAGGCCCTATGAGGCGGCGCAGTACGACCTGTCCTTCGAATGGTATCCGAACCGCGACACCCAGTTCTCGGCCGGCTTCTTCTACAAGGACATTCAGACCTTCTATATTCCATCGCGCACCAGCCTGGGCCAGAAAGACGTGTTCGGTGATGGCGTCCTTTATAACTACAACAGCTTCATCAACGGCGAAGGCGCCAAGATCTCCGGCATCGAACTGACGGCGAAGACCGCCTTCACCTTCCTGCCCGGTCTGCTGTCAGGCTTCGGCGCCGACGTGAACTTCACCTATCAGGATGCGTCGGACGTCGGTGTCTACAGCAAGCTAGACGGTTCGGAGTTGACCTATCCGGGCCTGTCCAACACCAGCTACAACGCCACGCTGTGGTATGAGCGCGGTCCGATCAATGCGCGCCTGGCCTACAACTATCGCTCGGAGTATCTGGTCACGGCCGCCGATCAATCGGGCAATCCGATCATCAAGGAGCCGACCGGCTATCTGGACGGCAAGATTTCGTGGAAGCCGGGCCTGAAGGGGCTGACCCTGTTCGCGGAAGGCAAGAACCTGACCGAGGAGGATGAAAGCACCTACGCAGGCGACATCCGCCTGATCAATACGGGGTACTCGGGCCGTCGCTTCTTCCTGGGCGCGACCTACAAATACTGATCATTTCGGTGATCACGGCCGTCGCCCCAGCGGGCGGCGGCCGTTTTTCTTTCAGAGTATAATCGCCGCTGGGGCGGCGGGAGTTGACCATGTCGTTCCAACCTTCTCGGCGTCATCTGCTTTTGGGCGCGGGCGCCCTCGCGGCGGCCCAGGCCATGTCGGGATCCGCGATCGCCGCACCGCGCCGGGCCGCGCCCGCTACGCCGCTGCGCTGGCTGGATGGCGACAAGCCCGCCTATCTGGATGGAACCACCTTCGGCGTGCCGTGGCCGCGCGGCGCGCTTCGTCCCAATCAGGCGTTCAGCGTCCGCGACGGATCGGGCCGTGCAACCCCCGCCCAGTCCTGGCCGATCGCCTATTGGCCTGACGGCTCGCTGAAATGGTCGGCCCACGCCGTGACGGGTGATGCGGCGCTGGATGGTCTGACGCTGGTTCCCGGCGCCCCGGCCGCGCCGGCGCAGCCGGTTCGGGCGGTCGATCAGGGTCAGCAGATCGTCGTCACGGTCGGCGACCTGGAATGGCGAGTGCCCAAGACGGGCGATGCGCTTGTGTCCGGCGCCACGCGCGCGGGTCGGCCCGTGGTCGGCAAGCTGTCGCTGGCCGCCCTGTCGCAGGACAAGCCCGAACTGGAGGCGGGCGGGGCGGTCAAGTCCTCGCGCTATGGCGTGCGCATCCGTCAGGCCGAGGTCGAACAGTCCGGTCCGGTGCGGGCGGTGATCAAGCTGGACGGCGTGCATTCGGACGGCACGCGCGAATGGCTGCCGGTGTCGGTGCGGCTGTATTTCTACGCCGGGTCGGACGCCGTGCGGATCGTCCACAGCTTCATCTTCGACGGCGATCCGAAGACAGACTTCATTCGCGGCCTGGGCGTCGTCGCCGATGCGCCGATGACGGACGCCAGCTATAACCGCCACATCCGTTTCGCCGGAGAGGGCGAGGGCGTGTGGGGCGAGGCGGTCCGCACCCTCACGGGCCTGCGCACCCGCGCCAATCCCACAGCCGCGGTGCGCCAGGCCCAGATCGAGGGCCGTTCGGTGGCCTTCGCCGACCTGCCCGACATCCTGAAGAACGACGGCCTGCAGTGGGTGCCAGAGTGGGGCGACTTCGCCTTCAGCCAGCTGTCGCCCGACGGCTTCACCCTGCGCAAGCGGACCAGTGAAGGCCACGCCTGGATCGATTCCAACGCGGGCAAGCGCAGCCGGGGCCTGGCCTATGTCGGCGGCGTCTCGGGCGGGGTCGCCCTGGGCCTGAAGGACTTCTGGCAGCGCGCCCCGGTCGCGCTGGATATCCGCAACGCCCATACGGACACGGCCCAGCTGACCGCCTGGATGTGGTCGCCTGAAGCCCCGGCCATGGACCTGCGCCCCTATCGCAGCGCCAACGGCATGGACACGACGGCCGAGGAACTGGTCGGCCTGGACATCACCTATGAGGATTACGAAGCCGGGTGGGACGACGCGCACGGCATCGCTCGCACGTCCGAGCTGACCCTGTGGGCGCTGGGCGCGACCCCGTCGCATCAGACCTTCTCCGCCATGGCCCGGCAGGTCGCGGATCCCGCGCGCCTGACGGTCGAGCCGGCGCGGCTGCACGAGGCGGGGGTGTTCGGGGACTGGTCGCTGCCGGATGTGTCCACGCCCGTTCGCGCGGCGCTTGAAGGCCGTCTGACTCATCTGCTGGATCACTATGTCCGCGAGGTCGATCAGCGACGCTGGTACGGCTTCTGGTCCTATGGCGACGTGATGCACACCTATGACCCGGATCGTCATATGTGGCGCTATGACGTGGGCGGGTACGCCTGGGACAATTCCGAGCTTTCGACCGACCTGTGGCTGTGGACCAGCTATCTTCGCACCGGGCGCGCCGATGTGTTCAAGCTGGCCGAGGCCATGACACGCCACACGGGCGAGGTGGACGTCTATCACCTGGGCCGGTTCAAGGGCTTCGGCACGCGCCACGGCGTTCAGCACTGGTCGGATTCGTCCAAGCAGCCGCGCGTCTCGAACGTCGCCTATCGCCGCATCTATTATTTCCTGACGGCGGACGAGCGGGTCGGCGACCTGATGCGCGAACTGAACGGTTCGGATTACGCGCTTCAGAACGTCGACATCTCGCGCAAGCTGCCGCCCGCGCCGGGGCGCGCCGTGCCTGAGGGGCAGGTGGTGTCGGGCTTCGGCACCAGCTGGGGCGCCTTCATCGCCGCCTGGCTGACGGAGTGGGAACGGACGGGCGACCGGCGCTGGCGCGACCGGATCGTCAACGGCATGACCACCATCGGCGGGCTGAAGCGCCGCTGGTTCGCCGGCGAGGCGCCGTTCGACCTGGCCACCGGCCGTTATCAGGGACAGGGCGATTATGTCGCCGTCTCGCACCTGAACGCGGTCTTCGGCGTGGCCGAGATGAACGCCGAACTGCTGGACCTTCTGGACGTGCCGTCCTATCGCGCCGCCTGGCTGGAGTACTGCCGCTATTATAATGCGCCGAACCCCGAGATTTCCGCTCTCCTGGGCCAGGTTCCGCGGGGACGTTCGCTGACCGAGGCCCATTCGCGCCTGACCGCCTTCGCGGCGAACAAGGAGGGGGACGCGGCCCTGGCCCAGCGCGCCTGGAGCGAGTTCCTGGGCCGTGATCCCGCCAAGCTGCAGACGCTGCTCAGCACGCGGGCGACGCCTGTCGGCGGCGTGGACGTGCTGCGCCCCATTCAGGAAGATGCCGAGGTGTCCACCAATGATGCGGCGCAATGGAGTCTGGCGGCCATCACGAACCTGGCCCTGATCGGCGACAGTCTGGAAGAGGCGGCGGCGCGTATGGGCTACAGGCCCTGACCGCCGTCGGGCCTGCTCTGGCCGGTTCCTGTATGGATAAAACGAAAATCCCCCTGCCGGACTGTCCGGCAGGGGGATGATCTCGCAGATGCAGGCGGCGCGAGTTCAGTGTCGCGGGCTGGCCCTTCGCGCCTAGTAGGTTGTTCTGCCGCCGGAAGTGTCGAATGTTGATGCGGTTGTGAATGAGCATTCTT
>CAUQZC010000004.1:0-311150 GCA_963522565.1 uncultured Brevundimonas sp. | reverse complement strand
CTTGTCCCAAGGATCCATACGTCCGGTGTTCGGGTGTGCGCCCTGCTGAGGGACCGGGCGTATGGATCCTCGCCACAAGGGTGAGGATGACGCGTGGGCGGAGACGAGATGAGAGGTGGGAAGCCCGCTACTTCGCCGGCAAGACCGCCAGAAGCCCGCGGGTGGCGCCGACGGGGGCGATGGTCAGGTGGTCTTCATCCGCCAGTACGACCGACTGGACGCGCAGGTTCGGATAGTGATGCGACTTCAGCGTCGTCTCCATCGTCCGCATGTCGCGCACCATGTCGGCCCCGCTGGTGTTGCGCGGGCTGGGTCCGGGGACTTCCCACGCGCCGACATACATGAAGACATCGGCGGGCAGGTCGGTATGCGTGCGGGCGTAGGCGGCCTCCATCGTCATGATATGGCCCTGGTCGAACCAGAAGGAGGGGCTGCCCAGCACATAGGCCTGGAACATCGACGGATCCGTGAACAGGATCTGCGCGCCCAGCAGCGCACCGTAGGAGTGGCCCAGCAGAACGCGGCGCGCGGGATCGGCGCGGAAGCGATTCTCGATGAAGGGAATGGCCTGGGTCTTCAGATAGGTCTGATAGGCGGCGCCCTGACCGTGGAGGCTGGAGCTGGCGCTGCGCGGGCCATTGGGCGTGGGGGTGTAGTCTCGGTTGCGGCTGACCACGCCGCTGTCGCCGCGTGAATAGGACAGGCCGACCAGAATGAACTCCTCAAGCCTTGGGCCGTCCAGGTTCACCCGTCGGGCGATCTGGCGGATGATGGGGAAGGCGTAGTCGGCGTCCGTGACGTACAGCACCGGATAGCGCCGCCGAGGATTGGCCTCATAGCTGGCGGGCAGGCTGACGAAGACCTCATAGTCGCGGGCTGAAACGGGATCGGGCACGGTCCAGACCCGGGCGCCCTTCAGCACATAGGGGGCGCCTTCCGCCTGATGGGCCTCGACCTGGGGTGCGGCTTGCGGCGACGATTGGGCGTCTGCCTTGGGCGAGCAGGCGGCGGCGAGAACGGCGGTCAGCGCGACGGCCAAGCCTGAGCGTTTCATGCGTGATTCCCCTGTGAAGCGTCGCGGGGAGGCTAAGGTCGAATGTGGCGCTGCGGAGGCGGCAGCGCCGGTTCAGGCATAGTTGAAGCTGATCGAGATGCGGTCGGCCCTGGCCTGGTTGGTCGGCACCTCGTGCCGCAGCCAGCTTTCCCACATCAGCACCGTGCCCGCCTGGGGGTGCAGATAGACGAAGGGGCGTTCAGCCTCGGTCGCGTTCTCGGTGACGCCGGGGCGGGCCATCATGAAGGGCAGGCGGGGGTCTTCCAGCTTCAGCGACGAGGCGCCGTCGGGCACGTCGACATAGACGGTGCCAGACAGGAAGGCGTGGGGGTGGATATGGCTGGTGTGGCCGCCGCCGGGCTTCAGGATATTGACCCATAGGTTGTCGAGGCGGGGTTTGCGCGCCAGGTCGAAGTTCAGAGCCTTGGCGTAGGCGACCGCGTGTCGGTCCAGATGGCGCTTCAGCTCGGCGAACTCGGGGAACCTCTGGGGCAGGTCGTTCAGGGAGGCGTAGGAGGTGTAGCCGCGATAGGCGTTGGCCTTGCACCAGCGACGACCCGCCTCGTCCTCTTCCGCCATCATGCGGACGACGTCGATCAGTTGTTGGTTGAAGCCCAGCCAGCCGCGCCCTTCGGCGAGGGAGGCTTCGTAGACCTGGGTGACGAAGAGGGGGCGCAGGGACATGGGACGGACTTAACGCCTGCCGCGCCGCGTGAGAAGGGTCGTGCGCGACCTCTCGCCTGACGAACACGATCCCGCTAAGAACAGGACATGTTCAAGTCTGTCCTTGTCGCCAATCGCGGCGAAATCGCCTGTCGCGTCTTCCGCACCGCCAAGCGGATGGGGATACGCACCATCGCCGTCTATTCCGAAGCGGACGCAAGCGCCCTGCATGTGCGCGAGGCGGACGAGGCGGTCCTGATCGGCCCGGCGGCGGCGCGGGAGAGCTATCTGGACGGCGCCAAGGTGCTGGCGGCGGCCAAGGCGACGGGGGCGGAGGCGATCCACCCTGGATACGGTTTCCTATCGGAGAACGCCGACTTCGCCGAGGCCGTGACGGCGGCGGGCCTGATCTGGATCGGGCCGGACCCGGCCTCGATCCGGGCCATGGGGCTGAAGGATGCGGCCAAGGAGCTAATGATCCAGGCCGGGGTGCCGGTGACACCGGGCTATCAGGGCGCCGATCAGTCGGAGGAAACCCTGACGGCCGAGGCGGCGCGGATCGGCTATCCGGTGCTGATCAAGGCGGTGGCGGGCGGCGGCGGCAAGGGGATGAAGCGGGTCGATGATCCGGCCGACTTCGCCGCCGGTCTGGCCAGCGCCAAACGCGAGGGGGCGGCGGCCTTCGGCGACGACCGGGTGCTGATCGAACGCTACATCACCCGCCCCCGCCATATCGAGGTGCAGGTGTTCGGCGACCGGCACGGAAACGTGGTCCATCTGTATGAGCGCGACTGTTCCCTGCAACGCCGCCACCAGAAGGTGATCGAGGAAGCCCCTGCGCCGGGCATGAGCGAGGCGGTGCGCGCCGCCGTGACCGGGGCCGCGATCAAGGCGGCCCGGGCGGTCAACTATGTCGGGGCCGGGACCATCGAATTCATCGCCGACGCCTCGGACGGGCTGAAGGCGGACGGGGTCTGGTTCATGGAGATGAACACCCGGCTTCAGGTCGAACACCCTGTGACCGAAAGCGTCACCGGCGTCGACCTGGTCGAATGGCAGTTCCGCGTGGCGGCGGGCGAGCCGATCCCGCTGAAGCAGGATGAGATCAGGCTGAACGGCTGGGCCATGGAGGCGCGGCTGTATGCGGAAGACCCCGCGAACGGTTTCCTGCCCAGCATCGGTCGGCTGGAGCATTTCGTCATGCCGGATGCCATCCGCGTCGATACGGGCGTGGAGCAGGGCGGCGAGGTCAGCCAATTCTACGACCCGATGATCGCCAAGCTGATCGTGCATGAGGACACGCGCGAGGCGGCGGCGGCGCGCCTGGCCGAGGCGGCGGGCGAGGTCGAGGTCTGGCCGGTCAAGGCCAATGCGGGCTTCCTGAAACGCTGCCTGGAGCATCCGCGCTTTGTGGCCGGGGACGTAGACACGGGCTTTATCGCCGAAGAAGAGGCCGGTTTGTCAGGGCAGGCCGATAAACCTTCCTTAGCGGCCGCAACGGCTGGCTTGCTCGCATCTCACGCGCGATGGTCTGAGCATTCCAGCAATCAGCCTTCGCCTTGGGATTCGAAGGGTGAAGCCTTGTTCGGCTTCAGGCTGAATGCGTCCGCCAATGTGTCCGCCGCTGTTCTGATAAATGAAGAACGATACGCGGTGAAACTTAAGCCGCGAGACTGGTACGAGTTTGATGTTGTTATCGGCGCCGAAAACTTCGTTGTTGATATCCATCCTGGCAGCGGCCTTCGCGGCATCAGGAGCCGCATTGACGTTGATGGTCGCGATGCGAACATTAGGTTCCGTAACGCAGATACGCCGGATCTGATTTTCCGTAACGGTGAAGCCTTCGAGATTGGATGGTTCCGGGCCAGCGGGGAGACGGCAGGCGTCGTCTCCGACGGCTCGCTCCGCGCGCCCATGCCGGGCAAGATCGTCGCCACGCCTGCCAAGGCGGGCGATGTCGTGACCAAGGGCCAGCCGGTCGTGGTGCTGGAAGCCATGAAGATGGAGCACGCCCTGACGGCGCCCTTCGACGGGGTGATCGAGAGCGTTTCGGCCAGTGTCGGGGATCAGGTTACGGAATCGGCCGTGCTGGCGGTGGTGAAGGCGGCGGACGAGGCGGCCTGAGCGGCGTCGTATCCGTCTGTCCAAAATGTAATGGCGGGGGCTGCATCCGCCGACGCCTGTTGAAGCCTCTGACGCTTTGGAAGTGTTGGAGAAGCCCGTGTTCAGAACCCTTGTCGTCGCCTCGGCCCTGGCCGTCGCCTGTCTGTCCCCCGCCGCCGCATCGGCGCAGTCGGCGCCGGCCGTCGCGCGGTCTGAGCCGATCCAGGTGATGATCGTGGGCGCCTTCCACTTTGATAATCCGGGGCAGGACATCAATAATGTCGTCGTCGATCCAGTGACGACGCCGCAGAAACAGGCCGAGCTGGCGGCGGTGGCCGAGGGTCTGCGGCGGTTCCATCCGACAGCGGTGGCGCTGGAGCGGGTTGCGGCGGACAAGACGACCCTGCTGGATCAGGTCTATCCCTCGTTTCAGCCCTCGATGCTGCTGGCCGAAGCCGACGAGCGCTATCAGGTCGGATATCGGCTGGCCAATCTGGAGGGATTGAGCCGGGTCTATGCGATTGATGAGCAGCCGGAAGAAGGCGGGCGCGACTATTTCCCGTTCGACAAAGTGCAGGCCTGGTTCACCGCCCGTCACCGCGAGGCCGATTTCGCCGCCCTGAACGCCCCCGTCGCCGCCCATGCCGCGGAACTGGCCGAACGGCAGAGGCGCGAAACACTGGGCCAGTTGCTGGCGGAAAGCAGCAGCCCAAATCATCCGATCAGCGGCAACATGGCCCTGTACTACGGGCTGCTGAAGTTCGGTGATGGGGTCGAACAACCGGGCGCGGAGCTGAATGCGGGCTGGTATGAGCGCAACGCCAGGATCTTCACCAAGCTGATGACCGTGGCGCGGCCCGGCGACCGGATCGTGGTTGTGTTCGGCGCGGGCCATGGCTATTGGCTGCGCCATTTCGTGCAGAACACGCCGGGGTTCCAGCTGGTCGAGGCCTCGCCTTATCTGAACCCTGCGCCCTAGGTGCAGTCGAGTTTCAGCGCGGCGCCGTTACGCCCGTCCCGCATGGGGCGGGGCGCTGCACATGAGCAGTTTGAGAAGCCTGAAACTTCACCCCGACCTAAAGCCCCAAACCGCCGATGGGGCGGGTGAAGATGGTGTCGCCGAAAATGGCGATTAGCGCCAGGGCCGGGCGCAGGACCCCGGTTTTGTGAATATCGACGGACCAGGCGTCGTGCGTCGCCCTGTTCATCCAGACCTCGGTGACCCACAGGGCGTCTGCGTCATTCAGGTCGTGGGCCACGACATAGCTGTGGCAGCCGGGGCGTTTAAGGTCGGTATCAAGCAGACACAGGGTCAGTTCGTCGCGGCGGCCAGCCATGGCTGTCAGGCGGGTGAGCAATCCGTACATTCTGGTCCCGTTCGGCGCCTAAACGGAGGGGCGCGCGCGATCAAGACTAGGCCGAGTAGATTAAGAATCTGGCCAATACGCCCGAGGATGACTAGGTGGGCGCCATGCCGCTTCACATGATCAAGCTTTGCGTCGGCGTGTCTGACGTCGAATGGCTGGAGACCCGCGCCGCCAGCGGCCAGCCTCTGGTGGTTCACACCCGGATGACGCCAAAGCGGGCGGCCGAGATCGAGGATGGCGGCTCGCTCTATTGGGTGATCAAGGGCGGCATCGCCTGCCGCCAGCCCATTGTGGACATCACGACCCTGGGCAAGGGCAAGGAGAGGCGCTGCGAGATCACGCTGGAGCCCAGGGTGATCCGCACCGCCCCGATGGCGCGCAGGCCGTTCCAGGGCTGGCGCTATTTCGAGCCTAAGGACGTCCCCGCCGACATCGACGTCCTGGAAGCGGGCGAGGCGCCGGATGAACTGGTGCGGCAACTGCGCGAACTGGGCGCCTGGTAGACCCCGACTGGCAAAGACCACAATCCGATTGGGTGTTGACCGGGGCGTTCGCCCATGGCCTGTGCCGCGTCCCATGTTTCGTCTCAGCGCCCCCACCCGTACGACCCTTAAAGAACTGACCAATCTGGCCTGGCCGGTGGTGCTGGCGCGGCTGGGCATCATGACCATGGGCCTGACCGACGCCATTGTGGTGGGGCATTACGCCAGCCGCGAACTGGCCTTCCACTCCCTGGCCTGGGCGCCGTCGTCCGTGGTGCTGACCACGGCGGTCGGGCTGATGATGGGGGTGCAGGTCATGACCGCCCGCCTGAGGGGCGAGGGACGCGGCGACGAGGTCGGCGCCGTGCTGCGTCGGGGCATGGTCTATGCCTTGCAGATCGGCGTGGTCTCGATGATCGCCCTGATGCTGCTGGGGCCGTTCGGCCTGATGCACATGGGGCTGGAGGACGGACTGGGCGAGGGCGCCTCGCCGGTGCTGATGGTCTTCGCCCTGTCGATGCCGGCCTATCTGATTTCGGTGGCGGCGCAGTTCTTTCTTGAGGGTCTGCACAGGCCCAAGGCGGGCATGGTCGCCATGTGGGTGGCCAATGCGGTTAATCTGGCGCTGAACATCGTGCTGGTGCCCGACATGCTGGGGCTGGGCGTCGACGGCGCGGTCGCCTCGGCCTGGGCGACGTTCGGCGCGCGCACGGCTCTGGCGGTGTTTCTGGTCGTCTTCATCCTGCGCCTGCCCGAGGCGAAGGGGTGGGGCCTGTTCGCCAAGCCAAAACGCGACCGCTCGGTCGAGGTCGAGCAGATTCGCGTCGGCATAGGGGCTGGATCGTCGAACTTCGTCGAGGTCGGGGCCTTTGCGGCCATGACCTTGTTCGCCGGACAGCTGGGCGCGGCCGAGACCGCCAGCTGGGCGGTGGTCATCAATGTGTCCGCCATCGTCTTCATGGTGCCGATGGGCCTGTCGTCTGCGACGGCCGTGCTGGTGGGCCGCGCCTATGGCGCCGGGGACAAGGCGGGGGTCATGCGCGGCGGCCTGGCAGGCATCGGCGTGGTGACGGTCCTGGCCTTCATCATCGCCGTGGGGCTGTGGCTGGCGGCGCGGCCGGTGGTCGGGGCCTATACGACCGACCCCGCCATCCTGGCCATCGCGGCCCCGGCCCTGGTTCTGGCGACCTTGTTCTTCGTCGCCGATGCGCAGCAGGTGGTCGCCGCCCAGGCGAACCGCGCCGCGGGCGACGTGGTCTGGCCGACCCTGATGCACATCCTTTCCTATGGGTTGATCATGATTCCGCTGGGTTGGTGGTTGGCGCACCGGATCGGCGTGAACGGTTTGGTCTGGTCGGTCATCGTCGCCAGCGTCATCTCCGGGGCCTTGCTGACGGGGCGCTTCATCCGCATCGCGCGAAGGTTGCCGGAGCAGACGGGCGTCTAGAAGCGGCGACCTCGCAAACGCGTCCTTTTTCGCGTAGGAACAAGCGCTCACCGCCGAACGGGAGATGCTGAGTTGAAGCGAATCGTCGCAGCCGTCGTCTTCGCCATTCTGCTGACCGCTGCTCGGCAGGGCGACGTCAATCCCTGGTTCGGGTCCTGGAGCCTGAGGGCGGAAGACGCCGGCGGGGAGCCTGAAACCCTGATCTACAGCGACGCGGGGAATGGCGCGATGCGGATGGAATCGGTCGAGGCGGGCAGCGTCGTCCTGACCAGGTTCGATGGCGTTCCCGCTGCCGACACAGGCTCGGCGCAAACCTCGGGCGGCGCGCTCGCGGTCAAGGCGATATCGCCGACCCGCTATAGCTGGGTGTTCTTCAAAGACGGTCAGCCGTTTGTCGAAGGCGTCAACACGCTGTCCGAAGACAGCCGGTCGTTTACGGAGGTAAGCTGGCGGGTCGGCCAGCCCGACAAGACGGTCACTCTGACCTACGAGCGGCGCTGAGCGATCATTCGAGAATGCGGTCAGCCGCATTCCCCATGGCAAAGGCGCAGGTGACGCGGCGGTTCCACCGCTCTATATCCGTCGCCTTCCCCGAACGACTGGACGACCATGGCCCGCATCCTCATCACCTCGGCGCTGCCCTATATCAACGGCATCAAGCATCTGGGGAATCTGGCCGGGTCGATGTTGCCCGCCGATGTCTGGGCGCGGTTCAAGCGCGCGCAGGGGACCGAGGTGCTGTTCATCTGCGCCACCGACGAGCATGGCACCCCGGCCGAGCTGGCCGCCGCCGCCGCCGGGCAGGACGTGCGCACCTATTGCGATGAGCAGCACGAGGTCCAGAAAAAGGCCGGCGAGGCATTCGGCCTTAGCTTTGATCATTTCGGACGGTCTTCGAACGAACCGAACAAGCGGCTGACGCAGCATTTCGCCAGGGTTCTGGAGGAGAACGGCCTGATCGAGGAACGGGTCGACCGGATGATCTATTCGATCGACGACGCCCGCTTCCTGCCCGACCGCTATGTCGAGGGCACCTGCCCGCACTGCGCCTATGAGAAGGCGCGGGGGGACCAGTGCGACAACTGCGGACGGCTGCTGGACCCGACCGACCTGATCAACCCCTATTCGTCGGTGTCGGGATCGCGGAACCTGGAGGTGCGCGACACGCGCCACCTGTATCTGCTGCAGACCCGCATCGAGCCTGAAATCCGCGCCTGGGTGAACAGCAAGGCCGACTGGCAGCCGCTGGCCAAATCGATCGCCAACAAGCATCTGGACGAAGGTCTGATCGACCGGGGCATCACCCGCGACCTGTCATGGGGCGTGCCGGTGGTCGGACCAGACGGCGCCCCGCGCCCCGGCATGGAAGGCAAGGTCTTCTATGTCTGGTTCGACGCCCCCATCGAGTATATCGCCGCGACCGAAGAGTGGGCGCAGGCCAAGGGCGGCGACTGGGAATCCTGGTGGCGGCTGGACAAGGGCGCCGAGGACGTCCGCTATGTCGAGTTCATGGGCAAGGACAATGTGGCCTTCCACACCGTCAGCTTCCCCGCCACCATCATCGGCTCTGGCGAGCCGTGGAAGACGGTGGACCAGCTGAAGGCCTTCAACTGGCTGAACTGGTACGGCGGCAAGTTCTCGACCTCGATGAAGCGCGGGGTGTTCATGGATCAGGCGCTGGAGCTGCTGCCCGCCGACTACTGGCGCTGGCACCTGACAGCCTATGGGCCCGAGCATTCGGACGCCGCCTTCACCTGGGAGCAGTTCCAGGGCGCGATCAACAAGGACCTGGCCGACGTGCTGGGCAACTTCGTCAACCGCATCGTCAAGTTCGCTGAATCCAAGTTCGACGGCGTCGTGCCGGAGGGCGGCGAGGCCGGGCCGTTGGAAGCCAGGCTGGAGGCCGATCTGCGCGCCGCCATCGCCGAGGCGACCGAGCAGTTCGAGGCGATGGAGTTCCGCAAGGCCGCCGCCGCCGTGCGCGCCGCCTGGGTGCTGGGCAACGAATATCTGCAGGAGGGCGCGCCCTGGACCGCTTTGAAGACCGACCGCGACCGGGCGGCGGTCGGCGTGCGCACGGGCCTGAACCTGGTGGCCCTGTTCGCGCGTCTGGCGGCGCCCATCCTGCCGTTCACAGCGCCGACCATTGCGGCCTCGGTCGGAGAGAAGGACCTGAGCTGGCCCGCCGGCGACGCCGATCTGCTGAACAACCTGACGGTCGGCCAGAAGGTCGAGCCCCAGGGCGTATTGTTCGCCAAGATCGAGGACGTCCAGGTGGCGGAATGGTCCGAACGGTTCGGCGGCGCGGAAAGCTGATCGGCGAACGGGACGAAACGCGATGACACCTCGGCTTTCGCCTCTGGCGCCAGAGCAGCGAGCGGCGATACGGGAGCGGCTGACCCTCACCGGGCGGACGCAGATCGAGGGCGTGCTGCAGGCGGCGGACGCGCAAGCCCTTTATGAGGCGGCGGGCGCAGCAGAATACAATGTGGTGACGCGGCGCGGGACGGGGCATGTGGACCTGCCCGCCGCCTGGCTGGCGTCATTGCAGCCGGGACAGAAACAGGCGCTGGGTCAGGCTGTGCAAGCGTCGGCCCAGACAGATTTTCAGTATCTGTACGACAATCATCCGATCCATGATCTGGTTCAGGCGGGACAGGCGGCGCCGATCTGGCGCGATCTTCTCGCCTTCCTGAACGGCGAGGAATTCCTCAACCTGATGCGGGATGTGACGGGCGAACCGGGCATCGCCCTGGCTGATTCCCAGCTGACCCGATACCGCGCGGGGCATTTCCTGACCGAGCATGACGACCACGCCGAAGGCAAGAACCGCTTTTACGCCTATGTCCTGAACCTGACGCCGGTGTGGCGGATCGAATGGGGCGGGCTGCTGGCCTTTCATGGCCAAGACGGCAATGTGGCCGAGGCCTTCACCCCGCGCTTCAACACCCTGAACCTGCTGAAGGTGCCGTCGCCCCATTCGGTGACGCAGGTGGCCCTGTCGGCGGCGGCGGACCGGATTTCCGTCACGGGATGGCTGCGGGGCGTCTAGGCCCGCTTTCAGGGTGCGCGGTTCAACAGGAGGACCGTCGCCAGCAGGCCCGCCGCGAACCCGGAACCAGACCGGCGGCAGAAGCCGAGACTGAGCTGGCCACGTCAGTCTGGTCCTGGAGTCTGCTCTAGGCGCCTGTTTCGTCTGCGAAGATGATCGGCAGGCCCGCTGCGTGCCAGGCCTGGATGCCGCCTGTCAGGTTGAACAGGGGCTGGCCGTCCGAGGCCGTCGGGCCGACGAAGGCGCAGACCTGATGGCTGCGCCCGCCCTTCAGGCACTGGACGATGATCTTCCTGTCCGTGGGCAGGTCCAGCGCTTCCCAGGCGGCGGGCATGTGGCTGAGCGGAGCCAGGATGGCGCCGTCGATGTGAGCGGCGACATACTCGTCCGGCTCGCGCACATCGACCAGGACGGCCTCGCCCGACTGCAGCCAGGCGGCGGCTTCCTCGACGGTGACGGTGGCGACGGTCATGCGGTGGGCTCCGGTGCGGCGGGCGGCGCCACCTCATGCGGTGGAGGCGCATCCTTGGAGTCGCCCCTGTGACGCCTGTGTTTGGCGGCTTCCTCCGGGCTGATGTCGAGGAAGGCGGGAGCGGCGGCGTTGAACTGTTCCATACGGTCGGTGCGCACGATCACCTGGCGCGCGCCGTCCCAGATCATGTGCAGGGCCACATACAGGACCACGACCAGACCGATATAGCCGATCCAGCTGAAGCGGTGCAGCAGCTTGGCGATGTAGGTGGCGGCGACGCCCATCAGGCCGATCGACAGGATCAGGCCGAAGACCATGATCCACGGATGCTCGTGCGCGGCGCCCGCGACGGCCAGCACATTGTCCAGCGACATGGTGATGTCGGCGATCATGATCTGGATCAGGGCCGCGCCGAAGGACTTGCGCTTCAGGCCCAGCGCCTCGGGCGAGGGGCCTGTGCCGTGCTCGATGCTCATGGCCAGTTGAAGCTCGGCCTCAGCCTCGGCCTGATCATGGGTGGCCTGTTCGCGCAGTTCGCGCCACATCTTCCAGCACACCCAGAGCAGAAGCAGGCCGCCCGCCAGCAGAAGGCCGACAAGGGCCAGAAGCTGCACGGTGATCAGGGCGAAACCGATCCGCATGACGACGGCGGCGGCCAGACCGATCAGAATGGCCTTCTTGCGCTGGTCCTGGGGCAGGGCGGCGGCGGCCAGGCCCACGGCGACGGCGTTGTCGCCCGCCAGGACCAGATCCATGAGGACGACCTGGCCCAGGGCGGCGGCCTGGCTGGCGAGTTCGGGGGAGGAGAGGAAATCCATTTCCGCTCTCTACCCCCGGTGCGGCGTTCTGTCAGCCGCGTTGCGCGCGGGCGGCCTCATACAGGGCGACGGCGGCCGCGTTGGAGACGTTCAGGCTCTCGAAACCGCCCGGCATGGGGATTTTCGCCAGCACATCGCAGTGTTCGGCGACCAGACGACGGATGCCGTCGCCTTCGGACCCCATGACCAGAACGGTGGGCTGGCGGTCCAGCGCCTGTTCCAGCGTCTGCTCGCCCGCGCCGTCCAGACCCACGGCGCGCCAGCCCAGGTCGGCCAGACGCTCCAGCGCGCGCGACAGATTTGTCACCCGCGCATGGGGCAGACGTTCGGTGGCGCCGACCGCCGCCTTGGCCAGGGCGCCCGCCAGGGCCGGGGCGTGACGGTCCTGCACGATGATTCCCCGCGCGCCGAACGCCAGGGCCGAGCGGAAGATGGCGCCGACGTTCTGGGGATCGGTCAACTGATCCAGCATGACGATGACGCCTTCAGCCGGTTCGGCCAGGTCTTCCAGCGACACGCCTTCCAGCGGCTGAACCTTGAAGGCCAGGCCCTGATGGACGGCGCCGGGGGGCAGCATCCGCGTCAGGGTCTGGATGTCGACGGTCTCGATTCGGTGGCCGTGCGTCAGTTTTCCGTCTTCAAGCTCTGCGGCGCGCTCGGGCGTGGCCAGAAGACGGCCCGTCCCGCGACGGGAGGGATTCGCCAAAGCGGCCAGAACGGGGTGCCGACCCCAAAGAAAATTATCGGCGTCCACCTTGCCGCGTTCGCCTGAACGGGCCGTACGGGGTGCGTCGCTACGCCCCGAAAGCCCTTGCGCAACGGGCTTCTCGCCCCTTTCGCGAGGGCCGGAGGAGCGACTTCCGAGGATTTGTTTTTTACCGCTTTTACGGTCGTTGCGTTCTGTTTTCGACGACACTATAAGACGCCCTCCGATTTGGAGCCCCACGGGCTTTCGGGTCTGGGCGCCCCCTCTACTGCAGAGGAGGCGACAAGCCGAAGGCTTTTGTTTCGTCCCGCTTATTTTAGGGGTGGATCAAGGGTCCGGCGGTTCAACAAGGCGCGCTGGGGGAATGTCCCGAGTGGCAAAGGGGGGGGACTGTAAATCCCCTGCGAAAGCTTCGAAGGTTCGAGTCCTTCTTCCCCCACCACGCGCCTTTGACGAACTGCGGATCACGGCGCCGGAGAGGTATCGGCTGCGGCGTTCCCCAAGAACTTCCGCAGTCTCCGCGCGGGTATAGCACAATGGTAGTGCAGCAGCCTTCCAAGCTGAGGATGTCGGTTCGATCCCGTCTACCCGCTCCAGGTTTTTAAAAAGATCAGCATCGCGCCCCTCCGCTGACGGACCCGGGCCATCAGGAGTTTGGCCATGGCCAAGGAAAAGTTCGAACGCACGAAGCCGCACTGCAACATCGGCACGATTGGTCACGTTGACCACGGCAAGACGACGTTGACGGCTGCGATCACGATGACGCTGGCGAAGGCCGGCGGCGCGAAGGCGATGAACTACGCCGACATCGACGCGGCGCCGGAAGAGAAGGCGCGCGGCATCACGATCAACACCGCGCACGTGGAATACGAGACGGCCAACCGTCACTACGCCCACGTCGACTGCCCCGGCCACGCCGACTATGTGAAGAACATGATCACCGGCGCCGCGCAGATGGACGGCGCGATCCTGGTGGTGTCGGCCGCCGACGGCCCGATGCCGCAGACGCGCGAGCACATCCTGCTGGCCCGTCAGGTCGGCGTGCCGGCCCTGGTGGTCTTCATGAACAAGGTCGACCTGGTCGACGACGAAGAGCTGCTCGAGCTGGTCGAGATGGAAGTGCGCGAGCTGCTTTCGTCGTACCAGTTCCCTGGCGACGACATTCCGATCACCAAGGGTTCGGCCAAGGCCGCGACCGACGGCGTGAACCCGGAAATCGGCGAACAGCGCGTTCTGGCCCTGATGGAAACCGTCGACGCCTACATCCCGCAGCCGGAGCGTCCGGTCGACCTGCCGTTCCTGATGCCGGTCGAAGACGTGTTCTCGATCTCGGGCCGCGGCACCGTGGTCACGGGCCGCGTCGAGAAGGGGATCATCAAGGTCGGTGAGGAAGTCGAGATCGTCGGCATCCGTCCGGTCCAGAAGACGACCTGCACGGGCGTGGAAATGTTCCGCAAGCTGTTGGACCAGGGGCAGGCGGGCGACAACGTCGGCGTTCTGCTGCGCGGCACCAAGCGTGAAGACGTCGAGCGCGGCCAGGTGCTGTGCAAGCCCGGCTCGATCACCCCGCACACCAAGTTCCTGGCCGAAGCCTACATCCTGACGAAGGAAGAAGGCGGCCGCCACACGCCGTTCTTCACCAACTATCGCCCGCAGTTCTACTTCCGCACGACGGACGTGACCGGCATCGTTCAGCTGAAGGAAGGCGTGGAGATGATCATGCCGGGCGACAACGCCGAGCTGAACGTCGAGCTGATCACCCCGATCGCGATGGACCAGGGCCTGCGCTTCGCCATCCGTGAAGGCGGCCGCACCGTCGGCGCCGGCGTCGTGGCCAAGATCATCGAGTAGTCGAAGATCCGGCCCTCGACCTCAAGTGTGCGCCTCGGCGAGGCGCGCATAGGTCGAGAACCAAGATAGGCGTAACAGAACGGCCCCCGGAAATATCCGGGGGCCGTTTTGCTGTGTGGAAAAACACGCCTCTGCGCGGCGAGAGCAGCGCCCAAGACAAGAGCACAATGTCTTGGAAGTCGCTGTCGAACGAAGCGTCGCCGCCGCTTCACATCTCGCATTTCTAGTTTTTTCATTATGTTGGGCGACAAGCTTGGCTGTGCCGGGGCTCTTGCGGGGGCCCTGTCTGTCAGAGCTTGAGGTGAGTAATGAGTGATATCGACTGGCCGGCTCGAGCGCGACTGTCTGCGGCGCTGGATCAGGCGGCGATCGTCGCCATCACCGATCGTGGCGGACGGATTGTTTACTGCAACCAAAAGTTTGTCGATGTCAGCGGTTACGCGCAAGAAGAGTTGATCGGAAAGACGCATCGGGTCGTCAACGGCGGCCATCACCCGCGCGGCTTCTTTGAGGCCATGTTCAAGGTGGTCGGGGCCGGTGCGGTCTGGCGCGGGACGATCTGCAACCGCAATCGGAACGGCCAGGACTACTGGGTCGATACGACCATCATTCCGACGATGGACGTCAACGGTCGGCCGGAATTCTACACCGCCATCCGATTCGAGGTGACAGCCCATATCCAGGCGTTGAAGGATCTGGAGATCGCCAAGGCGCGGGTTGAGCAGGCCAGCGAGGCGAGGGACCTGTTTTACGCCAATATCAGCCATGAAGTCCGCACGCCGCTGAACGCCATGCTGGGGCTGGCGTCCGCCTTGGAGCAGACCGAACTGACGGCGCGGCAGACCGAGATGCTGGAAGTCATTCGCCAGTCGGGGCTGACCCTGAGCCGTCAGCTGGAGAACATGCTGGACATGTCCAAGATGCGGTCGGGACAGTTCAGCCTGAGGTCCGCCCCCTATGATCTGCATGAGGCGGTCGAGGCGGCGATTGAACCTCACAGGTCGGCAGCCGGAGCCAAGGGGCTGGCGTTAGGTTTGACGATGGGCGCGGGCGTCGAGGGGCGATACGTCGGCGATGGCGCGCGGGTCGGACAGATTGTCGAGACCCTGGTCTCCAACGCGGTCAAATTCACCGATGCAGGCGGCGTTACGGTGGAGCTGGATGTTGAGCCCGAGGCCGGCGGCGGCGAGCAGCTGACGATCAGCGTCAGCGACACCGGCATTGGTTTCGACGACAGGTTCGCCGCCGAACTGTTCGTGCCTTTTGTGCAGGTTCACGAAGCGATCTCACGCCGGTTCGGCGGGACAGGGCTGGGCCTGCCGATCTGCAAGACCTTGGCGGATCTGATGGGCGGCGAGATTTCCACCGAATCGACCCAGGGGCAGGGCAGTTGCTTCCGTGTGCGGCTGCCGGTCAGGCGGGCTTTGACTGAACCGCCAGAAGTCGTCGCGGTCGAGGCTGCGGAGGGCGAGACGCTGCGGGTTTTGGTGGTCGAGGACAATGTGCCGAACCAGATGGTGGTGCGCTGCCTGCTGGAGCCGCTGGGCGTCCAGATCGCCATCGCCAGTGACGGGCGCGAGGGTGTCGAGCGATTTGAGGCCGAGACGTTCGATGTGGTCCTGATGGACATGCAGATGCCGGTCATGGACGGGATAGCCGCGACCCAGGCGATCCGAGCCCTGGAACGCAATCATCATCGTCGCCGAACCCCGGTCGTGATGGTGACGGCCAATACGACCGAGGCGCATCACCGGCTGGCGGCGGAAGCCGGTTGCGATGGTCTGGTGGTCAAGCCGGTGACGCTGCAGACGTTGCTGGACGGGCTGTCGTCCGGCATGGCCCGGTCCGAGGCCGTGCTGGCCGAAGCGGTCTGAATTTCCTCTGAAAGTCGCTTTCTGCGCGAGCGATATTGCGCGCAGCCCGTAACAGGTCCCTACATTCCACTGACGAATGTTAAGGATTTGGCAACCATGCGCCGCGCGGTTCACATCGGCTTGTTCATCGGCACCTTGTTGGGCATGAGCGCCTGCGCCGGCCAGCATGATGCGAAGGGGCGCTCTCAGTCCGGCGCTTATGGAGCGGTCGAGGTCGGACGCGCTGGCTGAGGCCGAAAGGAAATCGTGGCGTAACGCCCGTTCCTGCCCTAATATTGTTCTGCGGACGCCGTCTGTCGCGCCGCGTTGGTCCCCACACCCCTTAGATGTTACTCATCGCTATTGCCGTCGTTCTGCTCCTGGTAGTGCTCAACGGCCTGTTCGCCATGACCGAATTGGCGGTCGTCTCATCGCGGAGGTCGAAGCTCCAGGCGAGGGCGGAAAGAGGGGACAGAGGGGCGCGCGCCGCCCTGAAACTGTCTGAAGAGCCCACGCAGTTCCTGTCGGCGGTTCAGGTGGGCATCACCCTGATCGGCATTCTTGCGGGCGCCTATGGTCAGGCGACCATCGCGGGCGAGTTGGACCGGATACTGGAAGTCGCCTTCCCGGCGCTGGCCGCCTACACCGAATTCTTCGCCACGGCCCTGGTGGTCGTGTGCATCACCTATGTGTCGCTGATCATCGGCGAACTGGTTCCCAAACGTCTGGCGCTGATCTTCCCTGAGACGGTGGCGTCCAAGATGGCGGGACCGATCTCCAGCCTGGCGGTCGTGTTGAAGCCGTTCGTCCTTCTGCTGACGGCCTCGACCTCGGGCATTCTGAAACTGCTGGGCGTCAAGGACCGCGACGGTTCGGACGTGACGCAGGAAGAGGTGGCGACGATTCTGGCCGAGGGTACGTCTGCAGGCCTGATCGAGCCGGAAGAACAGGTGATGATCGAAGAAATCCTGCGCCTGGGCGACCGCCCCGTGCGGGTGGCCATGACGCCGCGCCATGACGTCTTCTGGATCGCGCTGGACGACCCCGAGGAAGTCCTGCGCGAGGAAATCCGCTCCTGCCCCTATTCGCGCATCGTCGTGGCGCGTGAGAGCGACGTCGATAATCCGTTGGGCGTGGTGCACAAGAAGGACCTGCTGGACGCGCTGCTGACCGACGGCCGCTTTGACGTCGAGCCTCTGGTGCAGGAGCCGGCCTTCATCCCGCAGTCGACCTCGGTGCTGAAAGCGCTGGAGATTCTGAAGGGGTCGAAGATCCACATGGCCTTCCTGGTGGACGAGTTCGGCGCCTTTGAAGGCGTGGTCACTGCGACGGACCTGCTGGAGATGATCGCGGGCGATTTCAACGAAGGCCATGACGAGGAGCAGGCCTGGATGCACCAGCGCGCCGACGGCAGCTGGCTGGTGGATGGTCAGACGGACCTGGACGACCTGGCGGACACCCTGGGCGAGGATTTCGGCGAGCACGAAGGCTTCCACACGGTCGCCGGACTGATTCTGCATCAGATCTCGCGCGTGCCGGATGAGGGGGAGATTCTGCAGCTCGGCCGATTCGAGGTCGAGGTCGTTGATATGGACGACCGACGCATCGACAAATTGATCTTCAAGGAACTGGTGAAAGCCCAGGATGAGAAGGACGCCATGGCGGCGCATCTAGAAGAGTAGGGGATGCGGCCAGAACGCCCTTGAAATACCGGGCGGTGTCGGGCATACGCCCCCCTCTGGCGAACGCGCGGATCGAAAGGTCGGTGCGGTTGTCTAGGAGTTTAGCTCAGCTGGTAGAGCACCGGTCTCCAAAACCGGGGGTCGTGGGTTCGAGTCCCCCAACTCCTGCCAATCACCCCTGTCGCTTCCGGGTGGGACTTCCCATCTGGGGCGACAGGAATAATTGTTTGAAGAGCAGCTGATGGCCAAGGCCAAATCCCCAGGCAAACGGCCGCAGGCCAGCGCAAGACCGCAGACCGCTGCGGCAGGCGCCGCAATTGCGGTCGATGCGGCCGAACCCAAGAAGCCGCGCCCCAGCGTGCCTCAGTTCATCGGTCAGGTGCGCGCCGAAGGCCGCAAGATCGTATGGCCCAGCCGCAAGGAGACCTGGATCACGTCGGTGATGGTCTTCATCATGGTCATCATCGCTGCGATCTTCTTCTGGATCGTCGACACCGGCCTGGGCTTCGCCTTCCGTTGGATCATCGGCCTCGGCTCGTAAGACGCCGCGCTCGTAAGGATAAAGAATCGTCATGACCGACGCAGCGCCCGCAAAACCGGCCAATCCGCGCCACAAGTGGTATATCGTCAACGCCTACTCGAACTTCGAGAAAAAGGTCGCTGAACAGTTGCGCGACCAGGCCAAGCAGCAGGGTCTGGAAGACGCCTTCTCCGAAATCCTGGTCCCGACCGAAGACGTCGTCGAGATCCGTCGCGGCCGCAAGGTGAACTCGGAGCGCAAATTCTTCCCCGGCTATGTCCTGGTGAAGATGGAAATGACGGACCAAGCCTATCACCTGGTCAAGAACACGCCGAAGGTCACCGGCTTCCTGGGCGCCGCGGGCGGCACCAAGCCCCTGCCGGTCTCCGAACGTGAAGTGCAGAACATCATCGGCCAGGTCGAAGAGGGCGTCGAACGTCCCAAGCCCACCATCCGCTTCGACATCGGCGAGAAGGTCAAGGTCATCGACGGCCCCTTCGCCAGCTTCGACGGTTCGGTCGAGAGCGTGGACGAAGAACACGCCCGCCTGCGCGTCGCCGTGTCCATCTTCGGCCGCGCCACGCCGGTCGAACTGGAATACGGCCAGGTGGAGAAGGTCGCGGGTTGAGGCCAGCGCACCTCGCAGATTTGAAGCCGCGTCCGAAAGGGCGCGGCTTTTTTCGTTTGCTCTCCTCCCTGTTCGCGAAGCGAATGGGGAGGTGGATCGTCGGCAGCGCCGACGAGACGGAGGGGGCGAGGCGATGGCTGACGCAAAAAGCTATGAACGCGCGCGGGAGATGCGCAGCGCCCTGACGCCGCCCGAGGCTCGGCTATGGACGGCTTTGAAAAGCCAGCAGATAGGCGTGCGATTTCGTCGTCAGCATCCAGTCGGGCCATATATTTTGGACTTCTACTGTGCATCGGCGAAGCTTGCGGTCGAGGTGGACGGAATGATCCATTCTGATCCCGAACAGGCGGCGCATGATGCGCGCCGAACGCGATGGCTGGCGGGCAGGGGGATTCGGGTCGTTCGAATCGAGGCGGTTCGGGTGAAGGACGATCTGGCTGCGGTGATTGATTTTCTTCATGTGGCGGTGGCGGGCCGCTAGCAGAGCCCCCTCCGTCACGGCGCGAGATGCGCCGCGCCACCTCCCCATTGCTGCGCAACAGGGAGGAGAGGTGTTTGGTTTGCCTTTCGCCCCCCCCTCTGTTACACGCGCGCCTTCGCTCGGCGGGCCTCGGCTCGCGGGGCGTCAAATCCGTGGGAGGCAGCCATGCCGCACCACGGCTCACCGGCCCTGCGTTCGTTCGTCGGGTCATTCATAGGAGAGACCAATGGCCAAGAAGATTCTCGGCTATATCAAGCTGCAAGTGCCGGCCGGTTCGGCCACGCCTTCGCCCCCGATCGGCCCGGCTCTGGGTCAACGCGGCGTGAACATCATGGGCTTCTGCAAGGAGTTCAACGCACGCACCGAGAAGGAAGCCAAGGGCACCCCGCTTCCGACCGTGATCACCGTCTATCAGGACAAGTCGTTCACCTTCCTGACCAAGACGCCCCCGGCGACCTGGTACCTGAAGCAGGCCACCGGCCTGAAGTCGGGCTCCAAGCTGGTCGGCCGTGAAGTCGCCGGCAAGATCACCGTGGCCCAGCTGCGCGAGATCGCCGAAAAGAAGATGAAGGATCTGAACGCGAACGATCTGGACGCCGCGACCAAGATCATCGAAGGCTCCGCCCGCGCGATGGGCCTCGAAGTGGTGGAGGGCTAATCCATGGCTAAGCAAACCAAGGCTCAAAAGGCCCGCACCGGCGTAACGCAAGACCTGCTGCCGTTCTCCGACGCCATCAAGCTGGCCAAGGACAACGCCAAGGCCAAGTTCGACGAATCCCTGGAAATCGCGATCAACCTGGGCGTTGACCCGCGTCACGCCGACCAACAGGTCCGTGGCGTGGTGAATCTGCCGTCGGGCACGGGCCGTGACGTCCGCGTCGCCGTCTTCGCCAAGGACGCCAAGGCCGCTGAAGCCACCGCAGCCGGCGCCGAACACGTCGGCGCTGAAGATCTGTACGAAAAGATCGCCGGCGGCTTCATGGAGTTCGACCGCGTGATCGCGTCGCCGGACATGATGGCCCTGGTCGGTCGTCTGGGTAAGGTGCTGGGCCCGCGCGGCCTGATGCCGAACCCCAAGGTCGGCACCGTGACCCCGAACGTGGCCCAGGCCGTCAAGGACGCCAAGGGCGGCGCCGTTGAGTTCCGCGTCGAGAAGGCGGGCATCGTCCACGCCGGCATCGGCAAGGTGTCCTTCACGCAGGACGCCCTGGAAGCCAACGTCAAGGCTATCGTGGACGCTTTGGTCCGCGCCAAGCCGTCGGGCGCCAAGGGCACCTATGTGAAGCGCATCAGCCTGTCGACCACGATGGGCCCGGGCTTCAAGGTCGACCCGGCCTCGCTGGGCGCCTAAGCCTTAGCGACAAGCTGCACTGTTGGAATGGCGGGGAGAAATCCCCGCCGTTTTCGTGAAAACGACCCCGGAGAGCGATCTCCGGGGTCGTCGTCTTTTGGGGCGGACGACGTCAGTCGGCCTTTGAACCGTCGAACATGGTGTTGGCTTTGGCGGTCGGTGTCGCGCGGACGGATTGGATGACGTCGAAATGTTCGACGATCTTGCCGTTTTCGACGCGAAAGATGCGATCAGCGATCCCTTGATCGGGCGATCCCGTCAGTAGGCCGCAGTGAAGCGGGCGCGGCTGTGCTTGGGCTGTTCCAGCTCATCGACCATGGCGATGGCGTAGTCGGCGAAGCTGATCTTGCTGTCGCCATTGGCGTCGGTCAGAAGCTGGTCGCCGCCGGTTCGGTAATGACCCAGACGCGGGCCTTCCTCGATCAGGGCGGCGGGTGAGAAGAAAGTCCAGTCGATCTGGGTCTCGCCGCGCAGAATCTTCAGGAAGTCGAGGCCGCCGACGGCGATCGGCTTCCATTCCGCGGGGAAGGCCGGGGTGTCGATCAGCAGGACGCCGGGGGCCACCTCCAGGCTGGCGGCGCCGCCGGTGACCAGAAGGCGCGGCACGCCCGCAGTCTTCATTGCCGATAGGATGGCTTCGGCGGAGATGTCGAAATGCAGGGCGCTGATGACCGCGTCGGCGCCCTTGATCAGGCCGGGCAGGGCGGCGGCGTCAGAGGCGTCGCCTGCGACAGCGGTCACGCCGGACGCGGTGGGAATGGCTTCAGGCTTGCGGGCGATGGCGGTCACGGCGTGACCGCGCGCCGCCAGTTCCTTGGTGATTTCAGATCCGGCGCGACCGCTGGCGCCGAGGACTGCGACTTTCATGGAAGACTCCTTTGGTATCTAATGGTGACCAGGTGTGCTACTGACTGCGATCATGCAAGACGGCACTTTCCACTCACCTGGTCACTCCGACGAAACCTGGACGCGGGGCGACGTGTTCGCGTCCCAATGCCCAACGCGCCAGTTACTGGATCGTATCGCCGATAAATGGAGCACCCTGATCCTGATTTCGCTGGGGCAGGGCCCGATCCGGTTCAATGAGCTGAAACGGCGCATAGAAGGGGTGTCGCAGAAGATGCTGAGCCAGACGCTGAAGTCGCTGGAGCGCGATGGTCTGGTGTCGCGAACCGTCGTGGCGACCGTGCCGGTGACGGTGACCTATGCGGTGACGCCGCTGGGACGAGGGCTGATCGCGTCAATGCAGGCGATGATCGACTGGGCCGAGACGCAGATGCCGGAAGTGGCCCAGGCGCAAGCCGATTATGATCGGCGTACTTCCGATCCGTGCTGAGTTTTTTGTCGAATGCGGCGAACCGTGGCGCGTGAACTGCGTTCTGACCCCACCTTGAAGGGGGCGTGATGTTCGGTTTAGGCAAATCTAAGGGCGGCGCGGCTGCTGGCGGGCATGACCCCTGGAAGGGGCGGCTGGCGTTCGGCGCCATTGTTCTGGTGTCGGCCTATTTCGCCATTCAACTGGTGGTGTCGTTGCAGACCCTGTGGCTTCTGATCTTCGGCGCCATCGTGGTGGCGGTGATTCTGCGGGCGCTGGCCGATCCGCTGGTGCGGTTCCTGAGGCTGCCCGATCCGCTGGCGGTCTTCCTATCCATGTTGATCGTCATCGGGGTTCTGGCCGGGGTGCTGGCGCTGTTCGGGGCGCAGATTTCCGAGCAGGTGACAACCCTGATGGCCATTGTTCCGCTGGGCTGGGCGCAGGTGCAGACCTGGATCGAGGCCCAGCCCTATGCCGCCCAGGTGTTCGAGCAGTTGCAGAACCTGGGCAGCCGGGCGGGCGAGGCGCTGCAGTTCGCGCAGAAGTTCGCCATCGGCATGGCGGCGGGCGTCACGACCATGGTTCTGGTGGTGGTGGCGGGCGTCTTTCTGGCCATCGAACCGGCCAAGTCGCGTGAAGGCCTGTTGTCCGTCTTCCCGATGGATCGCCGCGACCGTTTGCGCGAAGTGCTGAACAGCTGCGGCAAGGCGCTGAAGGGCTGGCTGAAGGCGCAATTGTTCTCGATGGTGCTGGTGGGCACCCTGACCGGCATCGGTCTGACCATCATCGGCGTGCCGTCGGCGCTGGGGCTGGGCCTGCTGACGGGCCTGTCGCAGTTTGTGCCGATTGTCGGGCCGATCGTGTCGACCATTCCTTCGGTTCTGGTGGGGGCGACCCAAGGCTGGCACACGGCGGTGCTGGCCGTGGTGGTCCACATCGTGATCTCTCAGTTGGAGAGCAACTTCATCACGCCGCTGGTGCAGAAGAACGTGGCCAATCTGCCGGTCGTGCTGGGCATCTTCGCCGTGGTGGGAATCGGCGCCCTGTTCGGACCGCTGGGCGTGTTGTTCGCCACCCCGATCGCCCTGGTGCTGCATACGATTGTAACCATGCTTTATCGCCAGGATGTGCTTGGAGATCCTGATGCGAAGGCGCCGGGCGAGCGATAAAGCGAACTGTCCGTGGTCTGAAAACTTGACGGCGCGCCCCGTATCCTTTTTGGGGAGCGCGCGGTCGCCCGAAGGCGTCGCCTGATCGGGGATTGTCGGATGCTGAGCTGGTTCCAGGCCTTGTTGCCCAAGGAAGACAATTTCTTCCGCCTGTTCGACGCCCATGCGGCGACCCTGACCAAGGGCGCCGAGGCCATGCGCCGTATGCTGGACGGCGGCGACGAGACCGAGAAATGGCGTCAGGACATCATCGCCTATGAAAACGAGGCCGATGATGTGGCGCGCGAGGTGCTGTTCGCCGTGCGCCGCAGCTTCATCACCCCGTTCGACCGGGCGGATATCCGTGGCCTGACCAACTCGCTGGACGACGCCATCGACCAGATGCAGAAGACGGCCAAGACCATCGGCCTGTACGAGCAGCGCGCGTTCGAGCCGAAGATGCGTGAACTGGGCGACATCGCCCTGCAGTGCGCGGTCAAGACGGTGGAGGCGGTCAGCCTGCTGCCGGCCATGCGCAAGAACCACGACCGCCTGAACACTCTTACCGAGGAAATCGCCAAGCTGGAGAGCGACAGCGACACCCTGTACGACGAGGGCATGAAGGCGCTGTACCACGCGCATCGGGGGGGCGACGCCATGCCCTTCATCATCGGCGCCGAGATCTATGATCACCTGGAGAAGGTGGTCGACCGGTTCGAGGACGTGGCCAACCGCATCAACGGCGTGCTGGTCGAGCACCTCTGATCATCATGGATCACGCCCTTCTGATCCTGGTCCTTCTGATCGGCGTCGCCATCCTGTTCGACTTTCTGAACGGATTGCACGACGCGGCCAATTCCATCGCCACCATCGTCGCCACGCGGGTTCTGCCGCCGGTCTATGCGGTGGGGTGGGCGGCCTTCTTCAACTTCATCGCCTTTCTGTTCTTTGGTCTGCACGTCGCGGACACCATCGGGCGGGGCATCATCGACCCCAGCGTGATTTCGGATCAGGTGATCTTCGGCGCCCTGATGGGGGCCATCATCTGGAACGTGGTGACCTGGCTGCTGGGGATTCCATCCTCCAGCTCGCACGCCCTGGTGGGCGGTCTGCTGGGGGCAGGCATGGCCAAGGCGGGCGCAAGCGCGGTCGTGATCGCGGGCGTGGCCAAGACGGTGGCGGCCATCTTCCTGTCGCCCGCTGTGGGGTTCGTGCTGGCTCTGATGCTGGTGCTGCTGGTGTCGTGGCTGTTCGTGAAGTCGAACCCGGCAGTTGCGGACCGGGTGTTTCGGGGGATGCAGTTCATCTCCGCTTCGGCCTATTCTCTGGGGCACGGGGGCAATGACGCCCAGAAGACCATGGGGATCATCGCCATATTGTTATATTCGCGCGGCATGTTGGGCGGAGAGTTCCATGTGCCCTTCTGGGTGGTGATCACCTGCCAGGCGGCCATCGCGCTGGGGACCCTGTTCGGAGGCTGGCGGATTGCTCACACCATGGGTTCGCGCATCACGCGCCTATCGCCGCAGCAAGGCTTCTGCGCCGAGACAGGCGGCGCCATCACCCTGTTCGCCGCGACCAGCATGGGCATTCCGGTTTCGACCACCCACACCATCACCGGCGCCATCGTCGGCGTGGGCGCGGCCAAGCGGGTGTCGGCCGTGCGCTGGAACGTGGCGCGCAGCATCGTTACGGCCTGGTTCATCACCATGCCCGCCGCGGCGGCCATCGGTGCGGTATTCTACTTCGTCGGCGGATGGTTCCTGACGTGAGCGGGGCCAATCCGAAACGCACGGCGCGGTCCGAAACGCGCCAGGTCGCGGCCCTGCCGTGGCGGCTGGAGGACGGCGAGCGCCGCATCCTGATGATCACCTCGCGCGAGACGCGCCGTTGGGTCATTCCCAAGGGCGGGCGGATGGTCGGCAAGTCCGATCGCGAGGCCGCCGCCCAGGAGGCGCTGGAAGAGGCGGGTGTGAAGGGTGAGATCGAGGATCGCTCCATCGGCGTCTTTCGCTACGCCAAGGGTTTGAAGGACGGTCGGCAGCGTCAGTGCGTGGTGTCGGTCTATCCGTTGCAGGTGCTGATCCAACTGGGCGCGTGGCCGGAAGCGCACCAGCGTGAACGCCGCTGGATGACGCCTGCCGACGCCGCCGACGCCGTGCATGAGCCGGACCTGGCTGAACTGATCCGCGACTTCGCCGCCACGCCCTTGGCGGACTGACAGGATTTTGACCGGCCCTGTTGATATTTGCGTCGCTCGGCTGTAAGAGCGCCGCTTCCCGTTAGAAGTTCATCTTCTGACGGTCCTGTCCGAGAACTTCGGGGCGTGGGGGTCACCCAGGCCGTAACTGTCAGAGAGCCCTCTGACGCCGTGGGGAGATGGGGACGCGACCTAGCGCTGTCAGCCCGCATTCCGGGACGGACGCCGTCAGACGCATCCTTCGGACAATACGACCGGCTCGAACGCTTTGCAGCGATGCATGGCGCTTTGGCCAATCCGTCGTCGGGAATAAGCCCGTCGGCGAATACCAAGACTGGAGACCGCAATGGATCGCGCACAAAAAGCCGAGTCTATCGAATCGCTCAAGGGCGTGTTCGCCGACGCCGGCAGCGTGGTCGTGGCCCACAACCTGGGCCTGACCGTTGCGGAAATGGAAGATCTGCGTGGCCGTCTTCGTAAAGAAGGCGGCGCGTTCAAGGTGGTCAAGAACCGCCTGGCGCTGAAGGCGCTCGAAGCCGAAGAAGGCAGCGACTATCACGGCCTGTTCAAGGGTCCCGTGGGCATCGCATACGCCGAGAACCCCGGTACGGCCGCCAAGGTCGCCACCGAGTTCGCCAAAGCCAATGATCGCTTCAAGATCATCGGCGGCTTCATGGGCGAAACCGTCGTCGATACGAAGGGCGTCGAGGCACTCTCGAAGCTCCCGACCCTCGACGAGGTTCGTGGTCAACTCATCGGCCTGCTCAACGCGCCTGCGACCAAGATCGCCGGCGTGCTGCAAGCACCCGCCGGTCAGCTGGCTCGCGTGTTCAACGCCTACGCCACCAAGGAAGCCGCGTAAGCGGCCCAGCCTTTCATCTCTGCATCACTCTCTAAAACCAATCCTCCGAAGGAAAACTGACAATGGCCGACCTCGCCAAGATCGTCGAAGACCTGTCCGCACTGACCGTTCTGGAAGCTGCTGAACTGTCCAAGCTGCTGGAAGAAAAGTGGGGCGTTTCCGCCGCTGCTCCGGTTGCTTTCGCTGCCCCGGCCGCCGGTGGCGCTGCTCCGGCTGAAGCCGCTGAAGAGCAAACCGAGTTCACCGTTGTCCTGGTGGACGGCGGCGACAAGAAGATCAACGTCATCAAGGAAGTCCGCGGCGTGCGTTCGGACCTGGGTCTGAAGGAAGCCAAGGACCTGGTCGAAGGCGCTCCGCAGAACGTCGTCGAAAACGTTTCGAAGCAAACCGCCGACGAAATCGCCAAGAAGCTGACGGAAGCCGGCGCGAAGATCCAGATCAAGTAATCTGGTTCTCAGCCTCTGCTGAAGATCGGAAAGGCCCCGAGGGAAACCTCGGGGCCTTTTCTTGTTTCGGGGCGGCTATGTGATTTTGGTCCAGTCGCCATTCGGACCAAAATCGTCATTCCGGGTTCTTCGCTTCGCTCAGCCCCGGAATGACGATCTGAGAATTCAGCCGACCGAATGTCGATTGCCTTGAGTTTTCAGACTGGGCTCTGATCCGAATGGAGATGGCGGATGTTCGGCCTCAGCGGCTGCGCGGCGTGAGGATGGCGCCCAGACGGTCGGGGGTTCCCTCGATCCGCTCAAGGCGCGGGTAGCGCAGGCCGTCGTGATAGTCGAAGGCGACGGTGCGGAAGCGGTCGCCTGACTTGATCAGCAGTTCGATCTTGGCGTCGGTTCCCTTGGCGGCGGTGACGGCGTTGCGCAGCACGTCCGCGGACCCGGCGACGCCGTTGACCGCGACCAGCTGCCAGCCTGCGCCGATGCGCTGCTCAAACGCGGGGCCGCCCCAGCGGATGTTGGTCAGGCGGTCGCCGCTGAGGGTGAAGCCCAGCGAATACTGGAAATCATTGGCCCAGCCGGTCTGGACCGCCTTTTCCGCCGCCGACGGCGTGTCGGTGTAGGTCAGCCGGTATCCGCCGCGGGTGATGCCCGCCAGCGGGGCGTGGGCGTCGGGGCCGACGGCGTCCAGCCGCCCGCGCAGGAAGCTGGTCCAGTCGTGCGCATAGACGGCGTTCAGCGCCGCGACCACCTGTTCGAACGTATAGCCCTGCGGCGCCCACTGGCCGTCGTCGTGGCCGAAGAAAGCGCGTGCAAAGTCGTCCAAGGATTTGCGGTTGTTGGTGCCCTCGCGGATCAGGGTGTCGGCATCCAGCCAGATCAGGGCGCTTTCGCGGTAATAGTCGCCGGTCCCGCGCATCCAGGAGGTGAACTGGCCCGGCACGCGGTAGCCCAGCAGATTGTGGTTGTTGACGTCCTGAAGCGCGCGCCATTCGCGGCCCGGCTGGTTGTCATAGAAGGCGGCGATGGTGGCCAGTGTGGCCAGGGCGACCTCGCGGCTGTGCAGGCCCGCGCGGGCGGCCAGGACATCGCCCCAGTATTCGGTCTGACCCTCATAGACCCACAGCAGGGTGTTCTGGGTCGGGATGTTGTGGTTGGCGGTCAGTTCGTCCGCCGGACGCATGAACTTGCCGTTCCACGAGTGGGTGTATTCGTGGGGCAGCAGGCCCCGGTCGCCTTCGCTCTTGGACCAGTTGGTGAAGAAGTCGGGCGTGCCGGTGTTCTCGGAACTGCGGTGATGCTCCAGCCCGATCCCGCCGAGCTGGTTGGTCAGGGCGAACAGGAATTCATAGTTGTCGAAGTGGCGGGCGCCGAACAGGCGGTCGGCCTGCTGGACCATGTTCTCGAACAGTTTGAGCTGTTCGTCCGTGGCGGCCAGACCCTTGGCTTCGTCGGCCAGGATGTTCAGGTGGACGCGGTCGCCCGAGGGGTCGATGTCGACGCGGCGATAGTGGGCGCCCGCGAAGACCGGGCTGTCGATCAGGGTGTAGAGGTCGGTCGTCTCGAACCGCGCCACGTCGCCGTCGCGGCCCGCTGTGGCCAGCGCCGTGCCGTACTGCCAGCCTGCGGGCAGGACGATGGAGGGGGCGACCTGAATCTGGCGGCTGTAATAGCCTGCCGGATAGAGGATGGCCTTTTCCCACTGCAGATTGACCAGGGCCGGGGTCATGGTGACGCGCCAGTTGGAGGCGTCCGGCTGGGTCAGCCATTGGAAGGCGACATCGATGCTGGTCACGCCCGCCGGGATGTCCAGGTGGAAGGCGTAAGGGTCCAGGGTGTCGCGTTGCCATTCGATCCGCTGGCCGCTGGCGGTCACCGTCAGGCCGGAGATCAGCTGGATCGGGCCAGTGGCGGCGTGGTTGCCGGGCAGGTATTTCGGATAAAGCAGGGTCAGAGGCCCGGCCTGAGCGATCGGGATGGTCTGGGTCACATTGACGATGCGGCGGTCCACGTCGGTGACATCGGCGCGGTGCTGGATGACGCCGGGATAGGGCCTGTCCTGCGGGACCGGAATGGCGGGCTGGGCGCGGGGCAGGGCCAGGGGCGCCTGGACCGCATCGGCGATGATCGGGGTCGACTGGAAACTGTGCGCCAGGGCCGGGACGGCAGCGCCCGTCAGCAGAAGGGCGAGGCAGGCGGCGGGCAGGCGTGAACGCGACATCAGGTCATCCTGTATTGCAGCAGAGCTGCACCGTCGTGGGCGTCGGGTGTCGCGTCAAGGGACAGAAGGCCGCGAGGCCCTTGTCCGAATTGTAAGCGACACTCAGCCCAAAATCGTCATTCCGGGGCTGAGCGAAGCGAAGAACCCGGAATCCAGGGCTGCGATGCCGCCGCTGAATGCGTCCGCCGCTGGATGCTAAACGCCTGGGTTCCGGGTTCGTCCTTCGGACGCCCCGGAATGACGAGCCCTGAGGTCAGTCTGTGGCCATTGAACCTAACGCGTGCGCGGCGTCAGGATGTCGCCCAGGCGGTCGGGCGTGCCGGGAATGCGCTCCAGACGTGGGTAGCGCAGGCCGTCGTGGTAGTCGAAGCTGACGGTGCGATAGCGGTCGCCGTCCTTGACGATCAGGTCGACAGTCCTTGACGGGTCTTTCGCGGCGGTGATGGCGGCGTTGATGCGGTCGGCGTTGGCGGCCTCGCCATTGACGGCGACGATCTCCATGCCGACGGCCAGGCCGGCCTTGAAGGCGGGGCTATCCCACTGAAGCGCGCGGATGACATGGGCGGCGGTTGTCTGGAAGCCGAGCGAGTAGGTGTAGTCGTTGCGCTTCAACTCAGCATACAGGGTCTTCTGATAGTCCGTCGGCGTGTCCGCATAGGTCAGCCGCCAGCCGCCGCGCGTCAGACCGTCCAGCGGCGCGCCCATGCCGGATTCATTGGGGCCATGACCGTCCAGGCGTGTGCGCAGGAAGGTCGCCCAGTCGTTGGCGACGACGCCGTTCAGGGCCGCCACGACATCCTCGAACCTATAGGGCTTGGGATCATAGCTGCCGTCCTCGACGCCGTAGAAGGCGCGGGCGAAGTCATCCAGGGATTTGCGGCCGTTGGTCTTTTCCCGGATCGTGGTGTCGACATCCAGCCAGATCAACTGGCCCTCGGAATAGTAGTCCTCGTCCCGCTGCCACGACAGCCAGCCCTTGGGCTGACGCTGGCTGATGATCGGGTCGTTGGTGGTGTCCTGAAGCGCGCGCCATGCGCGGCCGACGCGGTTGTCGAAAGTTGCGGCGGTGATGGCCAGGGAGTCCATCGCCTGTTGTTTGGTCAGCAGGCCCGAGCGGGCGGCGACGACCTGGCCATAATACTGGGTCTGGCCCTCATAGACCCACAGCAGGCTGTTCTGCAGCGGGCTGTTGAAGTTGGGGACATACTGGTCGGCAGGCCGACGCCATTTGCCGTCCCACGAATGGTTCATCTCGTGACTGAGCAGGTCGCGGTCGCCCAGGCGGGTGGCCCAGCCGGTGAAGAAGGCCGGATCGACCGAGTTTTCGGAACTGCGGTGATGCTCAAGTCCGATGCCGCCCAGCTTGTCGGTCATGGCGATCAGGAAGTCGTAGTGATCGAAGTGGCGCGCGCCGTAAAGGCGGTCCATCTGGACGACAAGACTGCGCAGGATCTGGATCTGCTCGTCGGTGGCAGCCAGGCTGGCGGGATCATCGGCGACAAAGTTGGCGCGGACGGGCGAACGACCGCCGGGATCAAGGTCGATCTGGCGATAATGGGCGCCAGCGAAGATCGGACTGTCGATCAGGACTTCCAGGTTGACGGGTTTGAAGCTCTGGACGTCGGCGTTCTTTTCCGAAGGCTCCAGCGCCGTGCCGAACGACCAGCCGGTGGGCAGTTTGACCGAGGGCTGGAGCGTGATGTTCCGCGACCAGTGGCCGGCGGGATAGAGCAGCATCTTCTCCCACTGCACGTTCAGCATTTCCGGCGTCATGGTGATGCGGCCCTGATTGCCGGTCGTCGGCGACAGATGCTGCATCCTGACCACGATCTCGGATACGCCGGCCGGAACCGTCAGGTGGTAGGCAAGGGGATGGAGCGTGTCGCGCACCCATTCAACGCGCTGGCCGTTGGCGGTGATCTCGACGCCCGCCAACTGGGCGACCGGGCCGACGGGACCGTGATTGCCGGGCAGCCATTCGGGGAAGAACAGGGTCAGGGGACCGGCGCTGGCGACAGGGATCGTCTCGGTCACCGAGAATATCCGCTGGTTAAGGTTGGTGGCGTCGACATCCAGTTTGATGACGCCGGGATAGGCGACATCGCGGACCGCCGGTATGGCGGGCTGGGGCGCGGGCAGGGCGGGCGGATAGATCGATGCGTCCTGAGCGAAGGCGGCGGGGGCCGTCGTCGCCAGAAGAAGGGCGAGACCGGCGGCGCGCATGGCGGCGGGACGGATGATCTTCATTTCACGCTCTACGGATACTCAAAAGAAGGCGCGACCCTCTGCCGCAGGGGCGCCGTCGTCAAGTCCGTCAGGGCGCGGGCTTCACTTCCAGCAGTTCGACGCTGAACCGCAGGGTGGAGTTGGGCGGAAGCTCGCCGCCGCCCACCCAGCGCGAGCCATAGCCCAGAGAGGCGGGGATCACGAACTCATAGATTTCGCCCACGTGCATCAGG
The DNA here is from genome assembly GCA_963522565.1 of uncultured Brevundimonas sp. GTDB lineage: Bacteria > Pseudomonadota > Alphaproteobacteria > Caulobacterales > Caulobacteraceae > Brevundimonas. The sequence goes on along the minus strand of CAUQZC010000004.1, from coordinate 279,972 downwards.
GCCACGCCTTCGGTCCACCCCTTGATGACGCGGTTCAGCGGGAACTCGGCGGGCTCGTTACGGGAATAGGAGCTGTCGAATTCGCGTCCGTCGATGAAGGTCCCGCGATAGTGAACCTTGACCGTGTCGGTCGCGGTGGGCTGGGCGCCTCTCGGGTGCGCCTTGCCGACGCGGCGATACTGCAGGCCGCTTTCGGTCGTGGTCCAGCCGCGTCGGGCGCCGTTCCAGTCCAGATAGGCGAGATTGCCCCTGTCCCAAAGCTGCTGAGGCGTGAGGCTTGCTTCGTCCTGGACCTGGGCGGCGGCGCGAGCGGCGGCGGAGACCGTCTCCGCATAGGTCACGGGTTCGCGATGCGCGCAGGCAGACAGGGCGAGAACGGCGAGCAGAGGTGGGGCGAAGCGAGTCATGTGACGACGCTAGCAGTCGTATCGCCCGCGTCAAAAAGACTTCTACTCTCAGCGTTCACCGCCTGTCAGCGAGAGACACCCAGCCCTCGACAGCGAGCCCGGGAGTCTTCACACCGCGCTCAGCCAATTGAAGCGGGGGAGGCGCCGGTCGCTGGGGCGTCTGTTGCAGAGCATGCGAACTCTGCGCGGGACTTTCACGATCACGCATTCTTCGAAATGCGGTTCGCAGGCCTTTATTTCGTCGCGAATGCGCGTATATGTGCGCGTTCCCGCAACACTCCCTATGAGTCTGCGCGCAAGCGCCGAGGCCCGGTCCGTCGCCCTCCGACCGTGCGAAGGCGCGGCTCCTTCCCCAGGGAGCCGGTCCATTTCAGGCGTCCTGGCCCGGCAGCGGGCCGAGGGTGGATGCCGAAAAAACTGGCTGCGGACGCGGAGACGCGCGCCGTGGCTGCTGCATTTCACGCGCGACGTTCCCGGGTCGTGCGTCATGGGAAACACTGAATGACTGACGTCGCCCACGATCTCGCCATCAACGGTCAGATCGCTTCCGCCACCTCGTTCACCGGCAAGAAGCGCATCCGCAAATCCTTCGGGCGTATCCCCGAAGCGGTGCAGATGCCGAACCTGATCGAGGTTCAGCGCGCCTCCTACGAACAGTTCCTGCAGCGCGAGGTCCGTCCGGGCCAGCGCAAGGAGCAGGGCATCGAAGCGGTCTTCAAGTCGGTGTTCCCGATCAAGGACTTCAACGAACGCGCGATCCTGGAATACGTCTCGTACGAGTTCGAAGATCCCAAGTACGACGTCGAGGAGTGCATCCAGCGCGACATGACCTATGCCGCGCCGCTGAAGGTCAAGCTGCGCCTGATCGTGTTCGAGACCGACGAGGAAACGGGAGCCCGTTCGGTCAAGGACATCAAGGAGCAGGACGTCTATATGGGCGACATCCCGCTCATGACGGACAAGGGCACCTTCATCGTCAACGGCACCGAGCGCGTGATCGTCTCGCAGATGCACCGTTCGCCGGGCGTCTTCTTCGACCACGACAAGGGCAAGACGCACTCCTCGGGCAAGCTGCTGTTCGCCGCCCGCGTGATCCCGTACCGCGGTTCGTGGCTCGACTTCGAGTTCGACGCCAAGGATGTGGTCTATGTCCGCATCGACCGTCGCCGCAAGCTGCCGGCCACGACCTTCCTGATGGGTCTGGGCATGGACGGCGAGGAAATCCTGAAGACCTTCTACGAGACCGTGCCCTACGAGAAGCGCGGCGAGGGCTGGGTCACGCCGTACAAGGCCGAGCGCTGGCGCGGTGTGAAGCCGGAGTTCGACCTGGTCGACGCCGACACTGGCGAAGTGATCGCCCAGGCCGGTCAGAAGATCAGCGCGCGCGCCGCCAAGAAGCTGGGTGAAACCACCACCTCGCTGTCGCTGGCCGCCGACGCCCTGGTCACCAAATATCTGGCCAACGACGCCGTCAACTTCGAGACCGGCGAAATCTACGCCGAAGCCGGCGACGAGCTGGACGTTCCGACCATCGAAGTGCTGGAGCAAAACGGCTTCACCACCATCGAGGTGCTGGACATCGACCACGTCACGGTCGGCGCCTACATGCGCAACACCCTGCGCGTGGACAAGAACGACAACCGCGAGGACGCCCTGTTCGATGTCTATCGCGTGATGCGTCCGGGCGAGCCGCCCACCCCGGAAGCCGCCGAGGCCATGTTCAACTCGCTGTTCTTCGACAGCGAACGCTATGATCTGTCGGCCGTCGGCCGGGTCAAGATGAACATGCGTCTGGAAACCCCCGAGGTTTCGGACGAGATCCGCGTCCTGCGCAAGGACGACGTGCTGAAGGTGCTGCAGATCCTGGTGGGCCTGAAGGACGGCCGGGGCGAGATCGACGACATCGACAACCTGGGCAACCGCCGGGTCCGTTCGGTCGGCGAGCTGCTGGAAAACCAGTACCGCGTCGGTCTGCTGCGGATGGAGCGCGCCATCAAGGAGCGCATGTCCTCGGTCGATATCGACACGGTCATGCCGCACGACCTGATCAACGCCAAGCCGGCCGCCGCCGCCGTGCGCGAGTTCTTCGGTTCGTCGCAGTTGTCCCAGTTCATGGACCAGACGAACCCGCTGTCGGAAATCACCCACAAGCGTCGTCTGTCGGCGCTTGGCCCGGGCGGTCTGACGCGTGAGCGCGCGGGCTTCGAAGTCCGCGACGTGCACCCGACCCACTACGGCCGCATCTGCCCGATCGAAACGCCGGAAGGCCCGAACATCGGCCTGATCAACTCGCTGGCCACCCACGCCCGCGTCAACAAGTACGGCTTCATCGAGAGCCCGTACCGTCGCGTGAAGGACGGCCAGGCCCAGGGCGAGGTGGTCTACATCTCGGCCATGGAAGAGTCGAAATACACGATCGCCCAGGCCAACATCGAACTGAAGAACGGCCAGATCGTCGAAGAACTGGTCCCCGGCCGGATCAACGGTGAATCCCAGCTCCTGAACAAGGACGCCGTGGACATGATGGACGTGTCGCCGAAACAGGTTGTTTCGGTCGCCGCCGCCCTGATCCCGTTCCTGGAAAACGATGACGCCAACCGCGCGCTGATGGGCGCGAACATGCAACGTCAGGCCGTGCCGCTGGTGCAGTCGGACGCGCCGCTGGTCGGCACGGGCATGGAAGCGGTCGTGGCCGTGGACTCCGGCGCTGTCGTGGTCGCCCGTCGTGACGGCGTCGTCGAACAGATCGACGGCACCCGGATCGTCGTGCGCGCCACCGGCGACGTGGACGCGGCCCGCTCGGGCGTCGATATCTATCGCCTGTCGAAGTTCCAGCGTTCGAACCAGTCGACCTGCATCAACCAGCGCCCGATCGTGCGCGTGGGCGACCAGGTCAAGGCCGGCGACGTCATCGCCGACGGCCCGTCGACGGACCTGGGCGAACTGGCGCTGGGCCGCAACGCCCTGGTCGCCTTCATGCCCTGGAACGGCTACAACTTCGAAGACTCCATCCTGATCTCGGAGCGCATCGTGCGCGACGACGTCTTCACCTCCATCCACCTCGAGGAATTCGAAGTGATGGCGCGTGATACGAAGTTGGGCCCGGAAGAAATCACCCGCGACATCCCCAACGTCGGCGAGGAAGCCCTGCGCAACCTCGACGAGGCGGGCATCGTGGCCATCGGCGCCGAGGTCCAGCCGGGCGACATCCTGGTCGGCAAGGTGACGCCGAAGGGCGAAAGCCCGATGACGCCGGAAGAGAAGCTGCTGCGCGCCATCTTCGGCGAGAAGGCGTCGGACGTGCGCGACACCTCCCTGCGCCTGCCGCCCGGCGTGGCCGGCACGATCGTCGACGTTCGCGTCTTCAACCGTCACGGCGTCGACAAGGACGAGCGCGCCATGGCGATCGAACGCGCCGAGATCGAGCGCCTGGGCAAGGACCGCGACGATGAGCTCAAGATCCTGGAGCGCAACGTCTATGGCCGCCTGAAGCCGCTGATCCTGGGCAAGAACGCCGTTTCGGGCCCGAAGGGCATCGGCCGCGGCGAACTGACCGAAGAGAAGCTGGCCGAGGTCAGCCGGGGTCTGTGGTGGCAGATCGCCCTGGACGACGAAAAGGCCATGGGCGAGCTGGAGGCGATGAAGCGCCAGTTCGAAGACGCCCGCAAGCAACTGGACCGTCGTTTCGAAGACAAGGTCGAGAAGCTGCAACGCGGCGACGAACTGCCCCCCGGCGTGATGAAGATGGTCAAGGTCTTCGTGGCCGTGAAGCGCAAGCTTCAGCCCGGCGACAAGATGGCCGGCCGTCACGGCAACAAGGGCGTCATCTCCAAGATTCTGCCGATCGAGGACATGCCGCACCTGGAAGACGGCACGCACGTCGACGTTGTTCTGAACCCGCTGGGCGTGCCGTCGCGCATGAACATCGGCCAGATCTTCGAGACCCACCTGGGTTGGGCCGCCGCCGGTCTGGGCAAGCAGATTTCCGGTCTGCTGGAAGCCTGGCAAGCGGGTGGTCAGAAGCAGGCGCTGATCGATCGTCTGACGCATATCTACGGCGAGGAAACCCCTCTGCCGCAGGATGAGGAAGAACTGATCGAACTGGCGAAGAACCTGTCCAAGGGCGTGCCCTTTGCGACCCCGGTCTTCGACGGCGCGCACATCGGCGACATCGAGCGTCTGCTGGAAGAGGCGGGGCTGAACAAGTCGGCCCAGTCGATCCTGTACGACGGTCAGACCGGCGAGCAGTTCAAGCGTCCGGTCACGGTCGGCTACATCTACATGCTGAAGCTGCACCACCTGGTCGACGACAAGATCCACGCCCGCTCCATCGGCCCGTACTCGCTGGTCACCCAGCAGCCGCTGGGCGGCAAGGCGCAGTTCGGCGGTCAGCGCTTCGGGGAAATGGAGGTCTGGGCTCTGGAAGCCTACGGCGCCGCCTACACCCTGCAGGAGATGCTGACGGTGAAGTCCGACGACGTGGCCGGCCGGACCAAGGTCTACGAGGCCATCGTCCGCGGCGACGACAGCTTCGAGGCCGGCATTCCCGAGAGTTTCAACGTGCTCATCAAGGAAATGCGTTCGCTGGGTCTGAACGTGGAGCTGGAGAACAGCTGAGCCGGATCATGAGCCCTCTCCCGCCGATGGCGAGGGAGGGCGCTTTCGCCGCCTGCCTCTCCGTTCTGAATAATTTTCGCGGGTCTTTCCCGCAGAAGGAATCAAGATGAACCAGGAAGTCCTGAACATCTTCAACCCGGTCCCGGTCACCCCGACCTTCGACCAGATCAAGATCGCCCTGGCCTCGCCGGAGAAGATCCGGTCGTGGTCGTTCGGCGAGATCAAGAAGCCGGAAACCATCAACTACCGCACGTTCAAGCCCGAGCGTGACGGCCTGTTCTGCGCGCGTATCTTTGGCCCGACCAAGGACTACGAATGCCTGTGCGGCAAGTACAAGCGCATGAAGTACAAGGGCATCATCTGCGAGAAGTGCGGCGTCGAAGTCACCCTGGCCCGCGTTCGTCGCGAGCGCATGGGTCACATCGACCTGGCCGCCCCGGTCGCCCACATCTGGTTCCTGAAGTCGCTGCCCAGCCGCATCTCGCTAATGCTGGACATGGCGCTGAAGGATGTCGAGCGCGTCCTGTACTTCGAGAACTACATCGTCACCGAGCCGGGCCTGACCCCGCTGAAGCAGAACCAGCTGCTGACGGAAGACGAGTTCTATCGCTATCAGGAAGAGTTCGGCGACGACGGCTTCACGGCCGAGATCGGTGCCGAGGCCGTCCGCAACCTGCTGATGGGCATCGACCTGCACGCCGAGGCCGAGAAGCATCGCGGCGAACTGGCCGATAATCCGTCGGAAATGAAGGCCAAGAAGGCCTCCAAGCGCCTGAAGCTGATCGAGGCCTTCCTCGAATCCGGCAACAAGCCCGAGTGGATGATCCTGACCATCGTGCCGGTCATTCCGCCGGAACTGCGTCCTCTGGTGCCGCTGGACGGCGGTCGTTTCGCCACGTCCGACCTGAACGACCTGTATCGCCGGGTCATCAACCGGAACAACCGCCTGAAGCGCCTGATGGAGCTGCGGGCTCCGGACATCATCATCCGCAACGAAAAGCGGATGCTGCAGGAATCCGTAGACGCCCTGTTCGACAACGGCCGTCGCGGTCGGGTCATCACCGGCGCCAACAAGCGCCCGCTCAAGTCGCTGGCCGACATGCTGAAGGGCAAGCAGGGTCGCTTCCGCCAGAACCTGCTGGGCAAGCGCGTCGACTATTCGGGTCGTTCGGTCATCACCGTGGGCCCGGAGCTGAAGCTGCATGAGTGCGGCCTGCCCAAGAAGATGGCGCTGGAGCTGTTCAAGCCGTTCATCTATGCGCGTCTGGACGCCAAGGGCCTGTCCGGCACCGTCAAACAGTCCAAGCGGATGGTCGAGCGCGAGCAGCCGCAGGTCTGGGACATCCTGGACGAGGTCATCCGCGAGCACCCGGTGCTGCTGAACCGCGCGCCGACGCTTCACCGTCTGGGCATCCAGGCGTTCGAGCCGAAGCTGATCGAGGGCAAGGCCATCCGCCTTCACCCGTTGGTCTGCACCGCCTTCAACGCCGACTTCGACGGCGACCAGATGGCCGTGCACGTGCCGCTGAGCCTTGAGGCCCAGCTGGAAGCGCGCGTCCTGATGATGTCGACGAACAACATCCTGTCGCCCGCCAACGGCAAGCCGATCATCGTGCCGTCGCAGGACATCGTCCTGGGTCTGTACTATCTGTCCCTGGTCAAGGACGGCGAGCCCGGCGAGGGCAAGCTGTTCGCCAACATCGGCGAGATCGACGCGGCGCTGGACGCCAAGGTCGTGACCCTGCACACGCGCATCAAGGCGCGCTGGACCGAACAGGACGCCGAGGGCAAGGAGGTGACCAAGGTCATCGACACGACGCCCGGCCGGATGAAGCTGGCCGCTCTGCTGCCGCGCAACCCGAACGTCGGCTATCGCCTGCTCGAGAAGAACCTGACCAAGAAGGAGATCGGGAACCTGATCGACGTGGTCTATCGCCACTGCGGTCAGAAGGCGACGGTCATCTTCGCCGACCAGATGATGGGCCTGGGCTTCCGCGAAGCCGCCAAGGCCGGCATCTCCTTCGGCAAGGACGACATCGTCATTCCGGCCAAGAAGGTCGAGCTGGTCGCCGAGACCCGCACCCAGGTCGAGGAGTACGAACAACAGTACGCCGACGGCCTGATCACGCGCGGCGAGAAGTACAACAAGGTCGTCGACGCCTGGGCCAAGGCCACGGACCGGATCGCTGACGCCATGATGGCCGAGATCGCGCAACCGCGCGTTCTGATCGAGGGTGAAAACCCCGACATCAACTCGGTGTTCATGATGGCCAACTCCGGCGCCCGGGGTTCGCAGGCGCAGATGAAGCAACTGGGCGGGATGCGCGGCCTGATGGCCAAGCCTTCCGGCGAGATCATCGAAACGCCGATCACCTCGAACTTCAAGGAAGGCCTGACCGTCCTTGAATACTTCAACTCCACCCACGGCGCCCGTAAGGGTCTGGCCGACACCGCGCTGAAGACCGCCAACTCGGGTTACCTGACCCGCCGTCTGGTGGACGTGGCGCAGGACAGCATCGTCACCGAACAGGACTGCGGCTCGACGCGCGGCATCACCCTGCGCGCGGTGATGGAGGGCGGCGACGTCCTGGTCTCGCTGGGTCAGCGCATCCTGGGCCGTTATGCGGCCGAGGACATCAAGGAGCCGGGCACGGACAACGTCCTGTTCCCCGCCGACACCTATCTGGTGGAAGAAGTGGTCGAGGCCGTGGACGCCGCCGGCGTCCAGTCGGTCAAGGTCCGCTCGGCCCTGACCTGCGAAGCCGACGCCGGCATCTGCGCCCACTGCTACGGCCGTGACCTGGCGCGCGGCACCAATGTCAACATCGGCGAAGCGGTCGGCGTCATCGCCGCCCAGTCGATCGGCGAGCCGGGCACCCAGCTGACGATGCGGACCTTCCACATCGGAGGCACGGCCCAGGTGGCGGAAACCTCCTTCATGGAGGCGACCAACGCCGGTGTCGCCCGCATCGCCGGCCCGACCGTCGTCGCGGCCCACGGCGACCTAGTGGCCATGAGCCGCAACGTCACCGTGACCGTGGTCGTCGATGGCAAGGACCGCGAGACGCACAAGGCGCCTTACGGCGCGCGCATCCGCGTCAAGGACGGCGGCGAAGTGAAGCGCGGCCAACGTCTGGCCGAGTGGGACCCTTACACCACCCCGATCCTGACCGAAGTGGGCGGCGTCGTTCGCTTCGAGGATCTGGTCGAGGGCCTGTCCGTCAAGGAAGAAACCGACGAAGCGACGGGCATCGCCCAGCGCGTGGTTTCCGACTGGCGCGCCAGCCCGCGGGGTTCGGACCTGCGTCCGGCCATGGGCGTCACCCTGGGCGACGCCTACGCCAAGCTGTCGTCGGGCTCCGACGCTCGTTACCTGCTGCCCGTGGGCGCGGTTCTGTCCGTGTCGAACGGCGATGAGGTCAAGCCGGGCGAGATCATCGCCCGCGTCCCGACCGAAGGCGCCAAGACCCGCGACATCACCGGCGGTCTGCCGCGCGTCGCGGAACTGTTCGAAGCGCGTCGTCCGAAGGACTGCGCCGTCATCGCCGAGATGGACGGTCGCGTGGAATTCGGCCGCGACTACAAGAACAAGCGTCGCATCAAGATCACGCCGGAAGTCAACGCCGACGGCGTGCAGGGCGAACCGGTCGAGTTCCTGATCCCGAAGGGCAAGCACATCTCCGTCCACGACGGCGATCTGATCCAGAAGGGCGACTACATCATCGACGGCAACCCCGATCCGCACGATCTGCTGCGCATCCAGGGCGTCGAGGCGCTGGCCGAGTATCTGGTGAACGAAGTGCAGGAGGTCTATCGACTGCAGGGCGTGCCGATCAACGACAAGCACATCGAGGTGATCGTTCGCCAGATGCTGCAGAAGGTCGAGATCATCGACTCGGGTGAAACCACCCTGATCCGTGGCGACACGGTCGAGGTGGCCGAGGCCGCGCTCGAGAACGCCAAGGTCGAAAAGCGTGGCGGCCGTCCGGCCACGACCCAGCCCGTCCTGCTGGGCATCACCAAGGCGTCGCTGCAAACCCGCAGCTTCATCTCGGCGGCGTCCTTCCAGGAGACCACCCGCGTCCTCACCGACGCCTCGGTCCACGGCAAGAAGGACATGCTGGAAGGCCTGAAGGAAAACGTCATCGTCGGCCGTCTGATCCCGGCCGGTACGGGCGCCTACCTGCGCAGCCTGCAGAAGATCGCCAACGAGCGTGACGCAGAACTGACGCAGGCTCGTGAAGACGCGATCGAGCCGCTGCCGGCCGATCTGCAACTGGAGCTGGAGAGCAGCGAAGGCTGATCTGCGGTTACGGGAGTGACGACATGAAGAGGGCGGTGCTGGAGACAGCGCCGCCCTTTTTCTTTAATCCTTCCAGCGCTCCCGAGGCGCTGAGGCGCCGGGTGTCAGCGGCACGCCGCCCGCACGGTGACCGTCGCGGCGGGTCTGGACGTTGCTGGACGAGTCCGGGGCCAGGCTGGGGTCCAGTTGAGCGCCTGCACAGCCCGTGCCGAAGTTCGAGCCCACGCAGTCGGCCGGCCCGACGATGCCCACGCCGCCTGACAGGGGACGGCGGTCCGCTTCCCATTGCGCCAGTCTGCGGGCGCCTTCACGGGCGAAGGCGGCGTCGCGCGCCGGGTCGCCCGTGCCGGTGATGGGGACGGCGTTCCGTGCGATCTGGGCGCGCCTGTCCTCGCAGTGTTGGCGCTCTTCGCGGCTGAGCAGCTGAGGGTTGGTGCAGCCCGCCAGGCCCTGTCGCAGCGCACGGCCCATGGCGGCGGTGCGGTCGGAACTGACTGTCCATTGGTTGTCAGGCGCGGGGATGCTGTGCGGCGCAGGGGCGGCGAGGCGCGGATTGATGGGGGAGGGGCGGTCCTGCGGCATGGTCGAAGGGGCGGATGTAATCGGTTCGTCTCCCCTTACGCGGCTTGGGGTTTCAGATCGCGGGGTCTGCGCCTGAACGGGCGCGCTCACAGCCGGGCGCAGGCGCTCGTCCCGCAGGAGAGGGCGTCGCTCGATCTCCAGATAGATGAGGGGTGGTTCGGCGATTCGCTGAGTCTGCCTGATTCCGAGCCCGGTAAACGAAAGGATGGCGATAAGACTGACGTTGATGCCTATCGATGCGGCGGTCAGACCAAGCTTGCGCCAGTCCGGTCGTCGTCTGCGTTCGATCGCCAATACAGTCATCGCCCCTCCGCTATTTGCACGCTGGAGGGCGAGCATGGCGACTTTCAGGCCATTCTTATCTATTGGACGGCGTCGCGACAGGCGTAGGGCGCGGCCGTTAACGGACGGTTCTTGACCTTCTGGCCCCGCACAGGTAGAAGCCGCCCACTTTCGAGGCGTGGCCGGTTCGCCGGTTGCTGAGATCGTGACAATTGAACGGACGGCCTGTGCGCCGCCGGAACGCCCACAGCGCGCGTTCCGGCCCTTTGTGTTTTCGTGTTCCGGTTCGCTGGAGCGAACCGAAGGGCTGTTTGGGTCATGTGCTCAGTCTCGATGACACCCGGGCGGGGGAATGGTCCCTCGTTCACAAAAGAAGGCGCGGGGCGCTTCGGTCGAAAGACACACGCCCCCCACAGAAGTCGAGACCTGTCTCAATGCCTACGATCAACCAGCTGATCCGCAAGCCGCGCAAGCCCAAGCCTGTCCGTAACAAGGTTCCGGCCCTGGAGGGTTCTCCCCAGCGTCGCGGCGTCTGCACCCGCGTTTACACCACGACTCCGAAGAAGCCGAACTCGGCTCTGCGTAAGGTCGCCAAGGTTCGTCTGGCCAAGAACGGCTATGAAGCCGTGTGCTACATCCCAGGCGAAGGCCACAACCTGCAAGAACACTCTGTTGTTCTGATCCGCGGCGGCCGCGTGAAGGACTTGCCCGGCGTTCGCTACCACATCCTGCGCGGCGTGCTCGACACGCAAGGCGTCAAGGACCGCAAGCAGCGCCGTTCGCACTACGGCGCCAAGCGTCCGAAGTAAGCCATTCGCGGCCATCATTCGCCTCTGGACCTTCGGGTCTGGAGGCCTTTCGAGATCTTCCCGGCCTAGGCCGGGCACTGCAAGGAATACTCCATGTCGCGTCGTCACCGCGCCCAGAAGCGTGAAGTTCTGCCGGATCCCAAGTTCGGGGACTTGGTCGTCACCAAGTTCATGAACTACGTCATGTACGAAGGTAAGAAGGCCGTCGCCGAGAACATCGTCTATGGCGCCTTCGACATCCTGGCCGAGAAGAAGAAAGACCACACTGCGGTCGAAACCTTCCACGCCGCCCTCGACAACGTCTCGCCTTCGGTCGAAGTCCGCTCGCGTCGCGTTGGCGGCGCCACCTACCAGGTGCCGGTCGAAGTCCGCCCGGATCGTCGTCGCGCCCTGGCTATCCGTTGGCTGGTGAACGCTGCGCGCAAGCGTGGTGAAAACACCATGACGGAAAAGCTGGCTGCTGAGCTGCTGGACGCTTCGAACAACCGCGGCACCGCAGTCAAGAAGCGCGAAGACACCCACAAGATGGCCGAAGCCAACCGCGCGTTCAGCCACTACCGCTGGTAAGTGTCTTAAAACCGTCCCTCTTTCGAGAGTATGGGACGGTTCCTATTCTTAAGACTATCCGGCGCGGGCGGTTTCAGCTAAATCGCCCGCGCCGTCTTATCCGACATTTTCGAGGGCGCTCCAGGGCGTCCTAAGCCCTCAAGGGACGCTCCTATGCCCCGCACGCATAAAATCGAAGACTACCGCAACTTCGGCATCATGGCCCACATCGACGCGGGCAAGACGACGACGACTGAGCGGATCCTGTTCTACACCGGCCGTAACCACAAAATGGGCGAGACGCACGACGGCGCGTCCACCATGGACTGGATGGACCAGGAACAGGAACGCGGCATCACCATCACGTCTGCCGCGACGACCGCCTTCTGGAAAGGCAAGCGCCTCAACATCATCGACACCCCCGGACACGTGGACTTCACCATTGAAGTCGAGCGCAGCTTGCGCGTGCTGGACGGCGCCGTGACGGTGCTGGACGGCAACGCCGGTGTTGAGCCGCAGACGGAAACCGTGTGGCGCCAGGCCGACAAGTACCGCGTGCCGCGCATCGTCTTCGTCAACAAGATGGACAAGATCGGCGCCGACTTTAACGCCTCGGTCGAGTCGATCCGCGACCGCCTGGGCGCCAAGGCCGTGCCGATCCAATTGCCGATCGGCGCTGAAAACCTGCTGAAGGGCGTCATCGACCTGGTCGAGATGAAGGCCCTGGTTTGGGAAACCGACACCGTCGGCGCCGACGCCGACGTGCGCGAAATCCCCGCCGACATGGCTGAAGAAGCCGCTGCGGCTCGCCAGTACCTGATCGACAACGCCGTCGAACTCGACGACGAGGCGATGGAAGCCTATCTGGAAGGCAACGAGCCTTCGGTCGAAACCCTGAAGAAGTGCATCCGCAAGGCTGTTCTGACCGGCGCCTTCTACCCGATCCTGGGCGGCTCGGCGTTCAAGAACAAGGGCGTGCAGCCCCTGCTGGACGCGGTCATCGACTACCTGCCGTCGCCGGTCGACATCCCCGCGACCCCGGGCATCGACTTCAAGACCGAAGAGCCCGTCACCCGCAAGGCGTCGGACGACGAGCCTCTGTCGGTTCTGGCCTTCAAGATCATGGACGACCCCTTCGTCGGCTCGCTGACCTTCTGCCGCCTGTACTCGGGCAAGATGGAAACCGGCATGTCGCTGCTGAACTCGTCGCGTGACAAGAAAGAGCGCGTCGGCCGCATGCTGCAGATGCACTCCAACAACCGCGAAGACATCAAGGAAGCCTATGCCGGCGACATCGTCGCCCTGGCCGGCCTGAAGGAAACCCGCACGGGCGACACCCTGTGCGATCCGATCAAGTCGCCCATCATCCTGGAGAAGATGGAGTTCCCGGCGCCGGTGATCGAAATCTCGGTCGAGCCCAAGACCAAGGCCGACCAGGAGAAGCTGGGCGTCGCCCTGGCCAAGCTGGCCTCGGAAGACCCGTCCTTCACCGTCTCGACCGACCACGAGTCGGGCCAGACCATCCTGAAGGGCATGGGCGAGCTTCACCTGGACATCAAGATCGACATCCTGAAGCGCACCTACAAGGTCGAGGCCAACATCGGCGCGCCGCAGGTCGCCTATCGTGAGTCGCTGGGCAAGAAGGTCGACATCGACTACACCCACAAGAAGCAGACCGGCGGTACGGGCCAGTTCGCCCGCGTCATGATCACCTTCGAACCCGGCGAGCCGGGCTCGGGCTTCGTGTTCGAGAACCAGATCGTCGGCGGCGCGGTGCCGAAGGAGTACATCCCCGGCGTCGAAAAGGGCCTGAACTCGGCCAAGGACAACGGCCTCCTGGCCGGCTTCCCGCTGATCGACTTCAAGGCGACCCTGACGGACGGCAAATTCCACGACGTCGACTCCAGCGTGCTGGCGTTCGAAATCGCGTCGCGCGCCGCATTCCGCGAACTGAAGGAGAAGGGTGCGCCCAAGCTGCTCGAGCCGATCATGGCGGTGGAAGTCGTGACCCCCGAGGACTACCTCGGCTCGGTCATCGGCGACCTGAACGGCCGTCGCGGCATGATCCAAGGCCAGGACATGCGCGGCAACGCCACTGTCGTGAACGCCTTCGTGCCGCTGGCCAACATGTTCGGCTATGTGAACACGCTGCGCGGCATGTCGCAGGGCCGCGCCCAGTTCACCATGCAGTACGACCACTACGAGCCGGTGCCGCAACACGTCGCCGACGAAGTGATCAAGAAGTACGCCTAAGCTTTCCCTTTTCGGAAAGCGGACCTATATGCGCCCGGACCGTAAGGACCGGGCGTCCTTAACCCCCAAACTGCAGGAACCCCCGGTTCGGGGACCTTAGGAGCTAGAAAATGGCCAAGGAAAAGTTCGAACGCACGAAGCCGCACTGCAACATCGGCACGATTGGTCACGTTGACCACGGCAAGACGACGTTGACGGCTGCGATCACGATGACGCTGGCGAAGGCCGGCGGCGCGAAGGCGATGAACTACGCCGACATCGACGCGGCGCCGGAAGAGAAGGCGCGCGGCATCACGATCAACACCGCGCACGTGGAATACGAGACGGCCAACCGTCACTACGCCCACGTCGACTGCCCCGGCCACGCCGACTATGTGAAGAACATGATCACCGGCGCCGCGCAGATGGACGGCGCGATCCTGGTGGTGTCGGCCGCCGACGGCCCGATGCCGCAGACGCGCGAGCACATCCTGCTGGCCCGTCAGGTCGGCGTGCCGGCCCTGGTGGTCTTCATGAACAAGGTCGACCTGGTCGACGACGAAGAGCTGCTCGAGCTGGTCGAGATGGAAGTGCGCGAGCTGCTTTCGTCGTACCAGTTCCCTGGCGACGACATTCCGATCACCAAGGGTTCGGCCAAGGCCGCGACCGACGGCGTGAACCCGGAAATCGGCGAACAGCGCGTTCTGGCCCTGATGGAAACCGTCGACGCCTACATCCCGCAGCCGGAGCGTCCGGTCGACCTGCCGTTCCTGATGCCGGTCGAAGACGTGTTCTCGATCTCGGGCCGCGGCACCGTGGTCACGGGCCGCGTCGAGAAGGGGATCATCAAGGTCGGTGAGGAAGTCGAGATCGTCGGCATCCGTCCGGTCCAGAAGACGACCTGCACGGGCGTGGAAATGTTCCGCAAGCTGTTGGACCAGGGGCAGGCGGGCGACAACGTCGGCGTTCTGCTGCGCGGCACCAAGCGTGAAGACGTCGAGCGCGGCCAGGTGCTGTGCAAGCCCGGCTCGATCACCCCGCACACCAAGTTCCTGGCCGAAGCCTACATCCTGACGAAGGAAGAAGGCGGCCGCCACACGCCGTTCTTCACCAACTATCGCCCGCAGTTCTACTTCCGCACGACGGACGTGACCGGCATCGTTCAGCTGAAGGAAGGCGTGGAGATGATCATGCCGGGCGACAACGCCGAGCTGAACGTCGAGCTGATCACCCCGATCGCGATGGACCAGGGCCTGCGCTTCGCCATCCGTGAAGGCGGCCGCACCGTCGGCGCCGGCGTCGTGGCCAAGATCATCGAGTAGTCGAAGATCCGGCCCTCGACCTCAAGTGTGCGCCTCGGCGAGGCGCGCATAGGTCGAGAACCAAGATAGGCGTAACAGAACGGCCCCCGGAAATATCCGGGGGCCGTTTTGCTGTGGGACGACGGTCATGGCTGCGTCTTCCCCGGCAAGCCGGAGCGTGACGAAGGAGGGAGAGGCGGGCGTTATCGACGCCTCGCCAACAGCCTGTGTTTTTGATGCGTCTGATCTCCCTGCTCGTCTGTCTTCTGGCGCTTGGCGCCTGCGCCACCCATCCGGGCAAGGTGGACCATGTGAGATACGCCCGTGACGCCAAGCCTGTGCTGGCGGCGACCGAGGCGGGGACGGTGCGGGGCGTCGAGGGCGCGGGAGTGCGGGCCTTTATGGGGGTGCCGTTCGCCCACCCGCCGGTCGGGGCCCTGCGCTGGCGGGCGCCGCAGCCGGTCCAGGCTTGGGATGGCGTCAGGGATGCGACGCGGCTGGGGTCGGACTGCACCCAGGCCATCGGTCGGCGAGCGATCCTGGGCGGGGGCGGCGGGATCGTCGTCGGGTCCGAGGACTGCCTGTATCTGAACATCTATGCCCCTGCCGGGGCGGACGAAGCCAAGCCGGTGATGATCTATATCCCGGGCGGCGCATTCACGATCGGGTCGGGCGCCAACTATGATCCGTCACTTCTGGCCCGCGAGCAGGGAAGAGTGGTGGTGACGCTGAACTATCGGCTGGGCGCGCTGGGCTGGCTGGCTCATCCGGGGTTCCAGGCGGACGGCGAGGGCTATGGCGGCAATTTCGGCCTGATGGATCAGCAGGCGGCGCTGAAGTGGGTGCACAGAAACATCGCGGCCTTCGGCGGTGATCCAGGCAATGTCACACTCTTCGCCGAGAGCGCCGGGGCGTGGAGCGCCTGTTATCTGATGGCGTCGCCCGGTTCGGAAGGCCTGTTTCAGCGCGTCATCATGCAGAGCGGCGGATGTCTTGAGCCGTCATCCCTCGTCAGCGCCGAGGCGACAGCGGAGGCCGGGCCGGCGTTCGCTCGAAGCCTGGGGTGCGAAGATGGCGCCGGGCAGGCGGCCTGCCTGAAGGCCCTGCCTGCCTGGCGGCTGCAACGCGCGCCCTCTGTGCGCGAGGGCTTGAACGGTCATGGCTCATGGGGGCCGGTGCATACGGACGCGACCGTGCCGGAGAACCCGGCAGTGGCCTTCCACGAGGGGCGGTTCAGGCGGGTGCCGGTCATCATCGGCACGAACCGCGACGAGGGGCGGCTGTTCGCCAATGAGGTCAAGGACATCGATCGCTACCAGAAGGAGACGATCTGGATGTACGGCGATGTCGGAGAGCGGGTCCTGGAGCGGTATCCGGTCGGCCCGGATGGTCCAGCCTACGCCATCGCCGAGCATTTCACCGACCAGAGGTTTGCCTGTCCGTCACAGGCCCTGCGGCGTCAGTTGGCGCGTTATGTGCCGGTATGGGGCTATGAATTTTCGGATCGGGACGCGCCGTTCGTGCTGCCGAAGTGGATCGTTGGGCTGGACCTCGGCGCTTATCACGCCAGCGAACTGGCCTATGTGTTCGGGACCCGTTGGATATTCGCCGATGTGAAACGGTTCACGCCGGAGCAGCAGGCGCTGTCGGCCCGTATGCGCGGCTTGTGGGCGGGCTTTGGCCAGAAGGATTTCGGCGCCGACTGGCCCCGCGTCGAGGGGGCGGGGCCGGTGCTGGTGTTCCAGCCGCAGGGCGACCGGCTGGATGACGACTTCTTCGAACGGCGCCAATGCGACTTCTGGGACGGGACGCCGTTCGGGGCAGTTCATTAAACGAAGCGCACAGTCACGCCGGGCTTGACCTTGTCGGCCAGTTTCCAGACGTCCCAGTTGGTCAGCCGCACGCAGCCGTGCGAGGCCGTCTTGCCGACCAGATGCGGGTCCGGCGTGCCGTGGATGCCGTAGCTGGGCTTGTTCAGATCGATCCAGACCACGCCGACGGGATTGTTCGGACCGGGCTTGACCAGGACCTTGCGACCCACGTCGCCATAGCTGAGCTTGGACGGGTCATAGATGTAGTCGGGATTGCGCGCCACGCCGTTGACGCGCAGCGTGCCGCTGGGCGTCGGATTGTCGCCGCTGCCGATGGTGGCCGGGAAATAGGCGAGCAGGGCGCCGTCGGCGGCGAAGGCCTTCACCGAACCCTCGGTCTTGTTCACGTCGATGCGCGCGACATCGGCGGCGAGGGGACGGTTGTCGATGGCGGGGACCAGAAGGGTCTGGCCCGCGCGGTTGAAGTCGACGCCCGGGTTCATGGCGCGCAGCAGATCCTCGGTGAGGTGGAACCGCTCGGCCAGAGCCTCGACGATATCGCCATAGTTCATGGCCGCCGCCTCGCCCTGTTTCTCCAGGTCCGTGGGCACGACGCCCATATAGGGTCCGTCGATGTCCTGCTGGGTGATCTGATAGGTGGTGGTGACCGGGCCGGAGCCTTCGGCGCGCAGGCGCTCCATCACCTCGGGCGTCAACTGCCCGTCGTCCTTAAGCCCCTTGGCCTTTTGAAAAGCGACAATGGCCTGGCGCATGTTGGAACCGGCCAGGCCGTCAATGGCACCCGGCGAAAATCTGGCGCGCTCCAGCAACACCTGGGCCCGGATCAGGGCGGGATCAGGTTGGGGCGTCGTGCGGGCGGCGTTGGGGGACTGCGGCTGACCCTCTGGCGGCGCAGGCGTATAGGCGGCGTTTTCGATCGCCTGGGCAGAGAGCGCCCCGACGCCGCTTGAGTGCCGGCTTTGGCTCTCCGCCGGTTGGTTGGGGGAGGGGCTGCAGGCGGCGAGAAGGGCGAGGCTGGCGCAGGCGAGGGTCAGGCGTCGGATCATAAAGTCACTCAGTCACAGGGCAGGGGAAACCTAAGGCGGAGGCAGGTTGGCGGGACGTCAGTTTTCCGATCCTGTGGCGGGGTCGGTCTGGGTTTCGCCGGAGTTGCTTGAGCCCTTGGACCCCTTGGGCTCGGTCGCCGGGCGGGGCGGCTTGCCATCTCTGTCCGGGCGCAGATTTTCGTTCTCGACGGCGTGGTCATTGGGGCGCTGATCGGTCATGAGGTTGTCTCTCGGCGCGGAACGGGACGCCCGCAGGATGCAAACGCCCGTGGCGCGCACTAGCTCCCGTCAACACCTGTTCACCATGCCGATGAACCCTAGCGAAACGGGGTTCGGTATAGAAGGCAGGGTGAAACGGCCTCGGGCGCGGGGTTGCTGCGAGATGATTATGAACGACGAGCTACGGGTCGAGATCATGAAGGCGGAGGCGTTGGACGCCGCCGCTGTTGCGCTGTGGCGCGTGTGGTCCACGACCAATCCTGCCCTGAGCAGCCCCTATTTTTGCTGGGACTACACCGAGATCGCTTCAAGGGTTTGTCCCGGCGCCGCGGTGGCCGTGTTCCGGCGCGGCAGTCAGATCGTCGGTTTCTTTCCGCACCAGAGACGCGGCGGCTCGGTCCAACCGCTGGGGGCGCCTATGAACGATTATCACGGGGTGATCGCGCCGGTCGGATCGAACATCACGCTGGAGGATGTGGCCCGTTTGGTCAAAGGGCGCCGCTTGAGCGTGCCGGGTTGGGTCGGCGAGGGCGAAAGCGGCGAGGCGCGCGGCACGGTGCAGGTGGAACTGCCCGAAGCCGGTTATGACGCCTGGTACGCTGAACGCCGCCAGACCTATGGCAAATACTTCAAGGACAAGGAGCGGGCGCGCCGCAGCCTGGCTGTTGAGTTGGGCGAGACCCAGGTTCGGCACAATGTCCGCGATCCGGCGTTGCTGGATCACCTGATTGACCTGAAGGCGGCGCAGTATCGGCGCTCGGGCCTTCATGACATCTTCGCCTGCGGCTGGACGCGCAATCTGCTGCACGCGCTGATGATGGATCAGCGGTCGGGTTTCGGTGCTTCGCTGGCGGTGATGACGGCGGGCGAGAAACTGGTGGCGATCGAGTTTTCGCTGCACGCGGGCGACCATTATCATTTCTGGTTCCCGGCCTATGAGCCCGCGCTGGCGCGTTGTTCACCTGGCATCCTGCTGAGCATGGACACCATGCGGCTGGCCGGAGCGGAGGGCGTGCGGGTATTCGACTTCGGCTTCGAGGGCGAGGCCTACAAGAAGTATTTCGTCAATGCGCGCCGGGTGGTGCGTGAGGCCGTGGTCATGCAGCCGGGGCTGAGCGCCGCGCTGCAAGAAGCGGCTGTTGCCGTGTTGAATACGGCGGGGGGCAAAGGGGAGGCGATCCGCGCCTCGCTGCGACGCCGCTGGTCGACAATCGAAGCCTGCGAGGCCTCGTCCATCGGTCGGCTGCGAGGTGCGGCGACCGCCGCCCGTTCTGCGGTCGCCAAGCTGGCGTCGCGCAAGAAGACGCCTGCGCGCGTCGCCCACGCCTGAGGGGAAAACACAGAATGTCCGACCGTCGCACCCGCTATCCCGGCCCCATCGCCGAAGCGAAGATCCACCCGCACACTCTGGTCGAGCAAGGCTTTGCCGAGGACGGGGCGCTGGCCGCCATGCTGGACCGTTATCCGGCCGAGCATTTCGACATCAACCTGTACGATTATGACGACGAGGGGCAGGTCTCGCTGCGCACCGGCGCGCGCGGGCGCCTGTCTGGGGCAGAACTGCTGGAAGCGATCAAGCAGGGGCGCCTGTGGGTTAATCTGCGCGAGGTCGAGAGCGGCTGGCCCGAACTGTGGGCGGCGGCCATGGCGGATTTTCAGGCCATACAGGCGACCTATCCGGGGATGCGGGCGGTCAAGAATGCAGGACAGTTGATCCTGTCGTCGCCCAAGGCGCGGGTGCCCTATCACTTTGATGCGGCGGGTGTGGTGCTGTTTCACTTGCGGGGCAGGAAGCGCCTGTTCGTCTATCCGGGCGATGAGCAGCATCTGGCCGAGAAAAACATGGAACAGGTGGTCACGCGTCAGACGACCGAGGAATTGCCTTACACTCTGGCGTTTGAAGCCGACGCCCAGGTCATGGATCTGGAGCCCGGCGGCGCCCTGACCTGGCCGTTGTATGCGCCGCACCGGGTGGAGAATCTGGACAGGTTCTGCGTCAGCCTGTCGATGGACTTCCAGACCTGGCCGTCGCGTTTCCGCAAGGGTGCGCTATTCACCAATGCGGTGATCCGCAGCCGCGGCGGTTCGCCGAGGTTCACGGATGGCATGTCGACGCCGGAACTTGCCGCGCGTTGGGCTGCATCTCTGGCGCTGAAGAAGGTCGGGGCCATGAAGAGCCGTATCGCCCATTTCGAGCGTGATTTCGAGCCGGCCGTCGGCGTCGAGGATGGCGCGGGCGCCTTGCGCACCTGATCGGCAATCTGACGTCCTGCAACGTTAAATCGGGTTCATGACGCCGAGTTAAAATGACTTCCCGCGCCCGCTCGCGCACCTTCCCGTCAGATCCGGGAAGGGAAACACAAATGAAATCCGCACTGTTTATCGCCGCCGCCACCGCCGCACTGGCCGTCAGCGCCGCCGCCGCGCCCGCGTCCGCCGCCGATGTGGAGATTCGAAGCGCGGTCGCTCGCGTCGTGGTGATCGTCGAGGACCGCAGCGACATAGGCGTGGAAGTCACTCAGGGCGCCTCGCGTCTTCCAGCGGTCCAGGTGCGTCGCGACGGGCGTGATGTGCGCATCGATGGCGGACTCCGCCGGGGCGGCATGTTCCGGGGCGGCGACGCCATCCGTTCATGCAACAGCGGTCCGGCCAACGGCCGCCAGCCCGGCGATGGCGCCACAGTTGAGGTTGGCGGCGGCATTGGACGCATCCGGTTGCAGGACGCCCCCATGATCATCGTGCGCGCCCCCCGTGATGTGGACATCAGCGCCGGCGGCGCGGTCTATGGGGCAATCGGGCGCGGTGCGCGCTCGGTCGATCTGAGGACGGGCGGATGCGGCGACTGGACAGTGGCCAATGTCGACGGAAAACTCGAGGTCGGCCTGGGCGGCTCCGGCGCAGTCCGCACGGGCGCCTCTCAGGAACTGGACGCTTCAGTTGGAGGGTCGGGCTCGATCTTCGCCGGTGCAACCCGGAATCTGGATGCGTCGGTCGGCGGCTCAGGCAGCATCACCGTGGCGCGGGTTGACGGGCCGGCCGAAGCCGCTGTGGGCGGTTCGGGCAATATCACCATACGAGAAGGCCGGATGCCGCGGTTCTCAGTCGCCATCGGGGGCTCGGGCGATGTGCGCTTCGGCGGTGAGACCCACGACCTGGACGTCTCAATCGCCGGTTCGGGCAGCGTCAATGTCGGCGCCGCCACCGGCCAGGTCAAACGCGCCATTGTCGGTTCCGGCACGGTCAACATCGGGCGCTAAGACCCGAACTCTCCGCCGCGAGAGGAAGGCCTCCGGTCGTGGAACCCCGGGGGCCTTTTTCATGTCTGCGACACGCCTGATGACAGGCATGAAGAAGCCCCGACGGATTGCTCCGCCGGGGCTTTTCCGATCAGGAAGACCTGAAGGGCTTAGAAGGCGCCCAGAACGCTCGTGATCGACGAGACGCCCAGGTTGGCGCCGGCGCGATCGCGGGCTTGCAGGCCGCCGCCGAAGGCGTAGCGGACACCCAGCGACCAAGTGTCGACGTCAACCGACTTCACGTCAGCGCGCGTGTAGGAAGCGCCAACCGAGAACGGCGTGTTCTCGATTTCATATTCGGCGCCGACGCCGTAGGTCCAGGCGTCAACGCTGCCGCCCGTGATGTCGACGTTGTTGTAGCTGACGCCAGCGTTCAGGCGCAGGTTCGGCATGGCGTAGTAGGCAGCGTCGGCGCCGACCGTCCAGATGTCGCCGACGTTGGAATCGGTCCAGGCGACCAGGCCGGTCAGGGTGGCGTTGGCCATGTACTTCTGAGCTTCAGCGCCGACGGTCCAGACGGTGTCGCCCGTGCCGACGCCGTTGGCGGCGACGAAGGCGCCAGCGCGGACGTCCGAGGTCCACATCTTGGTGCCGTGCGCGGCGATGACGCCCGAGGTGTCGTCCTGACCAGCGAACTTGCTGTAGTCGACAGCCGCGTTCAGCGTGACGGTCCAGTCTTGGACCGGCATGGCGACGGTGCCGTCAACGGTCCAGACGTCGGCGTCTGCCTTGAAGCCGTTGGCGTCGATCGACGGGTTTGCATAAGTCACGCCAACCGAACCGATGGCGTCTTGAGCGAAGGCCGGAGCGGCGATCAGGGTGGCGGCGGCGGCCGTCGCGAGGAGGATCGTCTTCATTGTCTTGTTTCCTTAGCAGTCTGTGCCCGGAGGGGAGCCGGGGAGGCGCTGCTATCAGGACACGGACGAGTCCTGGCATGAAACCGCTGTTTTTTAAGTGCTTGCAACAATACTGTGACGGTTAGGCCACGGGTTGTGTCTGCAATGTGTCACGCTCGTGGAGGGCCTGGGGCAAGGGGTTAATGCAAGGCAATCCTGGGGTCGTATGGGGACTGTGACGGCCTTTCGTCGCATGGGCGTCCGACTGACGACTGCGCCATAGATACGTTATTATAAAGGTGATGCCCCGTCGTCGCAGCGTCACGGATCGGCGAGGGCCAAAGCCTGACCGCCGAACGCGAAAGGCCCGGATCGCGGTCGAGCGGCTGCCGAAGTTGCGCCGGGATGAAAGCCTCAAAACAGCCCGTCCCGACACGGTTTCGCCGCTTGACGAAATCGGAATCGGTAGGCATAAGCCACCACTCTTGTTGGACCGGCTGTGCACTTCGGTGCAGACGCGGTTCGCAAGAACGACCTAAGTCCCTGTTCTTTGCAGCTTCTTGGGATATCACGGCCTTCGCGGGCAACTGCGTGGGCCGCTCGTTTTTGCGGATTTGCGTTTCCTGAGGGCTTTTTGCCCGAAGGCCTCTGGTCTTTGAAATAGTTCACAGGGACGCGGTCCTCCGACCGCATTGGAAGTTAGCACCGATATGGATCAAAGCATCCGCATCAGGCTCAAGGCCTTTGATCACCGCGTCCTCGATTTCTCGACGCGCGAAATCGTCAATACAGCCAAGCGCACCGGCGCGACCGTTCGCGGTCCGATTCCGTTGCCGACCCTGATCGAAAAGTTCACCGTGAACCGCTCGCCGCACGTCGATAAGAAGTCGCGTGAGCAGTTTGAAATCCGCACGCACAAACGCGTGCTCGACATCGTCGACCCCACCCCGCAGACCGTGGACGCGCTCATGAAGCTCGACCTGTCCGCCGGCGTGGACGTCGAGATCAAGATTTAAAGTAGAAAGAGGCGGGATCCGATGCGCACGGGCGTGATCGCCAAGAAGCTGGGCATGACCCGCGTGTTCGCCGAAGACGGCGCGCACGTACCGGTCACTGTGCTGCAGCTCGACGGCTGCCAGGTCGTCGGCCAACGTACCCAGGAGCGTGACGGCTACGTCGCTCTCCAGCTGGGCGCTGGCACGAAGAAGGCCAAAAACACCAACAAGGCTCAACGCGAGACCTTCGCCAAGGCGGAAGTCGAGCCGAAAGCCTATGTCACCGAGTTCCGTGTTGACGCGGACGGTCTGCTTGATGTGGGCGCCGTGATTTCGGCTGAACACTTCATGGTCGGCCAGAAGGTCGACATCCAGGGTGAAACCATCGGTAAGGGTTTCGCCGGCGCCATGAAGCGCTGGAACTTCGGCGGCCTTCGCGCCACGCACGGCGTTTCGCTGTCGCACCGTTCGCACGGGTCGACCGGCCAACGCCAGGACCCGGGCAAGACCTTCAAGGGCAAGAAAATGGCTGGTCATTATGGCCAGGAAGTCGTCACCCAGCAGAACCTGACCGTCGTCCGCGTGGACGTCGAGCGTGGCCTGATCCTGATCAAGGGCGCTGTCCCCGGTCATGACGGCGCCTACGTCAAAGTCCGCGACGCTGTGAAGAAGGCCCGTCCGGCTGACGCCCCGTACCCGGGCGCAGTCAAGTCGTCGAAGGCTGCTGCTCAACCCGCGTCCACCCCGGCTGAAGAAGCCCCGGTTGAAGCGACTGAAGGCGGTGAAGCGTAATGAAACTCTCTGTCATCAAACTCGACGGCAAGGCTGCTGGCGACCTGGAGCTGTCGGACGCCGTTTTCGGCATCGCTGACATCCGTGGCGACATCCTGGCCCGCACCGTTAACTGGCAACTGGCCAAGCGCCGCGCCGGTACGCACAAGGTTCAAACCCGCAACGAGAACTCTCGTACGGGCAAGAAGATGTACAAGCAAAAGGGCACTGGCGGCGCTCGTCACGGTTCGCGCCGTGCACCGCAGTTCGTCGGCGGCTCGCGCGCCTTTGGTCCGGTCGTTCGCGATCACGGCTTCTCGCTGCCGAAGAAGATCCGCGCTCTCGCTCTGCGCCACGCCCTGTCCTCCAAGGCGAAGTCCGGCGACCTGATCGTTGTCGACAGCGTCTCGGTCAAGGAAGCCAAGACGGCCTCGCTGCGCGAGACCTTCGGCAAGCTGGGTTGGACCAAGGCTCTCATCATCGCGGGTCCGGAAGTCGACACGAACTTCGGTCTGGCCGCACGCAACATCCCGCACATCGACGTGCTGCCGAACGCCGGCCTGAACGTCTATGACATCCTGCGGGCTGAAAAGCTGGTGCTGACCAAGGCCGCCATCGAGGCGATCGAAGCCCGCTTCAGCGATAAGGAAGCCGCGTAATGGCCGCTCAACCTACCGCCAAGCACTACGACACCATCCTGGCTCCGGTGATCACCGAGAAGGCCACGATCCTGTCGGAGCAGAACAAGGTCGTCTTCCGCGTCGCGGACACGGCCTCCAAGGACGAGATCGCTGCTGCGGTCGAAAGCCTGTTCAAAGTCAACGTCGTCAAGGTCAACACCCTGGTTCAAAAGGGCAAGACCAAGCGCTTCCGGGGCATCCTCGGTCGCCGCGTCGACATCAAAAAAGCTATCGTGACGCTGGCCGAAGGCCAGTCGATCGACGTGACCACGGGGCTCTGATCAGATGGCCTTGAAAACCTACAATCCGACTTCGCCGGGCCGTCGCGCCCTCGTGCTGGTCGACCGCTCGGAACTCCACAAGGGCCGTCCGGAAAAGTCGCTGACCGAAGGCCTGACCAAGTCGGGCGGACGTGGTCAGGGCGGTCGCATCGCGGTTCGGTTCCGTGGCGGCGGCGCCAAGACCCTGTACCGCAAGATCGACTTCAAACGTCGCAAGTGGGACATGGTCGGCACGGTCGAGCGTCTGGAATATGACCCGAACCGCACGGCTTTCATCGCGCTCGTGACTTACGAAGACGGTGAAAAGACCTACATCATCGCGCCGCAACGCCTTAAGGCTGGCGATACGATCATCGCGGGCGAAAAGACCGACGTGAAGCCTGGCAACGCCATGCCGCTGCGTTCGATGCCGGTGGGTACGATCATCCACAACATCGAAATGAAGCCTGGCAAGGGCGCCCAACTGGCCCGTTCGGCCGGCGCCTACGCCCAGCTGGTTGGTCGCGACCAGGGCTACGCCCAGATCCGTCTCGGCTCGGGCGAACTGCGCATGGTTCTGGACGGCTGCATCGCCACTGTGGGCGCGGTTTCCAACCCTGACCACATGAACCAGAACCTGGGCAAGGCTGGTCGCAAGCGTCACATGGGCTGGCGTCCGCACGTTCGCGGCGTCGCCATGAACCCGATCGACCACCCGCATGGTGGTGGTGAAGGCCGGACCTCTGGTGGTCGCACCCCCGTCACGCCGTGGGGTAAGGACACCAAGGGCACTCGTACCCGCAAGAACAAGGCTACGGACAAGTACATCATCCGTACCCGCCACGTTAAGAAGGCTCGCTAAGAATGGCCCGCTCCTCCTGGAAAGGCCCGTTTGTCGACGGGTATCTGCTCAAGAAGGCCGACGCCGTTCAATCGTCGGGCCGCAAGGACGTGATCAAGACCTGGTCGCGCCGCTCCACCATCCTGCCGCAGTTCGTCGGTCTGACGTTCGGCGTCCATAACGGTCAGAAGCACGTGCCCGTGTCGGTCTCGGAAGAGATGGTCGGCATGAAGTTCGGCGAGTTCGCCCCGACCCGGAGCTTCCCGGGTCACGCGGCGGACAAGAAGGCCAAAAGGAAGTAACCGATGGCCCAGACCAAGAACACCCGTCGGGTCGCCCCGACCGAGGCCCGCGCCAAGCTGGTCAACGTGCGCATCAGCCCGCAAAAGCTGAACCTGGTCGCCGCTTCGATCCGCGGCATGCCGGTCCAGAAGGCGCTGAACGAGCTGGAATTCAGCCGTAAGCGCATCGCCGGCGACGTCCGCAAGGTCCTGTATTCGGCCGTCTCCAACGCCGAGAACAACCACAACCTCGACATCGACAACCTGGTTGTCGCTGAGGCCTTCGTGGGCAAGAACCTGGTGATGAAGCGTTTCGCGAGCCGCGCTCGTGGTCGCTCGTCGCGCATCCTGAAACCGTTCAGCGAGATCACGATCGTGGTCCGTGAAGCCGGCGAGGCCGCCTGATGGGACAGAAAATCAATCCGGTCGGTCTGCGCCTCGGCGTAAACCGCACGTGGGACAGCCGCTGGTTCGCCGGCGGCGCCGACTACGCCCGCCTGCTGCACCAGGACCTGAAGCTGCGCGAGTGGCTGAAGGAACGTCTGGCCGCCGCCGGCGTGTCGCGCATCATCATCGAGCGCCCGCACAAGAAGTGCCGCATCACCATCTACGCCGCCCGTCCGGGTGTCGTGATCGGCAAGAAGGGCGCTGACATCGAGAAGCTCCGCAAGGACATCTCAGCGCGCACTGAAGGTGAAGTTCACCTGAACATCATCGAAGTCCGCAAGCCGGAAACCGATGCGCAGCTGATCGCTGAAAACATCGCGCAGCAACTGGAACGCCGTGTGGCTTTCCGTCGCGCCATGAAGCGTTCGATGCAGTCGGCCATGCGTCTGGGCGCCAAGGGCATCCGGATGAACGTCTCGGGTCGCCTCGGCGGCGCCGAAATCGCTCGTATGGAATGGTACCGCGAAGGTCGCGTGCCGCTTCACACTTTGCGTGCTGACATCGACTATGGCTTCTACGAAGCCAAGACGACGTACGGCATCATCGGCGTGAAGGTCTGGGTGTTTAAGGGTGAAGTGCTGGAGCACGACCCGATGGCTCAGGACAAGCGTTGGGCCCAGGAAGCCTCGGGTCCTTCCTCGAACGAAGGCCGCGAACGCGGCGGCCCCCGTGGCGACCGCGGTCCGCGTCGCGACCGGGGACGTGAGAACTAAGTCATGTTGCAACCGAAGAAGACCAAGTACCGCAAGGCCTTCAAGGGCCGGATTCACGGCTCGGCCAAGGGCGGCTTCTCGCTGAACTTCGGCTCCTACGGCCTGAAGACCATGGAGCCCGACCGCATCACCGCGCGTCAGATTGAAGCGGCTCGCCGCGCGATCACCCGCCAGATGAAGCGTCAGGGCCGGGTCTGGATCCGCGTCTTCCCCGACCTGCCCGTCACGGGCAAGCCGGCCGAAGTCCGGATGGGTAAGGGCAAGGGCGCTGTGGACCATTGGGCCGCTCGCGTGGCTCCTGGCCGCATCATGTTCGAAATCGACGGCGTGCCGGACGATGTAGCTCGTGAAGCGCTGCGTCTCGGCGCCGCCAAGCTGCCGGTCCGCACCAAGGTGGTCACCCGCCTAGACGCCGGCATCGTCACGGAGCAAGCAGCCTAATGACCAAGATTGCTGATCTGCGGTCGCAAACCAACGACCAACTGTCCGACGAGCTTCTGAAGCTCAAGAAGGAACAGTTCAACCTGCGCTTCCAGGCGGCCACTGGCCAAATGGAAAAGACCCACCGCGTGGGTGAAGTGCGCAAAGACATCGCCCGCATCTCGACGCTTCTGCGCGAGAAGCGTGCGGCCTCGTAAGGAAACGAATATGCCCAAGCGAATTCTTGAAGGCGTGGTCGTGTCCGACAAGGGCGAAAAGACTGTCGTCGTGAAGGTGGAGCGTACGCTGGTCCACCCGCTTCTGAAGAAGATCGTCCGGTCTTCCAAGAAGTACCACGCGCACGACGAAGCCAACGCGCTCAAGGTCGGCGACATCGCTCGCATCGTCGAGTGCGCCCCGAAGTCCAAGCTGAAGCGTTGGGAAGTCCTTTCCAACGCTTCCGCATCGTAATCAGAAGGATCTGATCTTATGATCCAGATGCAAACTAACCTGGAAGTGGCCGATAACTCGGGCGCCCGCCGGGTCATGTGCATCAAGGTGTTGGGCGGCTCCAAGCGCCGCTACGCCTCGATCGGCGACACAATCGTCGCGTCCGTGAAGGAAGCCATCCCGCGTGGCCGCGTGAAGAAGGGCGACGTCGTTCGCGCCATCGTCGTGCGCACCGCCAAGGACATCCAACGCAAGGACGGCTCCGTCATCCGCTTCGACAAGTCGGCTGCGGTCATCGTCAACAAGCAAAACGAGCCGGTCGGCACGCGGATCTTTGGCCCTGTTCCTCGCGAACTGCGCGTCAAGAACCACATGAAGATCATCTCGCTGGCTCCGGAGGTCCTGTAATATGGCCGCCAAGATCAAAAAGGGCGACCGCGTCGTCGTCCTGACCGGCAAGGACAAGGGCCGCACGGGGTCCGTGCTGAAGGTCCTGCCTACCGAAAATCGCGTTGTCGTTCAGGGCGTCAACATGGTTCAGCGCCACACGCGACCGAGCCAGGCTGACCCGCAAGGCGGCATCAAGAACAAGGAAGCCTCGCTTCACCTGTCGAACGTCGCAATCGCCGACGCCAACGGCAAGGCGACCCGCGTCGGCTTCAAGATCGATGGGGACAAGAAGGTCCGCATCGCCAAGACGACGGGAGACGTCATCTGATGGCTACCGAAAAGTACACCCCGCGCCTCAAGGCTGATTATCAGGCCCGCATTCGTGCGGAACTGAAGACGAAGTTCGGCTACACCAACGAGATGCAGATCCCCAAGCTGGACAAGATCGTCCTGAACATGGGCATCGGCGAAGCGGTTGCTGACTCCAAGAAGGCGAACGCCGCCCTTAAGGACCTGACGGCCATCGCTGGTCAGAAGGCGGTCGCCACCAAGGCTCGCAACTCGATCGCCGGCTTCAAGCTGCGTGAAGGCATGGTCATCGGCGGCAAGGTTACGCTGCGTGGCGACCAGATGTATGAGTTTCTGGACCGGTTCATCACGATCGCGCTGCCGCGCGTGAAGGATTTCCGCGGCCTGAAGGGCACTTCGTTTGACGGTCGCGGCAACTACGCCACGGGTCTGAAGGAGCACATCGTGTTCCCTGAGATCAACTATGACCAGATCGACCAGATGTGGGGCATGGACATTGTCGTTTGCACCACGGCCAAGACCGATGACGAGGCGCGCGCGCTTCTCACCGAGTTCAAGTTCCCGTTCGTGAAGAACTGAGCGGGAAGGGAAGAGAACAATGGCTAAAAAGAGCGCCGTAAACCGCAACGAAGCCGTCAAGGCTCTGGTTGCGAAGTATGCCGCAAAGCGCGCCGCCCTGAAGGCGACCGCCAACGACGAGAGCCTGCCGCTTGAGGAGCGTTTCGACGCTCGCCTCAAGCTGGCGGAACTGCCGCGCAACTCCGCGCCGAGCCGCATTCGCAACCGTTGCGAGGTGACGGGTCGTCCGCGTGCGTTCTATCGCAAGCTCAAGATGAGCCGTATTGCGCTGCGTGAACTCGGCAACCAGGGCCAGATCCCTGGCCTGACCAAGTCCAGCTGGTAAGGGGAGCGAACAGACATGATGATCAACGATCCCCTGAGCGACATGATCGCTCGCATCAAGAACGCGGCGACCCGCAAGCGTTCCAAGGTGCTGACCCCGGCTTCCCGTCTGCGCCAGCGCGTCCTCGACGTGCTGCAGGACGAAGGCTACATCCGCGGCTACAACCTGGTTCAGAACCCGGGTGAGTTTCCGCAGTTCGAGATCGAGCTGAAGTACTTCGACGGTCAGCCCGTCATCGCCGAGATCGCACGCGTGTCCAAGCCGGGCCGCCGCGTCTACTCCGCGATCGGCGATCTGAAGCCTGTCAAGAACGGCCTCGGCATCTCGATCCTCTCGACTTCGAAGGGCGTCATGTCCGACGCTTCTGCGCGCGACGCCAACGTCGGCGGCGAAGTCCTCTGCAGGGTCTACTGATATGTCCCGTATTGGCAAGAAAACCATCGCAGTGCCGAAGGGCGTGACTGTCACGCTCGACGGCCAGAACGTCACCGTGAAGGGCCCCAAGGGCGAACGCTCCTGGACCGTCGCCGAAGAAATCGAAGTCAAGCAGGAAGGCGACGAACTGTCGCTGGCGCTGCGCACCGACACGCAACGCGCTCGCGCGATGTGGGGCCTGTCGCGCACCCTGGTCGACAACATGGTTGTCGGCGTCACGACCGGTTTCGAGAAGTCGCTTGAACTGGTCGGCGTGGGTTACCGCGCCGCCATGAAGGGTGATGCTCTGTCGCTGCAACTCGGCTTCTCGCACGAAGTCGACATCGCTCCGCCGGCTGGCGTCAGCTTTGCTGTTCCGAAGCAAACCGAGATCAAGGTCTTGGGGTCGGACAAGCAGGCCGTTGGTCAGATCGCCGCGGTCATCCGCAAGCTGCGTCCGCCTGAGCCTTACAAGGGCAAGGGCGTCCGTTACGCGGGCGAGAAGGTCCGTCGCAAGGAAGGCAAGAAGAAGTAAGTCATGGCTCTTTCTCTTCGACAACAAGCCAAGCGCCGCTCGGAGCGCACTCGTCGCCGCCTGAAGGCCGTCGCCAACGGTCGTCTGCGTCTGTCGGTGTACCGTTCGGACAAGAACATCTCGGCCCAGATCATCGACGACGCCCAGGGCGTGACCGTCGCTTCTGCTTCGTCGCTGGAAGGCGGCCGCGGCAAGAAGGGCTCGGACACTGCCGCTGCTGCTGCAATCGGCAAGCTGATCGCCGAACGCGCCATCGAGAAGGGCGTCAAGGACGTCGTCTTCGACCGTGGCGAGTACATCTATCATGGACGGGTGAAGGCGCTGGCGGAAGCCGCGCGCGAAGCCGGCCTGAACTTCTAAGGGACGCGAAGCATGGCGCATCAACCCCAGCGCGGCGGCGGCGGCAACGATCGCAACCGTCGTGACAATCGCAACGCTCCCGCTGTGGACGGTCCGGATTCGGACATCGTCGAGAAGCTGGTGCACATCAACCGCGTCGCGGCCACCGTTAAGGGCGGACGTCGTTTCTCGTTCGCCGCTCTGATGGTTGTCGGCGACGGCAAGGGTCGGGTCGGTTTCGGTCACGGTAAGGCCCGTGAAGTGCCGGAAGCCATCCGCAAGGCGACTGAAGAAGCCAAGAAGACGATGATCCGCGTTCCGCTTCGCGAGAACCGCACCCTGCACCACGACGGCAACGGCCGTTGGGGCGCAGGCAAGATCATGATGCGCGCCGCCCCTCCCGGCACCGGCGTCATCGCAGGCGGTCCGATGCGTGCGGTCCTCGAAACCCTTGGCGTTCAAGACGTCGTGGGCAAGTCGACTGGCTCGTCGAACCCCTACAACATGATCCGTGCGACGTTCGAAGCCCTGAAGGTCCAGTCCTCGCCCCGTCAAGTCGCGTCCAAGCGCGGCAAGAAGGTCGCGGATCTGATGGGCCGTCGCAACGACGGCGCCTCGACGCCTGAAGCTGTGGAGTCCTGATCATGGCTGAGAAGAAGACCGTCACCATCAAGCAGACCGGTTCGCCGATCCGCCGCAAGAACGACCAGCGCGCCACCTTGGTGGGTCTGGGTCTGAACCGCCTGGGTCGCGAGTCGACCCTGGAAGACACGCCTTCGGTTCGTGGGATGATCGCCAAGGTCGCCCACCTCACCGAGATCGTCGAAAAGTAAGCCGTTGCGCCCTCTCCCGAAACCGGGGGAGGGCGTTTCTGCACTTGCAGACACCCGAAGGGCCGCCTAGAAGCGGCCCTTCATTTTTTTCACCGCCGAGTCCGGACGAATGCTCCGGGCGCTAGCACCCGAAAGGATCAGGCACATGAAACTGAACGAAATCCGCGACAACGAAGGCGCACACAAGAAGCGCATGCGCGTCGGCCGTGGCCCGGGCTCGGGCAAGGGCAAGACCGCTGGCCGTGGCGTCAAGGGTCAGAAGTCGCGCACGGGCGTCAGCCTGCTGGGCTTCGAAGGCGGCCAGATGCCGCTGTACATGCGTATGCCCAAGCGCGGCTTCAACAACCCGAACGCGCTGAAGCTGGCTGAAGTGAACCTGTGGCGCCTGCAAGACGCCGTCGACGCAGGCAAGCTGGACGCCAAGTCGGAACTGAAGGGCGACGCCCTGGTCGCCGCTGGCGTGATCCGTCGCGTCAAGGACGGCGTGCGCCTGCTGGGTACCGGCGAGCTGAAGCAAGCCCTGAACCTGGTCGTCTGGTCGGCGACCTCGGGCGCCGTCAAGGCCATCGAAGCGGCTGGCGGCACGGTCGTCCAAGAGCGCATCGCTGCGGAAGCCAAGGCCGCCGCCCGCCTCGAGAAGCGTAACGCCGCCAAGGGCAAGGCTCCGGCTCCCAAGGCGCCGCGCGGCGACGAGAACAAGATCTCGGCTCGCACCAAGCGCACCGCCGCCAAGGCATAAGCAAACCGTCGTTGCGGCGATTAGGTCGTGACCTGATTACATCTGCGACGACGAAAGAACGGAAGCGGCTCTCGCATGAGAGCCGCTTTCCGCCTATCTGACGACTCTCTCAGTCGTGGGGACGCATAAATGGCTTCGGCCGCAGAACAACTCGCCGCCAATATGAACATGGGCTCGTTCGCGAAAGCGACCGAGCTGCACAAGCGTCTGCTGTTTACCCTGGGCGCTCTGCTGGTTTATCGCATCGGCACCTATGTGCCGATCCCGGGCATCAATTCGCAGGCCTTCCTGCAGTTCTTCCAAGACCCAAGCGGTCAGCGCGGCATTCTGGACATGTTCAACATGTTCTCGGGCGGCGCGGTGGAGCGTATGGCCATCTTCGCACTGAACGTGATGCCCTACATTTCGGCGTCGATCATCGTGCAGCTGATGGGCACCGTGTATCCGCCATGGGAGAAGCTGAAGAAGGAAGGCGGCGAAAGCGGCCGCAAGCAGCTGAACCAGTACACCCGTTATCTGACGGTGTTCCTGGCTCTGGCGCAGTCCTTCGGCATCGCCGCCGGCCTGAACGCCCAGGCCGGCCTGGTCGATAACCCTGGCATATTCTTCATCATCTCGACGGTCGTCACCCTGACCGGCGGCACCATGTTCCTGATGTGGCTGGGTGAGCAGGTTACGGCGCGCGGCGTCGGCAACGGTATTTCACTGATCATCTTCGCAGGCATCGTGGCGGTTCTGCCGTCCACCATCGCCCGCCTGCTGGGCCTGGCTCAGCAAGGTCAGATGTCGGCCTTCGCCCTGCTGTTCATCGCCATTCTGGCTGTGGCGACTGTCGTCTTCATCGTCTTCATGGAACGCGCCCAGCGCCGCCTTCTGATTCAGTATCCGAAGCGCCAGGAAGGCAACCGCATGGCTGGGGGCGAGCGTTCGTTCCTGCCGCTGAAGGTCAACACCGCGGGGGTCATCCCGCCGATCTTCGCCTCATCGCTGCTTATGTTGCCGACGACGGTGGCGACCATGACCGCCAACGCCGACCTGCCCAGCTGGGCAAGCTGGCTGCCGCTGGTCACAGCGCAGCTGACGCACGGCCAGCCGCTGTTCATGGTGCTCTACGCCGCCTTGATCATCTTCTTCTGCTTCTTCTACACCTCGATCACCTTCAACCCTGAGGATACGGCCGAGAACCTGCGCAAGTACGGCGGCTTCCTGCCGGGCATACGTCCGGGCAAGCGCACGGCGGAATATCTGGACTATGTCCTGACCCGCCTGACGGTGATCGGCGCCGCCTACATCACCGCTGTCTGCCTGTTGCCTGAGTTCATCGTCAGCCAGTTCGGCAACAGCCTGTACTTTGGCGGAACGTCTATCTTGATCGTCGTGTCGGTCACGATGGACACTGTGGCCCAAATTCAGTCCCAACTGCTGGCGCACCAGTACGAAGGCCTGATCAAGAAGGCCAAGCTGCGTGGTCGCGGCGGTCGTGGTGCTCCCACGCCTGTCCGTCGCTAACCTAACTTTGAAGACCAAGCCTAGGGGAGGGCTTAAAGCGTGAACTTGATCCTGTTCGGACCGCCTGCGGCGGGCAAGGGCACTCAGGCCAAGCGGCTGGTGGAAGAGAAGGGCATGGTCCAGCTCTCCACCGGCGACATGCTTCGCGCGGCGATCGCGTCGGGCTCGGAACTGGGTAACAAGGTCAAGGACGTGCTGGCGCGGGGTGATCTGGTCACCGACGAGATCGTCATCGCCCTGATCGAAGACCGCCTGGACGAGGCCGAGGCCGCTGGCGGCGCCATCTTCGACGGCTTTCCCCGCACCGTGGCCCAGGCCGAGGCGCTGGACGCCATGCTGGCCAAACGCGGCAAGCAGATCGACGCCGTGGTCCGCCTGAAGGTCGACGACGCCGCCCTGCTGGAACGCGTCGCAAAACGCTACGCCGAGCAGGGCCGCCCGGACGACAATCCTGAATCCTTCGTGGTGCGTCTGGAAGCCTATAACCACAACACCGCGCCGCTGCTTCCCTATTATGAGAAGCAGGGCAAGTTGACCGAAGCCGACGGCATGGGCTCCATCGAGTCCGTGGCCAAGGCCATCGATGAGGCGCTCGCCTGACGTTCAGCCGCAGGTTTGGCGTGAAGCGTGTTTTCGGGCATTGATCGTCCGATGACCGAACGCGCCGCCAGCCCTTCGGATAAGTCCCGCCTGCGCCGCTGGCGCATGGCGGGCATATTCGCCGCCGTCGCTGTCGCCGAGATCGGCCTGTTCCTGCTGCTGGGACAGGTAAGGGGCCCCAGGCCCGCGCCGGTGATTGAGCCGCAGCCGTTCGAAGTCATTCTCTACGATCCCCCGCCGCCGATCTCGCATGATCCGCCAGCGCCCAAAGCTGGGGGAGGCGCGCCCGCTGCATCCGCCACAATTCACACCCCTCCGCCTCCGCCGAAGGCGCGGCCGCAGGAACTGCCTGCGCCGGTCGTCAAGGCCCCCGAGCCTGCGCCCATTGTCGGCATCGCCCCGACGCCGACGGCGGAGCCTGGTTTCGGCCAGGGGGGGCAGGGAACCGGCAACGGAAGCGGCGCGGGTTCGGGATCTGGCCCAGGCAGCGGATCGACCGGACCGCGAATCGTGACCGGGCCGACCCTGGGACAAATCCGCGCCCTGCATCCTGCCAACGCCCGCAGCCGCTATGGCCGTGTGGAGCTGTCATGCATCATCCGGCTGGACAGTCGGCTCGACGTCTGCCGCGTGGTGGAGGAGACGCCTGCGGGGATGGGTTTTGGCGCGGCGGGCCTGCAGGTGTCGGGCTATTTCCGTTTTCAGCCCCCCACGGAGAACGGTCGCCCGGTCGAAGGGCAGCGGGTCACGGTCGGGGTGGACTTTGGCCGTCCGCCGCGCTGACCAGCCCGAAGGCGTTGACGCCCTGTGAATCATATGTATAAGGGCGGCTTCCCGCGAAGGGCGCCACGCTCCTGGTCTGTTGACCGGAGCGTTTGTTGCGTCTGACTAACGCGTATTTGGAGAATTTCGTGGCCCGTATTGCTGGCGTCAACATCCCGACCAACAAGCGCGTATTCATCGCACTTCAGTACATCCATGGCATCGGCCCGGCCGCCGCCAAGGACATCACCGAGAAGGTGGGCATCGAGCCCGCCCGCCGCGTGAACCAGCTGACGGACGCCGAAGTCCTGTCGATCCGCGAGACGATCGACAAGGATCACACGGTTGAGGGCGACCTGCGCCGCGAGACTTCGATGAACATCAAGCGTCTGATGGACCTGGCCTGCTATCGCGGCCTGCGTCACCGCAAGGGCCTGCCGGTCCGCGGCCAGCGCACCCACACCAATGCTCGCACCCGCAAGGGTCCGGCCAAGCCGATCGCCGGCAAGAAGAAGTAAGAGAGAGCTGATCGATGGCCAAGGAACCGGGTCGCGTAAAGCGCCGCGAGCGCAAGAACATCACGTCGGGCGTCGCCCACGTGAACGCCAGCTTCAACAACACCATGGTGACCATCACCGATGCGCAAGGGAATGCGATTTCCTGGTCGTCGGCCGGTCACATGGGCTTCAAGGGCTCGCGTAAGTCGACCCCGTATGCAGCCCAGATGGCGGCGGAAGATGCAGGCAAGAAGGCTCAAGAGCACGGCGTGAAGACGCTGGAAGTGAACGTCTCGGGGCCGGGTTCGGGCCGTGAATCGGCTCTGCGCGCCCTGCAGTCGGTCGGTCTGACAATCACCACCATTCGCGACGTCACCCCGATGCCTCACAATGGCTGCCGTCCGCCCAAGCGTCGTCGCGTCTAATCGACCCCGCTAAGAGCACCCCCATCTCCGTCGGCTCCACCATGGCCTCGTCGACAAGGCCGGAGCCGACGAAACCCGTTCGAGGGACAAAATGATCGAAAGAAACTGGCAAGAGCTGATCCGTCCCGAGAAGCCGCAGATCGAGATCGGTTCCGACGCCCAGCGCAAGGCGCGCTTGGTGGCCGAACCCCTCGAGCGTGGCTTCGGTGTGACGCTCGGCAACGCGCTTCGTCGCGTTCTGCTGTCCTCGCTGCAAGGCGCGGCTGTCACGGCCATCCAAATCGACGGCGTTGTCCATGAATTCTCGTCGCTGGAAGGCGTGCGTGAGGACGTGGTCGACATCGTTCTTAACATCAAGCAACTGGCGCTGCGCATGCACGCCGAAGGCCCCAAGCGCATGACTTTGCGCGCCACGGGCCCCGGCGCCGTCACCGCTGGCCAGATCGACGTGCCGGCCGACATCGAGGTTCTGAACCCCGATCACGTCATCTGCACGCTCGACGACGGCGCCTCGATCCGCATGGAGCTTACCGTGCAGAACGGCAAGGGCTATGTCGCTGCTGAGCTGAACCGTCCGGAAGACGCGCCGATCGGCCTTATCGCCGTCGACGCCCTGTATTCGCCGGTCAAGCGCGTCGCCTATCGCGTCGAACCGACCCGTCAGGGCCAGTCGCTGGACTACGACAAGCTGCTGCTGGAAGTCGAAACCAACGGTGCGGTTACGCCGGTAGATGCTGTGGCTTACGCTGCGCGCATTCTGCAAGACCAACTGCAGATATTCATCACCTTCGAAGAGCCCAAGAAGGCTGTCGAGCAGTCGGACGGCAAGCCCGACCTGCCCTTCAACCCGGCGCTGCTGAAGAAGGTGGACGAGCTGGAGCTGTCGGTCCGTTCGGCCAACTGCCTGAAGAACGACAACATCGTCTATATCGGCGACCTGATCCAGAAGACCGAGGGCGAAATGCTTCGCACTCCGAACTTCGGCCGCAAGTCGCTGAACGAGATCAAGGAAGTCCTCGCGACGATGGGCCTCAGCCTCGGCATGGATGTGCCGAACTGGCCGCCTGAAAACATCGAAGATCTGGCCAAGAAGTTCGACGACCAGATCTAAGTTCAACCCTCCGCCCGTCTCCTATTGGGAGAGTGCCGGGGCGGTTAGAAGATTACGGCCCTAGGTCTCTGAGGAGATACCGGGACCGGAGTAGGAGAGACCCAGATGCGCCACGGCGCCGCCCACCGTAAACTCGGTCGTACGACCAGCCACCGCACCGCCATGTTCGCGAACATGGCCGCCTCGCTGATCAAGCACGAGCAGATCACCACGACCCTGCCCAAGGCGAAGGAACTTCGTCCCTTCGTCGAGAAGCTGGTCACCCTCGCCAAGAAGGGCGACCTGCACGCTCGTCGTCAGGCCATCAGCCAGGTCCGCGACGTTCCGCAGGTCGGCAAGCTGTTCGAAACGCTCGGCCCGCGCTACGCCGAACGTAACGGCGGTTACATCCGCATCATGAAGGCCGGTTTCCGTCATGGCGACAACGCCCCGATGGCCGTGATCGAGTTCGTCGATCGCGACGTGGAAGCCAAGGGCAAGGACTCCGGTCCGGTCCTGGTCTTCGAAGGCGACGACGAGGCTTAAGCCTTAGCCTCCTTCAATGACAACGCCGAAAGGGCGGCCGGAGCGATCCGGCCGCCCTTTTGCTTGGAGACGATCATGGAAACGACGGTTGAAATTTGGGGCGGCGAGCGGGTCATGGTCTGCGCCGAGGATGGCCCGCTGCTGGCGGACGAGCGCGACATCGACGGTTTTGTGGGCGAGGCCCTGGGGCATGATGCGAAATGGCTAGCCCTGCCCGTGTCGCGGCTGGGCGGCGACTTTCTGAAACTGCGAACACGTCTGGCGGGTGAGACGACACAGAAGTTCGTCAACTACCGCATCGGCTTGGCCGTCATTGGCGACATAAGTGATGCGGTCGCGGCCAGCGACGCCTTGCGCGACTATGTGCGGGAGTGCAATCGGGGGCGGCAGGTCTGGTTCCTGCCGGACCTGCCGGCGCTGCGAGCGGCGTTGGGAGCCTAGGCCCGAACCATCTCCATGACCGCCAGCATCCAAATGAGCAAAATACAGACCCCATAAGCGATGTGGTCGGACGAGCGGGCGGATCGGGTTTCTGCGGTTGGAACGGCATCGGCCAGTCTGAAACCGATTTTTCGCTTCGTCGAAATCGATTAAGCGGGCAGGGCCTTGTGAGGGGAGGTCACATGAAACGCGCCGCACCGCCGCCATTGAATGCGCTTAGGACCTTTGAAGTCTTCGCTCGCCACCGCAGCATGACCCGCGCCGCCGACGAGTTGTGCGTGACCCACGGCGCCGTCAGTCGCCAGATCGCGGCCCTGCAAGCGTCGCTGGGCGTGGTGCTGGTCAGTGGTCCCCGACATGCCCTGACGCTCACCGAGGCGGGGCTGGCGCTGGCGGACCGGCTGACGCCTGCTTTCGGCGCCATTGAGGATGCGGTGCAGGCGACCCGTCAGGGGAGCGCGCGGGAGATCGAGATTTCATGCCTGGGCACGTTTGCGCTGAAATGGCTGATACCCCGGTTGCCGGGGTTTCTGGCGGCGCACCCGGAGGTTCGGGTGCGGATGTCGGAATCCTATGCCCCCGTCGATTTCAGGCGCGACCGCTTCGACGGCACCATCCGCATCATCGAGCCGGACGCCATTCACCCCCGAGCTGAGGCGACGCGCTTTCTGGACCATCATCAGGGCGTGGTTGGCGCGCCTTCGCTGATGGCTGCCCTGCCTGACCTTGAGGCGGTGTCGGGCGCGACGCGGCTGCGGTCTGCGACATTCCGACAGGCCTGGGCGTCGTGGGCCGAGCTTGCGGGGGTGGAACTGGCGCCCGCCGTGGAGGAGCGGGAGTTCGCGCACAATCATTCGCTGGTCGAAGCGGCCATATCCGGGATGGGTGTCGCTGTTGCGCCGTGGCTGTTTGTGGCGCCGGATGTGCTGGCGGGACGGCTGGCCGCGCCGTTCGGCTTTGTGAAGCGGCCGTCGTGGTTCGCCTTCCTGAGGCCTGAGGGGCGCAGGGACGCGGCGGTGGACGCCTTCCGCGACTGGCTGGTCGTAGAAGGCGAGCGAAGCCCGCCGCCTATTCCTTCGACAGGTCCTGGCGGTTGAACCACGCGATAGCGCCCAGAACGGGAACTATGCACCATAGCAGCAGGCTGACCGCCGCCTTGAACCCGACGTCAGGGGGCGGTTCAGCCAGACCGCCCTCGATCACTGCTTTCAGCGTGTCATAGGCCAGACCGGGGAACAGCAGTTGGGCGGTCCAGTCCTGCGGGGTCAGGCCCAGGAGCGGCATGAACGGGCCGCCTAGCAGGCCTTGCGCAAAACCCAGCGCAATGGGGACAAACAGGGCCGCAAGAAGAGAGCGACTGACCACCCCGGCCAGCAAGGCGATAAGGCCGTATTGGACGATGCGAATGTAGGATAGCAGCCAGATCAGCAGAAAACGCCCCAGATCAAACTGGGCCAGGTCGAAGCTAATCGGACGATCGGCGACGACGGCCTGGGACAAAAAGAAGATGAAGCTGGCGACCAGCATAGCCAGCATGGCGGCCACAGCCAGAAGCTTCATCACGCCTATCTTGCCCATCAAGAGCCAAGCGCGGTTGTTTCGTGCGCTGATCAGGCGCCAGGTTTCCCAGCGATAGTCGCCTGCATAGACGGTCGCTGCTGCGATCGTCATGAAGACCAGCACGGCGCCGTTTGCGCCATGATCGGCGCTGAAATGCAGCGCATCGGCCAGGTTCACAGGCTGAAGCGCGAGGCTGGCGGGCATAGCGACCTGGCCGGACAGGGCGGCGGTCTTGGCCTTGGTCAGAAGGTGAAAGCCCACCCCGCCAAGGACGAACAGAAGCGGCGCAAACAGCACGCTCCAGAACAGGGCGGTGCGGTTCCTGGACAGCCGATAGGTTTCGGAGCGGATGGCGTCAGCCAGCATGGTTCCGCTCCTGCACGCCGGTCCAGCCGGTTTGGTTCATGAAGACGTCTTCCAGATCGGCGCCGATCCAGCGGGCCTCTTCGACGTCGACGCCGCTTTCCACCAAGGCCTTGATCAGCGCGGGGCCGTCGGCGCGCGAAATCGAGGCCAGAACGGCGTCGCCATCCAGCGTCGCGCGCTCGCCCAGAAGGTCCAGCGCGCGGGCGAGGGGGGTGACCGACAGGCGCAGACGTTCGCCCGACGCCGTCAGGTCCGAAACGCGGCCCTCTGTTACGACCTTGCCCTTGTTGAAGATGGCCACGCGGTCGCAGACGCGCTGCACCTCCTGAAGCTGGTGGCTGGCCAGAATGATGGTGACGCCGTCATTGTCCGCCAGGCTGCGGATCAGGGCGCGCATCTCCTGAATGCCGGGCGGGTCCATGCCGCTGGTCGGTTCATCCAGAATGACCAGATCCGGCTTGGTCATCAGCGCCGCGGCCACGCCAAGTCGCTGCAACATGCCGACCGAGAAGCCGCGCACCCGACGATCCGCCGCCTCGGTCAGGCCGACGCGTTGCAGCCAGTGGTCGATCTCTGTCGTTGTCACGCCGCCATGGGCGCGGCCCAGCCACTCCAGCACCTGTCGGGCCGTCAGGAAGGGCGGGAAGCGCGGCGTCTCGATCATCGAGCCCATGCGTCGCATCGAAGACGGGGCGCCGATGGGGCCGCCCATGATCGTGGCTTCGCCTGACGTGGGGCGGATCAGGCCCAGCAGGGTGCGGAACAGGGTCGACTTGCCTGCCCCGTTAGGTCCCAGAATGCCGTAAACTCCGCCGCGCGGGATCGACAGGGTCAGACCGTCCAGCGCCCTGACCGTGCCATAGGTCTTGGTCAGACCACGAATGTCGATGACGGTTTCCATGGCCTGACCTTGGCGCGGGAACAATGTTCCCACAAGTCGTCGTGCGTCTGTCGCGGATTAAGGTTAGGCAATCTTCGATTCTACACCGGAGCGTCTCGATGTCTCGCCTATTGTCGCTGGCCTTCGCCCTTCTGGCCGCCGCCTGCACGACCGCGCCGCCTGCGCATCTTGCGTCGATGGTCCCTGCCGCCGTCGTGGCGGAGGCGCTGCGGCCTGAGCAGGTGATCCTGGTCTCCATCGACGGCTTCCGCCCGGACTATCTGGGCAAGGGCCAGACGCCGGTGATGGATGGGCTGGTTGCGGACGGGGCGTTCGGACCGATGCGGCCGTCCTATCCCAGCGTGACCTTCCCTAACCACTATACGCTGGTCACGGGTCTGCATCCGGATCACCACGGCATCGTCGGCAACCGATACAACGACGCCGAACTGGGCGTCTTCACCATGGCCAGCAAGGAGCCAGGATTCTGGGCGCAGGGTGAGCCGATCTGGATCACGGCGGAGAGACAGGGCGTGCGCACCGGCACCATGTTCTGGCCCGGATCGGAGACCGAGAACCACGGCCTGCGTCCCAGCCTGTGGCAGGCCTATGACAAGGATGTTCCGGGTGATGCGCGCGTGGATCGCATCCTGTCGTGGCTGGACCTGCCGGCGGAGCAGCGGCCCAGGCTGGAAACCCTGTATTTCGACATCGTCGATACCGCAGGGCACCATTTCGGCCCGGATTCGGACGAAACACGTGCGGCGGTCGCATCGGTCGACGCCTCCATCGGGCGACTGGTCGAGGGGCTTAAGGCGAGGGGGCTTTACGACAGGACGATGTTGGTGATCGTATCCGATCACGGCATGGCCGCGACCTCGCCAAATCGCGTGGTGTGGATCGACGACATCATCGACCCGGCGGCGTTGAAGATTGTGTCGGCCGGCGCCTTCCTGTCAGCCGACCCTACGCCGGGCAGTGAGGCCGAGGTGCAGCAGAAGCTGGTGGGCCGCCATCCGCATCTGGAATGCTGGAACAAGGCGGATGTGCCGGCGCGCCTGGTCTATGGGAGCAATCCACGCGTGCCCCAGATTGTGTGTCTGGTGGAGACTGGGTGGACGGCGACGACGCGAGACCGCCCGGTCGATAAGGAGGGCGGGGCGCACGGCTATGACAACCAGGCGCCGGAGATGCAGGCTGTGTTCATCGCCCACGGACCCGGCGTCGCCGGTGGGCGGCGTCTGACCGGATTGCAAAGCGTGGACGTCCAGCCCTTCCTGGTTCGTGTGCTGGGCCTGACCGGCCATGCAGTCGATGGCGAGACGGCGGACACCCTGGCGGTGACGCAGCCCAGATCGGTTGAATGAGAGGTGAGGGGAGACGCTGATTTCCCCTGTCGCTGATCATTCGCCGCCGCTACGACACGTGCACCATGTCCATCATTCCTGAAAAACGGCTGAAGGCGGCCATCGGCTTCATCTTTGTAACGGCGGTGCTCGACATCGTCGCCATGGGCATCATCATTCCGGTGCTGCCGCAACTGATTGAAGAATTCGTCGGCTCCAACGCGCGGGCGGGCATCATCAACGGCTTGTTCGTGGCGTTGTGGGCGGGTATGCAATTCGTCGCCTCGCCGATCATCGGTTCGTTGTCGGACCAGTATGGCCGCCGTCCGGTGATCCTGATCAGCTGCGCCGGGCTGGCCATCGACTATGTGCTGATGGCCCTGGCCCCGAACCTGTGGTGGCTGGCGCTGGGCCGGATCGTGGCGGGCGTCACCTCGTCCAGCTTCACCACCATCTACGCCTATATGGCCGACATCACCGCGCCCGAGAAACGCGCCCGAGCCTATG
This sequence comes from uncultured Brevundimonas sp., assembly GCA_963522565.1. Classification (GTDB taxonomy): domain Bacteria; phylum Pseudomonadota; class Alphaproteobacteria; order Caulobacterales; family Caulobacteraceae; genus Brevundimonas. The sequence continues at coordinate 236,814 of CAUQZC010000004.1, read as the reverse complement.
GTCTGATCGGCGCGGCCTTCTCTGGCGGGTTTGTGCTGGGGCCGGTGATCGGCGGGTTTCTGGGCGACTATGACCCGCGCGCACCCTTCTGGGCCGCCGCCGCCATGTCGGGCATCGCCTTCTTCTATGGTCTGGTGATTCTGCCCGAGAGCCTGCCGCGCGAGAAGCGGATGAAGTTCAGTTGGCGCCGGGCCAATCCGGTGGGGGCCATGGTCCTGCTGGGCCGACATCGAGAATTGTCGGGTCTGGCAGGAGTGACCTTCCTGCTGCATTTCTCGCACCATGTGTTTTCGGCGGTCTTCGTCCTGTACGCCCAGTTCCGATATGGCTGGGGACCCAAGGAGGTCGGCATGTTGCTGGCCATGGTGGGGCTGCTGGACATGGCGACCCAAGGCCTGATCGTCGGACCTGTCACCAAGGCGCTGGGCGATCGCAGAACCATGCTGGTCGGCCTGGCGGGCGGAAGCCTGGGCATCGCCCTGATGGGGTGGGCGCCGAGCGGATGGGCGTTTGTCGCGGCCATGTTGCCCAACGCCCTGTGGGGGCTGGCCATGCCGACGTTGCAGTCGCTGATGACGCGTCAGGTGTCGGAGAACGAACAGGGGCAACTTCAGGGTGCGACGATGAGTGTGGCTTCGATCGCCGGCGTGGCGTCGCCGTTGTTCTTCGGCTGGATCTATTCGCTGTCGGTGGGGGGCGGGTTCGAGCCTTTGACCACCTGGCTGGACGCGAACGGCATGGGTTTGATGGACCAGTTGGTTCATGCGCCGGGCTTGAGCTTCTATATCGCGGCGCTGGTGCTGGTTCTGGCCTTTGGCGTCGCCTCTGTGACGGCGCGCCGGGCGGAACGTGCTGAAACTTCGCCCGTTAATGGCGCGCCTACGCCTTGATCCAGCCTGAAATCGGGTGCGGAATGGCGAGGCTTGAGACCAAACGCCGGATGACTATGAAAACCCGATCGATCGTTCTCGCCGCCGCGCTCGCTCTGTCGGCGTGCGGCAATCCCCAGCCGTCCAAGGCGCAGGAGGGCGAGTTCGCCCAGCCCACGCGCACCGCGCCCAATGACGCGGCGGGAATGAAGTCCAGTTTTGCGCCGGTCGTGCGCGCCGCCGCCCCCGCCGTGGTCAATATTTCGGCGCGCAGCGTGCAGCGTGTGCAGACGGATCCCTTCTTCCAGTTCTTCGGCGGCGGCATTCCTCAGGCGCGGGTGGCCGAGTCCGTCGGCTCGGGCGTCATCGTGCGTTCGGACGGCATCGTCGTCACCAACAACCACGTCATCCAGGGCGCACAGCAGATCAAGGTCGTGCTGAACGACCGGCGTGAATTCCCCGCCACCGTCATACTGGCCGACGAGCGCAGCGACATAGCGGTGCTGCGGCTGGAGAATGTGGGCGAGCGCCTGCCGGTTCTGGCTATCGACGACAAGGAAGAACAGCAGGTCGGTGATCTGGTGCTGGCTATCGGCAATCCCTTCGGCGTCGGCCAGACGGTGACGAACGGCATCATCTCGGCCCTGAACCGGACCGAGACGGGCATTTCCGACAGCGGCTCCTTTATCCAGACCGATGCGGCCATCAACCCAGGCAACTCGGGCGGGGCGCTGGTGGACATGGACGGCGACCTGATCGGCATCAACACCGCCATCTTCTCACGTTCCGGGTCATCGGCGGGCGTCGGCTTTGCCGTGCCTGCGGTGATGGTGAAGCGTGTGGTGGATTCGGCCCTGGGCGGCGCCACCGCCGTGGTTCGTCCGTGGCTGGGTGTGAAGGGAAACACCGTTACCGGCGACATTGCGGGCAGCCTGGGCCTTAGCCGTCCGCAGGGCATTGTCGTGACCGATGTTTACGCCAACGGCCCCGCAGCCAGGGCCGGGGTTCGTCAGGGCGACGTCATCACCGCCGTCGATGGTCAGGAGATCAACGATCAGGGCGGGCTGAACTACCGCGTCGGTTCGCGCAATCCGAACGATCAGGTCCAGGTCTCCATCCTGCGCGATGGGCGCGCCCAGACGCTGAGCGCCCGAGTCCAGCCTTTGCCGGGCGACGCCGATCCGAAGCAGGGCGTCACGATTGAGACAGGGCCGTTCTCGGGCGCCCAGGTCGTCGCCCTGAACCCGGCGCTGGCCGACCGTTTGGGCGGTGATCCTTTCACCACGGGTGTGATCATCACCGGGGTTTCCGGCCGTGGCTATGCCGCGCGCGCCGGCTTCCGCCAGAACGATCTGATTGTCAGCATCAACGGCCGCGCCATCACCTCGGCGCGTGATATCGAGACCGCTGGCGCGGGGCGTGGTCCGTGGGACGTCGTCATCAATCGCGGCGGCCGTCAGGTGCGCGGCGTATTGAGGTAGTTTCCCAGGAGTTGGACGTGGAAATCCTGCGAAGGTTAAGCCTGCGTGGACGTCTTGTCCGCTTCCAGCTTGAAATGCGGTTGCGGCAGGGTCATTCACCTATGCTGGGCTTCCGGTCGTGGCTTCGGACTGCTGATCTCGGCGCTTGAGGCAGGTGCGACGCCTAATCCCTTCCTCGATTCAACCGCTTTCCGCGCCTACGCTGAGCGGGCCACAGATCGATTGCAGGCGCTACTGGATCGAGAAGCGTTGCGTTGAGTTCAATCCATGGCTGTCATTCCGGGGCGTCCGCAGGACGAACCCGGAAGCCAGGAGGCGTACGTCCAGCGATGCATCAGGCAAGGCGAATGCGGACCTGGGTTTCGGGTTCTTCGCTCCGCTCAGCCCCGGAATGACGCGCCGGGATGTCGGTCGTCCAACCTAGACGCCTTTCTTAGGCCCGCCGATGGACCAGGTGTGGCCGAAGGGATCGCGCAGGACGCCGTAGCGGTCGCCCCAGAACTGGTCGGCCATGTCCACGACAGGCTCGGCGCCGCCGACGATCATGGCGCGAGTCCACCAGGCGTCGGGATCGGCGACCCGCAGATGCAGGCTGACGCCGACGGGGCGGATGTTTGATTGGCCGGTGTATTCCGGGAACTCGTCGGCCAACATGACGCTAGCGCCATTGATCAGAAGATGTGCGTGGATCAGGCGTTCCCCGTCATCGGCCAGCCGACGGTCCAGCACTTCTGCCCCGAAGGCGATAATGTAGAAGTCGACCGCCGCTGAGGCCCCGCGTGAGGGGATCGTCAGGTGAGGCGTCACGCCGCCGGTCGGTCCCTGGTTCGAATTGGCGTCAGTCATCGGCAGTCTCCGCAGCGTGGCGCCATTCTAACGCGTGAAATGGCTTTGGCGAACGACTACATAGGTCGCACCCATGACTGATCTGTTCGAAGCCTCCGGCATCCTGCCTCCCGACGCGCCTTTGGCCGACCGTCTTCGCCCGCGCAGGCTGGAAGAGGTGGTGGGACAGGACCATCTGCTGGGGCCAGGCGGGCCGATCCGGCGCATGATCGAGGCTGGGCGCCTGAGCTCGATGATCCTGTGGGGACCGCCCGGCACCGGCAAGACCACCATCGCCCGGTTGCTGGCGCAGGCGGCGGGCTATGAATACCAGTCGATCAGCGCTGTCTTCTCCGGTGTCGCCGATCTGAAGAAGGCGTTCGAGGCGGCGCGGATGCGGCGCGCGGCGGGGCAGTCGACCCTGCTGTTCGTGGACGAGATCCACCGCTTCAACCGCGCCCAGCAGGACGGCTTCCTGCCCTTCGTCGAGGCCGGGGTGGTGACGCTGGTCGGAGCCACGACCGAGAACCCTAGCTTTGAGCTGAATGGCGCCCTGTTGTCGCGCTCACAGGTCTATGTGCTGAAGCGGCTGGACGATGCGGCGCTGGGACAACTTTTGACGCGGGCTGAAGCCCATATGGAAAAACCACTGCCGTTGACCGAAGATGCGCGGCACGCCTTGTTGGCTCTGGCGGATGGTGATGGACGGTATCTGCTGACGATGTCCGAGGTGCTGTTCGACCTGCCGGAGAGCGAGGTGCTAGACGTGCAGGGGTTGGCCGGCGTGTTGCAGCGCCGGGCGCCTGCCTACGACAAGAGTAGAGAAGAACATTATAACCTCATATCCGCCCTGCATAAGTCGGTGCGAGGGTCGGACCCGGATGCGGCGCTTTACTGGCTGGCGCGGATGTTGAACGGCGGCGAGGACCCGCTGTATCTGGCGCGGCGAATCGTGCGGATGGCGGTGGAGGACATCGGCGAGGCGGACCCTCTGTCGATCCTGGTCGCCAATGCGGCCAAGGACACCTACGACTTCCTGGGCAGCCCCGAGGGCGAACTGGCCCTGGCCCAGGCGGTGGTGCATCTGGCGACCGCGCCCAAGTCGGTGGGAGTGTATGAGGCGTTTAAGGCGGCCAAGAAGGCGGCCTATGAGACCGGCTCGCTGATGCCGCCCGCCCATATCCGCAACGCCCCGACCAAGCTGATGAAACAACTGGGTTACGGCAAGGGTTATCAGTACGACCCGGACACGCCCGAGGGGTTCTCGGGCGCGAACTTCTTCCCCGACGAGATGGAGCGCCGCATCTTCTACAAGCCCAAGGGCGAGGGCCATGAGGAGAAGGTCAAGCTGCGGCTGGAACGCTGGGCCGCAATGCGGGCCAAGATGCAGGCGCAGGACTGACCATCAGCTTGACGCCAGACCCCCGGGCAGAAGTTCGGCGCGCCCTGTAAGACTGAGTTCCAGAAGCGCAGACGCCACCCGAGCCATAGGCGTATTCAGGGCGCGGGCGATCTCGTCGCGCGGGGTCGGCGTGGGCGAGAGCAGAGCGGCGACCCGGTCGAGGAAGGCGTCGTCGACATCCTCTTCATAATGCAATGGCTCTGAGGGCGGCTCACGCAGGGTCCGCAGGGTGTTGAAGGCGCGGTCGATGTCCTCGATGCCTTCACACAGAATGGCGCCTTGACGCAGCAGTTCGTTGGGCCCGCGCGCGCGGGGGTCCAGCGGTGAACCCGGAACGGCGAAGACATCACGCCCCTGCTCGGCGGCGAGGCGGGCGGTGATCAGCGAGCCGGAGCGGATTTCAGCCTCGACCACCACGACCCCTCGCGACAGGCCGGAAATGATGCGGTTGCGTCGGGGAAAGTCGCGGGCCTGGGCGCGTGCGCCGATGGGGCTTTCGGAGACGACGCAGGCCTGGTCGATCAGACGGGCGTATAGGTCGGCATGTTCGGGCGGATAGATGTCGTCGGCGCCGCCGCCCAGCACCGCTACGGTTCCGGTTTGCAGGGCGCCTTCGTGGGCGGCGGCGTCGATGCCTCGCGCCATGCCCGAGACGACGACGTGCCCGGCCTGACCCAACTGCTGCGCAAGACCGCGGGCAATCCGCTGGCCGCCGGCCGAGGCGATCCGGGCGCCGACGATGGCCACCGAAGGACGGTTCAGCAGTTCAACGCGGCCTCGCGTCCACAGGATGGGGGGCGGCGGGTCGAGGGCAGCGAGCATTGCGGGATAGTCCGCGTCGCCCAGGACCAGCAGGCGCGCCTTGATCTGGTCGCCCCGGTCCAGTTCGCGCTGAACAGCATCTGGGGGTGGAGGAATGGAGGCGGCGCCGGACTTGCGGACCAGATCGGGCAGGGCGTCAAGCGCCTTGGCCGCAGAGCCGTAACGCAAAAGAAGTTGGGAAAAAGCGACGGGACCGATGCGGTCGGTGCGGGCGAGCCGCAACCGTGCGAACCGTTCGGCCCCGGTCAGGCTCACGCCTTTTTGGCCCCGATGCGCGGTTCCTCGCCTTTCAGCAGACGGGCGATGTTCTGGTGGTGGCGGATCCAGATCAGCACAGCGGCGAAGACCGTAAGAAACAGGATCGGTGGTCCGACCGGAAGGCCGACGGCGGCCAGAGGCAGCAGAGCCAGGAAGGGTGCGGTCGCCGCAGAGATCAGAGCCGCGAGCGATGAATACCGGAAGGTGAATGCGGAGATCAGCCAGACGGCGCCTGCCATCAGCCCCAGCGGCCAGGCGGCGGCCAGCAGCAGGCCATAGAATGTGGCCACGCCCTTGCCGCCCTTGAAGCCCAGCCATACGGGGAAAAGATGGCCCAGGAAGGCCGCGCCGCCGGCGATGGCGCCTGCCGCTTCGCTATGGAACAGATGACGCGCGATGAGCAGGGCGACTGCGCCCTTGCCTGCGTCGAGCAGCAGGGTGGCCAAGGCCAGATCCTTGCGGCCGGTGCGCAGCACATTGGTCGCGCCGATGTTGCCGGAACCGATATTGCGCACATCGCCAGCGCCTGCCGCACGGGTGATGACCACACCGAAAGGAATCGAGCCGAGCAGATAGCCGCCGAGCGCCGCCAACGCCAAGGTCCCCACAGCGGGGCCGACCAGATCCTGCACGTTGATTCGCTCCCCGCGTGTTGTTGGGGCAAAATGCGTCGGCCCGCGATCGGTAGCAAGCGCGATCCGACCTCTTGACCCTGCGGTTGCCGCGGCGTCTGGTCCCGCGCCACGCCGGAGATCGCTGATGACCCGAAACATGACGACCGCCGCCGTCGTGATCCTGCTGAGTGTGGCGGGTTGTGGAGATGTTTCTCAAAGGGCGGATGGGGCGGCTGAGGGCCCTGCCATGGCGGCCTATTTCGACTGTGTGCGTGATGGCGGCGTGGCGATCTCGGCCCACCGGGCTGTGTCAGCGCCAGACCAGCCGGAGAACTCCATATCGGCCATCGAGGCGACAGGCCGGGCGATCCCAGATGCGATAGTGGAACTGGATGCAGCCCTGACGCGCGACGGTCATCTGGTGCTGATGCATGACGAGACGATGCGGCGCACCACGACCGGGCGCGGGCGTATCCGCGACCTGACGCTGGCGCAGGTGAAGCAGGCGCGGCTGAGGACGTCGAACGGCGCGCGCACCAATGAGGCCGTGCCGACATTGGGGGAGGCGCTGGGTGCGGCAGGACGGGTGGGCGCCATCGCCAGCATTGACCTGAGACCAGCCGAAGGCGGCGCGACCGTCGATCTGGCGCAGGCGGTGATCCGCGAGGTGCGGCGCTCAGGCGCGGCGGACCGTGTGATCCTGATCACCTATACGACCCAGGATGCGCAGGCGGTGGCGGCCCTGGCGCCCGAGATGATGATCTCCGCCGGGGTGAACCGGCTTGGCGATCTGGATGGTTTGAATGCGCCGCAGATCCTGGCCTGGACCGGCACGCGTGAGGCGCGCCCCCGCCTGTGGCGCAGTCTGAACGCGCGGGGCGTCGAGGTGCAGTTCGGGACTCTGGGCGCGGAGGGACTGCGGCGGGATGATCTCTATGCCGAGGACGGAGACGTGTCGGAATACCGCGACCTGTTTCATCAGGGGGTGACGGTGATCGCCACCGATACGCCGATGGCGGCGAAATCGGTGCTGGGCCCTGAGGTGGCCAAGGCCGCGACCTGTCCCCGGCCGCGCTGACCCGGCCAAGGTTTGCGCTGCATCAAGGGCGTTGGTTCGGTGGTCGGGTAGGAGGCGTGGATGAGCCAGAATTTGAAGTTCGACATCGCCGTCGTGGGCGCGGGGCCGGCGGGCCTGGCCTTCGTGCGGTCGCTGGAGGGGGCGGGCCTGTCGGTCGCCCTGATCGAGGGGCAGGCCGAGGCGGACCTGCGCGACCCGGCGTTCGACGGGCGAGAAATCGCCCTGACGCATCATTCGATGCGCCTGTTGAAGACGATGGGCGTCTGGGGGCGCATACCGGCAGATCATATCTCGGACCTGCGCCAGGCGCGGGTGCTGGACGGCGGCTCGCCCTTCGCCCTGACTTTCGGGGCGGATGATGCGGACCGGCTGGGGGTGCTGATCCCCAATCACCTGATCCGTCGCGCCCTGTTCGAAGTCGTCGAGGGGCAGGCGGGAGTCGATCTGATGGCCGGACGACGTGTGGCTGATTGTCAGGTCGAGCCCCACAGGCCGCGCGGGCGGCTGACGCTGGACGACGGGACGACGATCCGGGCCGATCTGATCGTGGCGGCGGATTCCCGCTTTTCCTTCATGCGCGACCGGCTGGGCGTGGGGGCCGAGATCAATCGGCTGGGGCGTTCGATGATGGTGTGCCGGATGCGGCACGACCAGCCCCACGGCCATGTGGCGACCGAATGGTTCGACCACGGCCAGACCATCGCCCTGTTGCCCGTTTCGGACCCTGATGAGCGGGTGTCTTCGGTCGTGATGACCCTGGCGACCCCGGCCGTCGCGGACCTGATGGCCCAATCGCCCGAGGGCTTTGCGACGGTCATGGAGCGGCGGTTGAAGGGACGGCTGAGCGGGCTGGAACTGGTTGGGACGCGCCACGCCTATCCGCTGGCCACGACCTGGAGCCATCGGTTCGCGGGCGAAGGTTTCGCCCTGATCGGCGATGCGGCGGTGGGCATGCACCCCGTCACCGCCCATGGCTTCAACCTGGGTCTGCGCGGGCAGGAGACCCTGGCCAGGGTGGTGCGCGGGGCGCGAGGCGCGGACATTGGGTCGGGGCGGCGGCTGGCGCGCTATCAACACGCGCATCGGCTGGCCAGTTGGCCGCTGTATCAAGGCACGAACGCGCTCGTGCGGCTGTTCACCCAGGAAACGCCGCCGGCCCGACTGGCGCGCGGCGTCATGCTGCGCGTCGGTCAGGCGACCGCGCCGTTCAAGGCGGTGGTGAAGCGGATGCTGACGGCGTGACGCCTGGCGTCAGTGAACCTTGCGACCACCCACCCAGGTTCCGACCACCTTGCCCTGGAGGCGACGGCCGTCGAAGGGCGAGTTCTTCGACTTGGAGCGCAGGGCGTCCGCATCGATGATGATCGGCGCGCCGGGGTCGAACAGGACCAGATCGGCGGGCGCGCCCTCGGCCAGAACGCCGGTGTCGAGGCCCAGCAGGGCGGCGGGGCCGTGCGTCAGGGGACGCAGCACGTCCAGCAGATCCAGACCGTCCTCGTGGTGCAACGTCAGGGCGGCGGGAAGCAGGGTCTCCAGACCCACGGCGCCGGGCGCGGCCTCGGCGAAGGGGCGGCGCTTGTCTTCGGCGGGGGCGGGGGCGTGGGCCGAGGTGATGACGTCGATCAGGCCGTCGCGCACGGCCTCGATCAACGCCTGACGGTCGGCTTCGGATCGCAGCGGCGGGTCCAGCCGGTAGAAGGTGCGATAATCGCCGATGTCCACCTCGTTGAAGCACAGGTGGTTGATCGAGACGCTGACGGCGACCTCCAGCCCCTTGGCGCGGGCGCGGGCCAGGGTTTCCAGCGCGCCTTCGGTCGAAATCTGATCGACCAGGAATCGGGCGCCAGTCTGTTCGACCAGGGCCAGATCGCGTTCAAGCCCGATGCGTTCGGCGATGGCGGGGCTGCCCGACAGACCGAGGCGCGTGGCCAGTTCGCCGGAGGCGGCGACGGCGCTTTCGGTCAGCCAGGGGTCGGAGGGGCGGCAGGCGATCAAGGCGTTGAAGGCGGCGGCGTAGCTCATCACCCGTTGCAGGGTGCGGCTGTTGACGATGACCTTGTCGCCGTCGGTGAAATACAGGGCGCCGGCCTCGTCCATCAGGCCGATCTCGGCCATGCGTTCGCCGCCCAGGGCCTTTGTGGCGGCGCCGGCGGCCCGGACATTGACCAGATTCAGGGCCGCGCCGCGACGCTGGATGAAGTCGATCATCGCCGGATCGTCGACGGCGGGGTCGGTGTCGGGCTGGACCACGATGGTGGTGACGCCCCCGGCGGCTGCGGCCAGGCTGGCGGACTTCAGCGTCTCCTTGGGCTCGGCGCCCGGTTCGCCGGTCTTGACCCGAATGTCGATCAGGCCCGGAGCGAGGCACAGGCCGTCGCAGTCGATAATCTCGAAATCCGTTCCGAGTTCGGTGTGGAATCGTCGCTCGAAGGCGACTTCGATTATCTTGCCGTGTTGGACGATGACCGTCGCGGGGCCGTCCCTATCCGTGGCGGGATCGAGCAGGCGGGCATCCGAGAAGACGAAGATGGTGTCGGTCATCACTTGTCTCCCCAACGGGCGGAGAGGGAGGCCAGGACGGCCATGCGGGCGGCGACGCCCATCTCGACCTGATCCTGGATCAGGGAAACGTCCAGATCGTCGGCGACGTCGGAATCGATCTCGACGCCCCGGTTCATCGGGCCGGGGTGCATGACCTTGGCGCCCGGCTTGGCCCAGGCCAGTTTCTCGCGGTCCAGACCCCAGAAGCGGAAATATTCGCGGGTCGAGGGGACCAGGGCGCCGGCCATCCGCTCAAGTTGAAGGCGCAGCATCATCACCACGTCGCAGCCCTGCAAGCCTTCGCGCATGTCGTGGAAGACCTCGCAGCCCCAGCGATCGGCGTCGCCTGGCACCAGGGTCGGCGGGCCGATCAGGCGCACGCGCGCGCCCATCATCTGCAACAGGGCGACATTGGAGCGGGCGACGCGGCTGTGGGTGATGTCGCCGCAGATGGCCACGGTCAGGCTGGTCACGTCGCCGAAGGCCCGGTGCAGGGACAGCAGGTCCAGCAGGGCCTGAGTCGGGTGCTCATGGCGGCCGTCCCCGGCGTTGACCACGGCGCATCCGACCTTCTGGCTGAGCAGTTCGGCTGCGCCCGAGGCCGAGTGGCGAACGACCAGAATGTCGGGCTTCATGGCGTTCAGGGTGACCGCCGTGTCGATCAGCGTCTCGCCCTTCTTCACCGAGGAGGCGGCGACCGGCATGGTCACGACGTCGGCGCCCAGACGCTTGGCGGCGATCTCGAACGAGGAGGAGGTGCGGGTCGAGTTCTCGAAGAACAGGTTCACGACCGTGCGGCCGTGCAGCACGTCCAACGCCTTGGACGACTGGCGATTGAAATCGACGAAGGCGTCGCCCAGGTCCAGCAACTGCGGCGTCACAAACGGATTGAGGTCCGACGCGGCGAGGAAGTGGGATTTCGGGAACGGGACCAGCCGCTCCTGAATGGTCTGGTCGGTGACGAGGGAGGGCTGGGTCATCGAGACGCGGCTATAGGCGCGACTCGCCCCAAACGCCAGACTGGAACGCCTGACGTGAGCGCCAGTCAGGTGAAGTGAAACAGGGCCAGAAGGATGGGGATGACCACGGCGCTGCCCACGGTGGTCAGGGCGATGACGCCCGCGATCAGGGGCGCGTCACCGCCCATCTGGCGCGCCAGGACGTAGGAGGCCGCCGAGCCGGGCGCGGCGCCGCAGATCAGGGCGATCCCCTGGGCCAGGCTGTCGCCGCCCAGCGCCCAGGCGATGAACCACATCAGCGGCGGCATGACGCCCAGCTTGACCAGGGTGACGGCGGCGATGGTCTTTCGACGGCGTTTGACCTCGGCGAAGGACAGGCCCGCCCCGGCGACGATCAGGCCCAGTGGCAGGGCGGCGGCGCCCAGAAGGTCCATCACCTCGGACAGGCCGGGGATCAGCGGAACACGCAGGAAATTCAGCGCCAGACCGATCAGACAGGCCAGCAGGATCGGATTGGCCAGCATCGACTTGATCAGGCCGACGACAGACGGCTCGCGCCGCAGTGAACCCCATTTCGCGAGCACGGCGACGCAGGCGATGTTCGTCACCGGAATGATGAAGGCGATGGCCACGGCGGCCAGCGCCGTGCCTTCGGACCCATAGATGGACTGGATCACCGGCACGAAGACGAAACTGTTCCAGCGGATCACGCCCTGAAAGACGCTGGTGTAGGCCGGGCCGTCCAGGGTGATCAGGGGCTTGGCCGCCAGCGTCGCCGCCGCCACGATCAGGGTCGCCCCCACCGCCGCAGCCCCCGCCACGGTCGCGCCGCCCCCGGCGAGGTCTGCGTGCCAGATCGCGGGGATCAGGAAGCTGGGATAGAAAATGTTGATCGACAGTTTCTCGATCGGCCGCCAGGCCTCGTCGGGCAGGAAGCCGGACTTCCGCAAGCCATAGCCCAGGGCGATCATCAAAAAGACGGGCAGGATGCCCGCGATCAGCGCTGTCAAATCCAGGTCGCCTGATCCCGCACCCGATCCAGCGCCCCTTGCAGGATCCAGGCGGCGGCCGTTCGGTCCACGACCTGGGCGCGGCGCTTGCGGTTCAGGTCCAGGTCCTCGATCAGGAAGCGTTCGACGGCGCTGGTGGACAGGCGTTCGTCCCAGAAGGCGACGTTGACGGGGCGCAGCCGCTCCAGATTGCGGGCGAACGCGCGGCAGGACTGGGCGCGCGGTCCTTCGGTGCCATCCATGTTGGCGGGCAGGCCGATGACCAGGGCCGAGACTTTGCGATGGGCCATCAGCTTGAACAGATGTTCGGCCTCCAGCGTGAACCTGGACTTGCGGATCAGCTCCAGCGGCGAGGCGATCAGGCGCGTGGCGTCAGACACGGCGACGCCGATGGTCTTCTCGCCCAGATCCAGCCCCATCCACGGCGTGTCGGGCGGGCAAGCGGCGGGCAGGTCTAGGAGATCAAGAACGGGCACGGCCTGCGGTTAGGACTGGCGCGCGATGAAGTCAAAGGCGATGGTGCGGGAATGACACGCGCGATCCTGATCCTGTCTGTCGTTTTCGGCTTGACCGCCTGCGGAGAGCATGAGGCGCCGAAAGCCCGTCCTAAGGCCGCTCCGCCGCCCACGCCGATGTCTGTGGCCAAGGCCCCGGCGGCGCCGACCGGACCGGTCGTGGCCATGCCCGCCGTTGTGGAGCCGGGTCTGCAGCAGGCGGCCGGCGTCTCGCAGCTGGAGCTTTTGCCGCGCCTGAACGCCAAGGTCTTCAGCGTCTCGGGCGGTGATCCGGCGTTGAATGGGCTGGTGACCTATTTCGGGCTGTTCGCGGGGGCGGACGCGGGGTGGCGTGTCTATCTCGTCGGCGATTTCAAGGAATGGCGGGTGGTCGAATCCGCGCCAGGAAAGGTCGTGCTGGCGGTGCGTCAGGACGTTGCGTCAGAGGATGGCAGCGTCAAGAACAGCCCCCGGTTCATCCACGTCAGCTTCGACAACACAGGCGACGCGCCGCCTGATGCAATTTCAGTGGCGTCCTCGGACTGACGAAACCTTGTGAATCCGGGCACGGGCCGTTAGTCACCACGGCTTAATCTCGCATGACTGGAGGGCCGCATGGCCATCGACGCTGCGACGGTGCGCAAGGTTGCGCATCTCGCCCGCATCAAGACCCCCGAGGACCGGCTGGAGCCGCTGGCGCAGGAGCTGAACGGCATCCTGAACTGGATCGAACAGCTGGATCAGGTGGATGTCGACGGCGTCGAGCCCATGACCTCGAACGTGGCCCAGCCGCTGCGTCTGCGCGACGACGTCGTCACCGACGGCGCCAAGCGCGACGCCGTCCTGTCCAATGCCCCGAAGTCGGCCGACGGCTTCTTTGTCGTGCCCAAGGTGGTCGAATAGTCATGAGCGATTTGACCAGACTGACTCTGAAGGCGGCCGTGGACGGCCTGAAAGCCAAGGAATTCTCCTCGGCTGAAATCACCCAGGCCTTCCTGACAAATATCGAGGCCTCGAACCCGACGCTGAACGCCTATGTCGAGGTGACGGCTGACAAGGCGCTGGAGATGGCCAAGGCCTCCGACGCCCGTCTGGCGGCGGGGCAGGGGGGCGTGCTGGAAGGCGCGCCGCTGGGGATCAAGGACCTGTTCTGCACCGAGGGCGTGCAGACGACGGCCGGGTCCAACATGCTGCGCGGCTTCGTGCCGCCCTATGAATCGACCGTCACCGCCAATCTGTGGCGCGACGGAGCGGTCATGCTGGGCAAGCTGAACATGGACGAGTTCGCCATGGGCTCGTCCAACGAGACGTCGGCCTTTGGTCCGGTCAAGAACCCGTGGAAGTCGAACGGCTCCAACGCCGATCTGACGCCGGGCGGTTCGTCCGGCGGTTCGGCGTCGGCCGTGGCGGCCGACCTGTGCTTGGCCGCGACAGCGTCCGACACCGGCGGGTCGATCCGTCAGCCCGCCGCCTTCACCGGCACGGTCGGCATCAAGCCCACCTATGGCCGCGCCAGCCGGTTCGGCATGGTGGCCTTCGCTAGTTCGTTGGATCAGGCGGGACCGATCACCAAGACGGTCGAGGATGCGGCCCTGCTGCTGCAATCCATGTGTTCGTTCGACGCCAAGGATTCGACCAGCCTGGACATCGCGACGCCCGACTGGACGCAATCGGTCGGCCAGTCGGTCAAGGGCCTGCGCATCGGCGTGCCGCGCGAATATGTGGTGGACGGCATGCCTGCCGAGATTCAGGCGCTGTGGGATCAGGGCGTGGCCTGGCTGAAAGACGCGGGCTGCGAGATCGTCGAGATCAGCCTGCCGCACACCAAATACGCCCTGCCGACCTATTATATCGTGGCGCCGGCCGAGGCGTCGTCGAACCTGGCCCGCTATGACGGGATGCGGTTCGGGCATAGGGCCGACGACTTCAAGTCGCTGGACGACCTGTACGCGACCTCGCGCGCGGAAGGCTTCGGCAAGGAGGTTCAGCGTCGCCTGACCATCGGCGCCTATGTGCTGTCGGCCGGATTCTACGACGCCTATTACGTCAAGGCGCTGAAGGTGCGTCGCCGGATCGCCGAGGACTTCGACAATGTCTGGGGTCAGGTGGACGCCATCCTGACGCCGTCGACGCCGTCGGCCGCCTTTGCGCTGGGCGACAAGCAGATCGACCCGCTGACCATGTATCTGAACGACGTGTTCACGGTGACGACCAATCTGGCCGGCCTGCCGGGCATCTCGGTGCCTGCGGGCGTGGATTCCGGCGGTCTGCCGCTGGGCCTTCAGGTCATCGGCAAGGCGCTGGACGAGGCCACTGTGTTCCAGGTCGGGGCCGCGCTGGAACGGGCGGCCGGCTTCACCGCCAAGCCCGGCAAGTGGTGGTGAAATAAAAATAGGGGCCTGCGGATCGCGGGCCCCTATCTATTACTGCGCCGGGAGCGCCTTCAGGTCGGCTTCAATAGCGGCGATCTTCTCGTCGGTGATTGCGCCGCCCGAGAAGGGGGCGATCTGGGCGAGGGTCATGCCCTTGATCTGGCCATAGGCGGGGTGTTGGTCGATGCCCGGCAGGTGTTTGTCCAGCACAGCCTTTGTCGCGGCGTTGCCGACCAGATCTTCGATCGAGCTGTCAATGGTCGGACGGGCGTGATGGGCGTGGTCCGACGATGCGGCCGGAGCCGGGGCAGGCGCCGGCTGGGCGGTCTGAGCGGAAGCGGCGCCCGTCATCAGCAGAGAGGCGGTTGCGGCGGCGAAAAGTATCTTGATCATCGAAAATCTCCATTGAGAGGATCAAGATGCACGTAGTTTCGCGTCATCTTCAAGACAGGCTCTTTCTCCGTGTCCATCGGGACGCTAGGACGAACAAATGACCGATATCGCTACGAACACCAAACTCATCCAGGGTCGAACCGGCCCTTGGGAAATCGTCATGGGGCTGGAGATTCACGCCCAGGTGGCGTCCAGGGCCAAGCTGTTCTCGGGAGCCGCCGTCGGCTTCGGCGCTGGCCCCAATGAGCAGGTGTCGCTGGTGGATGCGGGTTTCCCCGGCATGTTGCCGACCCTGAACAAGCACTGCGTCGAACAGGCGGTGAAGACCGGCCTGGGCCTGCGCGCCCAGATCAACAAGCGCAGCCAGTTCGACCGCAAGAACTACTTCTATCCCGACCTGCCGACCGGCTATCAGATCAGCCAGCTCTACTACCCCATCGTGGGTGAGGGCGTGGTCGAGGTCGAGGGCGAAGACGGCGCCTTCTTCAACGTCGGCATCGAGCGGCTGCACTTGGAGCAGGATGCGGGCAAGCTGATCCACGACCTGTCGCCGACTGAATCCTATGTCGACCTGAACCGGGCCGGCACGGCGCTGATGGAGATCGTCTCGCGTCCCGACCTGCGTACGCCGGAAGAAGCAGTCGCCTACGTCAAGAAGATCCGGACCATCCTGATCTATCTGGGCACCTGCGACGGTGACATGGAGAAGGGCAATCTGCGCGCCGACGTGAACGTGTCGGTTTGCCGGGCCGGCAACTACGACAAGTTCAAGGAAACGGGCGACTTCAGCTTCCTGGGCACGCGCTGCGAGATCAAGAACGTCAACAGCTTCCGCTTCATTTCTCAGGCGATCCAGTACGAGGCGCGCCGTCAGATCGAGATTCTGGAGGACGGGGGTTCGATCACCCAGGAAACCCGCCTGTACGATGCGGCCGCCGGCGAAACGCGCTCGATGCGGTCAAAGGAAGAGGCGCAGGACTATCGCTACTTCCCCGATCCCGACCTGCTGCCGCTGGATCTGGAAGAGGCCTGGATCGCCGAGATCAAGGCGTCTCTGCCCGAACTGCCGGACGACAAGCGCAAGCGCCTGATGGCAGATTACGGCCTGTCGCAGTACGACGCCGTCGTGCTCATTTCCGAACAGGCCAAGGCCGACTATTTCGAAACCGCCGCCAAGGGCCGTGACGCCAAGCTGGTGTCGAACTGGGTCACGAACGAGGTTTCCGCACGCCTGGCCGCCGACGGCAGGGACTTCAGCGACAACCCTCTGCCCGCCGCCCATGTGGCGCAGCTGGTCGAGCTGATCGAGACGAACGTCATCTCGTCAAAGATCGCCAAGCAAGTCTTTGACCTGGTCTGGACCGGCGAGGGCTCTCCGGCCGAGGTGGTCGAGAAGCACGGCTTGAAACAGGTCACCGACACCGGCGCCATCGAAAAGGCGGTGGACGAGATCATCGCCGCTAACCCGGACAAGGCGGCGGCGGTGGCCGACAAGCCCCAGGCCATCGGCTGGTTCGTCGGCCAAGTCATGAAGGCGACCGGCGGCAAGGCCAATCCGGCGGCGGTCAACGACATCCTGAAGGCCAAGCTGGGTTTGTAAAACGTTGGCAATGTTTGACGCTGCTAGAATCCGCTCGACGCCGCTGACTGATAAGTTGGGCTACGGCGGGGTCGAAGGCGTCATATTCGGCGTTACGACAGTCAGCATGACCGGCGTCGAGGTCATTGGCGAACCTGAGGACGACTGCGCTTTGAATGTGGATTTTGAAGGCAGGCTTGCAGCAGCCTGGTTTCAGCCATCGCTCGTCGAAGTCATTGGCAGCCCTGAAATGACAATGACAATCGGCAACACGACGCTAACGCGCTCTGCAGACTCGGATGTTTGGATCGATGCGGCGGTAAGGCCTTGGTGGAAGTTTTGGGTATGACCCTGGCGCAAAAAGAAGGCCCGGAGATCGCTCTCCGGGCCTTCGTTCTGCGTGGCGATTACCAGCGCCAAGCGTCGCGGATGACGTCGATAATATAGCCGTCATACTCGTCGATCAGATACAGGGTGTTGTCCACCGAGACCCAGCGCGTGCCCTCGGGCGGATAGCCGAGGCCGTAGGTGCGCCAGTCGTTCAACTGGTAGCGCCAGAAGATGTCCGGCAGGTACTGACCCACCGACCAGTAGCGGCCCCAATAGGATCGGGGGACGCTGTAATAGCCCCAGCCCGGCGCGAAATAGAAGCCGACGCGGACGCCGCTGTAGCCCCGGAAGCGGTTGTCATTACGCCACCAGTTCGGATTGCGGTCGCGATAGAAGTCGCGACGCCATTGATTGCTGTTGAACCGCTGGCGGAACTCGCGCTGAATGCGGTCGCGATCACGGCCGTTCCAGTTGTTCCCGGGGCGACTGTGCTGGCCCGGGCGGTTCCAGTTGTTGTCCGGGCGTCCCGCGCCGGGCCGGTCTGGACGATTCCAGCCGCTGTCGGGGCGATTGCCGCCGTTGTTCGGGCGATCCGGGCGGTTCCAGCCGTTATCAGGCCGGTCTGGACGATTGCCGCCGTTGTTCGGACGATCCGGGCGGTTCCAACCGTTGTCGGGACGATCAGGCCGCTGTCCGCCGCCGTTGTCGGGGCGGCCGGGCTGACCGGTTCCGGGGCGATCAGGGCGGTTCCAGCCCGCTTCGGGACGATCCGGGCGAGCGCCCCCGGTGTTCGGGCGGTCAAGGCGGTCAGGGCGATCGGGACGGTTGGGGCGCTCGCCGCCTGTGTTGGGCCGGTCAGGGCGGGTCCAGCCCCCCTCCGGTCGCGAAGGACGTGGTTGGCTGGTCTCTGGACGGCTGGGACGCTCGGGCATTCCCGAGCGATCCGGGCGCATGCCGCGCGGGCCATCGCCGCTGCCGCGTGACGGGCGTTCGCGGCTGGGCTGGGGCTGTTCCTGGGCTAACGCCTGGATCGGCGCGGCGAGCGGACCGGCGAAGGCGGCGACGGCGGTGAAAGCCAATAAGAGGCGTTTCATGGTCTTTGGTTCCTGCACGCTGGTTCTCCAGCGGCTTGAGGTCATCTTTGTCTTTTTCGATGAACCCAGGCTGAACATTGTTAGCAATCAACAGACTGCTGGAAAGCAGCCGATGACAAAGCCCCGCGGGCCAGCGCCCGCGAGGCTGAAGAAGCGTCGCAGCATGGGCCTCAATAAACGCCCGAGATGACGCTGGCGATCAGGCCGGTGGCGACGGCCATCAGGACGATGTCGTTGCCGGCGTGAACATAGCGATAGCCGCGCGGCGCTGGTCGCAGATTGTAAACGTACGGGTCGCGGACATAGTAGCTGCGGTACTGCGGCGGCAGGTATCCGCCCGCGCGCCAGCGATAGCCGGAATAGCGGGGATCGACGCGGTAATATCCGTAGCTGGGCGCATACCAATAGCCGCTGCGCGGGCCGTTGTAGCCCCGGAAGTCCGAGCGTCCGCGCCACCAGTCGCGATTGTTCCGGTCCCAACGGTCACTGCGATGATCATTGCGGTAGTCGCGTCGATCCCGATGGTCTGGACGGTGATCGGGGCGATAATTGTGGCGATTGTCATAGCGGCGATCATCGCGATATTCGCGTCGGTCGCGGTTTTGCGCCTCTGCGAGCAACGGCACGGCCGAGGTCGACAGGGCGAGGGCGATGACGGCGGCCTTGGTGAGGCGGTTCATCTTCGTGCTCCATTCTGGACCCGCCGACGGAAGCGCCGTCCTTTGGTCCGGTGATGAGACGAGGGTCGGATTGTGCGCCTGAACGCGTCCTGAACGACCGTGTCAGGATTGGCAGGGTGAACCGCCCGAGAGCGTCAGTGCGCCAAAGCGTCCTTGAACCTCAAGGAGAAACGCCGACGATCAGGCCGACTGAACTTTGGTGCTGGTCCACGCTGAACGGCTGGAAATCCTCCATCGCGCTGGAGGATTTGCGCCCTGCGGGCGGAGTCTGCACGGATGCGGAAGCGGCGCGCCGGATCCTGTGCGGCCGGCGGGCGCACAAGACGTAAACAAGATATTTCCGAAATCTTTCCGAGATCTGAAACGCCACCAGAGTATTCAGGGTTGCTTTACTGAAAAATCGACCTGACCTTTTGCCGTTAACTTTAACTTCAAATCGGCGGTATTTGATCGGGTGTCAGGAGGCAGGGCCAGAATGGCGCCTGTTTGGGAGATACGGTGATGACCGCGCAAGAATTAGCGCCCGACCTGCAGGGCAACTCGCAAGACGAAGGCCTGCCGCTGCCGACCGTGGACATGTCGGGCGACGACCTGTTCAAGCTGGGCATGATGTATTCAGCCGGATCGGGCGGCTGCCCGATGGACAGGGTCTCGGCCCATATGATCTTCAATCTGGCTGCCATGAAGGGCTCTGTCGAGGCGCGCGTCTATCGCCGCGAGATGAGCATGGAGATGGATCGGGAAGAGATTTCCGAGGCCCAGAAGGCGGCCCGTCGCTACATCGACCAGGGCGTCGTCAATCTGGTCGCCTGACCGAACCCTAGAACTGCGCGTAGCCGTTGCCGTTCGATCCGTTGATCGAATAGCTGAAGCCGATTGGCATGGCGGCGCGGATCTGGGTGAAGAAGGCGGCCAGTTCGCCCAGGGTTGAACGCGGCACGAAGATGATGTCGCCGCGACGAAGCATGACCGTCTCGGCGCGGCGTGGGCGCAGATCGATCACCCGCATCATGCTGGACCCGCCCGGCCCGCGCCGGATCAGGGCCGCACGGTCTGGTTTGGCCGTTGGCGCCAAACCGCCCGCCTGGATGACGGCCTGATAGGCCTCCAGTTCGCCGACAATCTCGATCACGCCCGGCGTGCGGACCTCGCCGTCGACCCATACGCGGATCGGCCCCGCCTGACGCAGCGTCACTTCGACAAGCGGACGCACCAGTTGGGTCGAATAGGCGGTTGAGAGGACCTGCTCCAGTTCCGGCAGGGTGCGGTCCGCCGCCATCACCTGACCGATCAGGGGCAGGGCGATACGTCCGTCCGGTCCGACCTTCAGGGTCCGCGTCAGCTCTGCCGCCGTAGGCGTGGCCACCTCGATCTCGTCGCCGGGATACAGAAGATATTCCGGCTCTGCGTCCGTCCAGCGGGCGAAGCTGAGGCCGCCCAGTTCATTGCGCGGTTCGCCGCCACGCACGAGGGGGCCTTGAGGCTGATGATTTCCGGGCGCGGCGGCGCTGGGATGGGGCATTCGCGAGGCGTTGGCGCCACCGCAGCCCGCAAGCGCGGCTGAACCAATGGCCAGAAGAAACAGGCGGCGATCTGGCGTCATGGAATCGGGCGGGTCCGATGAAAGGAGCGTTCTGCCCAGCTTCGTCACTTATGGGTAACCATAGGTTAACACGGGTCGGCGAAGGGTGCATTCATAAGCCTGTTTCAAGGATTCGGTCTTCCCAATGCGCTCGACGGCCTACGTCACAACAAGACCGCGTTACGGCGTGCTGGACGTCGTGGGGATGCTGTTCCGCGAACTGCTGCTGATGATCGTGATCTTCCTGGTGATTTTCGCCATCGGGGCCTTTGCGGCGTTCGGCCTGAAGAAAAGCTACACCGCCACGGGCGCTGTCTTCGCGGGCGTCGGCCAGGAATATGTCTATCAGCCGCGCGTCGGCGCCGCAGAGCGGGGCGGGCAGGCGCCGCAGGGGGCGGAGGTCGCCAACTCTGAGGCCGCCATCATCGGCTCCAGCGCCGTGCGCGAGCGGGTGGTCCTGGCGCTGGGCGCGCCTGCCGTCCTGGGCAAGGCGACCAAGGGTGATGTCGACAAGGCCAACGCCGCCGCGCGCAAGTCCATCGGCGCCAGCCTGGGCGTGCTGACGGCGCCGGGCAGCTCGGTCGTGCGCCTGACCTACAAGGCCGATGATCCCGAACGCGCCGCGCGAATCCTGAACACGGTGATCGAACAGTATCTGGCCTATCGCCGCGAGGTGTTTCAGGACAAGACACCGGCCATCGCCACCCAGCGGATGGCGTTCGAGGACGATCTGGCCAACGCCGACCAGGCCTATGAAAGCTTCCTGAAGACCAACGACATCGGCGACTTCACCGCCGCCAAGACGACGCTGGCGGCGACCTATCAGACGGTCTTCACCGACCGCATGTCCACGCAGAGCCAGCTGAACCAGACCAGCCAGCGCCTGAACACCCTGATGGCGCAGCAGGCGTCGACGCCGCCCGAGATCGCTTTGCAGCAGGATCTGAACATCTCGGCCCAGGACCAGATTCTGCAACTGCGCACCGAGCGCGAGCAGCTTCTGTCGCGCTATACGGCCGACGCCCAGCCCGTTCGCGATATAGAAGCGCGGATCGTTCAGTTGCAGTCTTATGTATCGTCCGGCACGGCGGTGGGACCCAAGGAGGTCCGCACGGGGCCGAATCCGATCTGGACCGAACTGGAGACGACGCGGATCAATACGCGGGCCGAGAGGGATTCGCTGGCCGCGCGCCTGTCGGCGCTGGATCGCCAGCTGAACGACATCCGCGCGCGTCAGGCGCGTCTGACGGCGCTTGAATCCGAGAACTCGACCCTGGCGGGCAATCGCGAGGTCCTGACGGCCAATATCCGCGAATTCCAGCAACGCGAAAGCCAGAGCCGCGCCGACAACGCCCTGGTCGCGGCGGGCGCCGACAATGTCACCGTGCTGGAACGCGCCCAGCCGCCGACCACGGCCAAGAGCCTGAAGATTCCGGCGCTGGCGGCGGTCTTCCTGTTCGCCGGATTCACCGCCCTGTGCGTCGGCCTGCTGCGGGTCTTCACCCGCAAGGGGTTCACCACACCGGCCTCTGTCGCCCGGACATTGGATATGCCTGTTCTCGCTGTGGCGCCCGCCAAGGCCAGATAATGTTACGCTGGGGCGTGACGGAGAGCGCATAGCGATTCGATGGTCGATCTGACTTCGGAAATGGGCGGCCTGTGGGCGGCGCTGGGTACAGCGCCGGCTCATCGTGCGCGCGTCATTCAGTTCGCCTCGGCCGCATCTGGCGAAGGGGTGTCGACAGTGGCGCGTGAGTTCGCGCGGCTGGCCGCCGTGCGGGCCAGAAAGCCCGTCTGGCTGATCGACGGCGACCTGACCCAGCAGGGGCAGCTTGAAGCCATCGCTGGCGAACCGGACCGGTTCGGACAGATCGGCAAGCCTGTCCGCGCTTCACCCGACGGCTCCACCTTCTTTGTCGTGACTCCGCGCGTGACGGGACGGGACGGCAAGCCGGTTCCGTCGGCCCGGCTGCTGACGGCGCGGTCCTGTCTGGGTGGACGGATGTGGGTGACCCATTTCCATATGGAGGCGCTGCGCTCCGGCCACCGGGTCGAGACGGTGGGCGAGCCGCGCTATTGGGACGCGATGCGCCCGCATGCGGACACCATCGTCATCGACGCCCCGGCGGCGGATCGCAACGACATGTCGATCATCCTGGCGCCCTTTGTGGACATGACGGTGCTGGTCGTTCGGGCCGAGAGCACGGCGGCGAATGAGCCCGTCATCCTGCGTGACGAGATCGAGGCGGTCGGCGGTCGGATCGCAGGGGTGGTGCTGAACCGCTCAACCTATCGCGCGCCCGGCTTCTTGCAACGGCTGACGGGTTAAGCCGTCCGTTTCAGCATCGCGGCGCCATAGAGGCGCGGCTCGAACGCTTTGGTCCAGAACACCTTGCCCAGACCGCGCGCCAGCCGGTCGTAAACGTCTGCGCGATTGGGGCGTCTGAGAATGGCGACGGCGATCGACGCCAGTCCCCAAACCCCGCTCTGCACCACACCCGCCAGCATCCATTTGACCACGCCCAGAGGGTCGCCGCGATCCGCCGCCATCTGGCATGGGCTCTGGCCATAGGCGAAGGCGCGCAGCAGGGCGTAGCGCAGGTTGGCGCGGTCAGGAGGCGCGAACTCGTCCACCCAAGCGTCGGCGGCCCAGCCGAAGGTTCCGCCGCGCGCCTGCAGGCCGGTGAACAGCCGGTCGTCTTCGCCGCCGGTCTCATTCATGGCGGTGTCGAACGGCGCATCGCCGGGCAGGGCGTTGGAGCGAACCATCAGGCTGTTGCCGCAACCGTGGATGTCGTCGGTCAGACCCGTCTCTGTCGGACCTGTGCGGCCGAAGAACCGCTCCAGATAGGCGGTGGTCCAGCCGGTTCCCTTGGGCACACGTCCGCGGATGGGACCGAACAGAACATCGGCGCCTGTCTGTATCTGGGCGTCCAGCAGAGCGTTCAGCCACCCGGGCGAGGCGGCCTCGTCATCATCCAGAAAGGCGATCAGGGGGGCGTCGGTCGCGGCCAGGCCGACATTGCGCGCCGTGGCGACACCGGGGACGGGGGCGTGGGCGTAGGTCAGTGTGACGGGCGCCTCACGCCGCAGTCGTTCGATCAGGGGGGCGGCGGAACCATCCGGGTCATTGTCAGCGACGACGATGGCGCGAACCCGGTCCAAAGCCTTGGTTTGGGCGAAGACTGATCGCAGGGCGCGCTCAAGGCTTTCCGGACGGCGCAGGGTCGGGATGATGACGGCGACGTCCGGGGCAGTTGCAGTGCTCATGTCAGACGGCGTCCGCATAGACGGCGGCGCGATACAGCCGCAGGGCGAAGGCGCGGGCCTTGGTCGGCAAGACGGGCGCCAGGGCCGCCTGTTTCACCAATCCCCGTATCAAAGGCAGGGCAGGCAGGCGCTTCAGGGCGCGCGCAGCCTTGTAGCTGGGATAGGTCTGGACGATGGCCGGGTGCAGGGCGACGACGCGGGCGAAGTTGCCTGCGCCCTGATCGAATTTGCCCGCCAGGTCAGCGACGGTGTCCAACCCCATGTGGGTGGCGGGATTGTCGATATGGATGACCGGGAATCGTTGTGACACGCGCATGGCCCATTCCACGTCCTCCCAGCCCCAGCCATTGAAGCGGGGGTCGAAGGTCTCTGCCTCGAATACGTCGCGACGCACCAGCAGGTTGGAGGTGTAGACGTATTTTTCTGGCGTCTTGGCGCGCTCGGCGGCAGGCACGCATTCGCTGGCGCCGGACAGGGCGCGGTGGACGGCGAAACGGGCGTCGTTTGGCGCCTGGTCTAGCGAGAAACCTCCAAAGGTCACCGCAGGTGCATCGATGGCGAACAGATCGACCCAAGCGCGCAGGAAATGCGGCGTGTCGGGCTTCATGTCGCTGTCGAGAAACAGAAAGGCCTGTCCGCGTGCCGCGGTGGTCAGGCGGTTGCGTCCTCTGGCTCGGCCTTCGTTGGCGATCAGCGTGATCAGGCGGGCGGGCAGGGACAGTCCGTCCACCGTCGCCTTCAACCGCGCGGTCAAGGCGGGGTCATTCGTGCCGTCGTCCATCAGGATCAGTTCGACCCGCCCGTTCAGAGCCGACGCTTCGGTGTCAAGCTGGCGGACCAGGGCGTCGGGATCATCGCGCAGGAAGGGCATCAGGACCGAGATCATCGGTGCAGCCGCACCCCATGCGACGTTGTCGTGGATGTCTGCGTTCATGCGGCGGCTCCCCGTCTGGCGGCGATCAGGCGGATCAACAGGTCGCGCACCCCGGCTGCATTCAGGGTCAGGGCCATGGAGGCGTAGACTGCGCCCCCGACGCTGGCGTCCAGCACCAGTTCAGCCAGACCGCCGATGGGCGGCAGCATCGCCACGACCCCGGCCATGGCCGCAGAGGCGACGCCGCAGCGGATCAGGCTGTCCCACGGTATCGGGAGGGCGACGGTTCTGCGGCTGATCAGCAGGCAGGCGATCAGGCCGATGGCGAAGCTGAGCGCCGTGGCGACTGCGGCGCCTCGCACGCCCAGTCTGGGGATCAGGGCGAGATTCAGCACGATGTTTGACAGCGCTGGAATGGCCATGGTGACCAGCAGCAGCCCGGTCTTCTTGCCCAGTGTGAAGCCGAAGCCGAAATAATAGGCGATCATGCCGGACAGGAAGGCGGAGGCGGCGATCCAGGGCGTCACGAGGGTTGCGGCGGCGCGCAGGTCCTGACCGATCATCAACTCGGCCATTGGCCGTGCGACCAGGGCGAGGCCGACAGCGGCAGGCAGGCAGATCAGGATCAGCGTCGAACCCTGCTCGAGCGCCGTCTCACGCAGGGCTTCGCGCCCGCCGCGTTCCAGCGCCATGACCATGGCGGGTGCGCCCGCAGCGCCCAGCCAGATGAAGATGACGTCCAGCGTGCGGTTCGCCAGACTATAGCTGGCGTGATAGGCGCCGACTGCCGCCGCATCCATGAAGGCCGCCAACAGGAACCGATCGGTCGAGGCAAGGACCAGCGCCAGGGTCAGGGACGCCGCGATGGGGTAGCCATAGACCGCATAGGCCTTCAGCCGTTCGCGATCCACGGTCCCGCCGTTCGACTGAGCCAACTCGCCCGGCAGGATGAAGGGCAGAACGAACAGGGGGGCCAGGGCTAACCCGATCAGGGGCGAGGCCGCGCCCGTCCCGGCCAGCGCGAACCCGGCGCCCACCAGAAAACCGAAAATGGAGACGAACATGTCCACATTGGCCGCCTTGGCCACTTCGCCCGCCGCGCGAAAACGCTCCTGCGCCAGCTTGGCCAGATTGCGGATCGGCGCTCCGGCCAGCCCAAAGGCGACGGCGATCTTGAACGCAGGCGTCAGCGGCAACAGCCACACCACAAGCGCGGCGATCGGCACGAAGACGGCGATGATGGCGAACGAGGTGCGGTACAGGCTGGCGAAATGCGCAGTCAGGCCCTCGGGCGTGCGTTCGGCCGCCCAGAACCGCGCCATCGCCGCCTCCAGCCAACTGAAGGTCGCCGTATGGGCCAGGGTGGTGACAGAAAAGGCCAGGGCGTAGTGGCCGAAGTCTTCCGGGCTGAGCAGCCGGGTGAAGACGACGATGGTCAGGAATCCGACCACTCCCTGCACGACCTGTGCGGGCAGATAGCCCCACACGCCGCGCCAGAACATGCGTTTCTCGCTCACCGGACGGCAGACCTGTCGCCAAGAAGAACGGGAAGGGTGATCAGGATCACCCACAGGTCCAGCCAGAGGGATTGTCGCTCGATATAGTCGATGTCCAGTTGCACGCGGCGGCGGACCTCCTGCTCTGTGTTGACGGGGCCGCGTGACCCCTTGACGGCGGCCCAGCCCGTCATGCCGGGCTTGATCCGGTGGCGGTGGGCGTATTCGGCGACCAGACGGGCGGATTCAATGTCGCCGGTCTTCATGCCGATGGCGTGGGGACGTGGGCCGACCAGAGACATTTCGCCGGTCAGGATGTTGAAAATCTGGGGCAGTTCATCAAGGCTGGTCGCGCGGATGAAGCGGCCGACGCGGGTGACGCGGCAATCGTCGGCGGTGACCTGTCTGCTGGCGGTGGCGTCGGCGTCGACGTGGCGCATGGAGCGGAACTTCCACACCACGATCTCTTCCTGATTGAAGCCGTGTCGGCGCTGGCGGAAGAAGATGGGACCGGGGCTATCCAGGCGTATGGCCAAGGCGACCAGGGCCATGACGGGCGCCGCCGCGATCAGGGCGATCAGGCCGACGACGACATCCAGCATCCGCTTGTTGAACGCCTTGCGTTCGGCGTGCGCAGGCCCGCCCAACGGCGCCAGCGGAGCGGAAGCCAGGCGATCCAGAGCCGCGTCGACGCAGCCCCCTTCGACCAGGACCGTCAGGGCGTTAGGCAGACTTTCCAACCGTCGTGTCAGGTCGCGCACCCGTTCTCCGCCGTGGGCGTCGATAGCCAGGACGATGTGGTCCACATAGGGCGTCATTCGATGGTTGATCAGGGCGTTCGCATCGCCCAACATCGGTACGCCGCCTATGTTCTTGGGCGAACGCGCCAGCCGGTCATCGAACAGGCCCAGCACATTCAGATCGCGCCGTTCCAGCGCCCGCTGGATCAGAATTTCGGCGTTCCGGGTGGCGCCGACGATGACGATATTGGGCGACAGGACGCCTTTCTTGCGCCAGCGCGCGACAATGGCAAGCCAGACACTGTGAAGCGCCAGCAGCGCCGCCGCCGTCGCCAAAATGAAGACACCGGCGACCATCAATCCCTGATCCCCGAACAACAGACTGACGATGAACGCTCCCCCTGCAGCGACCAGCGCCAGGCCGATGATCGAAGCCAGATGAATCAGGGGCTCGCGGTTGCTTCGGAAGCCATAGAGGTTCAACCCGCGCATCAGGCTCAGAATCACGACGCCTGCCGTCAGGCTGGGCGCGGCCACAGCCAGGGACAGGGCGCCCAGACCGTTCGGCGCAGCGGTGTAGGCGACGGCCAATCCTATGGTGAAAACGGTCAGCACGTCGACGACGCGGAAATAGTGGGCGGCCAGCCGCACGTCCGAACGCTGGCGCGCACTCAGCCAGAGCTCGGTCCGAAATGGTCCGCGCTCAGCCCGTTTGGCGGTCTTTTCCGTGGGCGCGGGCAGCGAATCCGCTAGGTGAGAGGCGCAGTCGGTCATGTCGATCCGTGGTTGGCGAACGCTGGCATTCACCACAACTGGCCTCTATGTCGCGTTAACATGAGGACTTTCGTTCGAAGCGGATTGCGCGACGCAGCGACCTCCGCTATCGAGCCCTTCGCTGGAGACGTGGCCGAGTGGCTGAAGGCAACGGTTTGCTAAATCGTCGTACCCTGTAAGGGGTACCGAGGGTTCGAATCCCTCCGTCTCCGCCATTTCCTAAAAATTCTATAAAAATAAGGCTTTAGGCCTTGCCTTGACGATCCTGCAACAAAAGCTTTGATCCGGTCTGACCTCCCCCGGAAAAGGGGACGGGGTTAAGCCGCTCTGCGCTCGGCCTCGGCTGCGCTGATGTAGCCCAGTGACGAGCAGGCGACGGGGATCGAAGCCCTCGATGTATCCGAACAGGTCTCGCCGCGCTTGGTCGTGCGTGGCGTAGGCGTCCTGATGGCGCGCCGTCGGTGATGTCCTGCTTGATTGTCGTCAGCGGGTGGGGGCGTGAAGGGCGATCTCCAAGTCATCATAGCCGACGACGGCGACGTCGTTCGGCACGGATAGCAGCGGATGGGCATCGATCAAGGAGAACTTGCGCCGCATCGTTTCGTCGCCGTTGGTCGAGCGGGTCGCGCCAGCTCTCGTCGCATTCGTCATCATCGCTGGTGAAGAGGTCGGTGTGGTGCATGGCGAACTCCGATAACGATCCGGTTGGCTGCAACTGCGACGCCTGCGCTTGGCCGCTGCATGGGTGTGGCGTTCTACGACGGTCGCTTCCCCCGCGACGTTGCGGGCGTGATCGTTCGGGCAGAGGGCAGGAAACCTGATCCGGACCAACAGAAAATCTGAAATGCCCTTCCGTCCCGAACTTTGTTATTTCCCCAGCTATAACAGGCGCAAGTGCGCTGAACCTGGGGATGAACATCATGAAGTTCGACACGCTTGCCCTGCACGCTGGCTATAGGCCTGACCCGACGACACGGGCGGTGGCTGTGCCCATCTATCAGACCACCAGCTATGCATTCGACGACACCCAGCATGGCGCCGACCTGTTCGACCTGAAGGTGGCGGGCAACATCTACACCCGCATCATGAACCCGACGTCGGACGTGCTCGAACAGCGGGTCGCCGCGTTGGAGGGCGGCATCGCGGCGCTTACGGTGGCCTCGGGCCAGGCGGCCATCACCTATGCGATCCTGACGATTGCAGAGGCGGGCGACAATATCATCGCCACCTCGACCCTGTACGGCGGCACCTACAATCTGTTCGCCCACACCCTGCCGCAGTACGGCATCACGGTTCGCTTCATTGACGCCGCCGACGTGGACGCCATCGCCGCAAATACGGATGAGCGGACCAAGGCGGTCTTCTGCGAATCCATCGGAAATCCGCTGGGCAATGTCGTGGACTTTGGCGCGCTGGCGCAGGCGGCGCACGCGCAGGGTCTCCCGCTGATCGTCGATAACACTGTGCCGACGCCCTATCTGACGCGACCCATCGAACATGGGGCCGACATCGTGGTTCATTCGCTGACCAAATATATCGGCGGGCACGGCACCTCGATCGGCGGGGCCATTGTGGACAGCGGAAACTTCCCTTGGGCCGAGCACAAGGCGCGGTTCCGTCGCCTGAACGAACCGGAAGTCAGCTATCACGGCGTGGTCTATACCGAGGCGCTTGGCCCCGCAGCCTTCATCGGGCGGGTGCGCACGGTGCTGTTGCGTAATACGGGCGCGGCGATCTCGCCGTTCAATAGCTTCCTGATCCTGCAGGGGCTTGAGACGCTGGCCTTGCGGATGGATCGCCACGTCGAGAACGCCACCGCTATCGCCAAATGGCTAAAGGCCCACCCGAAGGTGAAGTGGGTCAACTACGCTGGTCTGGCCGACCACCCCGGCCATGCCCTGATCCAGAAATATTTCGGTGGCAAGGCTTCCGGTCTGCTGACTTTCGGCGTCGAAGGTGGTCGTGAGGCGGGCGGCCGCTTCCAGGATGCGGTTCAGTTGTTCACGCGTCTGGTCAACATCGGCGACGCCAAGTCGCTGGTCTGCCATCCGGCCTCGACCACGCACCGGCAGTTGTCGCCGGAAGAACTGGCTAAGGCAGGCGTGACCGAGGATACGGTGCGTCTGTCGGTCGGCATCGAACATATTGATGATCTGATCGCTGATCTGGAGCAGGCGCTGGCGGCCGTCTGATTGCGGTTCGATAGGGCGGCTCAAGGTCGGGTCGCCCTGTTTTCCGACTTGAGGCTCAGGAGGCGAATCCAAGTTCGCCCCGAATGTGAAAATCAAACTGTTGGCGATGTGGCGCAACTATTGCGAGTGTTTCGGTTGAGACTTCACAATGGGACAATCGCCTCATGGGAGAACAGTACAAGGAGTTGGCGGCAGTCTGGCTTAGCCGCTCCTTCAGCGCGCCGACGCCCGAGATCGCCGAGGCCTATGTAGAACTGGCCGCCATCTATGAGGCCTTGGCCTGTCTTGCCTTGAGGTTGGACGTGATGGCGCGCAGCGCGTGATCAGTTCTGGGGGAAGGTCGCGCCTTCTCGCGCTCCATGATCCGTCTGGCGGTCATACAGATCGCTGGCTGCATTGATTTGCGGCGTAATGGTGGAGAAGACCGTATTGGCCTCCTCACAGGTGGCGGCGCTTCGAACGGCATCTTGCAGCAGTTCCGCTCCACGTCGGACAATCCGGGCATGGTTCACCTCGTGCTTCACCAAGGCGGTCATGTAGCGGTCCCATGCGTCTCTGTCGGTTCTGTGCATGCGGTCGCGTGTTTGCAGATCGGGCAGGGTGATGGTGACGTCGTAGTCCACGTCGATATCGGAGGGATGGCAGACGCCGTTCCTGGATTGGGCGTTCAACCTGTAGTTCCACAGCGTCATGGCGTCGTGTTTCACGCCCGCGGCGTCCGCAGGCCTGACCGCATTTATCGAGGCTCTGATTTCACGCGGGAAACGCCCTGTAACAGGATATCCAATCAAACGGGTGTTGGGAAAGGCGAGGGCTTCCTGCGCGGCGCTTCGCAACTGATCGCTGATTTCGAGGGGCGCCGGGGCGTCGGTGTTCGTGATTTGCAGGGCTGCTGCAAACAGCAAGGCCGTCAGGATCATTATGCGTGCGCCATTCCCTGGAATGGCCGGATGCTATCGGAGATTCCGCAATCTGCCACTGCTGTTTCAATAATCACCGAGGCAGGAAGAATTCCACCGGCGTCACCAGTTCCAGCGTGGCGCCCGGCACATCATCAGGCGGCGGGGGCAGGGGCTGGGCGCGGCCCAGCATGGCCAGGGCCTCGCGGTCCAGCAACGGACGACCTGAGGTGCGATCTATCCGCGAAGACAGGACGCGGCCTGACCGATCCATGGTGAAGCGGAGATAGGCGACACCCTCCTGTCGCAGGCGCTGAGCGGCGGGCGGATAGCGTTTCTTTGAGTCCAAATGAGCCAGCAGGCGAGCGCGCCAGTCCTGGGGGGCAGTCGAAGGGCGTGGAGCAGGGGGCGCTGGACGGGCGACAGGCGCGGTTGTTTCGGGCGCTGGCGTCTGGTTCTGGGCAGGGCGGGGCTCGGGCGGCGTCATGGGGACGGCCATGGCCTCGGGCGCATCCGCCTGAATGCGCGGATGGATATGTTGCGGCGCGGCTCGGCTGGCGGCGGCCTGAACCTGTTTTGGGCCTTCGACCTTTTCGGACGAGGGGCGTGGCGGCGCGGCGTTGATGCGGATCAGGTCGACGGCGATCACTGGCTGATCCTCCAACGGGATCGGCGTGTGAGAGACGAAGTTGATCAGACACAACAGAGGGGCGGCATGAAGGATAAGGGCGCCGCCCAATGCGATCATCCCACGCGCACGATGGGGCCTGCGCCGGTGCCTTTCGACCTCGACGTGACCCTGAACCGCGACGCGCGGGAGAACGGTCGTCATGCGGCGTCAGCGACCCTGGACTTGAAGCCGACATCCACCAGACCGCGAACACGTGTGAAGGCGTCGGCGGTCCCGGCCTGAACGCGAGCTTCCTCCTCATCCGTCATCTCGGGGGCGTCAAGGGCGGCGGTGAAGCTGCGCCAATGATTGGCGCGGCCCTCGGGCGAGGCGGCCAGGTGGCGCGCGCCGAAATCCGCCGACAGGCCCAGGCCGGCCGCCGCCTTGATCAGAAAGGCGGCGCCCAGGTTCGAACCCTCAGCCACATAAAGCCAACCCAGCGCCGTCGGCACGTCCACCGGCTCGCCTGCGGCGAAGCGCGGCGGACCATCGGCCGGCGCGGGCTCCGCGTTTAGATCGGCAAGGTCGCTCAGCACCGCGTCGATGCGGCGACGCTCCAGCAGATCCGGCGCCAGAGCCGTCAGTTCGGGCGCCTCGTACAGGGCGGCGATGTCGCGATGGAACAACTGCTGGATACGCAGGAACTCGGAATAGGTCTCGCGGCTGCTGAAGGGCTTGGCGGCCATGATGGCGTTGTCCAGACCTTCGTGCACGCTGTTGCTGGATGACTTCAGGCGCTTGGCGCGGCTTGTTTCGAGAGTAGGCATCATCGGTCTCAGTAGCGGTAGGTGAGAGCGAGACGGACAGTTCGGCCCGGCGCAGGCATGACGCCCAACGCAAGCGGGTCGAGGTGATATTCGTCCATCACATTGTCGATGTTGAGGTCGAGCTTGGTCTGCTCCGTGACCTTAAGGCTGGCGAAGACGTCATAGATGGTCGCCTCCTTGTACAGTTGCTGAATCGCCGACAGGCCGACGTTCCAGTCCTTATCCAGCTTGCTGATCGGACCTGAGTTGTGGACAGCCCGTCCTCCAAGGGTCAGGCGATCATCGAACAGGTGCGCGCCCAGCGTCAGGTTCAGGTTGAAACGGGGCGGGTTCTGTGTGTTGCTGTATGAGCCTTCGAAACCGCCGTCCACGCAGTCGGGGGTGTTCTTCAACCCGGCGATATTGCGCTTTTCACCATATTCCCGGCGTTCTGCAGCGATGTCCGGCGCGCAGGTCTTGGCCTCGAAATAGTAGTGAGCCGACAGGTCCCCGAATACGACGCCGTTGTCATAGGTGGACTGGAACTCGACGCCCGAGACCTTGAACTGATCGATGTTGCGGATCAGGCCCGCCGACAGTGTGCGGTAGTCGCGGGTGATCAGGTCGTCGATGCGGGTGTTGAAATAGGCAAGCTTGAAGCCCGCACGGTCGCCGCCGGTGATCAGATCGCGGCGGATGGTGCTGGCCCCGACCTCCCAGGTCTTGGCGCGCTCCGGCTTCAGTTCTCCGGTCGGCTTTGCCGCCGTGAACAGGCCCAGTGTCGTCTCGAACAGGCTGGGCAGCTTCACGCCCTCGGCGTATTTCGCATACAACAGCGTGTCTTCGTTGAAGCGGTATGTGACGCTGGCCGCGGGCATGAAGGCGTCGTCCGTGCGGCGGATTGGATCGGACCATGTCCATTCGGTCGGTACGATCAGATCGCTGACGGCGCCTGCGTCATAGAAGTTCCAGCCGGTGATGTCGGCGACCGTCCCACGCTTGTAGGGCGAGGCCAGCAGCGAGGCTTGGGTGAACTGTCCATTGGCGTCGGGATACCAGTTCAGCATGGCGATCCGCTTGGCGCGCCATGAAGGCAGGCTGGGGTCTCCGCTCAACAGCTGGGTGTAGCGGATCTTGCCGGTCGCCTCTTCTTTGGCCTCAGTCGCCAGCCGATTGCGGTCACGCACATCGACATGGTTGTAGCGGCCGCCGATCATCAGTTCCCAGTGTTCGTTCGGCTCCCATCTGGCCGAGGCGACGGCGCTGTATTCCTTGCGCACGGCGCTGCGCAGGAAACGGTTGTTGATCAGGTCGTCGTGCATGATCGGCGAGTTGGGGCCGGGGCCGACGTCTTCGTGGCTGAACGACAGGCCGTAGTCGAAGGTGAGCTTGCCCAGGTCTGTGAAAAGCAGAGAGGTGTTGGTCAGGTCGCCGCCAAACCGCTCCTGCGTCAGTTCATTGCGATAGGCGTCCTTGTAGCCCGGATCGGTATTGAAGCTGGGCGCATCCCACCAGTCGGTGCGGCGGTCGAAATACCAGGGGGTGACGCCGGTCAGGCCGTTGTACATCAGGCTGTCGGAGTGGGTGTGCCAGGCGTTGGCCTTCAGATCGACCAGATCACCCAGTTCGCCCTG
Organism: uncultured Brevundimonas sp.; assembly: GCA_963522565.1. Classification (GTDB taxonomy): domain Bacteria; phylum Pseudomonadota; class Alphaproteobacteria; order Caulobacterales; family Caulobacteraceae; genus Brevundimonas. The sequence goes on along the minus strand of CAUQZC010000004.1, from coordinate 203,136 downwards.
CGGCTTGTAGCGGTAGCGCAGGTTGTAGGCGTCCATGTCCACATTCCCCAGCGCCCACTGGGGAACTTGGTCACGATCGACGCGGATGATCTGCGAGGCCATGATCTCGCCCTGCTCGCCCTTATAGCGCCGATAACCGGCCTCCAGCGTCTGCTCGTCAGTGATCCTCCACGTGCCTTTCAGCAGCAGGGATTCCGATTGGGACGAGGTGTTGAAGACTTCGGTGTTCGTCGGGTTCAACGACGCCAGGACGCGGCGACCTTGCGGAAAATCGTTGTAGCCTCGGTGACCTGAGAAATAGTTGCCCACATCGCGCCAAGCATAGGCGGCGACAAGGTCGAACCTGTCCCACCGGCCGGCCGCCGCGAGGTTGAAGAACTGTCCGCCAGGGCGAGTCAGATCGCCGCTGTCCTCGGACGGAACCCCGCCGTAGTCTGGCAGGCTGCGGGCGCTGGCGTCGGATACACCCGTGCGGATACGCAGGCCCAGGTCATGACCCGCTGTCAGGACGTCATCTGCCTTCAGGGTCTCCATGACCACCACGCCCCCGATGCCGCCGGACGCATTGGCCTGCAGGCTGGGACCCTTGGTTATGATGATGTTGGAGATGAGATCAGGGTCGAGATAGGTGCGTTGGGACTGACCGGCATAGCCGCGATAGGTGTCCATCGTGGACTGGCCGCCGTCGATGATCACCGGCACTCGGCTCTGGCCCTGGATGCCGCGGATGTTGACGTCCAGGGCGTTGGCCACGCGAGGATCGCCCGCCGTCACACCCGCCACGCCCTTGACGATGTCGGCGGTCGAGGTCCCACGGAAGCGTTCGATGGTGTCATGGTCGATGTAGGCGCTTGAGCCAGCGGATCGATAAGGCGCCTCCACGGGGTCGCCATTGTCGTTGAAGCCGGTAGCGCTGAGGCGTCCGCCCGCACCGCCTTCGACGGCGCCTTCAACCCGCACAGGGCCAAGTGCGATGGCGTCGCCGAGCACAGGCGCGGCAGACAGGGTCACGACTCGCCCAGAAAGGCGATAGGCGACGCCGCTTCCGGCCAGCAGGCGCGACAGGCCGTCCGACACACCGTAGCGCCCCTGGAGACCGCGTGTTGATGCATTGCGTGTCAGGCTGGCGTCGTAGGCCAGTTCGACATTGGCCTGTTGGGCGAAACGGATCAGGGCCGGGGTCAGGGGGCTCGCCGGCACGTCAAAATGGGTCTGGGCCTGAGCCGCAGCGGGCAGGGGCGCCAGCACCGCCGCCGCAGCAACCGCTGTGGTGGCCATCAGAAAGAGGCGCATTGCCCCGATGTTACGTCTCGCCTTGATCAACTTGGCCTCTCATAGCGCTTGCCGCGCCAGTCCATATGGGTTCGCGTAGTGCGAATGAGAATGGTTCTCTTGAGGTAGACGTGCGAAATCGCGGAACCGGGACTTTAGAAGGCCAAAAATGTTCAGAACGCCGTTCAGTCGTGCAGGATGACCGGACCGCCAAGCAGCTGGGTGGCGTGTAGCCCCAGGGTCTGTTCCAGCCGCTTCACCGTCTGGGCGGGTTGATCGATGCGGAAGGCGCCACTGACGCGGCGATCACGCGCCTTGCGGCCGATGACCGTCATGGGCAGGGCGGAATAGCGTCCGATCTCACTGACGACAGTGGATAGAGGTTGGTCATCGAACACCAGCCAGCCGTCCTGCCAGGCGCCCACGCCGACAGAGGACGCGAAGGGCGCTGAAGGCGGCTGATTGGGATCATAGGTCGAGGTCTGGTCTTGCGCCACGACAACCGAAGCAGGGTTCGACGCGACACGTACTGAATGTTCGGTGACAGACACCTGGGTCTGCACGCCGGAGCGCCGCACGATGAACCGGGTGCCAAGCGCCGTGGTCGAGCCGCCGCCCGCCTCAACCGTAAAGGGCCTTTTTGAGTTCGGGGCGACAGTGAAGGCGGCCTCGCCGCGCAGCAGTCGCACGATGCGACGGTCGGGGGCATAGACCACCTGGATGGCGCTGTCGGTGTTCAGGTGCACGGTGGAGCCGTCCGCCAGCGTCAGCATCTTTTGCTCGCCGGGTCGGGTGATGACGTCGGCGCGCAGTCGGGTGGGGCCGTCCAGAGCGACAAAGGCGATGGCCAGAGCGGCCGCCATGCCGGTGGCGATGAGCGGCGCGCGCGAGCTGCGACCACCGGAAAGTCTTAATGCGCAGCGGCGAGAGGCCAGGGCCGCTGGGGCGCCGGCTCGCACAACGGCTTCACCCATTTCCAGCCAGAGAGCCTGAGCCTTTTTCAAGGCGGCTGCGTTTTCAGCAGTCTGCAGCCAGGCCTCTAGGTGCGCCGAGCCTGCGTCGTCCAGCAGGCCGCTCTGCTGGTCAGCCACCCAGCACGCAGCTTCGCGTTCCGCGCGGGACACAGTGTCAGGCTTTGAGGGGGTGACGGATGTCATCACAACGCCTCTTGTTCAGCCAGTCGCGTCTGACAATGGCTGATTGCATGGCGAACATGTTTCGCCACTGCATTTGTTGTAATTCCCAGGCGTTCGGCAACTTCGGCGGGCGGCAGACCCTCGACGCGCCGCAAAAGAAACACTTCGCGACAACGCGGCGGCAGTTCGTCGATGGCGGCGGACAGCAGGCTGAGCCTCTGACGGTCGATGATCCGTGTTTCCGTAGTTGGCGTGGCGTCGGCCATCCGCACATCGTCAGCCCGATCGTCGAACAGGGCCGCGCCGCGCATTCGTTTTCTCCTCTGATCTGAAGTCAGGTTCAGCATCAGTCGATAGATGTAGGCGCGCTTGTCCTTGATCGCTTCGGGATCGGCGATGCGCTGAATGTTCAGCCACAGGGTCTGGGTGATGTCTTCCGCCAAAGCGGCGTCGCCCAGTATCCGCCGCGCCATTCGCATCAATGAGGTGCGCTCTGTCACCAGCAGCTGAGACAAGGCTGCGCGATGTGCAAGGTCGAGGGGAGACATTCGCGATGCGCGATAACGTGTCTGCGAGTGAATCGCAAACACGTTATGGCCAGGCCGCCGTGGGTTCAGATCAGACGATGGCCTTGGGCTCTACGCCCTCGATTTCGTCCTCGGGGTCCAGTTCGCCTTCCCACTTGGCGACCACGGCGGCGGCGACGGAGTTGCCCACCACGTTGGTGGCCGAACGGCCCATGTCGAGCAGGTGGTCGACACCCAGCACAATGGCGATCCAGGCTTCCGGCAGGCCGAAGTAGGTCAAGGTGGCCATGATGACGACCAGCGAGGCGCGCGGAATGCCCGCGATGCCCTTGGACGTGACCATCAGCAACAGCAGCATGAAAATCTGCTGCGAGATGCTGAGGTGAACACCGTGCGCCTGCATGATGAACATGGTGGCGAAGGTGCAGTACAGCATCGATCCGTCGAGGTTGAACGAATAGCCCAGCGGCAGGACGAAGCTGACGATGCGCTTGCGCACGCCGATCTTGGGCAAGGCGTCCAGTATGCGGGGATAGGCGGCCTCCGAACTGGCGGTCGAGAAGGCCAGCAGGGCAGGGGTGCGAATCGTACGGAACAGCGGGATCACGCGCTTGCCCAGCACCAAGGCGCCCGCCAAGAACAGGATGCCCCACAGGGTCGCCATGGCGCCGTAAAAGCCCAGAACGAACTTGGCGTAGGTGCCAAGCATCTCCAGGCCCTGCGTGGCGATGGTTGAGGCCAGGGCGCCGAAGATGGCCAGCGGCGCCAGCTTCATCACGAACTCGGTCACCTTCAACATGATGGAGGCGGCCTGTTCGACCAGGTGCATCACGGCCGGCGCCTTGTCGTCCAGGGCGGCGACGGCAGTGCCGACGAAGACGGCGAAGACCACGATCTGCAGGATTTCGTTGCGCGCCATGGCGTCAAAGATCGACGTCGGCACCAGGTGTGTGATGAAACCATGCAGCGAGAAGGCATCGGTTGACGCGGCGGGCGCGGTGGCCACGACGGCTTCGGGCAGGTGCAGATTGGCGCCGGGCTGCAGGATCTGAACGATCAACAGGCCCAGCAGCAGCGAGACGGCCGAGGCCGAGATGAACCAGGCCATTGTCTTGACGCCGATGCGTCCGACCGAAGCGGCGTCTTCCATGTGGGCGATGCCCGCGACCAGGGTGGTGAAGACCAGCGGCGCAATGATCATCTTGATCAGGCGAAGGAAGACATCGGTGATCAGATTGAGGTTGGAAGCCGCTTTTGACGCCCCCTCAGCGTCGAGAAAATGGTTCAGGCCCCAACCGGTGAGGACCCCAAGGATCATCGCCCCGATGATGAGGTACGCAAAAGAACGTTTCATACAGATAGTCGCCCCAGTTGAGCGTGGGATCACATCGCCTGATTGTTGGTGAATGATTCCGGGCCGCCCTCGACAGATTCGACATGAATAACGGCAATCCTCCGCCTCGCCAGCGGAAAATCAGAATAAGCGGTCAAGGCTCAGCTTGAGGGTTGTTGGGCCGTGACCTGTCGTTGTCTGATGGGGCTCACCGCAGGCGCCAGCAACCAAAGACCGTAGATCAGAACCAAGACAACCAAGACCGTCGCCTCCGGAGCAACTTCCGACAGACTGGCGCCGGCGGAGTTCATCTTCACGAAGGCCTGCACCCCAGCTGTCGAAGGAAACAGATTGGCCAGCCAGACCAGCGGTTGAGGCATCATGAAGTGCGGCCAGGCCGTGCCGCCCAGAAAGAACAGCGGCGCCGACGTGCCGACCAGCACCTGAAGCACCCGCTCGTGCCGATCGAACAATCCGCCCAGACACAGGCCCAGCGCCGACACCGCCGCCGAGAACAGCGGCGCCAGAAGGATGACGCCGAACAGGTCGCCTGCGCGCGGATAGTCCTGAATCCAGAAGACGAAACCGGAATAGAACAGGCTGGACAGCGTGCCGATGACGGTCAGGGCCAACCATAGGCCCAGCCGCCCTCTGAGCCGCAAGATCGGCGCTTCCGTCTCGCGTCGTATGGCGGCGATGACGCCCGCGCCCAGCAGCAGGGTCTGTTGCAGGATGATGATGCTGACCGCCGGAACTGCATAGTCGCCATAACCCTCGGTGGGATTGAAGAGCGAGACCTGTTTCAGGCTGGGCGTCAGGGACGCGGCGCGTGCGACCTCGGGCAGGCCGTCCAGCCGTTTGCGGATCACGTCCGCGACGGCGCCCGCCGCGGCCTTGCCGATGGCGGTGACGCGAACCAGATAGCCGCCGTTCAGATAGATGGCGACGCCGTCCGGCGCGCCGCGCGCCAGACTGGCCTCGAACCCGTCGGGCAGGACGATGACGCCATCGACGACGCCGCGCTTCATCAGGTTCTGGCCTTCCTCGACAGAGGAGGCGACGGCGGCGACTTCGATGGCGTGGCTGGCGTTCAGATCTTCGATCAGGGTACGTGTGGTCGGCGTCTGACTGCTGGTCACCACCGCCAGAGGCAGGCCGGTCGCCGACTGACCTGAATAGGCGGCAGGATAGTAGAAGGCGTACAGCACCACCGCGAGAAGCAGGAGGCTGGCGACGGGCCGAGCCTTGGCGATGCCCGCGAAGGTGGCGGTGAAACTGCCGACGAAGCTCTGTGTCGGCAGGGGAAAGGTCAGGGCCTCAACCTTGGGCTCGCGCTTGGCGCGCCAGCGGACCGCAAGGGCGGCGATGATGAAGGCGCCCAGGGTCATCGCCCAGAGGATGAGCAGATCATGAAGGGCGGCACGCTTTGCGCCATCGGTCACCATCTGACTGGTCTGAAGCCGCAGATAGTGAGTGTAGGGCAGGACATCGCTCCAGAACTGGGCGAAGCGCGGACCGTGGTCCAACGGCAGGGTCCCGTTTGAAAAGGCGATGGCGGCGCCCGAGTAGATGGCTGTGGCGGAGAAGGCCAGGTCGTTGTCCCCCGACGCCGCGACCAGCAGGGCGGACAGAGCGACGCTGACGGCCATCAAGGCGGCCATGCCCACCACCAGCAAGGGTAATGACCCGGCGACGCCCCAGCCTCGAAAACCGCAAAGCCACACAATCCAGGCCAGTCCCCACAAGGTGAAGATCAGGAAATGAGGCGTCAGATGGCCAGCCAGGGCCGCCGTCGTGTGGCCGCCAGAGGTCATCCTGAAGGCTCGGAATGACTTGCCCTGCATCAATCGCCCGACCGCCAGCACCGCCGAACAGGCGGCCAGAAGATGCAGGACGCCCGGGCCGAGCAGACCGCCCAGGAACAGTTCGAAGTTCAATTGCGGATTGCCGACGATCGACACCTGAACTTCCGGGGGGCTGAGCGCGGTCGCAGGCACGCCCATCTGCCGGGCGCGCTCTTCCAGCGCAGGTGCGGCAGCTGAAGCGACAGCGGCAGACTGGTTCAGGGCCGTCAGGGCGCCCGCCGTCTGGAAGGCGCCGTTGAAATAGACCGTCGCCTGCTCAGGCTGGCGAAATGCGCCCGCGCTGAAACCTGATGGGAAATAGGCGAAGCTGAAGATCTTTCCCTGCCGGATCAGCCCCATCGCTTCGTCCAGAGTGGCGGGCGAATAGGCGACGTCAAGGCCGGAACTGGCCTGCATGTTGCGGATGGCGGCGCGGCTCAAATCTGATCGGTCGTGATCGACGACGGCGGTCGGAGAGCCGCGCATCACCCCTGGCGCAAACATCAGGGCGATCACCGTCAGCAGGATCAGAGGCAGGCCGAAGGCGACGAAGGCGTCCCACGGTCGGGTCAGAAGCAAGCGCGTCTCGTCGCGCACGGCCCGGGCGAAGGCCGCGCGATTGGACATCACCGGCGCGACCAGTCGAACAGCACGCTCATGCCCGGACGCAGGTTGGCGATGGGCTGGACTGGTTTGGCCTTGATCGCGAAGCTGCGCACGTCATAGCCGCTGGACTGGCGGGTCGAGCGCCAGGTGGCGAACTCGCCCTGCGGGCTGATGGACGTAACGCGGAAGGCGACATTCCTGAGGGCCAACGCGGGGATGTCGCCGCGCAGCGTGGCGCCCATTTTCAGGTCGCGATACTGGTCCTCGCGAACAGTGAAGGACACCCACGGATCGGCGGTGTCGACCACAGTGTAGACCGGCACGCCGATTAGAACCAGCTCACCGACATTGGCGAAGCGCTGGGACACCTCGCCCGCATGAGGAGCGATCAGACGCGTCTCGGATTGCAGGCTGGTGGTTTCGGCGACGGCGGCCTGCGCCCCGCTGACCTGGGCGTCGGCGACGGACTTCTCTTGCGGCCGGGTACCGGTCTGGGCCTTCACATACTGCTGGCGGGCGGCTTCGGTCTGGGCGGCGGTGGCGGCGCGGGCGGCGACGGCTTCGTCGCGCCGCTGGGCCGAGATGACCCCCTCGGCGAACAGGGCTTCGGCGCGTCGTGCGGTCTGGTCGGCCAGGCGTTCCGTGGCCTGGCTGGCGCGCCAGATGGATTCGACCGTGCGGATGTCTTCCTGGCGCGCGCCCTCTCGGCTGAGCGACTGAAGCGCTTCGGCGGACTGCAGCAGGGCGCGCGCCTGAACGTCCTTGGCCTCGATTTCGGGGCTGCTCATGACCGCCAGCACCTGGCCCGCCGTTACGCGGTCGCCTTCGGACGCCAGCAGTTGTTCGACACGGCTGGGCGCCTTGGTCGCGACAGTGAAGGTTTCAGCCTCAACCATGCCCTGAATCTGTTCTTTCGGCGGGCGGGCCGCCAGGAACAGGCCGACGATGATGAAGCCCGCCAGCAGGATCGCGCCGGCTGCGATGATCCAGACGCGCAGGACGCCGGGCTTGCGCGAGGGGGGCGTGGCTGTCGTCTCGCTCATGGTGCGCTGATCCGGTCGTCGCGTTGCAGATAGTCGTTCAGGGTCTGGGGGCTGCTGGCCGCCGCCAGAAGCGCCGCCAGACTGAGGTCATATTCATAGGCCGCGACGGCCCTTTGCAACCGCGCCGCACCCAGCAGGTTGCGGGCGTCCACGACTGCAGAGACAGGGGACTCCCCCTCCCGGAAGCCGATTTCCTGCACCCGCAGGTTCTCGGCCGCCGCCGTCAGGCTGGAGTCCATAGACAGGAACTGGCGTCGCGCCAGCTCCGCCTGATTATAGGCGCGGGTGACCAGCAGTCGGGCGTCGTCGCGCGCCTGACGCTCCATTTCGCCCGCCGCCTGGGCCTGTGATCGCGCCGCGCCCGCCATGCGGCGACGGTCGATCGACGAGATCAGAGTGTAGCGCGCGCCGATGCCGACGGCCCAGTCAGGCTCAGTCGGCAGGGCGTTGTCGGGGTTCAGGTTGTAGGCGCCAAAGGCATAGACGGTGGGGCGGAAACGGGATTCAGCCAAATCGACACCGGCTTCGGCCAGATCGCGCGTGGCCTGGGCCTGGGCGATGCGGGCGTTTGACTGTGACGCCTGGGCGACAAAGACATCCATCGGCCCGACTGAGTTGCGGTTGACGAACAAGGGCGTCGTCGGCGTCACCCCGTCGTCCAGGTTCAGCACCCGGCCCAGCGATTGGACCGAGTTGTCGTACTCCATCTGCGCGCGGTCCAGTTGGCGCTGTGAAGCGTCGCGGGCCACCTGGACCTGCAGCGTCTGAGCGTGGCTCAACACCCCCTCGCGCTCCATCCGTTCGGCGTTACGCAGGTGAAGATCGAACCCGTCGCGGGTGTCGGTGGAGATGCGCACGGCCTCCGCCGCCAAGACCTGTCCGAAATAGGCGCGCGCCAGATTGACGCCTTCAAGATCCATCGCCTCGCGACGGCGCGCCTGCGCCATGTCGACATTGGCGGCGGCTGCGCGTTGCAGGGCGGGGATGGCGCCGCCGCTGTAGATGGGCTGGAGCGCGGTCAGGGTCGGACGAAACGCGGTTTCCTCGACCTCGAGCCGCACGTCAGTCGGCAGAGCGGCGAAGATCTCAGGCAGGGCGGCCTGCAGCCGTTGTCCCACGGTCTGGAGAATATCCCCGGGTATTCCGGGAAGTTCCGAGATCAGGCCGGGAATGGCGGAGCCTAGCTCGGACTGGGCCTTGTCCAGCGCGCCGGTCAGGGAGATGTCGAATGTTTTGCGGTAGCGGATGGCCTGGGCGTCCAGCGACACCGTGGGCCGACGCAGGCCCGCCGCCGCCGCCGCCTGCTCGCTGGCGGCGTCCACGCCATAGCCTGCCGCGCGCGACAGGCTCGAGGAGGTGCGTAAGCGCGCGGAGGCTTCGGCATAGGTCAGCGGCGTCTGCTGCGGCGACGCCGTCTGGGCGGACGCGGCGCCCGCGACCAGCAGCGCGAAGGGCAGTCCGATCCATGCTGAAGCCATCATCGATCCTTGCGAAGCCTGAGTGACGATCCTGAAGCGGCGCCGTCGGGTCAAGCAAGTTCTCAGATTGGGAGGGTTGCGATGCTGCCTCGGCTCTTCCCCGACACGTGAAACGCCCATTCACCGGGTGAATGGGCGTTCCTTGGTGCGTCGACGTTGGTCTTAACGGCGGAGGCGAGTTTCAAGTTCGCCGAGGCGTCGGGTCAGATAGGTCGTTTCTTCTGCAGACGGGTTATAGCGGCCATAGGCGGCCTCCAGGCGCGTCAGATCGCCCAGTTGGACGCGCACATCGGCGGCGTCCGCGCGATTGAGGGCGCCTGAACGCTCGGCTGCGGTCACGGCGGTTTCAAGCGCGGCAAGACGCACACGCGGCGTCTGCGTCACTGCTGGAGGCTGCACGGCGGGGCCGTCGCCGACGCGGGCGTCCAAGGCGTCCAGACGGGTGTCCAGGTCGTTACGCTCACTGGCGGTGATCGAACCCTTGGCGGCGTAGCGGGTCTCCAACTGGATCAGGGCTTGATAGTCCGTCTTGAGACGCGTGGCTTCGGTGCGGGTGATGCGGCGTGCGTTGACGGCGGCGTCCACGCGGGACTCGAATGCGGCGCGGCCCTGAGCGACCGTGTTCACCTCGCCATAACCAGACGCGCCAGATTCCAGCGTTTGCGTCAGCGCGTTGTAGCGGTTGTTCAGGTCAGCACGTTCCTCGTTCGAGAAACGCCCGTCGGCGGCGTAACGGGTTTCGAGATCGACCAGGGCCGTATAGTCGGCGCGCAGGCGCGTCGCGGCGGCGGTTGAGATTTGTCCGACACGCAGGCTGCTGTCGACGCGTGTGGTGAATTGGTTCTGACCATCTCGCAGCGGGCGGCCGCCACGCAGCCAGGCTTGATCCAGCGCGGAAACGCCGAGGCGGTCGCCAAACAGCGCGCCGACAACGGCGCCCAGGCGGTCTTGGTTTGTCTGATTATTCGTTTGAGCTTGTGCAGAGCCCGCGCCCACAGCCAGAGCAGTGGCGGCGACGAGGGCTAAGCGGGTGCGGGGTGTCATGGGGCGGTCCTGTTGGCCTTTGATCGAGTAACGGAGAACGGCGTGCCGCGAGGATGGTTGCCTTACGTCTAGCTTGACCATTGGATGGCACGACGACGTTCGAGCGGAAAGCGCCACAATGTATAAGTCTGTCCAAGTTCTCGAAACGCGCACAAGTCGACGATGCTGGGACGATTGATCCGCAAAAAATGAGCAATGATCAATAAATTTATGGACAAGGCTTTTGCGAGGTGCTGCATGTTAGATCATGACCTCGAAACATGATGGTTCACCCATGCCGCGAAATGCCCTCAGCGATAGGAGTTCAGGCTTGGCTGTCGGCCGCGCGCGGGGCGCTTCGCAATGACGGGACTGGCCTTTGTCGGATATGGCGCGGCTATGCCTGAAAGGCGCAGGCCGTCGGCCGAGTTGGACGCGGTGTTCACGCAGCCGTCAGGATGGACCGAACGACAGTTCGGCATCTCCAGCCGGGCCGTCGCGTCGCCTGAGGAGACGACGTCCGTCCTGGGCGCCCGCGCTGCGAGGACGGCGCTGGAGATGGCGGGGTGGGGCGAGGGTGAGTTTGATGTCTTGATCGGCGCCTGCGGTGTGATGGAGCAGCCTATCCCCGGAACTTCGGTCCTGATCCAGAACGCGCTTGGATTGGGTAAATCCGGCATCTGGGCGTTTGATGTGAACCAGACATGCCTGTCGTTTCTGGCCGCGCTGGATATCGTCGCCATGGGGTTTGCGACCGGGCGCTGGAAACGTGCGCTGGTGGTGTCGAGCGACATCGCCTCGGCTGGACTGGATTGGAAGACGCCAGCCTCAGCGGCCATTTTTGGCGACGGCGCGGCGGCGGTCTGCGTCGAGGCCCGGGCGGACGGCGCAGGCCCGGCCTTGATCAGCCGCCGTTTCGAAACCTATGGCGAGGGCAAGGATCTGGCCGTCCTGCGCTCTGGCGGCACACGGATTCGGGCGACGGACGGCTATGAGGCTTTGCTGGAGGGGGCGCGTTTCCGCATGGACGCCTTCGGGGTGTTCAAGGCGGCGGCCAGGGTCTTGCCACGGATGATTGACGGGGTCTTGGGGGAGGCGGGCCTGACGCGGGAAACGGTCGATCTGGTCATCTGCCATCAGGCCAGCCGACCGGGCGTCGAACATGTGCGGCGACTGATGGGCGGCGACCCGGAACGGGTCATCGACATCTTCTCCGATCGCGGCAATCAGATCGCCGCCTCTCTGCCCAGCGGCCTGGTGGAGGCGCAGTCTTTGGGGCGGCTGAAGTCTGGAACGACGGTTCTTCTTTTGGGCACCGCTGCCGGCATCAGCGCGGCGGCCATGGTGCTGCGGTTCTGATGCGGCGTGCCTTGGTCACTGGCGCCACAGGCGGGTTAGGGCTGACTCTGACCGAGACCCTGGTTGCGGCCGGATATGCCGTGCGAGCGACGGGACGGTCTGTGGGGGGCGCGCAACGACTGAAGGTCATGGGCGCGGATGTGGTCCTGTGCGATCTGCTGCAGGCTGACCTGAACCGGCTGTGCGAGGGCGTTGACGTCGTTTTTCATGCGGCGGCTCTGTCCAGCCCCTGGGGGCCGGAAGCGGTGTTTCAGCGCATCAATGTTGATGCGACAGAGCGGTTGATGGTGGCGGCGCAGGAGGCGGGGTGCGAAGCCTTTGTCTTCGTGTCCTCGCCTTCGATCTATGCGGATTTCAAGGATCAGGAGGGGCTGACAGAGGACAGCCCGCCGACCCTGCGCCCGCTGAACGCCTACGCCCGCACCAAGCTGGCGGCCGAGCGACAGGTGTTGGCGGCGGATCGACCCGGATTTCGCACGATCTCCATCCGCCCGCGCGCGCTTATCGGGCCGGATGACGCAGTTTTGTTGCCTCGAATTATAGAAATGGTTCGACGTGGCAGACTGCCTGTCCTGCGCGGCGGCATAGCCCGTATCGACCTGACAGACGTGCGCGATGCGGCGCAGGCATTGGTGCTGGCGGACCAGAAACGAGATGCTGTTGGCGGGCGCGTGATCAACATCTCCGGCGGTCAGCCGATCCGTATTCTCGATCTAGCCGAACGTCTGTGTGAGGTTTTGCAGGTTAAACCGCAGTTGGTTCCGGTTCCTATAGCGCCGATGCGGGTTTTGGCCTTGATGTCAGAGATGCTGTGCGGCGCATGGCCGGGGCGCCCCGAGCCGAAGATCACCCCCTATGCTCTGGCGACCCTGGCCTATTCCCAGACCTTTGATCTGTCCTATGCGCGAACCGCCTTGGGCTATTCGCCCGCCCATGATGCGGTGGCGTCTGCGTTGGAACTGGCTCCGAGAATGGCGGCATGACGCGCTGCCGTGTCCATGTGTTGAAGGCAGGATCGTGCCGTCACCCCGAGGCGATGGCGCGACATGGGGCGGGCTGGGCGCCAATCGAGTTTCCGGCTCTGGTCGGCCTGATTCTGCATCCGACGGTGGGGCCAGTGCTGTTCGACACAGGCTATGATCCGGCCTTCTTCAGGGCGACTCAGCCGTTTCCAGAGCGTTTCTATCGCTGGACGACGCCGGTTGATCTGCCGGACGGACAGGCTGTCGTTGACCAGTTGGGCCGCTTCGGTTTGAAGCCGGAGGACGTGCGGGCGGTGGTCATCTCGCATTTCCACGGCGACCACATCGCCGGGCTGCACGCCTTTCCTAAAGCGATGCTGTTTTGTGCACTCGCAGGGTTGGAGGACGTCCGCCGTCATGGGCGGTTGGCGCGGGTCCGAAGGGGTATTCTGACTGGCCTATTGCCCGCCGACATTGGTGCGCGAGCGCACTTTTTCGAGGATCTGCCGCGTGCGCCGCTGGACGACGACATGGCGCCGTTCAGCGACGGTGCGGACCTGTTTGGCGATGGCTCCATGCTGGCGGTTCCTCTGGCGGGCCATTGTCCGGGGCATTGGGGGCTGGTTTTGCGCGGCGAGGATGATCGACGTCATTTCCTGATCGGAGACGCCGCCTGGTCGCGACGCGCCGTGCGTGACAATGCCCCGCCGCCGCGCCTGACAACCAGCATCCTGGGCGAGACGGAAACCTATCGCCGGACCCTGAATGATCTGCACCGCCTCCGGGCGCGAAACACCGAGCTGGTGTTGACGCCGTCGCACTGCGCAGAAGCGGCGGCGGAAATCGGCGGCGATGACGCCTGACCGCAAAGCCATCGGTAGATTCTGGGTGACGACGCAGTTCGACAGGCTGCGTCTGCGGACCCGCGCTGACGTGCAGCGGCGCCAGAATGATCTGTGGCGACGGCTGCAGCCGGTGCTGGCGCGCACCCCGGCTCTGGTCGCCTATGCCGGCCGCCCGCTTGATGAGTTTCCGATTTCGATGCCTGCGCAGGTGCGCGCCGCCTTTGCCGACTGGAACACATTGGGCCTCTATGAAGCATCGGCGATGGCGGCGGCGCAGGCGGCTGAAGAGGGGCGCGGCGGCAGCCTCCCAGGCGGTGTGTCTGCAGGCTTTTCGACCGGCTCAAGCGGTTCGCGCGGTCTGTTTCTAGCGAGTCCCGCCGAGCGCGCCGCCTATGTCGGTCATGCCCTGGCGCGGCTGTTGCCGCTGAATGCGCCGTTGCGGACCTGGCGGATCGCGCTTTGCCTGAGGGCCGACAGCGCCCTCTATCGGGATGTCGGCGGGGCGGGGCGGGTGGAGTTCGACTTCATCGGACTGGACACGCCCGCGGATCAGCGGATGGCGCGTTTGGAGGCGTTTCAACCCCATGTGCTGATCGCGCCGTCACATGTGCTTGCGGATATCGCGCGACGGATTGGGCAAGACGCCCGGTGGCCGTTGCGGCGGCTGCTCTATGGCGCTGAACCAATGGGCGAGGGCGAGCGGGACTGGATCGGCCAACGATTGGGCATGAGGCCAGATCCCATCTATCAGGCGACCGAGGGGTTTCTGGGCGCGACATGCCGGTACGGGACCCTTCATCTGAACGAGGATGTCCTGATCATCGAGGGTGATCCCATTCCGGGCACGAACCGTTTTCGACCCATCGTCACCGATCTGCGCCGGGTCAGCCAGCCGGTGGTCCGGTTGCGGTTGGATGATCTGTTGGAGCCTGCTGGCCCGTGTCGATGCGGTTCGCCGTTTATGGCGGTGCGAGGTGTGGAAGGCCGATACGAGGACCTGTGGCGCTGGGGCGACCACGTCATTCCACCGCGGGATGTGGAGGATGGTCTAGTGGACGCCTTGGGTCCGCAGCAGGATTGGCGGGTTGCTGCCAGCGCAAAGGCCGTAACGGTGGAGATCGATCCTGCGATGGCGTCGGCCGCCGTGAAGGCGTTGCACCGGTTGCTGGCGAATATTGAGAGTGATCCGGCGATCATTGTCGCGCCGCCGCCCGCCTGGGATCAGCCGAAGCGTCGCCGCATCCGGTGGTCTGATGCGTAATCGGGTGCTGATCACAGGTGCGCGGGCCCCCGCGGCGTTGGATTTGGCGCGCAGTTTCGGGGCGGCGGGATGGGACGTTCATCTGGCGGACAGTTGCGTGTCTCGGATGGCGCGATGGTCTGGCGTGGCCGAGGCTGTGCATCTTTACGCCTCGCCGAAACTGCAGCCGGAAATTTTCAGGTCTGATCTTCAGTCGCTAATGCAAAGACTTGAATTTAATCTTATAATTCCGGTCTGTGAGGAGGTCTTTCATCTGGCGGAAGCTGCGGTCTTGCTGGGTTGTGAAAGACGCCTCTTTGCGCCGACGCAGCAGATCTTGAATGACCTCCATTCCAAATGCCGCTTCGTTGAGGTGTGCGAGCAGCTAGGAATTTCTGCACCGAAAACACGTCGAATCAACGGGCAGGCGGAACTGGATCAGTGCGTGCCCGAGGCGGAAAGACTGGTGTTCAAGCCGGAGTATTCTCGTTTCGGCGTCGAGGCGCTGATCAGCCCATCTACGTCGCAACTGGCCCGGATTTCACCTGCCGAACACCGCGTCTGGGTGGCGCAGGATCGGATCGTCGGTGAGGAGGTTTGCTTCCATGCCGTCGCTGTGAACGGTGTCCTGACGGCCTTTGCAGCCTATCGTTCGTCATGGCGCAGGCCTGGCGGCGTCGGCTATGCCTTCGAGCCGCTGGACGAGGCTGTTGCGGCTTTCTTGCTGGATGTTGCGCATCGATTGGCGGGATTTGCCGGCGATGGTCAGTTCGCCTGCGATGTCATCATCGATGCTGACGGTCGCCCCTGGCTTATCGAATGCAATCCGCGCGGGACCAGCGGTGTGCACATGTTCGGGGGGCGACAGGAGCTTGCCATGACGATAACCGGAAAGGCGGGCGGTCTGGTCTGTGGGCGTGAGCGCGGGCATCTGGGGCTTGCGATGTGGCTCTATGGTCTGCCGGATGCGCTGAGACAGGACCGTTTGGATTCCTGGTTGCGTTTACGGCGTCAAGGGCAGGACGTGATCGCCAGAGGCGGCAGTCCGACGACGGTGCTGGGCGCTCTGATCGACAGCGCCGCTTTCTCGGTTCGCGCGGCGCGGTCAGGTTGCAGTCTGGAGCAGGCCATGACCCGCGACATTGAATGGAACGGCCCTGGAGGCGCGCTATGACGCCCTTGCCCGACAGCATCGCGCGCAGTTGGCAACTGGTCGCCCTGTCGAAGGAAGTTCGGGCCAAACCGTTGGCGCGCAAGGTGGCGGACACGTCGGTCGTGCTGTTTCGAGACGCGGATGGGAGAGCCGCCGCCCTTTTGGATCGCTGTCCCCATCGGAACTACCCGTTGTCCGACGGCCGGCTGAAAGCTGGAGCGGTCGTGTGTCCCTATCATGGCTGGCGGTTTGGGCCGGACGGAGACTGTCTGGAGGTCCCTGGCTGTGAACTCGCGTCAGGTGATGGCGCGCGGCTGGCGGCCAGCCCGGTCGCGGTGATCGAGCGCAACGGGGGCGTTTTCGTGCGGTTGAAGCAGGGGCAGGCGGATTTGCCCGATCTTGGCGTCTGGCGCGACGATGACCATGACCATTTCTGGTGGGCGCAGGGCGTTTGGCGGGGCAGGGCGCTGGACGCGATAGAGAATGTGCTGGATGCGTTCCACACCAACTACATTCACGACGGCATCATTCGGCGCAGCAATCGGCGGATGCCGGTTCATCTCAGAACAAATGTTTTCGAGACCAGCATCGAACAGGTAATCGAACAGCCCGTCCCTGATCTGGGATGGATGTCGCGGATGCTGGAACCGCCTCGCGACCGCAGTCGTACGCGCCTCTATGCCCCAACGACGGTGCAGGCGCGATGGGAGGGGCCGCGCGGCTTGACCCTGTGCGTGTCCGCCTTCTTCACCCCGGTCGACGCCGGTTCGCTGCGTCCGTTCGCTCGTTTCACAACACCCAAGGGGCGAGGGCCTGGCTGGTTGAAAGAGGCGGCGATCCGACTGTTCCTGAACCCGGTAGTCGCACAGGATCGCCGGGCGCTATCGCGTCAACTGGACGGCCTCGAAGCCTTCGGCGGGCCGCACTTTATTCAGGGGCCAGGCGATCTGCTGGGCGCACGGGTGGCGCAACTCTATCAGGGTCAGACGCTGGAGCCGGGCGTGGAAGGTCCGTTCATTCGCACGCTTTAGGGTTGGCGCACATCCAGCATCAGCCAAAGCGTGTCATCGCAAGCAGCGGACCGACTGGGATCATGCCCATCATGCCGAGGGTTTCCAAGTTTTATGACGCCCCGATGCCTGTTATGAGATCGTCATGGGACGGCGATCAGATCACACGCGTCAGGAGCTCGAACATCTGTTCGTGGTCGAAGGCCATAAACATATGGCCGAGGTTGGGTTTGCCCGCTTTTCCGCGCGTGAGGTCGCCAAACGCATCGGCTATTCCGTCGGCACGCTCTATAATGTGTTCGGAACACTGGATCGGCTGCTGATCACGATCAATACGCGCACCTTCCAGCTCTGGGCGGACTATGTGAGGCAACGGCTAGACGCCAGCGGATCAGATCGGGTCCAGACGCTGGTCGAGGCTTATTTCAGTTTTGCGCGAGACAACGCGAACAGCTGGACCGCCATCTACGATCATCATCTGCCGCCGGATGTCGTCATTCCCGATGAGCAGAACCTGCAACGCGGCGCCCTGACCCAGATTATCGTCGATGAGGTGGCGGCTGTGCTGCCGATGCAGGCGCAGCCGGAGGCGCCGCGTCTGGCGCGCTCGCTGATCGCCGTGGTTCATGGGCATTGCGTGTTCGATATGAACGGCAGTTTCGCCCTGATGAACATCAGTCAACCGATGGAGTTGGCGCTGGATCGTGTGTGGGAGGCCTTGATCCACGCGGGGGCGGCAGCGCCGTCACGCTGAACGCGAGAGTTATTGAACAATGATCAAATTTGTTCAATGATCCGCGGACAGGGTTTCGGTTCCCGTTTTCAAGCTCGTGTTGCGGCCAAGGAGTCGATCTCATGAAGAACAGTACACTCGGCATCGCCTTGACGTTTCTCGCCCTTAGCACCGGCGTCGTCGCCTGCGCCAAAGCCGACGAGGACAGATCTGACAAAAAACCCGTAGAAGTCGCCATTCAGGATCAGGAAGCCGGGTCCAGGTTGGAGGTGGAAAAGGTCTCCGCGCCTGTCGAGACAGCCGGTCCGGCGGGGATCATGGCCTATGTCGATAGGTATCCGTTTGACCCGATTCACGGCGTGTCATTCTTCCAGAATCGAACCGTGCGCTCTGCCATCGTCGCCTCTGGCGTGCCGCGCGATGTGCAACAATTCGTGGTCTTCGATGGCAATGTCGTCGTGCCGATTCGGAGCACAATGGGGCGTCTGATGGTGTCGGGCTATGATCCCTCAGGCGCGGGCGTGACGAACTGGGCGTTATTGATGACCCCGGATGGCAAGGCCGCAGTCTGCTATTCCAGCGGCGAGAATCCTCAAGCGATCACTGCGGACTGGTATTATGACGGCGGCATCGCCTTCACGCTTGAAGACCGCTGCCCAGTCGCGGCCCGAGGATATCCAAAGCTTCAGTAACTGGCCCATCGGTCCGATCCCGGGCTGATCGGCTTCAGACGCCGCGCTCCAGGCCGTAGAGGGCCTCGACAATGTCATCGGCCTTTTTCTGCACCAGTTCCTGGGCGTCGTGGACGCCGCGATTATAGAAGACGCCGCCGATCTCCTTGCCGATGAAGTCCAGCAGCATTTCGGCGGGCAAATGGCCCAGGTCCTGATCCAGTTCCTTATGGAAATAGTCGCGCAGCTTGCCGACGGCGGCTGCGCGCGCATCTTTTGACAGTTCTATCGGCTTCATCCGGTCACCTCGGCCAGAGCTTCCTCGGCAGCGACCCATGCGGTCTCAGCGGCGTCCAGATCGGTCTGAGCCCTGGCGCGGGCGCGGGTCAGGCCTTCGATGGCCTTGGGATTGGAGACCGAGGCGTTGGCGATGTCGTCGTCGATGCGCGCGATTTCCGCCGTCAGTTGCGTCATCCGCTCTTCCGCTTTCTTGACGGCATGACGCAGGGTCGACGGCGAGGGGCCAGACTTCTTATCGTTCTTCCTGCCTTTGTTGGACGGGGCAGGGGCGGCGACCGCCTCTTCCTTCTTGATCTGGCTGGGCTTGGCGATGGCCTGTTTGGCGCGGTCGAGGACGAACTTGGCGTAGTCGTCCATGTCGCCGTCGAAGGGCTTCACCGTGCCGTCGGCGGCCAGCCACAGCCGGTCCGCCACCATCTCCATCAGCGAGCGGTCGTGGGTGATCAGGATGACGGCGCCGGAATAGTCGTTCAGCGCGTCCAACAGGGCGCGGCGGCTGTCGATGTCCAGGTGGTTGGTCGGTTCGTCCAGGATCAGGACATGGGGCGCGTCCATCGCCACCATGTTCAGCAGCAGGCGCGCGCGTTCGCCGCCCGACAGGCTGTCGACCGTGGTCTCCTGCTTCTCATAGCCCAGGCCGAACTGGGCCAGCTTGGAGCGGCGGGCGCTTTCGGGCGCATCCGGCATGGCGCGGCGGATGATCTCCAGCGGCGTGTCGGTCGGGTCCATCGCCTCGATCTGATGCTGGTGGAACCAGCCGACGCGCATCTTTTTGTCGCGGTGCAACTCGCCTTCGGACACGTCCAGGGCGCCGGCGATCATCTTGGCGAAGGTGGACTTGCCCGCGCCGTTGACGCCCAGCAGGCCGATGCGATCGTCCAGGTCCATCCGTAGGTTCAGGTTCCGCAGGATGGGCTTGCCCGGCTCATAGCCGACATTGGCCCGCTCCAGCCGGATCAGCGGCGGGGCCAGCGGACGCGGCGGCGAGGGCAGGGTGAAGGGGGCGACGCGCTCCTCGATGGTGGTGGCGACCGGCTGCATCTTCTCCAGCCGCTTCATGCGCGACTGGGCTTGTGCCGCCTTGGACGCCTTGGCCTTGAAGCGGTCCACGAAGGCCTGAAGGTGGGCGCGTTCGGCGTCCTGCTTGGCCTTGGCCGACAGCTGCAGCCGGGCCTTTTCGGCGCGCGCCTTTTCGAAGGCGTCGTAGTTGCCGGTGTAGAGGGTCAGGGTATGGTTCGCGAGGTGCAGGATGTGGGTGCAGACCTCGTTCAGCATCTCGCGGTCGTGGGAGATGATCAGAGCCGTGTGCGGGTATTTCTTCAACCGCGCCTCAAGCCACAGGGCGCCTTCCAGGTCGAGGTAGTTGGTCGGTTCGTCCAGCAGCAGCATGTCCGGCTCGGCGAACAAGGCGGCGGCCAGGGCGACGCGCATCCGCCAGCCGCCCGAGAACTCCGACATCGGCCGGGCCTGGTTCTCCTGATCGAAGCCCAGACCAACCAGGATTTCGGCGGCGCGCGCGGGGGCGGCGTCGGCGTCGATCTCGATCAGGCGCGACCAGATCTCGCCCATCTCTTCCGGTTCCGCGGTTTCCAGACGCCCCAGCAGGGTGTGGCGTTCGACGTCGGCCTCAAGGATGGTATCGATGACGCTGACGGGGGTCGCGGGGTGTTCCTGATCCACCGAGCCGATGCGCGCGGTCTTGGGCAGGCTGATCTCGTCGCCATTAGCGTTCAACTCGCCCAGGATCAGCTTGAACAGCGTCGACTTGCCGATGCCGTTGCGGCCGACCAGGCCGACCTTGGAGCCGGGCGGCAGGCTGACGGAGGCGTCCACCAGGAATTTGCGGCCCCAGGCGTTGAAGGTCAGGTCTGTGATCTGGAGCATGGAACAGTCGAAATCTAAAATCGTCCGGATGCCGCCAGTCGCAGGGCGAGGAGCGTCACGGACACGAAAAAGGGACAGTTGGAAACTAGGGAGGTCGTCGCTATAAGCCCGCGACCCTCAAACTCCCAAACAAGAAGTCACTTCACCATGACCGAACGCACCTTCTCGATCATCAAGCCTGACGCGACGCGCCGCAACCTGACCGGCGCAATCAATGCTGTCATCGAAAACGCTGGCCTGCGCATTGTCGCGCAGCGCCGCATCAAGCTGACCGAAGCCCAAGCCAAGAAATTCTACGAAGTGCACGCCGAGCGTCCCTTCTACGGCGAACTGGTCTCCCAAATGATCGCCGAGCCGGTCGTCGTGCAGGTTCTGGAAGCCGAAGGCGCCGTCGCCAAGTACCGCGAAGTCATGGGCGCCACCAACCCTAACGACGCCGCCGAAGGCACGATCCGCAAGCTGTTCGCCCTTTCGATCGGCGAAAACTCGGTCCACGGTTCGGACTCGCTGGAAAACGCGGGCATCGAAATCGCCCAGTTCTTCACGGACGACCAGATCGTCGGCTAAGCCCTGATCGGCTTTGAACTGCTGAAACGGCCGGGCCAGGGATGGTCCGGTCGTTTTTCTTTGTGTCGCGACCGCAAATGAAAACGGCCCCGGAGATCGCTCTCCGGGGCCGCTGTCGTTTTGGCCGTGTCGCTTACCAGATGCGCGCGCGGGCCTCGGGAGCGATGAACTCCTTCTGACCGGGCGTAACGCCAAAGGCGGCGTACCAGGCGTCGATATTGCGCGGCGAGGTGGCGGCACGCACGGCGCCCGGCGAGTGCGGGTCGGTGGTCAGTTGCTCCCTCAACGCCGCCTCTCGCGACTTTTCGCGCCAGACTTGCGCCCAGCCCAGGAAGACGCGCTGATCGCCGGTCAGGCCGTCGATCACGGGCGCGGGCTGGCCGTTCAGGGACTTGTGATAGGCGTCCAGCGCCAGCAGCAGACCGCCCAGGTCGGCGATGTTCTCGCCCATGGTCAACTCGCCGTTGACGTGCACGCCGGGCAGGGGCTCCAGCGAGTCGTAAATGGCGCCCAGCACCTTGGCGCGCTCTTCAAAGCGGGCGGCGTCTTCCGGCGTCCACCAGTCGCGCAGCACGCCGTCGCCGTCGGACTTGCGGCCCTGATCGTCGAAGCCGTGGGTGATCTCGTGACCGATGACCGCACCGATGCCGCCGTAGTTGACGGCCGGGTCCGCGTTCGGATCGAAGAAGGGCGCCTGCAGGATGGCGGCCGGGAAGACGATCTCGTTGCGCGGCGGGTTGTAATAGGCGTTCACCGTCTGGGGCGTCATGCCCCATTCCAGCGGATCGACCGGCTGGCCGATCTTGGCGCGCTTGTAGGCCCACTCGAAGGCGCTGGAACGCTCGACGTTGCCGTAGAGGTCGTTGGCGGTCAGTTCCAGACCATCATAGCTGCGCCACTTGTCAGGATAGCCGATCTTCACGCCGAACTTGGACATCTTGTAGAGGGCCTGCTGACGGGTGGTCTCGCTCATCCAGTCCAGGTTCTTCAGGCGCTCCGTCATGGCGGCGCTGATGTTGCTGACCAGCGTCTCCATCTGGGCCTTGGATGTGGCGGGGAAGTGCAGGCGCACATATTCCTGGGCCAGAACCTCACCCAACTGGCCATCGACCAGCGCCACGCCGCGGTTCCAGCGCGGACGGTTTTCCGGCTGGCCACGCAGGGTCTTGCCGCGGAACTCGAAGCGCGAATCCACGAAGGCCTGGGACAGATAGGGCGCGGCCTGATCGGCCAGCTGTGAGGCCTGCCAGGCCTTCAGCGTCTCGACAGGCGTGTCGGCGAACACCTGGGCGATGCCAGGAATGGCGGTGTTTTCCATCACCACCAGAGTGTCGACGTTGGCGATCTGGGCGCCCTCCAGGAAGGCGGACCAATCAAAGCCGGGCGCCTGGATCGCAAGGTCCGCAACCTTGGTCGGGTTGTAGATCTTGTCGATCTGGCGACGTTCGACCGTAGTCCAGTGCTTCTCGGCGACCCTGGTTTCGAAGGCCAGGATGTCGGCGGCGGACTTGGCCGGGTCGGTCCAGCCGATGGCGGTCAGGGTGCGGGTCAGATAGGCCAGATAGGCTTCGCGCTGGCTGGCGAAATCTGGCTTAAGGTAATAGTCGCGGTCGGGCAGGCCCAGGCCGCCCTGACCCAGATAAGCCGAGTTCAGGTCCGGGTTTTGCAGGTCTTCGAACACGTCGACGCCGAACAGCGAACCGCCGAACTTGGAATGGGACTGCCCCATCAGCCGCGCGATGCCCGAACGATCGGTCACGGCCTTGATGGCCGCCAGATCAGCTGCCAGCGGCTGGGCGCCAAGCTGTTCGACGCGTGCCTCGTCCATGAAGCTGGCGTACAGGGCGCCGACCTTGCGAGCGTTGTCATTGGTCGGATTGGCGGCGCTGGTCTCGATGATGGATTTCAGCTGCGATTGGGCGTTCTCATACAGGACGTCGAATGGACCGAAGCGAGCCTTGTCGGCAGGGATTTCCGTCGTCCGCAGATAGGTTCCGTTCGCATACTCGTTGAAGTCGTCGCCGGGCTTCACCGAGGTGTCGCGACCGGCCAGATCAAAGCCCCAGGCGCCGAAGGGGCTGTGGGCCGCGCCGGCCATGCCGTGCGAATGCTGGGCCGAAGCGTCCTGGGCCGAGGCCGCGCCGCCGGTGAGAGCGACGACGATACAGGCCGAACAGGCGGCCATCAGACGAATGCGAGTCATGGATAGAGAGGGTCCCGATTGAGGTCGGGCGCACCATTGCGCCGGTGCTGCGGTCTGTCGCATGACGTTTTTGTAATCTTCGGCGCCGCGCGATTCGGAGTCCAACACTGGCGTCAGTCCGGGGCGTCCGCAGGACGAACCCGGAACCCAGGAGGCTTTCCTCCGGCGGCGAACGCTTCCACGATGAGACTGTATCCCTGGCTTCCGGGGTCTTCGCTGCGCTCAGCCCCGGAATGACGCAGGAACGCGGAAAGAGAAGGCCTCAGTCCCGCTTCAAATCCCGACAAACGAAGCCCAGCACCTGCGGGTAAAGCTGATGCTCCGCAGTCTTGACCCGTTCGGCCAGGGCCTCGGCCGTGTCGCCCTCGACGATCGGCACGCGGGCCTGGCCGAGGATGGGGCCTTCGTCGACGCCCTCTGTCACCAGATGCACGGTGCAGCCCGCCTCGGCGTCGCCGGCGGCGATGGCGCGGGCATGAGTGTCGAGACCCGGATAGAGGGGCAGCAGGCTGGGGTGGATGTTCAGCATCCGGCCGCGCCATCCCCCGACCAGCCAGGGCGTCAGCACCCGCATATAGCCAGCCAGGGCCACGACCTGAACGCCCGCGTCGCGCAGGACGGCGTCCACGGCGGCCTCGTGCGCCTCCCGGTCCTTGCCGAACGGCTTATGCGCCACGGTCGCGGTCGCCACGCCCTTGGCCGCCGCGATGGCCAGGCCGCCCGCGCCCTCGACGTTCGAAAGAACCAGCGCCACCTCCCAATCGCAGCCCGACTTCTGACCAGCGTCAATGAGAGCCGCCATGTTCGATCCGGCGCCGGAAATCAGGACCGCGACCTGGACGGGCGGGGAGGTGCGAGAGGACATGGCCCCGCATTGGCCGCGCGAGCGGCGATTGGCAAGGCGAAACGCAAATGGCCCTTGTGATCGGTCGGGCCGAGACGTTAGCCTGTAACGTCGGCCGCGTGGCGAGCGGTTGCGGGCTGACGCGTACAGGGGACTATCGCATGAAGAGACTGATCTGCCTCGCGGCCATCGCCGCGATGCTGGGCGCGCCCGTGGCGGCGCTGGCGCAGGAAAGCGGAACCAACAGCAGCAGCAACAATGGCGGGGGCGCCTCTATGCGCTCCGCAACCGACCGGTTCCGCAACGCGAACGCCGAGGCGATCGAAAAGGATTGGGCGCGCGCACCGGTCGAGGAGACCGAGGTCGTCACAGCCCATTCGGTCAACGCCCACGGCAAAACTCTGCGCTACCACGCCACGGCCGGCACGCTGACGATCCGCGACGATGCGGGGATGCCGACCGCGAGCTTGTTCTACACAGCCTATACGCTGGACGGTCAGCCGGTCGGAACGCGGCCGGTGACCTATCTCTACAACGGTGGACCAGGCTCGCCGACCGTGTGGCTGCATATGGGCTCGTTTGGGCCGATGCGGGTCCAGACCGATGAGCCGACCGTGGTGCGGCCGGCGCCCTTCGCCTTCGGTCCGAATGACCAAACCCTGCTGGATCAGACGGACCTGGTCTTCATCGACATGGTGGGGGCGGGCTTCTCGCGCCCGTTGGGCGAGACGCCGGGTTCGACCTTCTGGGGCGTGGACGGAGACGCCGACGCCTTCGCCCGCGCCATCATGCGCTACACGACAAAGTTCAGCCGTTGGTCCAGCCCAAAATACATCATCGGCGAATCCTACGGCACGCTGCGCACCGGTGCGGTGGCGTTCCAGCTTGAAGATCGCGGGATGTCGCTGAACGGCGTCGTGCTGCTGTCGTCGATCATGAACTATGGCGTGCGTCAGCCGGGGTATCCTCAGAACTTCGTCACCCTGCTGCCGACCTATGCGGCGACGGCCTGGTATCACCACAAACTGGCCAATCCGGCCCCGACCGTCGAGGAACAGGTTCAGAGGGCGCGCGACTTCGCCTTGGGGCCGTATGCTTCGGCTCTGGCCAAAGGGCATATGATCTCGGACGCCGAACGCGCCCAGATCGTGCGCCAGATGAGCGATCTGACCGGCCTGTCGACCACCTTCATCGACAACGCCAATATGCGGGTGGACCTGAGCGCCTTCCGCAAAGAGCTTCTGCGCGACAGGCGCCAGACCATCGGCCGGTTGGACACCCGCTATCTGGGCCTGGACGAGGACGCTTCAGGCGGCGAGCCGGAGGACGACCCTTCCAGCTCGGCCGTGACGGGGGCCTATTTCGGCATCTTCCGCGACTATGTGGCCAATCAGCTGAACTACAAGACCGACGTCGAATACCGGATGTCGGCGCGGGGTCTGCCCGGTTTCAACTGGAACTGGAGCCACCGTCCGCCGGTGGGTGGGCCGCAGACGACGCCGAACACGGCGGTCGATCTGGCCACGGCGATGCGGCGCAATCCGTATCTGAAGGTGATGTCGCTGAACGGATATTACGACGCCGCGACGCCCTTCTTCTCCACCGAGTTCGACCTGGCGCAGATGATGCTGGAGCCCAGTCTGAGGCCGAACCTTGAGTTCACCTACTATGAGGGCGGGCACATGATGTATCTGAGCCACGACGCCCTGGTGAAGCTGCACGCCGACCTGTCGCGCTTCTACGCCGAGACGGCGAACGGCGGCGCGCGATAGGCCCGAACGGGCTGGAGGCGGCTTACGCCGCTTCCAGCTGGCCGCAGACGAAGGCCACTTCGCCCGCGTTGAGAAGGGCGGCCAGCACCGGCTCGGCGTTCTCGGGCGCGACGATCAGGATGAAGCCGACGCCGCAGTTGAAGGTGCGGCGCATCTCGTGGTCGCTGATGCCGCCGGTCTCGGCCAGCCACTGGAAGACGGCGGGCATGGGCCAGGCGTCCCAGTCGAACCTGGCCTGAAGCCCCTCGGCGATGCAGCGCGGCGGGTTCTCGATCAGACCGCCGCCGGTGATGTGGGCCGCGCCCTTGACCAGGCCCGCCTTCATGATCGGCAGGACCGGCTTCACATAGATGCGGGTCGGCTCCATCAGGGCCTGGGCCAGGGAGCGATCCTTGGCGAAGGGGGCGTCGTCGCCCCAGGCCAGGCCCGACTTCTCGACCACCTTGCGGACCAGCGAATAGCCGTTCGAGTGCGGGCCGGTTGAGGCCAGGCCGATGATGATGTCGCCGGCCGCCTGACGATCCAGATAGGGCAGGGCGTGACCGCGCTCGACGGCGCCCAGGCTGAAGCCCGCCAGGTCGTAGTCGCCCTCGGTGTACATGCCCGGCATTTCGGCCGTCTCGCCCCCGACCAGGGCGGCCCCGGCCTGGCGGCAGCCTTCGGCGATGCCGGCGACCACGCGGCGGGCGGCGTCGATCTCTAGCCGTCCGGTGGCGTAATAGTCGAGGAACAGCAGCGGCTCGGCGCCCTGGGCCAGCAGATCGTTGACGCACATGGCCACCAGATCGACGCCGACGCCGTCGTGACGGCCGGTCTCGATGGCGATCTTCAGCTTGGTGCCGACGCCGTCGGTGGTCGAGACGATCAGCGGGTCCTCGAACCCGGCGGCCTTCAGGTCGAACAGGGCGCCGAAACCGCCCAGCGAAGGCTCCGATCCCGGTCGCGCCGTGGACTTGGCCAGGGGCTTGATATGTTCGACCAGCATCTCGCCTGCGTCGATGTCCACGCCCGCATCGGCATAGGTCAGGCCGTTTTCGAGAGGCTTTTGGGTGTCGCTCATGGTTTTCAGGGCCTGAATCGGGGCGGAAATGCAGCGCGGCTCTTGCCACAGGTAGGTTGTGCGGGGCTATAGCACCGGAATGACGCCAATCACCACAAATGAGGCGCTGGCCGAGTTCTGCGCCCGCCTGTCCTCCGCCCCGTTCATTACGGTCGACACCGAGTTCATGCGGGAGACAACCTATTGGCCGCGTCTGTGCCTGATTCAGGCGGCGTCCAGCGAACACGCGGGAATCATTGATCCGATGGCCGAAGGCCTGGATCTGGAACCCTTCCTGAACCTGCTGCGGGATGAGAAGATCGTGAAAGTCTTCCACGCCTGCCGACAGGATGTGGAAATCTTCGTGCGTCTGGGCGCAATGCCCAGGCCGATGTTCGACACCCAGGTTGCGGCCATGGCTGCGGGCTTCGGCGAACAGGTGGCCTATGATTCGCTGGTCCGACAGATGCTGCGGATAGAGGTGGACAAGGGCAGCCGTTTCACCGATTGGGGCCGTCGGCCATTGTCGGACAGTCAACTGGTCTATGCCTTGGGCGACGTGACCCATCTGGCGGCGCTCTATCCCAAGCTGCGTGATCGGCTGGAAAAGGAAGGGCGTCTGGCCTGGGTGACGACCGAGATGGAAGGTCTCGTCGATCCAGCCATCTATGACACCAATCCCGAGAACGCCTGGAAGCGCCTGAAGCCCAAGAAATTCTCGGCCAAATATCTGGCTGCGTTCAAGGCTGTCGCTGTCTGGCGCGAACGCGCGGCGCAGGAACGGGACCAACCGCGCGGCCGCATCCTTAAAGACGAGGGCATTGACGAGATCGCCCAGCAGACGCCGACAGACGTCGAGGCGTTCAACCGTCTGCGTTCGGTGCCGAAAGGTTTCGGCGGTTCGCGCCTAGGGCTGGAACTGGCCGAAGAGCTTAAGCGTGTTCTGGCTGATCCAGAAGCGCACGCCCCGGAAATGGAGCGTCCGGCCCATCGTCAGCCCGCGCCGCCGTCGGTGGTTGAACTGCTGAAGGTCTTGCTGAAGGCCAAGAGCGACAACGCAGGTGTGGCCTCCAAACTGATCGCCACATCGGCTGATCTGGAGAAGATCGCTCTCAGCGACGACGCCGATGTCGAGGCCATGAAGGGCTGGCGCCGTCAGCTGTTCGGCGAGGATGCTTTGAAGCTGAAACGTGGCGAGATCGCCCTGGTGCTCAGCGGTTCACGGGTGGAAGTCGTCGAAATCGAAGGCTGAACGGGCCGCTAATGGTTGGGTCTGTCTAGATCGACAGACCCAGCCCCATGGCCTCCGCCAAAGACTTGGCGCGTTTTTTAGTCTGTTCGCCCAGCAGGACGTCGGCGTAACCCTGTGTCGCCGTCAGGCGCAGATCACCGTTCTTCACCCTTGCCGTGGCATTGGCGAGCAGTTGCGGCGAGCGGCCTGACAGATCGCACGCCAACCTGATCGCCAGGCCAATGGCGCGCGCGCGTTTGGTCATCTCTGCGTCCAGCAGGCGATTGACAGCATCGGGCTGTGGCGTAGCCGATCCGCCGCCATAACGAGCGTTCATCACACTGGCCAGGAAGGCGCGTTCAGCGTGGCTGATGCCTGCAACAGGCGCGCGCAGAACCTGGTCGAACACCAGTTCAAGCCGATGGTCAGGATGCAGGCGAGCGCCCAGATCAGCCAGTCGGCAGGCGGCGGAGGTCAGGACCGCGTCACGCCTCTCCCCGAACGCGGAAGGCAGGGCGGCGACGATATCGGCAATCCAGCGGGTCAAGGCGCCGGGCAAGGCGGGGTCGATGCCTTGCCGCGTGCCCAACGCCCTGCAGCCCGCCAGCAGCGGGTCGGCGGTGCGTATGGAATCATCCAGCGTCTCGAACAGCAGACCTTCACGAACGCCCCAGGCCGACATCTCGATGGTCTTCAGACCCAGATTATTGACCAGCCCCTCCAGCACCAGACCGGCATAGGGCAGGGTCTCGGCGCGCTTCTTGGAGACGCCGGGCAATTTCGCCAGACCCGCCGCCGACTGCTGCGCGACCAACCGCGCCGTCTCCAGGGCATCCTCCGCGGACATTTCGTACTGATGCACGACCTTCAGCGGATAGGATTTCAACGACATCTGCACCTGGGCCAGCGTGCGCCAGGCGCCGCCGACGGCGTAGAGCCGATCCGAACGAAACTGGCTGGCGACCGGCCTCAGCCGTTCATCGATACGGGCCTTGATGCGGGCCGCGTCGAAACCCTTGCCTTCGGCCAGGGCGAAGGGACCCAGCGGCAGGGTCATGCCGTCTTCAACGCCGTGGCCGTTCAGACGGGTCAGTTCAAGACTGGTTCCACCCATGTCGGCAGAGACGCCGTGCGCACTGGGCGCCCCGGCCAAAACCCCTACGGCGGCGTATTTGGCCTCTTCCTCGCCGGACAGGACGCGAATGACCAGACCGGTCTCTTCGGCTACGCGTCGACAGAACTCAGGACCGTCCCTGGCTTCGCGCACCGCGGCGGTGGCGGCGATCAGGGTCGTGTGCGGGCGCACGCCCTCCAGCACGGCGGCGAAGCGGCGCAGGGCCGTCATCGCCATGCCCACGCCCTCGCGCGACAGCTTGCCTGTGGTTGGAAGGTCGCGGCCCAGACCGGCCAGAACCTTTTCGTTGAAAACTGTCCAGATCGCCCGGCCTTCCAGCCGATACAGCACCAGACGCACCGAGTTTGAGCCGATGTCGATGGCCGCGATCTCTCGGCCCGGAAGTTCGATATCGGGCATCAGCGGCCTGGGCGCTCATAACGCAGCACCGAAGGCAGGGTCTTCACCTTGCGTCCGCGGCCAGACAGGCTGGGGTTTGTCATGAAATACTTGTGCGCTGAGAAGGGGCGGTCGGGATCGGCGGGCTGCACACGGGTGTAACGACCCTCGGCGTCGAGCACCCAGCTCTGGGCGTCGTCCTTCAAGTTGGCGACCATGATCTGGTCCAGAACCTGATCGTGGACAGTGGCGTTGCGGATCGGCGTCATCACCTCGACCCGACGGTCCAGATTGCGCGTCATCCAGTCGGCTGACGAGATGAAGACCTTGGCCTTGTCGTGCGGCAAGTCTTTGCCGTTGGCGAAACAGACAATGCGGCTGTGTTCCAGGAAGCGACCCACGATCGACTTGACGCGGATATTCTCCGACAGCCCCGTAACGCCGGGACGCAGGCAGCAGATGCCGCGCACCACCAGATCAATCCGCACGCCCCATTGGCTGGCGCGGTACAGGGCGTCGATGATCTCCGGATCCACCAGCGAGTTCAGTTTGACCCAGATGGCGGCGGGTTTGCCCATCGCCGCCGCCGACATCTCCTTGCCGATCAGTTCGATCAGGGTGGATTTCATGTTCAGCGGCGAGACGACCAGCGCCTCCAGTTCTTCCGGTGTGGCATAGCCGGTGATGTAGTTAAAGACCCGGCTGGCGTCGCGGCTGAGCACGGGGTCGCAGCTGAACAGCGACAGGTCGGTGTAGATCTTGGCCGTGACCGGGTGATAGTTGCCGGTGCCGAAATGGCAGTAGGTGCGCAGGCCCTCGCCCTCGCGCCGCACCACCACGCTCAGCTTGGCGTGGGTCTTGTACTCGACGAAGCCGAAGACGACGTGGACGCCCGCGCGCTCCATCGCCCGCGCCCAGCGCAGATTGGCTTCTTCGTCGAACCGCGCCTTCAGCTCGACCAAGGCGGTGACGTTCTTGCCGTTCTCGGCCGCCTCGATCAAAGCGGCGACGATGGGGCTGTCTTTCGACGTCCGGTACAGGGTCTGTTTGATGGCCAGCACATTGGGGTCACGCGCGGCCTGACGCAGAAACTGCACCACCACGTCGAAGCTTTCGAACGGGTGGTGGATCAGCATGTCCTTTTCACGCACCGCCGCGAAGATGTCGCCGCCGAAGTCGCGCACCCGTTCAGGGTAGCGGGGTTCATAGGCCTTGAACTTCAGGTCCGGGTGCCCAGCGGGGATCAGGTCTGACAACTGGGCCAAGCCTAACATTCCATCGACCAGAACCACGTCCTGGGGTGCGGCCTCAAGCTCGCCGACGATGAAGTCGCGCAAGTCGCCGGGCATGGAGGCCTCGATCTTTACGCGTACAACCGAACCGAGACGACGTTGTTTCAACGCCTCTTCAAATTCCAGAACCAGGTCTTCGGCTTCTTCCTCGATTTCGATGTCGCTGTCGCGGATGAGGCGCAGCACGCCCTTCTCCTCGACATTGCAGCCGGGGAACAGGTGGTCGATGAACAGCAGCAACACGTTTTCCAGCGTGATGAACCGTTTGCGGCCGGGCGTGGAGCGGCCATCGGTGGGCAGCTCCCAGAAACGCCGCACCTGTGTCGGCACCGGCACCAGGGCATAGAAGGTCTTTGCCTCGCCCTTGCGCTTCAGCTTCAGCGCCAGCGAGAAACCCAGATTGGGCAGGAAGGGGAAGGGGTGCGCCGGGTCGATGGCCAGCGGCGTCAGCACCGCGAACAACTGATTCAGGAACTCGGGCTCCAGCCGGTCGCGTTCGGTCTTGGTGATCTGGTGGCGATCCACGACCTCGATGCCGGCGCCGATCAATTCTTTCCGCAATTGACGCCAGCGGACCTGTTGTTCGGCCATCAGTTCGCCAGCTGCGACGTTGATCCGTTCCAACTGTTCGGCGGGTGTCAGGCCGTCGGCCGACAGGACCCGAACCCGTTCGCGCAACTGGCCTTTCAGGCCTGCCACGCGGGTCATGAAGAACTCGTCCAGATTATTAGCCGAGATCGACAGGAAGCGCAGGCGCTCCAACAACGGATGGTTCGGGTTCGCGGCTTCTTCCAGCACGCGTTCATTGAACGCCAACCAGGACGTCTCGCGATTGAAGAACCGGGTGGGCGAGGCGATCAGCTCTTCGTTCAGCGCCAGTTGCGGGGCGCGCGAGGCGGGAACTTCCTCGCCGCGGGTGGCGTCATGGATGGCTGCGTCAGTCATGCAGCGGTTGTCGCGCGCGACTATGACAGTCGCAAGTCGCTGCTGGCATTTTCGTGATGATGCGACATTGGATATCGGCGCTATATTGACGCCGTCTCCTACTCCCCGGGGCGAACCAATCAGGATCTCGTCATGCTCATGCTCGCGGCCATTATGGTCGCCTTACTGGTGCTCGTCTTCGCGTGGGATTTGCTGGGCCAGCCCAGTCCTCGTAAAATCTGGCGTCGTTGGCGACGTCGCCACGAGCGATAGGCAGGAATGTCGGGACGGCCATTCGACCGTCCCTTTTCAGCACGCTTACTGGACCACGGCGCCGGGCGCCGTCCCGGCCGGACAATCGCCCAGACGTGTGGCGTCGATGGTCATCTTCATTTCGGCCATCTGCGGCGGAACATTCGGACCAGTTGTCTTGGTTGTGATGTCGATCTTGTAGGCCGAATCCATATTGCCGGAGACCTTGCCGTCCGAAGTGACGGTCATGCCTTGCGCGTTGCAGACCGAGTGGAACTCGGCGCCGCCCGGTGCGGCCTTTACGCTGTTCTCGCTGCACGCCACGCCGGGTTGCGGTGCGCTGAAGGGGTTTTCGCCTTCCACCGTCGGGCCGACGCACATCTTGACGGTCGTCGGCGCGGGCATTGCGCCGCCTGAAATTGTCTGTTGCCAAAGGCCCGGCTTGGGTGCAGGCATGGTTGCAGCGGTGGATGCCGCGGGCGCAGCAGAGCCGCCGCCCTCGGTTGTTGCCTTGTTGTCAGAGTTGGAACATGCCGCAAGCAGGGCGACGGCGGAAATCAGAGCAATCTGAACGCGCATTTTGGACGTTTCCCTATCCGGAGCCTATCCCGCTCCATCAGCCCAACGTCGCACCTTGGTCCTATGTTCAATAATTTCGCGCCGAATGTGTCCGAAAGGCGTTGTTCGCCACAGGTCGAACGACGCGATTAATCGGGATCGCCGGGGTTATCGGGCTTGGACATATCGTCAAGCACCTGACGGGCCAGGACGCGGGTGACCGGACGGTGCAGCGCATCCAGCCGTTCCACCACCGTCGCCGCCGTTTCTGCGGATCGGTCGAGGCGGCGCACCAGATAGTCGATCACCTCGTCAGCCGGGGCGATGCTGCGCTCGGCGAAGCGGGCGCGCAGTATGGCGGACAGCACCAGATCGTCCGGCGCCTCGACGCTGACCGTGCGCAATGCATCCAGCCTTGAGCGCAGGTCGGGCAGGGCGACGGTCCAGTTGCGCGGCGCTTCGCGCGACACCAGAAGCAGGGCGCCGCCGCCTGTATTGGCCAGATTGATCAAATGGAACAGGCTCTCGTCGTCGGCGTCTGGCGCGCGATCCAGCAGAACGGGGCGGCCTTCCAGCTCAAGCGGATCAATCAGTGCGGCTTCCGCGCCGTGCAGGGGCGTGGCCCCGACACGTTCGGCCCAATTGGCAGCCAGACGGCTCTTGCCTGACCCTGCTGGACCATACAGTGACAGCACCGAGCCGACGCCATCCGGCCAGCGGGCCAAAACCTCGACGGCGTCGGCATTGCTGTTGGAGACGACGAAGGCCTCGGCTTCGCCGTGCCGTTCCAACGGCAGCCGCAACTGTTCTTCGGCGGATATGGGCGGGGCGCTCTGCGCGGTCATTGGACTGTCATAACAGACGCCGCCGCCGGCCGCTCCGACCTCGCACTGTTGGTCTTGGGGAAGGAAGAGGCGGTGTTGTGGATGAAATCAGGCGAACGGGATCAGGGCGGGGTTCAGTTTGCCTGCATTGAACTCGGTCACCGCATAGTCGGCCAGGCCGGCGATTTGGAACGGATCGTTCTTCAGCAGGGCGATCAGCTCTTCCTTCGTGCCGCCGCTGCGCACAATCAGAATGCCGCCGGTGCGAGGGACCATAGGGCCGGCCGCAATAACCAGACCGCTGTCCACATGCTGATCCAGCCAAGCACGATGTTCAGCCGTCTTGGCCTCAATCGCTTCAATCGGCTTGGTGTAGGTGATGGTGACGACGAACATGGGCTGCCTTCCGGGTTGATGGTGCAGGCTATTGCGCGCTCGCGCAGCCTTTGCAACGGGCTAAACCTGGGGCCAAACCTTGACTTTCGGGGGGGATGGTGCGCCCTACGCCGCTTCCGATTTTCGCCGCGCGCGCGCGGCCCAGTCCAGACGATTCTCATGCACGCCTATCGCTCCCATAACTGCGGCGCCCTCCGGTCGACGGATGCAGGCTCGAATGTCCGGCTGTCGGGCTGGGTGCACCGCAAGCGCGACCACGGCGGTCTGCTGTTCATCGATCTGCGCGACCACTACGGCCTGACGCAGCTGGTGCTGCACCCGGAGACGCCGGGCTTCGCCGCTGTTGAGCGCCTGCGCGCCGAAAGCGTCATCAAGATCGACGGCGAGGTCGTCGGGCGCGAGGACGGCACCGTCAACGCCAACCTGCCGACCGGCGAGATCGAGGTCCGCGTCAAGGCGGTCGAGGTTCTGTCGGAAGCCGCCGAACTGCCGCTGCCCGTTTTTGGCGAGCCGGAGTATCCGGAAGAAATCCGCCTGAAGAACCGCTTCCTCGATCTGCGCCGCGAGACCCTGCACAAGAACATCGTGCTGCGCTCCAAGGTGATCCAGTCGATCCGCAACCGCATGTTCGGTCAGGGCTTCCTGGAATATCAGACCCCGATCCTGACGGCTTCTTCGCCGGAAGGCGCACGCGATTTCCTGGTGCCGTCGCGTCTGCACCCCGAGAAGTTCTACGCGCTTCCGCAGGCGCCTCAACAGTTCAAGCAATTGCTGATGGTCTCCGGCTTCGACCGCTATTTCCAGATCGCGCCCTGCTTCCGCGATGAGGACCTGCGCGCCGACCGTTCGCTGGAATTCTACCAGCTCGACGTGGAAATGAGCTTCGTCACGCAGGAAGACGTCTTCGCCGCCATCGAACCCGTCATGCACGGCGTCTTCGAGGAGTTCAGCGATGGCAAGCCCGTCTCGCCCATCGACGGCGTCCACACCTTCACCAACGATTTCGGCGAGACGCTGGAGCACAGGGGCTTCGAACGCCTGACCTATGCCCAGTCCATGGCCTGGTATGGTTCGGACAAGCCGGACCTGCGCAACCCGATCAAGATGCAGGTGGTGTCCGACCACTTCCGCGGCGGCGGCTTTGGCCTGTTCGCCAAGATTCTGGACGCTGATGAAAAGAACGCCGTCTGGGCCATCCCGGCGCCGACCGGCGGCTCGCGCGCCTTCTGCGACCGCATGAACTCGTGGGCGCAGGGCGAAGGTCAACCCGGTCTGGGCTATATCTTCTGGTCCGACGACCAAGGCGCCTGGGGCGGTCCAATCGCCAAAAACCTGGGTCAGGAGCCGACGCAGGCCCTGATGAGCTCGCTGGGCCTGGGGCAGGGCGACGCCGCCTTCTTCACCGCCGGTCTGCCCGCAACCTTCGCCAAGTTCGCGGGTCTGGCCCGCACCCGGGTCGGCACGGAGCTGAAGCTGGTCGACGAGAACCAGTTCAAGTTCTGCTGGATCGTGGACTTCCCGATGTTCGAATGGTCGGAAGAAGAGAAGAAGGTCGATTTCAGTCACAACCCGTTCTCGATGCCGCAGGGCGGTCTGGAGGCGCTGGAGACGCAAGACCCGCTGACCATCCGCGCCTATCAGTACGACATCGTCTGCAATGGCTATGAACTGTGTTCGGGCGCCATTCGGAACCACAAGGCCGAGATCATGCTGAAGGCCTTCGACATCGCCGGCTATGACGCCTCGGTGGTCGAGGAGCAGTTCGGCGGCATGTTGAACGCCTTCCGGTATGGCGCACCGCCGCACGGTGGTCTGGCGCCCGGCATCGACCGCATCGTCATGCTGCTGGCCAACCAGACGGCCATCCGTGAAGTCATCGCCTTCCCGTTGAACCAGCAGGGCGAAGACCTGTTGATGAGCGCGCCGTCGCCGGTCGCCGACAAGCAACTGAAGGAACTGCACATCCGCACCGCGCCGCCGATCAAAGTCTGATCGACAGGCATCATCGGATATGAAGAAGGGGACGCGGATGCGTCCCCTTTTTTGCTGTCCGATGGTCAGTTGTTAACGTCGAGGGGGCGTAGGCGGCGTGGGGGGCGTGGGCACGCGGATCACGCGCACCGCCCCCCGGCATGCCATCGCCGTCAGACGGCCGGGCAGGCGGGTGGAGTCGTCACCGCACGCCTCACCGACCTGATCTTGAGTCAGGCCGCGTGCTTCCGACAGGTCGGCTCCACGAATATCTGCGCGTCGCATGGAGGCGTCGGTGAAATCCGCCCGGGCGAAACGCCCGTCCGTCAGGCGCGCGCCATCCAGGGTGGCCGAGACGAAGCGGGTATTGCTGAAATCGCCGCCTCTGAGATTGGCCGCGTTCACTTCTGCGCCGGAAAAATCGGCGCCGGATGCGGTTACATTGGTCAGAGTCGCCCCGAACAATTCAGCGCCGACGAATTTGGCGTTCGCCAGGTTGGCGGCGTTGAAGTTCACGCCGTGCATTTCGCCGCCGGTCAGGTCGGCTTGGGTCAGGTTGGCCCGCACGAAGGAGGCGCCCTGCGCTTCGGCCCCCGTAAGGATGGCCCGTGTGAAGTTGGTCGAACTGAAGTTGGCGCCTACGATCTGGACGCCGGACAGATTGGCGCGGCTGAAGTCGCTGCCCGTGAAGTTCGAGCCGACCATCTCGGCCCCGCGCAGATTGGCACCGACCAGGGTGGCGTTCATGAAGCTGGCGCCGGTGAAGGTCGCGCCCGACAGGTTGCGGCCTGACAATTCACAGCGGTTGCACGATCCGCCAAGAGACACCGAACGGGCGACGTCGCGATCCTGGACCGAAACTGAAACGCCTGCTGTCGCCGGCGACGCCAGGAGCATTCCTCCCAACGCCAGCAGAGCGAGGGCGGAACGGGGCCAGAGGTGTTGAGTGATCTGTTTCACAAGACCTGAATGCGCCGAAACCCCCGGCGCACCTACTTAAATCGAGGTAACTTCGTTAAAACCCTGACAGGTCCGGGGCGATCAGCAGGCGGGAATGCGCAAGCCTGCGGGCAGGACGGTGGAGCCATCGCCGCAGGCCCGGTTCAGCTGGCTCTGCGTCAGGCCGGTCGCCCGGTTCAGTTGTGCGCCCGACAGGTTGGTTCCGGCCAGGGTCGCGCCCGAGAAGTTGGCGCCTTGCAGATAGGCGCCGACGAAGCTGGCGTTGGTCAGGTTGGCGCCCGAGAAGTTCGAGCTGGAAAGCACCGCGCCATAGGCCTCGACATCGCGCAGGTCGGCGTTCGAGAAGCGCGTGCGGTTCATGACGCTGAGGCTGAGGTCCGCCTGACGCAGGCGCGCCCCTGACAGGTTCAGGCCGCGAACCTCCAGGCCCGAGAAATCACCCTGGAACAGGTTGCATCCCGCACAGGATGCGCCGCGTCGCACACTGGCGATCTGACCCGCGTTCTGGGCGAGAGCAGGCGTGGTGACGGCCAGCAGGGCGGCGGCGATCAGACCGAAACGGATTGTATTCTTCATGGACCGGGCTCCGACGTTTGATCGTCTTCCAGCAAAGCCTAGGCCAAATCCCTTAATTTACCCCTGATCACCGCCCTGAAGCGCAGGCGCCGCGCCACAGGTGTCGCAGACCCAGGCTGCGCCGCGTTGCTGCAGGCTGAAATCACCGCAGGAAGGGCAGGCCACGGCCTCGGTGTTGGCGGCGGTTCTGGCTTCTGGATCGGCCTTCTTGCCGAACGGCAGCACGACCAGATTGTCCGGCGCTGACCCGCGTGCAAAACCCTTGGAGATGAACCGGGCGGCGGGAACGGCCTCGCCTTGCGGCGGCGCTTCGCTCAGACCATCGGCGTTCAGCGCATCAGGTTCAGCGTTCGCCAGTTCGGCCCGGTCCAGATAGGACACCCCCAGTTCGCGGAAGATATAGTCCAGGATCGAGGTCGCTGAACGGATGGAGTCATTGCCCGTGACACGCCCCGCCGGCTCGAACCGGGTGAAGACGAAGGCGTCCACAAACTCGTCCAGCGGCACGCCGTATTGGAGGCCGATGGAGATGGCGATGGCGAAATTGTTCATCAGGCTGCGGAAGGCGGCGCCTTCCTTGTGCATGTCTATGAAGATCTCGCCCAGTTCGCCGTCTTCGTATTCCCCGGTGTGGATATAGACCTTGTGCCCGCCGACAGCCGCCTTCTGGATATAGCCCTTGCGGCGGTCGGGTAGTTTGCGACGCGCGCGCTGGCGTTCGACCACCCGTTCTACGATCCGCTCTGGCGCGGGTTGCGGCGCAGGACGGGGGGCTTCGGCGCGAACGGGCGTGTCGAGGTTAGGCAGGTCCAGGAGCGGTCCGACCGGCGGCATGGCGCGCTGCAGACGAACGGCGCGGCGACCATCCATCGCCGCCTGACTGATCAAACGGGCGGCTTGTGTCGCCGTAGCGCGCCATTCGATGGTGTCCGCCACAGAATCCGGCGTGTCGCTGAACGGGGCGAGGGCGCATCGCAACTCGGCTTCTGCGCGGGCGGGATCGGCCAGCAGACAGGTAATGGTTTGAGGAGCCTCCGACCAACCCGACAGATCGCCATGGCCGAAGACCCAGCGCGCCGCTTCGGCCTCCGCTTCTTCGGATATGCCCAGCAGGTTCAATAAAGGCCCATCACCGTCGTCCATGCCCAGCACGTCGCGGATGAAGCCGGGGTCCAGAACGGGTGCGGCGAAGACGGTTTCGAACCCGTCAGACCAGGCCAAGCCCTGTTCAATGGCGGCCAACTCGATGTCGGTGAAGCCAAGCGCGCGCAGAGCCGTATGATCGACGCCCGGCGCTTCCGCCAGGGTGCGGCGGCCGAACAGGTGGCGTTCCGCAGAGTCCGCATCGCCGCCCTCGCGCGTGATGATCCGGGCCAGCGTCGGGTTCAAGCGTCTGCCGACCTTGCTGTCGGCGGTCTGGAAGACGTCAACAGGCTTTATGGCGCCAAGGCCCAGGCGCAGCCGGGCCGTGTCGTCGTCGACGAACAGGCCGATGGCGGCATGGCGGCGGGGCTGGGAGGCGATCTGGCCGTCTGAAACCTCGCCCCTGAGGCTGTCCCAATAGGGCGAAGCGCCGCGCACAGCACCCAGTTCGACCGAGGCTTCCGCCGCGCTGGCGGCGACGATGGCGGCCAAGGTCTCGATATGCGACGCCATGTCGGGCTCGGAGGCGGATGCGGTCAGCAGGCCTTCCAACCCCAAAGCAATCGAATGTGGCGTCGCGGTCTGCAGATCGAGCGCCACTGTCCAAAGTCGGGCCAGATGCGACAGCAGGGAGGGCGTGTCGCCTTTCAATGCTTCGACAGCGCCCAGGTTCAGGATCGCTCGCCCGATGCTCTGCCCGATCAGGGCTTCGGCGTCGCACGGATCAAATGTCAGGATCAGACCGCCATCCAACATGGTCTGGGCCGCCAGCAGGGCTTCCGGCGCACCGGCTGCGATCTGGGTCCGGTCGGCAAGGGCGGCGAGGGGGGCTGTGTCAGGGACCGCAGCCCTAAAGGCGGAGGGCCGCTCGCCATCGGCGGCGCGCAGGATGTCTGCGTCGGTGGCGCCGCAACGACGGGCGGCGGCTCCGGCGCGGGCGAGGGCCGGGTTGCGGGCAGGGTTGGCGCAGTCGCCGTGCGGCCCCTCGCAGCGATCCACCGCATCGGCGACGGCGCATAATGCGTCGGCCAGGGCTTCCGCCGCCTGGGCGCCCAGTCTGGCGCTGTTCCGGCGCGCGCGTTGGTCCGCCAGTCGCGCGGCCGCGCCGGGATCGGACAGATCGACGACCGCGGCGGCGGTTGGGGCGTTGGAGGCAGGCGACGCCAGCCCTAGGCGCATCGAGGCGGATAGTTCTTCTGCGAACGCCTGTGCTTCGACGGGGTTGGCGAAGACGCCTTGCGACAGGCCGGTCTGAACCAGCGGCGCGATCCAGGCGTCGACGGTCCCATTCAGCCAGTCGCCGCTTTCGACGTCTCCGTCGGCCCAGTCCAACCAGGCCTCGACCTGAGCGTCCGACCAGCCTGAGGGGACGAGAACGGTCTGAATCGCGGCGGCTCGCTCGACCTCGCGTGTCTCCATCGCGACTCGGTCTGCGAGGACGGTGAAGTCGGATTGAAAGCGCATTGGGCGAGGTCTCCCGAAAGCCTTCGCGCAGATTACGGCGCGCCATGTGGTCTTGCCAATATATCTGGTGGTCGCATGCCGGGTTGCCCACAAGATATCGATTGAAGCGGTGCGACCGGAAGTCGAGCTGGACTCTGGACGAAGAGGACGCAGGTTTCTATGATCGCTCCCAGCCGCCGCACCTCCCGCCGCGGCTGCATGACCTGGATTTCGAAGACGTGTTGAGCAAGATTTTCGGTTGGTGGGAGGGCGCCACGATCGGCACCCGTTTCACCATCGCCAAGCGTGGCCGCTATGTCGGCGCGGACGAGTTCGGCAATCGCTATTACGAGAGCCGTGACAAGGTCAGCTATGACGGGCGCAAGCGCCGCTGGGTCATCTATGAAGGCTATGCCGACGCCTCCAAGGTGACGGCCGATTGGCATGGGTGGCTGCACTACACCTTCGACCTGCCGCCGACGGAAGAGCCGTTGCCGCGCCGGTCGTGGGAAAAGGACCACCTGCCCAACCTGTCTGGCACCCCTCTGGCTTGGCGTCCGCCTGGTTCACTGGCCAATGACGCCAAACGTCCGGCTGCGACCGGCGACTATCAAGCCTGGACGCCTGAGTGAAAACGAACCGGCTCCTGTTGGGCGCGGCGGCCTTCGTCGGCGTGGTTAGCGCCGGCGCGGTGACCGCCAGCGTGCTTCAGGACGCCCCGCGTGATGCGCGCCCGGTTCAAAGCGATCCGATTGGCGACATCCTCAGAAAGACCCCGGCTCAGGCGCCGACGGAATCAGCGCCCGCTAGCGCCCCCGCGCCCAAGAGCCCCGTTGCCGTGACCCCGCCGCCTGCGGTCGTCATTGCTGAAGACGAGGCGGTCGAGAAGGTTGCGGATGAGGTTGTCGCCGCGCCGGTTGAAAAGGCCATCGAACAACCGGCGACGCCCGCCCGGCGCCAGCGTCGCAAGTTCGCGGTCATCCAGGCCATCGACAAAACCACCGCTGAAAGCATGAAGTTCGAGGTCGAGGTTGGCGGCCGCCCCGTGCGCTTCAACCAAAACCTGATCTTCAACGTCCGCGCCTGCGAGGTTTCGACCCCGGACGAACTGACCGAAGACTCCATCGCCTATGTGGACGTGTCCGTGCAGCCGCGCGGCGCGGCCCAAGGCGCAGAACCCCGACAAATCTTCCGCGGCTGGATGTTCGCCTCATCCCCTGCCGTCAGCGGCCTTCAGAACGTCAACTATGACGCCTGGGTGGTGGGCTGCAAAAACTAGGCTGTCGCCAGGGCGACGGCTTGGGTTCCGTCCATATCTTCATGAAGCACGGATTGGTCCGGTGTTACGGACAGGGCCGGTTTCAGGCGTCGCAGATAGGCGGCCTGCGGGGTTTCGACCGCGCCGAACTGGCTCAGATGGTCCGTCAGGAACTGGGCGTCCAGCAGGGTCCAGCCGCCTTGGCGTAGACGCGCCACCAGATGAACCAGCGCCACCTTGGACGCGTCCCGTTCCCGGCTGAACATGCTTTCGCCGAAAAATGCACCGCCTAGCGACACGCCGTAAAGCCCGCCGACCAAGCGTTCGTCCCGCCAGCATTCGATGGAGTGGACATAGCCCATGGCGAACAAGGCCGCATACAGCCGCCGGATCGGCGCATTGATCCAGGTGTCTTCGCGATCGGGCCCCTGCGCGGCCGCGCATCCATCCAGCACCGCCTCGAAGGCGGTGTCGACGCGGATGTCGAACGGCTCGCCCCGCACGGTGCGTCGCAGGCGGCTGGGGATGTGGAAGGCGTCCAGCGGAATGACGCCGCGCTGGTCCGGCTCGATGATGAAGATGCGCGGATCGTCGCGCGCCTCGGCCATCGGAAAGACGCCCCTCCCGTAACAGGCCAGCAGGTCCTCGGGGCCGAAACCGCCGAAAGGCCCGCTGGCGCTGAAATCCGGGTCGGTCAGGCGTCGCCCTTCTGACGGGCGGCCCACTTCTCCAGCCAGTGGATGTCGTAGTCGCCCGACAGGATGTCCGGCTCGGCCAGCAGTTTCTGGAACAGGGGGATGGTGGTGTCGACGCCGCCGATGACGACCTCGTTCAACGACCGCTTCAGGCGCGCGATAGCCTCTTCGCGGTCGCGGCCGTGGACGATCAGCTTGCCGATCAGGCTGTCGTAATAGGGTGGGATCGAATAGCCGGCGTAGATGGCGCTATCCAGACGCACGCCCAGGCCGCCCGGCGCGTGGAAGTCGGTGATCTTGCCCGGCGACGGGGTGAAGGTCTCCGGGTTCTCGGCGTTGATCCGCACCTCGATGGCGTGGCCCTTGAACTCGATATCGTCCTGGGTGAACGACAGCGGCAGACCGGCGGCGATCCGCACCTGCTCGCGCACCAGATCGACGCCGGTGATCATTTCCGTAACCGGATGCTCCACTTGCAGGCGGGTGTTCATCTCGATGAAGAA
Organism: uncultured Brevundimonas sp.; assembly: GCA_963522565.1. Lineage (GTDB taxonomy): Bacteria > Pseudomonadota > Alphaproteobacteria > Caulobacterales > Caulobacteraceae > Brevundimonas. Next base: position 160,753 of record CAUQZC010000004.1, on the reverse strand, counting down.
GAACTCACCGTCCTCCCACAGGAACTCGATGGTGCCGACGCCCAGATAGCCGATGGCCGCGATGGCCTTGTTGACCGTCTCGCCGATCTTGGCGCGCCCCTCGGCCGACAGGGCGGGCGAGGGGGCCTCTTCCAGCACCTTCTGGTGACGGCGTTGGAGCGAGCAGTCGCGTTCGCCCAGGTGGACGACATTGCCGTGGCTGTCGGCGATGACCTGGATCTCGATGTGGCGCGGCTTTTGGAGATAGCGCTCCATATAGACGGCGCCGTTGCCGAAAGCGGCTTTGGCCTCCGACTGGGCCGTCTGGACCGCCTCGACCAGATCGTCGGGCGTCAGGGCGACCTTCATGCCGCGCCCGCCGCCGCCCGCCGCCGCCTTGACGATCAGGGGAAAGCCGATGGCCTTGGACGCCTCGATGGCGGCCTCGACCGTCTCGACCTCGCCGTCAGAGCCGGGAACGACGGGGATGCCCGCGTCCTTCACCGTCTGTTTGGCGCTGATCTTGTCACCCATGACCCGGATATGCTCGGGCTTGGGACCGATGAAGGTCATGCCGTGGGCCTCGACGATCTCGGCGAAGCGCGCGTTCTCGGACAGGAAGCCGTAGCCCGGGTGGATCGCCTGGGCGCCGGTGATCTCCGCCGCCGCGATGATCGACGGGATGTTCAGATACGACTTGGCGGCCGAGGCGGGGCCGATGCAGACGCTCTCGTCCGCCAGCCGCACCCACATGGCGCCGCGGTCGGCTTCGGAGTGCACGGCGACGGTGGAGATGCCCATCTCCTTGCAGGCCCGGTGGACCCGCAGCGCGATCTCGCCCCGGTTGGCGATCAGGACCTTGGTGAACATCAGGGCGCCTTAGGCTTCCAGCAGGACGAGGGCTTCGCCGAACTCGACCGGCTGGGCGTCGCCCACCAGGATGTCGGCCACCACGCCGTCGCGCGGCGCCTGGATCGGGTTCATCGTCTTCATCGCCTCGACGATCAGCAGGGTCTGGCCCTTCTTGACCTTGTCGCCCGGCTGGACGAACGGCGCGGCCTCGGGCGAGGGTTGCAGATAGGCGGTGCCGACCATCGGCGACTTCACCTCTTCACCCGCGCGGGCGACGATGGTGGCGGGGTCGGACGGCATCGAAACCGGCGCGGCGGACGCAGCAGCGGGGGCCGCGACCGGCGCCGGGGCGGCGGCGTACTGGACCGGGGCGGCGTTGACCGTGACTTCGCGCGCCACGCGGATGCGCAGTTCGCCGCGTTCGACCTCGACCTCGGTCAGGTCGGTCTCGTTCAGGATTTCGGCCAGCTGGCGAACCAGGGCGGCGTCGATTTCGGCGTGTTTCTTGTCATCGGCCATTGGATTTGCGCCTTGTCTTTCGTGGTCTTTGATAAACGGGACGGGCCTCAGCCGCGTTCCCGAACCTGGGTGAGGGCCGCCTGGACGGCCAGTTCATAGCCGGCCGCGCCGAAGCCGGCGATGACGCCGGTCGCTGCGGACGACACATAGGAGTGATGGCGAAACGCCTCGCGCGCCGCCGGATTGGACAGATGCAACTCGATCACCGGGATCGACAGCGTCTTCAGCGCGTCGTGCAGGGCCACCGAGGTATGGCTGTAGGCCGCCGGATTGATGATCAGGGCGTCCGCGCTTTCCCGCGCTTCCTGAATCCAGTCCACCAGCACGCCTTCGTGATTGCTCTGGCGGAAGACGATCCGCGCTTCGCCAGCGGCATTGGCGCAGCGTCGTTCGATGTCCGCGAGGGTGTCGCGACCATAGATTTCCGGTTCTCGAACCCCGAGCAGGTTCAGATTGGGACCGTTCAGCACATAGATGACAGGCGTTTCGGCCATGGATTCCGGAATCGGACGCTTTCGCAGCACAAGAGGGGCCTTTTAGCCGAGGCGGGCCGCCGGTCAAACCGTCTAGAAGCAGTAACCTTACCCAAGGTAAGCTGAATGGCGCAGATTTCGCACGGATTTGATCAATCGTCCGCTTTCGGGACGTCCGTCGAGGAGCGCGAAGTATGCGCGAAGACGTCAAATTGATCGTTCGTTCCGTTGTGGCGGCAGGCGCGGCTGTCGCTGTCGTGATCTGCGCTTATCTTTTTGAGGTCGGCTGAAGCGCTGGCGAAGTCAGCCTGCTGGCCCTATCTCCTGCTGATGCCGACAGAGGCCGGGAGGGACGTTTTGCACCAGATCCAACTGAATGGCGAACTCCGCCGGGTCCAGGCCGCCACCATCCTGGCTCTGGTCGAGGAACTGTCGCTGGACCCCCGCAAGGTGGCGGTCGAGCGGAATCTGGAGATCGTGCCCAGGTCGCTGCACGCCACCACGATCGTGTCAGAAGGCGACCGCATCGAACTGGTCCAGTTTGTCGGCGGCGGCTGAAGTCATCAAATCCCGCAACCGCGCTTTGCTTCGTGCGCCGGTGGGATTAGGTCAGTGCCATGACCGATACAGCAGCTGACACTTGGACCGTCGCGGGCCGCACCTTCACCTCGCGCCTGATCGTGGGCACTGGAAAATACGCCGACTACGCCCAGAACGCCGCCGCCGCCGAGGCCGCGGGCGCCGAGATGGTGACCGTCGCCATGCGCCGGGTGAACCTGTCGGACCCGACCCAGCCGATGCTGGTCGATTATGTAAAGCCGGATCAATACATCTATCTGCCCAACACAGCCGGCTGTTTCACTGGCGAGGACGCGGTGCGGACCCTGCGTCTGGCGCGGGAAGCGGGCGGCTGGAACCTGGTCAAGCTGGAGGTGCTGTCGGACCCGACCCTGCTGTATCCCGACATGGAAGAGACGCTGCGGTCGCTGAAGCTGCTGGTGGCCGACGGTTTCGACGTCATGGTCTATTGCACCGATGACCCCGTCTATTGCCGCAAGCTGGAGGATGCAGGCGCTGCGGCCATCATGCCGCTGGCTGCGCCGATCGGCTCGGGTCTGGGCCTGCTCAACCCCGTGAACATCAAGCTGATCGTCGATCAGACCAAGGCGCCTGTCGTGGTCGACGCCGGCTTGGGCACGGCGTCAGATGCGGCGCTGGCGATGGAGTTGGGCTGCGACGCCGTTCTGATGAACACCGCCATCGCCGGGGCGAAAGACCCCATCCGCATGGCTCGCGCGATGAAGCACGCAGTTCTCGCAGGCCGGGATTCCTATCTGGCGGGCCGCATGCCCAAGCGCGTGTATGGCGAACCATCGTCGCCGACGACGGGGCTGATTTAGGCCTTCATCCGAAAGACTGACGCAACGTCACAGCGCCATGTCTTCAAACACAGGGTGATGGCGAAGGCTTCGACCTGCGACAGGACGCCGAGACCGAAAGTAAGCCAAAGCAACGGCCCTGCCGCGCCGATAATGAAGAGTTGGACGAACAGAGCCCACAAGGACAGGCAGAACAGCTTGGACAGCCAGTGGTGAGGGGATGCCTCGCGTCGGAAGCGGGCAAAACTGACGGCGTGATTGAACACCTCCAGAATGACAAGTGTCAGAACCAGTGGCGCTGTCAGCCTGATCAAATGGGGATGCATCAGGCCAAGCGCGACGACTGCCCCTAGCCAGAAGATGACATCGGCGCGTCCGTCCCAGCGTCGCAGGTTGGGCGTGACGACCTGCAGCCTGCGCGCGATGACGCCGTCGAAGATGTCGGATAGCACCGCTAGAGACAGCAGCGCGGCGGCCATCACGTCTGCCTGTGGGGCCATCAGGCCCAGAGCGACCAGAGCCGGGGCCGCCAGAAGCCGGAAGATCACCAGCATCCACGGCGCCCGGCGCATCATGACGTCAGCGTTTCGCCGCTTCGATCATCTTGCCGACTTCGGCCGGGTCGATGCTCGGGCTGGCCTTGCCGTTGACCAGGAAGGTCGGGGTGCCTTGCAGACGAAGGGCGGCGGCCGTGGTGTGGATGTCGGCGATGTGTCGGGTCGTCTCGGGCGAGGCGACCGCTGCCTTGGCGCGGGTCATATCGACGCCGTGCTCGGCCAGGATGCGGTCGATGGCTTCGATGCTGAGCGCCCGTTCGGTCATCAGGGCGTCATAGACCTCCAGATATTTGCCTTGCTGATGCGCGGCCAAGGCGGCGCGGGCGGCGTATTGCGAGGTCACGTCCTCTCCCCGGTCCAGGATCGGCCAGTCCTTGAAGACGAAGCGAACCTCGGGGTGCGCCGCCATCAGGGCGCGGTAGTCGTGGGCCACGGCCTTGCAGCCGGGGCAGCGGAAGTCGAAGAACTCGATCACCGTCACCTTGGCGTCGGCGGGGCCGAAACTTGGGTCACGCGGGTCGGGTTTCAGCAGGGCGGCGTTGGCGGCGGCGGCCTGATTGGTTTCATCCACGCGGGCCTGTTCGCCCTTGTCCTGCAACGCCTGGCTGGCTTCCTGCAGGACTTCGGGATGTTGCAGCAGATAGGCGCGCACGTTCCCGCCGGATCCGCCTGTGAAATAGGGTGCGGCGGCCAGCCCTAAAGCCACGACCGATACGCCAAGGGCCAGATAGCCGGCGCGGGCGCCCGTCAGCCAGTTGGATGCGGGGGCGGCTTTGGTTTCGGGCGTGGGGGCGTCGTCGGTCATGAAGGCTCGTCAGCGGTCGAGGATAGGAGGGATCAGTTCAGGGCAGCGGGGCGGCGCAGGGCGTCCCGGCGGTCCAGATCCTGAATGTCGGCAGGGGTGGCCCCAGAGGCCAGGACGATGTCCATGGCGCGGCGCCATTCGATTGAGGTCGGCTGCAACATGCTGCGGGCGCGCAAAGCGAACTGCACGGCTTCTTTTTCAGCGCCTGCAGCGAAATAGAGCTCGGCCGAGGCCAGCCGCGCTTCACCCTCCATGCCCTTGGACGCATAGGCTTGGGACAGGAGGCGCCACGCCATGGTGTTGTCCTTCTCCGCGACGGTGGCGTGTTTCAACTGGCTGATGGCCTCGTCCAGATTGGCGGGGTTATTGGTTTCGATCAGGGCATGGGCCAGGTTTACGCGCAGCAGGGGCGCGTCCGGGGCCAGGCGTACGGCCTCACGGTGGGCCGTCACGGCCTCGACCGGGCGACCTTCCTCGAACAGAACCTGGCCTTTCAGTTCCTGAAAATAGGGATTGGTTTCGTCACCCGCGATCAGTTCGTCCACCGCCGTCAGGGCGCGGTCGGTCTGGCCGTCGCGATACCAGGCGATGGCGCGGGCGTAACGGCCGGGCAGGGAGGTGTCTGTCGAGGGATAGGATCGCAGGGTCTGGTTCGGCGGGTCCATGAAGGCGTGGATCTTGGCCAGGATCAGCGCGTGTTGGGCCATGCGCTCGGGGCTGTCGCGATGGCTGTAATGCGGTTGGTCCTGCACGAAACGGCGCATGGACTCGATCCGCTGCGATGACAGGGGGTGGCTGCGGAAATAGGGGTAGCGACGCGCGTCGGAGAAGACTTCCTGCGAACGGAAATTCTCGAAGAAGGACACAAGGCCTGCGCCGGATTCGCCGGCTCTTTCCAGCGCGCGCGCGCCTGTCAGATCGGCCTCTCCTTCCTGGCTTTGCAGATATTGAAGGGCGCCGATCGTGCCGAAATACTGGCTGGAGCCCAGCAGGGCCACGCCTGCGTCAGGCGCACCCGCGGCGATGGCCAGGGCGCCCAGGGCCATGGTCATGAACATCGGCTGTTTGCCCGCGTTCTGGGCGCCGTCGCGCAGGGTGTGGCGGTTCTTGATGTGGCCGGCCTCGTGCGCCATCACGCCCAGCAGTTCGCTGGGGTTCTTGGTGCGCAGGATAAGACCTGTGTTGACGCCCATGATGCGTCCACGGGTCGCAAAGGCGTTCAGGTCGTTGTCGTTGACCAGCAGGACTTCGATGTCCGACGGGTTCAGGCCCATGGCGACGAAGACCGGATCGGCCCAACCGCGAATGATCCCTTCGATCTCGGTGTCGCGGATCATGCTTTGGGCTGAGGCCTGGCCAGCGGCGACAAGGACCATCAGGCCCGTTGCCGCCGCCGCCAGGAGACGGGTTGCAGATCGAGGAAGCCACGTCATGGCGCACTCCGGTAACGATCGACCCCCGTCGGCATTCTGACAGTCTAATCGTGACCGATCAGCGGCGCCACCACCCACGCTTGGGCTTTTCGGGAGGTGCGACGATCTGGTTGGGGTCTTCAGCGATGATGGCCTGAACATCGACCTCAGGCTGAGGCGCGACGAAGGGCGCGTTGACGACCACGGTTTCGACGGTCGTGAGATCGACGAAAGCCGGTTGGGGTTCGTGAACCGCCTGCGTCAGCGCCTGCTCGACGGCGAAGGCCGTTTCGGGCGTGACGTCCAGTTGAGCCGGTGCGCCTTCGACCGGCGCCTCGTTGGATTCGATCGCGGTGTCGGGATGCGGTTCGACGTGAGGCGCAACAGTCGTTTCCGTCTCATCCTTGGCTGCGACCTCGACAGCGACCTGGGCTGCGGCCTCGGCGCTGGCCGACTTGCGGCGAACGCGACGGCGTTGCGGCTCAGGGGCGATGGCGGGCGTATCGGGCTCGACAGCCAATTCAGTCGGCGCGATCACCACGGCCATCGGCGTGTCGGGCGAGCCGTCCGGCGCCATGCCTTCGTTGGTGGCGCGGTTCTCGACCTTCTGCTCGTGCGCCGCATCTGCGCCGCGACCACGTCCGCGACGGCGACGGCGACGCGAACGACCGCCTTCTCCGTTCGCCTCTTCAGCGGCGACAGCATTCAGGCCTTCGACGTCGGTTTCAGCGGCGGCAGGGCGCTCGGTGCGCTCCTGGCGGGGGTCCTGGCGGTCGGGGTTCAGAGGGTCGAACCAGACGTAGGGATCATCCAGCGAAGGCGTGCGGCCGCGCACCCAAGTATAGACGTCGCGCTCGCCATCCTCGCGGACACGGCGACCGCCGCGACGACCCCGGCGGCGGCGGCGGCCGTTCTCGTCTTCTTCATCGTCAGAGGCGTCTTCGGCGGTGAGGACTTCCGGCGCATCGGTCGCCTCTTCCTCGCGACGACCGCCACGGCGGCGACGGTTGCGGCCACGACCACGACCACCGGATTCAGCGCGCTCGGCGCGCTCACGCGGCTCGTCGTCATCGCTGTCCTCGCGTTCCAGCGAGTCTTCGTCCTCATCGTCATCGTCGCCGATGACTTCTTCGTCGTCGCCTTCATCTTCGTCCTCGTACAACGAGGCGTCGAAGTCGTCGTCCAGGTTGGGCAGTTCGATCTCGGGCGCGACGAAGTCCTCGTTCGTCTCGGTCCGTTCGATGTTGTGTTCGCCCTGACCCAGGCTGTCGTCGATCTGGACGATGACGCCCAGGCCGCGCCGCTCCAGCAAATCCTGCAGATAGGCGCGTTTGTGGTTCAGGATATACAGACCGACGGCGGTGCAGACCTTCAGCACCACGACGCCCGCACCGTTCTTGCCAGCTTCGATGTCGACGGCGCGCAGGGTCATCAGGGCGGCGGATTCGGCCGAACGGATGCGGCCCGAGCCCTGGCAGTGCGGGCAGGCCTCGGTCGCGCCTTCGATCACGCCCAGGCGACGGCGTTGGCGGCTGATCTCCATCAGGCCGAACGGCGAGATGCGTCCCATCTGAATGCGGGCGCGGTCGGCGGCCAGAGCCTCCTTCAGCACGCGCTCGACGGTGCGGTTGTTCTTGCCCTCATCCATGTCGATGAAGTCGATGACGACCAGACCCGCCAGGTCGCGAAGGCGCAACTGGCGTGCGGCCTCGACGGCGGCTTCCATATTGGTCTTGAACGCCGTCTGTTCGACGTTGCGTTCCTTGGTCGCGCGGCCGGAGTTGACGTCGATGGCCACGAGGGCCTCGGTCTGGTTGATGACCAGATAGCCGCCCGACTTCAACGGCACGACCGGCTGGTGAATCTGGGTCAGCAGCTCCTCGATGCCGTTGGCCGCGAACAGGGGGCGCGAGCCGCGATACAGGTGAACCTTCCTGGCCTGGGCCGGCATCAGCACGCGCATGAAGTCGCGCGCCTCCTTGAAGCCCTCGACACCCTCGACCTGGATGCCGTCGAAGTCCTTGTCGAACATGTCGCGCACGGCGCGGCGGACAAGATTTTCTTCCTCGTAGATCATCGACGGGGCGTTGGAGGCGAGCGTCGTCTCGCGGATCGTCTCCCACAGGCGGAGCAGATACTGATAGTCGCGCTTGATCTCGGCCTTGGTGCGCTTGGCGCCCGCCGTGCGGATGATCAGGCCCATGCCCTGCGGCACTTCCAGCGCAGCGACGGCGCTCTTGAGGCGGCGGCGGTCCGAGGTGTTGGTGATCTTGCGCGAAATGCCGCCGCCCTTGCCGGTGTTGGGCATCAGCACGCAGTAGCGGCCAGCCAGCGACAGCCAGGTGGTCAGGGCCGCGCCCTTGGCGCCGCGCTCGTCCTTGACGACCTGCACCAGCAGGATCTGGCGGCGCTTGATGACGTCCTGGATCTTGTAGCGGCGCATCAGGCGGCGCTTCAGGCGCTCCTCGTCCGCCAGGGCGGTTTCGGGATCGGCCTCGTCGTCGCCGGACTCGCGGCCCAGATCATCGTCATCATCATCGTCTTGCGCTTCGGCCATGATGGCTTCGCGGTCGGCGACCGGAATCTGGTAATAGTCGGGGTGGATTTCGTTGAAGGCCAAAAAGCCGTGACGATTGCCGCCATACTCGACGAAGGCGGCCTGGAGGCTGGGCTCTACGCGGGTGACCTTGGCGAGGTAGATGTTGCCGCGAAGCTGGCGCTTCGCACGGGATTCGAAATCGAATTCCTCAATCTGCCGTCCATCCACGATGGCGACCCGGGTCTCCTCCGGATGCGCCGCATCGATCAGCATTGTCTTTGACATTGAAAGTCTCTCTCTGGCGCGCGCAGGCCCGCCCTCCCAGCAAACTGGACAGGGTCGTGGCGGCTCGCCGAACGGGGAAAGGGGCCAAGGCATGCAACATCCCCTCGCCGAAATCAGCGAAGCTGGCTTGAACAAGCCGTTGGGGGATGCAGGCGTAAGGGCCCATGGAAGTCGTCGGTCCTGAACCAGGCGCGCCAATCTCGTGTAGGCACGAGAGGCCGCGTCCATGGTCCGCTCTTCGAACCATCGGCTATGCCGGGGCGGTTCTCGGATTGGTGAAAGTCAGCGCCGCGAGGAGGGCGCGCCGATCTTCACAACAGCGAAGAGGCGCGATCGGTTCGCGAGCGGTCACAGCATAGTCACGACAAATATGAATTAAAAGGCTTCGGCCTTAACCCCCTGAACACGAGACCCGGTCAATATGGCCGCTGTTGAGTTGTGTATTGGGTTCGTCGTCGGGATGAGCGGTCGCTTTTTGTCAGGCGTTGCGCGTTGGCGCACGAAGGAATGGGCGATGACCGCCCTGGCCTTTGTGGTCATGTGCACGGCCGTCCTGTTCGCTACACGCGGCCTGGCCTGGGGATCGAGCGGCGAGGTGCTGGGCGTCCGATTCGGGGCTGACGGTGATCGCACGCGTGTCGTCATCGACCTTGAAAAGTCGGCTCAGGGCCGTGTCGTCGACGCTGGCGCGGATGGTCGCGTCACGGTGGCGCTGTCGGGTGTGGCAACCGGAAGGGGGCTGGACGGCGGCGGTTCTGGCCTGGTGCGATCCTACCGCATCGACGCCAGCGGCGGTGCGTCGCGTGTTCAACTGGAGTTGGCGCGTGGCAGCGAGATCGAACGCCGCTTTCTCCTGCCGCCGGGTGATGGCGTGCCGCACTTTCGTTATGTCATCGACCTGAAGGCGACCGGCGCCGCGATCACGCCTGCGCGCGCTGCGCCGCGCGCCGCTGAACCACGGCGGGCCGAAAAGCCCCTGATCGTGATTGACGCCGGACACGGCGGACGCGATCCCGGCGCAGCGGGCGCCAATCTGCGCGAAAAAACCATCACACTGGCCGCCGCCCTGGCTTTGAAAGCCGAGTTGGAGCGCACGGGCAAATACCGCGTGCACATGACGCGCTCCGACGACAGCTATGTTGATCTGAACCGCCGCGTCACCATCGCGCGTCAGGCCAATGCGGACCTGTTCATCTCGCTGCACGCCGATGCCGGTTCTGACCCGGCGATCCGGGGCGCCAGCGTCTATACCCTGTCCGAACAGGGCGCGGGGCGGGCTGTGCGCGAGTTCACGCGCGGCGACAACTGGCACCGTGATCTGCATCTGCCGGGGCGCGATCCGTCGGTGGACCGCATCCTGCTGGACATGACGCAGCGCGCGACCCAGAATCGGTCGGCCCAGTTCGCCCGTGTCCTGCTGACCCATCTTGAAGCCACCGACCGTCCCCTGCTGCGCCGCAGCCATCGCGACGCTGGTCTGGCCGTGCTGCTGGCGCCTGACGTGCCTGCAGTCCTGCTGGAGATGGGTTTCATCACCAATGCCGAGGACGAACGCGCCCTGAGCGATGAACGTGTCCGCCGTCGCATGATGAAGGCCGTCGCCGACGGCATCGACCGCTATTTCAGTCAGCCCCAGGCGCCGCTGTTGATGGCGTCCAGTGGTGGCGCAATGGGCCAGCCCTGAAGCCGGCGGCTCAGGAGCAATCGACATTCAGCCCCAAACCGTCATTCCGGGGGCTGAGCGAAGCGGGAACCCGGAACCCAAGGCTGCGGCGCCGTTGCGCGACGTATTCGGCGCTGGATTGCGAGCCTCCTGGGTTGGCTCCTACGCACCGCCCTCCGGGTCCGGATTCATCGTAAGGAGGTCCCGGAATGAGGGTTTGGGGCTGAATGTCGATTAGCCCTACGCCAGACCGGCTTTCTTCAGGGTCTTGTAGGCCTTGATGACCCGCTGCAGCTTGGCTTCCGCGCCACGGTCGCCGCCGTTGGTGTCCGGGTGAAAACGCTTCAGCATGTCGTGGTACTGGGTCTTCACCTTTTCTTTGTCGGCGCCGGGCTCCAGGCCGAGGTCGGCCAGCGCCGCACGCTCCAGCTTGCCGACGCGGCGATCCTCGGTCGGAGACTGCGGGGCCTGATCGCCGCGCCTTCCGAAAAGACCGAAGCTGTCGCGCCATGAACCGGCGCCGGTGTTGTTGGCCGTCCCCATCTTGGCCGAGAAGGCGGCGGCTTCACGTGTGAACTTGCCCGCCTTCATCTCCCACGTCGGGCGACCGCCGGTCATGGCTTCATTTTCCTGAGCGGCGCGGACTTCGCCTTCGCTCATTCCGGCGTAGAAGTTCCAACCCTTGTTGTACTCACCGGCGTGAGCCTGGCAGAATTCATAGAAGTCGTTCAACCGTTCGCGCGACTTGGGCGCCTTGGCGGCGGCGGCCTTGCGGCAGTCCGGCCACTGGCACGGCTTCTCGCCCGGCTTGAGATGAAGCACGTCAGCCTTGGCGGCCTCTTCCTCGGGCTTGGGCGGCTTCACGCGGATGTCGGTGAAGCGTGGCTTGTATTGAAATGAAGCGGACATCACACGAAGTGTAGGGCCGAATTGGACGGCATCAAGGAAACGATCATGTCGGAAGGCCCTATAGCAGCGATTATCCGTGAAAAACTCACTGCCGCGCTGTCGCCGCAACGGCTAGAGCTTGAAGATGACAGCTGGCGTCATGCCGGGCACCACCATGAAGGGGGCATGGACGCGAGGCCCGGCGGCGAAAGCCATTTCAATCTGGTGATCGTGTCGCCGGTTTTCGAGGGGCAGTCACGGGTTGCGCGCCAGCGGACCGTGAACGCTCTGTTGCGACCTGAGCTGGCGGGGCCGGTTCATGCCTTGTCGATTAAAGCTTTAACGCCGTCCGAGGCCGCCTAAGTCGGTCTTTTCGCAACCAGCGCTTGTTCACTTCGTCTTAGAACCTTGATCCTAGCTTTGCACCACCAATAGAAGGTGGGGCTGACTTATGGTGGAGACTGACGGCGTCGCAAAAGCGATTCCCGCAGAACAACGGGTCGGCGACGCAGCTCAGGCTCTGACCGCCATTCTGCAGACCCAATACCTTCGCTATCTGATCATCGCGTCCTGGGCGGTGGGCCTTCTCGCCACTGTCGGTTGGTGGCAGGCGATCGTGTGGTTCGTCCTGACCGTTGGCGCCGGCTCTTTCCGGGGATGGGCGGAGCACCGCTTGCGCCATAAGGTGGACAATGGCGCAGACTGGGGACTGGTGTTTCCCGTTGTCGCCACGGCCACCACCGGCGTGTGGGCCGTCGCGCCCCTCATGGCCTGGTTTTCTGCATCCGCCTTTGGTCAGCCGTTGGCCCTGGCGCTGATCATATCCGGCTATGTGTTGGTGTTCGCCCAGTTGCGGAGTTCGCCTCGGCAGGCCGTGATCATCTCTTCGCCCTATGGCGCGGTCGCTACGATCATTTTGTTCAGCCTGTGGGGCACGCCGGAGTTCTGGTCGATGCTGGGCGTGGTGCCGTTCACGGCGGCTGGGCTGTTCGTTCTGGTGACCATGACGATGATGCGTGAAGAGCGAATTCTGGCTTTCCAGAGCCACCAGGCCCATTTGATCGCCGAACTTGAAGCCGCTCGGGATCGCGCAACTGCGGCCAATGACGCCAAATCGAACTTTCTGGGTGTGATCTCCCACGAACTGCGCACGCCGATGAACGGCGTGCTGGGCGCAGCGCAATTGTTGAGCGCAACACGACTTGAGGCCACTCAACGCGAATATCTGTCCATCATCCGCAACTCAGGCGACAATCTGCTCAACCTGCTGAACGACATCCTCGACATGACCAAGATCGAGGCCGGCAAGATGAATTTCGAGGTGGTGGATGTCGTCATCGAAGACCTTCAGAAGCGCATCACCGGCCCGTTCGAGGCCCAGGCTGAAGCCAAGGGGCTGAGCTTCGTCACAGTTCTGGAAGGCGATCTGCCGACCGTGGTGCGGGGCGATCCCTTGCGGGTCTGTCAGGTTGTTCAAAACCTGTTGTCGAACGCGGTGAAGTTCACCGAAAGCGGCGAGGTTCGCTATCTTTTGCGCGGCGAGCGGATTTCGGATCAGCGCGTGCGGTTCGACTTTTCGGTCATCGACAGCGGCGCGGGCATTTCATCCGCGGATCTGGAACGGCTGTTCCAGCCTTTCACCCAGGTCGACGCCTCGTCCACGCGCCGCTTTGGCGGCACAGGCCTGGGACTGACGATCGCGCGGCGCATGGCCAACATCATGGGCGGCGACATCGCCGTGACATCGAAGCTGGGCGAAGGGTCCACCTTCACTCTGACGGTCGAGGCGGAGGTGGTCGAGTGGGCCAAGCCTGTCCCGGTCAAAAAGGTTGAGGGCAAGGCCGGCGTGGTGCAGGCGCTGCGTGTGCTGGTGGTCGAGGACCACCCCGTCAACCGCATGATTCTGGAGGCGTGGATGACAACGGCCTCACATGTCACGGCTACTGCCGAGAACGGCGCGCTGGCGATCGAGGCGGCAGATCATCAAGCGTTTGATCTGATCATCATGGATGTGAACATGCCCGTGATGGACGGCCTGACCGCCACGCGCGCCATCCGCAGCAGCGCAGGCCCCAACGCCCAGACCCCGATTGTCGTGCTGTCCGCCTCGGCGAGAACAGAAGACCATGAGGCCGGTCTGAACGCGGGTGCGGACGCCTATCTGAACAAGCCCATCGACTTCGGCGCCTTGGCCCAGATGATGGAACGTGCGTCTGGGGGGCGGGCCGCCTTCGCCGCCCAGAGTTCCGAGCCTGAGCAGTGCGCGGCCGCTTGATCGATGTTTGAAGCCTGATCTCCGATTGACCCCGCCCTGAGCGGGACCGCCTGGGAGGGAAACCTCCGGGGCGTTTTTCGTTGTGATCGAAGGGCGACGCGACCGGCGCCATCGAATGGATCATCATGCGCGCCTTCGCCGAGCTTCTGGACCGTCTGTCACTCACCGCGTCGCGGAACGCCAAGCTGGTTCTGCTGCGGGACTATCTGCGGGTGACGCCGGACCCGGATCGCGGTTGGGCGCTTGCGGCTTTGACCGGCGACCTGGACTTTGATGCGGCCAAGCCTGCGATGATCCGCAAGGTGGTCGAGGCGCGTGTGGACCCGGTGCTGTTCGGCTGGTCCTATGACTATGTCGGCGATCTGGCGGAAACGGTTTCGTTGATATGGCCCGCGCCGACCGACCACCGACCCAACCGTGAGCCGGAGTTGTCAGAGGTGGTGGATGCGCTGAGCCGCGCAGGCCGCAATGAGGTTCGACCGCTGATCGAGGGCTGGTTGGACGCGCTGGAGCCCAAGGGGCGGTGGGCCTTGCTGAAGCTGGTGACGGGCGCCTTGCGGATCGGCCTGTCTGCGCGTCTGGCCAAGACGGCGGCGGCGATGATCCGACCTGACGCGGTGTCGGCGCCGCCAGATCCCGACGGTGGCGAGCAGGTGCACAGCCTGGCGCCCGTCGATGTGTCGGACATCGAGGAGGTCTGGCACGCGATCGATCCGCCCTATGTCGATCTGTTCGCCTGGCTGGAGGGCAGGGCGGAACGGCCCAGCCCTGATGCGCCGGGGCGGTTTCGGCCGGTCATGCTGGCCGTGGCGCTGGACGAGGCGACGGATTTCGCAAAGCTGTCGCCCGCCGACTACGCCGCCGAGTGGAAGTGGGACGGCATCCGCGTTCAGGCGGTGCGCGAGCAGGGTGTGGCGAAACTCTATTCGCGCACGGGCGACGAGATTTCAGGCGCCTTCCCTGATGTGATGAAGGCCCTGACTTTCGAAGGCGCGATTGACGGCGAACTGCTGGTCATGCGGGATGGCCAGCCGGCGCCGTTCGGAGATCTGCAGCAGAGACTGAACCGCAAGACCGTGGACGCCAGGCTGATGACGGCGCATCCGGCGGGCATTGTGGCCTATGATCTGCTGGCGGCGGATGGCGAGGATTTGCGGTCCTTGCCCTTATCGCAACGTCGCGCGCGGCTGGCGGTTCTGATTGAGCGAGACGGCGGCGAGCGGCTGCAGATTTCGCCTCAAGTCGAATACGCGGACTGGGAAGAACTGGCCCGATTGCGCGCCGATCCGCCGGTCGGGGCGGCGGCGGAGGGGCTGATGCTCAAGCGCTGGGACAGTCCCTATCTGGCGGGACGTCCCAAGGGGCCCTGGTTCAAGTGGAAGCGTGACCCGCACGTCATAGACGCGGTTCTGATGTACGCCCAGCGCGGGCACGGCAAACGCTCCAGCTTCTATTCCGACTACACCTTCGGCGTCTGGACCGAGGACGGAGGCCTGACGCCGGTGGGCAAGGCCTATTTCGGCTTCACCGACGAGGAGTTGAAGCAACTCGACAAGTTCGTGCGCGATCATACGGTCGAACGTTTCGGGCCGGTGCGGTCGGTGCGGGCCGAAAGGGATTTCGGTCTGGTGCTGGAGGTGGCGTTCGAAGGTTTGCAGCGATCCAGCCGCCACAAGTCCGGCGTGGCGATGCGTTTCCCCCGTGTCAGTCGGATCCGCTGGGACAAGCCAGCGCGCGAAGCGAATACGATCACCGAAGTGGTGGCTTTGCTGGATGCCATCGAGGGTGGCGGCGGACGTGTCGCAAAAAGCCTGAAAAACTGACTTCTCGGGGCTTCCAATCGCCTGCCGACGCGTTAGACCCGGCCAATGTTCATCGCTCCTACACCGATCACAGAGGCTGTTACGGAAGCGCGCCATGCGTTCGCCGTGGACGCCGCCGTCCTGGCCAAGCTGACGGATGCTGCGGGCGATCTGGCCATCAATCTGAGCGTAGCCGCGCTGATCTTCGTGGCGACGATCTTTGCGTCGAAATGGGCGGCGCGCGCCGCACGTAGGACCCTGTCGCGGGTTCGCGGCTTTCGGCACGACCCCACGGTTCTGAACTTCGCTTCTCAGGTCGTTCGCGCCGTCGTCGTCATCGTCGGCATGATTGCGGTGTTGCAGCGTCTGGGCGTCCAGACGACCTCGATCATCGCGGTTCTGGGCGCGGCGTCTCTGGCTGTGGGTCTGGCGCTGCAGGGCACCCTGTCGAACGTGGCTTCCGGCATCATGCTGCTGGTGTTGCGGCCGTATCGCGTAGGCGACGTGGTCGACGTGGGCGGCATGTCCGGCACGGTGCAGCGTCTGGACCTGTTCACCACCCAGCTGTCGAACGGCAACAACCACAAGATCGTCATTCCGAACTCCAAGGTCCTGGGCGAATCTCTGACCAACATCACCGGCCAGAAGACCCGCCGGATCGAGATCAAGTTCGGTGTTGGCTATGGCGACGATCTGAACCAGGCTCGCAAGGTTCTGGCTGATGTCGCCAGCGCGCACCCCAAGGTGCTGGAAGACCCGGCGCCCTGGACCGGCGTCACCGCCTTGCTGGACAGTTCGGTGGAGATCACCCTGCACGCCTGGGTCAATGTCGGCGACTGGTGGCAGGCGCAGGCGGACATCATGCAAGGCGGCAAGGAAGCACTGGATGCGGCGGGCATCGACATTCCGTACCCGCACCAGGTCGCCGTGCCTTACGAAGATGAAACCTCGGCGTCGCCTGCGGCTCCGACGGACGGAAAGACGGCCTGATGCGTTACGATTTCGGTTCCGACAACACAGCCGGCATGGCGCCGAGCGCGGTTGAGGGCCTGATCCGCGCCAATGCGGGCCACGCGCCCGCCTATGGCCGCGACGAGATCACCGAACGTGCGGCGGATCAGATCCGCCAACGGCTGGACGCCGACGCCGAGGTGCGTTTCGTCTTCAGCGGCACGGCCGCCAACGCCATCGCCCTGTCGATGCTGGCCTTTCCGTTCGAGGCGGTGCTGGCGCACAATGCGGCGCACGTCTGCACGGACGAGACCGGGGCGCCGGGCTTTTTCGGCCAGGGCGTGGGCCTGATCGGCCTGCCGGGCTTTTCTGGTCGTATTGATCCGGTGGCGCTGCGGGCCCAGATCGCGGAGACCGAGGTCGCGCACCGCCAGCCGCCAGCAGCCCTGTCCGTCACTCAGGCGACGGAGTACGGCGCGGTCTACACCGAAGAAGAATTGCGCCAGTTGATCGAGCCCGTAAAGGCGCTGGGTTACGGCGTGCATATGGACGGGGCGCGGCTGGCCAATGCGGCAGCGGCCGGTTTTGACCTGAAGGACATTCCGCGACTGGGCGTCGATATCCTGGTGTTCGGCGGGGCCAAGGCGGGCGCCAACTGCGCCGAGGCGATCGTCCTGTTCGACAAGTCGCTGGCGCGGCGGTTCGACAATCGGTTGAAACAGGCGGGGCAGGTGGCGTCCAAGGCGCGTCTGCTGGCCGGACCCATGCTGGGTCTGCTGGAGAGCGGCGATTGGGAAAGCGGCGGTGCGCACGCCAATCTCATGGCGCGGCGGTTGGCGGACGGCGTCGTGACGCGGTCGCGGTTCGTGCTGGCGCACCCGGTTGAGTCCAACGCGGTCTTCGTGCGGATGTCTGACGATGCTCATGCCCGGCTGAACGCCGCAGGCTGGGCCTGCTATCAGTTCGACGATGGGTCGGTGCGGTTCGTCTGTTCGTGGGCGACAACCGAAGAGGCCGTCGACGAACTGATTGAGGCGATTTCCGCAATCAACTGACCAGTGGTGTCAGACCCGGCGCGCAAGTCGCTGTTAAGGCCGGATCTGTCGACCTGAAATCAGGCGTGGCCTTTCGGCGGCCCCATACGGCGTCCATATGCGGATCATGGCGATACGCGGCGAACGCTCGGGAGGTCGGCGCGACCCCATGATGAAGGCTCAGCAGGCCGGAACCCTGCAGGACAAGATCGACGGTCCGCCCATGCTGCAGGCGTTGACGGATCTGTCGCGTCTGGTGGCGCGTTCAGGCGCGTCGCACTTGCGGCTGAGGCTGGCGTTCGCCGTCATTCTGACGCTGGCCGGCAAGGGCTTAGGCGTTCTGGCCCCGCTGGTGCTGGGCGCGGCGGTCAACAAACTGGCGGCGGGGCAGGGCGCTGCGGTCGCCATGGCGTGGGGCTTTGCGGCCTTCGCCATTGGCTGGACCATCATTCGCTTTCTGTCGGCCAGCGCGCCGCTGGCGTCCGATGTCATCTTCGCGCCCGTTCGCGCGGCGGCCCAGCGGGCGACGGCGGCGGAGGCCTTCGCCCATGCCTTGAGTCTGTCGCTGGACTTCCACCAGACCAAGCGGTCCGGCGCGCTGTCGCGGACGATGGATCGCGGCTCTCGGGCGGTGGATTTCCTGCTGCGGATTCTGGCCTTCAACCTTGTCCCGACGGCGGTCGAGCTGGCCTTGGCGGCGGCGGTGCTGGGTGGAAAATATGACTGGCGTTTCGCCGCCGTCGCGGTGGTGGTCGTGGCGATCTACACCGTGGCGACCTTCTCCATGTCCAACTGGCGGCTGGAGCATCGGCGCGTCATGAACGCCGCGGATTCCGAGGCGGCGGGGGTCTCGGTGGACGCCCTGTTGAACTACGAAACGGTCAAGTCGTTCGGCGCAGAGGCGCGGGCGGCCCAGACCTATGATCGGGCGCTGGGCGACTACACCCAGGCGTCGTTGAAGGCGAACACCTCGCTGAACCTGCTGAACGGGATGCAGGCCCTGATCATGAACCTGGGCCTTGGCGTCATGGCCGTGATGGCCGGGTTCGAGGCCGCAGCGGGACGGATGGGGCCAGGAGACGTGACGGCGGCGGTGCTGATCATGATTTCGCTGTATGCGCCGCTGAACATTCTGGGCTTCGCCTATCGGGAGATCCGTCAGTCCTTCATCGACATGGAGGAGATGCTGAAGGTCACGCGCCAGACGCCGCAGGTCGCCGATGCGCCAGACGCCGTCGCCCTGCCGCGTCCGGTCGATGCGCGCGGGGCGGCGGTTGAGTTCGAACACGTCGGTTTCCGCCATGATGCGCGGGCCAACGGGCTGGAGGACGTCAGCTTCTATGCCGCGCCGGGCACGACGACGGCCCTGGTCGGGCCGTCAGGAGCAGGCAAGTCCACCATCGTCAAACTGGCGCTGCGCCTGCTGGACCCACAGGAAGGGCGCGTGCTGATCGACGGCCATGATGCGCGGCAGGTGACGCAGGCGTCGCTGCGGGCCGCCGTCGCCCTGGTGCCGCAGGACGTGGCTCTGTTCAACGACAGCATCGCCGCCAACATCGCCTTCGCGCGTCCGACCGCCAGCGAGGCAGAGATCTGGGCGGCGGCCGAGGCGGCTGAGTTGTCCGAGTTCATTCGCGGCCTGCCTGAAGGCATGGAGACGCGCGTGGGCGAGCGTGGGCTGAAGCTGTCGGGCGGCGAGCGCCAGCGCGTCGGCATCGCCCGCGCCCTGCTGGCCGATCCCAGCATCCTGATCCTGGACGAGGCGACCAGTGCGCTGGACAGCCGCACCGAGGCGGCGATTCAGAAGACATTGCGCCGCGCCCGTTCGGGGCGCACGACGCTGGTGGTGGCGCACCGCCTGTCGACCGTGGCCGACTCGGATCAGATTCTGGTGCTCAAGGCCGGGCGTATCGTCGAACGGGGGGCGCACCACGAACTGGTGGCCCGTCAGGGCGGTGAATACGCCTGTCTGTGGCGTAAACAGACGCGCGGCGGAAAGTCGGCTCAGCCCGCCTGACCGGCAGCCGGCAACTTGTGCTTCAGAACCTCATGCAGGTTGCTGAGGATGATTGTGCGCGTCGCAGCCTCCTGGGGCGGCAGGTCCAGCAGCAGTTTCATCGCCTGGGCGTGGACGGTGACGATACGCCAGTCGAAGCCGCCCTGGCGCGGGGCGGCGTCCAACAGGTCGCACAGACCCTTGGCGGCGGTGCACAGGTCGTCCATGGCGAACGGATTGGCGGCGTCGATGATCTGGCTCGAGGCGGCGTAGGCCAGGTCCAGACGGACAGTCTCGGGCAGGTCGGGCGAAGACGGAGCCAGAAGCGTTGCGATGCCGTCGGCGATGATGGCGCGTGCCCGGTCCTTGTGCACCTCCAGATTAGCGGTCGCCTTGGCCAGGGCTGTTCCAACGCTGATCCCGCCGGGACGGTCCACCATTTCGGCCAGTCGTGAACGGTTCTGGGTATGGGTGATGACAGTCACAGGCGGGTGCTCCCCTCTCTTCTGCCGGCAGTCTTCATGCTGGCGCGGCGTTCCTCGCCGTCCCAGATTTCATTTCGGGACCGTCGATCAGGGCCGAAATAGTCCCCGACCTCGAGAAACGGCCGGTTGTCTTTTGCAATCCATAAAATGCGTTCCAGCAACATGCCCGCGCTGAACGGCTTGGTGACGACAAAGTTGGCGCCGGAGTCACGTGCACGTTGCAACTGGCTGCGCTTGATGTGGCTGGCGGTCATGATGACCGGGGCGAAGGCGTTGGGGTTGGGGGCGGAGCGCCGCAGCCAATGGACCAGTTCGAACCCATCGATGTCAGGCATGGCCGTGTCCACGATCAGCAGATCAATCGGCGTGTCCTGCAAGATCTGCTTGGCCTCGACGCCCGAGCCCAGAGCGAAGGCCGGTCGGATGCCAAAGCCTGACAAGGCGCTGGTTGTCAGCGTCATGGAGAAGGGCGAATCGTCCACCACCATGGTTACAGCGCCTTCGAGATTGAAGATCGCACTTTCGCGAAGCGTGTCGCCCAGCATTGTCATGGCCGGTCGCCCGCCTTCATTTCCTGACCTGCCAAGGTTGGCAGGTCGAGGTGGACAGTCAGTTAACGCTGTTCGTTTTTACAGCGCGCCGATGGCGTAGTAGCGCTCGGCCCGTTGCTTCTTGATCTGTTTGGGCGACAAGCCTTCGAAGCTTTTCAGTTCTTCGGCCAGCGCATTGCCGACGTTGGTCATTGCGGCCTTGCGGTTCGCGTGCGCGCCACCGAGCGGCTCTTCGATCAGACGGTCGACGATCTTCAGGTTGATCAGGTCCGGCCCGGTGATCTTCATGGCCATGGCCGCGTCCTTGGCCCGCGCTCCGTCGCGCCACAGGATGCCGGCCGCGCCCTCGGGCGAGATCACCGAATATATCGAATGCTCAAGCATCAGCACCCGGCTGGCCGCCGCGATGGCGATGGCGCCGCCCGAACCGCCTTCGCCCGTGATGGTGGCGATGGAGGGCACGCCCAGGGTCAGGCAGCGCTCGGTCGAGCGGGCGATGGCCTCGGCCTGACCGCGTTCCTCGGCGCCCAGGCCCGGATAGGCGCCGGCGGTGTCGATGAAACTGAGCACCGGCAGGCCGAACTGCTCGGCCATGTCCATCAGACGGACTGCCTTGCGATAGCCTTCGGGCCGGGCCATGCCGAAGTTGTGGGTGATGCGGGTGGCGGTGTCGTGGCCCTTTTCATGGCCCATGATCACGACCGGACGGCCGCGGAAGCGGGCCAGGCCGCCCAGAATGGCCTGATCGTCGCCGAACTGGCGGTCGCCGTGCAGTTCGTTCCAGTCGGTGAAAAGGGCCTCGACATAGTCGACGAAGTGCGGACGCTGTGGGTGGCGTGCGACCTGGGTCTTCATCCAGGGATCCAGCCCGGCGTAGGTCTTCTTGCGAAGCTGGTCCGCCTTCTTGCGCAGGCCCTCGATTTCCGATTCGAACGAGCCCGAAGTTTCGGACAGAGCCGAGAGTTCGTCGATCTTGGCTTCCAGATCGGCGATCGGCTTTTCGAAGTCGAGATAGTGCGTGGCCATAAAGGCGTCCGGGAACAGCGGGGGCCGAAAAGCGCCCCTAGGGAAGGCGGGGGAAACTAAAGAGGTCAGCGCCGCTGAGCAAGCGGGGGTTCAGTCATCGCGCGCCAGGGGATGGTTTTGCTGCACCACCTGGGCCAGTCGATCCGTGGCGACGTGGGTGTAGATCTGGGTCGTGGCGATGTCGGCGTGGCCCAGCAGGGTCTGGACGACGCGCAGGTCGGCGCCGCCTTCCAACAGGTGGGTGGCGAAGGCGTGGCGCAGGACGTGCGGGCTGACGCGCGCGGGCTCGATCCCGGCGTTGACGGCGGCCTCGTCCAGCAGTTGCGCGAAGCGGCGCGGCGTCAGATGGCCGGACTTGCCCGATGAGGGAAACAGCCAGGGGTTGTCCGGCGTCTCGGGTTTGTGTCCACTTTCGCCCTTGAGTTTGGCGTCGCGGGCGCTCAGCCAGGCCTTGACGGCCTGACGCGCAGCGGTGTTCAGCGGGGCCAGCCGTTCCTTGCCGCCCTTGCCGCGTACGATCAGATAGGCGGGATCGCGGCGGATGGCGTCGACCTTCAGGCCCAGCAGTTCCGACACCCGCAGGCCCGAGGCGTAGGCCATCTCGACCAAGGCGACCAGTCGCAGGCCCGCCGCCGCGTCGCGGGCGGCGGAGGCGGCCAGCAGGCGGTCGATTTCATCACGGCTGAGGACCTTGGGCAGGGAACGACCTTGTTTGGGCGCATCCAGCCGACGCGACGGGTCGTCGGTGCGCCATCCCTCGGCCAGGGCGAACCGATAGAACTGGCGTGCGGCGGATCTTCTGCGGGCGGCGGTTGCGGCGGACAGGCCGCGCCGCGACAGACCGGCGAACCAGGCTTCCACCCCCTCGGCGTCCGCCTGCATCAGGCCGCCCGCGTCGGCCAGCGCCGTCTCTGCGTCGGTCAGGTCACGATTATAGGCCGACAGGGTGTGGGGCGAGGCGTCGCGCTCGACCGCCATCATCTCCAGAAAGGCCTCGATCTGAGCTGTCATCGCGCAAACCACGCCTCGAACGGATGGCGCGGGGTCGGGCTTGGTGTAGAGGTTTTCCCGATCATGCCTGCCTGCGCCTTCGCCTTTGCCGTCCTATCGACCGACCGTTCCGCCGGAGCCGCCGGATGAGGCGGCGTGCGAATCCGGGACCGAGCCGCACCATAGCCCTGGTCGGGCTGATGGGCGTGGGCAAATCGTCGGTGGGGCGACGACTGGCCAATCGGCTGAAGCTGCCCTTCGCGGACGGCGATGTGGAAATCGAATCGGCCGCGGGAATGACCGTGACCGAGATATTCGCGGCCCTGGGCGAAGAGGAGTTTCGGGCAGGCGAGGCGCGGGTGATGCGCCGCCTGCTGGAAGGGCCGCCCATCGTGCTCGCGACCGGCGGAGGAGCGATGATGAACCTGGAGACGCGGGCGTTGCTGAAGGAACGCGCCGACACGGTCTGGCTGCGCGCCGATCTGACCGTCATCGCCGAGCGTGTGGCGCGCCGCGACACCCGCCCCCTGCTGCGAGACAAGGACCCGCTGGAGGTGCTGAGCAGCTTGGCTGAGGCCCGCTATCCCATCTATGGCGAGGCGGATGTGACCGTGGACGTGGGGCAGGGCTCTCACGGACAGGCGGTCGACGCCATTCACAAACACCTGCGCCGGCACTGGCGGCAGAGGCGTCGTGCGGAGACGAGAAAATGACGACAATCCCGGTCAGCGGCGGGGCCTTTGCGGCCTATGAGGTGGTGGTGGGGCGTGGGCTGCTGGCGAAGGCGGGCGATCATGTCGCGCCCATCGCCAAGGGGCGGACGGTCATCATCACCGACCAGAGAGTGGCGGCCATTCATGCCGAGGCGCTGGCGATATCGCTGGCGGCGGCGGGGGTGAAGAGCGAAATCATGGCCGTTCCGGCGGGCGAGGGATCGAAGTCGTTCGCCGAGCTTGAGCGGGTGCTGGATCGGCTGCTGGAGATCGGGCTGGACCGCAAGGACGTGGTCATCGCGCTGGGCGGCGGGGTGGTAGGCGATCTGGCCGGTCTGGCGGCGGCGCTCTACATGCGCGGCATCGACTTCGTTCAGGTCCCGACGACCCTGCTGGCCCAGGTGGATTCGTCCGTCGGCGGCAAGACGGCCATAGACACGCCGCGCGGCAAGAACCTGGTCGGCGCCTTTCACCAACCGCGCCTGGTGCTGGCCGATATCGACGTGCTGGCGACCCTGCCGGAGCGGCAGGTGCGCTCGGGCTGGGCCGAGGTGCTGAAGCATGGGTTGATCTGCGACGCCGCCTTCTTCGACTGGTTGGCGGGCGAAGGGGCGGCGGGTGCGTCGGGTGATCCGGCGGCGCTGGAACGGGCGGTGATCCGCTCGGTCGAGATCAAGAGCGCCGTGGTCGGCGAGGACGAGAAGGAGGCGGGGCGGCGCGCCCTGCTGAACCTGGGCCATACCTTCGGCCATGCGGTCGAAACGGAAGTGGGCTTTGACGAGGGCGCGCTGGCGCATGGCGAGGCGGTGGCGCTGGGGTGCTGCATGGCCTTCCGGTATTCGGCGCGCGAGGGGCTGTGCTCGCTTGAGGATGTCGCGCGGGTCGAGGCGGTGGTTGAGGCGGCGGGTCTGCCGACGCGATTGCGGCAGGCGGGCGCGTTCGAGGCTGATCGGCTGCTGGCCCTGATGGCGGGCGACAAGAAGGCCGAGGGTGGGGCGCTGACCCTGATCCTGGCGCGTGGAATCGGTGAGGCTTTCGTCGCCAAGGGCGTCGATGCGGCCAAGGTCCGGGCCTTCCTGGTCGAGGAAGGCGCGACCGCATGATGCGGATCGCCGCGACCGTGCTGGAAGACCGGTTCGTCCGGCTGGAGCCGTTCACGGCCGTTCTGCAAAATGAGGTGCGTGGGGCGCTGGACTGCGATCCCGCCGCCTGGGAGATCATGGTCACGGCGGCCTATGGCGAACATTTCGACCGTTGGTGGGCCTCGGCTCTGGCGGCCATGCAGGCGGGCACGCGGATCGCCTATGCGGTGCGGCGTCTGTCTGACGGCGTGGTCGTCGGCACGACCAGCATCTATGAGATCAATCCGGCCTATCGCCGGTGCGAGATCGGCTCGACCTTCTATCGCCCCGAGGCGCGAGGCGGCCCGATCAATCCGGCCTGCAAACGCCTGCTGCTGGACCACGCCTTCGGATCAGGCGCGATCCGGGTCGAAATCATCACCGACGCCATCAATCCGCAGAGCCAGGCGGCGATCCTGAAACTGGGCGCAAAGGCCGAGGGCGTGCTGCGTCGGCACAAGATCACCTGGAAGGGCCGTGCGCGCGATACGGCGGTGTTCTCTATTCTGGACGACGAATGGCCGGTGGTTCGGGATCGTCTGAATCAGAGGCTGGCGGCGTTCTAGGTCCAATCGACATTCAGTGTGCCGCCCTCCTAATTCGTCATTCCGGGGCGTCCAAAGGACGAACCCGGAACCCAGGAGACGTGAATCTGGCGTCGAACGTCTTTAGCTAAGCGATTGTGGCCCTAGGTTCGCTTCGCTTCGCCCCGGAATGACGGTTCGAGGCTAAACGTCTATTGGACCTAATCCACCGCCCGGCACTGGGTCGGCTGGCGACCTTCGACGGACCAGGTGGCTAGGACGCCCTTGCCGCGCAGTTCGACGTTGGAGGCGCGATACCAGATGCCGTCGGCGGCGCGTTCCTGGAACAGATCGACAGCCTCGCCGGATGAGTTGCGGACGGTCGCCATCTGGCGGGGATTGTCGAAATCGACCGACAGGCGCTCGCCATTGTCGCACAGGTAAACCGTGTGAACCACGCGGTTCAGGGTGCGGTCCTGGATTTCTGCGCCGGTGCGCTGGCGGGCGGTCTGGGCGTCGATAGCGCGCTGCTTGACCTCTTCGCCGGTGCGCGGGGCCTGGTTCGGATTGGGGCCGCAGGCCGCCAGCAGACTGAGAACGGCAAGGCCGCTGAGAGCGACCGACGACGGCAGGCCCAACTTCGACAAGGCGATCTCCTTCTGGCGACAACGCCGCTTGGCGCCGCGCCTTAACGTGCGCCTTTTGCAGCCGTTCCCCGTCGCTGACGGAAGAAGGCCTTGAGCAGGCTGGACGATTCTTCGGCCAGAAGACCTGAGTCCGTGGTCGGACGCCAGTGGCATGTGGATTGTTCGAACAGGCGAGGGCCGTGGATCACCGCGCCGCCCTTGGGATCATCGGCCGCCCAGACCACGCGGCCGATTCGGGCGTGGCTGATGGCGCCCGCGCACATGGCGCACGGCTCCAGCGTCACATACAGGGTCAGGCCGGTCAGGCGGTAGTTCTCCAGCGCCTTCGCCGCGCGCCGCAGGGCCACGATCTCGGCGTGTGCGGTGGGGTCGTGGGCTGCGATGGGACCATTGGCGCCGGTCGAAATCACCTCACCTGTGGTCGGATCGACAAGAATTGCGCCCACAGGCACCTCTCCTGCGTCCGCCGCCGCTTGCGCTTGGTCCAGCGCCATGCGCATGAACCGCTCATCATGGTCCGCCATACAGACGACAACGACAAGAAGCCCCGCGCCCGTCAAGACGAACGGTCGCCCCGGCCCTTTAAATCCTCCGGTCCCCGCAAGAGCGGCGACGGGACGAGATCATTCGGCGACAAGCCGCGCGGCCCTCGCGACGACGGCGACAAGCGGTTCGGCGACAAGCCAGACCGGCCTCGCAGCGACAGGCCTCGCGCCGACAAGCCGCGCAGCGATGGGGGCGGCAAGGACGCCAAGTCCAAGACGCCGGAGACGCCGCTGCGCGCCGAGCGAATCGCCAAGACGATGGCTCGCGCCGGCATCGCCTCGCGACGCGAGGTCGAACGGCTGATCGGCCTGGGCAAGGTGGCGGTCAACGGCCGCATCCTGGACACGCCCGCGACCCTGGTGACGCGCGACGACGTCATCACAGTGGACGGCAAGCCCATCGGTTCGACCCAGGCGACGCGGGTCTGGCGCTATCACAAGCCGGCGGGCCTGTTGACCAGCCACAGCGATCCGACGGGACGACCGACGGTGTTCGACGCCCTGCCGGCCGGTCTGCCGCGCGTGATCTCGGTCGGACGGCTGGACCTGGCGACCGAAGGCCTGCTGCTGCTGACCAACGACGGCGAGCTGAGCCGGGCGCTGGAGCTGCCCTCGACCTCGCTGGTGCGTCAGTACCGGGCGCGGGCGCGAGGCAAGATCACCCAGGAGCAGCTGGACGCGCTGAAGGACGGCGTGGTCGTGGACGGCGTCTCCTATGGTCCCATCGAGGCCAAGCTGGACAAGGCCAAGGAGTCCAAGTCCGAGGACGGCAAGGCGCCGGCGAACCTGTGGATCTCGGTGTCGATCACCGAGGGCAAGAACCGCGAAGTCAGGAAGGTGCTGGAGTCCGTCGGCCTGACGGTCAACCGGCTGATCCGCCTGGCCTATGGGCCGTTCCGCCTGGACGTGCTGCCGATCGGATCGGTGGAAGAGGTCGGGCCGCGCGTGATCCGCGAACTGCTGGCCGACTACATCCGGCCCGAGAACCTGCCGACCGGCAATACGGTCGAGACGCCCGCGCCCATCCCCGGCCGTCGGGTGTCCACGCCCATCGTCAAGGGCCGGTCGGGTTCGGCCATTTCGGACCCGTCCAGGAAGCCCAGCCGCGTCCGCGCCGCCGAGACGGCCCAGGCCGATGCGGTCGAGCGCCGCGAGCGTCCGCCCAAGAAGGAAGGCTGGGCCAAGGCCGCGCCCAAGTTCGAGCATTCCAAGACCTTCAAGCCGCGCGAACGCACCGCGCCCGCCGGCGATCGTCCGGCGCGTGAGGACGGCGACCGGCCCAAGCGCGCCTTCAAACCGCGCGACGACCAGTTCATCGACGATCGGCGCGGCAAGCCCGGCGCCAAGCCGGCGGGACGCGCCGGCTCCGGCTCCCGCGCAGGCGGTCCCGGCGGAAAGCCGACCGGCGGCCGCGACTTCAAACCTCGAATAGGCGGCGGCAAACCGGCCGGTCCGTCCGGAACGAGCGGACGCGGGCCAGGCGGCAAACCGCGCACGCCCCGCTGAGGATCGCCGCCGAGGACTAAGCGATGACGATCTCGACCGGGCGGTGCCTGTGCGGCGCCGTCACTTTCACCGCGACGCCGAACGGCGGGATGCACGCCTGCCACTGCCCGACCTGCCGGCGACAGTCGGGCGGCATCCTGTTCAGCGTGGACTGCGGCGACAGCGTCGCGGTCACGGGCGAGGTGGCGACCTATGTCTCATCCGATTGGGCGACGCGTCAGTTCTGCCCCGCCTGCGGGACCGGCCTGTTCTGGCGCTCGAACGACGGGGCGATCACCATGGTTTCGGCCCAGGCGTTCGACGATCCGTCGGTCTTCGCCCTTGAGGACGAGTTCTGCATCGAGAGCAAGCCGGCGACCTATGCGCTGGCGGGCGAGCGGCCGCGCCTGACGACGGACGAGCTATGGGCGCAGTTCGCGCCGTCGCAGGATTGACGGCAAGGGTTGCGACAGGGGGAATGGCGATGACGACGACGACAGCGGACCTGAGCCCGGCGAAGGGCGATCACAGCCTGGAACGGCTGCTGCTGTTCTCGGACGGGGTGTTCGCCATCGCCATCACCCTGCTGGCCATCGAACTGCATGTGCCAGAAGGCTGGAACGGACAGTGGGCCAGCCTGTGGGCCGAGCGGTGGCCGATGTTCACGGCCTTTGCGCTGAGCTTCGCCATCATCGGCGTTTTCTGGAACACGCACCGGCGGGTGTTCGCCCGCATGATCGGCTTCAGCAATGGGGTGATGCTGTTCAACATGCTGGCCCTGGCCGGGGTGGTGTTGATGCCGTTCGCCACGACCCTGCTTTACGAACAGCCGCGCAACGGCGAGGGGGCGTGGATCTATCTGAGCCTGGTGGCGCTGGTCGGCGTGATGCACGCCGGCGCCTATGGCTGGGCCGCCTTCGTGACCGATGCGATCCGGCCGCGGCCGCATTGGGCGGTGCGCGCCACGGTGGTCGTGACCCACGCCCTGATGCCGGGGCTGGCCTGCGCGCTGAGCTTCTTCCTGATGGCGCGGGGCGTGGAGCTGCTGGCGGCCGTGACGGCGCTGGCGCTGGGCCTGTTGATCGCCGGCCGCGTCTGGGTCGGACGGCGCTTCGGCGGAGCGGCCTGATGCGGATCGTCGCCGGCAGCCTGAAGGGCCGGGCCATCGTCGCGCCGGAGGGGCAGGGCACGCGCCCGACCTCGGACCGCGCGCGCCAGGCCGTGTTCAACGTGCTGGAACACGCCGCCTGGGGCGAGAGCCTGCAAGGCCTGCGGGTCATCGACCTTTACGCCGGATCGGGCGCCCTGGGGTTCGAGGCGGTCAGCCGGGGGGCGGGCTTCTGCCTGTTCGTCGAGACGGACGACGGGGCGCGCGGCGCGATCCGCGAGAACGCCGACGCCTATGGCCTGATGGGACGCACGCGGGTGCATCGGCGGAGCGCGACGGACCTGGGCGTGCGGCCCGGCCCGATCGCCGAGGCGTTCGACCTGGCGTTCCTGGACCCGCCCTACGGCAAGGGGCTGGGGGAGCAGACGCTGACGCGGCTGATCGAGGGAAGATGGCTAAAGCCCGGCGCCCTGGTGGTGTTCGAGCGCGGGTCCGACGAGCCGGAGATCGAGACGCCCGGCTATGAACGGCTGGACGCGCGCGACTATGGCGCCGCGCGGGTGCTGTTCCTGAAGGTGGCGGACCCCGCCGCCTGAGCGGAAAAAGTGCACTGTGATTTTTTACAGTGCACTTTCGTGCAGATTTTTGCGAGCAGGTCGCAATCGCCTCAGTCCTCGGGCGGCGGTCCCAGCAGGGCCTCGTCTTCGTCCTCGATCTCGCGCCGCATGTTTTCCATCGAGGCGGCCACCTCCTCGCGGCTCATGCCTCTGAAGAAGTCCTTGTCGAAGGCGCGGGCCTCGCGGGTCAGTTCGTCGGCTAAAGCGCGCCAGCGGCGGGCGTCCGACGCGCGCCCGCCCTCGACCGCCTCGGCGAAGCGCAGGCGCGCGGTTTGGGCCAGGTCGTCCATGTCCAGGTCGGAATAGAGGTTCAGATCCAGCTCGCCGGGCGGCGGCTCGACCTGATCGCTGCGCCGCCAGCCGTATTTGCGGGCGCGGCGGCGAAAGGCGGACAGGCCCAGGTCGTGGCGACGACACACGGCCTCGGCGCTGAGACCCGACAGATAGTCGGTGCGGGCCTGGGCCCAGATGGCGGCTTCACGGATGCGATAGGGCTCGGTCATGATCGCAGCCATAGACCGGCGCTACGTCAAATGCGGACGTGGATCAGAGTTTGGCGACCAGGCCGCGCGCGGCGGCCGTCACCTAGGCCCAGGTGATTTCGAAACCATCGTCGTCGCCGAAATAGGGGTCGGCGACGGCCTGGCCCTCGCGTCCGGGGACGTGGTCGAGCAGCAGGCTGAGCTCGGCGGTCGCGTCGTCGGGCCGCAGGCGGCGCAGGTTTTTCAGGTTCTCGTGGTCCAGAGCGATCACATGGGTGAAGCGGCGAAAGTCCGCCTGCGTCACCTGCCGCGCCTTCAGCCCCGAAATCTCGACCCCATGCCGCCGCGCCGTCGCCTGCGCCCTGGGGTCCGGCGCCTCGCCCGCATGCCAGTCCCCGGTCCCGGCGGAATCGACGATCAGGTCGAGCCGGAGCAGCTCAGCCTCGGCGCGCAGGGCGGCCTCGGCGAGGGGAGAGCGACAGATGTTGCCGAGGCAGACAAAGAGAACGGAGGGCATGGTAAATCTTTAGACGATTCGCCAAGGCTGTTATCTAGCAAGTGAATGGGAAACTGCATGCTTAGCCGTTGCCCAAAACGCCCTAGTGACAATACGCTCGTCCCAGAGGTGAAATATGCCGTTCTTAAATCATCTGAGAAATTTGCAGGAACGTTCTCGTTTTTTATGGGGGGCGCGTATATCGCGATGGCTGTTGCACATCTCGACTTATCAAGCTCGGCGACGTCTACCTCGCTCTCCAATTGTGCGAATTCTAGTTGATAATACGGTCCGAGCTAGTGCCGTCACCCATGAGACAGCTTGGATATCGACGGGCACGTCTATGTGGGGAGGTGTGCATCCAGTTGAGACTGGTTACTCAGCGCGGGTCCCAGTCTATTCTCCGGACAATACCAGCGAATCTTACCGGAATGTCTGTTACCTTGCGGGTATTGGGTATCTAGCAAAGAAAGGATTGGTCGAGCTCTGTACGTCCGCTGAGTTGGATGATGAGCGGATGCGGCAACCGGGAGGCCGCTTCACCGGATACGGCTACTTCGATCATAATGTTTTGGGTGATGTGCGTATGAAACGCATAGACTCACTTGTTGGAAGTTGGGTGATCGGGCCAGGTAGCTCGCCGCTTCGCGATCAGCAGCAGAAGCGGATCAGAAATTCAGAAGACCCGATCTATATCGCCCTCGTAAAACGATTGGGAGAGAAGCAAAATCTTGACGCCTGGCACATTCGCACAGCGGAAAAGAACGATATGTTCTGCTTTCTTACAACTGACTTTAAGTTGAGGCGGAGTGTTGAAAGGTGGCAATCATATGAGCCGTTCAAGTCGATGAAGGTTAGGGTGATGACCCCCGAAGAATTTGGAGATGAATTTGGGATATTGCCAATCCCACCGCACCTTCACAGTTATGCCAATGCAAGCTTTCATGTGCGATCAGATTTGCACATGCCGGGAGAACGTCGGAGGCACGTTTCGGCTTATAGAAAGGTAAGCAAACCGCGGGAAGTAGGCGGTGATAATGTTTGACTAACATTCAACGTTGGATGTTCACTCCGACTCTCACCTTCTCCCGAACAGCTTCTCCAGGTCGTGCAGCTTCAGTTCCACATAGGTCGGGCGGCCGTGGTTGCATTGGCCGGAGTGGGGGGTGGCTTCCATCTGGCGGAGAAGGGCGTTCATCTCCGGCGCCGAGAGGACGCGGCCTGAGCGGACGCTGCCGTGGCAGGCCATGGTTCCGCAGATGGCGGCGAGGCGTTCCTTGAGCGACAGGGCCTGGCCGTGTTCGGACAGGTCGTCGGCGATGTCGCGGATCAGACCCTGAACGTCCGTATCGCCCAGCATGGCCGGGGTTTCGCGCACCAGGACGGCGCCGGCGCCGAAGGCCTCGACGATGAGGCCCATCTCGGCCAGTTCCTCGGCCCGCCCGGCGACGCGCTCGGCCTCGGCGAGGTCCAGATCGACAACCTCGGGCGTCAGCAGGGCCTGGCGGGTCACGGCCCCCTCGGCCATCTGGGCCTTCATCCGCTCATAGACCAGCCGCTCGTGCGCCGCGTGCTGATCGACAATGACCAGGCCGTCGCGGGTCTGGGCGACGATGTAGTTGGCGTGGAGTTGACCCCGCGCCGCGCCCAGGGGGTAGTCGAGGGGGTCGGCGGGGGCGTGAGGGGCGCCGGGTGAATCGTGACTGGCGGGCGCCGCGGGTTGCTGGGGCCAAGACGGCGTGTCCCAGCCGGATTCGACGCGGGCGCTGCGTTCGTTCAGGCCGGGGAGTATCTGGGCGGCGGCGGCGGGTTGGGACCAGCCGGTCCAGCCGCTGAACCCTTGCGCCGAGGGGGCGCTGGGGCTGTAGGTCGGGCCGGATGTGACGCCGGTGTGGGGCTGAAAACCGGCCTGAAAACTGGAAAGGGCGTCGGCGGCGACGGTTGTGCTGGCGCGGTGGCCGGCGGCGTGGAGCGCGTGCCTCAGGGCGCCGACGATCAGGCCGCGCACCAGGGCCGGGTCGCGGAACCGGACCTCGGCCTTGGCGGGGTGGACGTTGACGTCGACATAGAGGGGATCGATGTCGAGGAAGAGGACGGCGGCCGGGTGCCGGTCGCGCGCCAGGAAGTCGGCGTAGGCGCCGCGCAGGGCCCCTTGCAGCAGCCGGTCCTTCACCGGGCGGCCGTTGACGAACAGATACTGATGCGCCGCATTGCCGCGCGAATAGGTCGGCAGGCCCGCATAGCCCGACAGGCGAACCCCGTCGCGTTCCTGATCGATCAGCAGGGCGTTGGCCTCGAAGTCGCGGCCCAGGAGGGCCGACAGCCGCTTCAGCCGCCCCTCGTCGCCGGGGTGTTCGGCAGGCAGGCGCAGCGTGACCTTGCCGTCCAGCGACAGGGTGAAGGCGACGGCCTCGTGCGCCATGGCCTGGCGCTTGATCTCCTCCGAGATGGCCATGGCCTCGGCCCGTTCGGACTTCATGAATTTGAGCCGGGCGGGGGTGGCGTAGAAGAGGTCGCGCACCTCGACCCGCGCGCCGTGCGGGCCGGGGAAGGGGGCGGGGGCCAGGGGACGGGTTTCGCCGCCTTCGACCGTGATGGCCCAGGCGTCGTTCTGATCTCGGGCGCGGGTCGTGATCGACAGGCGGGCGACCGAGCCGATGGAGGGCAGGGCCTCGCCCCTGAAGCCCAGGGTGTGGATGCGCAACAGGTCCACGTCGCCGGCGTCGTCGGGCTCCAGCTTGGACGTGGCGTGGCGTTCGATGGCCAGCGGCAGTTCCTCGCGCGGAATGCCCTTGCCGTCGTCGGCGATCAGGATGCGCGACAGGCCCCCGCCGTCGGCCTGGATCTCGATTTTCGTTCCGCCCGCGTCCAGGGCGTTCTCGACCAGTTCCTTGATGGCGCTGGCGGGCCGTTCGACCACCTCGCCGGCGGCGATGCGGTTGACGGTTTCTGGAGAGAGACGACGAATGGGCATGTGGCCCGAAAGATAGGCCCGGCGACGGATTCGCGCCACGATCAATGATTATCGCTGATCTGGAACTGGTTTTGTCGCCAAATCCGCAGCGAGCCCATTACCGAGCATGCGCCGGCATGGGCACGGAATCCGACGCCAGGGCGGACGGGGTGTCCAAGATGATCGGCGTACAGATCTAAGGTGCCGGCACGGCGGGCGGGATAGGGTTCGCGCGGTCTGGTGCTTGCCCTTGCGGAAGTCAGGGCTTACGGCTCCGCGCCTTGATCAATGATTCAGGGATCGATGATGACCCTCGCGCTTCTTTTCCCCGGACAGGGCAGCCAGGCCGTCGGCATGGGCGCGGCCCTGTCGGACGCCTTCCGTTCCGCCCGCGACGTCTTCGCCGAGGTGGACGAGGCCCTGGGCCAGAAACTGTCGGTCCTGATGCGTGAGGGGCCGGAGGACCAACTGACCCTGACCGAGAACGCCCAACCGGCCCTGATGGCCGTGTCAGTCGCCGCGATTCGCGCGTTGAAGGTCGAGTTCGGTTTTGACGTTTCGACGGCGGCCTATGTCGCCGGTCACTCTCTGGGCGAATATTCGGCCCTGGCGGCGGCGGGCGCGATCTCTCTGCCGGACACCGCGCGCCTGTTGAAGCTGCGCGGTCAGGCCATGCAGCGGGCCGTGCCGGTGGGGCAGGGTGCGATGGCCTCTCTGATCGGCCCCAAGACCGATCTGGCCCTGGCCGAGGCGGCGGCGGCGGCGGGCGCCGAACTGGGCGTATGCGTGGTGGCCAATGACAACAACGCGGGCAACATCGTCATCTCGGGCGAGAAGGCGGCGGTGGACCGCGCCATCGAGAAGGCCAAGGAACTGGGCGCGCGGGCGATCCCGCTGAACGTCTCGGCGCCGTTCCATTGTCCGCTGATGCAACCCGCGGCCGACGAGATGGCCCAGGCCCTGGCGGACGCGAAGATCATCACGCCGGTCGTGCCGGTGGTGGCCAATGTGCTGGCGCGCCCGGAAAGCGACCCTGAGGTCATCCGCCGGCTGCTGGTCGAACAGGTCACGGGGCGCGTGCGTTGGCGCGAGAGCATGGAATGGATGGCTTCTGAGGGCGGCGTGACGCGCTTCGCCGAAATCGGCTCGGGCAAGGTTCTGACCGGCATGGCCAAGCGGATCGCGCCGGACGCCGAAGGTCTGGCGTTGAACACGCCGGAAGACCTGGAAACCTTCGCCAAGGCCGTCTGACCGCACCCAACGCCGTCATCCTCGGGCTTGACCCGAGGATCGGACCATCCGCACTTCGGCGTTGAGTACGAGTGCTGACATAGACATCGGCGCCGCACGGCGCCTGATCCTCGGGTCAAGCCCGAGGATGACGGAAGAAGGAGAGGACGAATGTTCAATCTTGCAGGCAAGACCGCGCTGGTGACTGGCGCGACGGGCGGCATCGGCGGAGCGGTGGCGCGGGCGCTGCACGCGCAAGGGGCGACCGTGGTGCTGTCGGGCACGCGCGAGGCGGTGCTGGCGGACCTGGCCAAGGAACTGGGGGAGCGGGCGCATTTCGCTACCGCCAATCTGTCCGACCCCGAGTCGGTCGACAATCTGGTCAATGCGGCCGAGACGGCGGCGGGCGCGCCGCTGGACATCCTGGTGGCCAATGCCGGCATCACCAAGGACGGCCTGCTGATGCGGATGAAGGACGAGGATTTCCAGTCGGTCATCCAGATCAATCTCGAGAGCTATTTCCGCCTGACCCGCGCGGCGGTGAAGGGCATGATGAAGCGCCGTTCGGGGCGAATCATCGGCGTGACCTCGGTGGTCGGCGTGACCGGCAATCCGGGCCAGACCAACTATTCGGCGTCCAAGGCGGGCATGATCGGCTTTTCCAAGTCGCTGGCGCAGGAGGTCGGTTCACGCGGGATCACGGTCAATTGCATCGCGCCGGGCTTCATCGCCTCGCCGATGACCGACGTGCTGAACGAGCAGCAGCGTGATGCGATTCTGGGCCGCATTCCGGCAGGCCGGCTGGGTTCCGGCGCTGAAATCGCCGCCGCCGCCGTCTATCTGTCCTCGGACGAAGCGGCCTATGTCACGGGGCAGACGCTGCACGTGAACGGCGGGATGGCGATGATCTGATCACGATCACGTAACGCAACAGACTATTTCCAGCCCCGAAGCCTGTGCTAAAGGGCTGGATGCAAAGGCGGGGACGGCTTTCGGGCTTGCGTCGCCAGCGCTGCCGTGAGACGGCGATTTTTGAGCTACCACCGCCTCTACGGCGACTTTCAACAGGCAGAGAGACACTTATGTCCGACACCCTCGAGCGCGTTCGCAAGATCGTCATCGACCACCTGGACGCTGATCCGGACAAGGTCACGGAAAAGGCCAGCTTCATCGACGACCTGGGCGCTGACTCGCTCGACAACGTCGAGCTGGTGATGGCCTTCGAAGAAGAATTCGACATCGAAATCCCGGATGACGCCGCCGAGCACATCCAGACGGTCGGCGACGCCGTCAAGTTCATCGACGAGAAGTCGGCGGGCTGATTTCAGTCACTGACTGACAGTGATGCAAGGCCGCCCGGCGCTCCTAGCGGAGACGCCCGGCGGCCTTTACTGTTTCTGATCCGGGCGAATCCCCGTGATTCCGGGGATGCGGGATCGAGATGAAGGAGCACGCACCATGCGCCGCGTTGTTGTTACGGGCATCGGTCTGCTGACCCCCCTGGGCTGGGGCGTCGAGAAGAGCTGGAGGAACATCGTCGAGGGCAAGTCGGGCATTCGTCCGATCACCGCTTTCGACACGGAGGGCTACGGCTGCACCATCGCGGGTGAAATACCCAGCGTGAATGGGCGCGGCGGTGGCGGCGAAGGTGACTTCGACCCCGACAAGATCATGTCCGCCAAGGACCGCAAGCGCGTCGACGACTTCATCCTGTACGCCATCGCGGCGGCGGATGAGGCGTTGGCCGACGCCAACTGGAAGCCTGAGACGGAAGAAGACAAGGAACGCACCGGCGTCATGGTCGGCTCCGGCATCGGCGGCCTTGGCCCCATCGCCGACACCGCCATCGTCCTGAAGGAGCAGGGACCGCGCCGGGTCAGCCCCTTCTTCATCCCCAGCGCCCTGATCAATCTGGCGGGGGGGCAGATTTCGATCCGCCACGGCCTGAAAGGGCCCAATCATGCGGTCGTCACCGCCTGCGCGACCGGCGCCCACGCCATCGGCGATGCGGCCCGGATGATCGCGCTGGACGACGCCGACGTGATGGTTGCGGGCGGGGCCGAGAGCTCGGTCGTGCCGATCGGCATCGCGGGCTTCCTGGCGTGCAAGGCGCTGTGCACCGCCTATAACGACACGCCCGAAAAGGCCTCGCGTCCCTATGACAGGGGCCATGCCGGCTTCGTCATGGGCGAGGGGGCGGGCATTCTGGTGCTTGAAGAATACGAACACGCCAAGGCGCGCGGCGCGACGATCTACGCCGAAGTCGTGGGTTACGGCATGAGCGGCGACGCCTATCACATCACCGCCCCTTCCGAGGACGGCGAGGGCGGCGCGCGGGCCATGAAGATGGCGCTGAAGCGGGCCGGAATGCAGCCTTCCGACCTCGACTACGTCAACGCCCACGGCACCTCGACCATGGCCGACTGGATCGAATTGAAGGCCATCGAGGGCCTGGTCGGCGATCACGCCAAGGACCTGGCGGTTTCGTCCACCAAGTCGATGACGGGGCACCTGCTGGGTGCTGCCGGCGCCATTGAGGCGGCCTTCTGCGTATTGGCGATCCGCGATCAGGTGGCGCCGCCGACGATCAATCTGGACGATCCCGAGATGGAGACCCCCATCGATCTGGTCCCCAACAAGGCCAAGCCGATGAAGATCGATGTGGCCATGTCCAACAGCTTCGGGTTCGGCGGCACCAACGCCTCGGTCATCTTCAAGAAGGTCGACTGAAATGTTCGGGTGGGGACGGGTTGAAAAGCCGCCGAAGCGGTCTGGTCTTGCCGTCGCGCTGTTGACGGCGTCGGCGACATTCAGCCTGTTCCTGCTCGTGGCCATAGTGGCGACGCTGGGTGTCTATTACGGGCCGGGGCCGAAGGCGCGTCAGGGCGAGGCGACCATTGTCACCCTGCCCAGCGGATCTGGTGTTTCGGCTATCGCCGCGCAGATGAAGGCGGCGGGCGTGATCCGTTCCGCCGACCTGTTCAAGGCGGCCATCACCCTGACCGGGGCGGATCGTCGCCTGCGGGCCGGCGAGTATGAAATCCCGTCGGGCGCGTCACTGTCAGACGTCGTGCGTCTGATGGTGGATGGGCGGGTGGTGCGCCATTTCGTGACCCTGCCGGAGGGTTGGTCATCGGCGCAGGCCGTGGACATTCTGGACAAACAGCCTGTCCTGACCGGGGCGCTGGATGAAACCCCTGAGGAAGGCAGCCTGTGGCCTGACACCTATGAGGTGACGCGCGGCGAAACCCGCCAGTCGGTCATCAGCCGGATGCAGCGCGCCACCAATGAGAATATGCGCGTCCTGTGGGCGCAGCGTTCGCCCGGCACGTTCGCCCGGACGCCTGAAGAAGCCTTGATCCTGGCCTCCATCGTCGAAAAGGAGACGGGTCTGGCGGCGGAGCGTCCCCGCGTGGCGGCGGTCTTCACCAATCGTCTGCGTCAGGGAATGCGGCTGGAGAGCGATCCGACGATCGTTTACGGGATCACCCAGGGACGCCCGCTGGGGCGCGGAATCCGGCGTTCGGAACTGCTGGAGCGGACCCGATGGAACACCTATCAGATCGACGGTCTGCCCCCGACGCCCATCGCCAATCCGGGCAAGGAGGCGATCAAGGCCGTGCTGAATCCGCCGCCCGAGACGGCGCTGTTCTTCGTCGCGGACGGCACGGGCGGTCATGCCTTCGCCGACACCTATGAGGAGCATCTGCGCAATGTCGCGCGCTGGCGCCAGATTGAACGCCAGAAGGCGGGGCTGCCGCCAGAGGCGGACGCGCCGGTCGCACCGGGGGCCAGCGCCGCGCCCATGACCGAGGCCGCAGCGTCTGGCGCCGTTGCGGGCCCGATCACCGGCCAGACCACCATAACCCTGCCAGCCGGGGCTTCGCAGGGACCACGATGAGCAGACTATCGGGCATGACCGGCTTCGGCCGGGCGGACGGCGCGGGCCAGGGCTGGACCTGGTCGGTCGAGGCGCGCTCGGTGAACGGCCGTAATCTGGAGGTCCGTTTTCGGGGGCCGGGCGGGTTCGACAATCTGGAGCGCGCCGCAAAGGCGGCGGGACAGGCGCGGTTCGCGCGTGGCCAGGTCAGCATCGGCGTGCAGGCCAAGCGGGTCGAGGCGGGCGAAGCCGCCGTCACCATCAACGCGGCTGTGCTGGCGCGGTATCTGACCCTGGCCAATGAACTGGCCGAAGACGGCGCGACCCCGCCGTCCGCCGACGGCCTGCTTGCCCTGCGCGGCGTGATCGAAGCGCCGGAAGAGGTCGACGACCCCGAAGCTCGTGCTGCGCTTGAAACAGTGATGGCCGGAACCGTCGAACAGGCGCTGGACGCCTTGAAGGCTTCGCGCGAAGGCGAGGGGGCGCTGCTCAGGCCCGTGATGGACGATTTCATCGCCCGGATCGAGACCCTGGTCGCTTCGGCGGAGACCGAGGCCTCGGCGCAGGTGGAGGCTATCCGCGAGCGTTTCACCCGCCGCATCACCGAACTGGCGCCCGATGCGCCCGGTCTGGAGGATCGCATCTTCCTGGAAGCCGCCGCGCTGGCGGCCAAGGCCGACGTGCGCGAGGAACTGGATCGGCTCACGGCGCATGTCGCCGCCGCCCGTCAGCTTGTGGCCTCTGCGCCCGCAGGCCGAAAACTCGACTTTCTGATGCAGGAATTCATGAGAGAGGCGAATACGCTCTGCTCGAAATCCGCTACGACCGCGCTCACCGGAATCGGCCTGGAACTGAAGGCCGTCGTCGAACAGCTTCGAGAACAAGTCCAAAATGTCGAATGAACGCACGCCCCGCCGGGGTGTCCTCCTGATCGTCGCCAGCCCTTCGGGCGCGGGCAAGACGTCGCTGTGCCGTCGTCTGATGGCCGACCATGGCGGGTTGGAGCTGTCTGTCTCCATGACCACGCGCGACATCCGCCCGGGCGAGGTGCATGGTCGTGACTACAACTTCGTCAGCCATGAGGAATTCCAGCGTCTGATCGACGCCGACGCCTTTCTGGAATGGGCGGACGTGCACGGCAATCGCTACGGCAGCCCGCGCGGTCCTGTTGACCGGGCTTTGGCCGAGGGCCGCGACGTGCTGTTCGACATCGACTGGCAGGGCGCGCGCGACGTGGCCGAAAAATGTCCTGAGGACGCCGTGCGCGTCTTCATCCTGCCGCCCAGCCTTGAAGAGCTGCGCCGCCGTCTGGTGACCCGTTCGCAGGACGCCGAAGATGTGATCGAACGCCGCGTGGCCAATGCCAAGGGCGAGATCGAACATTGCGACATGTTCGACTATGTCCTCGTCAACGAGGATTTCGACCGATCCTATGCCGAGCTGGCGCACATCTATCACGCCGAACGCTCGCGCCGGTTCCGCAATCTGTGGGTCGGAAACTATCAGGCGGCCCTGCTGCGCGAAGCCGTCTGAAAGGCGGGCGTCTCAGGCCTTATTGGCGCGGGCGGCGAACCAGGGCGTCATCCGCGTCAGGGCCTCCTGGATTTCCGGCGTGGACACCGCAAAGCTGAAGCGGATGTAGCGATGGCCCTCGACAGGGTCGAAATCCACGCCGGGCGCCGTGGCGACACCGGTGTCGCGCAGCAACTGCTGGCAGAAGGCCATGCTGTCGTCGGTCAGATGGCCGATGTCGGCCCAGATGTAGAAGGCGCCGTCCGGCGGCGCGATCTTCTTCAGGCCCAGCGCAGGCAGGGCCTGAAGCATCAGGGTGCGGTTGCGGGCGTAGGTCCGGATATGACCTTCCAGTTCGTCCGTCTGGTCCATGGCGACCAGACCCGCGTGCTGGCTCAGCGACGGCGGGGTCAGGAACATGTTGCCGATGCGGGCGCGGGCGGCGTCGATCTCAGCCTCCGGGACCAGCAGCCAGCCCAGCCGCCAACCGGCCATGCTCCAGTATTTGGAGAAGCTGTTGATCACGATGGCGTCGGGCGCGAACTGCAGCATGGAGGGCGTCGGGCCGACATAGCTGAGGCCGTGATAGATCTCGTCCGATAGTATGGCGATGTTGCGCGCGCGGCAGACGGCGGCGATGGCGGCCAGTTCATCCTCAGCAATGATTGTGCCGGTCGGATTGGCCGGGCTGGCGATGATGACGCCCGCAGGCGCAGGTTCCAGCGCCTCCAACTGGGCGGCGGTCAGCTGAAATCGGGTGTCCGGCCCGCAGGCGATCTCCACCGGCTCCAGATGCAGCGCGCGCAGGGTGTTGCGATAGGCGACATAGCCGGGACGGGCCAAGGCGATGCGGTCGCCGGGCTGGAACCTCATGCTCAGGGCCAGGACCAGCGCGGGCGATGCGCCATTGGTCAGGATGATGCGTTCAGGCGCGACGGCGACACCGTAGCGTTCGTCATAAAGGCGGGCGATGCGGGCGCACAGGTCGGGGCTTTCCCAATAGCCCATGGCGTCCTGGTCCAGCACCTGATGGGCGCGGGCGATGGCGGCGGCGGGGGCGCCGGTCGACGGCTGGCCGAACTCCATATGGATGATGGAGCGGCCTTCGGATTTCAACTGGTGCGCCAGACGGCTGACGGAAATCGCGCGGAACGGTTCGACGGTCATGTCAGATACTCAGGCCAGGGCGTCGGCCAGACGCAGGAAGCCTGCGACGTCGATGGTCTCGGCGCGGGCGTCGGGCTCAACACCAGCGGCGTCGCACAGGGCGGCGCCGCCGAGCTGTTTCAGGCTGGAGCGCAGCATCTTGCGGCGCTGGCCGAAGGCGGCGGCGGTGACGCGTTCCAGCTTCTTGAGGCGCTCGGACGATGGGCGTTCGGCCAGCGGGACCAGATGGACCACGGCGGAGGCCACCTTGGGCGGCGGGGTGAAGGCGGCGGCGGGCAGGTGCATGACGATGCGCGCGGTGCAGACGGCCTGGGAGATGACGGCCAGACGGCCGTAGGCGTCTTCACCGGGACCAGCGGCGACGCGCTCTGCGACTTCCTTCTGGAACATCAGGGTCAGGCTGTGCGGCAGCCACGGCCCGGTCAGCCATTTGATCAGCAGGGCCGTGCCGACATTGTAGGGCAGGTTGGAGACCAGATGGGCGGGGCCGGTGACCAGATCGGCCTCTTTCACCTTCAGGGCGTCCGCCTCGATGATGGTCAGGCGGCCGGAGCCGTCGTCCAGTTCGGACAACAGGGGAATGAAGCGGGGATCTTTCTCGACCAGAACCACGGGACCGGCGTCGGATTCCAGCAGGGCGCGGGTCAGACCGCCGGGGCCGGGGCCGACCTCGATCACGGCGCGGCCCTCGAAGGGGCCCGCCATCCGCACGATCTTGCGGGTGACGTTCAGGTCCAGCAGGAAATGCTGGCCGAAGCTCTTCTTGGCCGAAAGGCCGTGGGCGTCGAGGGTTTCGCGGAGGGAAGGTTGGTCGGTCACACGCCCTGTTAGCGCGCGCCGCGCGCCTTCGCCATCTCCGATGCCAGTCGGATGGCGGCGATCATGCTGTCCGGGCGTGCGCGCCCCTTGCCCGCAATATCGAAGCCTGTGCCATGGTCGGGCGAGGTGCGGATGATCGGCAGGCCCAGCGAGACGTTCACACCGCCCCAGAAGTCCAGCGTCTTGACCGGGATCAGGGCCTGGTCGTGATACATGCAGATGGCGGCGTCATAGGTTGCGCGCGCCTCATCGTGGAACAGGGTGTCTGCGGGCCGGGGATCAGTGATGTCCACGCCCTCGGCGCGCAATTGTCGGGCGACCGGGATCAGGATGTCGATCTCCTGAAGGCCCAGGGCACCGCCTTCGCCCGCGTGCGGGTTCAAGGCGGCCATGGCCAGGCGGGGGCGGACGATGGCGAAGTCGCGCTTCAGGCTTTCGTGGACGACGCGGGCGGTGCGGGCGACGCGTTCGGCGGTGACCAGTTCCGGCGCCTGATCCAGGGCGACGTGGATGGTCACCAGACAGGCCCGCAGGTTCTGCGCCGTCAGCATCATCACCGGCCCCCGCGTACCGGGATAGGGCGCGTCGGCGGTCAGTTCGGCGATGAACTCGGTATGGCCCGGAAAGCGGAAGCCCGAGGCGTACATGGGCGCCTTGGCGATCGGAGCGGTGACGACGCCCGAGGCCTCGCCGGACAGGGCGAAGCTGACGGCTTCCTCGATGCCGTCGGCGACGCAGGGGGCGTTGGCGGGATCGGGGCGGCCGACCTCGACCGGATGGGGCAGGGGACGGTGGATGACCGGCAGGGCGGAGGCGAACCGATCCGCCGCGTCCGCAGGCGTCATGATCTCCGCCACAGGCACGCCCTGACGCCGCATCAGATCGGCGTCGCCAATGACGGCGAAGGGGGCGGCCTCGGTCAAAAGCGCGCGCCATGCGGCGGCGATGATCTCCGGCCCGACGCCGGCGGGTTCGCCCAGCGTCAGAACCAGAGGCCTCATTATTTGAACTCGATCAGGGCGTCGTTGCGGATGTCGCGCAGATAGCGACGCTCAAGCACCGACAGGTTCTGGGCGCGAAGGCGGTTTTCGACCTGCTGACGCGAGGGGGCCTCCGGTCCGCCGACCCGACGACCGCACAGGGCGACGAGGTGCAGGCCCAGAGGCGTGCGGATGGGGGTGGAGACGGCGCCGACTTCGCTGGTGCGGGCGAACTGCTGGAACTGGGGCGCCAGGTTGGCGATGTCCGATTCGCCCAGGTCCGCGCCGGTCACGCCCAAGGTTGCGCGCGCCGTTGACAGGATGGTGTCGCAGGTCAGGCCCTGACGCATGGATTCCAGCGTCTGGGTCGCGGCGGTGATCTGGGCCTCGGTCGCGGCTTCGGGCAGTTCGACCATGACCTGTTTCAGCGACGCCAGACTGGTCGCGGCGCCGTCGCGCTTGTCACGCAGATAAAGGATGTAAACACCGCCATCGACCGGGATCGGGTTGGACAACTGGCCGGGTTGAAGCTGATCCAGCGCCGACTGAAGCGGCGGTTGCAGCGACGCCTTTACGACCCAGCCAGCATCGCCAGGAACGCGAGCGGAGGCCGAGGGCGCCGAGGAGAACTGCTGAGCGACGGCCTGGAAGGGCGCGCCCTGGATGATCTGCTGAACCAGCTGGCGCGCGCCGTTCAGCGCCGCCTGCTGACCGCCGACGCGGGCGGCCTCGATGTAGATCTCGCCAAGCAGATACTGCGGCTGGGCCGCAGCTTCGTTCAGGCGGCGAATCTCTTGATCGACCTGCAGGGTGCTGGCGCGGGCGCGCGAACCGAAGCGGCCGCCGGTCAAGCGCTGCCAGCCGATCTCGACGCGCAGGTTTTCGCGGAAGGCGTCAGGATTGATCCCGCCCTGTTCGAGGAAGTGCATGTATTCCGCAGGCGTCGTGCCGGCACGGCGCGCCATGTCGGTGATTTCTTCTTCGACGTCAGCGGGGGTGACGGTCAGCTGCTTGAACTTGGTCATCTCCTGCGCCTTGAGGCGATCTTCGATGAGGTTGTTCAGGGCGGCCTGCTGGATGGCGGGCAGGTTTTCCTCGGTCGGCTGGACCTGGGCCGATGCGATCAGCATCAGCATCCGCTGGCGCAGGTCATAGCCGGTGATGATCTGGTCGTTGACCGTAGCCACGATGCCGTCAGCCAGCTGGAACTGGGGTTGCGTCGCCGCTTGTCGTGCGGGCGCGACCTCGGCGGCCGGATTCGGCGCACCGGCGGCCGCGCCAGCAGCAGGAGCCGTCTGACCATAGGCCGAACCGGCGAGGAGGAACGCCGCGAGCGCAGCCCCCGTCGAATAACGCATCAAACCCATAGGTCTTCCTGATTCCTCACAGCGGTCCGTCGACCATCGTGGTCAGCGGTCGCGCCCCGTAAAGCGTCATGCTCAACGTATGTCGCTCTGTCCATAACCTGAACCTCCGAAAGTGGCGAGGTTTAGGCGGATATACACGCCGTCCGACCGGCCGCGGTCGCGAACGCGCGTATTATCGCGACGGAAGCCGAATTCAACACGCAGGCAATCGTCGTCGTAGAGGACGCCGATCTCCGACCGGGTGATGATGTCCCGCTCCAGATCGGCGATCCCGGCCATGGCGACGCCCCAGTTGCCGTACAGGAACTGCTGTCCGGCCAACTGGATGAATTCGTAGTTGCGGTTCAGGTCGCCGGCCAGCGGATTTGAGCGGTCCACGATATAGCTGACGGTGGCGGCGTTGCGGCGGCCCCAGCGTCCGTCCAGCGCGGCTTCCGCGCGGCGGATGTCGCCCGATCCGTCAATGGTGGCGTGCGCCCAGCTGCGGATGCGGTCCGACGGCGAATAGCTGCCCTGCACCACCCAGTCCGAAGTCGATGAGGCCAGGCCTGTCGGATCATAGAGGTCGCCGGTCTGGCTGTCGGGGATGGTGGTGCGGAAGGCGTTTTCTTCGTCGGCCCGGTAGCTGCGGCCCACGAACAGGCTGGCGCTGCGGCCCGCCGACCAGCGAATCGTCGCCCGACCGCCTGCCGTGAAGCGCGCGCCGCCTTCAATCA
Source organism: uncultured Brevundimonas sp. (assembly GCA_963522565.1). Lineage (GTDB taxonomy): Bacteria > Pseudomonadota > Alphaproteobacteria > Caulobacterales > Caulobacteraceae > Brevundimonas. Next base: position 115,930 of record CAUQZC010000004.1, on the reverse strand, counting down.
GGTCGTAGCCCGAGAAGCGGTCCATGCGGAACAGGGAGGATTCGTCCAGTTCTATGACCTGAGCGTCTTCGTTGGGGATGCGCGGGTCGATGTCGGTCTTGTTGGAGATCGAGATCTGGGCGACCGGCTCAAGTATGATGTCGCCTCTGGCCGTGCGCTTGACCAGCGGATAGGTGAAATCGACCCCGGCGCTGAGGCGCGAGCGGCTGACGGTCTGGTTGCTGTCGACCCCCATCATCGGCGGTAGGTCGGCCATCGAGTAAAAGTCGACGCGGGTGTCGACGAACGGCTCGATCCGCACGCCCTGCGGCGTGATGATGGTGCGGCGCCATTCGGCCTGGCCGGTGAGGCGGCGGCTGTCGACGCCGGACAGGCCGGTCGTGACGGGCGGAACCATGCCGGGGTTCAGGATCGGCGCGCCGATGAAGGCTTCACGCGTCAGGGACACCGCCGAACCCTTCAGGCGCAGGCGGCCGCCGAAGACGGGATCGTGCGGCTCCCACCGTGCGTCGATCAGGGGGGCGACGATCGGCAGGCTTTCGTCGTTCTCGAAGACCTTGACGCCGTTTGCGTCGCGGAAATCATTGTCGGAGAAGCGCGGGTCCAGGCGCAGGCTCTGGATGCGGAAGGCCGCGACCGAGACATAGGAACGGTCGGTCTGGCGCTCGGCGTAGAGCTGGGTGATCAGGCGGCGGCGGTCGCCGTAATAGAGGCCGTTATCCTGATAAGGGTCGCGGATGGCGTAGCGGTCGAACAGGGTCTTGTCTGACGTATGCTCGGCCGTGAAGCCGAAGCGCCACGGACCTGCCGGATCATACTCGCCGTGCGACAGAAGATAGCTGCGGCTTTCGCGGTCGTTGGCGATCAGGCTGTTGCCGATGGCCTTGTCGAAGTTCCGCTCATAGGTATAGCCGCCGCGCACGGTGATCGTTCCGTCCACGAAGCGGCGACGCCATTGGGCGTTCAGGAACGGCGCGATCTCGGAGTTGAACTGCGGGCTGATCAACCAGTCTTCCGATGGCGAGACCACATGCAGATAGGGTGTTTCGCCCGATAAGCCGCGACCGTTGTCATAGTTGACGATAGGCACCAGGAAGCCGGAGGCGCGCTCAACCGTCGGGTCGGGGTGGGCGAAATACGGGGTGTAGAGGATCGGCACCCCGCCGACGCGGAACACGGCGTTGCGGTACAGGATGGCGTGCAGGGCTTCGTCCTGAACCACCCGCTCAGCCTGGATGGAGATGCTGGGGGTGCGCGGTTCGCCCTTGGCGTTGCAGATGGGGCAGGGTGTGAAGATGGCGTAGTTCATCTCGCTCACCTTCTCGCTGCGGCGGACCACGGTAGAGGCCATCAGGCTGGCGCCGTTCTGGAAGCGGGTGGCGAAGTCCACGCCGACGCCTGTGGTCAGGTCGCGATCAAGTTCGAGATGGTCGGCATAGATGACCGTGCCGTCAGGCGTGATGGCTTCGACGCGGCCGTCAGCCGTCGCCGTGCCGTTCGCCAGATCGTAGGACAGGCTTTCACCGCGCAAAACATGGCCGCGCGAACGGGCATAGACGCGGTCTTCGGCGGTCCCGGTCGCCACGACGATGTCACCCTGGCGCGTGGCGGTTTCGGCGTCGATGTAGAGGGCTTGCGGCGCCAGGCCGTCGTCCGCGCCTTTTTGCGAGACCGGCGGCTGGGAGGCGTGGGCGGCAGGCTGGGCGGACTGGGCCGCTGCAGCCGTGGCGAAAGGCGCGCAGGCGATCAGCGCTGCGCCGGCCAGAAGCCTGTGCCGAAAGGCGTTGGAGCGCCTGTCGCGGCGATCACCCTGCATATGCAATCCGTCGTCTGAGTAAGGGAGCCCGCTTAGCCGTCTTCGGTATAGAACAGCAAGGTGAAGGCGGCGAGCGCTGTCAGCACGGGCGGAAGCCAGGCGGCGACAAAGGGGGCCACGACCTCCGCCGAGCCCATCGCCGAGGAGAATTGGTTCAGGAAGAAGAAGGCGAAGCCCAGCACCACGGCCGACACGCTCATCCTGGCCAGGTCACCCAGACGCATCAGCCGGAGCGAGAAGGCGGCGGCCAGAATCGACATGGCGGCGAACACCAGCGGCGTGGCCAGCAACTGCTGCAGCCGCAGACGATAGGCGGTGGAGGTGAAGCCTGCATTTTCGATTCGCTGAATCTGGTTCGGCAGCGACCAGAAGGGCGTCGACTGGGGGCGGGCGAACCGCTCGAACGCTTCCTTGTCCGCCAGGCTGGAGGGCAGGTCGAGGGTGGAATAGGTCACGGCCTTCTGGCCGATCTGGGCGCCGGTGGCGTTGGTCAGGCGCCAGCGGCCCGCGCTGAGCGTCGCCGACTGGGCGTCGATCCGTTCTGAGAAGGTGCGGCCGCCGTCGGCGCCGGTCGTGTAGATGAAGAAGCTGACGTCCAGCAGACGCGCATTGGCGCGGTCCTGGCGGGCGGAGCGGATGATCATCTGGCGCTGGTCGTCGCCTTCACGCAGCCAGATCGCCTCCTGCGCATCGGCGCTCAGGTTCGTCCCTGAAATCCGCGCCCGCTCACGTTGCCACATGGCGTCGCCGGAAGCGGCCAGGGGGCCGAGCACGGTGACGGTCAGGATGCCCAGGACGAAAGCCATGCCTGCGGCGGGCAGCACGAAACGCCAGGCCGAAACGCCCGCCGCGCGCATGGCGACCAGTTCGCTGCGGCGGTTCAGGCCGATGAAGGCTGTCAGGGTGCCGAACAGAAAGACGAACGGCAAAAGCTGCACGATCACCGACGGCGACTTCATCAGCACCAGGCCGAAGATGCGCACCGCCGACAGATCCTGGGCCGAGCCGACGCCGCGCGACACCTCCACGAAGTCGATCAGCATGACCAGGGCGGCGATCACCGCCAGGGCCAGGCCCAGCGAGCGCAACTGCTGGATCAGGACATAACGTTCGATCCGGCCCAGACGCGGCAGGTGGGGGGAAAAGCGCGACGGCATGAAGGACGTGCTCATGCGAATCTCGCCTTCAGCTTTTCAAGGGCGGGCCATTGGCGACGACGCCGGGGCTTCAACGCGCGGAACAGAACCCGGAGCGAAATGGCGATGGCGGCGATGGGGACCAGATACTGCAGAATGTTCATCCAGCCGTTCCAGGCGCTGGCGGCGACAAGGGCGTAACCCACGACGCGCAACAGCAGGAACAGACCTGCCGACTTGGCGATTCGAAGCGAATAGCCGGTCCGGCTGAACGCCCCGCCCAGGATGGCCGACAGGGCAAGCGACATGGCGACCAGCGCATAAAGCGGCGACGACAGGCGCGAATGGGCCTCGGCCAGCAGTTCGCCGCGCGAGCCTGCCGTCTCAAGCAGACGTGGCGAGGGGTTCATCAACTGGGGCAGGTACAGGTCCGACGGCTTGTAGCGGATCGTCTCGTTCACGCTGGTGAACGGCGCCAGCGAGAAGTCGTAGCGGTCGAACGACAGGGTCTCCAGCACCCCGCCTGACGAATAGCGCTGGGCCGAACCCTCGATCATGGTCAGAACGGGCGTTCCGGCGGCGTCACGGCTGAAGCGCGCTTCGGCGGCGTTCCAAGTGGTGACCTTGGCGCCGTCCTCCAGATAGACGAACAGGTTCTTGATCAGGCCGTTCTGCTCGATCTGCTGCACATAGACGGTCAAACCGTTGGGGCCTTGAACGAACTGGCCTTCCTCGACCAGCAGGGCCGCCAGATCGGTGCGGATGGCGAAGGCCTGACGTCGTGTCTCGTGCTGGGCCCACGGCAGGAAGAACAGATTGACCAGCAGGGTGGCCAGGGCGACCAGCACCGCCAGACGGGCGGCGGGCGAGATCACCTGCCAACGTGTCATCCCCCCCGCGAAGGCCGCCGTCATCTCCTGCTCACGCTGCAGCCGGGTCAGGGCGATCAGGGCGCCGACGAACAGGCCGATGGGCAGGATGACCGACAGAAGCTGCGGCAGGGCCAGCAGGGTCAGCTTGGCCATCACCCAGATGCTCTGACCGCGTTCGACGATGAACTTCAGCTGGTCCAGGCTCTGGCTCAGAATCCCGATGCCAGCCAAAGCGGCGCACGCTGCGACCACAGGCAGCGAGATCTGTCGGAAAAGGTATCTTTGAATCAGGTTCATGGGCGGATGGACTTCGCCCGGTTGCAGGCGGCGATATTGAGGCGCATCTAGTAGCACATGAGGGCGCGTCTGCGGCAAGCGGACGCGCCATTGTCTTTTCGCCCTTTCATAGATGCCGGGTGGGGCCTGGCTGGAGTCGCTTAATGAAGATCGAGTTCGTCGCCGCCGTTGACGCTGCTGAAATTCTGGCCGTGCCGGTTCATGAGGGCCGTGTTCTGTCAGCCGCCGGCGCTGCGCTGGACGCCAAGGCCGCGGGCGCGCTGACCAAGGCCCTGTCCAAGAGCCGCGTCGTCGGCAAGACCGGCCAGAGCCTTATTGTGGCCGCGCCTGCGGGCGTGAACGCCGACAGCGTGCTGCTGGTCGGCGCGGGCGCAGCGGACAAGAGCGACGATCTGGCCGTGGAAGCCTTTGGCGGCGGCGCCTATGCGGCGGTCAAGCTGTCGGGCGCCGAAGTCCTGACCATCGACGCCTCGCACCTGAGCCCCGAACAGGCCGCCCGCGTCGGCTTCGCCGCGCGTCTGGCCGCCTATCGCTTCGACAAATACCTGACCAAGCAGAAGCCGGAAAAGATTCCGTCGGTCACCACCGTCCGCATCGTCGCCACCGATCTGCGCGCCGCCGAGGCCGCGCTGGAGCCCCTGTCGGCGATCGCGGACGGCGTGGTCTTCGCCCGCGACCTGGTGTCCGAGCCCGCCAACGTCCTTTATCCGGCCGAGTTCGCCAAGCGGGTGAAGGCGCTGGAGAGCCTGGGCCTGGAGGTCGAGATCCTGGGCGAGGCCGAGATGGAGAAGCTGGGCATGCGCACCCTGCTGGCCGTCGGTCAGGGCAGCCGTCGCGAAAGCCAGCTGGCCGTCATCCAGTGGAAGGGCGGCGAGGCGGGCGCGCAGCCCCTGGCCTTCGTCGGCAAGGGCGTCTGCTTCGACACCGGCGGCATCTCGATCAAGCCGGCCGACGGCATGGAGGACATGAAGTGGGACATGGGCGGCGCCGCCGCCGTGGCCGGAACCATGGCCGCGCTGGCGGGCCGCAAGGCCAAGGTCAACGCCGTGGGCGTGCTGGGCCTGGTCGAAAACATGCCTGACGGCGACGCCCAGCGTCCGGGCGACGTGGTCGTGTCCATGTCGGGCCAGACCATCGAGGTCATCAACACCGACGCCGAAGGCCGCCTCGTTCTGGCTGACGCCCTCTGGTACACGCAGGAGCGTTTCAAGCCGAAGTTCATGATCGACCTGGCCACCCTGACAGGCGCCATGATCGTGGCGCTGGGCCTGGATTATGCGGGCATCTTCTCCAACTCGGACGAAGTGTCTGACAACATCCTCTCGGCCTCCAGGAAGGTGGGCGAGAACTTCTGGCGCATGCCGATCCCCGCCATCTACGAGCAGCACATCGAGTCCAAGATCGCGGACCTGAAGAACATGGGCAACGGCCGCGCCGGGGGATCGATCACCGCCGCCCTGTTCCTGCAACGCTTCACCAACGGCGTGCCGTGGGCGCACCTGGACATCGCCCCGACCGCATGGGCCAACAAGAGCCCCAGCGCCACCGTGCCGGAAGGCGGCGTCGGCTTCGCCGTGCGCACGCTGGATCGCATGGTCGCAGACGCCTACGAATCCTGATCGTTGGAGGTAGAGCCGGGTGGCCGACAAACCCGAAATCTGGTTCTACCACCTGGAGCGTTCGACGCTGGACCAGGTGTTGCCGACCCTGCTCGAGAAGACCCTCGAGCGGGGCTGGCGCGCCCTGATCAAATCGTCGCACTCGCACCGGCTGGATGATGTCGACGAGGCGCTGTGGACCTATCGTGACGACAGTTTCCTGCCGCATGGCCGCGCTGATCAGGACCATGCCGCCCGCCAGCCTGTGCTGTTGAGCGAATCGGGGGAGAACCTGAACGGCGCTCAGGCGCTGTTCATCGTCGACGATGCAGAGCTGGGCGCGACGGAAGGGTTTGAACGATGCTTCATCATATTCGACGGACGGGACGAACCGGCGCTGCAACATGCGCGGGGTCGGTGGAAGACGCTGAAGGGGCAGGGCGCCAACCTGGCCTATTGGAGACAGTCGGACGAGGGGCGCTGGGAAAAGGCGGCCTGATCGGTCTGGTTCTGCTGGCCGGCTGTTCGACACCCGCCGCGGACGCGCCCGCGCCGCGCGCCGTTGAACGCGCGCAACTGAACCCGCCTGTTGGCACCCGGATGCCGACAAGCTCCACGGCGGACACCTGCCGTGCAGGCGAAATGCAGTATCTGGTCGGCAAGTCCCGGACGGAAATCCCGGTTCCGGTCGAGGTGGTGAACCGACGCGTGACCTGCACCACCTGCCCGGTGCAGCAGGACTATTCCGCCTATCGATTGAATATCTTCTTCAATCAGGACACGGGCATCATCGAACAGGTTCGTTGCGGCTGAACCGCGACACATCAAAAGGAGACGACCATGAAGACCGCCATCACCCTGGCATGCCTCAGCGCCGCCGCCCTGGCCCTGTCCGCCTGCGCGTCCAGCCCCAAGGCCGATGAGCCGACCTGGTCGGACGCGGCCTACAAGGTCTGCAAGGTCGAGGATTTTCAGAACTACGTCGGGCAGAACCGCTCGACCATTCCACAGCCGCCGCAGGGCCAGACCTTCCGCGTGCTGTGCAGCACTTGTGCGGCGACGATGGATTATCGCGAGAACCGTGTGAACTTCGTGTTCGACGAAGCCACCAACATCATCAAGGAAGTGAAGTGCGGCTGACATCCTGACATCTGCCGAGACTTGATGGGCGGTCTTTCGGTTCGTCATTCCGGGACGTCCGCAGGACGGACCCGGAACCCAGAAGGCGTGCATCCGGGTTCTTCACTCCGCTCAGCCCCCGAATGACGGATTTGAGCAGTCTAGCGGCCGACCGTATCGCCGGGCCACAGGGGCTTGCTGAACCGGTCGGCCAGATAGTCCATCAGGGCCGTGACGCGCGCCGGCCGCGGGCCGCTGCTGGGCGCGACCAGGTGCAGGGCGATGGGCGGCAAGCTCCAGTCGGTCATGACCGTCTCCAGATGGCCGCCCGCGACATCCTTCCAGTAGATGAAGTCGGGCTGGGGGAAGACGCCCAGACCCGCGCACAGCGACGCCGTCAGGGCGTCGGAATTATTGGCGCGCAACGGCCCCTGCGGCCGCACCACCACCTCTTCGCCCGCAGCATTGCTGAACCGCCAGACGTCCGGCGTCGGCATATAGGCGTAGCAGAGGCAGGCGTGGCGGTTCAGGTCGTCGGGGTGCGTCGGGCGCCCCCGCTGTTCCAGGTAGGAGGGCGAGGCGACAAGGGCGCGTTTGACCGGCCTGAGCTTGCGCGCCGTCAGCGATGAATCGGGCAGGGCGGCGATGCGCAGGGCGCAGTCGAAGCCGCCGCCGACCAGATCAATCACCTCGTCCGCCAGATGCAGGTCGATCGACACATCGGGGTTGGTGGCGAGGAACTCGGGCAGGGCCGGGGCGACATAGGCCATGCCGAACGACATGGGGGCGGCCAGACGCACCAGCCCGCGCGGCGTCACCGACATATCCAGCACCTCAGACACCGCGCCTTCGGCCTCGGCCAGCATATGGGCGGCGCGCGCCGCCAGGTTCCGACCGGTGTCGGTCAGGGCGAAACGGCGCGAGGTCCGGTGCAGCAGGGTGGTCTGAAGCTGCTGCTCCAGTCGCGTCACCGCCTTGGACACGGTCGCCTTGGACAGGGACAGGCTTTCCGCCGCCCCTGAAAACGACTGGGTTTCCGCCACTTTCGCGAAGATGGCCAAGGCTTCCAGATCGGGCAGGCGAGGCATGGGCGACCTATACGAAGGGAAACAATGAGTTTCGTTGGTTTCTATTTCTGTTCGGTCGCCGATCTCTATCTTGTCGTCAAGCAGATGACGCCGGGACGGCCCGGCCTGAGGACAGACCCATGATCGAACGCAGACCTTTTGAATCGCTGGGCGGCGCCAACCACGGCTGGCTGAACGCCAAGCATCACTTCTCCTTCGCCAACTATTATGATCCCAAGCGTATGAGCTGGGGCAATCTGCGGGTCTGGAACGATGATGAAATCGCGCCGGGCAGCGGCTTCCCGCCCCATCCGCACGCTGACATGGAGATCATCACCTATGTCCGCGACGGCGCCATCAGCCATGAGGACAGCCTGGGCAACAAGGGCCGCACGGTGGCGGGCGATGTCCAGGTGATGAGCGCCGGCACCGGCATTCGTCACGCGGAGTATAATGCTGAAACCGAGCTGACCCGATTGTTCCAGATCTGGATCGAGCCGACCCGTCGCGGCGAAAAGCCAAGCTGGGGCACCAAACCCTTCCCCAAGGGCGACCGTTCTGGCCAGTTCGTGGTCCTGGCGTCCGGCTTTGAGGATGACGCTGACGCCCTGCCGATCCGCACCGAGGCCCGGGTTGCAGCGGCGACGCTCAAAGCGGGCGACGTCGCCGATTATCCGGTCGGCGCCACGCGTCGGGCCTATCTCGTGGCGTCGCTGGGCGAGGTCGAAGTCAACGGCGTGAAGCTGAGCCCGCGCGACGGCGCAGCCATCGCTGACGAAGACGTCATCACGGTCAAGGCGCTGACGGACGCCGAAGTCGTGCTGGTGGACGCCGCCTAGGACTCAGGCGCAACCTGCCCGGCCGGACAGTGCTCCGGCCGGGCGATCCGCATGGCGCGGGCGTCTCGAACAGGAGAAAATTCACAATGTTCAATCAAGCGAGTGCGTGGTCCCCTAAGGCGCTTGCGGCCCTGCGTATCGTCGCCGGGCTGCTGTTTCTGGCGCATGGCCTGGTCAAGCTGTTCGGTTTTCCCGAAGGCGCGGAGCCGGGGCAGGTTCCGCTGCTCTCTCTGTTCGGCGTCGGCGCTGTGATTGAACTGGTGACGGGCGTGCTGCTGACGCTGGGCCTGTTCACCCGCCCGGCCGCCTTCATCGCTTCCGGCCAGATGGCGGTGGCCTACTGGATGTTCCACTTCGCCAAGAGTCCCTATCCGGCGGTGAACGGCGGGGATGCGGCTATCCTGTTCTGTTTCGTATTCTTGTACATCTTCACGGCCGGCCCTGGCGCGTGGAGCCTGGATGAACGCAGCAAGGCCTGAAACAAAAAGCCGCGGCATCCTGCTGATGCGGCGGCTTTTTTCTTAGACGGTCGCGGCCCAGTCGGTGGCGCGAACCAGGCTGTCTATGATGCCTGGTTCGGACGAGGCGTGTCCCGCGTCACCGACGATGTCCAGCCTGGCTTCGGGCCAGGCCCGATGCAGCGCCCAGGCGCCGGAGATCGGCGTCACGACATCGAACCGGCCCTGTGCGATCCAGCAGGGAATGTGGCGCATCCGGTCGACGTTGTTGATGATCCAGTTGTCGTCGTCGAAGAAGCCGCCGTTGGTGAAGAACCAGTTTTCGATCCGGGCGAAGGCGACGGCGAAGTCGGGTTCGGCGAACTTGTCCGGTCTGGCGCTGGGGCCTTCGACGCTGACGGTGTCGCCTTCCCATCCGGCCCAGGCCAGGGCGCAGCGCTCACGCTCTTCGACATTGTCGCCGATCAGACGCTTGTAATAGGCGCCCATCAGATCCCCGCGCTCGGCCTCCGGTATGGGGGCCAAGAACCGCTCCCAGGCGTCTGGGAAGATCATCGAGGCGCCGTCCTGATAGAACCAGTGCAGTTCCTTCCTGGTCAGCAGGAATATGCCGCGCAGCACCAGCGCCAGACACCGCTCAGGGTGTTTGATCGCATAGGCCATCGACAGGGTGGAGCCCCAGGATCCCCCGAAGACCACCCATTGATCGATATCCAGCTTTTGGCGCAGGCGCTCGATGTCGTCGATCAGGGCCCAGGTGGTGTTGTCCTCCAGCGAGGCGTTGGGCCGCGACAGGCCGCATCCGCGCTGGTCGAACATGACGATCTTGTATTGGGCCGGATCGAAGTAACGGCGCATACCCGGATTGACCGCGCCGCCGGGGCCGCCGTGCAGCACAACGACCGGACGACCCTGCGGATTGCCGGACACCTCATAGTAGATTTCATGGACGCCGTCGGTCTGCATCCAGCCTGACGCGAAAGGCTCAACCTCAGGATAGAGTTCGCGGCGAGGGGCGGCAGGAGCGGGGAAGGCCATGGATTTTCTGGTCTTTCTGCAGGGACTCTAAGCGCGTTGCGAGGCGTCGGGCCGGAATGCCGCATGTGCGATGCAAAGCCAACCGGCGATCATCAGCACGCCGCCGATGGGGGTGACGGCGCCGATCATCGGCAGGCCCAGAACGCCGAGCGCGGCCAGAGACAGGCTGAAGATCAGTCCGCCGACAGCGCCCAGCCAGCCCGCAATCCGCGCCAGCCTGCCGCCGCCCATCCACAGGGCGCAGCCGAAACCGAAGACGGCATGGACCAGTTGGTAGTGTGAGCCGGTGGTCAGCAGGGTCTTCAACTGCGGCGCGGCGCCATGAGCGGCGAAGGCGCCGAGGGCGACGGCGAGGGCGCCGTTCAGGGCGGCGAATAAAATCAGCTTGCGAGTCGGGTTCATGCGCCAAGCTTAGCCTGACGAATCCCGGAAGTCTGCTATGCGGCCTTATGTCCGCGTCAGCCCGGTCCCGCGTCGCCTTCCAGTACGCCCTGATGTTCATCGGCACGGGCGTCAGCCTGCCTTACGCCGGGCTGTGGATGCGGTCCCAGGGGCTGAGCGGGGCCGAGATCGGGGTCATTCTGGCCGCACCCATGCTGGCGCGTCTGGTCACGGGGCCGGCGATCGCTGTATGGGCCGACGGGTTTCGATACCGCCGCACGCCCATCGCCCTTTTGGCCGCCCTGTCGACCCTGGCCTATGGGGCGGCGGGACTGGTCGAAGGGTTCGTCGCCTGGGCCGTCGCCTGGTTCATCGCCGCGACCGGGGTGGCGGCCATCATCCCCCTGACCGACGTGTTGAACCTGAGGTTGTCGCGCAAGGAAGGCTTCGCGTTTTCGGCGCCGCGCGGGTTCGGATCGGCCGCCTTCTTCGTGACCAATATCGTCGTCGGCTTCATCGTGCGCGCCACGGGGGCCGAGGTGGTCATCATCGGCGTGACCCTGGCCTGCGCCGCAATCGCCCTGGCGGCCTGGCGGGTGTTGCCGCCCGAGCCGGTGCATGACGGGGCGCCGGTGCTGGGCTGGGACCGGTTTCGCGGCATGGGTCAGTTGCTGAAGAACCCGGTGGTGGTGACGGCCATTCTGGCCATCGGCCTGGTCCAGGCGGCGCACGGTTTCTACTACGGCTTCTCCGCCATCCTGTGGCGCGCGCAAGGGGTCGGGGCGGATATGACCGGCCTGTTGTGGGCCTTCGCCGTGGTTATCGAAATCGGCTTCATGTGGGTGATCGATCCGTGGCGGCGGCGGTGCGGGATCGGGCCCTGGCCTATGTTGATGATCGCGTCGGGCGCGGCGGCGGCGCGCTGGGCGATCATGGCCGCATCGCCGCCGCTATGGGCGCTCTGGCCGTTGCAGGCGCTGCACGCCCTGACGTTTGCGGCGAACTTCCTGGCCGGTGTCGAGGTGATCGAGAAACTGGCCCCGCGCGACAGCCAGACCGCCGCACAGACCCTGAACTCCATGCTGTCGGCCGGTGTTCTGATGGGGCTGGCGACCCTGGCCAGCGGCCCGCTGTACGACGCGTTCGGTGCAGGCGGCTATCTGGCCATGACCGGAATGGCGGCGGTGAGCCTGTTGGCCAATCTGCTGCTGCGCACTGTGCTGACGCGCGGGGCCTAGGAGTTTCAGCCTTTCAGAGCGCGTCCCGCCACCACCGCGTCTTTCCCGAACTTTTCACGCAGCTTGTCGATGGCGCGTTCGGTCTTCAGGGCGCGGGTTTCGGTGGTCTGGAACAGGCCGGAGGGAGCGTCGTCGGCATCCTGGATGTCGGCCATGCCGATGCCGATCAGGCGGTAGGGCAGGCCCAACTCGGGCTTCAGCAGGTCGCGCCCGGCGGCGAACAGGGCGCGGGCGGTCTGGATCGGCTCGGGCAGGCTGACGCGGCGGGTCAGGATCTTGAAGTCCGTGCGGCGCAGCTTCAGCACCACCACCCGGCTGGCCACCCCGTCGCGTCGCGCCTTTGAGGCCAGTTTCTCGCACAGGGGCCACAGTTCGGCCTCCAGAGCCTCGGCGGAGGTCAGGTCTTCGTTGAAGGTGGTCTCGGCGCTCATGCCCTTGCGGTCGTGGGTCGGGTTCACGGCGCGGGCGTCGCGGGCGTGGGACAGGTCGTGAAGACGCAGGCCGGATTCGCCGTAACGCTTGACCAGGTCGCGCACGTCAGCCTGCGCCAGATCGCCGATGGTGGCGTATCCGTCGCTGCGCAACGCCTTGCCGAACACCGGGCCGACGCCGGGCAGGGCGGTGACGGATTTGGGGGCCAGCAGGGACTGGGCGTTGGCGCGTCCGACGACCGAGAAGCCGCGCGGCTTGTCCATCTCTGACGCCATTTTCGCCAGAAAACGGTTGGGGGCCAGGCCGATGGAGACGGTCAGGCCGGTCTCATCCTCGATCTGTTTTTGAAAACGGATCAACTGCAGGGCGGGCGGTCCGCCATTCAGCCGCTCGGTGCCGGACAGGTCCACCCAGGCCTCGTCCAGCGACAGGGGTTGGATCAGGGGCGTCAGCTTGGATAATGCGCCCAGGATGCGTTCGGATTCAAAGACGTATTTGGCGAAGTTCGGCTTGATGACCACGGCCTCGGGACAGGCCTTCAGCGCCTTGAACATCGGCATGGCCGAGCCGACGCCGTACTGGCGCGCCACGTAGCAGGCGGTGGAGACCACGCCGCGCTTGCCCCCGCCGATGATGACCGGCCTGTCGCGCAGTTCGGGGCGGTCGCGCTTCTCAACCGAGGCGTAGAAGGCGTCGCAGTCCATGTGGGCGATGGACAGCTGATCCAATTCGGGGTCTGCGACAATCCGGCGCGACCCGCATGCCGGGCAGCGGCGATCAGGCGGTCCGGCGGGGTCTTCGCCGGTCCACAGACAGTCGCGGCAGATGGCCTTTATGGCCACGCTTAAGATCTCCGTAAGGTTGGCTTCATCCCAACTTAAGACTGCTTGCCCACTATCGCATCCAACGAAGCCTCCCGCGTATGGGGAGCGCAGGTCAGGTGATGATGTCCAAGAAAGTCCTCATCGTCGAGGATAACGAGCTGAACATGAAGCTATTTCATGATCTGCTTGATTCTCAGGGGTACGAGACCCTGCAGACCCGCGAGGGAATGCAGGCCTTGGCGCTGGCGCGCGCGCATCTGCCCGATCTGATCCTGATGGATATTCAGCTGCCTGAAATCTCCGGTCTGGAAGTCACCAAGTGGCTGAAGGACGACGAGGAGCTGAACCATATCCCGGTCATAGCCGTGACGGCCTTCGCCATGAAGGGTGATGAGGAACGCATCCGCCAGGGCGGTTGCGAGGCCTATATCTCCAAGCCGATTTCAGTGATGCACTTCCTCGAAACAGTCCGGCAGCACCTGGGATGAGCGCGCGGGTCATGGTCGTGGACGACGTTGAAGCCAACGTGCGTCTGCTGGAAGCCAAGCTGACCATCGAGTATTTCGAGGTCGTATCCTGTCATGACGGCCAGGCCGCGCTGACGCTTGCGGCGGAAACCCAGCCTGATCTGATCCTGCTGGATGTCATGATGCCCGGCATGGACGGGTTTGAGACCTGCCGCCGTTTGAAGGCTCAGGCCGAGACGCGGCACATCCCGATCGTGCTGGTCACGGCGCTGGATGGGCGTGAAGACAAGATTCGCGGGCTGGAGGCGGGCGCCGACGACTTCATCACCAAGCCTCTGGACGATGTGATCCTGTTCGCGCGGGTGCGCTCGCTGAGCCGTCTGAAACAGGTGATGGACGAACTGCGCGAGCGTGAGGAAAACAGCCGCCGCATTGGCGTCAGCACCGACGACGACCGACGGCTGAGAGCCATGGGCGGCCGTGTTCTGATTGTCGACGACAACCTGGCGCAGGCCCAGAAGATCGCTGATCAACTGAGCGACGAGCACCGGGTGGCCATCGAGTCGAATGCGGAGGCGGCGATTGCGGCGGCGCGGGGTCCGTTGGACCTGGTCATCATCAATGTGGCGGCCGACGCCTTTGACGGCCTGCGCGTGCTGGCCCTGTCCAAGTCGGGCGACGCCCGTCGGGCGCCGGTGCTGGCGGTGGTCGATCCGATGGATCGGGCGCGCATGGTCAAGGCGCTGGAGCTGGGCGCCGCGGACGTGGTCAACCGGCCCATCGACCCGGACGAGCTGTCGGCGCGGGCGCGCACCCAGATCCGCCGCAAGCGTTACACCGACTTCCTGCGCAACAAGCTGGACTCCAGCCTGGAGCTGGCCGTCACGGACGCCCTGACCGGGCTGCACAACCGTCGTTACATGACCGGCCAGTTGGATGCCCTGGTGAACCGGGCCGTACATGGCGGCAGTTCGGTGGCCCTGCTGGTGCTGGACATCGATCATTTCAAGCTGGTGAACGATGGCTTCGGCCATGACGCGGGCGATGAGGTTCTGAGCGAGTTCGCCGTGCGTCTGGCGACCAATGTGCGGGCCGTGGACCTGCCGTGCCGTCTGGGCGGCGAAGAGTTCGTGGTCGTCATGCCGGGCGCCGATCTGGAGGATGCAGAGCGCGTCGCCGAACGGATTCGCCGGGATGTGGCCTCTCAACCCTTCCGCATCATGGGCGGCAAGGAGATGCTGACCATCACCATCTCCATCGGCGTGGCGGCGACCTCGGGGCCGAACGATACGCCGGAACTGCTGCTGAAACGCGCCGATGAGGGCGTGTACGAGGCCAAGGCCAGGGGACGGAACATCGTCATCGCCAAGGCCGCCTGAAGCCCCTTCGGCGGTGGGTGACGAACAAAGAAAAACGCCCGGCTGAGGGATCAGCCGGGCGTTATGTTTTGCAGCAGATCAAGTGCTTACTTGATCTTGCCTTCCTTGAACTCGACGTGCTTGCGCACGACCGGGTCGTACTTCTTGACGACCATTTTCTCGGTCATGGTGCGGGCGTTCTTCTTGGTGACATAGAAGAAGCCGGTGTCGGCTGTGGAGTTCAGACGGATTTTGATGGAAGCCGGTTTGGCCATCGGAATACCTCTACGACGGCGACAGCCGCTTAAAATAAGAGGCGCGGAACATACTCAGACACGGCCTAAAGTCAACGGGCGTGATGCCACGTTGATAGGGGATTTCGCACAGATAGGGTCAGCGCATGAAATTAGCACACGCACTGGCCGCGACGGCCCTGGGTTTCGCCCTTTCATCCTGCGCTGCCGGGCCTGAAGCCCGAACGCCGCAAGACGTCTTCTTCTCAAACCTGACCGCCCTGTGCGGCCAGCGATTCGAAGGGCGGGTCGTCACAACCGATCCGGCGGACGCTGATTTCGCCAACAAACGGCTGCTGATGCACGTCCGCGACTGTTCGGACAGCGAGATTCGCATCCCGTTCGCTGTCGGTGAGGACCGCTCGCGCACCTGGGTGGTGACGAAGGGGGATGTCGGTCTGCGGCTGAAGCACGATCACCGACATGAGGACGGCACGACGGACGTGCTGCACTGGTACGGCGGCGATACAGTCGATGAGGGCGCTGCGGAACGGCAGGCATTCCCGGCGGATGCCGAATCCATCGCCCTGTTCAACGCCAATAATGCGACGGTTTCGACGACCAATGTCTGGGCGATCGAGGTCCATCCGCATGAGACCTTCGCCTATGAACTGCGGCGTCCGAACCGGCATTTCCGGGTCGAGTTCGACCTGAGCGGGCCGGTGACGGAATAGGGCGTCAGTCCCTGTGCTCGATCATATGCTGGCCGCGCACCATTCGAACGAAGGGGAGAGGGCGGTCTGGGTGCTCCAGCCGCGCGGCCAGTTCTCCCAGCACGAAACGGGTGATGGCGGGCAGGTCCAGCGCGCGGGCCTGATCCAGAGGCAACCAGGCGATCTCGTCCAGTTCGCCCGAGCCGGAGGTCGGTTCGGGCGTCAGCAGGGCTTCGGCTGGGGCCATGAAGAACCGGGCGTCAAATCGACGTGTCCGGCCGGGCGGGGTGATGGCGCGGGCGATGTAGGTCAAGACCGACAGATCAGGCAGGGCGCCCGCCTGCCTGTATTCGCGCCATGGGCCGACGGTGTTCGCAGGCGGGGCGGCGCGGCCTAGAATCAACCCTGTCTCCTCGAAGGTCTCGCGCACGGCGGTCAGGACCAGGGCGCGGGCGCGGCGGGCGGGGAGTTCAGCCTCCAGTCGCCGCGCCGTGTCAGACGACAGTTCGGACGTGCTGGCGGCGGTGAAGTCGCTGCGGTCGATCCGCCCGCCGGGAAAGACCCATTTCGACGCCATGAAGACATGGCCGGGCGCACGCCGGCCCATCAGCACCTCAGGCTTCGATCCGCCCCGCGTCAGGATCAGGGTGGCGGCGTCCTTCGGCCGCTGGGCGCCGCCGACACGCGGGGCGTCGGCCAGATCCTGTGCGGCGTCGAAGGGGTGGTTCACTTCCGTTTGCCCTTTCTGACCCCCTTCAGGCCGCCTGACGGTTTGGCGCCGTTGCGGGGCTTGGGGCCGCCAGGGCGGTTGCCATTCTTGCTTTTCTGGCCGCGCATCGGCGGGCCGTCGCCGCCCCGTCCGCGAATGCCGTAGCGCGGGGCCGGGGCGTTGGGATCGCGGGGCTCGGGCTCGCTGAGCATTTCGAACACCAGTCCGCCGGTGACGGGGGTGGCCTCGCGCAGCTTGACCTCGACCATCCGACCCAGGGTGAACCGCTTGCCGGTGCGTTCGCCGACCAGGGCGTGGGCGCGGTCGTCGTGGGTGAAATATTCGCTGCCGAGCGTCGAGACGGGCACCAGACCGTCCGCGCCCGTGTCCTCCAGCCGGATGAACAGGCCAAACCGGGTGACGCCGGTGATCCTCCCGGCGAAGGTCGCGCCGATGTGCTCCTCCAGATAGGCGGCGATGTAGCGGTCCATGGCGTCGCGTTCGGCGGCCATGGAGCGGCGCTCTGTCATGGTCACGCCCTCGGCGATGGCGGGCAGTTCGGCGATCTCGCGGTCCGTCAGCCCGTCCTTGCCCAGGCCCAGCGCGCGGATCAGGCCCCGGTGGACGATCAGGTCCGAATAGCGTCGGATCGGCGAGGTGAAGTGGGCGTAACGGTCCAGGTTCAGGCCGAAGTGGCCGACGTTTTCAGGCGAATAGATGGCCTGCATCTGGGTGCGCAGGACGACCTCGTTGACCACATCGGCGTATTCGCCGTCGCGCGTCTCGTCCAACAGCTTGTTGAACCGCTTGGTCGTGCCGGGCTCGCCTTTGTTCCATGGCTTGCCGATGGTCGACAGGAAGTCGGCCAGGTTGAAGATCTTCTCCTGACTGGGCGCGTCGTGGATACGGTAGATCAGCGGCGTCTTCTTCTGCTCCAGGGTCTCGGCGGCGCAGACGTTGGCCTGGATCATCATCTCCTCGATCAGCCGGTGCGCCTCCAGCGAGGTGCGCTTCTCGATGGAGGCGATGCCGCCCCCTCCCTGTTCATTGGCGGGCGCCATGCGGATGCGGCGTTCGGCCGATTCGATCTGCAGCGGGCTGCGCTTCAGCCGGCCCTTCAGCATGGCGTGATAGGCGTTCCACAGCGGATAGAGGATGGCCTCCATGATCGGGCCGGTGGCGTCGTCCGTCTGCCCGTCAATTGCGGCCTGGGCCTGTTCGTAGCTGAGCTTGGCGTGCGACCGCATCAGGCCGCGCACGAACCTGTGGCCGGTCTTTCGGCCGTCCTTGTCGAAGACCATCCGCACGGCGAGACAGGCGCGGTTCTCGCCCTCCTTCAGGCTGCACAGACCGTTCGACAGCACCTCCGGCAGCATCGGTTCGACCCGGTCGGGGAAGTAGGTGGAGTTGCCCTTGTCGCGCGCCTCGCGGTCCAGCTGGCTGCCGGGGCGGACGTAGGCGGCGACGTCGGCGATGGCGACCCAGACGATCCAGCCGCCGGGGTTCTTGGGGGCTTCGTCGCGGGCCGCATATACAGCGTCGTCGTGGTCGCGCGCATCGGCGGGGTCGATGGTGATGAAGGGAACCTCGCGCAGGTCCTCGCGACCCTTCAGCGTCGGCAGTTCCTGATCCTCGGCCTCGCGCTCGACCGCCTCGGAGAAGCCGGTCGGGATGCTGTGGGCGTAGATGGCGATCAGCGAGGCGGCGCGGGGATCGTCCTCCTTGCCGATATGCTCAAGGATCTTGCCGCGCTTGGGACCATAGCGGTGGTCGCCCTTTTCGACGGCGGCCAGGACCAGATCGCCGTCGCGCAAGCTCCCGGACTGGGCCTGCGGCACCAGCAGCACGTCCTTGGAGCGGCGATCGACGGGCTCGACGCGGGTTTCGCGCGCCGACTTGCGGATGACGCCCAGGACGCGGTTAGAGCCGACATCCAGCTTCTTGATCAGCCGGGCTTCCCAGCCCTCGGCGTCGCGCTGGAACTTGACCAGCACGCGGTCGCCCAGACCAGGGGCGGCCTTGGACTTGTCGGGCATCAGAATGGCGCGCGGGGCGTCGGGGCTGGCCTCGACCAGGCGCACATACAGTTCGCCGTCGCCGTCGCGTTCGATCACATCGGCGACGCCGACGGGGGGCAGGGCGCCGGCTTCGGAAAAGCCCTTGCGGCCGCGTTTGCCCAGCCGGCCTTCGGCCTCCAGTTCGCGGATCATTTCGCGCAGGGCCCGGCGGTCGCCGCCCTTCAGGCCGAAGTGGCGCGCGATGTCGGTCTTTTCGGCCGATCCGGCCTCGCGCAGAAAGGCGACGAGGGTGTCTTTGTCGGGGAGACCGGCGGGCGGCCTCTTGGATGATTTGGTCATTATGTCTTTCGTAGCGCGGAACCGCGCCCTTGAGTAAATCTTGAGGGGTCAAATCTTGCGTGAGTTGACCGCGTGAAGGCGGGGCTTCAGCTTCCGCCCGGCCCGAATGGAGTTTTCGATGTCACTCAACGCCCCCGCCCTGAGCGCGACCGTCAAGTCGCCGCTGGATCTGATCGGCAAGACGCCGATGGTGGAGGTGACGAAGATCGACACCGGCCCGTGCCGCCTGCTGCTGAAGCTGGAGTCCCAGAACCCCGGCGGTTCGATCAAGGACCGGATCGCCATCTCGATGCTGGACGCCGCCGAGCGCGAAGGCTTCCTGAAAGAGGGCGGCACGATCGTGGAGGCGACGGCGGGAAACACCGGCCTGGCGCTGACGCTGGTCGGTCGGGCCAGGGGGTATAAGGTGCTTCTGGTCATTCCGGACAAGATGTCCAAGGAAAAGATCCAGCATCTCAGGGCCATGGGCGCCGATGTTCGTCTGACGCGTTCGGACGTGCCGCACGGCCACCCGGAATATTACACCGACATGGCCGAGCGTCTGGCCCAGGGCATTCCGGGCGGCTTCTATGTCAATCAGTTCGCCAACGCCGCCAACGCCGAGGCCCATGTGAAGACGACCGGCCCCGAAATCTGGCAACAGACGGGCGGCGACATCGACGCTTTCGTCGCCGGCATCGGCTCGGGCGGCACGATCACCGGCACGGCGCAGTTTCTGAAAAGCGTTGGCTCGAAGGCCGAGATCATCCTGGCCGATCCGGTCGGTTCGACCCTGGCCGGCATCGTCAACGACGGCGTGCCAGGGCCGGAGGGCAGCTACACCGTCGAGGGAATCGGTCAGAACTTCGTGCCCGACACGGCGGACATGAGCCTGATCGACCGCGCCTATTCCATTCCCGACGCGGAAGCCGTGGCGACCGTGCGCGAACTGCTGCTGAAGGAAGGGATTCTGGCGGGTTCGTCGTCGGGCACCCTGATCGCCGCCGCCCTGCGCTGGTGCCGCGAACAGACGGAGGCCAAGACCTGCGTCACCTTCGTGTGCGACACCGGCACCAAATATCTGTCCAAGGTCTATAACGACGCCTGGCTGGCCGATCAGGGCCTGGGCGAGCGCGAGATCCACGGCGACCTGTCAGACCTGATCAACCGCAAATACGAGAAGGGCGACGTGGTGGTCGCCGGGCCGGGCGACACCCTGGACACGGCCTTCAAGCGGATGAAGGGCGCGGACGTGTCCCAACTGCCGATCATCGAGGAGGGCCGTCTGGTCGGCATTCTGGACGAAAGCGACCTGATCCAGGTGATGAACACCGACGAGATCACGCGCAAGGAACGGTTCGCCAAGCCGGTGTCCTCGGCCATGACGCGCGACCTGGACACGCTTCAGGTCAACGAGCCGCTGGACGCCCTGATTCCCGTGTTCGACCGTGATCGCGTGGCCATTGTGCTTGACGGCGAAACCTTCGTCGGCCTGATCACCCGCACCGACCTGATCAATCACCTCAGCCTGAATCGCTAAGCCCATGACGGACAAGAACAGCCAGGGCTTCTCGACCCGCGCCATCCACGCCGGCCAGCGTCCCGACCCGACGACAGGCGCGGTGATGACGCCGATTTATGCGACCTCGACCTACGCCCAGGAAAGCCCGGGCGTGAACAAGGGTTATGAGTATGCGCGGGGCAAGAACCCGACGCGCGAGGCGTTCGAGGCCTGTGTCGCCGATCTGGAAGGCGGCACGCACGGGTTCGGTTTCGGTTCCGGCATGGCGGCGACCTCGACGGCGCTGGAGCTGCTGGACGCGGGCGATCACATCGTCACCGGCGACGACCTGTACGGCGGCTCCTGGCGGCTGTTCGAGCGGGTGCGTCGGCGCTCGATGGGGCTGGACTTCGCCTATGTGGACCTGAGCGATCTCGCGGCGGTCGAGGCGGCGATCACACCCAAGACGAAGATGCTGTGGGTCGAGACGCCGACCAATCCGCTGATGAAGCTGGCCGACATCGCCGCCCTGTCCAAGGTGGCCAAGGCGCATGGCCTGCTGCTGGTCGTGGACAACACCTTCGCCACCCCCTTCTGCCAGCAGCCGCTGAGCCTGGGCGCGGACGTGGTCATGCACTCGGCGACGAAATATCTGAACGGCCATTCGGACATCATCGGCGGGGTGCTGGTGACGGGCGATCCCGACCTGGCGACGCGGATCAAGTTCCTGCAGAACTCGGTCGGCGGGGTCATGGGGCCGTTCGATGCTTTTCTGGCCAATCGGGGGCTGAAGACCCTGGCGCTCAGGATGAAGGCGCACTGCGAGAACGCCCTGACCATTGCGCGCTGGCTCGAGACGCGCGCGGGGATCGCCAGGGTGATCTATCCCGGCCTGATCGCCCACCCGCAGCATGAGCTGGCCGCGCGCCAGATGCACGGCGGCTTCGGCGGCATGGTGACGGTGATTCTGGATGGCGATCTGGAGCGCACCAAGCGGGTGCTGGAGCGGGTTCAGGTCTTCACCCTGGCGGAATCGCTGGGCGGGGTCGAAAGCCTGGTCAACCACCCGGCCATCATGACCCACGCCAGCGTGCCCAAGGAGGTGCGCGAGGCGGGCGGCGTGACCGACAACCTGATCCGGCTGTCGGTCGGGGTCGAGAATGTCGAGGACCTGATCGCGGATCTGGACCAGGCCCTGGGCTGACCCCCGGCGTCGTCCATCCTCAGGGCGACTGGAACGGGCCTGCGGTGGGCCAGTCATGCTCGGCGGCGTTCGACTGAATCACAAGTCGCGCCATCGACCCCTCGGCTTTCAGTCTTGCATGGGCCAGCGACCAGACCGACAGGATGGCCAGGGCCCAGGCGTCGTCGCCGAAGACCGTATCGCGGTGATTGATGTTGGGGGCCAGCGGCGCCCGCAATGCCAATGATGTCGAGGTCATAGCGATCACCGGCGTCTGCAGGGCGCGTGATAGCGGAATGTGGTCGTGCAGATGGTCTGCAGATCAGTCGGCGCCATCCGGCGCCTTCAAAAGGCGTATGAGACCTTGGCGACCACGGCGTCGCCATACTGCGCCCCCGCCGAATGGGCTGAGGTGTCGTAGTAGCGCAGGTCCAGGTCCAGCTTGTCCGTCAGGGCATAGGTCACGCCCGCATTCCAGCCGGTGTAGTCGGGTCCGTTGTCCTGTTCGCGGCGGCCCACAGCCAGGGCGCCGTCCAGTTTGGGCGTGAAGGTCCAGCCCACCCGGCCCTCGACCCAGATAAAGCCCTCATTCGATCCGGCGGTGTCAGGTGAATACTGGACCTGAAGCCGGGCGCGGGCCGGGCCGATGGAGCGGCTGATGTTCCCGGTGAACTCCCACGCGTCGGCGTCATAGCCGTCGTCGGCGCCCGCGCGGTTCTTGTAGGCGACATTCAGGTCGAACTGATAGCCGAAGGCTTCGGGCTGATAGCCTGCGACCATGCTCCACTCCACGTCAGAGCCCCCGGCCTTGATGGTTTCAACGCTTGGGCTGACGTAGAACAGGCCGTCCGCGCTCTGCCATGTCGCTGACCCGAAGGCGTAAGGATCGGTCTGCGACTTCGACACGTTTTTGGAGCGGTTGTCCGACCCTGCGCCGATTTGAATGGTCCAGTCGCCGCCCGCCTGCGCCAGAGCCGGCGTGGCGAAGGCGGCGAAAGCCAGGGCGAACGCGAGAGGGGCAGGGCGGACGATGCGGATCATGGGGGCTCCAACGCGCAAGGGGCGTATTGGGCTCCGTCTTAGCGGGCGGGCGCCTTTTTCGCGAATTCTTCCGTGGCCTGATCGAACTCGTGCCGCAGGCGCGCGACCAGTTCGGCGGTCGGCAGGACGTCGTGGATGGCGCCCGCGCCCTGGCCGGCGGACCAGACGGTCTTCCACGCCTTGGCCTCGTCGCCCATGTCCAGCTTGTGGTCGGGCAGGTGTTTGGGATCGACGCCGTTTTCGATCAGCGACTTGCTCATGAAGTTGGCGGGGATGCCGGACACGGCGGGCGTGTGGACGATGTCGGTCGCGCCGCTGTCGATCACCATCTGCTTGTAGGCGTCGGCGGCCATGGCCTCGGTCGTGTTGATGAAGCGCGTGCCCATATAGGCGAAGTCGGCCCCCATCATCAGGGCGGCCGCCACATCCTGACCCGTCGAAAGCGCGCCCGACAGGATGATGGTCCCTTTGAAGAAGCTGCGGACCTCATTGACCAGGGCGAAGGGGTTGATGATCCCCGCATGGCCGCCCGCGCCGTTGGCGACCAGGATCAGCCCATCCACGCCCGCCTCGGCGGCCTTTCGCGCATGACGGATGTTGGCGATGTCGTGGAAGACCTGACCGCCATAGCCGTGGACCGCATCGACCACGTCGCGCACGGCGCCCAGGGAGGTGATGATCAGCGGCACCTTCTCCTCGACCGAAACCATCATGTCGGCCATCAGCCGGGGATTGGTGGGGTGGACGATGTGGTTGACGCCGAAGGCGGCGGCCTCGGGCTTCAGCCGGCCCTTGATCTCGTGAATCCAGTCGCGATAGCCCTCGGTCGTGCGCTGGTTCAGCGACGGGAAGGTGCCGATCACGCCCGCATTACAGGCCTCGACCACCAAATCCGGGCCGGAGACCAGGAACATGGGCGCCGAAATGATCGGCAGGGTCAGGCCCTTTTGCAGCGATGCGGGAATAGCCACGAGCGTCTCCTTGGTTTTCTTTCGCTACGGATAACCGGCTGTCGCGGGGGAAGGCAATGGGGCGATCCGCAGGGGCCGAATTGCACTGCACCGTGAAAAACAGTGCAATGTGCAACAAGGTGCAAGTTCGTGATGCGCCAAACAGGATGCTCCCTTCGTGGCGCATTATAGAGGCGCGTGCGGGGGCGCCGGGACGATTGGGTTTCGCCTCGATCAAGGCGCTGTTTCCAAGCGGAAATGTCGATTTGATTGCACGCGTAAGTCGGGCGGGATCGGGGCGAAGGATTTTCTTACGCGCCGCAAACCCCTAAATGGCGGGCATGACGCATTACACCGACAACCTGAGCCAACTGGGCGCCCAGACCGCCGCCCCGACCAGCCCTGAAACCGCCGTGCTGGAGCGGGTGCCGAACCCGCACGCGGACACCCTGTATCTGGCCCGGTTCACGGCGCCGGAGTTCACCAGCCTGTGCCCGGTGACCGGCCAGCCCGACTTCGCCCATATCGTCATCGACTATGCGCCGGGCGAGTGGCTGGTCGAATCCAAAAGTCTGAAACTGTACCTGACCAGCTTCCGCAACCACGGCGCCTTCCATGAGGATTGCACCGTCGCCATCGGCCGCAAACTGGCCGACCTGCTTGAGCCGAAATGGCTGCGCATCGGCGGCTACTGGTACCCGCGCGGCGGCATCCCCATCGACGTCTTCTGGCAGACCGGCGCGGCGCCGGAGGGGCTATGGCTGCCCGATCAGGGCGTGCCGACGTATCGCGGGCGGGGGTGAGGCGACGGCGATTGCTGGTGAGACAATGGAAGGCGCTATCCTAAAAGGTCATCGAGATCGTCGCCTTCGATCCGCTCTACTGCCGTTACTTCTAAGCGCTTGATGCTTTTATCGTAGAATCGATAAAAGCGGCCCGTCATGCGAAGCGGTTTTTGCTGATATTGGCTCCACGAAAAATCATCTTGTTCGCCCAGCTTTCCCATCTGTCCGTAGTGGAATCGGAAGCCGCGACCTAGATGCTTAGAAAAAGCTGTTCCACGTTTCGATTTTCTGGCGAATGCATCAACTGTGGCGATGACGACGCTGACATCGGGGTCTGCAATTTCGGTGTCTAAAAGCGCTACAGTAGGTTTGTCGACCACCCCCGCATAAGCGCCGGGGTAATCGCCGTAGGTTACTGCGTGTGTCGCTGAGCGGCCAATGGGCCTGTAGATATCGAGAAATGAGCTGGACGTTATGCTTCTCATAACATCGTGTTCTTTTTGGTTGGCCTCGATGAAAGCTTTCAGTTGCGCGACATCGTTCGCAACTTGGTCCATCCTGTCTCGTTGTTCGATCGCTCTCTGCAGTCCATCAAGTCGCTCATGCTGAATGGCGCTTTCAGCTTGCAGTCGGGCAATCCGTGCCTTGTCAGCCGCAGCACCTCCGGGAAGCCATTGGTTGAACATATGCGTCAGATAAAGCGTGATCGGGACGCTGATCGTGGCAGCTGTAACGCCGACCAAAACTTCTACGATGAAGGACCCAGCCTGTGGGGCACGCAGACTCACGTAAGCTTTGGATGCTGGCGCTTGGCTAATTACCTTTCCGGTTTGAAGGTAATGAGCCAGGATGCTGACCGTTCGCCCCAAGCCTTCAATGGACCTTCCTGCATCATAAAGGTCTAGTTCATGCCGAGCAGCCATGCCGCCATAGAACTCAAGTCGCAGAATTCCGCTGTTCACGAGGCCCCTCACTCTGTTTCAACCTCTACTATTCAGGGGTGTTCGCATTGAATGGCAAGGGTTGAAAGTGGCCGTCGCTTATCGATGTTTCTCGATGGAGCGTTGTGCATCGTTAGCTCGCTCTCGTTGCTGATGCTCCTTCTTCCTTTGCTCTTGATGTTCCGCTCATGACCCCATCCTCGCGTCTCCCGCTCGAAGCTTGGGGTCGGCGTCTGATGGCCCGCGCGGAGGCCTGGGCCGACCAATCCCGGCCGCGTCGCTACGCCTATGAGTTCCTCTGGTTCGGGCTGAAGCAGGGGTGGGCCTGTCTGTTTGGGGGGCTGATGCTGGCTCTGATCATGGGGACATTTCTGCTTTGGCCTGAAGGGGCGGCGTTGTCGCGCTATGACTTTCTGGTGGTCGGGGCGCTGGTCATTCAGGCGGCGATGCTGGCCTTCAGGCTGGAAAGCTGGGAGGAGGCGCGGGTCATCTTCCTGTTCCACATCGCCGGCACGATCATGGAGTTGTTCAAGACAGCGCACGGCTCGTGGGTCTATCCTGAGGACAGTCTGCTGCGGATCGGGGCGGTGCCGCTGTTCTCAGGCTTCATGTATGCGGCGGTCGGCAGCTACATCGCGCGGGTGCAGCGCATCTTCCATATCCGGGTGCGGGGATATCCGCCGCTGTGGACGACCTGGGTGCTGGCGGCGGCGATCTACGTCAACTTCTTCGCGCACCACTGGCTGCCGGACGTGCGGCTGGGGTTGTTCGTAGCGACGGCGCTGCTGTTCGGGCGGGGCTGGTTTTACTTCACCGCAGACCGCAGGCGCAGGGCGATGCCGCTGCTGCTGGGCTATGGGCTGGTGGCCCTGTTCATCTGGTTCGCCGAAAACCTGGGCACCCTGGGCCGGGCCTGGACCTATCCGGGACAGGAAGGCGGCTGGGAGATGGTGTCCCTGTCCAAGCTGGGAAGCTGGTTCCTGCTGATGATCATTTCGGTGGTGCTGGTGTCGATCGTGCACCGACCGGAAGAAGAAGCGATCAGCGGCTCTCCAGCGCGCCCTTGAGGATGGCCGACTTGCGGGTCATGCGTGACTTCACCGCGCGATAGACGATGGCGACCACCAGAACGGCCACGGCGATGGCGCCGAGCAGCAGGGTGGGGCCGTGGGCTTCGCTGAGAAGCTCAAGCTGCGCCAGCCCCTTGGCCGCCAGATAGCCCGGCGCCAGCATGGCCAGCACCCAGACGACGCCAGAGGCGACATTGCCGAACTGGAACGCGCGCTGGCGCATCCGCAGCATCCCCAGCGTCAGCGGCACAAAGGCGCGAAGGGGGCCAAAGAAGCGGCCGACGAAGATCGACAGCACCCCGTAGCGACGGCAGTACAGGCGCGTCCAGGCGATGCGGCGGCGATGCGGCTTGAACATCGGGCGTTGCAGGAAGCGGATGCCCAGACGGCGCCCCGCCCAATAGCTGACGGCGTCGCCCAGCACCGCGCCGATGATGCAGCCGATGATGACGTTGGCGGGGTCCAGAACGCCCGCCGCGATCAGGCCGCCCGCCGCCACCAGCAGACCTGTGGCAGGCACGAAGGCGCCGATGACCGCCAGGGATTCGACAAAGGTGATCAGGCCCAGAAGAACGCCGGCCCACATATGATTGCGGGCGATGAAATCGCCCACGGCTTGCAACAGGGAATCCATACTGAGGCCTTGGGGGAGGAGGCGGCGCCGGTCGAGACTAAACCGACGTGAAGCGACCTTATGCCGCCGAGTTACGGCAGGCGTGTGACCTTCATGGCGATTTCTGGGCGGGGACGCTCCAGCGGCGCTTCGGTCAGGGTTCCGATGTGGATGAAGCCGGCGACTTTTTCGCCGCCCTTGACGCCGAACAGGACCGAAGCTTCAGCATCATAGGCATACCAGTCGGTGATCCAGCTGGTCGAATAGCCGAAGCCGCTGGCGGCGTGTTCCAGGTTCATGCAGACGGCGCCTGCCGACAGTTCCTGCTCCCAGATCGGCTTGGCGTCGGGAACGGGAGTGGAGATGACCAGAATGGTGACCGGCGCCGCCGTCAGCTTGGCCAACACGGCCTGATCCTTGGCTGGCTTGTTGCGGGCCTCGGCCAGGACCGACAGGCGTTCGGCGATCTGGGCGCGCGACTGGGGACCCATCACCACGAACCGCCAGGGGAACAGCTTGCCATGATCCGGCGTGCGGGCGCCCAGGCGCAGGATATCGTCCAGTTCGTCGTCGGTCGGGCCGGGAGCGATCAGGGACTGCGCCGGGGCCGAGCGGCGCCGGGCCAGACGCTGGCGAAACTCGGGCGACGGGACGGGCAGGGGAACGGCCTCGTTGAGGGCGAAAACGGGCAGGTCTGTCATGGCGTTTAGCTAGGCTTTCGGCGTCCGATCCGCCATACCCCCCGCATGAGCGATTTCGATGAACCGTCCTGGGCCGAGGGTCTGACCAAGCCGCCCGCCTGGCGCAGCGAGGGCGAACAGACGGTGTTCGAAAACCCCTGGATGCGCCTGACCCGGCATCAGGTCGTGGCGCCGACGGGGCTGGTCTGCGACTATACGATCATGCGGCCCAAGAACGTCGCGACCGGCGTGTTGCCGATCCATGATGATGGAACGGTGGTTCTGGTCGGCCAACAGAGGTTCGCCTTGGGCAACTATTCGTGGGAGATGCCGGAGGGCGGCGCGCCGCTGGGCGAAGACCCGTTCCATGGCGTGCGGCGCGAACTGGCTGAGGAAGCCGGACTGGAAGCCGCGCACTGGGCGCCCGCCCTGACGATGGAGCTGTCGAACTCGGTCACGACCGAAATCGCGCATACCTGGATCGCCTGGGGGCTGAGCCCCGTTCCGGTCGCGCCCGATCCGACCGAGGTGATCGCCATCGCGCGTGTCCCATTCGCCGCTCTGCTGGAGGAAATCGGACGCGGAACGGTGCGGGACAGCCTGACGGTGGCGACGGCTTACCGCGCCTACCATATGGCCCAGAACGGGGAATTGCCCGCAGCGCTGGCGCGCGCCTTGCTTGAGCGCGTATGATGACCCCGAAGGAGCCGATCATGGCCAAGCTGGAAATCGTGGCGGAGAACGACAGCGTGTGGCGTCAGCTGCGCGCCTCGGCCGAGGCTGCGTCGCGTGAAGAACCGCAGCTGGGCTCTCAGATGAACGCCGTCGTCCTGTCGCACGACGACCTGTCCGGCGCGCTCAGTTTCCAGATCGCGCGCAAGCTGGCCGATGGTGAAATGAGCGCCATGTCGGTGCGTGAGGTCTGCCTGTCCGCCTTCAAGGCCGATCCCGGCATCGTCGAGGCCGCCGAGGCCGATCTGCAGGCTGTCGCCGAGCGTGACCCGGCGATCCGCAACCTGTTGCAGCCCTTCCTGTATTTCAAAGGTTTTCAGGCCTTGCAGGGCTGGCGCGTGGCGCACTGGCTGTGGGGGCAGGGGCGCGAGACTCTGGCCTTCCATTTTCAGAGCCGCATCTCCGAACTGTTCCAGCTGGACATTCATCCGGCGGCGCGGCTGGGCAAGGGCCTGTTTCTGGATCACGGCACCGGCATCGTGATCGGGGAGACGGCGGTGGTCGGCGACGATGTCTCCATGCTGCACAATGTGACGCTGGGCGGCACGGGCGCCGAACGCGGCGATCGCCACCCCAAGATCGGCAACGGCGTCCTGCTGGGCGCGGGGGCCAAGGTTCTGGGCAATATCCGTATCGGTGATTTCGCCAAGGTGGCGTCCGGCTCGGTGGTGCTGAAGGCTGTGCCGGCTGGCTGCACCGTTGCAGGTGTTCCGGCCCGTCTGGTCAACTGCCCCACCGGCGCCGAGCCCGCCCGGACGATGGACCACACCCTGGCCGAAGTCGTGTACGACTTCGTGATCTGAACCGCTTTGCCGCGCCCATACACGTCGTCCTATGCAGATCCGACATCTGTCGCCGTGGAAAAATACATCTGCCGGTTTCCCTGAAGGCCCGACTTCTCTAGGGTCCGCCGCTAATCCAAGGACTATGAGGCCACCCGTGAAAGACACCGACCTGAAGCGCATTGAGGCCCACCTCAAGCGCACCTTCAACACTGGCGGCATCATCCTGAAGGCCCGTCCGAAACAGAACGACTCAGCCGAGGTCTATGTGGGCGACGAATTCATCGGCATCGTCTTCGAGGATGAG
The DNA here is from genome assembly GCA_963522565.1 of uncultured Brevundimonas sp. Lineage (GTDB taxonomy): Bacteria > Pseudomonadota > Alphaproteobacteria > Caulobacterales > Caulobacteraceae > Brevundimonas. The sequence goes on along the minus strand of CAUQZC010000004.1, from coordinate 86,414 downwards.
GACGAAGAAGGCTCGTTCATGTTCGAAATGGCGATCCTGGCCGAAGATCTGCCGGACTGAGTCTTTTTGAAGCCGTTCAGATTCGGGCGTCATGGCCTGGGTTTGATCCTGCCTGTAATCGGCAGACTGCTGGATGCAAAACGGGCCGCGCAGATGACTGCGAGGCCCGTTTTCAATTCTGTTTAGAAGGCGATGGGCGTCGCGATGAGGCCCAGCCTGAACAGTCGTTACAGGTGGCTGGCGATGGCGTTGGCGGCTGCCTTGACGCCTTTGCGGATCAGGGCCTCGTCGGCGGGCAGGGGCGCGCGAAGCAGGCCGATGGCGGGGGTGTGAGAGCCTTCGGGCAGTTCCGACAGCACACGGTACAGCAGGTAGGAGCCGATGTCGTCTTCGGCCTCTGACGAGGCGTCGACGGACAGGCCGGCAGCATTCAGGGCGCGCACGATGTCGGCGACAGGGGCCGTGGTGCGCGCGACGCCCGGTCCGGTCAGGGTCTGGCGGTTCTTGTGGGTCAGGTCGCGGTTTTCAGCGCGCATCTGCACGCGGAAGCCGACGGACTTGCGATTGCGTCCGACCAGGAGCACCGCACGGCAATCGCCGCTTTGCAGATGAGCGCTCAGGGTCGAGGCCAGGGTGTCCGGGTCTGCGGCGGTGACGGGCACCGTGCGGGCGCCGGGCGGGCTCCACGGCTGGCCGGACAGGTCTTCGACCAGATCCCAGCCCTGATCATCGACGTCATAGGCGCAGATGGCGATGCCGGGTCTGCGGTCCGAGCGTCTGGCGCTGTCGCTGGAGGAGGTCATGCTGGCCATTCTAGCGTTGCTCGTCACGGTTCCGTGACGACGTCAGGAGGAGGGAAGTTCAACGCGGCGTCAAGCCTTAACCCAGGTCGCCGACCGCTGCATCCAACAACATGAAGGCGCGGCCGCCATCCGAGGCCAGTCGGGTTTGCACGCCTGCACCGTCGCCGGCGCGGGCGATGGACGACAACTCCTTGCCGAAGGAGCGAACATAGTGTTCGGCGTCGGCGCGCAGTTCGGGATCATTCATCACGCGGCGCGACACGCTGCGAACGGCGGCGGGGGCCACGCGGCGCACGATATGACGGGCGGCGTCGGCATCGCCCTTGCTGATGGCGCGGGCGGCTTCTTCGACGCGAGAGCGGGGCAGGAGGGCGTTGGGGTCGACCCCCATGCGTCGGATGGCGGCGGTGACGCGGTCGGCCAGGGCGGCGGCCTCGGCGCGGGGCAGAGGCGGCGTGTCCAGATCCAGCGGCGGCTCGGACGGTTCGTCTGGCGACACCAGATCGTTCCAGTCCAGACGGCCGGTGACGGGCGCTCGGACGGGCTCCGACGGCTCCAGCCGCAGGCGGCCGCGCAGGGCGGTGCTGCGCTCATCGACGCGGTCTTCCGCGGGCGCGCGCAGCGGGCGGGGGGCGCGCACGTCCGGCTCGGGCGGGGCTTCTCTGCGACGGGGCGCGACCGGCGCATCGCCGGACACGACGCCCATCAGGCGAACGGCCTCGGTCAGCATGTCGTAGTTGCGGCGCACCCGGTCCTGGAAGCCGATGTCCAGAGCCTCGGTGTCCTCGGCCGCCTTGCGCGATGCGGCGGACAATGAGGCCAGACCTTCCTCGACCGAGACGCGGACGGCTTCGACGCGGGCGCGGGCCTGTTCGGGCAGGCGGGCGGCGCGTTCGTCCACGTCGGCGACGGCGGTGTCGATTTCGGAAAGGGCCGCGTTCAGCCGGGTCAGCAGAGCTTCCAGACGCTGGATGGCGCGATCGCCCGTCTGTTCGACCAGATCCGCGCTTTCACTGACGATGCGGCGGGCGTCGTCGATGCGGGCGTCGGCGGCCTGGTCCGCCTTCTGGGCGGCGTCGAACAGGGCCTCGCCCAGGCGGTCGGCGCGAAGACGGGCCTGTTCGGCCGCGTCAGCGGCGGCGGCGCGGGAATCCTCGGCTGTGGCGCGCATCTGCTCCAGGGCGCGGCGCGTTTCCTCCATCAGGGCGTCGCGAGCCTCTGCGGCCAGGGTCTCGAACCGATCCAGCGACACCTTGGTGGCGGCGTCGAAACCGTCAGCCTCGCGCTGGGACATGTCGACCAGGGCGCGGAATTGGTCGGTGGCGGCCTCGACCAGATCGCGCAGGGTCTCGCTGGAGGCTTGAGAGGCCTGACCCAGATCAGCGGCTGCGGCGCGTGTGGCCGACAACTGCTCCAGAATCTGGGCGCGCTGGCTTTCGACCTGGGCAGAGAAGTCTTCCTGATCGGTGCGCAACTGATAGGCGGCGGTGACCAGGGCGGCGCGCTGCTGGCCCAGGCCCTCTTCGACCGATTGAATCTGTTCGGCGACGCCGGAACCGGCGTTTTCCAGTCTGATGGTCTGGCGGGCCAGGTCTTCGGCGGCGACGCGGGCGGCGTCCTGGGCTTCGCCAGCGGCGGCGGCCAGATCGGCGGCACGGGCGGCAAGCGCCGCCTCGGCTTCACGCAACTGCGCCTGAGCCAGGTCAGAGGCGTCGGCGACCATGCGCGACTGGCGTTCGACGGCGACGATCACGCCTTCGGACTGGCTGTCCAGATGGACACCCAGCTTGGTCATTTCCTCGCGCTCGCGGCCCAGGCTTTCGGCCAGGCGACGGGCGGTTCGGCTGGCGTTTTCGGCGGCTTCGTTCAGGCGGTTGGTCTCCTGCGCCAGGGCTTCACGCAGCAGGGCCATGTCATTGCGCGCCCGTTCGGCGGCAAGCGCCGCATGGTCGATGTCGGTGCGCAGAGAATGCAGAACTTCGCCGGTCTGGCGCGCGGCCAGAGCAGTGGGGGCGACCAGGGCCTCGGCCAGATCGCGCGCGCGCTTGGTCTCGGCGGCCAGGCCTGCGCCCTGACGCACCGCATGGGCCAGCATGATCGCCAGACCGGCAGGCGCCAGGGCGATCAGGGCGTAGATGGCGATGCGCAGACCATCCAGTTCTGCTCCACCCGCCCCAAACTCGTAGGCGGCCCATGATGCGACGCCGCCGATCCACAGGGTCGAGGCGACCCCGGCGATCAGATAGGCGTGGCGGCCGGACGGCATGGGCTGGCGTTGCAACGCGGTCGTCTTGACGGCGGGCGTGGCGGATTTCTTGATCGCGGGCGAACCGCCAGACGCAACAGCCATCTCGACAGCGGCTTTCGGCTCAGTTTCCGGATCTGAAGTCACGATGGAATCGGAGTGGGGGGCGATGTCGAAGGTCTGATCCTGCACCGTCTTGGCCGCCAAGGCGGCAGCTGCGCGTTCTTCCGCCTGACGCTGTTCTTCCAGCAGACGCCGGCGGCGACGTTCGGACATGGGGCGTTCAAGAACCGGCTGGGCAAGAGGCGCGGGTTCAGTCACGGCCTCTTCGATCGGCGCCGCTTGGTGCTCGGCCGGAAGGTCAAGACCTTCAGCCGACGTCCCGACAGCCTCCCCGGTTTCGACGGGCTCTACAGGCGCCTCGTCGTTGGTCAGTTTCAGAGGCGGCCGGTTACGGGACTTCATCAGCGGTCGATCTCGATCCAAATCGCGTGGCGCGCGAAAACTCGCCGATTACCCTAACGAGTCAAAGCCCGAGGTCAAAGCAATCCGCAGACAGAAGCGGTCGCGATCAACAGTCTCGCTTGACGTCGACGGCCATGGTGTTGGGCTGAGGGGCGGCATTGCAGTCCGTGGTGCGGTGGACTTCGCGGTCGATCTGGCGTGGAGAATGGATCTCCACCCCGAATTGCGACAGGACGGCGGCGGCCAGCAACGCAATCAAACCGGCGATCAGTTCGACCAGCGCCTGCATTTCCCGTGATCTCCCCAGCCCCAATAGCTGTGCTGATTATGCTTCAAACCGACGAACGCCACAATCCCGCCCCTAAAGATTGACCCGAGGCCGTCTGCATGAAAACCAAAGGGACGGACGCCGCCTCGCTAATGACGTCATGCGAATCAGACAGACAGGCTGAATGACCACCGACGGCCACAGCTATGAAGGCAGCCTGTTGACGCCGGGTCCCGGGATCTGGCGCACAGAGGTCGCGCACCGATTTTCCGTGCTGATGGAGAATGAGGCCTATTTCGACGCCCTGGCGTCGTCGATCCACAAGGCGGAGCGGTCGATCGTGGTGCTGGGCTGGCAGTTCGACCCGCGCACCCATCTGGACCCGGAGACGCGGCCCAGCGACAAGGCGGCCGAGATCGGCCGCCAGCTGCGGATGCTGGTCAAGAAGAAGCCCGATCTGGATGTGCGGCTGCTGATCTGGAAGTCGCCGCTGCTGATCGCGGCCTCGCAGGGCTTCTATCCGCACCGGGCGCAGCGATGGTTCCGCAAGCGTATGGTCGAGTTCCGCATGGATTCGCCTGGCCCCATCGGCGCCTGCCACCATCAGAAGGTGATCGTCATCGACGACCGCATCGCCTTTGTCGGGGGCGGAGACATATCGACGGACCGCTGGGATTCGGAAGAGCATCTGGACGGCGACCCGCGACGCGCCCTGCCCAACGGCCTGATCTGCAAGGCCCGGCACGAGGTGATGGCGGTGTTGGACGGCCCGGCCGCCCGCGCGCTGGGTGATCTGGCGCGCGAGCGCTGGTTCAGGGCGACGTGGGAGCGGACCATCGCCGATGAGGTCGTCTCCGACCCATGGCCGCAAGGGGTGCCGGTGCAGATGACCGATGTGCCGGTCGGCATCGCCCGCACCGAGCCGAAATGGGCGGGCCGCCATGAGGTGCGTGAGAACGAGGCGCTGCATCTGGAAGCAATCCGTCGCGCCAAGAAACTGATCTATATGGAGAACCAGTATTTCACCTCGCCAGTGATAGCCGCCGCCCTGGCTGAGCGTCTGGCCGAAGAGGATGGCCCGGAAGTGGTGCTGATTTCGACCGGGCGGAGCCCCAGCTGGTTCGACAGCCTGACCATGGACACGGCGCGGGCCGAGGTGCTTCATCGGTTGGAGAGCGCCGACAGGCACAACCGCTTCCATGCCTTTTCGCCGCTGACCGCTGACGGTGATCGGATCATCGTTCACGCCAAGGTGACGATCATAGACGACCGGCTGCTGCGGATCGGGTCAAGCAATCTGAACAATCGTTCGATGGGGTTGGATACGGAATGCGACATCGCAGCGGAGCCGGCGGATGAGGCGGGACGGGCCAGGATCAGGACGTATCGCCAGCACGCCATCGGCCATTGGATCGGCGTCAGCGGACAGGACTATGCCGAAGTGGAGGCCGTTATGGGATCGGCGGGGGCGGCCATATCCAGCTTCAACAGTCCGCGATTGAGGTTGCTGGGCCTGGATCCTCCCACGCCCATGCAGCGGCTGTTCGCCGAGTGGCAACTGGGCGACCCTGCTTCTTCCACGGATGCCTGGAGACCGTGGAAGCGGCTGGAGCGGTCACGACGGACACGGCCCGGCTCGGAGGGCGGTCAGGCGCCGGGCTGAACCACGTCAAAATCTATGATCAGCGGCAGGTGGTCCGACGCCACACGGGCCAGCGGCGAGTAGTCGGCGCGCACGTTGCGGATGCGGATTTCCGGACTGACGAAACAGTGGTCGATGCGGATCGCGGGGAAGCCGGACGGGAAGGTCTTGATCGACGGCTTCAGCTTCAACTGCCGCTGGCAGTCCTCCAGCTTGCGGCAGAGGGTCTGATACGGGCGAGTGATCGAAGTGGCGTTGAAGTCGCCCGCCAGCAGGGCCGGGCCTGTGCAGCCGCCCAGCCAGGCGGCGCTGGTCAGAGCGGCGGCCTGAAGCCTCTGCTCCTTGGGGACCAGGCCCAGGTGGGTGTTGAAGACATTGACGGCGACGCCATCGATGGTGATCTCGGACCAGATGGCGCCGCGCGGCTCCAGTCCCGGTATGCCGCGAACCGAGGGCAGGGAATCCGCGCGGATCAGTTTTTCCGGGTGCGGCGTCATGATGGCGTCGCCATACAGTTCGGCCTCGACCTGCATGGCCGGATGGAAGCGCGAGGTCATGGACAGGCCCTCGGCGATCCGTTCGGCCTGATCGACCTTGCCCGTGCGGGCGCGACCGACGTCCAACTCCTGCAGGCAGACGATGTCCGGTTCGTGTTCGGCGATCACGGCGACGATGCGCGCCACGTCCAGCCGCTTATCCGTGCCGACGCAGCGATGGACGTTGTAGGTCAGAAGACGGGGCATGGCGTGCGTGAACCGAGCGGCGAAGAACTGGTCTTTTCGGCGTAGAATGCGACCGCGTTGCGACAGTCAGAGCAGGATCAGATGATCCGGCAGTTCGTTGGGGTTGTCGTCACGCGGGGGAAAGTGCTGGGCCAGCACCTGCCCGCACAAGGCGATGGCGGCCTCGAAGCCGGCGGCGGGGCGGCCCGCGCCGATCTCGCGCAGCAGGGCGGCGACCGTGTCGGCCCAGTGGTCATCGGCGACGACAGCGTGAATGGCCTCGTCCGCGATCAACTCGACCTGATGTTCGTCCAGCGCCGCGAAGATCAGGACGCCGGTGCGTTCGCGGGTGACGTGGACGCCGTGGGCCAGGAACTGCTGCAGCGCCGCCCGACGAACACGGTCGCGGCGCACATTGCGCGGCGTCGCCCAGCGCCGGATAGTCGGAATACGGGTCAGCAGAAACACCAGTACAAACACCAGCGCCTGGACCATGGCGTAGGCGCCCAGCGTATAGGCGATGTCCTGAGGAGTGTTGGCGGCATGCGCCGCCTCCCAGCCGCCGCCCACCTGCGGCAGCCAGCCGGGGCCGAAACCCAGCGGGATCAACCCCATCGGCAAGATCAGGGCCGCGGCTGCCGCCCAGCCCAGGCTGACGTCGATGTAGGAGGACGTCCGCCGTGACACGACGCAGAAGATTTCGCCCGATGTCGCGGCTTCGGCCCCTGCGATGGCGCGGGAGACGCGCGCCTGATCTTCACTGGAGAAATGCATCACCATCCTCCCGAGGCGCCGCCGCCGCCGAATGAACCGCCGCCGCCGCCAAATCCGCCGCCGCCGAAGCCGCCTCCACCCCCCCAGCCGCCCCCGCGACCATCGCGGTCCGAGTTTCGAAGCGCCTCGGACGCAGCCCACAGCAGCACCGAGCCGACGCCGCTGCGGCCCATGCGCCGTCCACGCCCGGCGGCGCGGGCGCCGTTGATGAAGATGAACAGGAAGATCAGCACCACGAAGATGATTGGCCCGATCGGCACGTCAACCTTGGCCTGTTCCTCGGCAATGGCGGCGGCGCGAGCCTGAGCCTCGGCGGGATCGAGCGACAACTGGCTGATGATGGCGTCCACGCCCTTGACCACCCCCGTCTGGTAATCGCCGCTGCGGAACGATGGCAGGATGTCATTCTGGATGACCGAGGTGGAAAAGGCGTCGGTCAGGATCGGCTCAAGCCCATAGCCGACCTCGATCCGCACCTTCTTCTCGTTCGGCGCGATGATCAGCAGGGCGCCGTTGTTGGTCTGTTTCTGGCCGATGCCCCAGGCGCGGCCCAACTGATAGCCGTAGTCCTCGATCTCATAGCCTTGCAGGCTGTTGACCGTGGCCACGACCAACTGATCGCTGGACCTGGCCTCCAGCGTCGCCAGCTTGTCGGTCAGGGCCTGTTCTGTCGCGGAATCCAGCAGATTGGCCTGATCCACCACCCGGCCGGTCAGGGCAGGGAAGGTGGGCTTGCTCTGCGCCAACGACGGCAGCGCGAAGAGCATCGCCGCCATCAGGCCCAGAAGAAGGGCCGCGACGCCCGTCAGGCGCCGCGCCGGGGCAGGGGCTTGGGTCAAGCGCGTTGCGTCACTGGGCTGGGGGCGTCGCGCCCGGCGTCACCGGCGCTGCGTTTCCGCCCGGCGCCGCAGAGGCGTTCGAGGGCGGGGCGCCCAGGTTGAAGTTGACCGACGGCGCCGACTGGGCCTCGGCCGTGGCCGTGAACAATTGCATCGGCTTGGAGCCCGACTGGATGGTCTTGGCCCAGATCACGCTGGGGAAGGTGCGAAGCGTCGTATTGTAGTCGCGAACCGCCTCGTTGTAGTCGCGACGCGCGATCTGGATGCGGTTCTCGGTGCCTTCCAACTGCGATTGCAGAGTCAGGAAGTTCTGGTTGGCCTGAAGCTGCGGATAGGCCTCGACCGTGACGAGCAGGCGCGACAGGGCGCCGGACAGCTGGCCTTGAGCGGCCTGATACTGCTCGAAGGCGGCGGGGTCGCTGAGGCTGTCGGCCGAGACATTGACCGAGGTGGCGCGGGCGCGGGCGTTGATCACGTCCGTCAGGGTGGTGCGCTCCTGGATGGCCGCGCCCTGAACGGTGGCCACCAGATTGGGAACCAGGTCGGCGCGACGCTGATACTGGCTCTGGACGTCGGCCCAGGCGGCCTGGGCGCGCTCTTCCTTGGTCGGAATTGTGTTGTAGCCGCAGCTGGCGACAGCCGGGGTTATCAAGAGCGCCGCCGTCAGCGAAAGCGCGCGAGCATTGATGCGGACCATGACATCTCCCTTTTCGGCGTGATCGCCATTGGGACGAATATCGGCCCGCCGCCTCAATGCATCAAGCGTCCAATGGCTCCGGTTGAATTTTGTTGGCGCGGCAGGCGGCCGAATAGGTGTTGGCCAAAAGGCAGGCGATGGTCATGGGGCCGACGCCGCCGGGAACCGGGGTGATGCGTCCGGCGACTTCGACCGCCTCCTTGAAGGCCACGTCGCCGACCACGCGGGTCTTACCCTCGGCAGCCTTGACCGGGTCGGCGGACGGGACGCGGTTGATGCCCACGTCGATGACGGCGGCGCCCGGCTTGATCCAGTCGCCCTTGATCATCTCGGGGCGGCCGACGGCGGCGACCAGAATGTCGGCGGTGCGGCACAGGGCCGGCAGGTCGCGGGTCTTGGAATGGGCGATGGTCACGGTGCAGCTTTCGGCCAGCAGCAGTTGCGCCATGGGCTTGCCGACGATGTTCGATCGACCGACGATCACGGCGTTCAGACCGGTCAGGTCGCCCAACTGATCCTTCAGCATCATCAGCGAGCCCAGAGGCGTGCACGGGACCATGCCGGGCAGACCGACGGCCAGTCGCCCGGCGTTGACGACGTGGAAGCCGTCCACGTCCTTGTCGGGCGAAATGGCGTCCAGAACCGCAGCGGAATCGATAGCCTTGGGCAGAGGCAGTTGAACCAGAATGCCGTGGATGCCCGCATCGGCGTTCAGAGTCTCGATGAGAGCCAGAAGCTCGTCCTGGGTCGTGGTGTCGGGCAGGCGGTGCGTGTCGGACCGCATCCCGGCCTTCAGCGTCGTTTCGCCCTTGTTGCGGACATAGAGCTGACTGGCTGGGTCCTCGCCCACGATGACCACGGCCAGACCGGGTTTGACGCCGTGCTGCGCCTCAAGTCGAGCTGAAGCCGCGGCGACGCGATCCACCAGGGCGGCGGAAAAAGCCTTGCCGTCAATCAGGTGCGCGCTGGAGAGCTGTGCCGACATAAGATCACTACCGTGGGAGGAAATTCAGGATGGCGGCGATTTACAGGCGTCTCGGTTCGTCGTCTATGATCGGCCCAAACCTACGGAGGAATTCATGAAACGTCCGAGCCTTGTTGTCGCTGTCAGCGCACTGGCCCTGGCTTTGGCGGCGGGACCGTCACTTGCGCAGGAAGCAGCGTCGATACGGATCGGTGGTTCAATCGAAGGCGCGCTGACGTCCGGCGACCGCAAGGGGCCGCGCAACGCCTACGTCTATGACGACTACCGCTTCCAGGCGCGTGCAGGGCAGCCGCTGGAGGCCATTCTGCGCTCAGACGATTTCGACGCCTATCTGGCGCTCTACGCCGAAGGCTCGACGACGGCACTGGCCGAGGATGACGACGGACTGGGCGAAGGCACGGCGGCGCGGCTTCGCTACACGCCCCAGGCGGACGGGGTGTATGTCCTGCGGGCCCGCACCCTCAGCGGTCTGGATGGCGGCGACTACAACCTGTCGCTGACCGAGCGTCCGCGTGCGCCGCGCGGCCCACGTCCGACGCCCATTAGACTGGGATCGACCATCAATGGCGACCTGACGTCGCGTGATCCGGAAACGGACGACGGCGGGCGCTATAAAGCCTACGCCTTCCGCGCCGCCGCCGGCCAGAGGTTCACCATCACCCAGGAGTCTGAGGCCTTTGATTCGGTGGTGCTGGTCGGACGGATGAATGGCCCGGACTTCGTCGAGTTGGGCCGCAATGATGACGGCCCTGACGACGGCCTGAACTCGCGCCTGACCTTCACTGCGCCGACGACGGGCGAATATGTGATCCGCGCGACTTCATTCTCCAGCGGCACGGGACGATTCACGATCGGTCTGGCGGAAGCCCCACCCGCGCCGCCGTCCAAGCCCATCGCCATCGGCGACAAGGTCGATGGCACGCTGAACCGCTCCAGCCCGACCAATGACAATGGTCGACGTGTCGAAACCTATCGCTTCAGCGGAACCAACGGTCAGCGCATCGCCGCCGACCTGAAGTCCAAGGACTTCGACGCCTATCTGACCCTGCGCCGCGCATCAGACGACACGGTTCTGGCCGAGAACGACGATGGCGGCAGCGGCACGGATTCGCGCCTCGCCTATACGCTGGATGCAGACGGCGACTACATCCTGGAGGCGCGGGCGTTCAGCGCCGAGAGCGACGGCAAATTCACGCTGGAGCTTTCCGAAACCGCGCCGCCTCCGCCGCCGACCGCGGCTGTGTTCGGCCAGACCATCGAAGGCGAACTGCTGGAAGACGGACCCCAGAGCGACAGCGGCAAACCCTATGCCGACTATGTCTTCACCGGCACGGAAGGTCAGCGCATCCAGGTTGTCCTGCGCTCAGGCGACTTCGACGCCTATCTGGAGATCGGTTCGGCGGATGGAGAGTTCAGCGCCGACGCCAGCGATGACGACGGCCTGGATGAGGGATCTGATGCGCGCCTGATCTACACCCTGCCTGCTGACGGCCAGTATATCGTGCGGGCCACCGCCTATGAATCGGACAGCAAGGGGCTTTATTCGCTGGAGTTGTCGGATCGCGGACCCGAGCCCAAACCCGGCAGCCTGCTGATCGGCGCCACCGTGCGCGCGACCCTGACGGACAAGGACGAGTTGTCGGAGGAAGGCGCCTTTTACGACGCCTATCGCTTCCAGGCGAAGAAGGATGACAAGCTGCGGATCACAATGGTGTCCAACGCCTTTGATTCCTACATCGACCTGGGCGAGGACGGCGACAGCTTCTCCAGCATCGCTCATGACGACGACGGCCTGTCCGACATGCACGCCCGACTGGACTGGACCGCGCCTGGCGACGGTTGGTACGTCATCCGCGCCCGCGCCTACGGCACGAACCAGACGGGGCCCTATGCTCTGACGCTGGAGCGGCAGCCTGTCAGCACGCCGCGCGAAAACGCGCCCGCCGCACGGGAGCCATGATCAACGTCTAAGCGACCCGGATGACTGGCTTTCCGTCATCCGGCCGCAAGGACCAGCATCTCGACGTGGTGCTGTCCGGACGTGGGCGTCATGCGCGCGACGCGGGATTCGACACGATCCGTTTCGTCCATGAGGCGCTGCCGGATCTGGATCATGACAAGATCGATCTGGGCGCGGATTTCCTGGGACGGCGTCTGAAGGCGCCTCTGTTGATCAGTTCGATGACGGGCGGCCCCTCACGCGCCGAGGACATCAACGCCCGCCTTGCCGAGGCGGCCCAGTATCTGGGCGTCGCCCTGGCCGTAGGCTCTCAGCGCACGGCCATTGAGGATGCGGCGACCGGCGGTCTGGACATGGCCATGCGCAACCGCGCGCCGGACACCTTCATCCTGTCCAACATCGGCGCGGCCCAGCTGACGCGCGGCTTTGGCGTGGATGAAGCACGCCGTACGGTCGAGATGATCGGCGCGGACGCCCTTATCGTGCATCTGAATCCGCTTCAGGAAGCCTGTCAGCCCGAGGGCGACCGCGACTGGTGGGGCGTCGGCGCGGCGCTGGAGGCTCTGATCCTGAAGCTGGACGTGCCCGTGGTGGTCAAGGAGACGGGCGCTGGCCTGTCGGGGCGAACCGCGCGTCGCCTGATGGACATGGGCGCCGCCGCCGTGGACGTGGCGGGCGCCGGGGGCGCCAACTGGGGCCTGATCGAAGGCGAGCGCGCAACCGATCCCATCGACGCCGCCCATGCCGCCGCCTTCGCCGACTGGGGCGTTTCGACCGCCCGCGCCATCGTTGATGTGCGCCGCGCCTGTCCAGAGGCGACGGTGATCGGATCGGGCGGCGTCCGCGACGGTCTGGACGTGGCCAAGGCCATCCGCATCGGCGCCGACATCGTGGGGCAGGCGACCGGCGTGCTGCTGGCCGCCACCCAGTCGACGGAGGCGGTGGTTGCGCATTTCCAGACCATCATGCGTCAACTGCGCACGGCCTGTTTCTGCACCAACTCGGCCAATCTGGCGGCGCTGCGCCGCGCGCCGCTGCAACCCTTCGACTGACGCCCCGTGAAGCTTCCGCCGCCAGTTGGCTCACGCCCGACGCGGTTGCCAAGGCGCCGAGTCTGCGTGTAGGGGACCGCTTCCTGTTGGGGAGTAGCTTCCGGCGCCAAGTCGGGATCGGGTCAACATGCTCGCGCTTCGGCGCGTGGCGCGATCAGCGGAACCACCGCCTAGCGAGACCAGCGCGTTCCACCGCCGCACCGGCCGGGGTGGAGTGCGTTGCTTCGCGTCCGGTGGAAGCTGCTCATGACCCCAGGAGCCATCGCCGTCCTCTCGCTCAGCATGTCGACGGACGCCTTCGCCGCCGCCATCGGTCGCGGCGCGTCGCATCGCCCCAACTGGATCGAGGCCGTAAAAACGGGTCTGGTCTTCGGCGTGATCGAAGGCATCACCCCTCTGATCGGCTGGACTTTGGGCATTGTCGCGGCGGGGTTTGTCGAACAGGTCGACCACTGGATCGCCTTCGGCCTGCTGGGCGCGGTGGGCGGCAAGATGCTGTGGGAGGCGTGCAAGCCGCGTGGTGAGGAAGACGAGTCCGCGCCGCGCCGGACGGGCCGCTGGGCCCTGATCGCCACTGCTGTCGGGACCAGCATCGACGCCGCCGCCGTCGGCGTGGGACTGGCTTTCCTGGGCGCCAATATCTGGGTGATCGCCGCCTCGATCGGCTTCACCACCTTCGTCCTGACCACCATCGGCCTGCTGATCGGCAAGGCCGTAGGGGCCAAATTCGGCAAGGCCGCCGAGTTCGTCGGCGGCCTTGCTCTGATCGGTCTGGGCGTCATGATCCTGCTTGAGCATCTGGGCGTTCTGGCAGGCTGATATTCGCCCTCACGCCGAGGGCAGAAGGCTCTCTGTGAAGGGCCGGTAACGACCTGCTCGCACCCCGTCCGTCACGCGGGCGATGTCCGGCGCGAAATAGTGGTCGGAAGCGTAGGGGGCGGCGGCTTCGCGGACGATGGCGAAGACCTTTTCCAGCGCCGGTGAACTGGTCAGGGGGCGATGGAATTCGATCCCCTGGGCCGCGGCCAGCAGTTCGATGCCGACCACGGTCGCCGTATTTTCGGCCATGTCCAGCAGGCGACGGGCGCCGTGGGTGGCCATCGACACGTGGTCTTCCTGATTGGCGCTGGTCGGCACAGTGTCGATGCTGCACGGATGCGCGACCATGCGGTTCTCGGCGATCAGGGCCGCCGCCGTCACCTGGGCGATCATGAAGCCGGAGTTCAGGCCGCTCTCCTTGACCAGAAAGGCGGGCAGTTCGCTCATCTTGGGATCGACCAGGATGGCGGTGCGGCGCTCGGAGATATTGCCGATCTCGCACAGGGCCATGGCGATCTGATCAGCAGCAAAAGCAACAGGTTCTGCATGGAAGTTGCCGCCGGAGATTACATCGCCGTCCTCGATGAAGACCAGCGGATTGTCGGTCACCGCATTGGCTTCGCGCGCCAGGGTGGCGGCGGCGTTGTTCAAGACGTCCAGAATCGCGCCCATGACCTGAGGCTGGCAGCGCAGCGAATAGGGGTCCTGCACCTTGGTGCAGTCGTCGCGGTGGCTGTCGCGAATGGCCGAGCCGTTGATCAGTTCGCGCAGGCGGGCGGCGACGGCGATCTGGCCGGGCTGTCCGCGCAGGGCGTGGATGCGGTGATCGAACGGGGCGTCCGATCCCTTCAGCGCATCGACCGACAGGGCGCCTGCGGCGACGCCGGCTGCGAACACAGCCTCCGCCGCGAAGAGGCCGGCCAGCGCCAGCGCCGTCGAACACTGGGTGCCGTTCAGCAGGGCCAGGCCTTCCTTCGGCCCCAGCGTCAGGGGCGTGAGGCCTATGCGCGACAGGGCCGTTTGCGCGTCCAGAGTCTCGCCGTTCAGCCGCGCTTCACCCACGCCGATCAGGACGCAGGACATATGGGCCAGGGGCGCCAGGTCACCGGACGCCCCCACAGACCCCTTGGACGGGATGCACGGCAGCATGTCGGCGTTGACCAGCGAAACAAGTGTTTCCAGTGTATTGCGGCGAATTCCTGACGCACCGCGTGAAAGGGATGCGATCTTCAGCACCATCAGCAGGCGCGTCACGGCATCCGGCAGCAGGGCCCCGACGCCGCAGGCATGGCTGAGCACCAGATTGCGTTGCAGGGTCTCCAGGTCCTCGGGCGCGATGGAGGTGTTGGCCAGCAGGCCGAACCCGGTGTTCACGCCATAGACGGTGCGGCCTTCGGCCACGATGGCGGCGACGACCGCCGCGCCCTGGTCCACATCGGCCCAGGCGTCGGGCGTCAGTTCGACCTTGACGGGACCGTCGAGAACGGCCCGCAACTGCGCCAGTGTCAGGGGGGCGGCGCCGATTGTGAGTGTGTGGGTCATACGCCTACAGGTCCAGCGAGGGCAGGTTCAGGCCATGGGCGCGGGCGGCGTCCTTGGCGATGTCATATCCGGCGTCGGCGTGGCGCATGACGCCGGTGGCGGGGTCGTTCCACAACACGCGTTCAAGACGTTTGGCGGCTTGCGGCGTGCCGTCGGCGACGATGACGACGCCCGAGTGCTGGGAATAGCCCATGCCGACCCCGCCGCCGTGGTGCAACGACACCCAGCTGGCGCCCGATGCGGTGTTCAGCAGGGCGTTCAGCAGCGGCCAGTCGGACACGGCGTCGGATCCGTCCATCATTGACTCGGTTTCGCGGTTCGGACTGGCGACAGAGCCTGAATCCAGGTGATCGCGACCGATGACGACAGGCGCGGACAGTTCGCCCGACGCCACCATTTCGTTGAACATCAGGCCTGCACGATGACGGTCGCCCAGACCGATCCAGCAGATGCGGGCGGGCAGACCCTGGAAGACGATCCGCTCTCCCGCCATGTCCAGCCAGCGGTGCAGGCCCGGATTGTCGGGGAACAGTGTCTTCATGGCCGCATCGGTCTTGATGATGTCCTCAGGGTCGCCCGACAGCGCCGCCCACCGGAACGGCCCTATCCCGCGGCAGAACAGCGGGCGGATATAGGCGGGCACGAAGCCGGGGAAGTCGAAGGCGTTCTCGACACCCTCGTCAAAGGCGACCTGACGGATGTTGTTGCCATAGTCGGTCGTCGGGATGCCCATGGCCTGAAAGGCCAGCATCGCCTTGACGTGTTCGACGATGGATTTCTTGGCGGCGGCGCCGACGGAGGCGGGATCGGACACGCGCTTGTCCTCCCATTCAGCGACGCTCCAGCCAGACGGCAGATAGCCGTTGATCAGGTCATGGGCGCTGGTCTGGTCGGTGACCAGATCGGGGCGTACCCCGCGTTTCACCAGTTCAGGCAAAACATCGGCTGCATTTCCTAATAGACCGACAGATATGGGTTTTCCTGTCGCCTCGGCGTTTTCGATCAGGGTCAGGGCCTCGTCGAGCGTCTCGGCCATGACGTCCAGATAGCGGGTGCGCAGGCGCATCTCGATGCGGCTGCGTTGGCATTCGACCGCCAGACAGGACGCGCCCGCCATGGTCGCCGCCAGCGTCTGGGCGCCGCCCATGCCCCCCAGCCCCGCCGTCAGGATCCACCTGCCCGACCAGTCGCCGCCATAGTGCTGACGGCCCGCCTCCATGAAGGTCTCATAGGTGCCTTGGACGATGCCCTGGGTGCCGATGTAGATCCACGACCCGGCGGTCATCTGGCCGTACATGGCCAGACCCTTCTTATCGAGTTCGTTGAAATGCTCCCACGTCGCCCATTTCGGCACCAGATTGGAGTTGGCGATCAACACGCGCGGCGCATCCGCATGGGTTCGAAAGACGCCGACCGGCTTGCCCGACTGGACGAGCAGGGTCTGGTCGGCCTCCAGGGCGCGCAGTTCCTCGACGATGCGGTCGAAGGCCTGCCAGTTCCGCGCCGCCTTGCCGATGCCGCCATACACCACGAGGTCTTCCGGGCGTTCGGCGACCTCGGGGTCGAGGTTGTTCATCAACATGCGAAGCGCAGCCTCGGCCGCCCAGGTTTTGGCGGTCATCTCCGACCCGCGTGGGCTGCGGATGACACGAGTATTGGGGGTGGCGTTCATCGATCCTCCATGCGGCGGTCGTCCGCCGCCGTAGATTGTGGAGTCACTCTAATGTCTAGACATTATTGCGCGCAAGAGGCAGGTTTCGACCATGGATATTGAGCCTCTGCATCGGCGGATCGCCGGCGAGATCGAGCGTCGCATCGCCTCTGGCGAATGGCGTCCGGGCTTTCGCATTCCCACTGAGGCCGAACTGATGGCCGAATACGGCTGCGCCCGGATGACGGTGTCGCGCGCCATGACCGATCTGTCGGCGCGGGGTCTGGTGGTTCGTCGCAGGCGAGCGGGGACCGTGGTGGCGCACCCGCCGGTGCATTCGTCAGCCCTGGTCGCCATTCCCGACATCCAGTCAGAGATCGAGGGCAGGGGGCTGGTCTATTCGCATCAATTGCTGCTGCGCATCGTACGCCCGGCGCGAGCGGACGAGGACGGCATGGGCGCGCGCTTGATCGAAATGGAGACGCTGCATCTGGCCGACGGCCTGCCGTTCACCCTGGAGCGACGTCTGATTTCGCTGTCCGCTGCGCCGGAGGCTGAACAGGTGGACTTCACCCTTGATCCACCGGGCGGCTGGCTTTTGGCGCACATGCCCTGGACCGAGGGTGAGCACCGCATCTCCGCCGTGGGCGCAGACGGCGAGACGGCGACGCGGCTTGGCCTGACCGACGGCACGCCTTGCCTGCGGCTGGAGCGCCGCACCTGGCGCGATGGCCAGGGGGTGACCTGGGCGTGGCAAACCTTCCCCGGCGCGGCCTATGATCTGGTTGCGCGCTTTTCCCCGATGAAGGCCCAGACCAAGGATTTGGCATGATCGAACCGTCTGAAGCTCTGGGTTGGCATTCCATCGCCGATCTGGTTGGCGATCACCCCGACGCGTCCGTCGCCCTGATCGGCGCGCCCCTCAACGAACGGTCGTTGACGCCGGGGCGTTGTGATCTGGGTCCCAAGGCGTTCCGGGCCGTGTTGCCGCGCCTGTCGACCTATGATGTCGAGACCGGGCTGGAACTGGCGGTTCAGGTCCATGACGCAGGCGATGTGTCGCTTAAGGCCGTGTCGCCCGCAGACGCCTTTGAGCCGGTCCGCGATGCGGTGAAGGCGCAATCCCATCGTGCCCTGACCATCGTGATCGGGGGCAACAACGCCATTACCCGGCCGGGGGTGCATGGCCTGGGACTGGATCGGGTCGGCGTCCTGACCCTGGACGCCCATTTCGACCTGCGCGATACGGATCAGGGGCTGACGAACGGCAATCCCATCCGGGCCCTGCTGGACGATGGTCTGGACGGCGGCCGCATCAGCCAGATCGGCCTGGCGCCCTTCGCCAACACCCGCCGCGCCCATGAAAAGGCGAAGGCGGCGGGCATCAGCGTCCGCATGGCGCGTGAGTGCCGCGAACGGGGTCTGGCGGTCTTGGTCGCTGAGGAGTTGGAGCGCCTGTCGGCCCAGTGCGAGGCCATCTATGTGGATTTCGACATCGATGTGATCGACCGCAGCCAGTGGCCCGCCAGCCCCGGCGCGCGGCCGGGCGGTGTTTCGATCCACGACTTCTTCGACGCCGCCCGCGTGATCGGCGCCTGTCCCAAGGTGCGGGCCGTGGACCTGACCGAATATGATCCGTCGCTGGAGATCGGCGACCTGGGCTCCCTGACCGTCGGACGCTGGTTATGTGAAATCCTGAGCGGAGTCTCCAGCCGATGATCAATGCCGACCGACTGCTGATCGACTGTCACGTCGCGACGATGATCGAGGGCGGCGCGGCCTACGGCGCGATCGAGGACGCCGCCATCCTGGTCAAGGATCGACGCATCGCCTGGGTCGGCGCGCGGGCGCACCTGCCTGCACACAAGACTGTGGAAACTGACCGTCTGGAGGGCCGCTGGATCACGCCGGGGCTGATCGACTGCCACACCCATCTGGTGTTCGGCGGCGACCGTTCGGGCGAGTTCGAACAACGTCTGGGCGGCGCGACCTACGAAGAGATCGCACGTGCGGGCGGCGGCATCGTCTCGTCGGTCAAGGCGACGCGGGAGGCGTCGGAGGATGAGCTGTTCGCCTCGGCCATGACGCGGCTGGAGGGGCTGAAGGCCACGGGCGTGACCACCATAGAGATCAAGTCCGGCTATGGACTGGATCATGACAGCGAACTGAAGATGCTGCGTGTGGCGCGTCGCATCGGGCGCGAGGGCGGGGTTCGCGTCCGCACCTCCTATCTGGGCCTGCACGCCATCCCGCCTGAGCATCGGTCGGACCGCGCCGCCTATGTGCATAAGGCGGTGGATGAAATCCTGCCCGCCGCCCATGCCGAGGGGCTGGTCGACGCAGTGGACGCCTATTGCGAGCCCATCGCCTTCACGCAGGACGAGGTGTCGCGCCTGTTCGACAAGGCGCAGTCGCTGAACCTGCCGGTCAAGCTGCACGCCGATCAGTTGTCCGACGGCGGCGGCGCGTCCCTGGCCGCCCGATATCGCGCCCTGTCCGCCGACCACATCGAACATTCGACCGAGGCGGGGGTCGCCGCCATGGCCGAGGCGGGCGTGGTCGCGGTCCTCTTGCCCGGGGCCTTCCTGATGCTGCGCGAGACCAAGCTTCCGCCGGTCGACCTGCTGCGCAAGCATGGGGTCCGAATGGCCATTGCGTCGGACTGCAATCCCGGCACCTCGCCGGTGGCGTCGATGACGGCGGTGCTGAACCTGGCCTGCGTCCAGTTCCGCTTGACGCCCGAAGAAGCCTTGGCAGGGGTCACGCGCGAGGCGGCGAGGGCGCTGGGTGTTCTGGACCAGGTTGGCGTCATCGAGGCCGGCAAGGCGGCGGAACTGGCGATCTGGAACATCAACCACCCCGCCGAACTGGCCTACTGGTTGGGCAAGCCGATGCTTCATGACACATGGAGGTAATCTAAAGTTGTAGCCGATCATTATACACGTTATAGGCGTGCTCCTCGTCGCGGAGGGAGAGGCCTATGGACGTCGAAGCCTTCATCGCAAACTGGAAAGATGTGCCTGGCTCGGAGCGATCCTGTGCGCACTCTTTCATAATCCAGTTGTGTCATCTGCTGGGTGTTCCGGCGCCGAACGATTTGAAGGCAGGTGATCGCGACTACAGCTTTGAGCGGACCGTGCTGTTCAAGCATCAGGATGGAACGGCGCACTGGGGCATGATCGATTGTTACCGGCGCGGCTGTTTCGTGTTGGAGATGAAACAGTCCAGAAAACGCCTGGCGACGAGCGACAATCCTAAAAAGATGGTCGGCAGCTGGTCAGATTCCGGTGATCGCCGATTGGAGAACGCCAGGGCCCAGGCCGAAGGCTACGCCCGAGCGCTGGACGAATGGCCCCCGTTCCTCATCAATATCGACCTCGGCCGCACGATCGAGTTGTGGGCCGGCTTTAAACGGGACGGGAAAGGCTACACCCAGTTTCCTGACCGTGACTCCTATCGGATCCGTCTGGACGATCTGCGCGATCCGGAAATTCGAGCGCGTCTGGCGGCCGTCTGGATGGACCCCATGTCGTTGGATCCGTCCAGGAAGATTCTTGCGGCCACGACGGAAATCGCCGGACTTCTTGCCCGGTTCGTGCGATCCATCAGAGAGCGTGCGCCGCAGGGGACGGACGGAAAAGTCGATCCCGTGACGCGCGCCAGCAGGGACAAGGAGGTGGCCATCTTTGTCATGCAATGCCTGTTCGCCATGTTCGCTGACAGCGTGGGATTGCTTCCGGATCGTTGCTTCTCCGCGTTATTGAAGCGTTACCGCGAAGATCAGGCCGCGCCGCGCCTCCATCTGACACTGACCAAGTTTTTCCGCGAGATGGACGCCGGTGGATACAGTTCCGTGATGGGGCGCGAAATCAGTCGGATCAACGGCAGCCTTTACGCCACGAACGTCGCCATGCAGGTCACGGCTCAAGAACTGGAAATCCTGTGCGCGGCGGCCAGTTGCGACTGGTCGGCGGTCGAGCCCGCCATATTCGGCGCCTTGATGGAGCAGTCCCTGGCGCCGGACGAGCGCAAGGCGTTAGGCGCCCATTATACGCCGAGACCTTTGGTGGAGGTCGTCGTCGAGGCGACCGTGATTGAGCCGTTGAGGCAGGACTGGGAGGCGGTGAAGGCCAAGGCTGATGGTTTGGAGAAACGAGGCAAAACGGGAGATGCGCAGAAGGTCGTCCGGGCCTTTCACGCCGCTCTCTGCACGGTCAAGGTTCTCGATCCCGCCTGCGGGACGGCCAATTTCCTCTACGTCGCCATGGACCGGATGAAGGCGCTTGAAGGCGAGGTGGTCGAACGGCTGGTCAGTCTGGGCGTGCATGAATACTGGATGGAGACAGACTATTCCGCCGTCGGGCCGCGACAGTTTCTGGGGCTTGAGAAGAATCTGCAGGCGGTATGGATCGCCAAGATGGTCATGTGGATCGGCCATCTGCAGTGGCGCTATCGTTTCTCGCGTCGTGCAGAGACCAGCGATCCTGTTCTCAATGAATACGACGCCATCAGGCAGCAGGACGCCATCCTGTGCGCCCGAAAAATCCCCGCGCCGGAGACGACGGAGGGTTTCCGCTATGTCGAGCCCCATGCGCCGATCTGGCCGCCTGCGCATTTCATCGTTGGCAACCCGCCCTTCATCGCCGGAAAGAACCTGAGGCCGACGCTCGGGAACGCCTATGCCGAGGCGCTATGGGCTTCGCGCGGCGGGCGGTTTCGGTCTGCTGACATCGTGATGTTGTGGTGGGACCGCGCGGCCGAAATCCTGGCGGCGGACGCCGGCAAGCCTGGCCCGTTTGACGCCGTGATCCCGAAAAAAGAGAGCAAAGCAAAAAAGAAGAGCCAGAACACCGAGCCTGTTCCTGAAAGCTTGCAGCGGTTCGGCTTCGTCACCACCAATTCGATCACCCAGCCGTTTTCGCGCCGGGTGATCCAGGAACGGCTTTCCGGCACGCCGCCCATCCGATTGACCTTCGCCGTGCCGGATCACCCCTGGCATGCGGACACGGGGCACGCGTCTGTTCGGGTGGCGATCACCGTTGCGGAGGCAGGCGCGCCCGATGGACGAGGGCGGTTGCTTGAGGTGGTTGAGGAGCGGCAGGCCGCGGCGACGGGCGTGTCGTTCGTCGAGACCAGAGGCGATATCGGCGCTGACCTCTCGATCGGTCGAGGCCTTGATCGGGCCGTTCCGCTGAATGCCAACGCCGGCCTGGCCTATCGCGGGGTCCAGTTGGTCGGGGAGGGGTTTCTGATCGACGAAGCCGCGGCAAAAACGCTTTTGGCGCTGTCGCGAAAAGATGAGCCGTCGCCCGTCAGGGCTTATCGCAATGGCAAGGATCTGACCGACCGCTCTCGAAATCTGATGGTCATCGATCTGTTTGGCTGGAGCGAAGACGAGGCGATGCGGCGTCATCCCGGATTCATGCAGCACCTCAGGCAGACGGTGAAGCCGGGACGGGACCAGAATAATCGCCCGGCCTATCGTGAAGCTTGGTGGGTGTTGGGCGAGCCGAGGCGTGAACTGAGGTCTGCGCTGGAAGGTCTGCCGCGTTTCATCGTCACGGTGGAGACATCCAAGCATCGATGGTTCCGTTTCATGGATGCGTCGGTTCTGCCGGACAACCGGCTGGTATGCATCGCGTCAGACGACCCATTCGTGCTGGGAATCTTGTCGTCACGCGTACATCGGGCATGGGCTCTGGCGGCTGGAGGCCTGCTGGAAGACCGTCCCATCTATGCCAAGAGCGCCTGTTTCGACCGTTTTCCCTTCCCATTGGCCAGCAGCCTGAAACGGCACGAAATCGCCAGCACAGCCGAGCAGATGGAAGATCTCCTCACTCATGTGCTGGCCTGCAGCCCGACCTTGACCATGACGGCGCTCTATAACGTGCTGGAGAAGATGGCTGCGGGCGCCGTGCTGGATGAAACTGAGCAGGCGGTGCGCCTGACCGGGTGCGCCGACGCCTTGTTGAACCTGCGCGAACGGCTCGATCAGTTGGTGACGGAGGCCTACGGATGGCCGTCCGATCTGACTGATGCGGCGTTGGTCGAGCATCTCGTGGCGCTCAATCAGCTGCGCGCTGCTGAAGAGGGAGCGGGGCAGGTCGAGTTTCTGCGCCCCGCCTACCAACGACCCCGACAGAAGTTTTCCAAAGCCAAAAGATCGGTCGTGCAGGAAAGGTCTGTCAGCGCACTGCGCCCGTTTCCAAAGGACGACCTGGCCATCATCGTGGGCGTCCTGGAGGTTCTGAGATCGGCAGGAAAGCCGATGAATGTGAAGGAGGTCGCAGCCTGTTTCCAGCTGGATCCACGTCCCACCAAGGAAAGGAACCGTGTGAAGAGGACGCTTCACATGCTGGCCGCCGCAGAAAGCATTCACGCCACCGACGCCGGCTGGTTCGCGCCTCGCCGAACGTCCAATTGAGCGTCAGACCTCGGCGACGCCCATCACCTTCATCAGGGCGTCGCGGACAGCGGCCTCGGTGAAGGGTTTCTGGATGGTGGTGGCGCTGCGCCATTCGTCGGGCAGACCACCTTCGCCATAGCCGGTGGAGAAGACGAAGGGCACGCCGCGCGCCGTCAAGGCGGCGGCGACGGGAAAGACCTGACGTCCGGCGACATTCACGTCCAGGAGGGCGGCGTCCAGATCGATGGTGTCGCGGACCATGGCTTCTGCGTCATCGATGTTCGATGCGGGGCCGACGGGCGTGCAGCCCATGTCTTCCAGAATGGTTTCCAACAGCATGGCGACGAGGGATTCGTCCTCGACCACCAGCACACGTCGGCCGTTCAGCGGTTGGGTCATTGGTCGGTTATCCTGTCGCATGGAACGGGAAGCGCCATGATCTGTCCCCACCCGCGTAAACCAGAACAAAGGCGTTCGCCAGATGAAGTCGAAAGTTTCGCTTGTTCAAATGACTAAGCCTTGCCGTTGTTCCAACGACGGGGCGTTTTGTGCGCACAGGCGCCAGGCGCGCCCCGCCTGTCGTTGGAACATTTTCGAACTGTGATCCTGCTGAGCTTGGCCTGAGAGCAGGATTTGCTAATCAGCGCGGATGACAATCGCCGGCATATTCGCCACCCTCTCGCTCATGATGGCGCCCGCAGCCGACCAGCCCGTAGTCCAGATTCAGCAAGGCGCCCTGACGGGGCGTGCGGATGCTGAGGTGGCCAGCTTCAAGAATATTCCCTACGCCGCGTCGCCGGCCGGGGCGCGTCGCTGGCGGCCGCCGGGTCCGGCGCCGAGGTGGCAGGGCGAGCGCGACGCTTCGACCTACGGCCCCCTGTGCGTCCAGCCCACGCCCAACGGCGATCCGGGCGTGGGGCCCTTGCCCATGAGCGAGGACTGCCTGAACCTCAATGTGTGGCGACCCGTCGCGGCGAAAGAGCCCGCGCCCGTCATGGTGTGGATACACGGCGGCGCACTGAACAACGGGTCTGGCACGGCGGCCCTGTACGACGGCTCGCATCTGGCCCGCGACGGCGTGGTCGTGGTGACGCTGAACTATCGTCTGGGTCGGCTGGGCTTTTTTGACCATCCCTTGCTGGCGGCGGGACGTCCTGCAGGCGAGGCCGCGGGCAACTATGGCTTGATGGACGTCATCGCCGCGCTGAAATGGGTGCGGGGCAATATCGCGGCGTTCGGCGGCGACCCCGCCAATGTGACCATCTTCGGAGAGTCTGCGGGCGGCGCCATCGTCACCCGCCTGATGATCTCGCCGCCTGCGCGCGGTCTGTTCGACAAGGCCGTGATCCAGTCGGGACTGGGACGCGAGTTCCAGACGCCGCTGGACGCCAAGGATGTCCGGGGGCTGCCGTCCGCTCGCGAACGCGGCCAGGCCTGGGCGCTTGGGGCGGGGCTTCGAACGGCGGCCGACTTGCGCGCCGCACCGGCCGAGGTCTTCCTGACCCCATCGCCGGTGTTCGCCAATGGCGACCTGACCCTGATCGACGGCAAGATCGTGCCCTCGACCATCGAGGCGGCGTTCAAGGCGGGGCGTCAGGCGCCGGTGCCCATGATGATCGGCTCCAACAGCGCCGAGTTCTGGTGGATGCGGCCGACCGATCGCAACGGCTATGGCATGATCGACGACGACACGACCTGGCTGGAGCGCGCCTCGCTGGTCGCCGCCTATGGCGGGCAGGAAGGGTTCGACAAGGGATTCATCACCGACGCCGTCTTCTCCGAACCGGCGCGAATGCTGGCGCGACTGCATTCGACGACGGGCAAGGCGGCGTATCTCTATCGGTTCGATGTCACATCGCAGAACAATCCTGAGCCGCATGGCGGGGCGTCGCACGCCATCGAGCGGCCCTATGTGTTCGGAACCCTGCCGCTGCTGCCCTATCCCGTCACGGATGTGGACCGGAAGGCGTCAGAGGCGATGATGGCCTATTGGACCGCCTTCGCGCGCTCGGGTGATCCCAATGGCGTCGGGCGGCCCGAGTGGCCCAGGGCGCGAGGCGGGGACACCCAGTTGATGATGTTCAGCAACGAGGGGCCAGAGGCCATGCCTGTGCCGGACACGGCCAAGCTGGACCTGATCGAGCGGTTCCGTGAGCGGCCGCGCACGCCGCCGCCCGTTGTGACCGTTCGGCGCTGAGCGATCAGCCCGCCGATGTCGCGCCGGACTGTTTCTCCTTCAGGGTGACCAGTTCCTCGGCCATGGTCGGATGGACGGCGCAGGTCGCGTCCCACTGGGCCTTGGTCAGGCCCGCCTTCACGGCGATGGCGGCCAACTGGATCATTTCGGGGCTTTCCGGGCCGACGATGTGAACGCCGACGACGCGCTGGCTGTCGGCGTCGACCACCAGCTTCATCAACACCCGCTCGTCCGAACCGGTGAAGGCGTATTTCATCGGGCGGAAGCGGGTCACATAGACATCGACGCCCTTGGCGCACGAACGGCGGGCCTCGGCCTCGGTCAGACCGACCACCCCGACCGGCGGCTGGCTGAAGACGCCGGTGGCCACGGCCTCGTAGTCAAAGTGCTGGGGATTGTCGCGGAAGACAGTCTGGTGGAAGGCCGCCGCCTCGCGGATCGCCACGGGGGTCAGGTTCATCCGGTCCGTCACGTCGCCGATGGCCCAGATGTTCTCGGCCGTCGTCCTGGAATAGGTGTCGACCTTGATCGCGCCCTCGTCGTTCAGTTCGACCCCGGCGTGCTCCAGGCCCAGTTCCTTGACGTAGGGGATGCGGCCGGTGGCGAACATGACCACGTCCGTCTCCAGCTTCATGCCGTTTTCCAGGTGGTTCACCAGGCCGGTCTCGGTCTTTTCGATCGACTGGTGCTGGCAGCCCAGGATGACCTTGATGCCGCGCTTCTCGATCTCTCCCGCCAGATGGGCGCGCACGTCGTCGTCAAAGCCGCGCAGGATGTTCGGGCCGCGATAGATCAGGGTGGTCTCCACCCCCAGGCCGGCGAAGATGCCTGCGAACTCCACCGCGATATAGCCGCCGCCCGCGATCAGGATGCGTTTGGGCAGTTCGGGCAGGTGGAAGGCTTCTTCGGAGGTGATGGCGTGTTCGATGCCGGGCAGTTCCTCCGGCTTCCAGGGTCGTCCGCCGGTGGCGATCAGGATCTTCTCGGCGGTGATGGTGCGGTCCTTGCCGATAATCTCGACGGTGTGGGCGTCCTTCAGGACGGCCCGGCCGTGGACCAGTTCGACGCCCGCCTTGCCCAGGTTGGCGGCGTAGATGCCTGAAAGGCGGGCGATCTCGACATCCTTGGCCTCAAGGAATTTGGGCCAGTCGAAGCGGGCGTTGTCGAACGACCAGCCATAGCCTTCGGCGATTTCCAGCGCGTGACTGACCTCGGAGGCCATCACCATGAACTTCTTGGGCACGCAGCCGCGGATCACGCAGGTTCCGCCGACGCGGTATTCCTCGGCCACCGCCACCTTCTTGCCGTCCAGCGCCGTCAGCCGCGCCGCCCGCACCCCGCCGGAACCGGCGCCGATGACAAAGAGGTCGTAATCATAGGCCATCGTCGGGCGCTCCGGCATCGAACCCGAAATATAAGGCCGATGCTTCTGAATAGTCTGAAAATCCGCCCGGCCGGGCCGCAGCGCTGATCCGACTTAGGCGCCCCAGCGCGGTGCGGCAAGGATCAAGGCGTGATCGTCTCGATGTCGTCGTCATGGCCGATGATGGCCAGATCGGCCAGATCCAGAAACAGGCCGTGCTCCACCACGCCGGTGATCAGCTTCAGGTCGTCGGCCAGCCGCGCCGGGTCCTTGATGGCCTTGCACGCGGCGTCATAGATCAGGTTGCCGCCGTCTGTGCGGACCAGTCCGCGATCCGCCTGACGCACGCGGGCCGGGGCGGCGATGTCGTGATCGGCCAGGACGTCCGCGATGCGGTTGCCGGTAGTCTTGTGCCCGAAGGCGACGACCTCGATCGGCAGGGGGAAGGTCCCCAGCACCGGCACGACCTTGGCGGCGTCAGCGATGACGATGCAGCGTGTCGACGCCTCCCACACCAGTTTTTCGCGCAGCAGGGCCGCGCCGCCGCCCTTGATCAGGGCCAGACCGGGGCCGATCTCGTCGGCGCCGTCGACGGTCAGGTCGATGCGCGGCGTGTCTTCCAGCGTGGACAGAGGCAGGCCCAGTTCGCGCGCCAGGTCAGCGGTCTTCTCGGACGTCGGCACGCAGCGCAATCCGGGCAGGTTCCGCGCCGCCAGCGCCTTGACGAACCAGGCCGCGGTCGAGCCGGTGCCCAGACCCACGATCATGCCTGGCTCGACGTGCAGGGCGGCGGCTTCGCCGGCGTTCTTCTTCTGGATGTCGCTCATTTGGCGGCCTTCTTGTCTTTCGCCTTTTCACGGAAGGCGGCGCCGGCGTCCGGCTTGGAAACTTGGCGAGCGCGGCCAAAGGCCAAGGCGTCTGCGGGCACGTCCTCGGTGATGACAGAGCCTGAGGCGACGATGGCCCCGGCGCCGATGCTGACCGGGGCCACCAGGCTGGAGTTCGAGCCGATGAAGGCGCCTTCGCCGATCTCGGTGCGGGCCTTGTTAAAGCCGTCATAGTTGCAGAAGATCGTGCCTGCGCCGATGTTCGCGCCCGCGCCGACCACGCCGTCGCCCAGATAGGCCAGATGGTTGGCCTTGGCGCCCCTGGCCATGGCGACATTCTTCACTTCTACGAAGTTGCCGATCTTGACGCCCTCAGCCAGGTCCGCGCCCGGACGCAGGCGGGCATAGGGGCCGACTTCTGCGCCCGCCGCGACACGGGCCCCTTCGATGTGGCTGAAACTGCGGATGCGGGCGCCGCCTTCAATCCGTGCGCCGGGGCCAAAGACGACAAAAGGCTCGATGACGGCTCCGCCGCCGACCTGAGTGTCCCACGCGAAATGCACCGTGTCGGGCGCGCTCATGGTCACGCCAGCGGCCAGGAAGGTTTCGCGCTGAACCTTTTGGAACAAGGCTTCGGCCTGCGCCAACTCGCCCTGAGCGTTGACGCCCATGACGGCTTCTTCGGGCGCAAAGACGGCGCGCGTCGGATGGTCGGCCTTGCGGGCCAGTTCGACCACGTCGGTCAGATAGTATTCGCCCTTTGCGTTGTCGTTTCTGACCTTCGCCAACAGCGAGAACAGCAGAGCGGCAGGTGCGGCCATGACGCCGGAATTGCAGGCGGTTACGGCCAGAACCTCGGGAGACGCCTCCTTGGCCTCGGTGATGGCTGTCAGGGTGTCGCCCTCGATGATCAGCCGTCCGTAGGCGCCCGGATCACGCGCCTCAAACCCGATGACGGTCACGCCGTTCGATCCGAACACGGGTTCGATGTCGGCGGCCTTCAGCAACGGCACGTCGCCATAGGTGACGACCACTTCGCCCTCGAATCCGGCCAGAGCCTGTTCGGCGGCGCGCACGGCGTGGCCGGTGCCCAGCGGCGGGTCTTGAACCGCAATGGCGGTTTCGCCCAGACGTTTGACGACATGGGCGCGAACCTCAGGGGAATGCACGCCCACCACCACCACGATCCGTTCGCAGCCTAGCGCCTCGGCGGCGTCGATGGCGTGATCCAGCATGGCGCGTCCGCCGACGGGGTGCAGCACCTTGGGTAACGGCGACTTCATCCGCGTGCCTTGGCCGGCGGCAAGAATGACGGCGGCGCGTGTGTTGGTCTGGCTGGTCATGAATCGCCCCTGAGGCTAGGTCTTCATTCGCCGTCTACAACGCGTAGGCGGGCATTAGAACCGTCATCCTCGGGTCAAATCCAGGGTGACGAACAAGGATGACCTGAGACCATGACCGATCGAGACCTGGAAGGCTGGACCATCGCCTTTGATCTGGATGGGACGTTGGTCGATTCCGCGCCGGACCTGATCGGAACCCTGAACCGGCTTCTGGTCGAAGAGGGGCTGCCGACGGTGGCGATGGACGAGGCGCAGAAGCTCATCGGCTCCGGCGCGCGCGCCCTGCTGGTCCATGGCTTTGAAGCGGCGGGCGCATCGGTCGAGCGGGCGCAGTCGGACGCGCTGTTTGAGCGTTTCCTGACCGATTACACCGCTCATATCGCCGACGGCTCGCTGCCGTTCGATGGCGTGGTCGAGGCGCTGGAGCGGCTGAAGGAACGCGGCGCGCTTCTGGTGGTGGCCACCAACAAACGCTCGGACCTGTCCGAACTGTTGCTGCAAAAGCTGGACCTGGCCCGGCATTTCGCCGCCATCGTCGGTCCTGACCGCGTCAGCGCACGCAAGCCGTCCGGCGCGCATCTGAAGGAAGCCGTCGCCCAGGCGGGGGGAGACCCCGAGCGCGCCATCATGGTCGGCGATGCTGCGCCCGACGCCGGGGCTGCGCGCGACGCAGGCATGCCCTGTGTTCTGGTGACCTTCGGCTATACTCCCGTGCCGGTCGAGACGCTGGGCGGCGACGTGCTGGTCGACGCGTTTGAAGATATCGAGGAAGCCATCGACGGCGTCCTGTCCGACTTCTATGTGATGAAGGCGCTCAGGCTCTGAATTTAGAAAAACTGAGGGTGGATTGCAGAAAAACTGCGACTCGAACCCGCGCCGGCACGGTTGCGGATTGCGGGCGCAATGGACAGATTGGCGCACTGTTTTGAAAGTACGTCCATGCTCGCCCGCTTCTTCAAGATCCCGCTGTGGCAACGCACAGCCGCAGGTTTCGCCCTGGGCATTCTTGCTGGACTGATACTGAGGGAGAAGGCGGCCGTCTGGCTCCAGCCGATTGGCGACGTCTATCTGAACCTGATCCGCATGGTGGTTGCGCCACTGGTGCTGTTCACCATCGCCAGCTCCATCGCCAAGCTGGGCGAGGGGGCGGGGGCCGTTCGGCTGGGCGTGCGCACCATCGTCTGGTTCGCCATCACGTCGCTGCTGGCCGTTCTGGTCGGCTTCGCCTTCGGACACATCATCAATCCGGGCGTGGGTCTGTCCAATCTGCCGCTGGGCGAGGTCAAGGAGCGGGTGATCCCCACGCCGCTTGAGGTTCTGATCGGCGTGGTGCCCTCCAACCCGTTCGCCGCCCTGACCGAGGGCAAAGTCCTGCAGATCATCTTCTTCTCGGCCCTGATCGGCATGGCTCTGGTGGCCCTGGGCGACCGTGCGCAGGGCGTGCGACGTTTGGTGGACGAGGGAGCGGCCGTCGTCTTCCGCATCACCCGCTGGGTGATCCAGCTGACGCCCATCGGCGTGTTCGGCCTGATCGGTTCGGTGGTCGGCGGTTATGGCTGGGAGGCCCTGCTGCCGCTGCTGAAGTTCATCGCCGCCATCTATGCGGCCTGCCTGTTCCATATCCTGATCGTCTATTCGGGCCTGCTGAAGCTGCATGGTCTGAAAGTCCGCAGCTTCTTCCGCGGCGCCTTCGCGGCCCAGCAGACCGCCTTCGCCACCTCATCGTCGCTGGGCACCCTGCCTGTGACCTTACGCCAGACGGTCGAGCGTCTGGGCGTGCCGCAAGCCTATGCCGCCTTCGCCGTGCCCCTGGGCGCCAGCGTCAAGATGGACGGCTGCGGCGCCATCTATCCCGCCATCGCCGCGATCTTCATCGCCCAGTATTTCAAGATCGACCTGACGCTGACCCAGTACATCCTGATCGGACTGACGGCGGTCCTGGGCTCGCTGGGCACGGCAGGCGTGCCGGGCACCTCCATCGTCATGCTGACCCTGACCCTCTCCACCGCCGGTCTGCCGCTCGAAGGCATCGGCTATATCGTCGCCATTGACCGGATCATCGACATGATGCGCACCGCGACCAATGTGACCGGCCAGATGGTCGTACCCGTGTTGGTCGCCAAGGAAGAGGGCATCCTGAACGAGGACATCTACAACGGCCACGTCGCCTGGCTGCCCGGCGATCCCGACGCGGACACAGCCGAAACGGTGAAAGCCGCAGGAATCTGAAACGGGCGCTTGCGCCGCGCGGAGGAGCGGGCTACATCGCCGCCTCCGCAAGGCAAGGACGCGTAGCTCAGCGGGAGAGCACCTCGTTCACACCGAGGGGGTCACAGGTTCAATCCCTGTCGCGTCCACCATCCTTTCCCATTGTGATTGTGAATTTTCCTTGCGCGGCTATGACGTGGTTGCCTTGGTTTCCGAAAGGGCCGCCATCGTCGACTGGGGCGCCAGCGTCGAGCGGACGCCGCGTGAAACGACGAAAGACCCGCTGCTCGGTCAGAGCAACGGGCCGATCAACACATTGATCAAACGTCGGGCTCGAGTTCGGCGTTCAAGGCTTGGATGCATTGATAGTACGTGATGTCGGCCCACATCTCGCAAGATAAGGTTCCGCCGCACTCTATCAGATCATCCATATACTTGGACATGCAAGCCCCCCGACTACCCGCTTGGGCTGTCGGTACGGCAATCATTGTCGAGGCCATAAAGGCGGCGGCGATGGCAAGTTTCTTGATCATCAAGCAATTCTCCAGGGAGAAATCTCCCGCGCCTATGGCGACACAAGATTGCTGAACTAGCAATCGTGGATTGTCGTTAAGGATAAAAGTCCCGCCACTTTTCGGATGACGGGCCTAGATAGCGGAGCCTGAGGGTCGACGCATTTGCTTACATGAAGAATTGTCCCGAACGGCTTTTCCGATTCCTGCCTGTTCGATTGCGCAATAAATTCAGCGCGTTGTGGGAAGCATTTCGGTGCAAGCGCGGCAGCGTCTTGGCCAGATCGGCTGCGGATTCCATCGGGTCGAGAAGTCCCGTCCAGAGAAAATGCCTGGACGGGAAAGTTTCGGGATTTCAGCAGGAACTTTGCTTGGACGGCGTATGCTCAAACCTTGAGCCTAGGTCGTCTGCGCGCGCCTAATGTCGCGCTATAAACGTCAATGTCAATATTGTTTCGTGGCGCCTGACTGTTGGAGCGGCCGCCCCAATGGCGCCTGGTGTTCAAGTGTGGCTGACAAAGCGGGGAAGCAGGTTGGCCACGACCGTGCGGGTAGCGTCTTCTGGCTGATCCAGCATGTGTCGCAGCGGGGCGCCGATCAATGAGTCGCCGAATGCGCTTAGGGCGATGAAGAGAACTGCGGAGCCAATCCGTTCACGGGTGGTGTCGCTATCTCCCATCTTCTCGCTTATGGCGTGTACAAGATCCTGAACCGCGTCGCGAACGGGTTCAAGGTGGGACAGGTCGCCAGACATGGCGATCCAGGCGGCAAGGCGGCCGGCGCCGCCTTCGGTGAAGGCGTCAAATACAGCATTCACCAACTCAAGAGGGGCCCCGTCGTCGGTGCGCAAACGCGCCACGGCAGTCGTCAGGGCCTGATTAAGGTCCTCAACCATCGATCCCATCAGTGCGGATTGCAGCCCTGCGGCCGAGCCGAAATGGTGGATCAGATTGGCATGGGTCACGCCAATATCCGCAGCCACCGCAGCCAAGGTCATCGCGTCTGGCCCGCCGGACAGCAGGAGCCGGCGGGCGGAAACCACGGCTTCTCTACGCGCCTCGTCCGGAGTGCGGCGGCGACGGCGCGTCGCAGGTAATTTTGCAATTGACATCATTGTAAATGACACTAATGTAGATAGCAGGGTTTAACCTTCTTGCGAGGTGCGGGCAAGTGCAAGCGATTTCAGCAATTTCGGCTCCTTTGGAGGCCCCTGTCGCCGCGCCGGCGCTCCGACGGCCGTCGGGCGCAACAGTGCGCCGGGTCCAGCCGGTTCGCGCGATGCGGGCATTGCGCGGGCTGGTGGCGGACAAGGACGACACCCGCCAGGTGTTTGAGATCATGAATGCTCTGTCTGGGCGTTCGCCCGATTGGGGCTATCGCCGTCTGATGGACACCCCGGCAGGGGGCAGGCAGGCCTATGAACGGCTGGAGTTGTCTGACCTGCTGCAGGATCGCCAATGGCTGGCCCAGTTTAAGCCGGGCACCGTGGGCGCGGCCTATTGCGCGTTTGTCGATCCGCAGAATTTCACGGCCTACGGGCTGGCTGAGGACAGCCGCAAGGTGGCCGACACAGAGATTGAGGCGGCCCATCCGCGCGCCTGGTATGCGCGGCGGCTGCGGGATGTCCACGACATCTGGCACGTGCTCACCGGCTATCATTCCGATGCGTTGGGTGAGGCCTGCGTGGTGGCGTTTTCCTTGCCGCAGACCCGCAGTGCGGGGTTTGGCCTGATTGCGGGAGGCATAGCGGTTCAGTTCATGCGCGCCCGCACAGGCTATCCTTGTGCGAGGGCGGTGTTGCAGGCGTGGCGCAATGGACGTCGGGCCGCCTGGCTGCCGGGTGAGGATTACGAAAAACTGCTGGCTGAGCCGCTGGATGAAGCGCGGCGTCGTCTGAAGATCGCGCCGCCGACGCTGTACGATCAGGTGCCGCCGACGGTCCGCAACGCCTATCAGGGCGGAAAAGGCTGATGATGCGCGGCCTGATGTTTATGGCGATGATGGTCGGCGCGACGTCGGTCGCTGTTCCAGCAATGGCCCAGGACGCGGGCGATGTGCAGGGCCGCTGGCGTACATCGGCGCAGAACGGCGTGGTGGCGATTGAGCGGTGCGGCGCCAATCTGTGCGGACGACTGATCGACGCCGCCGCCCTGCGCGCCAACCCGGATCAGCGAGATGTCAGGAACCGCAACGCCGCCCTGCGTAATCGTCCGCTTCAGGGCGTGCTGGTGCTGCAGGCGTTTTCGGGCGGGCCGCAGGAGTGGAGAGGCGGCCCGCTGTACGACCCGGAGACAGGGCAGGGGGCGCCGACCGGCACATTGAAGCTGGTCAATGCGGATCGCCTGGTTGTGCGAGGCTGCATCGCGCCGCTGCTGTGCCGGACGCAGACCTGGACCCGCCTGCGCTGAAAGATGGTGCGGGGCTTTTGATCGAATTTTGAACGGGCTGCGCCGCTGATGGGGCGGCGGCCTTGGGGGGCGGACCATGCTGATCTGGATTTGCGCCGCGCTGTGCGTCGGCTTCGTCCTGACATTTCATCAGGCGCGGATGGCGTGGTGGGCGCTGGCGGTCATCGCCTGGATTCTGGCGGGTTGGGGGCTTGAGGTCGTCTCTCCGCAAATAACGATGGTTCTTGCTGTCGTCGCTGCGCCGATCCTGGTGATGCTGACCTTGAGGCCGTTGCGGCGCGCCATCCTGACCCGATCCGCAATGAAGGGCTTTCGTCAGATCATGCCCCGCATGAGCGCCACCGAACAGGCGGCGGTCGAGGCGGGCAATGTCTGGTGGGACGCCGAACTTTTCGCCGGCAAGCCCGACTGGAAGCGGCTGCTGTCAACGCCCGCTCCCAGCCTGACGGCCGAGGAGCAGCGATTCCTCGACGTCGAGACTGAACGCCTGTGCGATCTGGCCAATGACTGGGAGACGACCTCGGTCTGGCAGGACCTGTCCCCCCAGGCCTGGGCCTACGCCAAGGACAAGGGGTTTCTGGGCATGATCGTCCCCAAGGCTTATGGCGGTCTGGGGTTTTCAGCCTACGCCCACAGTCAGGTGATCCAGAAGCTGTCGACCCGGTGTTCGGCGGCGGCGGTGTCGGTGATGGTTCCGAACTCGCTGGGGCCGGCGGAGCTGCTGCTGCACTACGGCACCGAGGATCAGAAGAACCACTATCTGCCGCGTCTGGCGCGGGGGCAGGAAATCCCCTGTTTCGCCCTGACAAACCCCTATGCCGGGTCCGACGCCGCCTCGATCACAGACACGGGGGTGGTCTGCAAGGGGATGTGGAAGGGGCGGGAGACGCTGGGTTTCCGCATCAGCTGGCGCAAGCGCTACATTACGTTGGCGCCGGTGGCGACCGTGCTGGGCCTGGCCTTCCGCGCCGTCGACCCGGACCGTTTGCTGGGGCAGGAGGCTGAGCCGGGCATCACCTGCGTCCTGATCCCACGCGATCATCCCGGCGTGAACATCGGGCGACGCCACTGGCCGCTGAATGCGGTCTTCCAGAATGGCCCGACGACGGGTGACGATGTCTTCGTGCCAATGGAGATGGTGATCGGCGGGCGCGAACAGGTCGGCGCGGGCTGGCGGATGCTGATGGAATGTCTGGCGGCGGGCAGGGCCATTTCGCTGCCGTCATCCAATGTCGGCATGTCCAAGTTGGCCGTCGGCATGGTCGGCGCCTATGTCGCCATCCGCCGTCAGTTCAATCAGCCCATCGGCGCCTTCGAGGGCGTGCAGGAGGCTCTGGCTCGGATGGCCGGGCATCTGTATGCGACCGACGCCGTTCGACGTCTGGCGGCGGCGGCGTTGGATCAGGGCGAAAAACCCTCGGTCGTCTCGGCCATCGCCAAATATCATGTCACTGAGCGCGCCCGTATCGTCATCAACGACGGCATGGACGTGATCGGCGGCAAGGGGGTCTGCATGGGGCCCGGCAACTTTCTGGCCCGCGCCTATCAGCAAATCCCGGTGGCCATCACGGTCGAGGGGGCCAACATCATGACCCGCACCCTGATCATCTATGGGCAGGGGGCGATCCGTTGCCACCCCTATGTGCTGAACCTGATGCGCACGGCGGGCGCGGGTGATCTCAAGTCGTTCGATGCGGCCCTGTTCGGCTATATCGGCTTTCTGTTCCGCAACATGGCGCGCGCGCTCACCTTCGGTGTGACCGGCGGCGTATTCATCAGGGCGCCGGGCGGGGCCGCGTCTGAGCTGCGACGTTATTATCGGGCGACGACCCGGTTCTCGACCCTGCTGGCCCTGGCGTCAGACCTGTCGATGGCGACAGTCGGCGGCGCCTTGAAGCGCAAGGGCGCGTTGACGGGGCGGCTCGGCGACATCCTGGCCCAGCTTTTCATCCTGACCAGCGTGTTGAAGCGGTTCGAGGATGAGGGCCGTCCGGCGGAGGATCTGCCCTTTGTTCATTGGGCGGCGCAGGATGCGTTGGCGCGGGCGGGGGCGGCGTGGCGCAGCCTGTTGGCCAATCATCCCAGCCGGGGTGCGGCCCTGTTCCTGAAAATGGCGGGGACGCCGTTCGGGCTGAGCACGCCGGAACCGGACGATCGCTGCGCCGCCGCCGTCGCGGGTCTGATCCAGGTTCAAGGCTCGGCGCGTGACCGTCTGGTCGCCGGTTCATGGACGGCGCGGGTTGAGGTTGATCCCATCGCCGCGACCATCGCCGCCTTTGATCTGCATCCGCAGGTCGAGGCCGTCGAGCGGCGGCTGAAGGACGACATCCGCAGCGGGCGGATCACGCGGGCGCCGCAGAACCTCACCCTGCTGGGCGCCTGGGCCGCAGAGGCCGAAGTCAAGGGGCTGATCGACGCGAAAGAACGCGAACTGATCGGGCGCTTCGCCGCCTATGCGGATCAGGCGATTCAGGTCGACGACTTCCCGGCGGACTTCGACATGGCCGCCGGTCTGGAGCGTCGTGAGGCAGCCTTGGCCCCGGTCAAGGCCAAGAAGAAGGCGGCCTGATGAGCGATCGCTATCTGGAATTCGCCAACTCCGGCCTTGGCGGCTGGTTGACGGGAAGCCTGGGCCTGCCGCGCCCCGCGCCGCTGCACCGGCGGGCGGATGCGGGGGCGGGTGTCGTGGGGCCTCTGTTGCTTGGACCGCACGGCGCCGGGCGGATGGCCGCCGTCCTGACGCGCCTGTCCGCCGCCAGCGGGCAGGTGGTCCATGCCGAATACACGCCGGAAGGCCGCTATGGCGGACTGGTGTTCGACGCCTCCGCCTGCAGCGACGCCACATCCGCTCAACACCTGTATCGCTTCTTCCATCAGGCCGTGCGGTCGGTCGTTGAGCATGGCCGGATCATCGTCATCGGAACCCCGCCGGACGCCATGGCCGACGCCGAGGGCGAGGCGATTCAGCGGGGGCTGGAGGGGTTCGTCCGTTCTCTGGCCAAGGAGGCGCGGCGCAGCATCGGTGTTCACATGGTCTATGTCGATGCAGGCGCCGAGGATGCGGCCCAGACCACCCTGGCCTTTCTGCTGTCGCCGCGTTCGGCCTATGTCTCGGGTCAGCCGATCCGCGTGTCTGCACCCGTTGCGCCTGCGCCTGATGCGCGGGGGCATGCCGGTCGGCGCGTGCTGGTCACCGGAGCCTCGCGGGGTATAGGCGAGGCCATCGTCCGCCTTTTCGCTGCGGAAGGTGCGCAGGTCACGGCGCTGGACGTGCCGGGCGCGCAATCGGAGCTGACCCGTCTGGCCATCGAGATCGGGGTTGAGCCTCTGGCGCTGGACATAACGGCGCCAGACGCTGCGGAAACCCTGTTGACGGACGCTCAGGCGCGGGGCGGTCATGACGTGGTTGTCCATAATGCGGGCATCACACGCGACCGGACACTGGCCCGCATGGAGCCGCGCGAGTGGGACAGCGTGATGGCGGTCAATCTGACGGCGCCCCTGATGATTACCCAGGCGCTGGTTGCGAGCGGTGGATTGCGTCCGAACGGGCGGATCGTCGCTGTGTCATCTCTCAGCGGGATCGCCGGAAATGCGGGGCAGACCAACTACGCTCTGTCCAAGGCAGGCTGGATCGGTGCGGTTCGCCGGTTGGCCCCACAACTGGCGGCGCAAGGGATCACCATCAATGCGGTCGCGCCGGGCTTCATCGAAACCCAGATGACCGCCGCCATTCCCTTCGCCATCCGCGAGGCCGGGCGGCGGATGAACAGCATGGGGCAGGGCGGTCACCCCGTGGACGTCGCCGAGACCATCGCCTGGCTGGCCGAACCGCAGTCGGGGGGCGTCAACGGGCAGGTGGTGCGCGTCTGCGGCCAGAGCCTGCTGGGCGCATGACCGAGAACGACGTGGTCGAACGGCTCGACGCGCCTCTGTCCGGTCTGGCGGTGGTCGGCGGCGCGCTGCGCGGCCTGTTGCGCAAGACGCCTGCGCAGCCGTTGCTGCCGCGCCGGACGCTGCAGCGAGAGGTGGTTCTGGAGGCGCGGGCCATCGACGCCTACGCCCGGCTTTGCGGTTTCTCCACCGCGCAGGGCGTGCCGGTCACCTGGCCGCATATCCTGTCCTTTCCGCTGCAGATGCGGATCATGCTGGGCGCGGACTTTCCGTATCCGGCCGCGGGGCTGGTCCACGTCTACAACCGCATCCGACAGAGGGCGAGGCTTGAGGTCGGCCAGCGTCTGGTCCTGACGACGCGTGTCGGCCCCTTGCTGGCGCACGAGAAGGGGCAGGCCTTCGCGCTGACGACCGAGGTCCAGCATGATGGTCAGTTCGTGTGGGAAGGCGAGAGCATTTATCTGAAGCTGGGGCGTGCGGGGCGGGGCGCGGCGGCCCCGGAGCTGGAGGCGCCGTCCGGCCCATCGGTCTTGGAGACCTGGAGCACGGCGCCCGATCTGGGCAGGCGTTATGCGGCGGTGTCTGGCGACGCCAATCCGATCCACACCTCGGCGCTGGGGGCGCGTCTGTTCGGATTTCGGCTCCCCATCGCGCATGGGATGTGGACGAAGGCGCGCGCCATCGCCGCCCTGACGCCCCAGGCGCCGCTGGAAGCGGCGGAGGTCCAAGCCGTCTTCCGGTCGCCCGTGTTTCTGGGTGACGCGATCGTTCTTCATGCCGCACCACCAGTCAGGACCAACAATGTGTTTGAAGTGCGGGACATGGGCGGGACGCGCACCCATCTGCGTGGGCGGCTGAACCTGTCGCCCAGCCTGTCATCACAGCCGCCAGAGGGCCCTTCACCATGACGACCCTGTCCGCACCCCGCCGCGTGGCCATCATAGGCGGCGTCCGCATTCCTTTCGCCCGGTCCAACACAGCCTATGCCGAGGCGTCCAATCAGGACATGCTGACCGTCGCCCTGCAGGGTCTGGCGGACCGCTTCGATCTGCACGGGCAGCGACTGGGCGAGGTGGCGGCGGGTGCGGTGCTGAAGCTGTCACGCGACATCGCCCTGACGCGCGAAAGCGTGCTGGGAACCAGCATCGGCGCGGACACCCCGGCCTATGATGTGTCGCAGGCCTGCGGCACGGGCCTCGAGGCCGCCATTCTGGTCGCCAATAAGATCGCCCTGGGCCAGATCGAGGTCGGGATCGCGGGCGGGGTGGACACGACCTCGGATGCGCCCATCGCCCTGAACGAGAAGTTCCGAAAGGCCCTGCTGGCCGCCAACCGGCAGAAGACGATCGGCGGTCGGATCAAGGCCTTGCTGGGTGCTGGCCTGACGGCGCCCTTCAAGCCTGAACCACCGCGCAATGCTGAACCCCGCACCGGCCTGTCGATGGGCGAACATTGCGAACGGATGGCCAAGCGCTGGAACATCGCGCGTGAGGATCAGGACGCTTTGGCCGTCGCCAGCCATCGCAACGCCGCCGCCGCCTGGGAGGCCGGGCTGTTCGACAACATGGTCATTCCCTATCGCGGGTTGAAGCGGGACAACAACCTGCGGCCCGACATCGACCCGGCCAAACTGGCGACGATGAAGCCGGTGTTCGACCGCGAGAATGGAACCCTGACGGCGGCCAATTCGACGCCCCTGACCGACGGCGCATCGACCGTGCTTTTGGCCAGCGAGGACTGGGCCAGGGCGCGGGGCCTGCCGATCCAGGCCTATCTGCGCACGGGCGAAGCGGCGGCGGTGGATTTCGTCGGCGGAGACGAGGGCCTGCTGATGGCGCCGGCCTATGCCGTGCCGCGCATGTTGGCGCGACTGGATCTGAAACTTCAGGATTTCGACTTCTACGAAATCCACGAGGCCTTCGCCGCACAGGTGCTGTGCACGCTGAAGGCGTGGGAGGATGACGATTACGCCCGCACCCGTCTGGGCCTGAGCACGGCGCCGGGCGCCATTGATCGGGCCAGGCTGAACATCAACGGCGGCTCTCTGGCGGCAGGACATC
This sequence comes from uncultured Brevundimonas sp., assembly GCA_963522565.1. GTDB lineage: Bacteria > Pseudomonadota > Alphaproteobacteria > Caulobacterales > Caulobacteraceae > Brevundimonas. Next base: position 46,732 of record CAUQZC010000004.1, on the reverse strand, counting down.
CGTTCGCAGCGACGGGCGGCCGCATACTGGCCAATCTGGCCGCCATGATAGACCGCAACGGCGGCGGGCGGGGTCTGATCTCCATCTGCGCGGCGGGCGGACAGGGCGTGGTCGCGGTGGTCGAGAAATGACGGACACAACGATCGTCCAGTCTTCATCGGGTGATGCGGACCGTCTGTGGGAAGAACGGTTCTGGACGAAATCATACCGTGCGGGCGTGCCTGTCTTTATCGAGGATGAACTGGCGCGCTGGACCTCTGTCCAGCAGTTGTTCGAGGCGGATGCGCTGAAGTTCGCCGACCGGCCTGGCTTCGTCAGTCTGGGCTCGGGGTTGACCTATGGCGACATGCTGAGGGCGGCCAAGGCGTTCGGCGCCTGGCTGCAGTCAATCGGGGTTAATCCGGGCGATCGGGTGGCCCTGATGATGCCCAACTGCCTGCAATATCCGGCGGCATTGTTCGGGGTGCTGTTCGCGGGCGCGGTGGTGGTCAACGTCAACCCGCTCTACACGCCGCGCGAATTGAACCATCAGTTGAAGGACAGCGGCGCGGTCGCCATCGTGGTCATGGACATGTTCGCCGCCACGCTGGAGCAGGCGCGCGAAGGAACCGACCTGCGCCACGTCGTCGTCACCGCCATGGGCGACATGATGAGCGGGCTGAAGGGGGCCGCCGTCAGCGCCATGATGCGCTATGTTCAAAAGCTGGTCCCCGCCTATCGCCTGCCGGGCAGCCATCGCTGGAAGCGTGTGATGGCCGGGGCCCACCGGCTGAATCTGCAAGCCGTTGAGAGGCGGCCCGAGGACATCGCCTTCCTTCAATATACGGGCGGCACATCAGGCGTGGCGAAGGGGGCGATGCTGAGCCATCGCAACATCCTGGCCAATACGATTCAGGGGCGGGCGTGGCTGCTGGATCAGATCGATCAGACACGGCCGCTGGGCAATGTCACCATGCTGCCGCTGTACCATATCTTCTCCCTGACGGCGAACCTGATGATGTTCACCGGGGCGGGCGGCCGCAACATCCTGATCGCCAATCCGCGCGATGCGAAACGGGTGGAATGGATTCTACGCAAGGAGCGTTTCGTCGGCATGACGGGGCTGAACACCCTTTTTGTCAGCCTGATGAAAAGCAAAGCCTTTCGCGAGCGCGACTTCTCTGATCTGCAGCTGACCATCGCGGGCGGCATGGCCACCCAGAGCGTGGTGGCTGAGGAATGGCAGGCGGTGACGGGCGCCCCTCTGATCGACGGCTATGGCCTGACGGAGACCTCGCCCGTGGTCTGCATCGGGCGTGTCGATCTGCAACGACCGCAGGACATGGGCTTTGACGGAACGGTCGGCCTGCCGGTCCCCTCGACCGAGGTGCGGATGCGCCGCGAGGACGGAAGCTGGGCCGGGATCGATGAAGAGGGTGAGCTGTGTGTGCGCGGCCCTCAGGTCATGCTGGGCTATTGGAAGCGGCCCGATGAAACGGCCAAGGTTCTGTCCGATGACGGCTGGCTGGCGACCGGCGATGTCGGGGTGATGCAGGCGGATGGCCGGGTGCGTCTGGTGGACCGCATCAAGGACATGATCCTGGTGTCCGGCTTCAACGTCTATCCGGGCGAGATCGAGGATGTGGTGGCCAGCCATCCGCTGGTCGAGGAGGTCGCCGCCGTCGGCGTGCCGGACGCAGCTCAGGGCGAGCGGATCAAGATCGTGGTCGTGCCGCGCTCGCCGGACCTGACGAAAGAGATGCTGATCGCCCACTGCCGCACGCAGCTGACCGGCTACAAGACACCGCGCATCGTGGAGTTCCGCAGCGACCCCCTGCCCAAGACGGCGGTGGGCAAGGTGCTGCGTCGCGAACTGCGCGGCTGATCCCGATCAGCCTGCGACGGCCCCGCCACGCCTGCGCGTGATCAACAGGCCGAACGCCGCCGCCAGCGGGAACATCAGCACCCCGTACACGGCGCCGGGCAGGGTCATCTCAGGGCTGTGCAGCACCGATTGGGCGATGACGATGGCCAGGGTGGCGTTGTGCAGGCCGACCTCAAAGGCGCTGGCGATGGCCTGCGGGCGTTCGATCTTGAGCAGGCGGGGCACTATGAAGCCGATGCTCAGGCTGACCAGGCAGAACAGCACGGTGATCCCGGCCAGGGCATGGAAGTTGGCGAGCAGCACATCCAGGCTGGACGCCGCCGCACCCAGGATGACCAGGGTCAGGATCAGGATCGAGGCGATCCGCACCGGCTTGTCCATCGCGCGGGCGAATCCGGGCTTCAGGCCGCGCACCAGCATCCCAAGGCCCACTGGAACCAGCACGATCATGAAGACCTCGATCGTCTTGGTCAGTTGCAGCCCCACCTTCATGTCGCCGGGCTGGAAATAGGCAACGGCCAGATTGACGATCACCGGCAGGGTCACGACCGCAATGACCGAGTTGATCGCCGTCAGGCTGATGTTCAGGGCCACGTCGCCGCGGAACAGGTGGCTGTACAGATTGGCGGTGGTCCCGCCGGGCGACGCCGCCAGCAGCATCATGCCCACCGCCAGAATCGGCGGGAGCTGGAAGATCAGCACCAGGACGAAACAGACGGCAGGCAGCAACAGCAACTGACAGGCCAGCGCCACCGCAGCCGCTTTCGGCTGTCGCCCCACACGCACGAAGTCGGAAGGCGTCAGGCTCAGGCCCAAGCCGAACATGATGACGCCCAGCGCGATCGGCAGCCCGATCAGGGTCAAAGGCGAGCCCATAATTCTATCCCCCTGTTGTCGTCAGTTCCGGCCGGCCAGCGCCCGTCCCGCCGCCCGTCCCGAGAAGATGCATCCGCCCAGGAAGGTGCCTTCCAGCGCGTTGTAACCATGCAGGCCGCCGCCGCCGAAACCAGCGGCTTCACCTGCGGCATATAGACCTTCCAGCACTGCCCCCTCGGGCGTCAGGACGCGCCCCGACAGATCGGTCTGCAGCCCGCCCAGCGATTTGCGCGTCAGGACATGCAGCTTGACCCCGATCAGCGGCCCCGCCTGCGGATCCAGCACCTTGTGCGGCGCCGACGTGCGCGCCCAGCGGTCGCCCTTGTATCGGCGGCTGTTGTGGATGGCCTGGACCTGAACATCCTTGGCGTAAGGATTGTCCATCTGGGCGTCGCGATCCTCGACCTGACGGCGGATCAGGGCGGGATCCAGAAGCGGCTGTTCCGTCAGGCCGTTCATCTTGCCGACCAGGGTCTCCAGATCATCGGCGACCACGAAATCGGCGCCCTTGTCGCGGAAGGCGGCGACTTCTCGCGGCGCTCCCTTGCCAAGGCGTGAGCGCAGCACCCCCAGCAGATTGCGGTTGGTGATGTCGGCGTTCTGTTCAGACCCCGACAGGGCGAACTCCTTGGCCAGCATCGTCTCGGTGACGATGAACCAGGAATGGTCGTGCGCCGCCAGATCGGGCGTGGTTCGCAGATATCTCAGCGTCGCCACGGTGTCGTAGCCGGGCAGGGCCGGGAAGGGCAGCCGCCGTCCCAGTGCATCGAACCACAGGGGCGACGGCCCCGGCAGAATGCGGATGGCGTGGTTGGGCCAGATCGGCGCCCAGTTCTGAACGCCCTCGACATAGTGCCACATGCGGTCGCGGTTCACGAGGCGGGCGCCGGCGTCGGCGGCGATGTCCAGCATCCGCCCGTCGACATAGGCCGGAACCCCGGTGATCATCTCGCGCGGCGGCGCGCCCAGCCTTTCGGGCCAGTATCGCCGCACCAGATCATGATTGCCGCCGATCCCGCCCGTGGCCAGGATCACGGCCGGCGCCTTCAGGGTGAAATCGCCGACGACCGTGCGGTTCGTCGGCGCCCCGCGCGGCGCGTCGTCAGGCGCCAGCAAGCTTCCGGTCAAACCAACGACGCGTCCAGCCTCGACCAACAGTTGATCAACGCGATGCCGGTGATGAAACCTTAACCGGCCCTGCTTGGCCGCATCCCGCGCGCGTTCGGCGAACGGTTCCGACACGCCCGTTCCTGTGCCCCAGGCGACGTGAAAGCGCGGCACGGAATTGCCATGACCGAACGCCTTGCCGCCGCCCCGCTCAGCCCACCCGACCATGGGGGTCAGCTTCACGCCATGCTGGCGAAGCCAATTGCGTTTCTCCCCAGCGGCGAACTCGACATAGGCCCAAGCCCATCGCGCGGCCCATTCATCCTCGGCGCCCGGTCCGTCCAGCCGGTCCCATCCGGCGCTGCCCTGCCAGTCTCGCCAGGCCAACTCGAAGCTGTCGCGCACGCCCAGCCGTCGCTGCTCGGGCGAGTTCACCAGGAATAGCCCGCCGAAAGACCAGAAGGCCTGACCTCCGAGATTGCCGGGGTTCTCCTGATCCACCAGCGCCACGCGCTTTCCGGCCTGAACCAGCTCATTGGCGGCCACCAGACCCGCCAAACCCCAGCCTACGATGATGACATCGGCTTGCATGTTGTTTCCCGAAGCTTTGATTGAGTTGCAACCCCGGATGGTCGCGGTGGAACCTATTTAACGTACATATATGTCAGTAAGTATTGACATAGAGGTGAGTACCATGATGGTCTAGCCGCAATCGCGATCGGCGCCGCCACGGTTCGCGAAACGAAATCGGCGGCATGGAAACGCTCAGCGGACCCGTTGGGGAACGGGCCGCACCTGGGGAGGATTAAGATGGCGACATCCGTCGTTCGTGTGCGCTTGGCTGCAACTGCATCGATTTTGGCTTTGTGCGTCGCTGCACCGGCCCTGGCTCAGAGTGCGCCGGAAGGGGCGGCGACGGTGGATGACATCATCGTCACCGCGCAAAAGCGTGAACAGGCGATCCAGGATGTGCCGATCGCTGTTTCGGCGTTCACGGGTGAAAACCTTGACGCCATGAGGATCGAGGGCGGTTCCGAACTAATGCGGGCCATCCCGAACGTCAGTTTCTCCAAGTCCAACTTCAGCATGTACAACTTCTCCATTCGCGGGATTGGCACCAAGGCGATCTCCGCCTCATCCGATCCTGCTGTGGCGGTCAGCTTCAATAATACGCCCCTGACTCGCAACCGTCTGTTCGAGCAGGAATATCTGGATGTGAACCGGGTCGAGGTCCTGCGGGGACCGCAGGGCACCCTGTACGGCCGCAACGCCACCGGCGGCGTGGTCAATATGATCCCCAATCTGCCCGGGCCGGACTTCGCCGCCATGATCAAGGCGGAGGGGGGGAATTACGGCTCCATGCGCAGCCAGATGATGGTCAATATCCCCCTGAGCGAGACCTTCTGGATTCGCGGCGCCGCCAATGTGACCAAGCGTGACGGCTTCGACTACAACACCTTCACCCAGCGCCACGTGAACAACCGCGACCTGTTCACGACCCGTCTTTCGGCGGCTTGGCAGCCGAATGAGCGGTTCAACGCCAATCTGATCTGGGAGCATTTCGGAGAGAACGACGAGCGTTCGCGGACCGGCAAGCAGCTTTGCACCAAGGACCCGGGACCGACCCAGGTCGGCAATACGGCGATTACGTCCAGCCTGCTCCAGAACCGGTTGAGCCAGGGTTGTCTGCCGCGCACCCTGTTCAGCGACGCCGCCTATGACACGCCAAACGGCGGCGCCTTCGGCCACATCTTCATGGCGGGCAATATTCAGTACCCTGGAAGGCCTGCGTCAAACCGTGCAATCACTTTGACTGCGGTTGATTATAAGGTTGATCCTTACCTTGGTGTTGTCCAGTCGCGCGATCTTCGCGAAATTGCGACCGCCTATGATCCGAAGTTTGAAGCCAAGAACGACGTCGTTCAGATGAACATGGAGTTCAAACTTTCGGACACTCTGTCTCTGATTTCACAGACTGCCTACGCCAAGGACGATTTCTGGTCGACGCAGGATTACAATCGTTTTGTGAGCAACCCGATATTTGCCGACTCTTCGCAACCCTATGTCGACAATCGCGGTCGGCCAGTTATCGGTCCTGGGCCATTTATAACGCCTGGAGGGTTCTATACTGATCCACAATTGGGCACATCCAATCGAATGATCAGCGCCGACTTGAGTGTGTCAGACAATCGGCAATGGTCGCAAGAGCTTCGTCTGCAATCCAGCTACGGCGGCAACTTCAACTTCAGCCTCGGCGCCAACTATCTGGATTTCAAGACCGAGGATAATTATTATGTATTCAACAATCTTTTCACGTTGATTGCAGAATATTGGTACAATGTGAATCCGCTTGTGACGACAACTCAAGGGTTAGTCACACAGAAGTGCGATGGAACCAATGCGACCCTCTGGAAGGAGTGTGTTCACGTCGACCCTACGACAATCCGGCACCTGGCAGGTGACGGGCACAATTATTTCCGCAGCAAGAATGCGGTCAAGGTGCGGTCCTGGGCGCTATTTGGTGAGGGTTATTGGAACCTAAGTCCCGATCTACGGCTGACCGCAGGGTTGCGGTACACCGATGATCAGAAGATCACGACTCCCTATCCCAGTCAGTTGTTGATGGGGGCCACCCTCGATGGCAGCGAATCCGTTTCCTCTGGCGGCTATGTCAGTCGTGGCTATCCAGCCCATCCTGATATCAAGCAGTCCTGGGGCGCGGTGACCGGTCGCCTCGTGCTGGACTGGAAGCCGGAGTTGTCCTTCACCGACGACACCCTGATCTATGCCTCATATGCGCGGGGCTATAAGGGCGGGGGAACCAATCCACCGCGCGTCGACATAAATCCCAAGGTGATTCAGTATCAGCCGTTGGCTGAAGATTTTGCGCCGGAATATGTCAACGCCTTCGAGATCGGAACCAAGAACACATTCAGCGATGGGCGTGTCCGATTGAATGCGAACGCCTTCTATTATGATTATAAGGACTATCAGGTCTCGCAGATTGTCGACCGCATCTCTCTGAACGAGAACTTCGACGCCAGGATATGGGGTGTCGAGCTGGAAGGCGTCTTTCATGTGACGGAGCGGTTCCGCATCGACTCCAACATCGGCTATCTGAATACACGTATCGCCAATGGCGAAGGATCCATCGATGTGATGGACCGTACCCAGGGCAATCCTGATTGGATGGTCTTGAGGCCTTGGGTTCAGGTTCCTTCCAACTGTATTGCTCCGACAAAGCACGTCGAGACGATACTTAAAGCCAACAAGGGTGAAGACATGACCCTGTTCGCTCTCCAGGGTCTTTGTTCAGGATCGAAGCGCTATGGCTCATTCAATCCAGAATTCGAAACCTTCCTTAAACTGTATGATCTATATGGATTTACATACGATGGTCTGAAGGAAGCGCCAAACGGCGGTCGTGGCTTCACGGCGGATCTGGGTGGGAACGAGCTTCCCAACTCGCCGAACTGGACAGCGAACCTGGGGGCTCAATACACCTTCTCGGTGGGGGGCTGGGACCTGATCGTCCGCGGCGACTATTATTGGCAGGATCAAAGCTACGCCCGGATATTCAATACTGAATATGATCGTCTTAAATCGTGGGACAATGCCAATATTTCATTCTCGCTGGAAAATGAAACCCGTGACCTGGTTCTGACGGCCTATGTGAAAAATGTTTTCGACAAGTCCCCCATTACGGACATGTTCACCAACAGTGATGACACGGGCCTGACGGCCAACGTGTTCACGTTGGACCCTAGAATATTCGCATTAAGCATAAAAAAATTATTCTAGACTCGATAATAGGCAGTGTGTGTGATAGCCTAATTCTTGTTACGTGAGTGCCTTTATTTGCTGAATACGAGAGCAATAATGCTTTCGTGCTAAAATATGGAGGAATTAGACGTGAATAAGTTTCGTTTGACTGCATTGGTCTCGGCGATTGCGCTGGGTTCCGTGTTCGCTGCACCGGCCATGGCCACCCCCTTCCCGGCGTCAGGCACGGTGACGGGGCAGATCAATTTCAGCCAGTCGGTGACCATCACCTGTAATTTTTCAGCGACCGCCACTGTGGTAGGCGCTGATGTGCATCTGACGGGTCTGTCCTTCAGCGGCGGCGGCGGGGCAAGCGGGTTGTGCGGCACCCTGGTGAACCCGAACAGCGGCCCCTGGATCGCCGTGGGTGCGGCCTCGCACCCCAGCACGGCTGTGACCATCACGGGCGTCGGCGCCACAACCGTGCTGGGCGGTAGTTGCGGGGGCAACATCGCCGTCACGGTGACGGACAACCCTGCCGGTGGTCACTTCATCGATATCGTCGGGCCTCAAGTGCTGGCGGGCACGCCCAGCAGTTGTACGGTGAACTGGGGCGAACTCGACGCCTCCTGATCCGCCACTGCTGCACTATGTCCAGGAGAAGGCGTCGCAAGGCGCCTTCTTTTAGTCTTCGGTCTGGACCCATGGCGACGGGCCTATAGTATTCAATATGTAAGCGGCGCAATACGACGGAGTATCCGATGCTGTGGCTGCCGCTGGTCAGCCTGGTCGCCATGGGACAGGGTGAGGCGATAAAATCCACACCCCCGCCGAACCTGGCCGCAGATCAGGTTGCAGCGAAGAGCCTGTCAGATGCTGTGCAGCTGGAGGATGTCGAGGTGCGTGGCCGCCGCGGCGCCGCTATTGTGCCGCCCGAGATCGAGGTGGACGGGCACGAAATCGATGCCCTGGGCGCTTGGGATATTGGCGAGGTTCTGCAGCGCCTCGGTGATACGCTTGCATTGGGCGAGGCGCCGATGGTGATCATCAACGGCAAGCGCGTGGCGAACGCGAGCGTCTTTTCCGGATTTCCGCCTGATGCGCTGGTGCGGGCCGAGGTCCTGCCGCCTGAGGCCGGCGGCCTTTATGGCGGTGCGCCTGGACAACGCGTGGTCAACCTCGTGCTGCAGCGGCGTTTCTCCAGCTATGACGGCCGGCTGATGGGGTCCCGCCCGACACAGGGGGGAACCTTTTCTCTGTCGGGAGATCTGCGCCGATCAGCCATTGCTGGCGAGAATACTCACCAGATGGGGTTCCGGGTTTCCCATGACGCCGCACTGAATGCCGCAGATCATGTGTCAGGGGATGACGGCTTGGCAGAAGCGGCGAGCGCCCAGCGCCCTCGCGTCGACTCCGTCGCCGCCAATGCTACGTTGACGCGGTTGCTGGGGCAGTGGTCGAGCGTCTTCAGCTTGAACGGTCAAACGAGATCGGCGCGGTCCGTCGTTCGCTCTGACGAGGGGCTCGTCGAGAACCTTCGTCAGAGCGAAAACCTGGGCGGGTCGGCCGGTTTCAGCAGGGTCATGGCCGGCTGGATGTTGCAGGCGAACCTAAACGGGCAGGCGTCGCGCTCGCGGGAAGACGGGATCGCCAGTACGCGTAGCCAGAACCAGTCGATGGGGCTGAGTATTTCAGCCGGTCGCACTCTTTTCGACTTGCCCGTCGGACCGGTCGTGGGGAACGCGAGCGGCAATCTATTGGCAAGCCGGGCGACCACTGATCGAGAGGGAGATCGCTCGACCACCACCTTTCAGGCAAGGGAGGTTCGCGGCTCACTGGCGATACCCTTGTCAAAAACAGGCGTCGGAGGAAAGGCGGGGCGCTTGGTCGGCGACCTGCAGGCGACACTGGGTGGAGGCGTTCGCGAAGGCAGCGCGGGCGGTGGCGATGAGATGAATGGCGCCATCGCCTGGACCCCGCGAAAAGGCTTGCGCTTTAATGGCGTTCTGTCCGTTTCAAGCGACAGCGTTTCGGATCTGCAACGGCTGGAGCCGATCTATTACGGTGCGCCGCAGGTGGTGTTCGATTTCCGTAACGGTGAGGCGGTCGAAATCCTGCCCTTATTCGGCGGAAACCCCGATCTGGTGTCGCCCCGCACTCAACGCATCGCTCTGTCGGCTCTGGCGGGGCCGTTCACCTCATGGGGTGTTTCTGGAAACTTGGGCTATCAACGGGTGGAATCGACCGATGGCGTCGGCTCATTGCCAGATCTCACGGACGACGTTGAGATGGCGTTCCCGGCCCGATTTCAACGCGATGGTCGTGGACGACTGGTTAGTATCGATTATCGACCTCTAAATCTCAGCTCCAGCGTTACGGAGGGGCTGACGACGGGGGTGAGTTTTAGTTTGCCTCGTCCTTCCGGTGAGGGAGCGAACGGGACGTCGGTGTTTCGTGTCGCCTTGACCCACAATCTCCGGCTTCGGAATACGGTGACTCTCCTGGAGGGATTGCCAGCGCTCGATCGTCTGGAGGGGGATGGAGGCGGCGTATCGACGCAAGACGCCCGGATCATGCTCGACGCGCGACGTGGTCGATGGGGGCTCAACGCCTCTGGGCGATGGGTGGATGGGTATCGCACCCGGCGCAACAGCAGTCGTGATGATGCGCATGATCTGGTTCTAAAGTCCTTCACTGCGGTGGATTTGAAAGTCTCTTTCCAGTTGATCTCCTCATCGGCGCGTTCTCTGGCAGGAGGGGACGACGAGGTTCCGCGTAGAAGAAGCGCTGGCCTTCAGGTGAATCTCGAGATCGAGAATCTCTTCGATGCGCGTCCTGAAGCCAGATTGGCCGATGGCTCAATTGCTCCAGGCTATGGACGTAATGCTCAAGATCCGATTGGCCGGTTGGTGCGCTTGACGCTGCAGCGCAGATTCTAGCGACAGATCAGATCCGCGAATAGATGAAGCGCGGAATATGGAAACTGCGCATGTTCAGGATCACGCCGACGACATTGCCGCCAGCGGATGAGATGCGCTCGATCAGATTGGCGGCGACGGCGGTGCGGGTTTCTTCGGCTTCCACCACGATGACCGTCGATTCGGCCAGGGGCGCCAGCAGCAGGGCGACGGTGGAGCGGTGCAGGGCGGGCGCGTCGATGACGATGACCGGGTAAAGCGGGCGCAGGCTGTCGATGAACGTCCGCCAGCGCGTCTCTGAAATATTGGAGCCCGCACGCGCCATCGGCGTGGTGACATGCAGATTACTGCCTTCCACCTGCAGGACATAGGGGCTTTCGGCGATCTTGGTCAGCTGGGCCCCGGCGGTGTGCAGCGCAAGTGCGATCCCGTCAGAGGCCAAGGGTTCGGCGTCAATCAGCAGGGTTGGCACGCCGGAACGGAAGGCCGAGGCGATAGCCAGGTCCAGAGCGATGCTGGTCACGCCCACGCCGTCTTCTGGGCCGGCCAGCACCATGACGCCCGACCCGCCGTGCGTCTCACGCAGGCGGCGCAGAACCAGGGCGGCGTCGTCGCCCGTCAGGCGTTGCGGCAAAGGCCGCCAGCGCGGCATCAGGGTCTGGTTCTCGTCGTCCATCAGCGGCACGGCGGCCAGCACCGGGTTGCGCAGGCGGCTTTCCACATCGCGCGGGGTGACCATGACCGGCGAGGCGGCGGCCGAAACAATGATCACGGCCAGCGCGGCCAGAATTCCGACCAGCAGACCCGCCGCCAGGATCAGCGTGCGTCCCGTTCGGGCCTTGGTGGGGATTTGAGCCGCCTCGATGACGCGGACGTTGGCGTTCGCCCCGGCGATGGTGTTCTGAAGCCGGGCGTCCTCGGCGTTTCCGGCGACGCTGCGATAGGCCGTCTCGGTCAGGGTGCGCTGGCGCACAAGTTCGCGATAGCGGGGGCCGATTTCAACCAATTGGGCCAGGCGGACGCGGGAGTCCGACAGCGCCTTGTCCACCTGGGCCTTGCCTGCGCGCAGTCCGGCCAGTTCGCCACGCGTGGTGGCCAACTGGGTCTCTATCTGCTGGCGCACCGGATTGGGGCCGCTGCGGACCAGGTCGGTCTGGGACTGCGGGGCGGCGGCGATCTGGGCTTCTAGATCAGCGATCTGACGGTTCAGTTCGACCACCAGGGGATAGTCTTCGGCATAGCGGGCGGCGGCGACCCGCTGGCGCTCGCGCAGCAGCATCAGGTTCTGGGTCAGGGCTGTGACCTGCTGAGAACGGGTTTGATCGGTATTCAGCGGAATCTCGGCGTTCGCGGCGCGCAACTGGTCCGACAGACGGTCGGCGCGGGCGGCGGCGGCGGCGATCGACTGCGATTGCGCCGCCACCTGAGCTGTCAGGGTCGTCTGCTGCTGCTGGACGGCCTGAACCTCCTGATCGAAGTCGCCGATGGCGTAACGGTTGGACAGTTCGGCGATCTGGCTTTCCGTCGCGGCCAAGTGATCGGACAGTTCTCGCTGCTGGTCCGTGACAGCCGCGCTGTCTGAGCGCTGGAAGATCTCGCGCCGGTTGGCGATGTAGCTGCGCACCAGGCGATTGACGAAGTCGGCGGCGACCCGGGGGTCGCCGTGACGCAGCCGCACCTCGATGGTGTTTGATTGCGGCACGTTCTGGATGCTGAGGTCACGGTCCAACTGCTCCAGGGCGCGGCTCATGCCAACGGCCCCATCGCCGATTTTGGGATAGACGCGGTTCAGACCGATGTCCTTCAGGGTCTTTTCGCGCAGCTCTCGTGAACCGAGTATCTCCATTTCCGCATGGACGATCTGGGCGCGGTCAAAGGTCGGCAGGCCGCCGTTCGGGTCATCGCCGACCGAGCGGCGGAACACATACTCGTCGCCCAGCAGGATCAGCAGCCGCGACTGGGCCGTATAGACGGGCTTGGCGAAGGTCGCCGCCGCCAGGGCCAGAAGCACCGGGATCAACAGGGCGATCAGCGCCTTGCGCCAGTGATAGAAGATCGGCGTCGCCAGATCGCGGATCGTCAGCGTCAGACCCTGGGGGGAAGGACGTCGTTCACGCACATCTGTCGGGGTTTGATCGGTCAATACGCGGGCTCTGGGCGGAGGCGTCCCGGCAGGCGGGCCGAGGCTGTCAGTCCAGCCCATTCCATATGTCTCTGAGTCGCGTGATAAAGGCCAGCACAGCATTGGCTTTCTCTGCGAAAGTCAGAAAGATGCGCTGTGCGACCGCACGCGAGTCGGTCGGAGATGGAGAGCCGATGTCCCCCTGGCGACTATGTGTGATCGCTCTGGCGTTGCTGGCCTCCGCCTGCGCCTCCGCCGCGGGCCGCGACAGCGCGCAACCCTATGATTTCGCGCCCTGGGGGCAGGACGATTACCAGTATCGGCTGGGAGCGGGCGATGCGCTGCGCCTGTCGTTCATCGTCGAAGAGGGACTGGACAAGGATGTGACCCTGGGGCCGGACGGGCAGGGCGCGTTTCCGGTCATCGGCCCTGTCCCGGTCGGCGGCCTTACCGTGCGCGACGCCAGCCAGCGTCTGACCGAAACCTATGCACAGGTGCTGCGCAATCCTCAGGTCCAGATCAGCGTCGTCACCTACGGCGCGTCCCAGATTTACGTCGGCGGCGAGGTGAAGACGCCGGGCGTCGTGCAGATCAGGGGCGAGATGAACACCGCCCAGGCCATTCTGGCGGCGGGCGGCTTTGCAGAGACGGCAGGCACGGGCAAGGTCGTCATTCTGCGCCGCGTGGCGAACGGGCGTCTGGCCTCGCGGATCGTGGATGCGCGTGCTCTGATCAACGCGGATCAGCGTCAGGACTTCCTGCTTCATCCGGGAGATCTGGTCTTCGTGCCACGCAGCAAGATCGCCGAGGTCAATCTGTTCGTGCGCCAGTATCTGAATGGCATTCTGCCCTTCAACTTCGGCTTCAGCTACGACCTGAACCGCTTCCGATGAACCTTGTGTCCCGGCTGGGCGGCGCGTCGCGCTATCTGACAGCCATCGTAGAGCAGGGACTGTTCTCGCTGTTGAACCTGGGCGTTGTCCTGGTTCTCGGGCGGCTGATGACGCCGGAGCAGTTCGGCGCCTGCATCTTCTGGTTCGCGGTCGCCTATGTTTTGGCCAGCGTGCAGAACGCAGTCAGCGTGGCGCATCTTCAGGTCCTGCCCGCCGCAAAGGGGCATGATCCGCTGCGGCTGGAGACGGAGCGGGTGATGCTGGCGGCGACCGGCGTCTTCTTGCTGCTGGCCGCGATCGGCACGGCGCTGGGAGCGGGATTCGCTGGCCGCGCTGGGGCGTTCGGCGTCTGGACCGCCGTTCTGTTCGTGCCCGCCTATCTGCTTCAGCAATATGTCCGCCTGACCTGTTTCAGCCGGGGCGAGGGCCTGACCGCGACGGTGCAGACCGGCGCGGTTCTGGTTGTCGCGGTCATCCTGCTGGCGGGAGGCGCGTTGGTCTTCCGACCTCTGGCCGCCGAGCATGTGCTGGGCCTTATGGGGGCGGCCTACGCTCTTGTCGGGCTGGCGGGATTGTGGCGGGCCAGCGTCGGACTCAGGCAGGGTCTGTCGGGCGCATTGGGGGGCTATCTGGCCTATGTGCGCCAGTCGGGCTGGCTGTTCCTGGGGGTGTCGAGCACCGAAATCCTCGCCCGTTTCTATGTCTTTGCGGTGGGCGCCGCCTATGGACCGGGCGTTCTGGCGGCCCTGTCGTTCAGCCAGACCTTCTTGCGCCCCGCGCCCCTTTTGGCCTCGTCATGGAGCATGGCGGCGCGCAGCGATCTGGTGGCGAAACGCGAGGCGAAGAATTGGCGCGGCTATGTCGGGCTGCTCAGCATCTCGGCCCTGGCGGGCGTGGTGTTCTCGATCCTGTGGGCAGGCGTGATCTGGGCGGCCTGGCCGATGATCACCACCTGGCTGTTTGACGACAAATACGCTGACGCCCGCTGGATGCTGCCGCTGTGGGGGATCAGCGCCGCCTTCGGATTTGTGCAGGTCGTGGTGTCGACGGGCCTGCAGATTCTGAAGGCGTTCAAGGCTCTGGCCCTGGCCAACACCGCCGCCTCAGGCGTGGCGGCTGTCGGCGTGCTGTGGGGCATTCATCACATGGGGGCAGGCGGCGCGATCCTGGGCACGGCCGCAGGGCAAGCGCTGGAGGCGGCGGCCATGCTGGCGGTTTTGATCTTGCTGATCCGGCGTTTGTCGTCCGAAACTAGACGCGGATGAAGCGTCGTTCGATCTCAATGCCCAGCAGCAGAAGCACCGTGCCGAAGATCGAGTTGGCGGTGAAATAGCTGCTTTCCATAAAGTTGTGACCAAACACCATCAAGGGAAAGACGCCGAGGACCAACGCAGCGCCGAAGGCCTGACGTTCCTGCCCGCCGACCGTCTGGCCAATCAACGCCAGACCGCCGCCTAACCAGCGGAAAAGGATGATCACCGCGCCGACCAGCCCGACCAGACCCGTCGTCACCGCCAGGTCCAGAAACCCGTTGTGCGCCTCATTGGTGAAGGCGTCAGGCTGGGCGAACCAGGCGTCGGTCTGCAGGCTGGGTTGAACCGCCGGATTGATGTCCCAGAATGAGCCAAAGCCCCAGCCGCGAATGGGCCGCTTGATGAACTCGTCCCAGACGAAGGCCCAGACGTCTGTGCGCTGGGTGAAGGTGATGCCCGCAAATGGGGCCCACGGATCAGCCCCTGTCATGAAGCAGAACGCAAGCCAGCCGAACACGAGGCTGGCCGCCGTCAGGGCCGCCATAAGCATCAGGCTGTAACGGATGATCGTCCTCTGGGCCATGATGACGGCGATGACCGGCGTGGCGCTGACCAGGGCGGCGAACAGTCCAAGACTGGTCTTGGACTGGCTGGCGATCAGCAGGACGATGGAAAGCAGCGTCACTGCCCACCAGAACAGCCGGGGCTTCCACGTCTCGCGCGACCAGGCGTAGGCGCCGCAGACGAAGCCGGACAGCAGCATGACCGCGCCGAGGGTGTTCTTGTGCGAATGGATGGCGGCCAGGCCCAGATCGGTCATCGAAAGGCCGGGCATCACCACCCATGACACCAGGTCTATAGCCACCAGAATGGCGCAGCCCGCCGCCAGGGCCAGATGCAGGCGGCGGCTGTCCTTCAAACCGATGGTGATGGCGATGCAGATCAACAGATTGACGACATAGAGGATCAGTCGGCGCATCGAGACGGAGGGATCCAGCGCCCAGCGTGTCGTCAGGGCGAACCAGCCGAACAGGATCAAAAGGGGCAGCAGCCGCAAGGCCATTCTCGGCAGGTCCGCACGTCTGAACCACAGGATGGGGGTGGATAATCCCAGAAGCGCCAGCCAGATCAGCCGGTTGACCGGCGAGGCTTCGGCCCCGCCCGTCAGCGGATCCAGGGTGATGTCATGCTGGTAAGGCCTTGGCCCGATACAGATATAAAGCAGCATCAGGACCAGGACGGCCCCGGCCCATAGAGCCAGTATCTGATCCGCCTGACGGCCGCGCGCTTCCTGAACGGCGTCCATCCGGCCCAGCCAGTCGTCTTTGACCGAAGGGCGGCTCACTGGATCGGGCTGTCAGGCGTTTTCAACCTGAGGCGGAAAGCGATGGCGTCAAGCAGGCCCCGACCCAGACCGTAGAAGCCGCGCAGAAGGTAGCGTTTCCACAGCCGTTCCGGCTCACGCACCAGCCGGTACAGCCACACCAGACCGCGGTCCTCCATCCATTGAGGCGCGGGCGGCGTGCGGCCGATGATGGTGCTGATCGAGCTGCCGATGCACAGGCCCAGGCCCATGGCGCGACCGTCGTTGATCAAGCGCTGACAGAACTTCTCCGACTGGGGCGGACCCATGGCGACGAAGACGAAACGGGCCGGGTGGGTCACGACGAAGTCGATGGCGGCGGCGACAGCCTCGGGCTTGTTGATGAAACCCATCGGCGGATTGTGGTGGGCGATCTTGGTCAGGCGGAACTGGCGCGCCAGATCGGCGATCATTGATTCGTCGCCGCCAATGATGGTGATGGCTTCATCGGATGCGATTATGCGTTGAAACAGGACATCAACGATATGAGCGCCTGGCGCGAATCCCAGATCGACACCGCCGAACCGTGCGGCCTGTTTCAGGACGCGGCTGTCGTTGGTGCTCAGCCAGGCGGTGGCGCTGATGCAATTGAACTCGTCGTCCTTGCTGCGCAGCCAGGCGTGCTCGGCGTTGGGCGTGATCAGAATATCAAAGGGCAGGCCCGCCGGGCGGGCGGCGACTGCGGACACGGCTTCATCCAGCGACAGGGCATGGAAGCGCAGTCCCGCGAAGTGGACCTCGGGCCAGGAGACAAGGGAGCGGCGGGAAGGAAGACTGTTCATTGATGCGACTGCTGTGCTCTACGCGCAGCATGAATGCAATTTGCTTGCCGGGATTCTGGTGACGCAGGCGGGGTGGCCTGGTTCTTGATAAGACGCCGCACATGATCGATGCCGCCCTTCCCATGCCAAAGAACCCATCGCCGCCCCCGCGACTTGCGGGCGGGCGCGATGTGCGCGGGAGGCTGGCGCTGAAGCGGGCCATGGATGTGGCCATTTCAGGCGCGCTTCTGGTTGTGTTGGCGCCATTCCTGGCCGCCATCGGCCTGGCCGTGAAGGCGACATCGCCAGGACCGGCCTTTTATGGCCTGGACTGGGTGGGGCAGGGCGGTCGACGCTTCCGGGGCTACAAGTTCCGCACCATGGGCGTCGGCGCGGATCAGCAGGAGGCGGCCCTTCAGGCCAAGAATGAAATGAACGGCCCTGCCTTCAAGATGGAGAACGATCCGCGCATCACGCCGCTGGGCCGGTTTCTGCGTCGCTACAGCCTGGATGAACTGCCGCAGTTGTGGAGCGTGTTGAAAGGCGATCTCAGCCTGGTCGGCCCGCGTCCCCCGCGCGCGCATGAGTACGCCAGGTTCACGCCTTTCCAGATGGGCAAGATGGCGGTCAAGCCGGGCATAACCTGCCTGTGGCAGGTCGAGGGCCGCCATCGGATCAGCGACTTCGACGACTGGGTGCGTCTGGACGTGCGCTATATCGAGACATGGTCCCTGTGGCTGGACGTGAAGATACTGTTCCGCACGGCGGGCGTGGTGCTGCGGGGGACGGGCGTATGAGCGTGGACATCAGCGTCGTCATTCTCAGCTACGACCGGGTGCATCTGCTGGAGCGGACCCTGCGCGGCTGCGCGACGCAGGGCGGCGACTGGGGCGGGTTCGAGATCATTGTCGTCGACAATCACCCGGACGAACTGGCGCGGTCGCTGGTTGAGGGGCTGGCGGTCGAGACGGGCGTGGCCATGACCTATCTGGCCGATCCGCGCCGCAACATCTCCATTGTCCGCAACAAGGGGATCGCCGCGGCTCAGGGACGATACGTCGCCTTCATCGACGACGACGAAGAACCGCAATCCAACTGGCTGGCTGAACTGACCGCCTGCCTGGAGCGCACGGGCGCCGACGCCGCATTCGGCCCGAAGCTGCCGGAGTTCGAGGGCGGCCGCGCCCCCGACTGGGACCCGCAAGGCTGGCGCTACACTCTGGATTTCCAGATGCCGAAGGACGAGGAAATCCATATGTTCGGGCGGCTGCGCAAACGCGGCAAGGGTCTGGGTAGCGGCAATGCGGCTTTCCGCGTCGCCACCTGTCTGTCAGGGCCTGAGCCGTTCAGCGTCGCCTTCGGCAACGCCAATGGCGAGGATACGCAGTTGCTGTTCAGGCTGGCCATGGCCGGGCGGCGCTTCGTCTGGTGCCCCGGCGCCGTGGTGCACGAATTCATCGAACAGAGCCGGGCGCGGCCGGACTATATGGTCACGCGGATGAAGCGTGGGTCGCAGCACTATGCCGTATGCCGCATCGACACCAGCGACAACAAACGCCTGACCACCGTCAAGGTGGCGCTGCTGGGTTTGGCGCAGATGGCGGTTCATGCCGTTCTCTATGTGGTCAGCGGCGAGTTTCTGGACCGACGACATCGTTATGACCACCGGATCGGCATGGCCAAGGGGCTGGGCAAGCTGACCTGGACGGCGCCCATCGGCTTCATCGAGGAGAATGCGGCGTGAGCGGGGCGTCACCCGACCTGACGCTGGCCATTCTGACCTATGATCGGCCCGCGGGGCTGGAAGCGACGCTGCGGTCGTGTCTGGCTCAGCAGAACCAGTTGAATCTCGGCGTCGAGATCGTTGTGGTCGACAATCATCCCAGCGGCAGCGGCCGAGCGGTGGTTGAAACCATTTCATCCCAGACTGAATGGCCTATCCGCTATGTGTCGGACCTGACGCGCAATATGGCGACCCTGCGCAATCGGGGCTTCGTCGAGGCGCGCGGACGCTGGCTGGCGGTCATCGACGATGACGAGACGGCGGCGGACGACTGGACCGATGCTCTGGTCGGAGCCCTTCAGGCGACCGATGCCGACATCGCCGTGGGGCCGCGCTTCGCCGTGTTCGAAGCCGGGGCGCCCCCGGCCTATGATCCTCAGGGACGCCAGTTCGTGCGCGACCTGAACCTGCCCGATCTGGCCGAGATCGAACTGACCGGCCCTACCGGCCGCCCCCGCTATGGTCTGGGCACCGGGAACTCCATCTTTGACATGGCGCGCTGTTTCCCGAACGGCGAGGCGGCGATGCGTGAGACGTTCGGCGATGCGGGCGGCGAGGACGCCGAACTGTTCGTGCGCCTGCATCGTCAAGGACGACGCATCGTCTGGGCGGCCCGTGCCAGAGTGACTGAAGTCGTGTCCCGCAACAGGACAGAAATCCCGTATCGGCTGATCCGCACCCGTCGCGAAACGCAACACTATGTCTCAATCTATGTCGATGGCGCGGCCAACCCGGCGCTGGCCAAAGCCGAGCTTTTCGCAAAAGGGTTAATCCAGACGGTCGTCGGCGGCGTAATGGTCTTGCTTACGCAGGAGTGGCGGTCGGAGCGTCGTCTGCACTGGCGCATCCTTCTGGAACATGGACTTGGCAAGCTGAGCTGGCGTCAGCCGGTTGGTTTCATCGACGAGAGCGCGGCCTAGGCCAGGCTTTCGATCCCGGCTTTTGGAGCTCGCCCCGTTAACCCATTCCAAGAACAGGGGTCGCACGGCACGCATCTTGGAAGTAAGAGGCCGCACGCTATTTCCAGGACCCTTCCACATGCTTACCCAGGTTGATCAATCCGCTCTCGCCAAAACGTCCCGCACCGCGTCGTTGGACGGGCTGAAGCTGTTCGGTGACGGGGCCAGCCTCGCTGACTTCTCGCGCCTGTATGATCAGGGGCATGTGACGGGCTTCACCACCAATCCGACCCTGATGTTCAAGGCCGGGATCACCGACTACGCCGATTTCGCACGCCAGCTGATCACCCTGATCCCCGACATGCCGCTGTCGTTCGAAGTCTTTTCCGACGAGTTCGCCGAGATGGAGCGTCAGGCCCGCCTGATCGCCAGCTGGGGCGACAATGTCTATGTGAAGATTCCGATCACCAACACCAAGGGCCAGTCCAGCCTGCCGATGGCCCGAGTTCTGGCCGCTGACGGGGTCAAGCTGAACATCACCGCCATGCTGACGCTGGAGCAGGTCGCCGAGGCGATCGAGGTTCTGGCCGACGACACCCCAGCCATCCTGTCCATCTTCGCCGGTCGTATCGCCGACACTGGCGTTGACCCCGTGCCGGTCATGCGGGCCGCGGTGGCCATGGCGGCCCGCAAGCCGCTGGCCGAGGTGCTGTGGGCGTCCACCCGTGAGGTGCTGAACGTCTATCAGGCCGCTGAATGCGGCTGTCACATCATCACCGCAACGCCGGACATCCTCAAGAAGCTGGATATGGCGGGCATGAACCTGGCCGATCTGTCGCTGGACACCGTGGCCATGTTCCGCAAGGACGCCGTCGCCGCCGGATTCAGCCTGTAATCATGCCCGGCCGCCCCGCCATATTCCTTGACCGCGACGGCGTCCTCAACGACGTCGTCTGGCGCGACGGCAAGCCTGCCTCGCCGCGAACCGTGAACGAACTGCGGATCGCCGGCGGTGCGGTGGAGGCGGTGCAGGCGTTCAATGCTGCGGGCTATCTGACCTTCGTCGTCACCAACCAGCCCGACGTGCGGCGGGGCAAGATGACGGCTGAGACACTGGACGCGATCCACGCTGCGCTTGCACAGACGGTTCCGGTCAATGAGGTGCGGGCCTGCCTGCACGACAACGACGACGGCTGCGATTGCCGCAAGCCCAAGGCCGGGATGCTGCTGGATCTCGCAGCCCGCTGGAACATTGATCTGGGCGCCAGCTGGATGATCGGCGACATGGATCGCGACGTCGCCTGCGGGCGCACGGCCGGGTCGAAAACCGTACTGCTCGCCCGGACGTACAACAGCCGGACCGGGGCGGATGTGGTCGCCGCTGATCTTCGCCAGGCCGCCGCCTGGATTCTTCAAACCACGCCGGCCGATCCGGCGCTCGCCTTTCAGGACTGAAATCTCATGTTCGCCGACCATTTCTTCGCCGCCGCCGAAAAGGCCATGGCCGCCATCGACCGCAACGCCGTTGAGGCGATGGCCCAGCGTCTGGCCGAGGTGCGCGAGCGCGGCGGCCGCCTGTTCCTGATCGGCGTCGGCGGCAGCGCGGGCCACGCCAGCCACGCCACCAACGACTTCCGCAAGATCTGCGGCTTCGAGGCCTATTGCCCGACCGACAACGTGTCCGAGCTGACGGCGCGCATCAATGACGAAGGCTGGGAAGGCACCCTGTCAACCTGGCTGGAGACCAGCCGTCTGAAGGCCGAAGACGGTCTGCTGATCTTCTCGGTCGGCGGCGGCAGCATCGAACCGCCCGTCAGCGCCAACATCGTGCGCGCCATCCAACTGGCCAAGACACGCGGCGCCATGGTCACCGGCATCGTCGGCCGCAACGGCGGTTATACAGCTCAGGCCGCCGACGCCTGCGTCATCGTGCCGACGGTTGATCCGCAACTGATCACGCCGCTGGTTGAAGGACTGGCCGCCGTGGTCTGGCACCTGCTGGTGTCCCACCCGGCCCTTGCCCTTCACAAGGGGCACTGGGAGCAGATCGCACCCGTCGCGGCTCCAGCCGTCTGAGGCGGCGCATCATGATCACCACACGCACGCCGCTGCGCGTCACCCTGGGGGGCGGCGGCACGGACCTGGAAAGCTATTATCGGCACGACGGCGGCTTCATCTTCGCGATGGCGCTGGACAAATACATCCGTGTGGTCGCTCACCGTCCGGCCTTTGACGACCGCGTGGTGGTCTATGGACCCCAGCCAGAGGTGTCCTCGCGCGCCACCGAGGTTCAGCATGAACTGGTGCGCGCCGCACTGATGGCGCACGGTTTTGATGACCGTCTCGAAACTGCCTCCTTGGCCGACATCGCGGGGGGCACGGGTCTGGGGTCGTCGTCCAGCTTTCTGGTCGGTTTCCTGAACGCCCTGCACGGGATGAAGGGTCAGCGTCCGTCGCCTCAGGCCCTGGCTGAAGAAGCCTGCGACCTGGAGATCCGCGTCCTGAACAAGGGCATCGGCAAGCAGGATCAGTATATGGCGGCCTTCGGCGGTCTGACCACGCTGGACATCGCGCCGGACGGGCAGGTGACGGTCAAGCGCGTCGATCTGGACGCCGAGATCGAGGCGGCCTTCATCGAACATACCCATATCTATTACACCGGCCTGCGCCGCGACGCCGCCGTGGTTCTGGCCGACCAGCACACGGCCATGCTGTCCGAGGCCGCCCCGCGCCGCGAGACGGTCAGCGACAGCCTGGGCTTCATCAAGGACCTGGGCTACCGCATCCGCGACGCCTGGACAGCCGGTGACCTGGATGGCTGGGGCCACATGCTGGACGAGCACTGGACCCAGAAGAAGAAACTGTCTGGCAAGATCAGCTGGTCCGCCGTCGACGACCTCTATGACCATGCGAAGCGCGACATGGGCGTGACCGGCGGCAAGGTCATCGGCGCGGGCGGCGGCGGCTTCCTGATGCTGTTCCAGCCTGGCGACGGCGCCGAGCTTGAAGCCTATATGGCCGGCCAGAACATGCCGCGACTGCACTATGGCATCGACCGCACGGGCTCCTGCCAGATGGTGGAAACGCCGCTATGATGGTTCGGGCGGGGCAGACGCCGAACTGGGGCGTGCGTGCGCGCGCGCCGCTGCGGCTTGGTCTGGCGGGAGGCGGCACGGATCTGTCGCCCTATTGCGACCAGTTCGGCGGCGCCGTGCTGAACGCCACCATCGACCGTTTCGCCTTCGCCCATATCGACCTCAATCCCGAAGGGCGACTGGCCTTTCGCGCCCGCGATATAGGCGTCGAGGAGGTGATGGACCCCGTTCTGCCTGCGCCGGATCACGGCGAACTGGGGCTTCACCGGGCCGTCTATCGCCATGTCGTCCAGACCTGGCTGGGTGGTGAAACGCCAGCTCTGACTGTCTCGACCACATCGGATGCGCCTGCGGGATCGGGCCTGGGGTCGTCATCCGCCCTTGTCGTGGCTCTGGTCGAGGCGTTCCGCGTCGCGCTGGACCTGCCGCTTGGTCCTTATGATGTGGCGCGGCTGGCCTATCAGATCGAACGCATCGAGCTGGGCCTGTCAGGCGGGCGTCAGGATCAATATGCGGCCGCTTTCGGCGGCGTGAACTATATCGAGTTCCTGGCCGATGACCGCGTGGTGGTGAACCCGCTGCGCGTCCGCCGCGCCTATCTGGCCGAGCTAGAATCCTCGCTGGTCGTCTGTTTCACCGGCCAGTCGCGGCAGTCGGAGACCATCATCAACGAACAGGTGAAGGGTCTGACGGACCTGGACCCCTCCGTTCTGGACGGGATGCATCGGCTTAAGCAGGACGCGACGGCGATGAAGGATGCGGTGCTGGAGGGCGACATGCGCCGCATCGCCCGTGTGCTTATGCGGTCGTGGGAGGCCAAAAAGATGACCGCCTCCGGCATCGCCACGCCGCTGGTGGACCAGTTGTTCGATCTGGCGATGCGCGAAGGCGCCTGGGGCGGCAAGGTGTCGGGGGCGGGGGGCGGCGGCTTCCTGATGTTCTGCACGGACCCCGAAAACCGTTATCGCCTGACGGCCGCCCTGAACGAGGCGGGCGGCGCGGCCAGCGCGGTCAAGTTCACCTTGGAAGGGGCCGAGGCCTGGAGCGTGCCGCGGTGAGCTCGGGTCAGGCGGTCTTTCTGGTCGGCGGCCGCGGTTCGCGTCTGGGCGATCTGACCATCGACACGCCCAAGCCGCTTCTGCCTGTTGCGGGCAGACCCTTCATCGAACATCTGTTGGACAAGGCGGTGCGCGACGGGTTCACCGATCTGGTTCTGCTGGCTGGATATCGCCATCAGGCTGTCGAGGCCTATGCCGGCGACTGGAAGGGAGCGCCGCTGCGCATTTCGGTCGAGCCAGAGCCCCTGGACACCGCAGGCGCCGTCGCCAACGCCCGCCCCTTGCTGCAGGACCAGTTTCTGGTCGTCAACGGCGACACCTGGTTCGATTTCGACTGGTCTGCCTTGAAGCTGGGGGCAGGGGACGCCGGCGCCATCGCCGCGCGCCGGGTCAGTCCCGCAGACCGTTATGAGACCCTGGACATCCAGGCCGGGCGGGTGCTGGAGATTGTCTCCCGCAGGCCCGCCGCCGTCGGCGTCATCAATGGCGGCGTTTATCGGCTGAGGCGTGATGCTTTCTCGGACATCACAGGCGCCCGCTCGCTCGAACGCGACCTGCTGCCTGAACTGTGCCGAACAGGTCGTCTGTCCGCCACCGTCTTCGATGGCCGGTTTGTCGACATCGGCGTGCCCGACAGCCTGTTGGCCGCTGAACATATCGTGCGCTGAATCACAGATATTTCCGCAAAGCACGAACTGACGTTGGCGGGCCTGATCAGATTGTCAGAAAACAAAAATGACGATGGTGGGTGATCACAGGTTCGAACTGTGGACCCGCTGATTAAGAGTCAGCTGCTCTACCGACTGAGCTAATCACCCTACCGATCGTCTTGTCTTCGGCGGCGGTTGCCCTTGCCGAAGGGCGCTCCTACTACCCAGCCGTTTCGGCGTTGGCAAGCGCTTTCGCAAACTTTCTTCGACAGTTTATGCTGATGGCGGAATCAGCCGCAGCAGAGCGGCGGGGGAAACAGGCACATGGCATTCTGGAACCGGCGTCGATCGATTGACGCCATGCTCAAGCCGCACGATGGGCCGGGTCTGAAACCGACCTTGAGCTGGCCGCATCTGCTGGCCCTGGGCGTCGGCGCCATCGTCGGCACGGGCATCCTGACGCTGATCGGCGTGGGGGCGGGGCTGGCGGGCCCGGCGGTGCTGATCAGCTTCGCGCTGGCGGGTCTGGTGTGCGCCTGTGCGGCCCTGGCCTATGCCGAACTGTCGACGATCATGCCTGCTTCGGGCAGCGCCTACACCTATTCCTATGCGGCGCTGGGCGAGATTTTCGCCTGGGTCGTGGGGTGGAGCCTGATCCTGGAGTATTCGCTGGTCGTGTCGACGGTCGCCGTCGGATGGTCCGGCTATGCCGTGCCCTTCCTGGCGGGGCTGGGTCTGGACCTGCCGCTGGCCCTGTCGGTGGGACCCCACGTCGAGGGCGGGCTGATCAACTTGCCGGCCATCTTCATCATCGCCGTGGTCACGGGGCTGCTGCTGCTGGGCACGCGTGAGAGCGCGACGGTCAACGCCGTGCTGGTCTTTGTGAAGATCGCCGCCCTGGTGGCCTTCGTGGCCATCGCCATGCCGCACTTCGATGCGGCCAACTTCACGCCCTTCATGCCGAACGGCTTCGGTGCGCCCTTTGTGCAGACGGGCGTGATGGCGGCGGCGGCCATCATCTTCTTCGCCTTCTATGGGTTTGACGCCATCGCCACGGCGGCGGAGGAGACCAAGAAGCCGGAACGCGATCTGGCCATCGGCATCGTCGGATCGATGGTCGTCTGCACCATCCTCTATATCGCCGTCGCAGCCGCGGCGATCGGCGCCGCGCCCACCGCCAGCTTCTCTGACAGCCCTGAGCCGCTGGCCCACATCATGCGCGGGCTGGGCCAGGGCGTCGCCGCCCAGTGGATCGCCGCCGCCGCCGTGATCGCCTTGCCAACGGTGCTTCTGGCCTTCCTGTTCGGTCAGAGCCGCATCTTCCTGGGCATGGCGCGGGACGGCCTGCTGCCCAACCGCCTTGCCAGGATCTCCAGGCGCGGCGTCCCGGCGGTCGTGACCCTCTTCACGGCCATTGTGGTGGCCTTCCTCGCGGGCATCATGCGTCTGGACGAACTGGCGTCGCTGGCCAACGCCGGCACCCTGATGGCCTTCATGGCTGTGGGCGTCAGCCTGATCGTGCTGCGGGTGCGCGAGCCGAACCGGGTGCGCAGGTTCAAGGCGCCGTTGTGGCCCGTGGTCGGCGGCGTCGCCATCATCGGCTGCATCATCTTCTTCTTCAGTCTGAAGAGTTCGACCCAGCTCTACTTCCTGCTGTGGAACCTGTTCGGTCTGGCCGTCTATCTGCTGTGGTCCTCGCGCAATTCGCGTCTGGCCAAGGGCGAGGAGCCTTCGGCCTGATGGCGCACCGGGATTTGACAGGCGCAGTCGACTTTTCTGTGCTGGAATCGATGACCGGCGGCGATGACGCCGTCAATGAGGAGGTGCTGGGCTTGTTCACCGAACAGGCCGCCCTCTGGACGCCTCTGTTGGATCCCAAGGCCGATGGATGGCGCGACGCCGTCCACACCATCCGCGGCGCGGCGGCGGGCATCGGCGGTCATGATCTGGTCGCCGCATGCGCGGATGCGGAACTTTCCGAGGATGCGTTGGCCGCGCCCGCGATGGAGCGGGTGCGTTCCGCCCTGTCAGAGGCGCTGGGGGACGTCGCGGCTTACCGTCACGAACTGATGCTCAAAAGCTTGCGGGGTTAGCCGCGCGTCTGGTCCCAGGTCGCGAACTCATGGGCGATACAGCGGTCGATCAGCAGGCGCCAGACCGGCTCGGCAATATCCGCTGACAGCCCCTTGGCCTCGGCCGTCACCAGCACCTTGGCCACCACATCGTCGATGCGCGCCTGGTCGAACACGGCGTCGCGGTTTGGCTTGATGCGGGCGGCGGCGTCCATATAGCGCTGGCGCTCGGCCAGCAGGGCGACCAGGGCGCGGTCCAGGGCGTCGACGCCCTGACGGACCTCGGCCATCGACTGGCAGTCAGCGGGATCGACCCGGGAATCTACGGCGACAGGATCAGACTTCGACATGGCGGCGGGGTTAGCCCGTCACGCGCGCGAAGCCAAGCCGCCAACCTGCGCTAGCCGACGAAGGCGCGTTCCAGAACATAGTCGGCCGGTTCGGCGTTGGAGCCTTCCTTCAGGCCGAAGGTCTCCAACAGTTCGCCGGCTTCCTTGATCATGGCCATCGAACCGCACAGCATGGCCCGGTCGCGCGCCGGGTCGAAGCCTTCCGGCAGGCCCAGGTCGCGGAAGAAGTCGCCAGACTTGATCCGATCGGTGATCCGGCCGGGTGTCTCGAAGTCTTCGCGGGTGACGGTCGGATAATAGGTCAACTGCGCCCTGGCCTCGTCGCCGATCAGCGGATCATCGTGGATCTCGCGGCTGAAGAAGTCGCGATAGGCCAAGTCCGCCACGCCGCGAACCGTATGGATCACATAGACATGGCCGAACCGGGAATAGGTCTCGGGATCGCGCGCCACGCTCAGCCACGGCGCAAGACCGGTGCCGGTGCCGATCAGGAACAGACGCTCGCCGCCGGTCAGGGCGTCCAGCACCAGCGTCCCGGTCGGCTTCTTGCCCATCAGCACCGTGTCCCCGGCCTGGATCTTCTGCAGGCGCGAGGTCAGGGGACCGTCGGCGACCTTGATCGAGAAGAACTCCAGCTCCTCGGCCCAGTTGGGGCTGGCGATGGAATAGGCGCGCAGAACGGGCTTGCCGCCATCTTCGCCCGGCAGGCCGATCATCACGAACTCGCCCGAGCGGAAGCGGAAATCCTCGGGCCGTTTGATGCCAAAACTGAACAGGCTGTCGGTCCAGTGGCGCACCCACAGGACTTCCAGCGCGTTGAACGGGCTGGCCTTCACAGGGGCGGGCGCCGGGGCGGGGGAGAGGGCTGCATCAGTCATCGCGCGCTATGTAGTGTGAGAACCGCTCGCAGGGAAGGAAAAGGCGCGGGCCGTATGGCGAGATTTCCTCGTGACGGCTTGCAGCCGCGCCGTTAGCTTCGCCCGCATGCGCAACATCCTGCTTATGTCCGCCGCCGCTGTCGCCCTCGCTGGGCCAGCCTTCGCTCAAACCCCGTCGAACATTCTGACGCCGGAACGGGTTTTCGCCGATCCGGCCTTGAGCGGCCCGGTGGCCAAGGGCGTCAGCCTGTCGCCGGACGGCGAACTGGTCGCCTTCCTGCGCTCGCGCGACGATGATGTCAGCGTTCAGGACCTGTGGGCCGCCCCGACCGGACCCGGCGAACCCTATAAGCTGATTGACGCCCGCGCCCTGGTTCCGGATGCGGGCGAACTGTCGGAGGCCGAAAAGGCCCGCCGCGAACGGATGCGAATCTCGGCGCGCGGCGTCGTCGATTATTCTTGGGACGAACAGGGCCGCTACATCCTGGCCCCGCTGGAGGGCGATGTCTTTCTGGCCAGCCGCGCCGATGGCTCGGTGCGACGCCTGACCCAGACCCCTGCCGACGAGATCGACGCCAAGGTTTCGCCCCTGGGCAACTTCGTCTCCTATGTTCGCGACCAGAATCTGTTCGTCTTCAACCTGACCACCAACCGCGAGCGGGCCGTGACCACCGACGGCGCCGGTCTGGTCAACTGGGCCACCGCCGAGTTCATCGCCCAGGAGGAACTGGATCGCGACACCGGCTATTGGTGGAGTCCGGACGAAAAGCGCATCGCCCTGGAACGCTATGACGAAAGCCCGGTCGATGTGATCCCGCGCCTGGACATCACCGGCGGCGGCGCCAGCGTGGTCGAGCAGCGCTACCCCCGCGCCGGACGCCCCAACGCCCTTGTCGAACTGTATGTGCAGGACCTGACGTCCAACCGGCGCGTCAAGGTCGACCTGGGCGCCAACACCGACATCTATCTGGCCCGCGTCGCCTGGTCGGCGGACGCCTCGATCCTGTATGTGCAGCGCCTGTCGCGCGATCAGAAGACGCTGGACCTGCTGGCGGTGAACCCGGCAACCGGCGCGTCGCGCGTGATCGTCACCCAGAAGGGCGACGCCTGGGTCGGCCTCAGCAACGACTTCAAGCCCTTGCGCGACGGCCGCTTCATCTGGTCGAACGAGGACAGCGGCTGGCGCCATCTCTATCTGTACGACCGTGACGGCAAGCTGATCCGCCCGATCACCCAAGGCCAGTATCCGGTTCTGGACCTGGAAGGCGTCAACCCGCAGACGGGCGAGGTCTTCTTCACCGCCTCGATGCGCGACGGCCAGGAAATGCCGATCGAGAAGCAGCTGTTCCGAGCCAGTCTGAACGAGACGGCCACGCCGGTCGCCATCACCCCCGCAGGCGGCTGGTGGAACGTTTCGGTGAACGGCACAGGCACGGCCTATGTCGGCAACTATTCGGACCCCAGGACGCCGCAGCAGTCGGGCCTCTACAACATCGACGGCACGCGCATCCGCTGGATTGAGGAGAATCCGCTCAACGCCCAGCATCCCTTCTATCCTTACGTGTCGCGTCTGCGCGAACCGACCTTCGGCACGTTGCAGAGCCACGGCGAGACCCTGGTCTGGCAGATGAAGACGCCTCCGGGCTTTGATCCGTCCAGGACATATCCGGTCGTGATGCAGGTGTATGGCGGCCCGTCGGGCGGCGGGGTCAAGCGCGGCTGGGCGCCCGCCACCGACCAGCTTCTGACCGAGGCGGGCTACATCGTCTTCCGCATGGACAACCGGGGCGAGGGTTTCCGCAGCCGCGCCTTCAAGAACGCCCTGTACCGTCACATGGGCACGGTCGAGGTCGAGGATCAGGTGCTGGCCGCCGACTATCTGCGCAGCCTGCCTTACGTCGATGACGCCCGCATCGCCGTCATGGGCTGGAGCTATGGCGGCTTCATGAGCCTGTCGATGCTGGCCGAGCCCAAGATGGGGCTGGCCGCCGCCCTGGCGGGCGCCCCGCCGACGGAATGGAGCCTGTACGACACGGCCTATACCGAACGCTACATGTCCACGCCGCAGGACAACCCGGAGGGCTACGCCGCCTCCGACATCATCCCCAAGCTGGACAATCTGACGGGGCGTCTGCTGCTGCTGCACGGCATGGCCGACGACAATGTCATCTTCCAGAACACCACCCGCGTCCTGAACGCGATGCAGGAGAAAAGCATGCCGTTCGAGACCATGCTCTATCCGGGTCAACGGCACGGCGTGCGCGGCAATCCGCGCATGCTGCACCTGTGGCGCACCTACCTGGACTTCCTGGACCGCACCATCGGCACGCGGGCGCCAAGGGCGGACTGAAGCCATCAAGATCAGCGGCGGCCCACGCCGCCGCTGACCGTGAGGAACCGGCCACAAGCGGCGTCGTTGGTGTGGCATGGAAAAGCTGTTCATCCGCTTCGCCAACCGCACGGCCAAGATCGCGGGCAGTCCGTGGGCCTTTGTCGCTTGTTTTCTGACGGTGCTGGTTTGGGCCGTCAGCGGTCCGATCTTCGGCTTCAACGAGACGTGGCAGTTGGTGATCAACACCGGCACGACCATCGTCACCTTCCTGATGGTCTTCCTGATCCAGAACACCCAGAACCGCGACGCGGGCGCCATGCATGCCAAGCTGGATGAACTGATCTATGCGGTGCAAAGGGCCGACGCGCGCTTTATCGGCATCGAGCATCTGACCGAGCGCGAACTGGACGCCATTCTGGCCGAGGTCGAGAAACGCGCTCTCGCCGTCCATGCCGGCAAGCCCGCAGGCCCCATCGGCGGAAAGCCCGCCAGCCGCGCCGAGGCGATCGAGGCCGAACAACCGCCAAAGGCCAAGCCGCGTCGAGCTTCGAAGTGAGCAATCTGGCCGCCAACATCATCGGCTCGACAGCGGCGATCTGCTCCATCACCAGCTTTGCGCCCCAAGCCTTCAAGATCTGGAAGGAGCGTGACGCCTCGTCCATCAGCCTGAAGACCTATTCGCTGACGGTCGCCTGTTTCATCCTGTGGGTGATCTACGGCCTGATGACGCAGGCCTGGCCCGTCACTATCGCCAACGCCTGCGCCTTGATCATGGCGTCGGGTGTGCTGGTGATGAAATGGCGGTTTCGCGACGGCGATCGGAATTCCTGACGGTTTGATCCCGATCAAGGCGCGCCCGGCTGAGGTTTGGGACTTTGCAGCAAAGGAGATTTCCAATGCCTGCAGACGCCATTCCAGTTGTCGCCGCCATCGTCGCGGCATTCGTGTTCTTCATGGCCGTGCTGGCTGGCGGGGCGCTGTGGTCGAGCTCGCCCAAGCAGAAGTGACCCGAGCTTTACGCGACGTGATCTTGGCGCCCCCGCCGATGCGGTCTACGGCGTGTGTTCCAAACGTCCAAGGGAGACGCCCCAATGTCTGATATCGCAACCGCCACCGATAAAATCCGTGAAGCCGTCGGCGAGAACTCCGGTCTGGGCAAGACCGTCAAGCTCGACCTCGGCGACGCTGGCAAGATCTACATCGACGGCGCTTCGACGCCGAACACCGTCACCAACGAAGACAAGCCTGCCGACGCCACCGTGACGATCAGCTGGGACGACTTCGTCGCCCTGTCGGAAGGCCGCCTGGATGGCATGATGGCCTTCATGCAAGGCAAGCTGAAGATCGCTGGCGACATGATGATCGCACAGAAGCTGCCGGCCCTGCTGAAGCGCTGATGCGCGGCTGATCGCCAGAATGACGACGGCGCGGCCCCATTCGGAGCCGCGCCGTTTTCATGTCAGCGCCCGCCAGAGGCGTGATTTGCGTATTTGAGGAAACGACATGGATTTCAAACCTTCAGACCGCGCGCTGGACTGGCACGACCGCGTGCGCCGTTTCCTGGATGAGCAGGTCATCCCCCGTGAGGCCGAATATTTCACTCAGGTGCGCGAAGACGCGACCCGCCAGCCGCCTGTTATGGAAGCGATGAAGGCCGCCGCGCGCGAGGCGGGCCTGTGGAACATGTTCCTGCCGGGTGAGCACGGGGCGGGTCTCACCAACCTCGAATATGCGCCCCTGGCCGAACTGATGGGCCGTCACCTGTGGTCAGCGGAGGTGTTCAACTGCAACGCCCCCGACACCGGCAACATGGAGGTGCTGCACATGTATGGCGACGCGGCCCAGCAGGAACGCTGGCTCAAGCCGCTGATGGCCGGTGAAATCCGCTCCGCCTTCCTGATGACGGAGCCTGAGGTCGCCTCATCCGACGCCACGAACATTCAGACCCGGATAGAGCGGGACGGCGATCACTACGTCATCAACGGCCGCAAATGGTGGTCGACCAATATGGCGCATCCGAACCTGGCCGTGACCATCGTCATGGGCAAGACAGACTTTGACGCCGCCGCTCATGCCCAGCAGTCTCAGGTCATCGTGCCCGTCGACACGCCCGGTTTCCGCGTCGAGCGGATGCTGTCGGTCTTCGGCTATGACGAACTGCCGATCGGCCATGCTGAAGTCGTGTTGGAGAATGTCCGCGTTCCGGTCGAGAACCTGATCGCAGGCGAGGGGCGGGGGTTCGAAATCGCCCAAGGGCGGCTTGGCCCGGGCCGCATCCACCACTGCATGCGCACCATCGGGGCCGCCGAGCGCGCGCTGGAGTTGATGGTCACCCGCTTGCTGAACCGCACTGCCTTCAAGAAGCAGTTGGCCGAGCATTCGGTGTGGGAGCAGCGTGTGGCCGACGCCCGCACCAATATCGAGATGTGCCGCCTTCTGGTGCTGAAGGCCGCCTGGATGATGGATGAGGCCGGCGCCAGGAACGCGCGTTCCGAAATCGCGCAGATCAAGGTCGCGGCGCCCAGGATGGCGCTTCAGGTCATCGATGACGCCATCCAGGCCTTTGGCGGGGCCGGCGTTTCGGGCGATACGCCCCTGGCTGAACTGTACGCAGGCGTCCGCACCCTGCGCATCGCCGACGGCCCAGACGAGGTTCACAACCGCACCATCGCCCGGCTGGAATACGCCAGGCATGGGGGCAAGCCGGTTCGCTGATCCCGGCCCGCGCCCGGCCTCACCGGGAACCCTGACCCTGGCGTGACGTTCGGTCTGCATGAACGACTACATGCCCGGTCACGGTCAGGGGATCGTCCTTGGACGGTGAGGCCGACATGAACCCGCGCTTCCAGCAGAAGACGCTGGCGGATTCAGAGGTCGTGCGCTTCCGTCAGGTTCGTGGGGCCATGCCTGCGCTGGCGGCGGGCCTCTCCGTCGAAGATCTCGCCGCCCAGTCCATGCCCGAGGCCAGCCCCGGTAAATGGCATCTGGGCCACACCAGCTGGTTCTTCGAGGCCATGATTCTGGCGAACGAGCCGGGCTATGAGTCCGTGGACCCGCGCTTCCAGCAGTTGTTCAATTCCTATTATGAAGCGCTGGGCCAGCGCGTGGCGCGTGACAAACGGGGCCTCCTGACCCGCCCCTCGGTCGAGGAGGTGATGGCCTATCGTCGAGAGATCGACCGTCGCATGGTCCGCTGGCTGTCCAAGGCGTCGCCTGAAGGTCTGTCGCACTATCTGTTCGAACTGGGTCTGAACCACGACCAGCAGCATCAGGAGCTGTTCCTGATGGATCTGCTGCACCTGATGTCCTGTTCGCCGCTGGACCCCGCCGCCTATGATGTTGAGCCGCGCCCATGCCCGCTGGAGCCTGGCAAGGGCGGCATGACCCGTTTCGATGGCGGCCTGGTCGCCATCGGCCACGACGGGCCGGGTTTCGCCTTCGACAATGAACGCCCGCGACACAAGGTCTGGCTGGAGCCGTTCGCGCTGGCCAATGATCTGGTCACCAACGCTGAATGGATCGCCTTCATAGAGGACGGCGGCTACCAACGCGCCGACCTGTGGCTGGCCGACGGCTGGGCCACTGTGCAGGCCGAGAACTGGATCGCCCCGCTCTACTGGCGTCGTGAGGTCCAGGGCTGGACCGCCATGTCCCTGAGCGGGCGTCATGCGGTCGATCCTGAGGCCCCGGTCCGCCATATCAGCCTGTATGAAGCCGACGCCTACGCCCATTGGGCGGGCAAGCGTCTGCCCAGCGAGGCCGAGTGGGAACATGCGGCGACCGCTGATCCTGAGGCCTTCTCCAACCTGTCGGGCGAGGTCTGGCAGTGGACCTCCAGCGCCTACGCCCCCTATCCGGGCTTCAAGCCGACGCCGGGCACGGCGGCCGAGTACAACGGCAAGTTCATGGCCAACCAGAACGTGCTGCGCGGCGGCGCCTTCGCTACGCCGTCGGGCCATGCGCGCGCCACCTATCGCAACTTCTATTATCCCCAGCAGAGGTGGGCGTTCATGGGCTTGAGACTGGCTGAAGACACGCCCCCGGCGCGTCGCACCGAAAGCGAAGACCCTCAGACCGCCGCTTTCCGGCATGATCTGGTCGAGGGTCTGTCGCAGGATCAGAAGGCCGTTCCTCCAAAGTGGTTCTACGACGCCGAAGGTTCGCGTCTGTTCGAAGAGATCACCAGTCTGCCGGAATATTATCCGACCCGGCAGGAGACGGCTCTGCTGCGTGAGCGCGCGGCCGCTCTGACTGGCGATTTCGGCCCTGACGCCGTTCTGGTCGAGTTCGGATCGGGCGCCAGCGAGAAGACCCGCATTCTTCTGGACGCCGCGACGGACCTGGGCGCCTATGTCCCGCTGGATATCAGCGAAGCGGCCCTGCAGGACGCTGTGACGCGTTTGCAGACCGATTATCCGACTCTTCGGGTCCGTCCGGTCCTGGGCGATTTCGAGCATATGGCGCCGCTGCCGGACAATCTGCCGCAGGGGCGGCGCATCGGATTCTTCCCCGGTTCGACCATCGGAAATCTTCAACCCGGCGACGCTGAACGCTTCCTGACCGCGGCGCGCCGGATGCTGGGGGAGGGCGCGCTGTTCATTCTCGGGGTCGATCTGGTCAAGGCTCCCGAACTCCTGGTCGCCGCCTATGATGACGCCCGGGGCGTCACCGCCGCATTCAACCGCAATCTGTTGGCCCGCGCCAATACAGAACTGGACGCCAATTTCGACGTGAACGCCTTCGCCCACCGCGCAGTCTGGAACGCGGACAGTGAGCAGATGGAGATGCATCTTCAGGCCGTCGTCCCGATGACGGTTCGGATCGGCGCACGCCGGTTCGATTTCGCAGCGGGCGAAACCATCCATACCGAAAGCTCGCGCAAGTTCACCGAGGCCTCGGTCATCGCCATGGCGGCCGCGTCCGGTTGGCGACTGATCCGTTTTGACGTGTCGCCTGCGCCCAGCGTCGCCTTGGCGGTGCTTGGCGCCTGAGCGGCGCCTCAGATCCCGGCGATGGGATTTGCAAAAGAAAGGGCGGCGAACCTTCGAGTTCGCCGCCCTTTGACTTGCCGAGTTTGAGACCGCCCTATTCGGGCTGATCATCCTTTTTCGCCCCATGCGAAGCTTCGCCGCCTTTTCGTCCGGCCTGTGCCGCAAGACTGCGATCTTGAGAGAAACTGCGCTTCTCGCTGGGCACGCTTGCTCCACCCTTGCGGGCGATTTCACGTTGGCGTTCGGGATCCATAGAGGCGAATCCACGCTTGGAAACGCCGGAGGGTCGAGTGGGCTGGCTTTCCATTTGGGTCCTTTCAGGTGTTGCCGTTCCGCTTGCTCAAACAACCCGATGCTGCGGCGCCGGTTCCGCATCGAACGGCGTTTTTACTTCCCGAGGCCTGACGATTAACCAAGGTGAACTTGACGTCCGATGGGCTGGCTTCTTCAACTGGAACCCTCGTCCGGCGCGAAAGGCGCAAGCTCGTCCGGCGTGTCTGACGGGTCGATTTCGGGTGTCTGGTCGGGGGTTTGGGTCGGTTGGATTTCCGGCTGGGGCGTGTCCAGCGGGATTTCGGGTGGAACGTCGGTCATGCAGTTCTCCTTCTTTTGAGAAGAACGCACCGGCGCCGGCGATGTTCAGCGTGATGTTTCGGGGGAACCTTCGCGGCGCGCCCTGGGTTGATCCTCCAGACCCGGAGAACATCATGTCCAAGACGCCCGTCTCATCGCCTGCTTCCGACGACATCGTCCTCGACGACGATGTGACGCACGAACTTGACTGCCAGGCTGATGACATCCTCGCCAGCGCGAAGGTGCAGGCCGACCGCACCGTTTCGTCCGTGCGTCAGGCCGTACGCGAAGACATCGGCCAGGTGCGTGACAGGGCCGCCCAGCGCGCCGAGGAGGCGGTGGACGCCATCCGTGACGCCCCGATCAAGTCCGTCCTCTACGCCGCCGGCATCGGTGTCATCATCGGCCTGCTGCTCAGTCGATGAGCGGCTGTCAGGCGGGTCCGCTGGCGGGACGCTGGATCGGCGCCCGTTGCAGGGCGGCGTCTGACACATAGGGGTTGGTCCGGCGCTCCTGTCCGAACGTCGAGACCGGCCCATGTCCCGGAACAAAAGTCACGTCGTCGCCCAGCGGCCACAGCTTCTCGACAATGGCGCGGATCAGAGCGGGCGGGTCGCTCATCGGAAAATCGGTGCGTCCGACCGATCCCTGAAAAAGCACATCCCCGACCTGGGCGAAGCGCGCCGCCCGATTGAAGAAGATGACATGACCGGGCGTATGCCCCGGACAGTGGCGCACCTCCCAGGTCGTCTCGCCCAGCGACACGGTGTCGCCATCCTCCAGCCAGCGGTCGGGCGTGAAGGGGCGCGCGTCGGGCAGGCCGTACATTTTGCCGCTCTCGACGATTCGGTCGATCCAGAATTGGTCGGCCTTTTGCGGGCCAGTGATCGTGACGCCGGACTTCTCCTGCATTTCCGCCGCCCCGCCTGCGTGATCCAGATGCCCGTGGGTGATCCAGATTTGGTCCAGCGTCAGGCCGCGCCGTTCGACCTCAGCCAGAATCGCATCCACCGAACCGCCCGGATCAATCACAGCCGCCTTGTTCGTAGCGGTGCACCAGACCGTGGTGCAGTTCTGCTGAAGCGGCGTGACGGGCGTGACGAAGACGCCGATGGGGGAGGCTGACTGGCTCATTTCACCTAGATAGCGAGCCTGAGCGGCCCTTGAAACCGTCGAATGGACATGCCCGCGTTGACCTTTTCGGCCCTTCTCGACATAAGGGCGGGCTTCGAGGAGCCGCTCCTGCCCGTCACCTGGGTGGGGCGGCCTTCTTGCTTTATCCATTCCGCGCTGGGCCCTCTGGGGGTCACGCGCCACAGAGCGTCAGAATCCCGACCATGCAAGTCGTCGAAAAGTCGAACGAAGGCCTCAGCCGCGTGATCGCGGTGACCATTCCCGTCGCGGAGCTGAACGAGAAGCTCGAAGCCCGCGTCAAGGAAGTCGCCCCGCAAGTGAAGCTGAAGGGCTTCCGTCCGGGCAAGGTGCCGGTCGCGCATGTCAAAAAGACCTTCGGCCGTGAGTTCATGGGCGAGATCATCAACGCCGAGCTGAACGAAACCAGCCAGAAGGCCCTGGACGAAGTCAAGATCCGTCCCGCCGCCCCCGCCGAGATGAAGCTGACGTCCGACATGGACAAGGTCATCGCCGGTCAGGAAGACCTGGCCTATGAAATGTCGCTGGAGATCATGCCGGACTTCACCCCGGTCGATCCCAAGACCCTGAAGCTGGAACGCCCGACCTATGAGGCGTCGGACGCCGATCTGGACGAGGCCCTGACGGAACTGGCCGGTCAGGCCAAGACCTACGAGGACAAGAAGGGCAAGACGGTCAAGGCCGCCGAGGGCGACCAGCTGACCATCGACTTCCTGGGCAAGCTGGACGGCGAGCCCTTCGAAGGCGGGGCGGCCGAGGATGCGGACCTGGTCATCGGTTCGGGCCGCTTCATCCCCGGCTTCGAAGAGCAACTGACGGGCGCCAAGGTCGGCGAGGAGAAGACGATCGAGGTCACCTTCCCCGAGAACTACCAGGCCGCGCATTTGGCCGGCAAGAAGGCCACCTTCGACATCAAGGTGAAGGCCATCAAGGCCGAGGCCGAAGCCAAGATCGACGACGATTTCGCCACCCGCATCGGCCTGGAATCGCTGGACAAGCTGAAGGAACTGCTGAAGTCCAACCTGGACCAGCAATACGCCGGCGCCGCCCGCTTCAAGCTGAAGCGCGCCCTGCTGGACCAGCTGGACGAAGCCCACGACTTCCCGCTGCCGCCGAAGATGGTGGACGCCGAGTTCGACGGCATCTGGCAACAGGTCGAGGCCGACAAGACCGCCGGCCGTCTGCCGGAAGAAGACGCCGCCAAGTCGGACGAAGACCTGAAAGCTGAATACCGCAAGATCGCCGAGCGCCGCGTGCGCCTGGGCCTGGTGCTGGCCGAGATCGGCCGCGCCAACAACGTCCAGGTCACCGACCAGGAGCTGAACGCCGCCATCCTGCAGGAAGCCCGCAACTATCCGGGTCAGGAACAGGCGGTCCTGAACTTCTACCGCCAAAACCCCAACGCCGCCGCCCAGATGCGCGCGCCTATCTATGAAGAGAAGGTCGTCGACCTGATCGTGGGCGTCGCCGACGTCACCGACAAGCCGATCACCAAGGAAGAACTGCTGAAGGAAGACGACGAGGCGTAACTCACGACATGGTCGCGTGATCGTTCCATTTGCTCTTGTGGGTAGATATCGAAGGGGGCCGCATCGCGGCCCCTTTTTTGCCTTGTAATGGAGCCGGCTAGAGCTCGTTTGAAACTCGTGTCGCCGGTCGAAATGCATTCCGTCACATCGTGCGGATGACGCGCACCACCATTCGTATCCTGATCCCGGCCGGTCGAACGGGTAAGACGAACCTCACTGTTCATCCGCCGCAAAATATGTGTAGTGTCGTTGAGCGGCGGCCTTTTCTTTTGGTTGTGCGGGGTGGTTGTGAATATCGTCGCAATAGTTTTTTCCGCCTTGTTGGCGTCCAATGGGCCTCAGTCCACAACGCCGACACCGGGCGACCTTTCTGCGACCGAACTCGGATCGATCATCGTCGATGGGCGACGGTTCGAGGAGGCGGCACGCAACTATATAGAGCAGGTCGGCGCCCCGCCGCGAGGGACTCGGCTGGCGCGCTGGAACCGTCCTGTCTGCGTCAGCATGACCAATATGCAACCTCGGTACGCCCAGTTCGTCATCGACCGGATCGCCATCAATGCTCTGGAGGCCGGCGCCGATGTCGGCGAGCCCGAGTGTCGTCCCAACGTGATCATCCTTGCGACCACCGACGGATCCGCTCTGGCCAAGAAACTGGTGAAGGAAGTCGGCTTGGGCTTCCGGCCAGCAATCAACCATACGAACTTGACGCGTGATGCTCTGGCGAACTTTCAGAACTCCAATGCGCCTGTCCGATGGTGGAACGTCGTTATGCCGGTGATGACCGATACCGGCGATGTCGCCATCGCCCTGCGGGGCGATAGTATCGTCGACGGTGACAAATTCGGCATGACCCGCGTTCGCGACGGATCGCACATCCGCTCGAACATCCGTTACGACATGGCCTGGACCATCGTCATCGTGGACATGAGCAAGACTGATGGCGTTCCGTTCGGCACGCTGGCCGATTATATCTCCATGGTCTCTCTAGCGCAGATCGATGCGGATGCGGATCTTACCGGGCAGTCGACGGTGATGAATCTTTTCGAGGCGCCGGGGCAGGTCAGAGGACTCAGTCAATGGGATAAGGACTATCTGGCTGGCCTCTATGCGGCGCCGAACGATCGCGCCTCTGCGGGGCAGCAGGTGAATGGCGTAATCCGGGCCATGGTTAGGCGGCAACATGCTGGGTCCGAAGAGATTTCGGCTGACGATCAACCTACGACCGATATGCCGCGATAAGAGCGTCTGGCGTGCGCCTTGCGTCCTGAGCCTGCCGACGCGATATGCTAAGAACGAAGGGCGCGGCCTGAATCGCGCCCACGGCATCCTGAGAAGGCCCTAATGCGCGATCCGATCGACTATCTGCAATCCAACCTCGTCCCGATGGTGGTGGAGCAATCCAGCCGCGGCGAGCGCTCCTTCGACATCTTCTCGCGTCTGCTGCGCGAGCGGATCATCTTCCTGACGGGGCCGTTCGAGGATGGCATGGCGTCGTTGATCTGCGCCCAGCTGCTGTTCCTGGAATCGGAGAACCCGAAGAAGGAGATCAGCATGTACATCAACAGCCCCGGCGGTCAGGTGACGTCGGCGCTCGCGATCTACGACACCATGCAATACATTAAGAGCCCGGTTTCGACCGTGGTCATGGGCATGGCGGCCTCGGCCGGCTCGCTGATCCTCACGGCGGGCGCGGCGGGCCAGCGGATCGCCCTGCCGAACGCGCGCGTCATGGTTCACCAGCCGTCGGGTGGGTTCCGGGGCCAGGCGTCGGACATCGAACTGCATGCCGCCGACATCCGCTACACCAAGCGTCGCCTGAACGAGATTTACGTCCACCACACCGGCCGGACCTATGAAGAGGTCGAGAAGACGCTGGACCGCGACCACTTCATGTCGGCTGAGGAAGCCAAGGCCTGGGGCATCGTCGACCACGTCTATGATCGCCGTGAACAGGCCGACGCCGATGGCGTGAAGACGCCCGGCAACTGAGGTCCGGGTCGATCATTGACCGGAAAAGGCGCACCTGCCCGGTGCGCCTTTTTCTTTGTGTGCTATCAGGGCGGCCATGCAGTTCACGAGAGATCAGAGCGGCGTCGTCGAAGTCGATGGCGAAAACTACGAGTGGGAGCTTCGCCGCCAGCCCCAGCCCAAGGGCGGCGGCGCCTGGGACGGCATGGCCGTGTCCCTGCGTCATCAGGACTACAAGCGCGAGGCCATTGTGCAGTTCCCCATGCCCCTGCGCGCCAACGGCCGCCCGGACGTGGAGAAGCAGCGGGTTAATGTCGACGCCGTCCGCAACGCCGTCGCCTCGGCCATGGAGGCGGGTTGGAACCCGGCCTCGCGCGGCAAGCCTGTCGTCTTCGATGTGGACGCCGACGGCCGATGATCTTCAGGGTTTCTGGTTGAATATCCTGAAACCCCGCTCCTGCGCCATGGCCAGCATCTCGGTGTCGCCCGAGGTGTCGCCGTAAGCCGCGGTCAGCACCATGCCCTCGCCATAGGCGGCCTTCAGACGGCGCACCTTTTCTTCGGCGCGGCAGTTCGGGCCGGCGAATTCGCCTGTGATCCGGTCGTCGGCGTCAAACACGAGCTCTGTGCCCAGCAGGGCCTCGGCGCCCAGTTTTCGGGCGAACGGGGCGACGGTCGTGGCGGGGGAGGCGGTCACGATCACCCGATGGGCGCCGCGCTCGCCCCATTCATTCCACGTCTTGATCGCATCCGGCCGCATGAAACGCGGCCAGATGTGCTCAGCGAATCGGGCGGCGTCAGCCTCCAGAGTGGTTCGGTCCACTCCGGCCAGGAACTCTCGCACCGAGGCGGCCTTGATCCGCCCCCGGTCGCGATCTCGCGCATAGGCGGCCACGGCGGGCGCCAGCTTGACCAGGCCCAGCATCCAGGCCCCCGGACCCGCCCGCCAGCGCAGGAACGCCGTGAAACTATCGCGAATCGTCAGGGTGCCGTCGAAATCGAACGCCACGATCGGCTGGCCGTCGGCGACGGACTGGCGAAAATCCTGCACACTGCCCATGTCAGACATTCGCCTTGATCCCCAGCGAGACTGAACGATCCACGCGCTGCAGCATTTCCCTCCTGCCTTCGGGGTTGTCGCGGAACGATGGATGGGTGATTGTCATTTTTTGAAGACCTTCGCGTCCAGAGTGCTGGAATCAATGTGAGGGAAGCGCGTTTCGGGCCATTTCGGTCCGCGCCGCGGGAGTGAGATAAGGGTCTATGACCAAAGCAGCCGGCTCTGACGCCAAAAGCACCCTCTACTGCTCGTTCTGCGGAAAGAGCCAGCATGAGGTGCGTAAACTCATCGCAGGCCCGACCGTGTTCATCTGTGATGAATGCGTCGAACTGTGCATGGACATCATCCGCGAAGAGCACAAGATCGGCTTCAAGAAGACGACCGACGGCGTGCCCACGCCGAAGGAGATTCGCGACGTCCTGGATGACTATGTCATCGGCCAGGCCCACGCCAAGAAGGTGCTCTCGGTCGCTGTCCATAACCATTACAAGCGCCTGAACCACGCGACTAAGAACAACGACGTCGAACTGGCCAAGTCCAACATCATGCTGATCGGGCCGACCGGCTCGGGCAAGACGCTGCTGGCCCAGACGCTGGCGCGCATCATCGACGTGCCCTTCACCATGGCCGACGCCACCACTCTGACCGAAGCCGGTTATGTGGGCGAGGACGTCGAGAACATCATCCTGAAGCTGCTACAGGCGTCGGACTACAACGTCGAACGGGCCCAGCGCGGCATCGTCTATATCGACGAGATCGACAAGATTTCGCGTAAGTCCGACAACCCGTCGATCACCCGCGACGTGTCGGGCGAGGGCGTCCAGCAGGCCCTGCTGAAGATCATGGAAGGCACTGTCGCCTCCGTGCCGCCGCAGGGCGGGCGCAAGCATCCGCAGCAAGAGTTCCTGCAGGTCGACACCGCCAACATCCTGTTCATCGTCGGCGGCGCCTTCGCCGGTCTGGAGAAGGTGATCTCCGCGCGCGGAGCCGGCGCCTCCATCGGCTTCGGCGCCCAGGTCAAGGAGATCGACGAGCGTCGCACCGGCGACATCCTGAAAGGTGTCGAGCCGGATGACCTGATGCGGTTCGGCCTGATCCCTGAATTCATCGGCCGTCTGCCGGTTCTGGCGACGCTGGAGGATTTGGACGAAACGGCTCTGGTCACGATCCTGACCGAGCCGAAGAACGCTCTGGTCAAACAGTACAAGCGTCTGTTCGAAATGGAGAATGTCGAACTGACCTTCACCGACGACGCCCTCATCGCCGTCGCCAAGAAGGCCATCACCCGCAAGACCGGCGCGCGCGGCCTGCGTTCGATCCTGGAGGGCATTCTGCTGGAGACCATGTTCGAACTGCCGACTTTCGAAGGCGTCGAAGAGGTGGTGGTCAACGCCGAGGTGATCGACGGCAAGGCCCAGCCCCTGCTTATTTATTCCGAAGCCTCGAAAAAGAAGGCCGACGGCGCCGCCTGATCGAGCCTGAGAACTGAATGTGAGGGCCGGGGAGGGCGACTTCCCCGGCCTTTTCTTTTTCCTCTCCCATTTCATGGGGAGGTGGCGCGGCGCGTCTTCGCGCCGTGACGGAGGGGCGGGTTCCACATCTCCGGCGACCTTTCGTCGTCCTCGCCCGTCCCCCTGCCTCGTCATCCTTGGGACACGCCCAAGGATGACCGCGTGAGTAACGGGTTTTCGCCTCCAACCCGCACAATGACGCTGCCTAAATCTAGAGTTTTCAACGCTCTGACTTGGGCCAAACCCAATCAACGCGCCTGACCGCCCGCATCGCCTATGCTGACACCGTCCCGTCGCCCGGAGGGCTCGTAAGGCCTGCGACCTTGCGGCGGCGGGAGCGGATGGAGCGGGAGTGGTGGTGAAATCCCACCATGCCGAAGGCGTCTTATCGGCTGGGCATGGCTCAGCGTCTGAAGCGTCGTCGGAGGGTCGAGGGGGATACTCGGCTGCACCTGGACGGCTCTCGCAGGAGCCGCCAGCCCACGTCACCCTCGGGCTTGACCCGGGGGCGCAGGCTTCGGGGTTAGGCGATAAGACCGCCACCATTCAGCGCCCCGAGCTTGCAGGCCAACCCT
Organism: uncultured Brevundimonas sp.; assembly: GCA_963522565.1. Lineage (GTDB taxonomy): Bacteria > Pseudomonadota > Alphaproteobacteria > Caulobacterales > Caulobacteraceae > Brevundimonas. The sequence goes on along the minus strand of CAUQZC010000004.1, from coordinate 3,334 downwards.
TCGCGCGGGGCGTCAAACCTTCGTCGAAACGGTATTTCTAAAACCAAACTCCGGGCGAAGGCCCGGCGCCCCGCCAAGCCCTCCATCGGGCCTTCCCTAACTTCGCCCTGACCGGCGAAGGCGATCCCCCATGTCTAGTCACAAGGAGCGCCGATGGCCAAATCCAAACCCCGTCGCCTGCGGCCCGGTCGCGGCCTGCCGCCCCCGCCGCGCCTGACGCCAGAGGAAGAGGCTGAGGACGAACGCCTGCGGGTCGAACTGATGGGCCACTACGCGCGGGTTGAAGCCATTCTTGTGGAAAAAATCGCCGAGGCCGAAGAGCGCAAGCGGCTTCGCGAAGCGCGGCTTCAGGCGTCTTCGGACTGACGCCCCTCCAGACAAGCGGCTTTCCATCTCGCCCGGTCGCGGAAGTGGCCTGGGGCCCACACAGAACCGCTGTTTTCGCTGCCCTGGAGCAAGCAGATGTGGGCCGTTGCGCAGTGGAGCTTGAACCGCGTCGCCTGCAAACCACATACTCACATGAACGCCGTCGGAATCGACGGGTCGTCATGTGCTGGCCGGACCTCTTGTCCGGGCGGCCGTGGCGGCGGGCCGGCGATCATCAATGGCCCAGGAGTATGCATCATGACTGATACCCAGAGCACTGGCTCGGTGACACTGCCCGTACTGCCCCTGCGCGACATCGTCGTCTTCCCGCACATGGTCGTGCCGCTGTTCGTCGGCCGCGAGAAGTCCGTGAAGGCCCTCGATGAGATCATGAAGGGCGAAAAGCAGATTCTGCTGGCCACCCAGAAGAACAGCGTCGACGACGATCCGTCGCCGGACGCCATCTATCCCATCGGGGTCCTGGCCTCGGTGCTGCAACTGCTGAAGCTGCCCGACGGCACGGTCAAGGTCTTGGTCGAGGGCAAGGGCCGCGCGCGCCTGACCCGCTTCACCGACCGCGAGGACTATTTCGAGGCCGAGGCCGTCGAGGTCGATGATGAACCGGGCGACGCCTCGCAGGCCGAAGCCATGCTGCGCGCGGTGGTCGAACAGTTCGAAAACTATGTGAAGCTGAACAAGAAGGTGCCGCCCGAGGCGCTCAGCTCCATCCCCCAGATCACAGACGCCTCCAAGCTGGCGGACTCGGTCGCGGCCCATCTGTCGGTAAAGATCGCCGACAAACAGGGTCTGCTGGAAACCTTCGACGTGCCCAAGCGGCTGGAGAAGGTTTACGGCCTGATGGAGGGCGAAATCTCGGTCTTGCAGGTCGAGAAGAAGATCCGCTCGCGCGTGAAGCGCCAGATGGAGAAGACCCAGCGCGAATATTATCTGAACGAGCAGATGAAGGCGATCCAGCGCGAGCTGGGCGAGACCGACGACGCGCGCGACGAAATCATGGACCTGGAGAAGCGCATCCGTAAGACGCGCCTGTCCAAGGAAGCCCGCACCAAGGCCGAGGCCGAGGTCAAGAAGCTGCGCAACATGAGCCCCATGTCGGCGGAATCGACCGTTGTGCGCAACTATCTCGACTGGCTGCTGTCCGTGCCGTGGGGCAAGGCCAAGCAGAAGCCGATCGACCTGCAGAAGGCCGAGGACATCCTGGAAGAGGATCACTTCGGCTTGGAGAAGGTCAAGGAACGGATCATCGAGTATCTGGCGGTCCAGGCCCGCACCGGCAGTCTGAAAGGTCCGATCCTGTGCCTGGTCGGCCCTCCCGGCGTCGGCAAGACCTCGCTGGCCAAGTCCATCGCCAAGGCGACCGGGCGTGAATATGTCCGCATGTCGCTGGGCGGCGTGCGCGACGAGAGCGAAATCCGCGGTCACCGCCGGACCTATATCGGCTCCATGCCCGGCAAGATCATCCAGTCGATGAAGAAGGCCAAGACGACCAACGCCTTCGTCCTGCTGGACGAGATCGACAAGCTGGGATCGGACTGGCGCGGCGATCCGTCGTCGGCCCTGCTGGAGGTGCTGGACCCGGCCCAGAACTCGACCTTCGGCGACCATTATCTGGAGGTGGACTATGACCTGTCGCAGGTGATGTTCGTGACGACCGCGAACAGCCTGAACATGCCGCAGCCGCTGATGGACCGGATGGAGATCATCCGGGTGTCGGGCTACACCGAGGACGAGAAGGTCGAGATCGCCAAGCGCCACGTCCTGCCCAAGCAGTTGGCGGACCACGGTCTGAAGGACGGCGAACTGATCGTGCCGGACGACACGATCCGCGATCTGATCCGCTATTACACCCGTGAGGCCGGCGTCCGTTCGCTGGAGCGCGCTCTGGGCGGACTGGCGCGCAAGGCCGTGCGCGAAATGGCCAAGACCGGCGCCAAGTCGATCACGGTCGATGAGGCCAAGCTGGCCGACTATGCGGGCGTCAAGAAGTTCCGCTACGGCGAGACGGACGAGGAGGATCAGGTCGGCATCGTCACCGGCCTGGCCTGGACCGAGTTCGGCGGCGACATCCTGACCATCGAGGCGATCAAGATGCCGGGGCGCGGCCGCATGACCGTGACCGGCAACCTGAAGGACGTGATGAAGGAGTCGATCTCGGCGGCGGCCTCCTATGTGCGATCGCGGGCCCTGGCCTTCGGCGTTAAGCCGCCGGTGTTCGAGAAGACCGACATCCACGTCCACGTGCCGGACGGCGCCACGCCCAAGGACGGCCCCTCCGCCGGCGTCGCCATGACAGTGGCGATGGTGTCGGTCCTGACGGGCGTGCCGATCAGGAAGGACATCGCCATGACCGGCGAGATCACCCTGCGCGGCCGCGTCACTGCCATCGGCGGCCTGAAGGAAAAGCTGCTCGCGGCCCTGCGCTCCGGCGTCAAGACGGTGCTGATCCCGCAGGAGAACGAGAAAGACCTGGCTGACGTGCCGGACAATGTGAAGTCGGCGCTGGAGATCGTGCCGATCTCCACGGCGGATGAGGCATTGAAATGGGCGTTGACCGGCACGCTTACGCCGGTGGAGTGGGATGAGGCGGCTGAGCCCCTTCCGGCTCCGGTCCCGGCGGCCGAAGGGCCCGCATCAGCCGTCAGCCATTGAACTGTCTGTAATGGGAATGCCGCCGACATCGCTGTCGGCGGTATTTTCGTGCGGGCAGGGAGCTCGAATCGGCTTGAACCCCCCGCTGCTCGCAGGCATAAGCCCTGCTTCTCTTTCAGGGCGGCTAGCTCAGCTGGTCAGAGCATCTCGTTTACACCGAGAGGGTCGGCGGTTCGAACCCGTCGCCGCCTACCATCGTTCTCCTGTTCTTCAGGGAGGGTGAGGTTAACTTTCGTGAGAAGAAGTTGAAAAACTTCTTGCTTTTGTTGGTTGGCTTCATTAGGTTCCGCGCTTCAAT